>JBFWMA010000003.1:290737-379005 GCA_050251875.1 Deferribacterales bacterium | reverse complement strand
AAAAGTCTCCTTGATGTAATTGTTATTGGAAAATCAATATACCATCTATGTGAGACTTTTTCTATTGTTATCCTAGCTATAACAACAAGTTATCGCACTATATCAAGATGCGAAACTTGAGTTATTATTTCTGACAGGAGTGAATTATGAAAAAAAAGCTAATTATAGGTACTTTAGTTTTGATAATCTTAATTATTGTTTTCCACGATAATAAATCAAAGGTTCTTCATGGAAAATGGAAAGGCAAGCTTCTGAATCAAGAAGTCACTTATATTATAAATATGAATAAAAAAGCGATGCAGCTTACAGTTGGTTCAGATGATTTTAAAATACCAATGGAAATAGAAGAAATCTTAAAAGTAAAATCAGATGGTGGAAACAGAATTCTTATAACCACACAGGAAAAAATAAAAGTAGCGAGAGTAATAGACAACAATCACATTGTCCTTGATGATATAAGCCTTGAAAGGATACCTGCTGAGTAGATAATTCTAAAAAACTTAGCAAAAGTGCCCTCAACATTTTGCGAGGGCACGCTCTTTCATTACCCTTCCCAAAAAACCACATTCTTTAATTGCAATTACACATCAGAAAGTTACAGGCTCAAAATACCGATTCTCAGGCAACAAACAACATAAAAATCAAAAAATATTTCTGCCAGAAAAATCTACTCAAATTCCAAAATACCACATTTTTACTTCCAATAAATCAGTAGCCTTTTATGAACAGGAGGCGAGAACAGATGAAAAGTGAGGCACTTATACACCATTGCGATAAATGTATTTACCGTTCCAATTCAGTGTGTCCGTATAAGGATATGGAAAAGAACATGCTGAAAACTGAAGATGCGGCAAGATTGTTAGGAAAGGCTCCGCAGACCATTTATAACTGGAGCAGCAAGGATAAGATTCCGCACACCAAATCAGGGGGCAACTTGCTTTTCAGGGAATGCCAGCTCATGTGCATGATTGCGATGGGGTCAAAATGATAATGTCAAAAAACGCTGCTTACATTGTGCTGACATAAGATTTTTTGATAAAATTCCAGATACTGCACAAAATAAAAAAGCCCTTCGTAATGAAGGGCTTTTGAAACTCCCCGAGCTGGACTTGAACCAGCAACCTATTGATTAACAGTCAATTGCTCTGCCGATTGAGCTATCAGGGATTGTCGAGGAGCGAATATATCAATATCCGCCCCCTTTGTCAACTACTTATCATAAAATTTTCTAAAATTATTTTTCGAGAGAAAACTCCATAGCATCAAACCAAAAACCGTCTTCCTGCATGAAATCAAGCTCTGCTTTTATGATGGCATAATGCTTCTGCTCAACATCGGCAAGTTTCTGAAAAAACGCTTTCAGCTCAGGATCTTCCGCCTTAGCGGCTTCGTCCAGATAGAATTTGCTCGCCTTTTCTTCATGGATCAGAGCCACTTTCAGAGCATCTGAATCGGACACATCAGCTTTTTCGGCTTTTTTGATGTCTTTCAGGTCGGGCATGAACTTAGCCAGACGGCTCTTGGGAACGTCCACAGATGTGATTTTCTCGCCCTTCAGCGCTTTTTCCATGAACTGTTCTATCAGTTCCATGTGATCTATCTCATCAAGAGCGAGCTGGATAAACATATTTTTCCCGTTAACATACTTGGTAGCCTTGGCATACTTCAGGTAATTCTTCATACCCTCTTTCTCAGCCTCATGAGCGGTTTTGAGAGCTTTTTGCATACTAATGCTCATAACTGCCTCCAATTTTTTTTGTATCAATCGATGTACTATTATAACATTTATCTTTTAAAAACAAAGTCAAGTAAGTATAATAGGGTACTTTTGCCTTTTCTACTTGGGAGGTATTTTAATGAATCCATTAGCCAAAGAGCTTAACGAACAGATCGCAAAAGACAGCCCCATCGTTCTGGAGATGCTCTCCGACCTCGGGAAGAACCTATTTATGCCTAAAGGCATTATTACGCAGTCCGCTGAAGCAAAAGAGAAGGCGCATAAATTCAACGTGACTATCGGCATCGCCACAGATAAAAAAGGTCCCATGTACCTCGACAGCGTATACAAATATTTTAACGACATGTCAGCATCCGACCTTTTCACCTATGCTCCCTCATCCGGTAAACCCGAGCTGAGAAAGCGCTGGGCGGAAAAAATTCTTAAAGACAACCCCACTCTGGCAGGAAAAACTCTCAGTCTGCCCGTGGTTACCAACGCTCTGACACATGGTCTGAAGCTGGTTGGCGACATGTTCCTGGAAAAGGGCGACACTCTTGTTCTGCCCGATATGTTCTGGGGCAACTACCGCCTGACATATGCCACCATCGGCGGAGCTGAAATATCAACATTCAAGACATTCAATGATAACGGCGGATACAATGTAGACGCCCTTCTGGAAAAATGCCGTGAAGTAGCCCGCATCAAGGGAAAAGTAATGGTTATCCTGAACTTCCCCAACAACCCCTCCGGCTATGCCCCCACAGTGTCAGAGGCGCACGCCATTGCTGACGGGCTGACAGCCATCGCCGAATCAGGCGTTAAGGTTGTTGTCGTTGCGGATGATGCTTACTTCGGTCTTTTCTACGAAGACGACATCTACCCCGAATCTGTTTTCAGCCTGCTGGTCGGCAGAAGCAAAAACCTGCTCCCCATCAAGCTGGACGGATCCACCAAAGAACACTTCGTATGGGGATTCCGTGTGGGATTCGTGACATTCGGTCAGACAGCCGGCGCAGACCAGAAAGGCATGATGGCCGCTCTGGAGAAAAAGCTGACAGGTCTTATCAGAGGCACAATCTCCAACTGTCCTCACAACTCTCAGTCTATCATCCTGAAAGCGCTCAACGATCCTAAATTCGAAGAGCAGAGAGCTGAGAAAGTCAGAATTATGAAAGGACGCGCAAAGAGCTTCAAAAAAGTTCTGGCTGAGAACGACTTCTCAGATGAATTCACAGCTTATCCTTTCAACTCCGGATATTTCATGTGCCTCAGACTGAAAAATCTGGACGCCGAACAGCTCCGTGTTTATCTTCTGGACAAATACGGCATAGGCACCATCTCTTCCGGAAGCACAGACCTGCGTCTGGCGTTCTCCTGTCTGGATGAAGCCGACACTCCTGAGCTGTTCAAATATATTTATCAGGCTTGTAAAGAGCTTCATAAATAATTTTCCGATTATAATATCAGGGCGTAACCGGGCTTTTGTCCCTTTACGCCCTTTTTTATTTCAACAAGGAGATGTGTGTGGACAAAAAACGTCTGACAGCCTACGCAAAAGCCGCCGGCTGAGCCGCTAAGATGGGTCCGGGTGACCTGTCGCAGGTACTTAATGGTCTGAAGCTCTACCGCCCCGAAAAGCTCCTTGTGGGGTTCGAAACAGGAGACGATGCCGCTGTGCTCGATATCGGCGATTCAGGCTATCTTGTTCAGACAGTTGACTTTATCACCCCCGTGGTGGATGACGCATACACATTCGGACGTATTTCCGCCCTGAACTCCATGAGCGATGTATACGCCATGGGCGGGGTTCCGGTTTCCGCACTCAGCGTTTTTTCATACAGCTGTTCCGTGGACAAGGACGACATCAGAGCCATGATGCAGGGAGCCGCTGACGAATTCGCCGCTGTGAACTGCTCTCTGTGCGGCGGACACACTGTGGACGATGCCGAGATCAAGCTGGGATTCTCAGTCACCGGGCTTATAAAAGACAAAAAATTCTACCGCAATGTCGGACTCCGTCAGAATGATGTGCTGATATACACGAAAAAGCTGGGCATAGGGCTCATCACCACCGCTATCAAAGCGGGGCTGTGCAATGACGAATACGCCGCAGAAGTCATTAAAACCATGACGCTCAGCAACAAAAACGCCGCAGGCATCCTGCGCCAGTTTGACGTATCCGCCTGCACAGACGTGACAGGCTTCGGTCTGGCTGGACACGGAAACGAGATGGCTTCCGGCTCCGGCGTTACAGTAGAGTTTTTTACCGACAGGATACATGTTCAGGACGGGGCAAAGGAATTCGCCTCTCAGTTCATTATTCCTGCGGGCGCCTATTCAAACATGGAATTTGTAAAAGATCAGTGTGTGTTTAAACAGGCTCCCGACAACAGCCACATGGTATATTTCGACCCGCAGACATCCGGCGGACTGCTGATAGGCGTGGCGGAGAAAGACGCTGAGGCGATGGTGAGAGTTCTGAAATCTGTAGGATATGAAGACTCCGATATAATCGGACGTGTGACAGAAAAGTCTGACGTCTCTGTGATATTTAATTGACCTTGAAGGACAAAACTGTTAAATTTCTGGACGGTTTATAACACTGCCTGGGTGGCGGAATTGGTAGACGCAAGCGGATTTCCTCCTTTAGGAGTGGCGAACGAAGTTCGGCATCAAATCCCTCGGGATTTTATAATTCAATACTAGATGTTACTTTTTCAAATAAGTTTGCCTGGGTGGCGGAATTGGTAGACGCAAGGGATTTAAAATCCCTCGGGATTTACTCCTGTACGGGTTCGATTCCCGTCCTAGGCATTAATAAATAAAAGCATCCTTTACGGGTGCTTTTTTCATTTACAGCGGAATCGAACGACAGCGAACGCCGACCGAATAGGGAGGATGTGCCGGCACGATGCCGGCGAAAAGTGAGCTGGCTGGCTTTTACAAGGATTCAGGACGAATCCGCAGAAAAAGCGATTCCCTTCCAACGCATAAAAATAAAGGGCGCTTAAAGCGCCCTTTTATATTTAAAGTGCCGTTTCGTAAATTCCGTTGCCGTCGGCGTCAACATAGATCGTCCTTGAACTCGATAAATAAGTAACTTTCACCGCAGAGCTTAATCCGGTCAATACCATCTCACCTGAAATAATATTTCCATAAGAATCAATGGTAAAAGCAGTAGTTGTAGTTATGTCTACATATCCGTAATCCTGATAATACATACGTCCTGAAAAAGAATACAACCCACCGCTATTTGAAATTGTGAAGTTTTGCGACCTATATTTTGTACCGATTGCATCTACATAATCGCAATTAATTGTCAGAGAATTGGAAGTAAACGAGATAGTGCCGTTCATCGATTCACTGTAGTAAACGTTAGTATATGTCACATTAGAAAATAAATATGTCCCGCTTATTATTCTTTGCGTGTAGTAGTTAAAATATCCGTCAAAAGAGACACTGCCATTTACTGTATTATTATTCTTACAATAGTTGTAGTAAGTAATATCAACATTCATAGCTCCTGTAACAGCATCGCCTGTTCCTGTGTAGCTCGCATAGCCGCCGCATGTACCACTAATTGTATTTGATACAGAGCTTGAAGCCCTGCTTGATATATCACCATTCCCGGCGATAATAGCGATATCGTCTCTGGCAGCATCATATGCCACAGCCAGAATACCTTTGTCACCAATAGCAGATCTTATGCTTTCGTCAATACCATATGCAACCGCACCGGCTTTTTCAGTCTCATCATTCACGGCTGGCGCATTAGTTGATGTAAGCGCAGCAGGGTCTGTTCTTCCGTCATAAGAGATAGAAGACGACACAGAATCTCCGCCACCGCCACCGCCGCATGCGGCAACTATAAGTAAAATAGAAAGAAACAGTATTCCTTTTTTCATCGTTAGCCCCTTGCAATTTAATACTTCAACATATATCTGATTAGTAAAATAATCAACAGATTGCGTATAAAATATGTTCTCAAAATGCAGAAACAGCGAACCTGCATATAGACAAATTTGATTAATCCCGCACATTGGTAAAATACACTTTCGTGCGCTATTTTTTCAGGTTAAAATAATTCTGTACGCTAATTATTGAAATTAATATGGAGGAAACATGAAGAGGTTAGTCTTATTAGCTGTCATGATGCTGGCTCTGGCTGTATCTGCCCACGCCAAAAAGAACCCGTGGGATCAGAACATGCCCATAAAAGAGGGCTCAGTATTCTACAGCATATCAGGAACAGAAAAAGGAACAAAAGAGCTGTATATCAGAGACTACGGCAGATACACAGCGATATACGAAAAAACCGCCATGAAAGTAATGGGCACAACCCACAGCAGAAACACCATAACAATAGCCGACCCCGACTGGGTCTACAGCATTGACATCGAGGAAGGCACAGCGGTAAAAACCATAAACCCCGTGAAATGTATGATAGAAGAGTTCAACAAGCTCTCATCATCCGACAAGAAAAAAGCCATGGCAAACGCCGAGAAAATGGGTCTCGCCGCCATGAAAGACATGAACGGTAAAGTGACAAAAAACGCCGCCACTATTCTGGGGTTCAAATGCGACAAAGCCGAGATGATGGGCGTGACATCATATGTCGCCTCCGGATCAGGGCTGGAGCTGAAAACCACAGCCAATCTGATGGGTGTCAAATCCGAGACAACAGCCACAAAGATCAACAAGGGCTCCGTATCATCTGATAAATTCAAAGTGCCGTCAAAATATAAAGTCACCTACAACAAAGAAACCGATCAGATAATCAGAGACAACGCAAAAATGAGCGTTGCCATGCTGGTGAGCGGTGAAACACCCACAGCGGGATTCAGCGCTCCCAAATCTCAGAACGGAGGACAGCAGATGCCTTCTGAAGCCGAGATGAAAAAAATGATGAAAATGTTCGGCGGACAATAGATTTCGTGAGATTGCCGCGTCGCGTTGCTCCTCGCAATGACGTCACTGCGAGGAAGGCTTCAGGCTGACGTGGCAGTCTCATACTTTATAGTGTATCAGAAAAGTCCTTCCAGCGGACCGCCCTTCGCCGCCATCGATTCCACCCTCTTAATCACGGCTTCGTCCATCTCCATCGCCTCCGGATGATAAGCCTTCACCCTGGCATCTATCACCATAGAACCATTGCATCCGAAATGTTTTACATGGTTATGAGCGTCTATGCCGTAAACATCGTTCGCCGGGTTAGACCGTGTGAAGGTGACCCACAGAAAATTAGCGATATTCGCCGAGGTAAATTCAGAATCATCCGCAAGCACGATCAGAGGAAATCTGTTTATCGGGTTATCTATCTCATAGTGCAGACAGAACCTGAGAAGCTCCTCATCATATTCGCCACGTTTTGCTGTGTGCTTCGGCGCTTTCACCGCCAGAACACCGTCCATCACCACTTTTGGATCTGAAAATCCATCAGGCAGAGACAAATTCTCCGGCAGTTTATTTCCTAGCTCACGCTTTTTGTCCCCGCACACCGCTGTCACCAGCTTAGAGCCTCTGTTCAGCCCGTGTCCGGTATAGTCCAGCGTGTCTATGGTGACTGATGTATGAAAATGCAGGTCACGGCGGAAATCCACACGTTCCAGCACATGTTTGAAAAATTTCTCCGGGTTATGTATGTCTATGCATGGGTCGTCCGACTCGTTCACTATAAAAAGATATTTCGCCAGCGAAAGCTGACCCTGCCCCAGAATAGCGTTCGCCTGAGTCAGAATCTCTTTGGGTTCGCTGTGCCCGCTGTAGGGCGTATAGCGCTCGCTGCCTATGGCAAAAAGCAGAGGATGCACTCCGGCTGCGTCCACGGCGTGAACCGCCCTGACACCCTTCAGAACATCCGGTATCAGCTCTCCGGTGAGTTCATGAATGAAATTGCCGAAGCTGGTGTCCTCCTGAGGAGGTCTGCCCACCATGGTGAACGGATATATCGCTCCGTCCCTGTGAAAAACATCCGTGACTTTCAGAACGGGAAAATCATGCTGAAGACTGTAATAGCCCACATGGTCGCCGAAGGGTCCTTCCGGCTTCACCCCGTCTATATATCCGCTGATGACGAAATCCGCCTGAGAATATATGGCGGGCATATCGTCACGTCTGTAAAAAGGCATACGGTGTCCGCCCAGAGCGCCTGCGAAAGATACCTCCGGCATCCCCTCCGGCAGAGGCATAACAGCCGCAATAGTCATTGCCGGAGCCCCGCCTATGAAGATGTTCACCTTCAGCTTTTCACCCTTTTCCACCGCCTGTGTGTGGTGTATTCCGATTCCTCTGTGTATCTGATAGTGCAGTCCGCACTCATCGGGTGCGTATTCGTTGCCGGATATCTGCACACGGTACATCCCCAGATTGCTGTTCTTATACCCGCCCTTTTCGGGGCTCTCTGTGTAGACCAGAGGCAGATAGACAAAAGCGCCGCCGTCTTTTGGCCACCCCTTTATCTGAGGCAGATCAGAAAGCCGGCATCTGTTTTTCATAACGGGAGCGTCATGCGCTGTCTTCGGCATGATATTCAGCGCCGCTTTCGGCAGTCTGAAGATCTCTGAGGGATGTTTGATTAGATATGGTATATCGGTCTTCGCCTTCACCATCGTTTCGATGGTCTTCAGCGTGTCTCTGAATATGAATTTTGTCCTGTCCATAGTGCCGAAAATATTTCCGGCAACGGGAAATTTCGTCCCTTTCACATTGGTGAAGAGCATAGCGGGTCCCTGCGCCTCATAAACCCTGCGCTGTATCTCGCCCAGCTCAAGCTCCGGGTCTATCTCTGCGTCAATTATTCTTAATTGTCCGTGTTTTTCCAGATCGTCCAAGCATTGTTTAAGAGTTTTATATCCCATAATCCACCTGTGAAGTCAGAATATAATTTTGAAATGAAAACGGCAATCAGAAATACATTACCGAAAGAAAGCAGACAACGGCGAAGAAAAGACTCAGCGGAGAATAGACGAGAGTATCGTAACGGGCGAATCCGGAGCTTTTCATCTTTTTAAACAGCCCCACATAGCGGAAATCACCCACGAAGCGGATGAAAAAGATGACAGCCGCCGCTAGCCTGATCCAGAAAACCTCCAGACCTTTCATGAAAATAGGAGCCGATACTGAAACAGCCACCGTCAGAAGCACAAGCCCCACGGAAAATGTCCCCACAGCGGAAGGTCTGAACAGCTTTCCGCCGTCAGGACGCTCTGGCAGAACGTTTTCCGACAGTTTTTCCCCGCCCATAGCCCAATAGAAATGAAGCCCGGCGATGAAAAGCATCATAAGCGAACCAAGCCATATAACCGCCTGTATCATATCGCACCTCAAAATAAAAAGGCGGGTTTTTACACCCGCCTTTACTCTATTCCACTACAGCTTATTTCGCTATGGTTTGTTTTGCCACACTTTTGGCGATCTCGATGAAAGCCTTAGCAGTGGGAGTGTCTTTCACTTCCAGAACATAAGGTTTTCCGCTGTCGCCCTGAACAACGACCATAGGGTCGATCGGCACTCTGCCGAGGAAGTTAACGCCCATATCTTTTGCGGCGTTCTCACCGCCTCCGGATTTGAACAGGTCTACTGTCTCTCCGCAGTGGGGACATACCAGTCCGCTCATGTTCTCCACTATACCCATGATGGGCAGGTTGAGCTTGCGGGCGAATGTCACAGATTTTCTGGAGTCAAGCAGAGCCACTTCCTGAGGAGTGGTAACGATAACCGCTCCGTCCACGCTGCCGATGATATGCGCAACGCTGAGGGGCTCATCGCCTGTGCCGGGGGGCAGGTCGATCACGATAAAATCCAGATCGCCCCAGTCCACGTCCGCTACAAACTGCTCTATCATGCCGTGTTTCACGGGAGCTCGCCAGATGATGGCGTCATCTTCGTTTTTCAGCAGAAAAGCGACAGACATAACCTTAAGACCATCCTCTGTTTCGAAAGGAATCAGCCCGTTGGGTCCGGAATGAACACCGCTGGCTGACAGACCGAACATCTTGGGAACGTTGGGACCGTGGATGTCGGCGTCCAGTATGCCTACCTTGTACCCCAGAGCGTGGAGAGAGGCAGCAAGGCTGACGGCTACTGTGGATTTTCCCACGCCGCCCTTACCGCTCATTACCATGATCTTATATTTTATCTTAGACAGTCTGTCTTCCACCTTTTTTCTTTCGTGCTGTTTTTTTTCATCAGCGCTACAGGCGGAAGCAGATGAGCAGGAACTACATGAATTGTCTGAACTGCAGCTACTCATTATTCATACCTCCAAAAACTTACGTCAAGTTTGAAATATATAAACAATTGAATATTATTTCCATATGTTTTTAACTAAAATTGACCTGCGACAATCGAAATTATATTGCCAGTTGAACGTTATGAGTATAAACTATTTTAAAGCAAGGGAGTATATGAACGAAGAATATTCCAGAGATATCGAAATTCTGAAACACCTGTCTGTTCTGCATGTGGAGGATGACACAAGCGTCAGGGAGAGTCTGATGCGTTTTCTTAAACGCAGATTCGACAATATCTTCACGGCAAAAGACGGGGCAGAGGGGCTGGAGCTTTATAAAAAGCATAAACCCGATATCGTCATCACAGATATTCAGATGCCGGTGATGGACGGAATAGAGATGTCCAGGCACATTCTGTCTGCCAACCCGGAAGCTATCATCGTTATCACCACAGCGTTCAACGAAAAACCTTTCATCGAAAAAGCCCAGGAACTGGGAATTATAGAATATCTTAAAAAGCCAGTAATCAAAGAAGATCTCACCAACTGTCTGCGCAAATGCGCCGAAAAGCTGGGCAAAAAAGCCTAGCCTCCACCCACAAACCTTATCAGCTCTATCTTGTCCCCTTCTTTCGTGGTTATGTTGTCATACTGATCTTTATCCGGCAGTTCACCGTTCAGCTCCACCACCACTGTCTCTTTCTTCATGTCATATTTCGCTATCAGCTCGCTGATGGTGAGCGCCCGCTCCAGCTCTACTGTTTCGCCGCTTAATATTATGTTCATCGTCTCTCCTTTAATCCGCCAGACTGCCCAGAACCAGCCTCACCGCCAGATTGGACTGTATCCCCGCCGCCACAGCCACACGGGTAGCCATAAGCCCCCTGCCCGGCTGCGCCTCGGAAGTGAAATCTCCGACTATATGCACATTCCTGCCCGCCTTGATAACACGGAACTCGGTGAAACACCCCAGCCCCGCCACACCGGAAGCGCCGATGATGTGCGTGTCTCCGTATATTTTTGAAGCATAGCTAATCAGCATTGCCTTGTTTTCCGCCCTGTCGAAAGCCTCTATGATAACATCGCACCCGTCAAAAAGCCCGGGAATGTTGTTTCTGTCGATATACATATCTCTGACGTCATATTCCAGATAGGGGTTCACCCTTTTCAGGTTAACCAGTGTCGCCTCTGTCTTTTTCATGCCCAGCTGATCTGTGAAATACTGCTGACGGTTCAGGTTAGACGGCTCCACCACGTCAAAATCGATCAGCAGAAGAGACCCGACACCCATCCTCGCCAGATTCAGAGCGATGTTGGACCCCAGCCCGCCCAGACCGCATACCGCCATGCGGCACTCTCTCAGCCTTTCGGCTATGTGCGGAGTATGGCGTGATGTCATCAGCCGGCGCATCTCCTCATCTGTGGGCGCTTCACCTTTTTTTATCAGATGCACGGTGTCGCCTTCATTCAGCAGAGCCGATCTGTCTGTCATGAACCCGTTCAGGATTATCACGTCCGCTTCCGGCTTCACCGTTTCGGCGGCGTCACCCGTGGTCGCTCCGCCTCTCATGCTGTACTCAGCGCCGTTTATAAGTATCTTCATCAAAGGACAAATCTCCCGATATTTTCAGCAGATGCATGTTTTTGCACTGCTTCTTGTTGTTATACAGGATATGCGTCCTGCCCTCGTCATCACACTCATAGGAGTTGGAGCGTGTATGATATACGGCTTTGCAGGATTTCTCAACCTCATTGACGCAGACCCCGCCATAGTCCTCGGACACATTGTCGATATGCAGAAGCCTGTTTTCGCCGTCATATATCGACACCGTTCCGGTGTCTGCCTTTATTATCTCATATTTTGCCAGAAACGGCAGGAATTTATACTTAAAATCGCCGTAATTGCCTTTAAAAAACACATGAACCTTGTCATCTATCACCAAAAAGCCCTTTGACCGCACCATGTTGGGAAAATATGCCCCGTGAGCGCTCATTTTTGCCGGAAGAGATGTTTTTTCGGTTTTTTCCACAGGCACAGCGTGCTGAGAAGGCAGATAAGGCACCATCAGCAGAACGCATGCCGCCAGCACCCTCTTTTTATAAGCGCAGTAGAGCAGAAAGATCACCATGAAAAGGATCACCCACACATCCGGCTTATACAGTTTAAAGAAATGCACGGTATGCTCGGCGGTGAAATTGACAATATAAAGATGCACACTCTCCAGCGCCGCCAATGGTTCCAGAGACACGGACGGAAACAGAACGAACAGCACGGTGGTGATAATCTGAAGCGTCACCACGGGAATCAGCGCAAGAGTGGACAGCACAGACGTCACATTGAATGTGCCGAACACATAAGACGATGCCGGCAGGATGAAAGCGCTCGCCACCATTCCGGTATAAACCCCCGTCATCACGCTTTTGGAATATGACAGATGCACCAGCCCGTACACGGCGGAAAAAGTAAGAATAAACGACACGTCCACGGCTATGGACGGAGAGACCAGCATAAAAAAACCAGCCATGAACAGCAGAAGTTTTCTGACGTCAGTGAGATGATCGGCGAATTTCGCCCCCAGAACAGCGAAGACCAGCATGCCCGCCCGCATAACAGTAACCTTGAACCCCGTAAAAGGAATCAGAAGAAGCATGGAAATCATGACGGGAATCATCCGCATCTTCACCGACAGAAACGAGAACAGAGCGAACACGATGGCGGCATAAAGCCCGGCATGGAGACCGGATACAGCCAGCAGATGCCCCAGCCCCGTCACGGTATAAGCATCCCGCACGTCCGGAGGCAGATATCGTTTGTCGCCCAGCGCCAGCGCCTGTGACAGAAAGATACGCCCGCCGGACATCAGATACAGGCGGTCGGCGATATCCTCCCGCTTTTTCAGAATATATGCCGCCGGAGCTATCCTGCGCACCTTGTCCACCTCTTCGGCTATGAAGTAGCCTCTGGCGAACCTGCCCTCTTTGACGAAGGCGTATTTCTGCTTTTTAAAAGTCCCGGTCAGCATATCCCCGGGCTGATAGTTCGGCGGCGCCACCAGAGAACCCCATGTGGTGGAATAGAGCCAGTTTTTGCCGTCGCTCCTCTTCACCTCGGTTATCATCACATGGGAAGAGATGAGCCACGCCAGAAAAACCGCCGTCAGCCCCACAGGAACACCCTTTCTGATTCCGCCGAAAAGAACAGGCAGAAAAAAGGCGCAGAGATACATCGCCGTCACAGACGGATAAAACAGCCATACAGACAGCAGACAGGAAAAGAAAAACAGCTCTGTCTTATATCTAAAAGATTGATAGGCATAAAAAAGGTTAAACATCAAATTGTATCTCCGTCTATATTTTATCTTATTTCCTGTTTCAAAAACAGAGGCGATTTGATAGAATGTCCCGATCAGTTATCCGAGGTTTTTTCATGTCCAAAAAAGAATTCGTCCACCTGCACCTGCACACCCAGTATTCACTTCTTGACGGCGCTATCATAGTGGGCGATCTGATGAAAAAGATAAAAGAGAACGGCACCACACCCATAATCGGCATATCCGACCACGGCACCATGCACGGCATCGTGGATTTTTATAAACAGGCTCTGGCGAACGACATTAAGCCTATCCTCGGCTGCGAGGTATATGTGGCGCCCGACACCCGCTTCAACACATCATACGAAAAGGGACAGGACAGGAACTATCACCTGGTTCTTCAGGCGAAGAACAACAAAGGGCTGAGCAACCTGCAAAAGCTGGTTTCTCTGGCGCAGTTTGAGGGATTTCACTATAAACCCAGAATAGACAAAGAGATTCTGGCGAAATACTCCGAAGGGATAATCGGTCTGTCCGCATGTCTGGCGGGAGAAATCCCCAGAAAGCTGATGCGGGACCAATATGACGAGGCGCTGAAATCCGCCATGGAATACAGAGATATTCTGGGCAAGGACGACTTCTTTCTGGAGATTCAGGAGAACGGCATAGAAGAACAGCTGATGGTGAACCGCCAGCTTATCAAAATGTCCAGAGAGACCGGAATACCCCTCGTGGCGACCAACGACTGCCACTATCTGAACAAAGGCGACCACCTGTCGCATCAGGTTCTCATCTGCATCCAGACTCAGCAGACAATAAACAGCGACAATAAATTCGAGATACACTCCAACCAGCTCTGGGTGAAAAGCCCGGATGAAATGTGGGACGCTTTCGGCGAAGTGCCGGAGGCGCTGACAAACACTCTCGCCATAGCCGAGAGATGCAACACGTCCATAGAGTTCGGACACCTGCACCTGCCGGAATATGAAGTGCCGGAAGGCTACACCATCGACAGCTATCTGACCCATCTCGCCAGAAAAGGTCTGGTGAAAAAGCTGGCTAAAATCCCCGCCGAACTCCACGAACAATATCATAAACGTCTTCAAACAGAGCTGGACGTTATTATAGACAAACATTTTGACGGATATTTCCTCATCGTATGGGATTTCATAAACCACGCCCATACCATAGGCGTTCCCGTGGGACCCGGCAGGGGTTCGGGAGCGGGATCGTTAGTTGCCTATTCACTTGGAATCACAGATATAGACCCCATCAGGTTTAAACTGCTGTTCGAGCGTTTCCTGAACCCGGAGAGAGCTTCCATGCCTGACTTCGATATCGATTTCTGCGTGAAAGGACGTGAAGAAGTGATAAAATACGTCCGCCAGAAATACGGTGACGACAGGGTTTCCCAGATCATTACATTCGGCAAACTGCTGGGCAGAAGCACCATCCGTGACGTGGGCAGAGTTCTCGAAGTTCCCCTGCCCGTGGTGGACAAGCTGGCTAAGGCTCTGCCGTCCGACCCCGGAATGACTCTGCGCAAGGCGCTGGAGAAAGACCCGACTCTTCAGGATAATTTTAAGGATGTTCCGCAGGGCGAACAGATTCTGAACCACGCTATTAAGTTGGAAGGTCTGGTGCGCAACACAGGCATGCACGCCGCCGGAGTTATCATATCTGATAAGCCGCTTAATGAATATGTGCCCCTGTGCAAAGGGCAGAACGGGGAGATCATCACCCAGTTCGAAAAAGACACTATGGAGGCGGTGGGGCTGGTTAAGTTCGACTTCCTCGGTCTGAACAACCTCACCATCATAGACGAAGCCCTCAGACAGATAAAACAGAACACGGGTAAAGAGGTGGACATATCCAAAATACCTCTGGACGACCCGAAAGTATATGAGCTGCTCACCCACGGAGACACCACAGGCGTTTTCCAGCTGGAGAGCTCGGGTATGAAAAACCTGCTGAAAAAGCTGAAACCCGAAGAATTCGAAGATATCATAGCCCTTGTGGCGCTCTATCGTCCGGGACCCATGGAATCGGGGATGCTTGATTCATATGTTAAGCGGAAATGGGGCGAAGAGGAGATAGACTACATATTCCCCGATCTGGAAGAGATATTGAAAGAGACCAGAGGGGTGGTTATCTATCAGGAACAGGTAATGCAGATAGCCCAGATCATCGGCGGCTATTCTCTCGGCTCCGCCGATAACCTCAGACGGGCGATGGGAAAGAAAAAAGCATCCGAGATGGAGAAGCAGAAAGAGTTTTTCCTCCGTGGTGACGGCAAGAATATTCCCGGAGCTAAAAAGCTGGGATACGACATGGCTATGGCTGAAGACCTGTTTGATAAGCTGGCTAAGTTTGCCGGATACGGATTCAACAAATCTCACTCGGCGGCGTACGCCATGGTGTCGTATCAGACAGCCTGGCTTAAGGCGAACTACCCTGTGGAATACATGGCGGCGATCCTGTCTTGTGAAATAGACAAGGGAGAAAAGATCGTTACATTCACCGAAGAGTGCAAGAGCATGGGCATAGAAGTGCATGCGCCGGATATCAACAAATCAGGCGCCTCTTTCGTGATAGACGGCAAAACCATCCGTTTCGGGCTGGGAGCGATAAAGAACGTGGGCATGAACGCCATCGAACTGGCGCTGAAAGTGCGCGAGGAAGGCGGTGAGTTCAAGAGCATCTACGATTTCTGCGCCCGTGTCGATCTTCGTCTGTGCAACAAAAAAGTGCTTGAATCCCTGATAAAAGCAGGAGCCTTCGACAGCACAGGCAGAAACAGACGTCAGCTGTTACAGGTTCTCGAACCGGCTCTGGAAGAAGGTCAGCGCAAGCAGAAGATGGAGGCGCAGGGCATCATATCTCTGGAATCCTTTCTGGAAGAGACTCCGGAGGAGGGCGGCGAACCGGAACATTATTACCCGGATGTCACCGAGATGCCTGAAAACGAGCTTCTGAAAATGGAGAAAGAGGTTCTGGATTTTTACATATCCAATCACCCTCTGGCTATTTACAACAATATACTGAAAACATTCGCTTCCCCCCTGAACGACCTGAAAGAACCCACATCAGACGGCGCTTTCGTGGTGGGCGGGCTGATAAAAAACATAAAGAACATCTTTACGAAGAAAGGCGACAAGATGGCTTTCGTAACCATAGAGGATATGGACGGCGAGCTGGACGTTGTGGTCTTTCCGAAGGTGTATGAAGACGCTCTGAAACACCTGACAGCGGACAAGATCATCATAGTCGCCGGAAACGTGAACCACAAGGACGAGGAGACAGTTATCCTCGCCGACAAGATAATGGATGTGCCGGAAGCGGTGGCTATGCTCACCGAGAGAGTAATCATTAAGCTGTCCAGCGTGGGCATGACACACGATATAATAAGCAAGCTAAAGACTATAATCGGCACACACAAGGGCAATGTCCCCGTGAGCTTTTTGCTGGAGAGACCGAAAACATTCGCTGTGTATATCAACGCCGGAGACGATTTCCGGATAGAACCCAGCTTTGAGTTTTATAAAGAGATAGACGACCTGATAGGCAAAGGCAGATACGAAATCCAGTCCAAAGCCTATGAGCATCAGGAACGGAAAAAGAACGGATTCAGAAACGGTTACGGGAGGAAAGCGGAATGATGAAAAAAGCGCTGACTATAGCCGGATCTGACTCAGGCGGCGGAGCGGGTATTCAGGCGGATATAAAATCCATGAGCGCCAACGGCGTCTTCGCCATGAGCGTCATAACCGCTGTCACTGCCCAGAACACCACGGGGGTTCAGGGATATGTGGACATCCCGGCTGAATACATCGCCATGCAGATAGACTCCGTGTTCTCCGATCTGTACCCGGACGCTGTGAAAACCGGCATGCTGTCTAACCCTGACACGGTAGCACTGGTTTCTGATAAGCTGGGTTATTATAATGTCAAAAATCTGGTCGTTGATCCCGTTATGATAGCAAAGGGCGGCTCGCCTCTCTTAAAACAGGAGGCAGTGGACAACATGAAGCGCCTGCTCTTTCCTCTGGCGCTTATCATCACGCCGAACATTCCGGAAGCGGAGTTCATCACCGGAAAAAAGATTGTGACCGGAGCCGACATGAAAGAGATCTGTCTGGAACTGCACGATCTGGGCGTTCAGAATGTGCTTCTGAAAGGCGGACATTTCTGCGGGGATGAGGCGAACGATCTGCTTTTTGACGGAACGGATTTTCATACATTCACATCAAAACGAATCAAAACCAAAAACACACACGGCACGGGATGCACCATGGCTAGCGCCATAGCGGCGGGACTGGCTAAGGGCTTTTCTGTTTATGATTCTGTCAAAGCTGCCAAAGACTATATCCAGGGAGCGATCGAGCACGCTGACGTAATGGGCATCGGCACAGGTCACGGACCTGTCAATCACTTCTGGAACATGAAATGAGATTGCGACGTCACTACGTTCCTCGCAATGACGTTAAGTTTGCGTCATTACGAGCCTTCTCCAGAAGGCGTAGTAATCTCTATTAATTATGAAGATGAAGCAAGGTTACGTCTATATTCTTACCAATAAAACCCACACGGTTCTTTATATAGGCGTAACATCAAACCTAGTTCAGCGAATATATCAGCACAGAGAGAAACAGGCAGACGGCTTCACCGCAAAATACAATATAAGTAAGCTGGTTTATTATGAAGTCGCTGATGATATTGAAACGGCTATTATTCGTGAAAAACAGCTGAAAAATAAAAGCAGAAAAACCAAAGAAGAACTGGTCAGTTCGATGAATCCTGAGTGGATTGACCTATACAAATCATTAAATTAACGAGGTTACTACGCCGATTAAATCGGCTCGTAATGAAGAAAAAAAGGCGCATCGTGTGATGCGCCCTTAATGTATCTTAAAGATCCTGAATCTTCAGAACAATCTTGCCGAAGTGGCTGTCGGCTTCCATCATCTTGTGCGCTTCCACAACCTTCTCGATCGGGAACACGTCTGATACGATAGGCACGATGCTTCTGTCGGCGAATTTCGGCAGAGCTCTTCTGGTGAACTCAGCCACTATCTCGCCCTTCATAGGCACGGGACGGCTTCTAAGAACTGATCCTATAATCTGCTGACGTTTCACCATCATCAGAGCAAGGTTCAGCTCAGCCTTGATGCCGCTGATAACGCCGATGATAACCAGACGTCCGGCGTATCCCAGAGAGTCCATGTTCGGTTTAAGATATTTAGCCCCAACGTGGTCGAGGATAACATCCACGCCTTTCTTGTTAGTAAACGCTTTTACGTCTTCAGAAAAATCGGGTGTGGTTGTGTAGTCTATAACGAGGCTGGCGCCCAGTTTTTTCACTTCTTCCATCTTAGAGGGAGCCGCTGTCACTATATATTTCACATTGGGGGTCAGAGCGTTTGTCAGCTGGATAGCCGCAGTATTCACGCCGCCGCCGCCGCCGTGGAAAATGGCTGTGTTGCCGTCTTCCAGTCCGCCTATCATGAACACGTTTGAAAAAGCCGTGATGTATGATTCGCAAACACATGCCGCCTCTTCATAGCTCATGCTCTCGGGGATGGGCATCAGGTGACAAGCGTATGCCACAGCGTATTCAGCGTATCCGCCGCCGCCAACCAGAGTCATCACTCTGTCGCCTTTCTTCCATCCGGTCACTTTAGAGCCCAGCTCCTCTATGACACCAGCCACCTCAAGCCCCAGAATCTCTGAATCGCCAGCGGGGGGCGGATATTTGCCCTCTCTCTGAACCAGATCGGGTCTGTTGATGGATGTAGCGGCGACTTTGATCAGAACCTGATCATCAGCGGGAACAGGCTTTTCCGCCTCACCCACATACATGTTCTCAGCGGGTCCGAATTCTTTTAGAAGCACAGCTTTCATCTGATATACCTCCGTATATTTAACATATATTCAAATCAGTTAACTTCATATACAATAATGATTTATTGAACTATCCGCCAGTTTTGCATATTTTTTTTTATTTTTAAATATGAAAAACGCTTTTGTTTCACTTAGTTCTTGTTTTTTAGCTGTTTCGGTTTAAAATCGCCATATAAGAAATTATCGAAGGTGATGTATGAAGAAAATTCTCGTGATAATAATGTCCCTCTTCTGCATGACGGCTTTCGCCGCCGGAAAGAAACAGATAGGCATATCCCAGATAGTGGCTCACCCCGCTCTGGACGCCGTGCAGAAAGGCATAATAGACGCTGTTGAAAAATGCGGATACAAAAACGGAAAAGATGTCGAGTTCGATGTTCAGCTCGCCAACGGAAACATGGTTACAGCCAACCAGATAGCGACTAGCTTCATCGGAGCGAAAAAAGATCTCGTCATCGGCATAGCCACCCCCACCGCTCTGGCGCTGGCGGGAGCTTATTCCAAATCTTCCCCGTCTACACCCGTGATATTTTCAGCCGTAACCGATCCTGTGGGCGCAAAACTCGTTAAAAACATCGAAAAACCCGGCGGAAACATCACCGGAGTCAGCGACCTCGCCCCCATCGACACACAGTTTCAGCTTATTTTTGATCTGGGCGTAAAGCCCAAATCAGTCGGAATAATATACAACGCCGGAGAGCAGAACAGCCGTTCACAGCTCGCTCTGGCTCAGAAAGCCGCTAAAATGCGCAATGTGAAGCTGGTGGAAAGAGCCATCGCCACATCCGCGGACGTTGCCACCGCCGCCAACTCTCTGGTCGGTCAGGTTCAGGCGATATACATCACCACGGACAACACAGTCGTTTCCGCTCTGGAAGCGCTGATAAAAGTGGCTGACGCTCACAAAATACCGCTCGTAATGTCTGACACAGACTCTGTGAAAAGAGGCGCTCTCGCCGCCAGAGGTTTCGACTATTACAAACACGGTGTTCAGACAGGAAACATGGTCTGCCGTGTGCTGAAGGGCGCAAACCCCGCAAGCACACCCGTGGAGTTTCAGAAAGAGATGGTGCTGGTTATAAACAAAAAGAAAGCGGACGCTCTGGGAATATCCATCCCCGAAAACCTGCTGAAATCCGCTGACGAAATAATAAAATAATGACTTTATACGCTTTTCTGGGAGCCATTGAGCACGGACTTCTGTTCTCGCTCATGGCTCTCGGTGTTTTCCTCACATTCAGAGCGCTTGATTTTCCTGACCTCTCCGTGGACGGAACATTTCCGCTGGGCGCTGCCGTGTGCGCTGTATTCATCACCAAAGGATACAACCCGTACCTCGCCGTGACGATCGCCGCCGCATCCGGAGCCATAGCCGGAGCCATCACAGCTCTTCTGAACACAAAGCTGAAAATACTCAACCTGCTGTCAGGTATCCTCACCATGATAGGGTCATATTCCATCATCCTGCGTATAATGGGCATGCCCAATATTTCGCTTCTGGGATACGACACGGTCTACACCCCCATAGAAAACCTGGGATTCGCCCCACAGACAGCTTCCATAATCCTCGCCGGAATTTTCGCCGTTATCACGGCTGTTCTTCTGATATGGTTTTTTCACACAGATCTGGGACTGGCTCTCAGAGCGGCGGGAGACAACATGAAGATGGTGCGTGCACAGGGAATCAGCACCGACAGAATGACACTTTACGGTGTGGCGTTCAGCAACTGCCTCGTTTCCATATGCGGCGCTCTGGCGGCTCAGTCGCTGGGTTTTGCCGATGTGAACATGGGCATTGGGACAGTTGTCGCGGGGCTCGCTTCCGTCATAGTGGGCGAGGCGGCGCTCTCCAGCAGAACAGTGCTGAAAGCGGTTGTCGGAGTCATTGTGGGCTCTATGATCTACCGCATGGCAGTTGCCTATGCTCTGTCTTTCCAGATAGGAGATTTCAGATTCGCCCCAGGCGATCTTAACATTATAACCGTGGTTATAGTCGTGTTCGCTCTCAGCTTTCCCCGCCTGAGAAAGAAGATAGGCGAGGTGAGACAATGATAGAGATGACGAATATCAAAAAAGTGTTCAACGCAGGCACGGTGAACGAAAACACCGCCATAGCCGACCTCTCCATAAAAATCGATAAAGGCGAGTTTGTCACCGTCATAGGCAGTAACGGCGCCGGAAAATCCACCATGCTGAATCTGCTCTCCGGAATTATTAAACCCGACAGCGGAAGGATAGTCATAAACGGAAACGATGTGACAGGACTGCCCGATTTCGTCAGGGCAAAATTCATCGGCTCGGTCTTTCAGGATCCACTTAGCGGAACGGCGAAATCACTGAGCATCGAGGAAAATATGGCTATCGCTCTGAAAAGGGGCGAAAAACGCTGGTTCCGCAGAGGCGTGACAAAAAAGAAAAGAGCCATGTTCAGAGAGATGCTGACCGGACTGGGACTGGGGCTGGAAGACAGGCTGAAGACCAACGCCGGACTGCTCTCCGGCGGACAGAGACAGTGCCTGACCCTGCTGATGGCGGCGATGGCAGACCCGAAAATACTTCTGCTGGACGAACACACAGCCGCTCTGGATCCGAAAACCGCAGAACTGGTGATGTCTCTGACTAAGAGCATCATATCCGAGCGGGGGCTGACCGCTATGATGGTTACCCACAACATGCAGCAGGCGATTGATTTCGGCACACGGATTATAATGATGCACGGCGGCGAGATAGTTGTTGATCTGAAAGCGGAGGAAAAACAGGGGCTCTCCGTCAGAGACCTCTTAGATATGTTCGAAAAAGTCCGCAAGGTCAATCTGACAGACGACAAACTGCTCCTTTCATAGCGACTGAAACTCTATTTCGCTGAATCCGCTGTAGAAGCAGTCATTTTTGAAGACATCTCTCAGTTCAGGTGTTATTTCCCGGCATTTTACAACACATTTTAACCCGAAAACCCCTTCAGCGGGGTGCGATATGTCCATAATCTCTGGATATCGGTCTTTCATCCGGTAAAAATGCAGTCTGGCGGCGGCTATCCCCAGCCATGCGTTCTCCATGGGCGGGTCGCCTATCACGGTGGACTGGAACACACCATCCGGCTTTATCCTGACAGACTCGATCTCCATCACCGGAAACATCTTCCGCTCACAGTAGCTCTTTTTGTAGTTATAGAACTGTCCGCCCAGCGCCTTTCTGCCGTTCAGCCTGCCCTGAATGATGATGTGCGTGTCTGACGGCACGGGATGATGCTCCGTCTCCATCCAACGCACACTCCCCAGACAGGAGGCGAGCCTCAGCTCATCCACGTCATCCGGCAGAGAACAGGCGGCGGTATAAAGCAGATAAGGCGAGCACCCCACGGCCACAGTAACAGGCACAGAATCAGAAGATTCCGCCAGCCGGAAAAGCTCCGATGATTCACGGCAGTGAACCACAGCCTCATTTTCAGGAATGGGCTCGATTCTATATATTCCACAGTCATATATATTATCGCTCTCAGAGATTATGCACGCCATGGACAGCGTGCCTGAGGTGTCGTTTTCATAGAATTTATAGAGAGGCAGACAGGAAAGCCCGCTCAGTTTTGCATATTTATCCGGCTCAGTGAATTCTAGTTCCGGCTTCAGATCAATAGATTTATAGGCTTTTTCGGCTATGGCGTCACATGACATTCCCCATGCCTTTTCCAGCCTGTCCATAGTACCGTAAAGATTGAGAAGAAGAGGGATTTCAGACGACCGGTGTCTGGTATACAGGAGGGCATTCAGACCGTTTTTGCTGTGATATGCCGCCCTTTTCGCTATGTCCGTGCCGTCTGTGAGCTCGGAAATGATATCCAGCCCGCCGGACGATGCGGCATAGTCCAGATATTCACCGAAGTCTATCAGGCGTCTCCTTTTATGCAGATGGTGGCATCGCATATGCCGAATGTCATCGGGTTGAACTGAGCATCGGCAAATCCGGCGTCCAGTATCATTTTTCTGTAGACGTCCCTTTTGGGGAATTTATAAACGGAATCGGGCAGATATTCATAAGCCTTTCTGTCACCAGAGATAATTCCGCCTATAAAGGGCAGTATCTTTGTGAAATAGAGTCTGTAGAGTCTGCTGAATATGGGACCTTCCGGCTGGGAAAATTCCAGTATGCAGAGTCTGCCGCCGGGTTTAAGCACACGGCGCATCTCGGCGAGACCTTTCGGTTTGTCCGTCACATTGCGGAATCCGAACGATATTGTCATCCTGTCGAAGCTGTTATCGGCATAGGGCAGGTTATGGGCGTCTGAAACGCAGAAGAGACCTTCAGGAAACTTCTGCTGACCTATCTTCATCATGTTATAGCTGAAATCGCCGCCGACAAGGGTTATTCCCCCCACTCTGCGGTTCATCTCTATCATCATGTCGGCTGTGCCGCAGGCAAGATCCAGAACGGTCTGTCCGCTCTTTATCTCCGCCAGTTTTATAGCTTTTTTTCTCCAGCGCACATCCGTGCGGAAGCTCAATAACCTGTTCAGAAGGTCATAGCGCCCCGCTATATTGTCAAACATCTGCTGTATCTCTTTAGATTTCTGCTCCAAGTAAATCCCCTTAAACCCTGATAATCATACAGGTAAAATCGTCTTTCTGCATGGCGGTGTCTTTCACCAGCACCTTATACAGGGTATCCAGTATAGCTTCTTTGCCGGATTCTGCAAGCTGTTTGACCGCATTCATCAGAGAGTCCTCATCGATATACTCTATGAGCCCGTCAGTATAGAGAAACAGGCAGTCGCCGTCTTTCAGATTTACGGATTTCACCTGATACGGTTCTTCCATCAGCCCTATGGGAAGAAAATCCGATGTGATCTTAGTGTTTTTATCAGAAAAGTGCATGATGGGCTCATGCCCGCATGACAGATATTTCAGTTCTTTAGTCTTTTTACATATGAATCCGAAAAACGCCGTGATAAATCTGTCGCCGAAGTTTTTGCTGAGGATGAATCTGTTCAGCGCGTCTGTCATTTTGTCCAAAGCCTTGTCAGCGGCAAAATGCTCGGCATTCTCTGTGAACACGCTCAGAACCACGGTGAACACAGCCGCCGAATATCCCTTGCCGCATACGTCCGCTATGCAGAAGAAAGTGCCTTCGTCAGTGTCCTTAGCCAGCAGATAGTCGCCCCCGGCGGAACGCGCTGGGAAGTTGATCCCCTCGATGCTGAAATTTCTGTCGGCGGAAATCCTCTGAGAAACAAATTTGTTCAGAATCTCGCCCGTGGCGGTCATTTCCGATTCCTGAACTTTCAGCTTTGTCATCTTTTGGTGATAGACGGCGTTTTCCACAGCCGTGGAAACGATGGACGATACCAGCTCGGAGAACTCCTTATCCGGTATCACGTCAAAGTGTATGTTGAAAAGCAGAATATGAATATTATTGGTCTCTTCAAAAATGATAAAGACGTTATCTATGTTGAACTTGGAACACTCTATATGTTCCTCGACAAATTCTGTGAATCCGGTCTTCACCGCATAGTCATAGGCGGACATGTCGGAGATGGTAATATGTTTTTTGATATCGTCCGTCTCTATCCCGAATCCCTTGAAATCGTCACCATGAAGAACGCATCCCGCCTCTGCGCTGAAAACATCCATGAAGAAAGTGAGAGCCATAGCCACCACTTCGTCCAGTTCCACCGCCCGGAGTATCCTGCTGCTCTGCTTCACGAATTCCAGTTTTTTCTGATAGTCCACATATACGTTGATGTTGCGCTCTCTGGCTACCAGCTCCGCCAGACGCTGACCCAGATATCCGCTGACGTTTTCCAGACAGCAGAGCTGACTCTCCTCAGGTGTTTCGTGAAATGTGACGGCGCCGTAAACGCCTCCCATGTATGTGAAAAATACGGTGCATTTATTTTCTATCCGCTCATCGAAGAACTCGAGAACGATGGTGTTTCTGTTGCATGCCCTGCCGTCATATCCCATATCGTGGATGTCATAACGTCCTTCGGCGTTTTTATAATGTCCTGTGACGGGTGAGCAGATATTCGATTCTGTCTGCCATATGGTGAACGGAACGAACCATTTCGCTTCCAGAAGTTCTCTGAGTCCGTGAAAAAGATCCTGAACGCCGGATGTAAAAAGTGTCTCCAGCATCCTGTCAGGAAGCTGCATCTTCTTCCTCCTCTGTTTCCAGAATGGGCAGAACCACAGAGCTGATAGCCTCCGGAGGAAGCTCCATCGCCAGAGCGCAGTCATCTATCAGATCGTGCACGTCTTCGATATTCTTTGCCTTGTGCATCTGGTTGGCGAAATAGAGTATCTGAGAGAATCTGTCCCTGCCTTTTTCGTGATGACCCCGCACAGCTTCGGCGATGCTCTTTATCACCGACCATTTCGTCAGAACCAGCTCGCCCACTGCGCAGTGGTCTGTACCCAGCTGAGCCCTCTCGTCCTCTATAGTCACCGCCTCTTTCACCAGAAAGTCAACGATAACTGTCTTCCCCATGTCGTGCATCAGCCCGGCGAGATAGAGAGCGTCTTCGTCCTCTCCCGCCGCCTTGCCTATCGCCTCGCACAGCATGGCGACCATGAAGCTGTGCTGCCATATCTCCTGACCTGTTGTTTTCAGCAGGCTGAAGTTTTTATTGTAAAATGACTCGGTGGAAACCGCCAGAGCCAGGTTTTTCACTGTGTTGAGCCCCATCAGAACAGTGGCTCTGTCTATGCTGGATATCTCCTGACGAAGTCCGTAAAAAGGGGAGTTAACCAGTTTTATAATGCGGGAGCTGAGCCCCTGATCCTTCTTTATCTGATCCACGAAATCTTTCATTTTCGTTTTGTCGTTGCGTGTGAGACGCACCAGCTCTCTTGCCAATGCGGGCAGAGGGGGGATATTCTCCGCCTTCGCTATTATTTTCGCTTTCAGAGTGTCATATTCTCCGCCGTTTGCTGTTTCTGGCTGTTTGTGTCCATCGGTCAGCTTTTTCACCACGTCTTCCTCCTTCAGAGGAGGAAAGAAAATCCCGGTAATTTTAAAATCTTTCAGGGCTTCCAGAATCTGTCTGTCTTTTTTGGTGATGTAAAAGAATGTGGGAACGCCGAATTTCTTCGGCAGGCGAAAAAGTGTGGAAGCGTCTGAAACTTCCACCACACAGGCATCCGCGTTCTTGTCCGCTGTCAGTTCGGCATGCCCTGTGAGCGCCTTCTGAAAAAACGCTCTGCTCTCTGCGGATCCGATAAAGAGAACCTTCATTAGAACCTGCTTTTTATCATGTCTATAAGTTCTTTAGGGCTGAACGGCTTGGTAAGGTATTCGTCCGCTCCAGCCTCTTTGCCTTTTTTGATATCTTCGCTCTCAGCCATAGCGGTGAGCAGGATGACCGGGGTGTCTTTAAACATGTCAGTGCCTTTCAGCTCCGCGCAGGCCTCCAGCCCGGTCTTCTCCGGCATCATAACATCCAGCACGATGACATCCGGCGATATGTCCTTCGCCATGTCCACCGCCTGCTGTCCGTTGCCTGCTTCATATACGTCAAATCCGCTCTTCTTCAGGTGGAGCGAAACAACCTTTCGCAGACGAAGCTCATCGTCAGCTATTAATACTTTCATCTGTAAACCTCAGAGTTATAGAAGTTTTATCGAACTCCATTATTATTCCGGATTTTTTCAGCACTTCAGCAAATATGTCGAATATCTGCTGTACTTCGTTAAATCCATTGTCCGGGCTTATAGATAGCGTGCTGCCGCTGCGCTGTATCCTCAGTTGTTTTTTTGCGGAGGACAAACCCTCCTGGCAGAGTATCTGAAAAATACTTTTAAATGAATAAGCGTCGCATCGCAGATGCATGCCCTCTATGTTGTGTATAATCTCAGCCGGCGTCTCTTCGGACACGGCGTTTTTTATGTAGAGTTCCAGCAGGTGACCTATATCGACCTTCTCGATCTCGGCTTCGTGAGCTTTTCCCAGGATATGGTTGAAGCAGACGCTCATGCCCCTGTCATAGATATCCAGCAGATAGCCGGATTCCATAATCATAGCGGTCATGGAGTCGTCTGTAAGCCCCTCCGCCACCACATCCAGCATGGCAACAACCACAGAAGTGCATGTGCGTATGTGATGAGAAAAATATCTGTAGGTGACATCCAGCTGATGTTCAAGTCTTCCGGGCGTTGACATGGCTGACCATCCTTACTAATTTTCTAAGTATAGAAAGATTTTATGACCTTTTCAACAGATAGTTACAGTTTATTTCTTGTTTTCAGACGCGAAAATGCTAAAATACCCGCTCTATTAAGGAGGTGAAAGTCATGGACTGTATTTTCTGTAAAATAGTGGCGGGGGAAATTCCTTGCAGCAAAATTTATGAAGACGGGCTGTTCATCGGCTTTCTGGATATCAGACCTGTTCACAAGGGACACGCTCTTATCGTGCCGAAAAAGCACTTTGTAAATATATTCGACACTCCGGCGGAAGAATCACAGGCTATATACGCTGTTACGGCGAAGGTGGCAAAAGCTGTTAAAGAAGCCACCGGATGCGATGCCGTGAACGTGGTTCAGAACAACGGAGCTGAAGCGGGACAGGAGGTTTTTCACTCTCACCTGCATGTGATACCCAGATTCAAAGATGACGGACTGAAATTTGCCACCAGACACGCCGAATATTCCGGCTTTGACGAGATGGGCGCTCTGGCGGAGAAGATCAGAGGGCTGATAGCCTAGATACATTCCGGAGGTGTTTGGGCGGCTGGTGCCCCCCGCGGTCTTCAAAACCGACTGTGACGTACTTGTGCGTCAGGCAGGTTCGATTCCTGTGCGCCTCCGCCAAAAAATTTTAATCAGCTAATTTACGAACAAGTTGTAGCCGCTGATTTTGGAGTGCGCCTTATTTGTGCCTAACTCCTAACCTGCACACCCTTCTGAAACTTTTTGGAGCTTGTCCTTTATATCTGAAAGCTCTTTTTCTAATTTAAGCGAATTTGCGAGAGTGAGTGCTCTTTCATAATAATTTCTAGCACTATCGGATTCCTTCTTTATACAAAACAAGTTACCAAGTTCCTTGTTAACATTATATTCCCCATAAGTTGAATCAATTTTTTGATTATACTGGAGAGCTTTTAGTAACATCTGGAGAGATGAATCCAACCTCCCAATATCCATATACAACACTCCAAGTCTTTCATAATTTGATGCAATCCCACGATCACTGTTAGTTTCTTCGCTCATTGATAATGCCTTATTGAAATAGTCTTCAGCTTTATCTAAGTCACCATTTAGCTTAGCTATAGATCCTAAATTACCATACTGTATAGCTATTCCTTGCTTATTCCCTAGTTGTTCTGAAGTAGACAAAGCTTGCTTAAAGTATGCTGTCGCTTTCTCATACTCTTTCCTTTCTCGATGAATAATCCCTAAATTGCTCAACTCTCTGGACATCCCCTGTATTATTTGTGTCGATTTGAAATATTCGAGAGCATCATGATGATACTTGTAAGCATCATCCAATTCTCCAATGGTCCTACAAGCTACACCAAGATTCCCTTTGACAATAGCGATAGCGTGACTGTCTTCAAGTTTCATATGCTCATCCAATGATGCCTTATATTGCTTTATTGCTTCACCATAAAAACCTTTTGTTCTGTATAACAATCCAAGATGTCCGAAAACTGTAGCCTTGCCACTTACATCATTCTTTAAGTCGTAAATTGCAAGAGCTCTTTTCAACAAACTTTCTGCTTCTTTATTGTGACCCTCTTTTCTTGCAATAGAAGCTAAAGTTCTCAAAACCTTACCCTCCTCTTCCCACTCATCAATTTCTTTTGTTATTGCAAGCGCTTGGTAGAGAGTTTCTTTTGCTTTTTGCATATCCCCCTTTGATTCAAAGATTTTACCTAATTGTCTCAAGGAGTAGGCTTTAGCATGAAAATTATCAAACTTACTTGATAAGTTAATAGCTTCTTCAAGGATAGATTTAGATTTATCATACTGTCCTGTTTTTCTTAACAAACGCCCATATTTACATAACGCCAAAGGATCATCTTTTCGAACAGCTAAAATTGAAAAAGCAAGCTCAGCCTCAAATATCTTACCTTCTTCAGCGAGTTGTTCTGCTTTCTGAAGAAGTTCATTTTTAGATGTTTGGGAAGAATCGCCTTTATAAATTCTTCTCTGTACTCTGAAAGTTTCATGTGTAAGATCAGTATCCTCCGCATCACGAACCCAACGCGCCAGATACTTTAACAAGGAATCTTTAAATGCTTGTGGAGTATCGAAAGTATCATATAAGATTGCTTTTTCTTTTTCTATTTTCTTCTTAAATTCTATTACCTTCTTAAGCTGTTCACCAGGGTCACTTAACTGCCTGTCATCTACCGATTTAAAAAATAATATTATATCTTTCATTTCATATTTTGGATCTTTTAGGCACTCTAGAGCAACGTGATATTCCTCTTCTGTTCCAGCACTATATTTTTGTTCATCGTCCTCTCTGGTTGGCACCTGTCCCCATCTGTCATGCAGTACTAATATACAGTAATCACACTCCTTTAGTTCTTGATTAATCTTTTCCTGTGGGCGTCTAACACCCCCAAGAGTGTATTCCCAACAAACTGCTGTAAAGTGTATATTTCTATGATTGGCTTCTGAATGATTATATTCCTCAATAACTTTTCTAAAAATTTCTCTTTCCTCACTCAGTCCGCCCGGTGATGCAATAAATATTCTGTAATTAGTTAATGGCGACGGCATTATTAACCTCTCTTAAATATATTTGCAATTATAACAACATTATCATCAAAATGTATATTAAATATCACTTATTATACTGATGATTCTTATTGAGCAAAATTAATAAAAGAGTTTTAATTTATATTATAATTGTGGTAGAGCTACTTGCATTTACATATCATGGTATACGGAATTGTCCATTGCTTATTTACCAGACCTATATCGTGGTTATAGCTAAAATAACAGCTTTGATCATTACCAATATACATGTGCTCAGATTGGCGGTTGGATTACAGATCTACCTGGTCTCTTATTATTGTGTTTATCAATCCGTTCCCACGGCTTCCAGAATCATTTTTATGTTTTCCTTTGATTTTTCCGATGCCAGCATATCACGCATAGCCTGCGCCGCGGCTGGATTATCCTTATCCGCCGTAAGTATCTTTATTATATCGTGGCGGACGTTTGTGTTGCTCTCTGTCCGGCTCACGGATATCACATCACTGATTACCGATGCGTTCACAGTTCTGGCGGTTAGTGTTCTTGCCGCCGCCATTCTCACCAGCGCATCACCATCCGTCAGCATTGAGCCAAGCGTTTCACTAACACTCTCTCCCGGCATATATTTAAGAGATTCCGCCGCTGCCGCTCTTGTCTGCGGACTGCCGCTGTCCAGATACGGAGTTATAACATCCTCATACTCAGCCATAGCGGTATTCCCAAGTGAAGCGAGCACATAGTTTATATTTTTTTCATCAGCCGAACGCAGTTCGTAAACAATCTTATCCGCCAGAGCTTTTGCCTCTTCCGGATAGTTTTCTCTGAGGTTTTTCACGACAGAACCAGCCGAAAGAACAGCCGCTGCCGCAGCGCCGGTTTTATCATAAGCCGCCTTACCACATTGGCTGAGCAGATATCGTTCAGCTCCATCAGTCAGCGGAACATCCACTGACCCCATAGACACCGCCGCGCGGAATCTGTCTTCACCCCTCTGGGATGCATCAGATGAAATATCGGTCAACGCCTTCTGAGCCACCTCTGTTCCAGCCAGACCGAGCACATTGATTATCTCTCTGCGCTGAGCGTCTGTCAGAGCCTCTCTTTTCAGCATTTTCGGTATCTGTGCGGTATATTCCGGGTTCTGTATTATATATCTCTTAAACTCTATCGAAATCTCTCTGGAATTTTTATCACCGATATTCTTCAGATCAAAAACATCACCGGATCTCTCTGCTGCCGGTTCATGTTTTCCGGTCTGAAGAGCCTGTTTCTCTTCCTCATAGCTGTCTTTCAGACCGCTGACAGACAATCTGATTCCTGTCCGTCTCTGAACAGATATTTTCGTATGCGCCGACACAATGTCCCGCCCTCCGGCAGAGATATCCAGCGTTTCCCTGATGTATACTGAATCAAGCCATCCGCCATCGACCGCAGGGGTAAAAGCACACGAAAACTCCCGTGGATGAATGCTCAGCGAATCGTAACCTAAATATGACGCTGTGACTTTGTCATATGTTTTTTTGGTTTTGTTCACAGTAGCTCCGTTCATCTCATATAGTGCCTGATATGAACCCAGAGCGTCCGTCTGCTCCTCCGTATAGCTCTCGTCTTCAGAAAAAATCACTTCCAGCGACTGCATCAGATTTTTCAGCGCCTTCGCCTCTGCATGCGCTATCCCCGATGGCAGATAGAACCGGATAAAACGCCCGTCCATATCCATATCCGCCAGAAAATGTGTGGAATACAGCATCTCCAGCCCGGCGTCACGTCCGCCGCCTGTCATTACAGATACGGGGCTCAGACAGAACCCTGCCTTAACAACCTTATCCTGAACATCATAAACCCGCATTTGCAGGGTTCCGTCAACGCTTACAGATGTTCTTGTCTCTTCTTCTGTCAGGCGGAAAACAATATCGCCGGACATACTGTATCTAAAGAAGTACGCACCCTTACTAAAACGCTCCGGCGCCACTTCAGATGCTGAGATCCCCGTCTGCTCCTTCTCCATAAAAATGAAGAAGGATACAGACAGAGCTATGATAAATACTATGAAGATTAACAGATATTTTTTCAGAAAGTCCATGAGTGCGACTCGTTCAGCAGTGTACTCTTTTTATGATAGAGCGAGTCCGTCTCATATATCCATTTGGTCGATTTTTTCTTTTTGGTTCCACAGGGATACGGCACACCGAATTTATGACACCATTTTACAGTACGGTATTTCACATATAATCCGAACTTGCCTGAGATAGCGTCAATATCGTTGGTAACTGTCAGCCCCAGCGTTCCGTCATCCAAATCGTCATCGCCGGAATTATATGTAAAAGATGAAGAGGCGACAACTTTCAGAAGCTCTTCAATCAGCGTCAGATCCACCACAGGTCCGGCGGAGAAAGACGATGTTCCCACTCCTGCCTCCGCATAAAGCCCCAGAGAGGCATCTGGCAGGTGGTTGGAAGATGTAACGCCTGTTGAGTTCAGCGTTATGGACAGCACATATCCGATGGTGCCTGTGGCTCCTGTCTCCACATTCACAGGGACAGGTCCCACCATCAGCTCAGCGTTGGCGATCTCCTGAGTCTGATTCCACGATTTAGGATAAGAGATGGTCTGCGGCAGAGCCCAGTTTTCATCCATATCAACTACTGTTCCCAGAAATTCGATTTTGTTGGAATATCCGGAGTTATTCGGGTCATCCGCATATGCCGCGTATATGCTGGAGATATCTATCAGAGTCGAGCTGTGTTTGAACACAGTTATCGGGAAAGATATCCCGTTGCTGCACAGAGCGCCGTGCTGGTCTGCGGTCATCACCAGCCCTATATTGGAATACATCTCCACACCGAGCCTGATCTTGCTTCTGTCGCCCACATGCTTTTTAAAACTGTTTTCCAGCATATAAGGCGATGCGGAGACTCCGGCGGAATATATGGATACGTTCATGCTGTATGTGTTATCTGCCTTTGTTGTTTCGGCTACGGCATCATCAGAGTTCAGAATGACTCTGACCTCAAATGTGTTGGTGTTGGACGCCGCATATGCCACCATGTCGTCCACAACAGCCTCCGGAAAGCTGACATCTATATCCATAGTGTGTTCCGGCGTCATAGGAACCGATTCCTCGTCATCGTCCAGTGATTCCAGAGACCTGTTCAGAAGGGCGAAAGTTGTCGAACCTGAAAATGTCTGAAGCGTATTGCTCCAATAATCCACATCCCTCCATGTCCCGCCTACGTTCACCTGAACTTTCAGCTTAACGTTGTTCATCTCCGCGGCGGAAGGTTCCTTGCCCTCCACCACGATGTTAACATGTCCTTTTAAATGAGCTTTTCTCAGAAAAGGGTGATCACCGTCCGCATTACCCAGAGCGGTGTGCGCTGTCGGGTCGCCAGTGTCATAGCTGTCGAAAACTATCGAACTGCTCTGAAGCTCCACATTATCTATGATAAGGTTAGTATCGTCCGCTGTGCTTGCGTCCAGTGATACTGTTGAAGAGGACACTGCTGACGAGTTGTTCTCGGGACTGTTGTTTGATTCGTTCGCTTCGTCTATCAGGTTATCAGGGTCGATATCGGCAACGATATAAAATGATCCGGATGCTGTAATCTCTGAAGGTATCTGAATGGAAAAGCCCCGGGTGTTCACTCCGGCGGAGGGGTTAAAACTGTCTGCCCCTATGTAATACTGAGTCGCTACATCATCTCTTTCGGATGTTTTTGATTTTAAGGAGCCGTCTTCAACCAGATAGAATTTGGTAACCACACCGCTCTCCGCTTTGGCGGAATATACTTTGTATGTGATGTCATAGAACTGACCGGAACCGGCTGTTGACTCACCGGAAACCGATCTCACGATAAGATCGGAAGAACCGGCGGAAGAGCCGCCGCCTCCGCATGAATACAAAAGCAAAACGGCAAATATAATTAAAGCTGTCTTTTTCATAATGAGTACCCCGTAAATACAATAATTTATTCGTCAACAAATTATACATGTAATAAGCGAGAATATTCAACATTAGTTTATATAAGGGTTATGATGAACTACTGACTTATGCCGGCTCCGCTGATTTCGGCGCAGGCGGTACAGTCTGCGGGAATCTCATTCCGAACAGGCTTCACTGGTCTGCCTATCTTCGGGTTTTTCTTGAGAAAGCCGTAAAACTCTCTGTATGCCACCCTTCCCGTGTTTGTGGAGGCGTCCCAGACCCATACGGCGTCCTTTTCCGGATCATAATGCATAAAAACCGCCACATGATCCACCCTGCCGTCTGCGTTCACATCGAAAAACAGAAAATCACCCATCTCATAATCCAGAAGCTGAGCGTTATCCGTAACGGGCACGGCGTGATCCACATCATACATGGACATATCGTTTGACGTCAGGTCATAGACAACTGTGTCGTCCTTGCGGAATCCTGAATATCCCAGCATGGCATAAGACCACACCAGAAGCCCCGAACAGTCCACACCATCGGTAAAAGACTGACCGCCCCAGACATATTTCACGCCTTCGGCGGATTTAATCTGTTTTATCACGTCTTCCTTCTCTGAGCGGGTCAGCTCTCTGAAGCTGTAGTCACCCGTCAGACCCAGCACGTTCGGGTCAGCCAGAGGGTCTCTGTGATAACAGGCAGAAACGGCAAATGCTATAAGCAGTAATATTACAATATTCTTCATGACATCGCTTATAGCATAATCAGCGAAAAAACGCACCTGCGGTTTTCTCAGCTCTCCAGATAGTCGCTGATGAGCAGCAGCAGGCGTCTGATATCCTGCGGAAAGACATTGCCTATGGTGCCTATGCGGAAGGTCTGCTTCTTTGTCAGCTTGCCCGGATATATGTAAAAACCGTTATCTCTCAGAAAGCTGTACATCTTCTCAAAATCCAGTCCGTCCGGCTTGATAAAAGTGGTGATAACGGGCGACTGCACGCCTTTCTCCAGAAAAAGCTCGAACCCCAGCTCCTGCATACCGTCAGAAAGGGTTTTCTGGCTGTCGGCATATCTTCTGTTTCTGCTCGCCACGCCGCCCTCGTCCCTCAGCTCACGCAGAGCCTGAGCGAACCCGAGTATCACATGCGTGGGTGACGTAAAGCGGAAACCGCCTCCGGAATCCTCCATAAACCTATACTGCTCATACAGATTCAGCGACAGAGACTGTCCCTTGCCCCGGCATGATTCCGCCATATCTTTTCTGAAAATCACAAATCCGATGCCCGGCACGCCCTGAAGACATTTGTTAGATGACGCCGCCAGAAAATGAATACCGCTCTCTTTCATATCAAACGGTATAGACCCGAAACTGCTCATGCAGTCCGCCAGAAAAACAACGCCCAGCCCGGCGCATATTTTACCCAGCTCTTCCACGGGGTTCAGTATACCTGTGGTGGTCTCCAGATGTATCACGGCAAAATGCGTAAAACCGCCTTCGCTGAGCTTCGCTCTCACAGCCTCGGGCTCCACAGCCTCGTCCTCGTCAAACGTCACTGTCTCGTGGGGAATCCCCGCCATCTTCGCTATATCCGCCATACGCTCGCCATAGGCTCCGTTCACCGCAATCAGCAGTTTCTGATCTCTGCCTACAGCGCCCGTAATCATCGCCTCCACGGCAAATGTGCCGGAGCCCTGCACCAGCACCGCGGTATATTCATCTGATGCGGAGGCTAGAGTGGCGAGCTCCGCTCTGATCTCCTGCACCATCTCGGAATATCCCTTGTCTCTGGTGGGAACGTCAAACGCCATAGCCTCTTTCACTGTTTTTGTGGTTGTCAGAGGTCCGGGGGTCAGAAGGAGATAATTGTTATCGAATTTATGCATTTTATTTCACCTATATTCTTATTTCTTTCAGCGATGTGTTCAGGATTTCAGCCGCCCTGTCCATCTCGTCACGGGTGATAGTCAGCGCAGGGGAGAGAGTCAGCACGCTTCCAGCTGATACCTTAAAACTCATGCCCATATCCAGACATCTGTACATGGCGTATTCCGCCATAAAATTTCTGTCGGCAAGCTCTCTGTCCAGCTCCACAGCCGCCATCAGCCCCAAATGCCTGACATCGCCGATGATGCCGTGAGCGCCTTTTAACCCGCCGAGCAGCGAGGCGAAATATCCGCCGTCCGTCACCGCTTTTTCCAGCAGATTTTCCTTCTCAATGTATTCTATAGCCGCCAGCCCTGCCACACACGCAACGGGGCTTTTCTCGTGGGTGTAGTGACCGATGGATATGTCAAAGGCGCTGTCGAGCCCGTCTCTTATCATCAGGCACGCCAGAGGCATTACTCCCCCGCCCAGCCCTTTTCCGGCGACAAGCATATCCGGCTCAACATCAAAATTCTGATAAGCGAACCACCTGCCCGATTTACCCAGCCCGGTCGCCGTCTCGTCAAATATCTTCAGCACGCCGTGTTTTCTGCATATCCCGTCCAGCTTTCTGAAATACCCGTCATCCGGCACATGCACTGTGGTGCATCTCACCGCCTCCAGAATCACTCCGGCAACGTTCGGGTTCTCTTTCAGCCGTTTATCCAGCAAATCGAGACATTTGTACCCGCAGTCGGAGCAGTCTCTGAACATACAGGTATATGTGTTGTATGGAAGAAAATTTTCGCCGATGTCAAAACCACTGATGCCCTTCAGAAATCCGGCGTCTCCGGCGGCGGACAAAGCGCACAGGCTCGCCCCGTGGAAAGAGCCGTATGTGGACATGAATTTTTTCTTTCCGGTTATCTTCATAGCCAGCTTGATAGCGCTGCTCATGGCGAGTGTGGCGGCAGGGGCATAGAGCACTCTGCTCATGGCGCCGTCCGTAACGCTTATCAGTTTTTCCGCCAGCAGAACCGCTTTTTCGTTGGTATATCTTCTGGGACAGAAAGACAGGGTGTCCATCTGCCTGGTAACCGCCTCTCTGACGGCGTCGTTGCCGAAACCGCCCTGATGCACTCCGTTCCCGTGAAAATCCATAACCTCTGTGCCGTCTGTCAGTGTGAAGCCCGCTCCATGGCAGGCTTCGGCGGAATCCAGACAGGGAGACGACAGAGCCTGTATGATAAACACATCGGCGTCCCGTTTCACCAGCTCCTTTGATCTGCCTGTCAGCGTCCTGTTTCTGAACGATCTCAGAACGCTTCCGTTTGATTCGCCTTCTGTTACGGCGCTTCTTTCTCCGGCTGACGGCATCGTACCATTAGCCACCTTACTATCTATCTTTTTCAGAATATCTATTATCTCCGTATTGAACACAGCCACATAGTGTGCGCCTGCCTCATAGAGTCTTTCGGCTGTTTCGTGCGCCTTTTTCATCACGGTGTAGCTGTCCAGCGACCCCGCTTCTGCCTCGCTGAAACCCATCTCGCTTCCGCCCATCACTATTCCCACCGACCACATTCCGGCGTTCAGCCCTTCTTTTATATCGCTGATGGTGTCTCCTATCTTCACACAGCAGTGAGCCGGGAATGTGCCGAGCTGTTTCATGTTTTCATAGCACATCCAGGGGGCGGGACGTCCGGCGGGCATCTCGTCTGACGCCACCAGCCAGTCGGGGTCATATCCCTGCTCGGCGGCGCATTTGCGCACCACCTTCATCATGTCTTTGGTATATCCGGTGGTGGAGCCTATCTTCAGCCCCATTTCCCTGATACCTGCCACCACGTCTATGATGCCTTCTATGGGCGTGCTGAAATCTGTCAGGCTGTCTGTCAGCCTCCTGTCCACCTTTTCATATATAGCGTCTATATCCGCCTCGGAGGCGTCTTCGCCGTTTTTCTGTCTGTACTGCTCTCTGATATCTTCCATCTTGAATATTTCGCCGATGTGGTCACGCTTCTTCATGCCCATGTGCTGTCTGACAGCATCTGCTGATATGCTGATGCCCTCTATCGCCAGCGTGTCTATGATGGCGGCAACGGGAGCGAAGCACCCATAGTCCACAGTTGTTCCCGCCCAGTCGAATATCACAGCTTTCATGTTCATGTGTTACCTCTGAATAGTCTGCCATGCGGCAGTTTTTTTCTTTATATAATGCGATACGATGTCATAAATTATCTTCACAGCCATATTGGTGAAGAGTATCAGGCTCGCCATAGCGGCGGCGGCTGCCGTGTCTCCGGCATCGTCCATGCTGACTATCGCCACGGTGGCTACCTTCGTCTCCTGCCCATAGAGAAATATCACGGCGGATATGGTAACCATGGAGTTGACGAAGAAGTAAAAAAACGTATCCAGCACGGCGTTGATAGACAGGGGCAGTGTCACACGGAAAAGAGTTTTCACCGGATGCACGCCCATGGAGGCTGACACGCTGTCGTATTCCTTGTCCTGTTTTTTCAAAGTCGAGGTGATAGTCATCACCGGAACGGCGATGAAGTGAATGATGTTCGCCAGAATCAGTATCAGCATTGTGCCGTATATGAACATCAGAGGGTTCTTCACCTCTATGAACGGCAGACTGATGGTGGGGGAGTTGAAAAATATAATATACGCCAGCCCGATAACCAGCCCCGGCACGGCGAGGGTCATTATGGAAAGCATATAGGGTGTTTTCTTTAATATCTCAGACGCCCTGATTTTCTCCGCAGCATAGGCGGCGGCGAAAGAGGCGGCTGTGCCGAGCACGGCTGTGCCGAAGGACATTTTCAGACTGTTGAAATATGACGAGATATCCCCGGCGACATATTTAAACATGTAGTGTTTCAGAGAGAACGTCATGTCATAAGGAAAAAACTTCAGAAAAGACACAACCACGGACGTACCGATGACAGCCAGAATCATAAGCGCCACCAGCAGGCAGTATGTAAACGCCGTGACCTCGGCGAAGAGATTTTTATCTGCAACATAGGGCACGGATTTTGACGAGAACGTGGCGTCCTGTTTCTTCTGAATCGCCCTGTCCACAAAAAAAGCGATGAAAGCCGGCACCAGAAGCAGAACGGCGACAGTGGCGCCCATGGAAAAATTCTGCTGTCCTATCACCTGTTTATATATATCCACCGCCATCACGTTATACTGACCGCCCACAATCTTAGGCGCTCCCATATCGGTGAAGCTCAGGATAAATATAGTGGTAAGAGCGCTCACCACTCCGTATTTCACAGATGGCAGAGTCACGGTGAAAAACCGTCTGAACCTGCCGGCGCCCAGCGTCTCCGCCGCCTCATACAGCCTGTAGTCGCTCATGGCGAATGAAACGGACAATATCAGATAGGCGTGGGGAAAGGTGTATATCACCTCTGAGATGATTATTCCCACCGCTCCGTATATATCAAACGGAAAGACATGTGCCGTACCCATCTTAGTATTAAGCCAGCTAACCAGCATATTCGAAACGATACCCTGTCTGCCGAAGAGATAGACCAGAGCTATACCGTGGAGCATGGTGGGAGTGAAGAGCGACAGCATGGAAATGTATTTGAAAACGTATTTTCCTCTGAACCTGATCCTCGAAAGGCTGTAGGCGTAAAAGAACGCCAGCAGAAAAGTAAGCAGGGTAACTATGCCCGACACTGTAAACGAGTTTTTAAAAGACGACAGCATGTTCGGCGATGAAAAATACTCGGCAAAGTTCTTCAGCCCTATGTAAGCCCCGGAGTTGTCATACAGAGCCATCTTCATTATCTGCGACAGGGGCAGAAAAAAGAACATTATAAAGTATAAGAATATCAGTCCTATAAAGAGATATGACGATTTTGTTCCTTTCATCACGTCCCCTTAGAAATTAATGGCAGATTCAGGTATCTGCACCTTCACCAGGCTGTTCAGTTTCAGTCTGGACATGTCCGTGTCGAAAGAGCTGACATCCACCACCAGAGCGGTTTCCGTCTTTCTGTTTTCCAGATTCAGAAACAGCCGGATAAAGGCGCCTCTGAACTCCATGTCTGTAATCACGGCGTTTTCGCCCACAGCCGAGAAGGACGGCGATATCTTTATCTGTTCCGGGCGGATGCCCTTCTTCTCTCCGTTTATCTCCATGAAATTCATCATACCGATGAATCCGGCTATGAATTTTGTCTTCGGTCTGAAATATAGCTCGTCCGGAGTCCCCATCTGCTCTATGATTCCGCCGTTCATCACGGCTATCCTGTCGGAGACTGTAATCGCCTCCTCCTGATCGTGGGTCACCATCACGGTGGTTATGTTCATTTTATCGTGGATACTTCTGATCTCACGGCGCAGTTTCTCCCGCACCTTAGCATCCAGAGCCGACAATGGCTCATCCAGAAGAAGTATGCTGGGTTTCAGAGCCAGTGCCCTCGCCAGCGCCACCCTCTGCTGTTGACCGCCTGAGAGCTGGAAGGGATATTTTTCCTTCTCGGCATAGAGCCCGGTGATGTTCAGCATCTCGTCAGCGATCTTCTGTTTTGCTGTTCTGTTCTTCTCTCTGCTCTTGAGCCCGTATGTGATGTTCTCTGTCACCGTCATGTTGGGAAACAGTGCATATGACTGAAAAACTATGCCGAAGTTGCGCTTGGAGGCGGGTACGGACGTATAATCGTTTCCGTTAAAAAAGATTTTTCCGCTGTCGGATGTTTCCAGCCCGGATATTATGCGTAGCAGTGTGGTCTTTCCGCATCCGGATGGTCCCAGAAGGCTGATGAACTCGCCCCTTTTGGCGGTGAAGGAGACATTGCTCAGAACAGTTCGTGAGCTGAACGATTTTGTTATTCCGTCAGCTCTCAGATATTCATTTTCCATTATAGGTTTTGTCCTTTTAGGAGTGCGGAGGGCTCATCACCCCCCGCCTGTGAAATGTTATTTCTTGGGTTCGCTTTTTGCGTCAAATCTGGCAGACCACTCTTTCAGAATGGAGTCCCTGTTTGTGGCGGCCCATGAGAAGTCGTTTTTGATAATCTGTTTAAGCGGATTGGCTACATATCCTGCGGGAACGGGATTGTTGTTCTTCACTGTTACGATGGCGAAGTTTTTGTTGTACTCTGTCATTACAGTGTCTGAAATAGCCCAGTCGAGGAAGGCTTTTGCGTCAGCGCTGATGTTTTTCTTCTTTATCAGGGCGTTGGCTTCCAGATCCCATCCGGAACCCTCTTTGGGGAATACCACTGTGACGGGAGCGCCTTTTTTCATCTCTGTCAGACCTCTGTAGCCGAAGGAGATACCGATGGGATATTCGCCTGTGGCTGCCATTTTAGAAGGTTTTGAACCGGAGTGAGTGTAGAGAGCGATGTTCTGGTGCAGTTTTTCCATGTAGTCCCAGCCTTTTTTGCCTTTGAAAAGCTGAAGCCATGCGCTGACTGTCAGAAATCCTGTGCCTGAAGAGGCGGGGTTGGGCATAGTAATCAGACCTTTATATTCGGGTTTGATAAGATCAGCGTATCCTGTGGGAACGGGAAGACCGCGTTTCTGCATCTCGGCTGTGTTCACGGTGAATGATGTCATCCATGCGTCTATGCCGACCCATGCGGGTGTTTTAGCCTTGTCTTTGAACTGGGGCATAACTCTCTCCACGCCTTTAGGAGCATAGGGAGCGAGCAGTTTTTGGTTGTCCAGAACCAGAAGACTGGTAGCCGCCAGACCCCAAACCACGTCAGCCTGAGGATTGGCTTTCTCAGCCAGCAGTCTGGCTGTGATGATACCTGTAGAATCTCTTACGATGTTAAGTTTAATTTCGGGGTGCTGCTGTTTGAAAGACTCGAGATAGACGGGATACTGATCGTCCTCCAGAGCTGTGTAGACAGTGATTTCGCCGGCCATAGCGGACATGGCGAATGTCAGAAGCGCCATAAGCATAAGCAGAAGCTTTTTCATAATTACCTCCATAATCAGTGAGCAGTAAGCATAGCCGGAATCTGCCAGATACCTGTCATGGGAAAGTTACGAAAAGTTAAAATTTATTTGAAAAAATTGTCAGACTAACTGAATTTGTAAACTCATGATTACTAACTGATTTTTAATTTTACAGAACCCTCATAAAAGCATGACATTCTTATTAACCAGAGAGAGTATCCTCTCCTATAATTATTATTATCAGGAGACTAATCTCATGAGCGAAAAAACCAGATCATCCATATCACGCCGTTCATTTCTGAAAGGCGCCGCCGCCGGAGCGGCTATCATCAGCTCCCCCGCTTTTGTCCGCAACGCCTTTGCCTCATCAGGCGAGCTGAACCTCTATTCATGGTCGGACTACATCTATCAGGACATGCTGGACGCCTTCACAAAAGAGACAGGCATCAAGGTAAACCTCTCCGTATACGGTTCCAATGACGAGGTTCTGAACAAACTCAGAGCGTCTAAAGGAAAAGGTTTCGACATAGTAATGCCGTCTGTGACATACGGTGTTCAGTGGGCTAAATACAGCCTGCTTCAGCCTCTTAACGAAAAAAAGATCAACGCTGACGGATGTATCTCCTCCATGTGGAAAGACTCTGAGAGACTGGGAGCCGTTATGCGCCGCAAACGCTACACCGTTCCTTTCAACTGGGGAACAGAGGGCGTATGCTTCGACACATCCGCTCACGGATATCAGTACGGAAAACTGTCATACGGAGATATCTGGTCGCCTGAAAACGCCGGAAAGATGACTATCAGAGCCCACTCCGGTCTCATCGGTCTGGGTCTGTGGATGGACGCCGCCGGAAAGATATCATCCAACCAGATGAGAGACACATATGTTTCCGAAGAGAAAATGCGCAAAATATATACTCAGGTGACAGACCACGCCATCAAGATGAAAAAGAACATCAGAGCCTTCTGGAGCAACGCTCAGGAAACCACCAACGCCTTCATGCAGAACGGATGCGTCATAGGTCAGACATGGGACGGACCCGCTATGCGTCTGCGCACAGAGACAAAATCAAAGATCACATATATGGCGCCCAAAGAGGGGGCGCTCACATGGATGGACACAATGGGCATCCCCACAGGAGCAGAGAACGTTGAGCAGGCTTACGCCTTCATCAACTGGTACTACAAGCCCAAAAACGGCGCTATGCACGCCAACAACTCAGGATACAACTCATGCGCTAAAGGCGCTGAAAACTTCCTGAACGAAGACTCAAAGCTGAACTTCGCCGCCGCTTACCCCGGCAACGCCATAGCTAACCTGTGGTGGTACCCCATAGAGCCGGCATGGTTCGTTTCCATCAGAAACGAGTTCCGCGACAAGCTCCTCGCGTCATAACAACAGCCAGCAACACTCCAACAGGGCACATGTCCGCTATGCGGCTGTGCCCTTTTTTATCGAGGTTATAATGGGACAGGTAATTCTGGACAGAGTATCTATGAAATTCGGAGATTTCACCGCCGTGGATAATGTGAGTCTGGAGATCGAAAGCGGTGAGTTCTTCAGTTTTCTCGGACCATCCGGATGCGGCAAGACAACCATCCTGCGCATCATATCCGGATTCAACAGACCCACGTCCGGTTCGGTCTCCATCTCCGGAAACAGCATGGACGGCATAGGTCCGAACAAGCGCCCCACGGCGCTGATCTTTCAGAATCTGGCGCTCTTTCCCCTGATGTCCGTGGCGGACAACATCGCCTTCGGTCTGGAGGTGAAAAACATCGGAAAAAAGGAACGTCTGAAGAAGGCGGACGAGCTTCTGGAGCTGATCGCCCTCACAGGATACGGCGACAAAAACATAAATGAGCTCTCCGGCGGACAGAAACAGCGTGTGGCTATCGCCCGGGCGCTGGCTGTGGAGCCTCAGGTGCTCCTGCTGGATGAGCCTCTGTCGGCTCTGGATCTGAAGCTGAGACAGCACATGAGATCGGAGCTGAGAGACATTCAGAAAAAAACAGGCGTGACATTCATATACATAACCCACGATCAGGGGGAGGCGATGACAATGAGCGACAGGGTCGCCGTGATGTCCGCCGGAAAGATAGAGCAGACCGGATCGCCCGAAGAGATTTATAATAACCCGTCAACGCCTTTCACAGCGTCTTTCGTTGGCGAAAACAATATGTTCAGAGGCAGAGTGATATCCACCTCCGGCAATATGTCTGAGATAGAAACCCCCTGCGGAAGATTCACCGGAGTGAACACGGACGGGCACAGTCAGGGTGACGAAGCGGTGATCTTCATCCGCCCGGAGAGGATGGCGGTAGCGGAAAGCGCCTCCGGAAACGGACATAATATATTCAGCAGCACGGTGAGCCGGATGGAGTTCGAGGGATCGTTCGTTAATCTTTTTCTGAAAAAAACCTGCGCCGAAAAAGAAATCTCCGTAAATATGATGAACACCGGGGACACGGGCAGATTCCGTCAGGGCGATCAGCTCAGCATATCCTTCAGCCCCGATCATTCCCGTGTGATGAAAATGGCGGGCAGAATATCATGAAAGACATGCTCCTGCGCTACGGGCGGTTCATCACGGCATATATCCTCATATCATGCACAGTCTGGATAGTGGGGCTGGTGATAGTGCCCCAGCTGATGATGGTGGACTATTCCATGTGGTACAGAGACGAGACCGCCGTTCAGAAGCGTCTGGAAAAGATGAACGCCATGGAAGACAGGCTCCTGATGATAGACAGCGACATAGCCGCTGAAAAATATCTGGACAATCCGGATCAGGCGAAGATAGACCGTCTGGACGCTGAATACGAGTCTCTGTCCGCTGAGATGTCAAAGATGGAAGCATCGGAGACGTCCGCCGTGAAAAAATACGGCATGAAAAACTACATGACCCTTTTCAGCAATACCCTGCACCGGAGCGTGTTTCTGAAAAGCATCTGGTCGAGTGTTCTCATAACATTTCTGGCGTTCGCCATCTGCTATCCGGTGGCATGCTATCTGGCTTTTTCCGTAAGGAAAGAGACGGCGGCGCTTCTGTTTCTGGGGCTTGTGATCCCATACTGGATCAATGAGATCCTGCGGACATTCGCATGGCTCATCATATTGTCATACAAAGGCGTTCTGAACACTTTGCTGATGAAGGCGGGGGTTATTAGCGAGCCAATAGATTTTCTGAACGGCAATGTCGGCGTTCTGGCGGGCATGGCATACGCCTATGTGCTGTTCATGGTTTTCCCCATGTACAACACCCTGTCTACTCTGGATAAAAACCAGATAGAGGCCGCCCGTGATCTGGGCGCCTCATGGATACGCATACACAGGAGGATCATCATCCCCTATGCCAAGCCGGGCATAGCCGTGGGGAGCATAATGACATTCATGCTGGCGGCAGGCACATACGCCGTTCCGGCTATTCTGGGAGGCACCAGCGGTATATGGTTCACCCAGATAATCTACAGCTGGTTCTTTGACGGCGGAAACTGGAATCAGGGATCGGCATACGCCTTCATCCTGCTGCTTCTGTGCATCCTCTTCATCGCCTTCATGATGCGCCTGTTCCGTGTGAAGATGGAGGATATGGCAAAATGAAATCATCGAAAAGCGTGTTAAATATATTTCTGACCGGATATATGATTCTGTTCTTTCTTTATCTGTTCACCCCGCTGATGTTCATGACGGCGGCGGCTTTCAACAGCTCTTCCTTTCCAACGTTCGTCCCCTGGCAGGGAGCGACCCTGTCGTGGTTCGAAACCCTGTTTAAGGACAAAATCCTCTGGGGCTCCGTTCTGAACAGCGTCATCATCGGAGTCGGCGTCATAATCCTCGCCGTCCCCACCGGGCTCGCCGGGGCGATGCTCCTGACATCCAGAGGCATCAGAGGCAGGGGTTTTCTCTATGCTCTGATGGTCTCGCCGATCCTGACTCCCGGCGTCATTCTCGGCATCTCCACCCTGATTTTCTGGGACAATATGGGCGTGCCGGGAGGAATCTTTCTGACGGTGATAGGACAGACGGCTTACATATCATCGTTCTGCATGCTGATGTTCATGGCGAGACTCCAGAGGTTCGACAGAACGCTGGAAGAGGCGGCAATGGATCTGGGCGCAACGCATAAACAGGTGTTCCGCAGAATCACGCTCCCGTTTCTGCGTCCCGCTATATATTCCGCAGTGCTCATCGCATTTTTGCAGTCTTTTGAGAACTATAACACCACCCTATTCGTCATAGGCGCAGAAACCACCATGACGATCCGCATAGCCAGCATGGTCCGGCTGGGCATTACTCCGGAGATCAACGCTCTGGCGGTTCTGTTCATCCTCTTCACCGTTCTCGCCGCCGTGCTGTATGAGATTCGCAGACGAAACGAAAACCGCAGAGCCGAAGCGGCGAAAGAAGCCGAAGAGCGGGAAGAGGAAAGTGTTCAGAATCTTCAGCTCGATATGCAGACTGACTGACGGAGTATTTATGAGACATGTGGAAATAACACCCAGAGTTTTTCAGGCGGGCAAAAAATGTACCTTCAGGCTGAAGGGAGCATCGGGAAATATGTCCGTCCGCATCGCCTATAAGAACAGCGCCGAAGTGCTCTACGCCGCCAACTCGTCAGACATCACCGAGATATCCACAGTCCTCCCGCACACGGGAGAATATTATATATTCCTAAGCGCCAGAGGAACATCCGACAGACGGATATCCGTTTACGGCGTCAGCGAAGAGATGGCGGGGCTTCTGCCCGTGAAGGGCGACCTGCACATCCACACTTTATATTCTGACGGGGCGCAGAGCCCCAGAGAGATGGTGATTCAGGCGAGACGTCTGGGAATGGACTATATCGCCGTGACCGATCACGACAGCTATTATCCGTCTCTGGAGGCGATCAAATTCACAGCATCGTCAGGCTTAAGCATCCTCTGCTTCGAAGGGGAGGAGGTCACCGTGCCCACAGGCGGACATGTGCTCAGCATCGGCTCGGATTCACCTCTGCACCTGAAAGACATGGACGCCGACACACTGAAAGAGATGATCGAGGCGCAGGCGGCGGAGACCGATATCATCCTGCTGGAGCAGGGGCTCAGCCCATATACATACGGCGGGATGAAACTGGTGATGAAAATGATAAAAGAAAAAGGCGGATTCTCTGTTCTGTGCCATCCTTTCTGGATGGTGGAACACACCGGGTTCTATCACCTGCCCAGACCCATGCTGAAACAGGCTGTGAAGGACAGACTCCCGAACGCCATAGAGATTCCCGGCGACACCCTCCACCAGGACAACATGCTGGGGCTCAGCTTCTACTACGGTCACACGGACAGGAGCATCCCCATAGTAGCCAACTCCGACACCCACAGCACGACCCACACCTTCGGGCAGAGGTGGCAGATCGCTTTTGTTCCGGTTATCACGAAGGAATCCATTCTGTCTTCCGTCAGCACGTTCATGAGCGCCGCATGCGAAAGACAGGGAGAGAACATCTGCGTATACGGCAGTCTGGGACTGGTCGAATATTCTTATTTTCTTATCCGGGAGTTTTTTCCATACAAAGACAAGCTGGCGAACACCGAAGCCGAGCTTTATGCCAGCGGGCTTCTGACCGATGACATCAGACAGACGTCAGAAAGCTATATCCGGTCGTTTTTCGGTTTTCAGCCCCTTCTGGCTGTTCTCTGAACAGCCGCCACACAGACCAGCACAGTGACGAACCCCACAGACTGAGCAAAGCTCAGATCCTGTCCCAGCCAGAACCACCCCACAACAACAGCAGTCACGGGGCTGAGAAGCCCCAGCACAGCCACCGCCACGGTGGGCAGTTCCTTAATCCCCTGAAACCACAGGAAATAAGCCACAAGAGAACCGAAAAAAGACAGATAGACATAGCCTATATAATTTTTAAGAACCATGTGCGCCGGAAAACTCTCGCTGAAATATGCCACAGGAATGAGCATCAGCCCGCCTATGAATAACTGCCATCCGGTGAAGGCGTATTTCGACAGGCTGAGTTTCCACCGGAAGCTCAGATATGTTCCACCGGACATAGAGACAGCTCCGGCGAACGCCGCCAGAAGCCCGGTCGTGTCCCATCTGCTGTCCGGTTTTATCAGAAGCAGACCCATTCCGCCCAGAGCAAACAGCGCCGCAATGAGAGTCGCCGCGCGGGGCTTAACCGAATCCGCCGCCCACATGATAAGCATAATCAGAAGAGGCTGAACAGCGCCCACCACAGCGGCTATACCGCCCGGCAGATGATAAGCCGCCACAAAAAGCATCGCCTGAAAACAGGCTATATTCAGAAACGAAAGGATAAGAACCTTCAGCGTCTCAGACCTCTGCGGGAGCTGGCGGGACATCAGTATCAGAAGAAATCCGGCTGGGAGAACACGGATAACCGCCGCTATGAACGGTCTGTCCGGAGGCAGAAGCTCCGTGGTGACGATATATGTCGTGCCCCAGAAGACAGGGGCGAGCGCAGTCAGAAATGTAAGCTGGAATAATCTCATATTTTGCATTATACTATCTCTATATCAAGAATCTTGACATCAAGATAATTCCAAGTTGTCTCGATGTCAAGATAAATCGGAGACGCCATGAAAGACGCTGTGGACAAAATAATCGACCAGTGGAAAAACCAGAATATAAAAGAAGACCTGACGCCCATGGAGACACTGGGCAGGATAGCCCGTCTGAACGCCCTGATAGGAAAGAAGCTGGAGGACAATTTCGGCTCTTTCGACCTGACCCGCTGGGAGTTCGATGTTCTGGCGACACTCAGACGCTCCGGAGAGCCGTATATTCTGACCCCTACACAGCTTTTCGACACCCTGATGGTTACGTCCGGCACCATGACGAACCGCCTGACCCGGCTGGAAAACAGAAACCTGATATCCAGACCGAAAAACGAACAGGACAAAAGGAGCACGCTGGTTCAGCTCACCCCGGACGGGCTCGACATCGTCAACAGATGTCTGAAGGCGCATATAGAGACAGAGACAGCCATCACATCCGTTCTGGACAAAAAAACACAGACAGAGCTGAACAGGATACTCAAAGAATTCGAAGCGGCGTTATCCCCTGTCCGAAATATTTCAACAGACGGCGGAGATGGTCTGCCCATACCGCCTGAGTAATCAGATATCCGTCTGACCCAGACCGAGCCCGCTCAGAAATTCCCTGAGTATTCTCGTTTTGAACTTCTCCTGATGTATCAGCACATAGAACTTTCTTTTCAGATTAAGAAACGGCGTATCCAGCAGCTTTATCTTGCCCAGCTGAGCCAGATCAGCCAGAACATATCTGGACAGACAGCTCACGCCCTTGCCCTTCGCCACGGTATTTTTGATCGCCTCTGTGTGTCCGAGCACCAGCATCACATTGATATTCATAGACAACGCTGTCATCTGGTTCTCGAATATACGTCTGGTTCCCGATCCCTCTTCTCTCAGTATCCAGTCGCATGATTCCAGATCTTTCTTGCTCACCTTTTCCGCCTGCGCCAGAGGATGACCGGACGATGTGAATACCGCCAGCTCGTCATCCAGCCAGGGGATAACGTCTATCATAGGCTCATAGCAGAGCCCCTCTATGATGCCCACGTCCACATCGAACCTGAGCACTCTGTTAATGACATCCTCGGTGTTGCCCACCTTCAGCTGGATGCTTGCCATTCTGTTGGTGTCTATAAACTCCGCAATATATTCCGGCAGAACATAATTTCCTATAGACGAGCTGGCGCCGATAATCAGATCACCGTAAAGACGCGACCTGTCTGTGAAAAAACCGGACATCTCTGACGCCCTGCCGATTAACTCTGTGGCAGATGCCAGTATCGCCCTCCCGCTTTCGTTCAAGACCAGCTTTTTACCCATCCTCTCGAACAGTTTTTCGCCGAGCTGGTTCTCGAATTCCTTCAGAGCCATGCTCGCCGCCGCCTGTGTGATACACAGTTTTTCCGCGGCGAGAGAGACATTTCCGAGCTTTGCCGTGTAGAAAAAAACCTCTATCTGACGGATTGAAATATTCATATAAATTCACCTTATATGATATAGAAATATTATTTACTTTACTTATTTATAATAACTATGGTTTATTATTGCAACAACAAAATTTAACAAAAAATAATTTTGTTGGATTACAAAAGTTTCACGCTTACTTCTAACACACTATAAATGATACCTTTTTTATGTTCTTTATATGACCGGAAATATTTAACCTATCCGGCTGGATATCGCTGTATCCTGCGGCGGAAGAGGTTTGGCAAGGAGACATAAACGCATTTATATCAGCATCTTAGGGTGATACTGATATGTATTAGGAGGTAGAATATGAAGAGTTTGAACAGAAGAGATTTCATCAAAGGAGCGGCAGTCCTTTCCGGAGCGGCAATTTGCGGCGCCGGCACAGTGAAACAGGCAATGGCGGAGGAGACAGCGCCCCAGACGCAGGTGGAAGCACCGCCTTTTCCCTGGGGATATCAGGAGCTTGACCCGGAATACGTCAGAAAACTGGGACACCTCGGCTATTATCTGGAAGAGTGCGGAGGGGGCGCTTTTTGGGCTATAATGACCGCCCTGAAAGAGAAGATAGGCTATCCATACACTCTCATGCCTCTGCCCAGCAAAGAGCAGTTTGTTGAGCACCTCACCAACCCCGTTGAGGGTAAACATTTTCAGGTGCCTATGCAGTACGGCGTGGGCGGAGTGGCAAACTTCGGCTCACTGTGCGGAGCGCCCAACGGATCAGCGTCCGCCGTTACATTCGCCATGCCTTTCAGCGATGTTCTGGAGATTGTGCCCAGACTGATGAGATATTACGAGACAGAGGCATTCCCCACAGACAAATCAAATAAATACGCCGCCGGACACGAGTTTCTCGTTCCGAAATATAAAAGCGACAAAGCACTGCTCCAGTCGCCCAGCGACTCTGTACTGTGTCACGTCAGCGTGGGCAAATGGTGCGAAAAGTCAGGATACGCCAGCGGGTCAAAAGAGCGCTCCGAAAGATGCGCCAGAGTGACCGGAGACGTGGCGGCTATGGCCGTCACTCTGATGAACGCCAAGCTCAGAGGCGATCTGGACACTGTTTTTCCCATGCAGCTCTCCCACGACACAGCCGGATGCCGTAACTGCCACTCAAAGGGCGAAAAATATGAATCCGGTCAGTTCACCAGAGGGTTTATGGAATGCGGCAGCTGTCATGATGACAAGATGGCGCCCCACAAAGGACATAATAAACTGAAAACAGCCTACGGCGCCGATGTCGGCACATGGGCGGGCGCCGCTGTTGTCGGCACCATAGCCGGAATAGGCGCTCACGCAGTGAACAAGCGTGTGGGCAAGGGGAAAAACGATGATGAAGAATAACACCACCCCCGTAAAAAGACACAGCCTGGTCTACAGAGTGCTCCACTGGCTCATAGTCATACAGATTCTGGTGCTCCTGCTCTCCGGTTTCGGAGTCAGCGACTATGTTCCCGCCGCTCTGCTGAGCAGAGGCACTGCCAGAAGCCTGCACATAGTGCTGGGGCTGGCGTGGACAGGAACGATAACATTCTTCGTATATTACTTCGTTATCAGCGGAGAATATAAATGGTTCGGGCTGTCGAGGATAGGACAGGCGTTCGACTTTTTCATGCACGAGGTAAAGAGCTTCGTGGAAGGAAAAAAGGTCAAAAGCCCTGTGGGATATGACCCGGCTAAGAGAAAATATGTGGAAAAGATAGTACCCACAGAGGTGCTGGCATGGTGGGGCTGGTTCGCCCTGTGGACGATAATGGTTCTCACCGGACTCGCTCTGGTCTTTCCCGGCAGCTTCACTCTGGTTAACAGCTTCTTCGTGGCTGTGCTCCCGGGAGCGGGGAGTCCCTCCGCCGCCACCCGTCTGGCTCACATATCCGTGTCGCTGATAATAGTTGTCTATGTGCTGATACACGCATACGCGTCATATACCTTCGGAATGGTATCCTCCATGCTTTCCGGAGTTAACGATGAACCCATTGCTCAGTCGAAGGACTGAGCAGGCAAACCTCCAGATCCTTATCTTTCATTGACCGGTCTGTTCTTTTCGCAAAAGAGCAGACCGGATCTATACCCTCTGTTTCCACAATAATTGATAGTTTTATTCACGCCGTTAACGTGCTAAGATAGACAACAATTATTCAAACCGTCTCACCCCGCAGGAAAGTGTGTTTTGATAAAAAAACGTATTCTGTCTCTCAAGGCCGCGGTGTTTTTCGGGATTTTTTTCGGGATATCCGTCCCTATGCTCGCAGCGGCATTCTTCACGATTTACTCTACAAAAGCGAAACTATACGAAGATTTCGCCCGATACCGCTCCGCCACCACAAAGAGCGTGGCTCTGGCGATGACCGACCCCATATATTATTACTCGCCGAATAACGGTTCTCTGGCACTGGGGATCATCAAACAGGATGAGAGAATAGCCGGCGTGGAAGTTTTCGACACTATGAAGAATCAGCCTTTCATACAATTCAGCATACCCGACAGGGGCAAAGGAAACATATACAGCAACAGGGAGATGATCTTCAAAGACCAGATGAAACTCGGCTGGGTGGAGGTCAGCTTCTCCGATTCCATTCTGACGGACGAAATAACACAGAAGAAGGATCTGCTGATTAACGTATTCGGGCTCACCATGCTGGGAATGATGCTGGTGATGTACCCTCTGCTCTATCTGAAGATGTTTTCGCCCATGAGAAGACTGCTGGATCAGGCGAAAAGATTCCGGGAGAACAGGTTCGAGGATGAGTTCAAGTGGAGTGGAAGCGATGAGATGAACTCTCTGGGGCAGAGCTTCGAGCTCGCCAGAATATCCATTCTGGAACTGATAAACATGCTGAGAAACAAAAACTCCGAGCTGGAAAAACTATATGTCACCGACAGACTGACCCAGCTGTATAACAGACACAAGCTGGACGAGGTTCTGGAGAACGAGCGGAGCAGATCTCGCCGGTTCGGGCGTCCGTTCGGGGTGATACTTCTCGATGTGGATAATTTCAAATCGGTTAACGACACATACGGACATCAGGCAGGCGACCACGTTCTGACGGAGATAGCGAAAATCCTGAAAGACAACACCCGCAAAACAGACGTCACCGGACGCTGGGGCGGGGAAGAGTTTCTCGTTATAGTCCCTGAGACCACTCCCGAATCCATCAGAGACCTGGCGGAAAAGCTGAGAGAGGCGATAGCCGGATATCATTTCGGCATAGCCGGAAGAAAAACATCCAGCTTCGGCGTGGCGGTTTTCAGACAGCACGAACAGATAAAAGACCTGCTCGCCCGTGTGGACGAGGCTCTCTACAGAGCGAAAAATTCCGGCAGAAACACAGTCTGCGTTGAGACTGACTGACCTTTTTTCCACACTCCAAAGCATAACAGCAACAATCGGGTGGGCATGTTTTGCGTTTTCGGCTATTTTATCAGCATAGCAAACGCATAGGAGATTTACATGAACACTGTCTTCGCCCCCGGGTGCGCGCTTCTGATTTATAAACCGGAACTGGCGGAAAAAATATTCAATCTTCTCAGGAAGCATTTCGAAGTAACCGGCATGTATAAAACATGCTGTCACCACAAACCGAAATTCGAAGAGGAGACCAGAATCATATCGCTGTGTCCCGGATGCATCAGGAGATACGGCAGTCTGTATGACGGAGTATCCGCTGTGTCTCTGTTCGAAATGTTTCTGAACATTCCCGGATTTCAGTTTCCCGATCACAGCGGACTGCGGATGACCGTTCTGGACGCCTGCCCCACCAGAAAAGACGAAAAACTCCATACCTCTGTCAGAACAGTCCTCTCACACATGAACATAGAGATCACGGAGCCCGAAGCCACCGGGGTAAACGGAAAGTGCTGCGGGGACAGCTATTACGGTTCACTGCCGAAAGAGCGGGTGCTGGAGAAAATGACCCGCAGAGCATCGGAGATGCCGGAGGAGGATGTCGCCGTTTACTGCGTGTCCTGCGTGAAATCCATGAAAAACGGCGGAAAGACCCCGCGGTATATCCCTGATCTGATCTTTAACGAAGAGACCAGCCCCGGCGAGAGCGACCCAGACGTCTGGCACAGCCAGATAAACGGTTTCATCGATTCACACAGGTGACAAAATGAGCATGGGCGACTATGAGAGAATCGAAAAAGCCATAAAATTTATAATGGAGCACGCTGACGATCAGCCTGATCTGGAGAGCGTGGCAAGGTATCTTGATCTGAGCCCGTTTCATTTCCAGAGACTGTTCAAAGACTGGGCAGGCATCAGCCCCAAGCGTTTTCTGCAATATCTGACTGTGGAAAAAGCGAAAAAACTGCTGACCGAATCCCGGTCTGTTCTGGACACAGCGTTCGAGGCGGGGCTCAGCGGCCCTTCACGCCTGCACGATCTATTTGTCAGCACGGAGGCGGTCACCCCCGGAGAATATAAGAGCATGGGCGAAAGCCTGAGCATCCGACACAGCTTTCAAAAGACGCCCTTCGGCGAATGTCTGATCGCCGTGACAGACAGAGGCGTGTGCGGGCTGAGCTTTACCGGAGACAGAGGAAGAGACGCAGAGCTGACAGCGCTTCGTGACAAATGGAAAAACGCCGTCTTTTCAGAAAACACCGAAGAAGGCAGAGACACCATAGAAAAAATCTTCGCCCGGCATGGCGGTGCAAGAGAGATAAAAGTATTTATGAAAGGCACAAACTTTCAGATTAAAGTCTGGACGGCTGTGATGAATATTCCGGACGGAACCTTCGCCTCATACGGCAGAATAGCAAAAGAGATCGGCTGTCCGGGCGCATCCAGAGCTGTGGGAACCGCTCTGGGGCAGAACAGTGTGGGATACCTGATCCCATGCCACAGAGTTTTCAGAGAGACGGGAGTCATCAGCGGATACAGATGGGGAGCAGATAGAAAGAGAGCCATGATAGCCTATGAGGCATCCGGCAGAGATGTTCTTGACCCGGAAGATAATAACGAATAAAATTATTTATAATTATTTTCTTTAGTTGGTGACATATGAAGACTATTGGCATGATAGGCGGAATGAGCTGGGAATCCTCTCTGGAATATTACAGAATAATCAACAGCGTAATCAAAAAGCGTCTGGGCGGATATCACTCCGCCAAGATAATTATGTATTCAGTGGACTTTGCCGAGATAGAGGCTCTTCAGTCCGCCGGAAAATGGGACGAGTCGGGCTGGATGCTCGCCGATGCCGCCAAGAAGCTGGAGAGGGGCGGAGCGGACTTCATGATCCTCTGCACCAACACCATGCACAAGCTGAAAGACGACATGGAGAGAGCCGTCAGCATGCCCATGCTGCACATAGCGGACGCTGCCTCGGCAAAGATACTGTCGCTGGGAATCAAACGTGTGGGTCTTCTGGGCACCAGGTTCACCATGGAACAGGATTTTTATAAAGACAGGCTGACAGAGGGCGGCTTAAGCGTGATTATCCTCGAAAAAGAGGACAGAGATACCGTACATAACGTGATATATGACGAACTGGTTAAAGGCGAGATAAAGCCCGAATCCAGAGAAAAATATAAACAGATCATAGCCCGCATGGCGGAAAAAGGAGCGGAAGGAATCATCCTCGGATGCACCGAGATAGGACTGCTGATAAAACAGCAGGACTGTCCGACCCCCATCTTCGACACGACTCAGATTCACGCCGAGGCGGCGGCGGAATACGCCCTGAAATAATTTTTCAGTTTTTTCAGCCAAAGTGCGAAACACACGCAAAAGCGTGATATAATCAGATATGAACCACGGAACGAGCGCGCTCAGCGCATCTCCGCTATACGGCTTCGCAGGGGACAGGCCCTTAAAACAACTTCCGTTATGACGATGGAGGCTGACATGGGAAGACGTTCATATTTTTCTAACACACCTGAATTTTACAAGAATTTTCACGGCATGATGCAGAATTACAGCATGCCTCACGAGGGGGAACCCACAGTATGTCTTGATATGCTCGAAAGCTATCTGGACAGCGCAAATGAGGAATCCGAGAGAATTTCCCGCATGCTGCGCATGATAAGCGGCGGGCTGGAGGCACAGGAGTGTTCTCACGCCAGCTATGAGGCGCAGATACAGGAAATGTCATGACACTCTGACGGCTCTTCTTTTAACAGAAGAGCCTTTTTTTTACAATTATTAAGTAAAACCCGTTTACTGCTGTTATAATTCAGATACAACACCCGGCAGGTTCATATAAATGAAAACATGGATCAGAGTCGCTCTTTTCACGGTTATCACATTCGCCTTCGCATACATGATATATATACCGTATAAAGAGGTTAAACAGCAGACCACCGACAAGCTCAACGACAAGCAGATGCTGATTGCCAAACAGGCAGCCAGAAGCATCGAAAATTTCTTCGGCGAGCAGATCGACCATCTGAGATATCTTTCGGACGATCCGGAGATTATCAGCATGAGCGTCACCGGAAGAAACACCATCTCACGAAGCTATGCCAACTATTCCAGATATATTTCAGCTATCACACGCTATGACAGCGGCGGACAAATACTCTATTCATACCCTAATCCGGAAAAAGTGCAGGGAAAAAGCATCGCCGGGCAGGCGCATGTGGATAAACTGCTGAAAGAGCACAAACCGAACGTCAGCGATGTTTTTTTATCTGTTCAGGGATATCCCACAGTGGCGATCTCCCAGCCTGTTTTCGAAAAAGGAAAATTCATCGGCGCCATCGCCTTTCTGGTGGATTTCAAATACATAGCCAAAACCTATCTGGAGGTCATCAAGATAGGCAGTGACGGCTATTCGTGGATGATAAGCCGTGACGGCGTGGAGCTTTACTGTCCGGTGCCGGGGCATGTCGGCGTAAACATCAGCAGAACATCGCATAAATTCCCGTCCGTACTGGATATGGCGGATAAGATGAAGCAGGGGCTGTCCGGCTTCGCCGTTTATCAGTATGACATGACAAAAGACAAAGAGACCAGAACCATAGTGAAACACGCCGCATACACCCCCGTGCACATGCTGGACAACCTGTGGTCCATAGCGGTGGCGACACCGGAGAGCGAAATATATGACGAGCTTCACAGCTTTTACAGAAAAACACTGATCTCCGTCTCTGTTCTGCTTCTGGCGCTGGCTCTGCTGGGATATGTGATGATAAAGGATTTTCATCTGAGCAAAATAAACAAAGAGCTGGAGAAGCGTATTCAGGCAGAGATGGAAAAGAGAAAAAAACAGGAAAAGTTCATGCTTCAGCAGGCGAGATTCTACAGCATGGGCGAAACCCTGAACGCCATAGCCCACCAGTGGCGGCAGCCTCTGAACTCCATAGGCATGTGTATTCAGGATCTGGAAGACGCCTATAAGATGGGTCAGCTGAACGATGAATATATCCAGGACACGGTAAAGGCGTCCATGACGAGCCTGAACAAGCTGTCTGACACCATCGATGATTTCAGAAATTTTTTCACCGCAGACGAGAAAAAGACCCGGGTGAACATATGCGGACTGCTGTTCGGAATCCACAATATCATCCGGGCTCAGCTCGATTCTCTGGAGATCAGATTAACTTTCACTCTGGATGGCAGGACTTTTTCCGACCAGGACGAATGCGACCCGGAAAAATATTCATCTGAAACCTATCCGGATATGCTCAGGCAGGTCATTCTGAACTGTCTGCAAAACTCAAAAGAGGCTATCAAAAACAGGCTGACTGAGAAGAGCATAGAAAAAGGCGAGATAACAATCGGTCTCTCCAAAGACAGAAACGGATTCGTCATAGAGATAACAGATAACGGCGGAGGAATCCACGAAGACCTGCTGGACAAAGTGTTCGACCCTTATTTCTCCACAAAAGACATCAACATAGGCATGGGGCTGGGGCTCTATATGGCTAAAGGCATAATAGAGGAACAGCTTAACGGCTCTATAAAAATCATGAATTTTAATGACGGGGCAAAAACAATTATCCGCTTCTGATCCCGCTTATTAAGATATCCGGACACATCGGCTTGTTGCGCAATCATAAAAATGATAAAATTTTTACATACAGCAATGCGCAAGGTATCGATATGAAATATTCGGAGTTTTTATCCAACCTGTCCTATTTATCGCTGATAGAGAAATCTCCTCTGCCTACTCTCTGGGTCGATATCTCCGGAGCGATCATCCACGCCAACGAAGCGGCGGCGGCGCATCTGGGCTATTCTCTGGAAGAGCTGATAGAGATGGATCTGGGCGGCATAGACGTCAACTTCTCTCCGGAAAACTTCGCCAGACAGACAGCCTCCATGGAGGTGAACCCCATACTCCGGTTCGAATCCGTCCACAGAAAAAAAGACGGCTCTCTGGCGGATGTCGAAATCATCAGAAACTTCGTGGCTGAGAACGACCGCCACCTCATCATTTCATACGTTTTCGATATCTCGGAAAGAAAAGCGGGCGAGAGACGGCTGAGAGAGATAAAAAAACTGCTGGATCTCTCACGGGATATGATCCTCATAGCCGAATACAACACCTACGAAATAATATATGTGAACAACGAAACATGCAGAGAGCTCGGATATACCAAGGAAGAGATGCTGGGTATGAACGTTATGGATATCAGAAAGGAAGAGGCGAACATACCCCTCGCCGTATATCAGCAGGAGCTGGATAAAAAGAGCGAGATGACGGTATACGACACCCTGATAAGAAAAGACGGCACTCAGTTTCCCGTGGAGTCAGGTCTCAGTCTGGTGGTTCTGGACAATAAAATGTACGGGGTGGCTATCGTAAGGGATATCACCACACGGCTGGAAAAAGAACATGAGCTGAAGCAGAAAACGGACGCTCTGGAAGAGCTGAACAAAAACCTGGAACAGAAAGTGTATGACCGGACAAAAGAGCTGGAAAACCACAAAGCCCATCTGGAAGAGAGAGTCAGAGAGGAAACAGCCCTGCGCAGAAAGCAGGAATCAGTGATTTTCGCCCAGCAGAAATTTGTGGACATGGGAAAAATGCTGAACGCTGTCGCTCACCACTGGCGTCAGCCTATAAACGCTCTGGGGCTGATGATTCAGGAGGTAGGCGAGCTGTATGAGGACGACAGGATAACTCCTGAGTTTATAGATTATTTCACCTCCACGGCTATGCGTGTGGTTTCGCAGATGTCCTCCACTATAGATCAGTTCAAAACCTTCTACACGCCCGAAAGCAAAAAATCCGAGTTCGAGGTGTTCAGCACCATATCGGAACTGATAAACCTGATTAAAATCCAGATGTACAGAAACAATATAAATCTGGAGATGGGATGTTCCTGCCACCAATCGCAGGCGGCGTGCGATGAGGGATTTATCCTGCCGGACTGCGGCAACAGACACACGGTCATATCCGGATATGAGGAGGAGCTGAAACAGGTCATAATGAACATAGTGGACAACGCCGCAGAATCCATCGCCGTCAGATACGGACAGGACAAAACCCACCCGGGTCAGATCACCATCTATATAGTCACCACGCCGGAAAATATCACGGTGACGGTGGAGGATAACGGCAGAGGAATACCCGAAGAGGCGGCGGAAAAAATATTCGAGCCCTATTTTACAACCAAAAAAGACGCCAAAAGCACCGGACTCGGTCTTTTCATGAGCAAAGTGATCATAGAAGATCATTTCCGAGGGTCTATGAAGGCGGAAAATACCGGAAACGGCGCCAGAATAATCATAACACTCCCCGTGGCATTACAAAAATCTTAACTCTCATCACAATTTATTCCCTTGACACTTAACCCCTCCGGTCATATTATGACTTCACAGTCATTAATTGACTCCGCAGTCATCATATAATAGGAGCGGATATGAAATGAGCAAGGCTGGCAGAAAAAAAGCGCTGCTGGACAATATGTTAAAGAAGGACATTGTCGATACGGTAATGAAACTGGTTCACGGGCAGGAAGCCGTCACCATGGAAGAGGTGGCAAAAGAATGCGGAGTGGCGAAAGGCACTCTGTATAATTATTTTAAAAACAGAGACGACCTGCTGAACCATGTTCATAACTCAGTCATCACACCTATACTGGAATCCAACAGAGACATCTTCAACGGATCGCATCCCCCGAAAGAGAGCCTCATGATGTTTATAGACAGCGTCTACCGTGTTCACGAGGAAGTGTGTGTCTATTTCCGTTTTATGCACAACATCAGGACTGTTGAGGACGAGTACAGAGACAGATTCCACATGGTGATAGACCCGCTGGCAAAACTGCTGAAAGACGGAATCGACAAAGGAATCTTTATAGACGTGGATCCGTATATTCTGGCAGATATGGTTTTCGGCACAGTGATAGGACCTCTGAAATCAATGTTTTACAGAAACATGACCTGTATGGACACAGGGAAAATGAAGCAGGACACCATCAAACTTATAAATATGATAGTTATTAAATAGAGAGGGAACGTATGAAAATTAAGATTGCAGCAGTGATCGCCGTGCTTTTAATCCTCGGCGCAGGTTTTTATTTTTACAAAGGCAAAGGCGGATCGACTGCGGCGCCGGCGCAGGCAGGACAGAGACCTCCCGTTGAGGTTGAGGTGTTCACTGTCAGCCAGGGCGACATCACATTCACAAAAGAACTTTCCGGACGCACCTCAGCGTATCAGATCGCTGAGATACGCCCGCAGGTCTCCGGAATCATCATCAAAAGATTCTTCACCGAAGGCAGCCGTGTTCAATCCGGTCAGCAGCTCTATCAGATAGACCCCGCCCCCTATCAGGCGGCATATGAGAGCGCTGTGGCTTCTCTGCAAAGCGCGGAAGCTAACCTGACCTCCGCTGAACCCAGAGCAAAAAGATACTCTGAGCTGGTGGACGCCGGCGGCGTAAGCCGTCAGGAATATGACGATGCCGTTTCCGCACTGGCACAGGCAAAAGCCGCAGTGGCACAGGCGAAGGCAGCCATCACCACAGCGAAGATTAATCTGGACTACACAAAGGTGTTCGCCCCTATATCCGGACGCATAGGCAAATCCTCCGTCACAGAGGGAGCGCTCGTAACGGCTAATCAGGCGACAGCTCTTGCCACAGTGCAGAATCTGGACAAAATCTATGTGGACGTTAACCAGTCCGCCGCTGACATCATCAATCTGAAAAAGATGCTCAAAAGCGAAAACGGATCGCATACTGAAGCTACGCTCACTCTGGAGGGCTCATCAGAAGCCTACGGACATAACGGAGCGGTTCAGTTTTCAGATGTCACAGTGGACGAAACCACAGGAACCGTTCAGCTCAGAATACTCTTCCCCAATCCTGAAGGAGAGCTTCTGCCCGGTCTGTTCGTGAAGGCTAACGTTGCACAGTATTCACAGTCAGGCGCAATAACAGTACCCCAGCAGGCGGTATCCAGAAACGCTGACGGCAGTGTCACAGTCTGGGCTGTGGACGCTTCCAACGTTGTTAATGTCCGCCCCATCAAAGTATCCAAGGTTCTTGGAGACAAATGGCTCGTGACAGAAGGTCTGGCGGCAGGAGACAGAGTTGTGACGGCAGGTCTTCAGAAGATCGCCCCCGGAGCGGCAGTATCACCTGTTGAACCCGCAAAAAAGGCTGAGTAAGGAATAATATAATGCCAAGATTTTTCATAGAGAGACCCATCTTCGCATGGGTAATTGCGATAGTTATCATGCTTGCGGGGGTGTTCGCCATATGGACCCTGCCCGTGGAGCAGTACCCCAAGATCGCCCCGCCCAGTGTCAGCATAACCGCTTCCTACCCCGGAGCGTCCGCTGAAACTCTGGAAAACAGCGTTACACAGGTTATTGAACAGAAGCTGACAGGTATCGACTTTCTCAGATACTTCTCATCATCCAGTGACTCATCCGGTAACGTTCAGATAACACTGACATTCGAACCGGAAGCCGATCCCGACATCGCTCAGGTTCAGGTTCAGAACAAGGTTCAGACAGCCATGTCGTCTCTGCCGCAGGAAGTTCAGCAGCAGGGTGTTGTTGTGGCAAAAGCCTCTAAAGGCTTCCTGATGGTTGTCGGTGTTTATTCCGAAAGCGGAAAGCTCGACCAGAACGCCATCGGCGACTACATCACCTCCAAGCTGGTTGACCCCGTCAGCCGGGTCAGAGGCGTGGGAAGCGTGCAGGTGTTCGGACAGCCCTACGCCATGCGTATATGGCTCGATCCGGAAAAACTGCACAGCTACAGCATCTCCGTTTCCGAGGTTGAGGCTGCGGTTAAAGATCAGAACGTTGACGTTTCCGCAGGTCAGCTCGGCGGTAACCCCGCCGTAAAAGGTCAGCAGCTCAACGCCACTATTCTGGCGCAGAGCAAGCTGAAAACCGTTGAGGATTTTGAGAACATTCTGCTGAAAGTAAATACAAACGGCTCGCAGATCAGACTGAAAGATGTCTCCAGAGTGAGTCTGGGTGTTCAGAACTATGACACCATCGCCAGATATAACGGCATGCCGGCTTCCGGTATGGCGGTGAGTCTCGCCACAGGAGCGAACGCTCTGGAGACTGCCGATCTGGTAAAAGCGAAAGTCAACGAACTCACACAATATATGCCGGAAGGCATGGGCGTTGTATATCCTTACGACACCACCCCCTTCGTAAAACTCTCCATCGAAGAGGTTATCAAAACGCTGATAGAGGCTATCATCCTCGTTTTCTTCGTTATGTACCTCTTTTTGCAGAACTTCAGAGCGACTCTGATTCCGACCATAGCCGTTCCCGTGGTTCTGCTGGGAACATTCGGAATACTCTCCGCGTTCGGATTCACCATCAACACGCTCACCATGTTCGCCATGGTTCTCGCCATCGGGCTTCTGGTGGATGACGCCATCGTTGTTGTGGAAAACGTGGAAAGGGTTATGAGCGAAGAAGGGCTATCGCCCAAAGAGGCAACCAAGAAATCAATGGAGCAGATCACCGGAGCTCTTATCGGTATCGCCCTTGTTCTCGCGGCTGTTTTCGTTCCCATGGCTTTCTTCTCAGGCTCCACAGGAGCTATCTACCGCCAGTTCTCGCTGACAATTGTTTCGGCGATGGGTCTGTCTGTTCTGGTGGCGCTCATTCTGACCCCGGCGCTCTGCGCCACTATGCTGACTCCCGTTGAGGCAGGGCATAAAGAAGACAAGAAAGGATTTTTCGGCTGGTTCAACAGAACATTCAACGCCGGAAGATCAACATACAGAAAGAGCATCGGATATGTCGCCCAGAGAGCTATACGCTTTCTGATTATCTACGGCGTCATCATCATCGGGCTCGGCTTCATGTTCACCAAGATACCCACTGCCTTCCTTCCTGACGAAGACCAGGGTATCATGATGCTGATGATACAGGCTCCTCCCGGATCGACCACAGAGAGAACCAGAGAGAGCGCCAAAAAGGTGGAGGAATATTTCCTCACCATGGAAAAAGACAATATCAAAAGTATCTTCACCGTTACCGGATTCAGCTTTGCCGGACGCGGACAGAACATGGGTCTCGGATTCGTAAGGCTGAAAGACTGGTCCGAAAGAAAAAATCCCGACCAGAAGGTGCAGGCGATAGCCCAGAGAGCCATGATGAGGCTTTACGCTGTCAAAGACGCCTTCATATATCCCTTTATGCCGCCCCCAATCATCGAGCTGGGTAACGCCACAGGCTTCGACTTCCAGCTTCTGGATCAGGCGGGTCTGGGACACAAGGCTCTGATGAACGCCAGAAACATGATGCTGGGCATGGCGGCTCAGAATCCCAAGCTCTCCGGCGTGCGTCCCAACGGTATGTCTGACGTTCCCCAGCTTAAGCTGGATATAGACACCGAAAAAGCGAAAGCGCTGGGCGTTGAGGTCGCTGATATCAACGATACTCTCCAGACGGCATGGGGCTCGGCTTATGTGAACGACTTCCTCCACGAGGGAAGGATCAAAAAGGTGTATTTACAGGGTGACGCTCCCTACAGGATGCTCCCCGAAGATGTTGACAAGTGGTATGTGAAAAACAATAAAGACGAGATGGTTTCCTTCGCCGCCTTCTCAAAGGCACGCTGGGAATACGGCTCACCCAAGCTGGAAAGATACAACGGCACATCCTCCACAAACATTCAGGGCGCTCCCGCTCCGGGAGTCAGCTCCGGCGAGGCTATGGCTATTGTGCAGGAACTGGCGACAAAACTGCCTCAGGGCATCGGGCTTTCATGGACAGGAATCTCATATGAGGAGAGGATGGCAGGCTCACAGACACCCCTGCTCTACTCACTGTCTCTGCTGATAGTCTTCCTGTGTCTGGCGGCTCTCTATGAGAGCTGGTCGGTACCGTTTGCCGTAATGCTGATAGTGCCTCTGGGGATCGTGGGTGCTGTAGCCGCGACACTGATATCCAGCCTGTCCAATGATGTTTACTTTCAGGTGGCGCTGCTGACGACCATTGGTCTGTCCGCCAAAAACGCCATTCTGATCGTGGAGTTTGCCAAAGAACTGCACGAACGGGGAGGCTACGGCGTTCTGAGATCCGCCATGATAGCGTCTGAGATGAGGCTTCGTCCCATCATCATGACATCTATGGCGTTCATCCTCGGCGTTACTCCTCTGGCGGTATCATCCGGAGCGGGCTCAGCCAGCCAGAACGCCATCGGTATAGCCGTTATCGGCGGTATGCTGTCGGCGACATTCCTTGCTATTGTATTTGTACCGATGTTCTTTATACTTATAGAGAAGCGGTTTAACAAAAAAGGATTCAAGGGTTCAGATTACGAGGTAGACGATGATCAGTAAAATCTTTACAACGGCAGTGCTTTCCGTTCTTGTGGCGGGCTGTACGATGATACCGAAATACGAGCGTCCGGATATGTCCGTGAGCGAAAAATGGCCCAAAGGCAACGCCTATCTGATGACAGATAAAGCGGGCAAGGCAGCGGACATCGCATGGAAAGATTATTTTCAGTCAGAAAGCCTGAAACAGATAATAGAAAGAGCTCTGGAAAACAACCGTGATATGAGAGTCGCCGTTCTGAACATTCAGGCGGCTCAGGCGGCATACAGGATACAAAAATCCGAAAGCCTGCCCTCCGTGAACGGCTCTGTCTCAGGCACTCGTCAGAACGTGCCGGACAACGCCAGCGCCACAGGAGCCGAATACGCGGCGACAGCAGTGGGAGCCAGCGTGGGCATCACAGCCTATGAGCTTGATTTCTTCGGCAGGGTGAGAAGCCTGAACCAGAAAGCGCTGGAAACATATCTCGCCACGGAAGAGGCGAAAACCAGCACCAGAATATCTCTGATATCAGAAACAGCTAACGCTTATCTGGCTTATCTGGGCAATAAAAAACTGCTCCAGCTCGCTCTGGACACATACGAATCAGACAAACAGACCTATGACGTTGTAAAAAGATCATACGATCTGGGCGCCGGAACTCAGCTTGAGGTTTATCAGGCAGACACATCCGTGCAGAGCGCAAAAGCTGCTGTGGCTCAGTATACCAGGCTGACAGCGCAGGCTAAAAACGCTCTGGAACTGCTGGCGGGAACATCCGTGGAAGACCTGCTGGATAACGGCGACACCATAGACACAGTGACCTTCATGAAAGACCTGCCGGAAGGCGTGCCCTCCGAGGTTCTTCTCTCCAGACCGGATATCAGACGTGCCGAGCACAGTCTGAAAGCCGCCAACGCCGACATAGGCGCCGCCCGTGCGGCATTCTATCCCACATTCAGCCTGACAGGCTCTATGGGGCTGGCGAGCGACAACCTGTCCACTCTGTTCACATCCGGATCAGCTCTGGCGTGGAATTTCTCTCCGTCCATGACTATCCCGATATTCAACAGAGGCAGAACCAAGGCAAATCTGGAAGTGGCTGAGATCAGTGAAAAGATAGCCGCCGCAAACTATGAAAAGGCTCTTCAGACAGCGTTCAAGGAAGCCGCTGACGCTCTGGCTGCCAGAGGCACATACCGTGCTCAGCTGGACGCCCAGACCGATCTGGTATCATCCGCCAAAAAGACTTATGAACTGTCTGAAATGAGATACAAAAACGGAGTATCCAGCTTCCTGACCCTGCTGGATTCGCAGAGAACTCTCTTCTCCGCTGAACAGGGCGCAGTCGGCGTCAAACAGGCATACCTGAGCAACCTGGTAACACTCTATAAAGTGCTGGGCGGCGGGCAGATTTAAAACTCTTCGCATATTAACTAAGGCCGTATCCGGTGGGAAACGGCCTTTATTTTTTTACCAATGTTTACTTAAAAGTGAAAAAAACCTTTTGATAATATCACAATTTTTGTATAGATTAGCATGACTGAACACGCTTTAGAGATGTTAAACTTTTTTTTAACGAGGAACGGCAATGGTAAAAACAACCGATATTAATGTCATAGAAGTCACCCCTATTATCGCCCCGAAAGACCTGAGACAGGTTTTTCCCCTGTCTGTGGAAGCGGGCAAATATGTCAACAACGCCCGTGACATCATCAGAAAAATTCTCAGAGGAGAGGACAACAGGCTGATAGCCATAGTCGGTCCCTGCTCCATACACGACCCCAGAGCCGCTCTGGAATACGCCGAAAAGCTGAAAAAGCTGTCAGACGAAATCAGCGACAAGATTTTTGTCGTGATGCGTGTCTATTTCGAAAAACCCAGAACAACAGTCGGCTGGAAAGGTCTGATAAACGACCCCGATATGAACCACACTCACCAGATATCCAAAGGTCTGGGGATAGCACGCCAGCTTATGTGCGCCATATCCGAGCTGAGCATGCCCATCGCCTGCGAGATGCTCGACCCCATCAGCCCCCAATATCTGGCGGACATGATAAGCTGGGGAGCCATAGGCGCCAGAACCACGGAATCACAGACACACAGAGAGCTGGCAAGCGGTCTCTCTTTTCCCGTGGGATTCAAAAACGGAACTGACGGCGGGCTCAAAATAGCCACAGACGCCATGGCGACAGCATGCCGCCCCCACAGCTTCCTCGGCATAAACACAGACGGAATGACAGCTCTGGTTCACACAGCGGGCAACCCTGACGTTCACATTGTTCTCAGAGGCGGAAACGATGCCCCCAACTATTTCAAAGAAGACATAGACAACACAGTGGATCTGCTGAAAAAGAACAACCTCTCCACAGCCATAATGGTGGACTGCAGTCACGCAAACTCCTACAAAGACCACAATAAACAGCCGGAAGTGCTGGAAAACGTAATTAAACAGATAAAATCCGGACAGAAGGATATCATCGGCGTGATGATCGAAAGCAACCTGAACGCCGGCAATCAGGATATCCCCAAAGGCGGACTGAAATGTATGAGCGAACTGAAATACGGAGTGTCCGTAACTGACAAATGTGTTGACTGGGAGACAACAGTTTCCATGTTGAAAACAGCCCACAACCTTCTCTAATCAACCAACAGGGCGGAAACAGCAGATTTCCGCCTTTTTTTATTAAGACAAAATCCATTCCTTTCACTTGTTATCAGCGGATTTCGGTAGTAAACTATTTTCAAACCAACGGAGATGTTATGAAGATTGGTCGAACGCTCAGATATTTATTCTTTCTGTCTGCTGTGGCTCTTATATTTCTGGTTTCCGGAAGCGTATTTGCCGCACCTGATTTTTCTGAGGAAGAACTGAGCTATATCAGCCAAAAAAAGACAGTCTCCATAGGTGTTGTCGAAGGCAACGAACCCTACAGCTATTACAAGAACGGGATGATCAGCGGATATTCGATAGATGTTCTGAAGCAGGTTGAGGCTCAGTCCGGTCTGCACTTCAAACTTGTCGCCGGAAACTGGTCCGACATATACAACTCATTCATTCAGGGAAATATAGACGCCCTTAACGAGGTTTCATACACCAAAGGACGCAGTTCTTTCATGCTCTTCACAGAGCCCTTTCACGTTCGCAAAACTGTTTTTTTCACCAGAAAAGACATGGAACTGTCAAAAACATCTCCCATCGAATCACTCAGAGGGAAAAAAGTCGGTATTCTGAAAGATATCTACTATGAAGACGCCGTAAAAGCCACTGGGCTCAATCTGGTGGAATACGCCAACTTCACCGAGATAATGAAATCTCTCGCCTTCGGCTGGACTGATGCCGTGATAGTCAGCGAGCTGAGCGGGCAATACATAGCCAGAGAAAACAGTCTTTCCAACATCAAACCTGCCGGACCTGTGGACATTCCAGGCTTTCAGGATGAGGATTTCCGCATCGGCGTGCATAAGAGCGACAAAATACTTCACCGCATCCTGATGAAATCACTGGCCGCCATAACGGACAAACAGATGAAAGAGACCCAGACCAGATGGGCTGTTTTCATGGGAAAAGAAGTGACTGTAAAAGAGCTCTCTCTCACCGAGAAAGAGAAAGCCTTCATAGAATCGCACCCCACCGTGTCGATGGGGCTTCTGCCGGACTATCCGCCCTTCAGCTACATTTATAACAGCGGGATGACCGGATATACCACCGATCTGCTGAAGATCATCAGCAGAAAGACGGGGCTGAAATTCAGCTATAACGTGGACAGCTGGTCCAACAACCTGGCTTTATTCAAATCAAAAAAACTGGACGCCATAGCCAACATATCATACACCCCGAACAGAGTGCCATTCACCCTGTATACTGAAGAATATTACAAGATACCCAACGTTGTCTTCATTCGGGACAACTTCAGCGGATACAAAAATCTGTCCAGCCTGATAGGAAAAAAGGTGGGGATAACTCGGGACGTCTTTTTTAAAGAAAAACTGATAAGCATACTCACCACTGGTATTGTCGAATATGACTCTCAGGACGACATGATCCGTGACCTCTCCTTCGGAAAGCTGGACGCGGTGATAACATCACTGGTTACAGGCGACAGCATCATCAAAAAATATGCCCTTGTGAATGTCCGCATAGCCGAACAGTTTCTCCAGCAGGGAGTGGGGATGGAAGACCTGCGCTTCGGCATCAGCCCGATGTACCCAGAGCTCTTGTCCATATTCCAGAAGACAATGAACAGCATCTCTGCGCAGGAAAAGATGCGGCTGGAGCAGACATGGCTGAATGTGAAGGAATATGACTCGTCAGCCGGCAACATCAGCTTTACCAATGACGAAATAGCGTATCTCTCACATAAGAAGCTGATACGCATGTGCATAGACCCGGCGTGGATGCCTTTTGAACACATCAGCGAAGAAGGAATACACGAAGGCATAGCCGCAGATTTTTTCGAGCTGATGAAACAGAACGCCAACATCAACATTCAGCTCGTGCCCACCAAATCGTGGGCGCAGTCGATGGAATTAGCCAAACAGCGAAAATGCGATATATTCTCGCTGGCGATGAAAACGCATGAAAGGCAGTCATATATGGATTTCACCACCCCATATCTGGTTGTCCCCACGGTGATAGCCACATCCGTGAACGATCCATACATAGACGACATCAGAAACTATAAAGATAAAACATTCGCTATGGGAAAAGGTTACGCATTTACAGAGCTGTTTAAAAAACTCTATCCGGAAATACGTCTGGTGGAGACCGATACAAACGCAGAAGGGATCAGGCTCTTGCAGAACGGCGATGTGTACGGCGTCATCGACACGATGGCTACCATAGGCTACCAGATACGCCAGCAGAAGATAACCGACATCAAAATATCCGGACGGATGCCTTTTGATCTGGAGCTGTCTATAGCCACCAGGAATGATGAGCCTCTCCTCCACAATATTTTTCAGAAGATGGCGGACTCCATAGACGAAGACCAGAAAAAAGTGATGATGAACAAATGGATGAGCATACGCTATGAGCAGGGATTCGATTACCGCCTGTTCTGGAAAGCTCTCGCCGGCGTGCTTTTTCTGCTCCTGATAGTGACATACTGGGGCAACAAGATGCGCAAGCTGAACAAACAGCTCCAGACCGCCAATATGATGCTGAAAGAACTCAGCGAAAGGGACGCTCTGACAGGGCTGTATAACCGCCGCTATTTCTCCGTCACTGGCGAAACTATACTGGCATTCTGCCAGAGGAGCGGCATACGGTTCTCCATGGCTATTCTGGATATAGACCACTTCAAAAAGATAAACGACACATACGGGCATCTCGCCGGAGATAAATGTATTCAGGAGCTCAGCAACATTCTGAAAGCGGAGTTCGGACGCCAGACAGACACCATTGCCAGATACGGCGGTGAAGAATTCGCCGTTTTCACCACATCAGGCGAAGACGACTCGCTCTACAAAAAGATGGAAAAAATCCGCTCACGTCTGGAACAGACAGTGATACACGCCGACGGTATGGAAATCCGCATGACCGTCAGCGTTGGTATATACACTTCTATCCCTGATGGCAGAATCACTCTGGACACCATATTCAAAAACGCCGATGACGAGCTTTACAAAGCCAAAAACGGCGGGCGAAACAGAGTCTGCGTCTATAAGGACTAGTTCACGGGTTCTGCGGCAGGAGCGGTCTCCGCACTGTCAGAAGCCGGCTGCCCGGACACCTGATCTGTCTGATCCTGAGTCTGGGCTGGCATTTCCTCTGATGTTTCCACCGGAACATCGAACTGAGGAGCCAGATATTTAGCCAGCGCTGAGCGCCATATCAGATAGCCTTTCGAGTTCAGGTGTGTTCCGTCATATGAATAATCGCTTATCATTACACCGCCTTTCGACAGCAGAAAGTTCAGATCGATATAATCTATGCTGTTTTTTGCCGCATAGCTCTTCAGCATGGTGTTCAGCTCCACCACCTGTTTGTTCACCACGGCATAGTTAGGGTTCTTATTGCTCAGATAAAGTGTGGACTGAATGTGGGGAGTGATACCGCTTCTTTTCAGAAAATCCACTATCCTGACATATCTGTCATAGATCGCCTCAGTGGTATAGTGCTGGGCTATGTCGTTTATCCCCGCCAGAACAAAAACATGCTCCACAGATGGTCCCGCCACGGAATCCAGCCTGTCCAGCATACCCACCGTGGTGTCTCCGGGGATGCCTCTGTTTACTATATCGCCTCTGTGCATCAGCTCGTTCCAGTATGCGCCCTGAGTAATGGAATCACCCAGCATGACAACTTTCGCTATTCTGCTGCCGTTATAGATACCGTACATCTCGGTGTATCTCTCATAGCTCTTCGCCCGGGAAGGCATGGGAACCAGATCCGCCTGAGCGGCGGCGGTCTGCGGAGCGGGTTTTGCCGTCTGTTTTGTGTTTGCGGCGGCAAAGGCTGAGAAGGCAGAAAACATCATTATCAAAGCGATGACAATTTTACGCATATATTCTCCGAAAAGTTAGTGAGGCTGTCATATACCTTTTTTTTATAAAAAGAAATAGGGATGTTTTAAAAGAACAATTATCTTGCGGACATGTCTATAAAAGGTATTATAGCGTATAGCTGATATGCGTGAGGAAATATGGAAAACGCAAGCAGACGGTTCTTTTATCTATCTATAGCCGTTATATTTTTTAAAATCTTCGCCGCATATGCCCTGCCTCTCACCGGAGACGAGGCATATTTCATCACATGGGGCAGGACACTTGCGCCCGGTTATTACGACCACACCCCCATGACAGGCTGGGTCATCTATCTGCTGTCGCATATCTATCCCTCATACGTCTTTTACCGTTTGGTTGTCATAGCCATCGGTGTTTTCGCCGGATGGCTGATATATCTGGCGGGCAGGGAATTTTATCCGAAAAACGCCGAACTGGCGGCATATCTCTATCTGCTGTCTCCGGTTCATCTGCTGATACTCCCTTTCTCCAACGATATACTGCTTTTCGTCTTCTGCCTCACAGCTTCGCTGATGTTTTATCTGGCGCTGAAGAGAAACAGTCTGCTGATGACTCTTCTCGCCGGAATAGTATTCGGATTCGCCTTTATGTCGAAATATCTGGCGTTTCCCGTTTATCTGGCTCTGGCTCTCTATGCTCTCATGTCCTCACACAGGAGAAAGCTGACCCACCTTGTTCTGTTCTCTCTGATGATATCGCTCTTCTTCACCCAGAACATGTACTATAACTACACCCACTGCTGGAACAACATCATGTTCAACGTAATAAACAGGACGGCAAAAAAACCGGACATAGCGGCTAACTATCTGGGGTTTCTGCTGAAATTTTTATATATAACAACACCATGGCTGATTTGGTACATGCTCAGAGATCTGAGGATGAAAAATCTCAGAAAATTCTTTCCGTCTGTCATGTTCATCGTGCCTGTGGTTTTCTATCTGCTTCTGTCTCTTAAGAAAGGCATAGGTCTCCACTGGTTTCTGATATTTGTTCCCTATGTGTTCATTCTGGCGGGCGGCCTGAGGCAGGACAGCCTGATAAAGTCCGTCAGATACAGCCTCTATTTTACCGCCGTGCATATCGTTCTGGCGGCGGCTGTTTTTCTGATGCCAGTGACACTGTTAAAAGACCGGAAGATCTATCCGTATATCGCCGCCTATTCCGCTCCGGAGCAGATATGTAAAGAGCTGAGTGAGCTGGACGAATATACCCTCGCCTCCACCCAGTACAACCTTTCGTCCACCCTGAGCGTGATATGCGGGAAAGACGTCCATGTGATGTTCAGCACATCGAAATACGGCAGGCAGGAAGATTTCGATTTCGATATCCGTGACGTGAGCGGAAAAGACGCCGCAGTCATCTTCGTGGGCGAACCTGATGAAGATATTTTCAGATTTTTTGAAAAGACTGACGTGAAAAAATTTGATGTTCTGGGGGCTCAGATGAGCATGGTTCTGGGACACGGATTCAGATATGACGAATACAGAGATGAATATCTGAAAGAGATCAGGGAAAAATACTACAGCTTCCCTTCATGGCTGGAACCAAAGAGCTGTACTTTCACCGAAAGATATTTCGCCGACTAAACATCCGCTCTGGGGATTCTCAGAATAAACTCCGCACCGCCCTCTATGCTTCTGAATGTCAGAGTTCCTCTGAAGTGTTCATGGATAATCAGCTTGCTCATATACAGACCGATTCCCGTTCCTTTCTCCGGACCTTTTGTCGTGAAATAGGGGTCGAATATCTTTTCCGCTATATCGTCCGCTATTCCGCCGCCGTTGTCCGATACCGAGACGGTGATGTCCTGATCGTCATTGCTGATGGTTATGTCTATCACGCCGTTCTTTATCTTTCTGGCGTTTATAGCGTCTTTAGCGTTAGTCACCAGGTTAAGTATTACCTGAGAAAACTCGTTAGGCACACCGCTCAGAACGCCGTCACCGTTGTTATGAACATTCAGCGATATCTGTTTGGCGAGCATCTGGGATGTTATCAGCTTCATCACGTTTTCCACCTGAGCCAGAGGAGAAAAGCTGGTTCTCACTTTATCCGATTTATAAAAGTTTCTGAAATCGTCTATGGTGGACGACATGTAATAGAGCTGTTCCAGACTTCTCTGCTGAAAAAGCTCCATGTCGGCATCGTTGAGTTTTTTATCCTTAAAGTCATCAGTGATGTTCTGGATCATCAGAGCCATAATGTTCAGGGGCTGACGCCACTGGTGGGCTATAGCGCCTATCATCTCCCCCATGGCGGCTAGCCTGCTCTGCTGCATAAGGAGCCTCTCCTGCTCAATCCTCAGGTCGCTCTCTTCGCTTATTTTATTCTCCAGATTGGAGTTCAGCTCTTTCAGCTGTTCCTCTGCGGTTATCCTCTCTGTTATATCGTTCAGAACCCATATATGCACGGGATCGTCCTCATTGCCTATACGTTTTCCGGACAGATCAGCCCAGATCAGAGTGCCGTCTTTCTTTCTCAGTCTGACCTGTTTGCGGGCATATCCGAATCTGTAATATTCCTCTGACATCTCCAGAGAATTGTGAAAATTATTATAATCCTCTTCGCTGGGATGGACAACCAGCACAGAGTTACCTATCAGCTCATCCACAGGATAGCCAAACATGCTCTCGGCGGCGTTGTTGACCCACTCTATCACCTTGCCCCTGACCTGAGCTATGACAACCAGAGAGTTATCCAGAATAGCCGCCTGACGCAGACTGAGCGCCACCAGCGCCTCTTCAGCCTTTTTCCTCCGGGTGATATCCTCCACTATGCAGATCAGATAAAGAGGAGTGCCCTTGCTGTCGAAAAACGCCGACACGGTCAGATTCGTCCAGATCATGGCTCCGTCTTTTCTCGCCACCACCTTTTCCGTGTCGTATGTGTCTATCCGGCGCTCTGTCAGCCTTATCACCATGTTCTCAAATTCTTCGTTATCGGGGTTATGCGCCAGATTATGATATGTCATATTTTTCAGCTCGTTCTGAGAATACCCGGTAATGGCTGTCAGACACGAGTTGGTCTTGATTATTTTTCCGTCAAGCGATGCCATGGCGATTCCCACCGCCGCCTGTTCGAATGTTCTGCGGTATCTGTCTTCGCTCTCGTTGAACTTCTGCGCCATGTGCTCGGCTATCTCGAAGGCTCTGGTTCTGGTTTTCAGAACGATGAAGACCAGCATGGAGAGGAGCGAGCCGGTCACCAGACCGCCTATCAGTATCATCAGCGGTTTGTTGAAGTCGAACTGCTTCATGAAAGAAGCCCCGGCGCTGAACTGCATCAGCCACACACGCCCGTATATATCCACAGGCACAGTATATTCGTATGAGCTGACAACGGATGACGCCCCTGGGGAGCTGTACATCAGGTTGTCTTCCGACCTTACGCCGTCATATATCCTCAGCTCCACCCCTTCGTATGAAGGACCGAAAATACCTTCCATCAGCTTGTTCACACGAAACGGAGCGGCTATGAAGCCGTATATCTGTCCGTTTCTGTATATCGGAAGCGCCATCAGAACACCCGCCGGCGCAGTTATTTCGTTCGTCTCCTGCTTCAGAATCATCCTTCCGGACAGGGCGGTCTTTCCGCTCTTTTCGGCATAATCCAGCATGGCGGCGCGGATAGGCTCGCTGTGCAGATCGAACCCGAGAACACGCAGATTTTCCATGGTCTCCGGATACATATTGTTCACCACGACCATCTTCTCGTTGTAGTTCTCCGGATGTATCTCATAATCCTTGATACCGGACGCCCTCATGCGGTATATATGTTCTGCGGCGTCCTTCTTCCAGACTATCTTCGTGAACCCCACCGCCTGCATTCCGGGAAATTTATCCTGAAGCCTCAGTCTGGAGATATAGTTCTGCCACATGCTTCTGCTGACTTCATAGTCGTTGGCGACATAAAGCCCCTCGCCGCCTCTGAGAACCTGTTCATAGGTGCTCATGCGGGAGACCACAGCGTTTACCATATCTTTGGAATTAAGGGAGAGTGTTTTGTTGATATCATTGCGCAGGGATACGTTTGATTCATGGTATAAAAATACTGAGAATGCCAGAAATATAATAAAAACAAGATAAGGCAAAAAATCAAAGTATTTGGTTAATTTATCCATTACATATACCGCCTGCTCTGTTATATTAGCACAAACGGTTTCTTCTTAGCAATAAAGGTTATATAATTACAGCGTATAGCAAAATGCGGCACAATGGAGGTCTGTGATGAACCGATTCGAACGACTGCTGAGATATCTGAATATCGACAGCGACCCGCACCTGATAGAAGATCTTTACGCTCAGTCGGAAATGACACGTTCATACACCACCCTCCTGCTGCTGGCTAACTTCATAGCGCTCTTCGGGCTCATCACCGACAGCATAGCGGTCATCATCGGAGCCATGCTCATATCGCCCCTGATGGGACCCATTATCAGCTTCGGTTTCGCTTATATCACATCAGAAAAGCGGCTAATGAAACAGTCGTTGCAGACACTCGGAAAAAGCCTTGTCTATGTCATCGCCTCAGCCGCCCTTCTGTCATATCTGTCGCCTTTGAACGACCTGACAGGGCAGATTCTGGCGAGAACAAAACCGAACCTCTACGACCTTTTCATCGCCGTATTCTCCGGTCTGGTGGTGGCGGTCAGCTTTCTGTCGAAAAAGATAAACTCCGTCAGCACACTGACAGGTGTCGCCATCGCCACATCCATCATTCCTCCGCTCAGCGTTGTGGGATTCGGCATCGGCACCGGAAACTGGCAGATATCCATCGGCTCTTTCCTGCTCTTTTTCACCAACTTCACCGCCATAGTCGCCACAACGGCACTCAGCGGCATACTCTTCGGATTCACATATTTCAACAACCTGAAAGATTTTAATTATATCAAAAGAAAACTGGTAACCATCATACTCATAATAGCCGCCGTGTCTCTGCCCCTGTCATACACTCTCAAGCAGTCCATACAGATGCTGAAAATACGCAGAGTTATCAATCAGGCGGTGTCGGAGATCCAGAACGCCACCATATTCAGCCTGACATACGACATGGACGACAACCACAACCTGAACATCAGTCTGGCGGTGGCATCCGGCAAACCCATAGCAAAACAGGAGATAATGCTCCTGAAATCCGCCATAGAAAACCGCCTGGGCATCAAAAGCAACCTCTCCGTAACACAGGTGGCACTGAAAGACGACATAGTGAACAACAAGCCCGCCATCGTCCAGAAGGCGGCTCCGCCCGCTCCTGTGGAGACTGTGTCCTCCACGGCGATGCGATTCAGAGACAAAACAGACGAGATGATAAACAAAGTGTCCGAGCTCATAAGCCCCTTTCCTCTGGAGAGCTACAACATCAGCCTGACATCCGGCAAAACAGCCAATATCATCCTCTATATCAAAAAAGACTCCCCCTGCACAGAACAGGAGACAGAGATGCTCACCAACTATATCCGCTCGGAATATAAATTCGACTCTAAGGTCACCGTCATTTCCAAACCGCTCTTCACACCGCTGATTTATCAGCCTAAAAACACAGAGCCGGAAGGCGGGTTCCCCGACTACAGCGTGATAAAATCCATCAGCGCAAAGGCCGGAAAAGCGTCTCTGACAGTCACATGTTATCCGGAAAGCAGCCTGAGATATAAAGACAGAATGAAGGTATCTGCGGACAGATTTGAAACGCTGAAAAAGCATATGGTTGAGAAATACGGCATACCGTCAGAATCTATAAACATGATGACGTCAAGACACGCCGTGAAAGAACCGAAGCTGGAAATATCTATGAAATAACCCCGGAGCGCACCGCTCCGGACAGCCGTCAGGCGTATATATCGATATTAGCGCCGATGGTTTCCTGTGTATTCTGCCCGGCGTACATGGCTGTTTCCTCTGCGCTTTCAGCGCTCTCATCGGTTTTCACGCCGGACTTGTCAGCCTTATAGGCTTCTATTTCGTCAGAATTTACTTTTCCATCGCCGTTGGTGTCATATCTATCATAGGTCGCTTTGGACACTCTGTCGCCGGCGATGGTATAGGCTGTGTTCTCTTTCTCTTTATTTGGTTTCGCTTCCGGAGCGGATTTATCAGAAGGATTGCTCTCTGCGCTTTTGTCCTGTCCCCTGACGTTCATCTGACCGTCAGCCAGCGATGAGTAAGATGAATAATTTGATGATATATCCATGACGACCCTCCATACGGACAGTTAGCCCGCACATTATTTTCATCGTCATAGCTCTTGAAATCTTAACAGACAAATAGCCCTAGGCGGATAAATGCGCGGGGGACAAACTCCGCCCGCGCTCACTCACAGACTCAGGCATAGGTGTTTACATTCGACCCCAGACTGCCCAGAAGAGCCTCTTCGGTGGTCTTTCCGCTCATGGTGAGCTGATCCACTATCTGAGATTCGGCGCTCTCTGTTTCGGTGGATGTTGTCACTGTGGAGCTGTCTTCGCTCTCCTGATCGTCTTCATAAGCCGCCAGCTCAGAGGCGCTGATCTCTCCGTCTCCGTCAGTGTCATACTGATCGAATTCGGATTTTGTCACTGTGGTTCCGCCGATGCTGTAGCTCGACAGAGTGACAGTATCTGTGGATGCTGATGTTGAGGCGGACTTGGACGCGGACTCATCCTGTGAGTCTCCTGATTGCCCTTTGACGCTCATACCGCCGCTGCTCAGCGAGCTGTATGAGACCGAGTAGTTAGATGATACATTCATAACCGTCCTCCATGTCGGATAGATCCTGTATGTCTATCGGATCGGTCGGTTCCGCCTATGCTTAACTTAGGCTAAATCGCTAAGAAATAAGGAATTATGTGAAAAATATGCAGAAAAAACCTATAACCCCCTGATAACCGCTCCGAATGTGTGCAAAAGCACAGAAAGCACACAACCAGACCTTTCATTGCACATCACAAGCACATAAAAATTACACAAGTTAATTTTAACCTTTTTTCATGTGGCGTGTTTTAGCTGTGAAGAATATAATAACTATTATTCTTTCAAGGAGACATCTATGAGACAAATGAGAATGACATCTCCCGTTATCAGCCTGCTACTGATAATGGCAATGATCTTCATCACAGGTCCGGCAAACCTAGCCCACGCTAAAATGATCGGCACACAGTCCATGGTTCAGTCGGCTCAGGCAGAAAGCGCCAGAGCGGACATCAGCGCGTTTCTTTCCAGAGAGGATGTAAAAAGCCAGCTCGTGGATATGGGCATCGCTCCTGACGAAGCCATGTCCAGAGCGCAGAATATGTCTGACGCAGAGGCAGTGGCCTTCGCCGATGATCTGAAAAACGCTCCCGCCGGCGGAAGCGGACTTGGTGTTGTTGTCGGTGCGGCAGTGCTTGTGTTCCTTGTGCTTCTGGCTACAGACATACTCGGATTCACCAAGGTGTTCCCGTTTACAAAATCAGTAAAATAATGCCGTTCAGACATCTCGCTTTCATAGCTCTCGCTCTTTTCATGGCGGGATGCACGGCAAAGACTTCCGTTAGATGGGACAGGGCGGTTCAGGACACACCTGAGATAGCCCTGTCCGTTCCTTTTCAACCCCAGACAGAATATAACTGCGGTCCCGCCTCGCTGGCGATGGTTCTTCAGGACAAGGGAGTTTCTGTGGATCAGAAAGACCTGATACCCATAGTTTATACCCCGTCAAAAAAAGGCACTCTTCAGCCCGACATGCTCCAGGGCGCCAGACGATACGGAAAAATCCCATACACTGTGACATCTCCGGATGAACTGATAAGCCAGCTCACAGAAGACAGACCAACGGTTGTCTTTCTGAATCTAGGGCTGAAATGGCACCCCGTATGGCACTATGCAGTGGTGACCGGAATCAGCAGAAGAAACGGCATGATATACCTCCACTCGGGGCTCACGGAGGACGAGCCGTTCACAGAGGCTACCTTCGACCATGTGTGGGGCAGAGCCGGATACTGGGGATTTGTCCTGCTGAACCCCGGAGAGATACCGTCCGGAGCGGATCCGCTGAGGCTCATGGACTCCACGGCTGTTTTCGACAGCGGCACGCACAAAGCAGATGCCCTGAAAACATACGAGGCGGCATACGAAAAATGGCAGTCGGACAAGACGGTGATGTTCGCCTATGCCAACTCGCTCTATATAAACGGCAGAAAAGCCGAATCGGTCGCCATATTTAATAAGCTGACTAACGAATACCCCGATGCGGCTGACGCATGGAACAATCTGGCTCAGATACTCAGCGAAACAGGCAACAAGGACGAAGCCGTGAAAGCCGCTGAAAAAGCAGTGGAACTTGGCGGAAAAAACATAGATATCTATAAACAGACCCTCTTGGAAGTCAAATAATCCTAAACACCTTGATTTTCTTTTCCTTTAATATAGTATAATCCTAAACGATATCGGAGAGAGCATGAGAACAGTATTCATGGGTACGCCGGAAATGGCAGTGCCGACACTAAAAGCATTAGTTGAAAATAATATAGAAGTCGCTCTGGTGATCACTCAGACAGACAAACCCAAAGGCAGAGGAAACCAGATGCAGGCGCCCCCTGTTAAGGAATACGCCGAGGCGCAGGGCATTGAGGTTCTTCAGCCGAAAAGCCTTAAGAACAACGAAGAGGTTCTGGAAAAGCTGAAAAGCATCGCTCCGGATTTTCTCGTGGTGGCGGCATACGGCAAGATACTGCCTCAGGCTGTGCTGGATGTGCCGAAATTCGCTCCTATCAACGTTCACTTCTCACTCCTGCCTAGATACCGTGGAGCCGCTCCAGTTAACTGGGCGGTGATTAACGGAGAGAAAGAGACTGGCGTGGCGACCATGCTGATGGATGCCGGGCTCGACACCGGAGACATACTTCTGGTGGAGAAGACTGAAATAGGCAAAAAAGACGCCGTGATGATAGCCGAAGAGCTGTCCGTTACAGGCGCAAACCTGCTGATAAAAACACTGAATGAGTTTGACAGTATAACACCAGTAAAACAGAATGACGCAGACATGACCTATGCCCCCATGATGAAAAAAGAGGACGGTCAGATCAACTGGGCTGAGAAATCGGCGGCAGAGATCGAGTGCATGATCCGGGGATTCGTTCCCTGGCCCACAGCCCACACCTTTCTGGACGGAAAGATGTTTAAGCTGTTCATGGCGGATGTGGTCTCCTGCGATAAGAACATCGAACCCGGAACAATCTTTGACGTTACGAAAAAGACGTTCAGCGTAAAATGCAAAACTGACGCTCTGGTTATAAAAGAGCTTCAGCCCGAAGGAAAAAAACGCATGCCGTCCGCCAGCTTTCTGGCGGGAGCTAAACTGACAGGTAATGAAAAATTTGAATAAATTAATGTCCAAAGACAGAGCCATCTTCATGGCGCTGTTTTTCGTATGCGCCAGCATAATATTCGGCGCCGGGCTTGTCATATGGTATCTGATGATGGTGGGGGCGAACTATGTTTCATCGTTCGTGTCATACGCCGTCACAGCCATATTCATAGTCTTCGCCTCATCCGTGACGCTCTTCTCCGCCCTGTTCGCCTATACGGCGCTGACAGGCAGAGACATGCGCTCGGTCAAGGGATTCCGCAGGGTATCCACCCGCCTTACTCTTCCGTTCATGCTCAGAACATCGAAATATGTGGGCATAGACAAGGACAGGCTCATCCGTGCATTCGTAAACATAAACAACGACATGGTGCGTAGCCTGCTCAGGAACAAAACACCTAAAAAGATGCTGATCCTGCTCCCCCACTGCATTCAGCTCGATTCATGTGAACTTAAGCTGACCAAAGACATCTCTAAATGTACAGGGTGCGGCAGATGCGATATAAAAAATCTTGTCAACATCGCCGCCAGATATAATATATCAATTAATATCGCCACAGGCGGAACAATAGCCCGCAGGATAGTGAAAGAGACCCGTCCGGACCTGATTCTGGCTGTTGCCTGCGAGAGAGATCTCATCAGCGGCATACAGGACACCTATCCGCTCCCCGTGCTGGGATTCTGCAACAGCAGACCAAACGGAGAGTGTTGCAGCACCAGAATAGACACGGACATGATAGAGAATGAAATAAAAAATATATATAATTTCAAGGAGGCAGTATGAACACTCTGAAGACAGTTCTGCTCATGACATTGCTTATGGCTTTCTTCGTCTTCGTGGGAGGGCTCATCGGCGGACAGAGAGGGATGTACATAGCGTTCACAATAGCGTTTCTGATGAACATCTTCTCCTACTGGTTCAGCGACAAAATGGTTCTGGCAATGTACAGAGCTAAAGAAGTGACAGAGGCGGATTATCCCGCTCTCTACAGAATAGTGAGAAATCTGGCAAACAAGGGCGGACTGCCCATGCCTAAAGTATATGTGATGCAGAGCGGCACACCCAACGCTTTCGCCACAGGACGCAACCCCAGCCATGCGGCGGTGGCTGTCACCACAGCCATCATGGGCATGCTGACCGAAGACGAACTGGAGGGCGTTATCGCCCACGAACTCAGCCACATCGGCGGACGCGACATCCTGATAGGTACTGTCGCCGCCACAATAGCCGGCGCTGTTATGATGCTGGCGGATATGGCACGCTGGGCGGCAATCTTCGGCGGCGGACACAGAGACGATGAAAACAACGGAAGCCCTCTGGGCATGGTCGCCATGATAATGGTATCAATCCTCGCCCCCATAGGCGCTATGTTGATACAGATGGCTATATCCAGATCCAGAGAGTACAGAGCGGACGAAGAGGGCGCTCGCCTCTGCGGAAAACCTCTGTCGCTGGCATCTGCTCTGGACAAAATATCAAACGGCGTGGCTTATCATCCTATGGATGACGCAAAACCAGCCACAGCGCACATGTTCATCATGAACCCCTTCTCAGCAAGAGGAGCGATGAACCTGTTCTCCACACACCCCCCGGTGGAGGAGCGCATTAAGAGACTCAGAGAGATCGCCAGAGGCGCCCGTTAATGGCGGACAAGTACCGCTATAGACTGTTTGACATCCTGAAATCCTACTATCAGGGCATCCTGAAAGAGGACTATTTTCTCGATTCAGCGGAACAGCGCCTTTACAGAAAGATATATTTCGAGACATTCAGACATCTGGGGTTCATAGAGAAGGCTCTGGGCACTCTCTATAAAACAGCGCCGGACGCTGACGCCAGAGCCGCTCTGGCTCTGGGCGCCTGCCAGATACTCTTCATGAACGACATACCCGAGTATGCCGCCGTGAACGAGAGCGTCTCTCTGGTGGACAAGAGCAAAAAGAGCTTTGTGAACGCCGTGCTCAGAAACCTCGCCAGAAAGAAAGACGAGCTCATGGCAGGATACAACATCCGCAAGGATTTCCCCGATTGGTTCACCGAGAGGTGGCAGAAAAGACTGGGGGACGATCTGGACAGTTTTCTGAATGATCTCAACCAGAAACCGTCATTCTACAGTGTCGACAGAGACACCATGCAGATATCTAAAGTGCGTGATGAGTCTGACGGGTATATAATGGATTACGCGTCCTACTCGGTCGCCAGACTGGCGGGAGACATATCTCCCTTGTCCGTGCTGGACTGCTGCGCCGCTCCGGGAGGCAAGACTTTTGTTTTATCAGGCACATATCCGGACTCACGGGTGTTCGCCGTGGAGAAGAACAAAAGACGCTATGAACAGCTGAAGGAGAACACGGCTCATCTGAAAAATGTCGACTGCGTATGCGCCGATATTCTGGAGCTGGACACCGAGGCGGAGTTCGACCTTGTTCTGCTGGACGCTCCATGCACCGCTCTGGGCACTATCAAAAGACACCCGGAAGTGCGCTGGCTGAGAAAGCAGCGTGATATTAAGGAATGTTCCAAAAGACAAAAAGAGATGCTGGACAAGGCGGCGGGATTCACCGGAAAGAACAGCACGCTGATATATTCCGTCTGTTCGCTGGAGCCGGAGGAGACCACCGAGGTGATAGAGAATTTCTTGACGAATCACACCACATTCTCTATAGTTTCTCCACAATGTGACGAAATATTTATAAATAACGATTTTTTTGTTTCTCTACCATACAAAACGGATGCGGACGGTTTTTTCGCCTGCGTTCTTAAAAACAATTAACGGGTGATTTTTGCTGGAATTTATAGTGCTGGGGCTCTCCGCCACGGCATCCACGGTTTCTATTTCAGCGACTCAGATTCTTCTGGCGCTGCTCATAATCATGTCGGCAGTGAAGCTGTATCAAACCAAAGATTTCACCTTATTTAAAAAGTCGTATTTTCTTTATTTCCTCCTGATGGTGCTGGCAGAATCACTTTCGACAATATTCGGAGCCGACACCACCAATTCCTTAAAAAGTTTTTTCAGCTTTTGGGTATATTTTCATCTTTTCACGGTTTATCTGCTTTTTGACGGTAGAAAACGGGAAAAAATCTTTCTGTTCTTCTTCATCGGCATCCTGATGGATCTCGGATATGACGCCTATTATTTCATGACATCAGAGACTTATGTCAGAGCGAACGGATTTCTGTCCCACGCTCTAACCTATGGAAACGAGATGGGGATAATGTTCATAGCGGCGTGCGGATTTCTGTTTTTCACCCCGCCGTCCGGCAGAAAGACAAAGATTCTCTTTGTTCTCTTCGCCCTGTCGGCGCTCACAGCCCTGATTTTATCCGACAGCAGAGGCTCTATCATGGCAGCCGTGCTGACCCTGTCCGCTATGATAATCTATCGGTTCAAGAGCAAAGGTCTTGTCGCCGTGGCGGTTGGTCTGGCGCTGATCTTCTCTCTGATGTATTTCGACAACGCTGTGGGACAGCGGTTCAAACACATCGGCGCAGAGATATCCGGCGGAAGCTACACATCCGTGGGCACACGTCTGGTTCTGTGGGAGACCACGGCAAAAGCGATAATGGCGAAACCTCTGTTCGGATACGGCAAAGGAAACTTTGAGGAAGTCATCCGCCCTATGATAAACGTACCCGTAATGAGTGTGGCGCATGCCCACAACTCTTATCTCCAATATACTTTCACTCACGGTTTTTTCGGGCTGATCGCTCTCTTTCTGTTTATCAGCGCCCTGTTTAGGCACATCGGCAGAGCGATTAAAGAGAACCCGTACGCTAAGACAGCTCTCTTCGTCCTGCTAATTTACATGGCGGAAGGACTGACAGAGAACAACTTCACCGACTCAGAAGTCGTCATGGCGGCTTTCTTCATCATCGCTCTTCTGATAACACCTCTCAGGGAGCAGGGATTCAGTCTGCTTAATAAAAAGCATAGCCAAAACCAATAGCCCAATAAAACTCTTTACAAAACACCTTTTTATCTATATTGTGTCAGAACTTATCCAGAGTAGCGGAGGGACAAGGCTCGATGATGCTACAGCAGCCGGTCGGGCTTAATAGTCCGATGACTGGTGCTAATTCCTGCCGGGACGGAAAGATAAGTTATATGTCAAAAACACATAACCGCCTCTTTCCCTCAAAGGATAGAGGCTTTTTTTATACGCGGAGGAACCAAATGAGCAAGCACAGATTTGAGACAATAGCCATCCACGGATCATTCAGACCGGATGAAAAGACAGGAGCCACACAGGTTCCGATATATTACTCCAACGCATATGAGTTCAAGAGCGTTGAGCACGCCGTGGGTCTCTTCGACCTGGACGTGGCAAGACACATCTATTCCCGTCTGTCCAACCCTACAGTGGAGGTTCTGGAAAACAGAATAGCCGCTCTGGAAGGTGGCGCCGCCGCTGTTGCCGGTTCCGCCGGGCAGTTCGCCACATACATGGCTATCACCACTCTGGCAGGATCAGGCGACAACATCGTTGCGTCCGGCAAACTGTACGGTGGCACATACAACCTGTTCGTCCATACTTTCCGTTCACTGGGCATAGAAGTGCGTCTGGTGGATCAGGACGACATAGACGCTTTCGACAAGGCTGTTGACGCTAAAACAAAGGCGATCTACACCGAATCCGTCAGCAACCCCGGAAGCGACATCCCCGACATAGAAAAAATAGCCGAAGTGGCTAAGAAACATAAAGTTCCGCTTATCGTGGACAATACCTACACCACACCCTATCTGTTCCGCCCTCTGGAGCACGGAGCCAACATCGTTCTGCACTCCATGACAAAATTCATAGGCGGACACGGCGCCGCTATGGGCGGTATCGTGGTGGACGGCGGAAACTTCGACTGGAAAGCTAGCGGACGTTTCCCCAATCTGTGCGAACCCGACCCCAGCTACCACGGCGTGGTATACGCCGACAAGTTCGGTCCTATGGCTTTCGCTGTTAAGATGAGAGCGGGAGTTCTGCGTGACGTTGGCGGGTGCCTGTCTCCCATGAACGCGTTCCAGCTTCTGCAAGGTCTCGAGACTCTGCACCTGCGTATGCCCAGACACTGCGAGAACGCGTACAAACTCGCCGGATATCTGCTGAGCAACGACAAAGTGGCATGGGTCAACTATCCCGACCTGCCCGATAACAAAAACTATTCCGCTGTTAAAAAATATATGCCCAAAGGCTCCGGCGCTATGATGTCATTCGGACTGAAAGGCGGACTGGAAGCGGGCAAAACATTCATCGAAGGTGTCAAGATAGCCATACACGCCACCAACCTCGGCGACACCAGAACTATCGTGACACACCCCGCAAGCACAACTCACCGTCAGCTCTCCGCTGAAAACAGGGTGAAGGCGGGCATTCCCGATGAACTCATCAGGGTTGCCGTGGGAATAGAGAATATCGATGACCTGATCGAAGATTTCGAACAGGCGCTTAAGGCGGTTAAATGACGGACAGTTCTTCTGTCGGCGTTGTAAAGACGCAGTATATCACTATTAAAGACGATTTCTCCTTTGAGAGCGGTCGTGTGATCTCATCCGTCTCCGTGGCGTATGAGACATACGGCAGGCTCAATGAGAATAAAGACAACGCCATACTGGTTTGTCACGCTCTCACCGGAAACGCCCACGCCGCCGGATTCAACCGATCCGATGAGCAGAGACCAGGATGGTGGGATTCGATGATAGGTCCGGGCAAGGCGTTCGACACGGACAAATATTTTGTCATCTGCTCCAACTTCCTCGGAAGCTGTTTCGGCACCACAGGTCCCAGCTCTGTCGACCCCGCCACAGGCGAGCGATATGGTCTGAGGTTCCCCGTGGTTACCATCAGAGACATGGTGCGCCTCCAGAAAAAACTTGTGGAGCGTCTGGGCATAGAAAAACTCTTCTGTGTCGCCGGCGGCTCCATGGGCGGCATGCAGGCTCTGGAGTGGGCGGCAACCTTTCCCGAAGGCGTTCACAGCATAATCCCCATAGCCACATCAGCGGGGATAACACCCATGGCGATCGCTTTTAACGCCATAGCCAAATTCGCCATCATGAAAGACCCCAGATGGAAAGGCGGAGACTATTACGGAGACGAGATCCCCGTGGACGGTCTCGCCATCGCCAGAATGGCAGGACACATCACATATCTGTCCGACCCTGCCTTTCATAATAAATTCGGCAGAAGATACGCCACCTTCGAGGGTATTTACGACTTCACAGGCATGTTCGAGGTGGAGAACTATCTCCGCTACAACGGATATAAATTCACAGAGACGTTCGATGCCAACACATATCTCTATGTGCTGAAAGCCATGGACATATTCGACCTGTCATACGGCAGGGGAAACATAGATGACGCTCTGTCGGCTGTCAGCGCAAAATCATTGTTTCTGACATTCACGTCCGACTTCCTCTTTCCTCCGTATCAGACGGAAGAGCTGGTGGACATACTGAAGAAACAGGGCAAAGAGACCGAGTGGCACAACATTCAGTCCGACTACGGACACGATGCCTTTCTGCTGGAATTCGAGACCCAGACAGGTCTGATAAAAGACTTTCTGAACAGAGTATAATCATGGGTTTCGACAGCGCCTCAGACAATTATCTGAAAAGCTCCGACCACAGAACAGGCTCAGATCTTGAATATTTTTCCGATGTGTTCGGTTCAATGCGTTTCGAAAGATCGCTGGACGTGGCTTCTGCCGCCGGACATTTCGCCAACGCATTTAACGCCGACATAAAGATAACCACAGACCTCAGCCATAATATGCTGAAAAAAGGCAGAGAAGCCTTCGGGCTGGACGCCCCCGTAATGGCGCAGGCGCAGTATCTGCCGTTCCTCCCGGATACTTTTGATCTGGTGGGATGCCGCATCGCCATGCACCATTTCAGATGTCCCTGCATGTTTTTCGGCGAGGTCGCCCGCATACTGAAAAAAGGCGGATATTTCATACTGATAGACTCCATCGTGGACGAAGGGGATGAACATCTGAACGCCATAGAGCTGCTGCGTGACCCCACGCATATCAAATCCCACACCGTGGAAGACATCAAAGGCATGGCGGAAGCCGAAGGGCTCACCACATACGAAGCCGCCGTCTTTTACAAACGCCACGATTTCCGTGAATGGGTAACCAGACTCAACCCCTCTGAAGAGACCTGCCGTCAGGTGGAGGAGATGTTTCTCAGCCTGCCGAAAGATTACGCCGAAAGATACCGTCTGGAGACAGTAGACGGACGCCTGATATCATACACTGACAAGAAAGCATTGTTCATATTCAAAAAATAGTTCTTTAGTCCTTGCCTTGAGCGCAAAAAGCGTTAAAATTATATTGAGATGAAAAATTTTAGACTGCAAATATTAACACTGCCGGTAATAGGGCGGTGGTTCATTCTGGGTACCGCTGTCGGCACAGTCGCCGGCATAGGCGCTATCATCTTCTTTCTCCTGCTTCAGGGGAGCGAATACATCTTCCTGGATCATTTAGTTGGTCTGCGCATAGGGGAAACAGCCGGAGAACCTGCGTTTTTCGGACATTCACACACAGAGTTCAAAAGATGGCTTCTGTTCATAGTTCCAGCCCTGGGCGGTCTGGTCAGCGGATATATCGTTTATAAATTCGCTCCGGAGGCATCCGGACACGGAACAGACGCCGCCATCAAAGCCATTCACCATAAAAGCGGAAACATACGCTGGCAGGTGCCGATAGTGAAAACCATCGCCAGCGCCATAACCATAGGCACCGGAGGCTCAGGAGGACGGGAAGGTCCCATCGCCCAGATAGGCGCCGGATTCGCCTCGTTTCTGGGCAGAACCCTTCATCTCTCCGACAGAGAGAAGAGGATTCTCACCGCCGCCGGAATGGGTGCCGGTGTGGGAGCGATATTCCGCTCGCCTCTGGCGGGAGCGATTTTTGCCTCCGAAGTGCTCTATTCCAGCTCGGACATGGAATATGAAGCGCTTCTGCCCTCAACCATCACGTCTATTATCGCATATTCAATCTTTTGCAGTTTCTTCGGATGGGAACCGCTGTTCGGCACTCCCGACTTCGCCTTCAGAAACCCTATAGAGCTGGTGGGCTACACCGCTCTGGGCTTTGTCTGCGC
>JBFWMA010000003.1:264535-290637 GCA_050251875.1 Deferribacterales bacterium | reverse complement strand
CCGATAGTTATTCCGGAAAATATGAAATTCAACGAGATAGTGCCTTTCATCTCAAAAACCAAGCACAACAACTTTCCCGTGATAAGAGAGAACGGCACATTCGCCGGTGTTCTGCTCTTTGAGGAGCTCAGGGAATTTGTTCTGGAAGAGGGGCTGGAAGATATCGTGGTGGCCGGAGAGGTCTGCGAGACGGACGTTCCCGCTGTGTCGCCGGACGATTCGCTCTCAGACGCTATCGAGAATATAGGCTTCAAAAAAACAGAGATGCTCCCCGTGGTGGATCCGGAAAATCCGGACAAACTGCTGGGCATCATCACCAGAAAAGATATCATATCCACATACAACAAGATCATCCGCAGACGCCAGCAGGCAGAGCAGGAGAAGGCGATAGATAATTTTTGATATTTTTTTTATTTTTTTCTTAAGTAATGCGTAAATATGTCGATACGATAAGAGCACGGATGCGCAATATCAACACGGATGTCCCGAAAGGTGCATTCATGTCACGCGTTATAGGCGGTTCCGCCTCCAAAGAGGCATACACCCGTATGCTCGAAGAATTAAAACAGAAAAACGCAGAAAAACAAGCCCAGCAATATGCCCAGAGCGAGCGGATCAGAACATACAATGATGACGCCGCGTACCGTCAGGCGTCCAGAAAACGTTCTGTGGAGAGCGTGGATCAGGACAATCAGCGGATGAACAGGCAGAATTCCAGAACGGGAAACTACTACGATGCATACGCCTGATTATTAGTGCTATACGGCATTATTTCTGACCCCGCACATTGTTTATCGCAGATATTTATGATATTATGAAAGCGGAGAAATAATGCTCAGAATATTAATTGCGCTAACAATCGCGTTAACTTTATTTGGATGCGACACTCAGGAGAAGAAGACTAACATCGGTTTTCTGGGGACGCTGAGCGGGAGGTATTCCGACCTAGGTCAGGATACTCTGAAAGGCGCCATGCTGGCTCTGGAAGAGTCCGGTATGGAGGATTCCGTCAACCTGATGGTTAAAGACGACAAAGGCATCCCCTCTGAAGGACTGTCCGCCATGAACTCGTTCGAATCCGCCGACATCCGTTATATCATAGGTCCCAGCATCAGCAATGTGGCGACTGCCGTCACGCCTTATCTGGACGGCAGATACATGTTCATGCTGAGCCCCACCGTCAGCACATCAGAGCTGGCGGGAAAAGACGACCACTTCATGCGCACCATGCCCCACAACAGCCGCAGACAGGCGGAGAACATCTCCAGATATCTGATAAACAAAATGAATATCAAAGACATGGTTATCATATATGATTCCAGAAACAGCTCATATGCCGGAGACCTGGTGAAGAACGCCACCGAAACGTTCATCAGCCGTGGCGGGCATGTCAGAGACATCAGGGCTTTCAACCCGGAATCCGGCGAAAGCATGAACACCCTGATTATGAAAGACAAGAACAATCCGCCGCAGATGTATTATATTCTGGCGTCCGCCATGGACACAGCTCTGATTATTTGGCAGGTGAGAAAAGCGGAATTCAAATCAAAAATCCTCATCAGAGCATGGGCGCTGTCCAACGAGTTTTTTCGTTTCGCCGGAGAGGCGGGGGATGACGTCTATCTCTTCGACTACTACATAGACAAAACAACCAAAGCATATACAAGGTTCCGGTCGGCATACATGAAAAAATACCGTCAGGAACCCTCATGGTTCAGCATGTACGGACACGAAAGCATGGTTATGATGATCCACGCCCTGCCCGATCTGGAGAAGGGAGCCAGCTTCTATGACGCTGTGTCCGCCGCCGCCAGACGCCTTCAGCTGATCCCTGAATTCTCTTTTGACGAATACGGTGATTCCTATATGCCTCTGAATCTTTTCATTACCAAGTCCGGAAAAACTGAACGTATCGGACTGGCAGAATGAACAGAAACGCGTCACTCGGAAATATTTTTGTAAAAGCATTTTCACTTTTTCTCATACTCCCCCTTGCGCTTGTCGTCATTTTTTTCCTTTCGGGAGCGTATACCTCGTCTAAAAACAATGTGATGTATAAGATAAATCTCGTGGCAGACTCTATATCCGCCTCAGTCAGCTCTAAGCTGGAAAGCCCGTATAAGATGCTGGCGACACTGGCGGAAAACGCCGGAGACAAAAAATTTACCCGGAAACAGATAGAGGCGATGATATCCAACGGAATCAAAAACGACCATATCTTCGAGTCGATTTATATTATCAACAACGACAGAGAGATCACATATATCAATTTGGATCAGTTCGCCTCATATGACCCCAACGATTTTGTGGGGATAAAGGTATCCGACATAAACAAAAGCAACCTGAAAATAGAATGGAGCAGACCGCACCTGTCAGCCATATCCAACAAAAACGTTGTAACTCTCTCCATAAAATTTGACGGCGGTCATGTGGTGGGCAACATCAGTCTGGACAGCATCCGTGACGCGATGGTGAACACTCTGCCGGACAAAGACGCAAACATATTCATAGCGGATGCATCCGGAGACATCATAGCATCCAATATAGCCAACTCATCCGCTTTCAATCTGGCGGATCACCCTCTGATGGGGATCAGAAAGACCGGACACCATATCAAATACGGCTATGTTTCCGGCAGGGAAGTATATGTCGGCGCGATCCACAAGATAAACGCCAGCGACTGGTATCTGATCTATGAACAGCCGGTGAAGAGCGCCCTGTTCTTCTACAGACAGATACTCTTCGTCACAATCTTCTCCATAGTGCTCCTCGCGGTCTTTTCCGGTCTGATACTCTATTTCATCCGGATAAAACTGATCCTGCCTATGAAACTGCTCACTGAGCGCAGCGAAATGATATCCAAAGGAACCTTCCTGCATTTCAACGAAGCGGAGAAGGGTGTCTTCAGAGAACTGAGAACCCTCTATGACAGTTTCGAAAAGATGGCTATCACCATAGACCGAAGAGAGAAGGAGCTGAAGGACAAGGAAGAATATCTGCGCTCCATATTCGACTCCACCACCAATACGGGGCTCATAATCATCTCTCTGGATTCGGAACCGGTGATTCTGGACGCCAACACGGGAACACAGCTTATCTTCGGCTATAAACTGCCGGAGATTCTCGGTCTGCCCGTTGCCGGGCTCATAAAGGGACTGGCGGACGACATCACCCTGATGTGCTCAGAGAGCCGCTACTCCGGATCGATGGTGACCAAGCGTATAGACATGATAAAGAAAAACGGAGTCACATTCCCCGCCCTCTGCACCATCTCGCCGCAGTTTAACTACAGCGGAAAGATTCAGGGATTCATAGGCGTGGTGATGGACATCACCGAGATAACCAAAGTTCAGAGCGAGCTGGAGGGAGAGAAGGAGCGTCTGGACGTCACCCTGAAAAGCATCGGCGAGGGAGTGATCGCCGCCGACAAGTACGGCAGGATAACCCTGATAAACAGCAGCGCCGAAACCATTCTGGGGCAGAAATACCGTTTTCTGCTGGGACACAGCATCAGCGAGGTTGTGCAGGTATACGACTATGACACTGGAAAACCAATAACCGACCGAGTAATAGATTTTTCTGAAAACACCAACAAGACATTCCGGGCAAACATGGTGACAAAAGACGCCGGAGTGATAACGGTATACATAACATCATCCGCCATGTTCGGCTCCAGAGGCGACATGATCGGTTCCGTGTATGTTTTCCGTGACATCACCGAACGGATGAAGATGGAGCAGGAGCTCATCAACCGCAAGAAACAACTGGAAGAGATAAACAAAGGACTGGAAAAACGGATTCAGGACGAAACACACAAAAGAAGAAAGAACGAGCAGATGCTTTTCGAACAGGCTAAGTTCGCCGCCATGGGGCAGATGATAAACGCCATCGCCCACCAGTGGCGCCAGCCTCTGAACGCTCTGGCTCTGTATGTTCAGGACATAGAGGATGCCCACGATGCCGGAGAGGTGAACAGACCGTATCTGGACAATTTCATCATGAACGCCATGCGCCTGATAAACCATATGTCTGGCACCATTGACGATTTCAGAAACTTCTTCCACTCCGGCAACACGATGGAGCAGATAGACATAGCCGATGTTGTGTTCGAAAGCATGTCTCTGGTGGCGACACAGCTCCGCAACCAGCACATCAACTATAAAATCTCCATCACGGACGGAACAACGGAGATAAGCTGTGAGAACAAAGTTCCGGAAGAATACACGCCTATAAACGACAAAAAAATCAGCGTATATCCCAGCGAGCTGAAGCAGGTTATCCTGAATATTCTCCAGAACGCCAGATATGCCATATCTGACTACAGAAAATCCACAGGCAACAACAAGATAGGCAATGTGAACATACAAATTCAATATAAACAGGACCGCCTGAAGCTGGACATAGCCAACGATGGCGGAAATATTCCGGAAGAGACCCTCAGCAGAATTTTCGACCCCTACTTCAGCACAAAGCCGGAGGGCGAAGGCACAGGAATCGGTCTCTATATGTCGAAAATTATGATAGAGGACCATATGAACGGTCTTCTGATAGCGGAAAATATCAGCGGTGGAGCGATGTTCAGCATCACTCTGTCATACTTTCACGAATAACAGCTATCCTTGTATTAATTTTTTATCTATGATACATTTAAATAACGAAATACAAACGCAGGGCTGACGATGGGACTTATATATCTCGATGACATAAAACCTGGCATGACGCTTGAAAAGGATCTTGTGTGTCCTAACGGAAGATTCCTGCTGCCGTCCGGTTCTGTCCTCGAGGAAAAACACCTGAAAATAGCCCGTTCATGGGGCATCACAGAGGCATTCATAGCCGGATTGGACATGGAAACCCTGAAGCAGGCGGCGGAAGCCGACATCAGCCCGGAATCCATCACCCTGGCGGAAGACATCCTTTCAAAACAGTATAAACACGCCGACCTGACCGTCCCCGTCATGCAGGAGATATACAGCATAAACAGGCTGACTCTCAGCAGACACATAGAGGAAAAAGGACGGGACATAATAAAGCCCGCACCCGAGTTCGAAGAGGCACGCCTCCCGAAATCATTTATAAAAGGGCAGGTCACAGCCGCCTCCATAGTTGAGAGAGAAGTCGGTCTGGCGTCTTTCCCTGATATTTACTACAAGATAAAAGACGTTCTGGCATCCCCCACCAGCTCCGCTTCACACATGGCGGATGTGGTGGAGAAAGACACCAGTCTGTCCGCGAAACTCTTAAAAATCGTTAACAGCGCTTTCTACAGCTTCCCGTCAAAAATCGACTCCATACGCAGAGCCATCACCATCATCGGGACAAAAGAGCTGGGCACGCTCGCCGTGGGCATATCCGCTATAGAGGCTTTTAAAGGAATCCCCACTGAGCTCACCAACATGAAGATCTTCTGGCGCCACTCCATCACATGCGGCGTCTTTGCCCGTCTTCTGGGCACATATATCGAAGAAGTCTCCACCGAGAGACTCTTCGTATCCGGTCTGCTCCACGACATAGGTCGTCTGGTTATCTTCCGTGTGCTGCCCGATGAGTCAGCGCATACACTTTATCTGTCGCACAAGCTGAACAAGCCCCTATGCGACATAGAGTTCGAAGTTCTCGGATTCGACCATGCGGAGGTCGGCAGCGCTCTGCTGGAAAAATGGAAATTTCCCGGACAGCTCGTAAAAAATATCAAATATCACCACCATACACGCCCCATCCACACTGAGGCGTCCATAGTAGAGATAGCGGACTGTCTGGCAGTGGCATTCGGTTCTCCCGTTGCCAGCTCACACATTGTTCCCTCCATCAGCATGGAGGTCTGGGACTCTCTCGGCATCTCTACATCTGTCATCGCTAACGTAATCAGCCAGTCAGACAGACAGATCACGGAGATAGAAGACGTGTTCTTCAGGTAACGCCATGACAGAAAAAGATCATCTTGATTTTCTGGAAACCAGACTGGAGCACCTGCAAAAGGAGAAGAGCGAGACTCTTAAGGCTCTGGAAGGTGTCCTCTCAGTCAGAAACATACACATCAGTCTGAACAAGCTCGAAAGTTCAGAGATACTCATAGACAACGCCTACAATAAAATGATCAACCTAGTGAAGCTGAAAAATGCCGGATTTTTCTTGGTGGAGGAGAATACCGGACATTTCACTCCCTCACGCTTCTATCCGGAATCGGACAAGAGCAAACTGGTGGAGGAGATAGACAGGCTGATTCTGGACAATACTTTCTCAATGGCTATCAAGTCCAACAGCGCCGTGATAATAAAAAGCAGAGAACTGGGAAGCTATGTCATGCTCCACGTCATGGCGACCGTGTCCCGCACCAGAGGAGTGTTCATCGCCCAGCTGGACATGCCGAAAGAGGACATTCCGGACGCCGTCTTCCCCCTGATAACCATAATAATGCACGACACCGCACACCAGATAGAGAGCTTTGAGCTGTATAACAGAAACAAGACCGCCAACAAAATGCTGAGCGAGACTGTTTCGCATCTGGAAGCGTCCGAAAGAAAACTGAGGAATTTTAATGAAAAACTGGAAACAGAGGTCTTTAACCGCACAAAAGAGCTGAAAGAGACCAACGAGCTTCTGGAAAACGAAATCACCGAGAGAAAAAAGATCGAAAAACTGCTGATGCAGCAGAAAGAGGCTCTCCAAACGCTTAATGAAACTCTGGAGAACCGTGTTCAGATAGAGACGGAGAACAGAAGAAAGAGCGAGCGCATCCTCCACGAACAGAGCAAGCTGGCGGCGATGGGTCAGATGATGAAAGCGGTAGCCCACCAGTGGAGACAGCCTCTGAACTCTCTGGGGCTCCTCGTTCAGGATATGCTGGACGAATACGACCACCACGGAATCAGCGAAACATATCTGAAAGAAAATGTGGATAAATGCCTCAAACTGCTGATGCACATGTCCACCACTATAGACGAATTCACCGAGCTGGTAAGAACCGACTCGGGAAAAGATTATTTCGATATCATAAACTCAGCGAAAGAGGTCATCTCTCTGCTGGAGAGACAGTTCAACGGGCTGGGCATCTTCTTCGAGCTGAGAATCCCCGAGCAGTGTCTCTCATCCAGCGACACCATCTCCATCAGAGGCGATGCGGGCATGTTCAAGCAGGTTCTCATCAACCTGCTGTCTAATTCCAAAGACGCCATTCTGGAAAGACTGGAAAGCTCAAAAGCTGAAAAAGGCAACATCGTCATAGACGTAAAATGTCTGGGCGAACAGACCTCCGTGGAGATAGAAGATAACGGCGGAGGCATCCCCGAAAGTATCATCGACAGGGTGTTCGAACCGTATTTCACCACCAAAAAACAGGGAAAGGGCACAGGCATAGGGCTCTATATGTCCCGCCTCGTGGTACAGGAACAGATGCAGGGCACGATCACTGTGAAAAACAGCGCCGCCGGATCTGTGTTCACCATCACCCTCCCTTCAGCGGACATACAGACAAACTGACCCTAAGGACCGACTATGTTTCTGGACCGTTTCAGACTCGCAGTAATTTCTGACGACCCTGAGTCTCTTTTTGCGGGTAAAAAACCGTCCTTCGACCATTTCACCATCTCCAGCATCCATCTTATGCACTCAGTCAGCTTCGATCTGGTTATCATAGACTGCCGGAAAGGCAAAACCATTCCCGCTCCCCAGCAGATTCAGGCGAATCTGAGCGGGGCAAACATCATGTATGTCTCCGAAAATTTCACATCCGAGAGAAAATCAGAAATATCTGACGGCATCGGCGCCCTCTTCTGCGTATGCCCCCTGCACTATTCCGAGATTCTGGCGGCGGCAGCCCCCACGGCGGACATAAAGGCGAAGCGGAACAGCGGGATGTTCTATGAGGAGCTGGTGGAAAGCTCCGGAAGCCCTATGCTCACTCTGGGAAAAGACGGCAGAATAATCTATGCCAACAGGGCGGCGGAGAACATTTACGGTCTGCCTCTGAGAGAGCTCACCAAGCGGACTCTGCTGGATTTCACCCATGAAAACGACAGGGAGAGAACGGCGCATCTGCTGGAAATGCTGGTGAAAAACAATGTGTCATCCGCCACAATGGAAAACAGGCAGATAACCGACAAAGGAAAAATACGCTCCATGCTGTGGAGCGTCAGCATACATTTCGATGAGTCATACGAGCTGAGCAGCATCAACTGCGTGGCAAAAGACGTCTCCGAGCTGAGATCGGCGCAGTATGACGCTATCAGCCTGATGAAACAGGCGAAAAAATATCTGGAGGCGGCCGCCAACCTTGTTCTGGTGATAGATGACAAAGGCAGAATATCCCTCTCCAACAGAAAAGCCGCCGAGCTCCTGAAAAAAGAGACCGGAGACATATCCGGACTGCCTTTCATCAAAACATTCGTCCCCCATGATTCCGCTGAGAAAGCGGAAGAGATACTGAATATCGGCTCCAGCGTCACCACACGCCCGGAATCAGGGCTTTTTCCCGTGAAAACATCCGAAGGCGAAGTCAGAGAGATCCTCTGGAACATATCGCATCTGGTGGAAAATGACGGCAGGGTCTCCGTGGTCGCTTCCGGCGAAGACATCACCGATATGCTGAATATCGAAAAACTGATAAGAGAACGGGAACTGACACTCAGAAAAATCTTCGACTCGTCCAAAGACATAATCGTGATGCTGAGCAAGACGGCAGACATCATCGACTGCAACAGCCAGTTTCTCCTGCGTACGGAGAAAAAAAGAGACGAAGTGATCGGAAAAAGCATATGGGACATCCTGCCCCAGGGAGCTTCCGCCATCATACGTCCCGAGTTTCAGCAGGCGATATCCGAAGGCATCTCACGGAATTTTGACCTGAGATCGCTGGGCGGCTGGCACGAAACACGCATCAGCCCCATTCTGGAAGACAACAGAGACGTTTCCAGCGTGGTGCTCTTCGCCAGCGATGTCACCGACAAGAAACAGTCCGAGCTGTTCTCCACCATGAACGAAAAAAGAAACCGCTCCCTCGCCATTCTCGGGCAGATGTATGAGGCGGAGTTCGAGGATATTCTGGAATACGCTCTGGACAGCGCCGTGGAACAGACAGACAGCCGCAGCGGATCGGTGAGCATCATGGACGAACACTCTGGAAAGCTGAGACTGATCGCCACCATGAACGAAAACAACAAGATGGTTTACTCCCTGCTGGACGCAGTATATATCAGCCCGGCGGATATGCCGGGGCTGAACGAGGTTCTGGATACGAACGAACCGTTCATCAGCAAATCTCAGCCTTTTTATATGATCCTTCCGCTGATGGCTCAGGGGGGCGTCAGCCTGATTCTCTTTCTGAGCGGAAAACCGGCTGAATACACAGTCAACGAATCCATCAGTCTGGCGCACTTCATGGAAGGCGTCTGGAGGCTGAAAGAGCGCAAAGAGGCGGAGGAGAAGATCAACCGCCTGAACACCGAGCTGGAAAAGATGGTGGAACAGCGCACCAGCGAGCTCAAAATCAGCGAAACAAGATTCCGCACCGCATTCGAGTCCTCTGCCAACGGCATGGCGATCATCTCTGTCAGCGGAGAACTGATGCAGGTCAACTCTGCCTATGCCCGCATGCTGGGCTATTCTCCGGCGGAGATGAACGGCAGATCGATATACGACTTCATGCAGAAGGAATACTCCGAATCATCAAAAAAACTCCTGAATATGCTGATATCAGGCGAAAAAGCCGACTACAACGCCATAAAAAAATATATTCATAAAAACGGCACGATGATAATCATCTCCGTCAGCGCCGCTCTGGCAAAGGATTCTGACGGAAAACCCTTGTATATGGTGGCGCAGATGGTGGACATCACCGAGGCGGAAAGAACAAGGGCGGAGAGAGACAGAATATTTGAGCACAGCCACGACATAATCTGCATAGTGACCTTCAGCGGTGAGCTGAGATATGTCAACGCCGCCTTCGAAAGACTGCTTGGCATCCCGGCGGCGGATATCACCGGAAGCCAGTTTTTGCAGATATTCTCCAGAAAAGACAGAACTAACGCCGGCGAAATCCTGAAACGGCTGGTATCCGGCGAAAGCATAAAAGACTATGAAAGCAGACACGCCGCATCTCCCGGCAAAACAGTGTGGCTGTCATGGTACGCCTCCGCCGATCTGGAAAACAGGCTGATATACGCCATCGCCCGTGACACCAGCGAAAGAAAAAAATATGAAGACGACCTGAAAAACGCCAAAGAGGAAGCGGAGAGAGGGGACAGGGCAAAGAGCGAGTTCATAGCGAACATCAGCCACGAGATCAGAACTCCCATGAACGCCATAATAGGTTTCAGCGAGCTCCTGTCTGCCAGAATCAGCGACACAAAATCAAAATCTTACGTTCAGTCTATCAAAAACAGCTCGAACGCTCTTCTTAAACTGATAAACGACATTCTGGATATATCAAAACTCCAGGCGGGAGGATCGCATCCCGATCCGGCTCCTGCGAGCATCAGCCACCTGACGAACGAGATCATATCCATGTTCTCCCTGAAAGCCCGGCTGAAGGGAGTCTCTCTGATGTCCATAATCAGACAGGGAGTGCCTCCGGCGCTGATATTCGACTCTTCCAAGCTGCGTCAGGTTCTGCTGAATCTGGTGGGCAACGCGGTGAAGTTCACCGACAAAGGCTTTGTAAAAGTAACCATATCCACAGAAGACGAACAGAACGGAAGGCTGACCCTGATAATAGACGTGGAGGACACAGGTATAGGCATCCCCGAGAACGAGTTCGAAAATATCTTTCAGCCGTTCAGACAGAGAACGGGACACAACCAGCAGAGATACGGCGGAACAGGTCTGGGACTCTCCATCTCCAAAAAACTCGTGGAGATGATGGGAGGACGCATCTCGTTGAAAAGCCGTCAGGATAAAGGGAGTGTCTTTACCGTATATCTGCCGGGGATTGAGATAAGCTCACATGTTTTCGACACTATCGCCGCTGTGGGTTCTGCCCGGTTCAGACCAGCCAGAGTTCTGGTGGTGGACGGAAACGAAACCCACAGGCACATGCTCCGGGATATGCTGGAGAACTGCGGGCTGTTCGTAATGGAAGCGCAGAACGGCAACGCCGCCGCCATGATAGCGGCGGAGGTTATACCATCTCTCATTATCCTGGACAGAAATCTGCCGGATATGAACGCCGAGGGAGCGGCTTCCATCCTGAAAAACAACGCCGCCACATCAAACATCCCTCTGGTGGAGATTCTGCCGGACAGAACAACTCAGGTGTCATCCGCTATGATGGCGGACGCCATACCGAAACCTATAGAATTTCAGAACATTATCAATACGCTGATGAAATTTCTGGAAACAGAGGCGGTTCTGCCCCCCGAATCCATGCATGACGGAGATAACGTCAGTATGCTCATACACGAGCTGATAGCTCTGTCAGAGGAAAACGAGGAGCTGAAAGACCTGCTCAAAAACAGTTTTTCGGCGGTAAATATTGAGCAGGCACAGAAAATTTCTGATATAATAAAACAGATTGCCGCCGGACACAATAACGGCAACATGCGCCGTCTGGCAGATAAACTCCAGACCGCCATTGACAACATGGAGATCGACAGTCTGAAAAAGATTCTCAGCTCCATGCATGAAGAGGCAGGGACGAAATAAATGAGTCAAAATAACTATCCCGATGATTCCAAAACTCTTATTCTGGTTGTCGATGATAACCCACAGAACCTGAAAGTTCTTGGAAATATACTGAAAGAAAACACCAAATACGGGCTGGCTTTCGCCATGAACGGATACGAGGCGCTGGAGTTCATCAATTCCAACACGCCCGATATGATTCTGCTGGATATCATGATGCCGGAAATGGACGGGTATGAGGTCTGCCAGAAGATAAAATCTGATCCGGACACCGCCAATATCCCAGTGATCTTCATCACGGCTAAGACCGAGCCGGAAGATATAGTGAAAGGTTTCAAGGCGGGCGGAGTGGACTACGTCACTAAGCCTTTTCATGAAGCGGAGCTTCTGATGCGGATACATACCCATCTGGAGCTGAAGATGTCCAGAGACCTGCTGGAACAGAGAAACAGGGAACTGACAGAAGCATACGAAAAGATAGAGCAGCTCGCCCTGACCGACTCGCTGACCGGTCTGGCAAACCGCAGAAACATCATGAACCAGATGGCTATAGAAGTATCCAGATGCGGAAGGAACGGCAGCAACTTCTCACTTATAATGGGCGATATAGATTTCTTCAAAAAAATAAACGACTCATACGGACACGACACAGGCGACCATGTGCTGAAGGTGCTGGCGTTAATAATGCAGGAGAACCTCCGCCAGCAGGATATTATATCACGCTGGGGCGGCGAGGAGTTTCTGATAATGCTGCCGTACACCGATCTGAACAAAGCGGTGGCAGTGGCGGAAAAACTGAGAGAGGCTGTGAAAAATACCCCACTTTCATACGCCGGAGAAAAATTCAGCGTCACAATGACGTTCGGCGTGTCTCAGTTCGATAAGAATCTGGGACTGGAAAAAGCCATTAAAAAGGCGGACGACGCTCTTTATCTTGGTAAACATACTGGCAGAGACAAAGTTCTCTGGATGGAATAGTTATTTATATATTTGCATAAAAGTAATGTGTTTTTATTTTATATATTTGCTATAATGTTAAAAAATCCCGCAGGTGCATTTTGCCGATAACAGTTAACCCGGAACTGGCAGAGCCTAAGAGCAGAAAACAGATATCTCTGCGAAAGTTTATTCTGGTTCCCTTTTTTATTTTTTTCGGGTCTATGGTGACGTTTCTGTCTGTGTTCAGCTATATGTCAGCGCAGAAATCCATCAAGGAGTTTCAGCAGACCATAGCTAAAGACATCAGCATCAGAGTCACCGCGCATCTTGACCGTCTATTTTCGCTCACATCCGTGGTGACCCATGTCAATGCCGACTTCATCCGTGTAGGCAGACCGGACCCATACGACAACATAGCGCTTCAGAAACATTTCATAAACCAGATACAGCATCTGACCCATCTGACATTCATCTCTTACGGTGGTATAAACGGCGAATATGTCGGCGCCACCAGAGACCTGAAAACAGGACATGTCAGACTGATGACATCATATCTCTCTAACGGAATGAAGGTCCGCACATATGACGTGGATAATGACTATAACCCCACCCGACTGATAAAAGAGGGCGAGGTCTATAAGGCGTCCGAATGTCCGTGGTTTGTTCAGGCGCAGCTGACAGGCAAGACAACATGGTATCCTGTATATAAATACCTGCCCTATGATGAACTCGGTCTCGGCGTGACATCCCCCGTCTATGACAAGACCGGCAAAAACTTCGTAGGAGCCATCACCGCAGATATCTCACTGAACAAAGTATCGGGCTATCTGAAAAAACTTAATCTCGGGGCTCACGGCTTCGCTTTCATCACTGAGACCAACAACAATCTGCTGGCGACCACATTCGACGCTCCGGTATATACCAAAGGCGAATCCCACACGCAGAGATACACCCCGTCCACATATCCGGACGACCGCATGAACTTCATCGCCGGTTTTAAAGATCTCGCCGACAGACCGGACGGCGAAAAATTCTTCAACATACACGGCGAAAGATACCTGATAAACAAACAGACATATACAGACGATCTGGGACTGAAGATGTACGTCTATATCGTGCTGGCTGAAAAAGATTATCTGCAAAGTTTCAACAATGATCTGCTGATAACCGCCTGCGTGTTTCTGGTGGCGGCATTTATCGGTCTGCTCATCATCTTCAGCATAGGAAACCATCTGGCAAAGCCGATAGAAGAGCTGAACTCTCATGTTGTGGACATCTCGGAAGGAAACCTGAAAAGCACCATAAAAAACTTCGGCAATGTGACCGAGCTGAACCAGCTCAGCAGTTCGTTCAACACCATGGCTGGCAAACTGAGCGAGGTATTCACCACGATGGAGCAGAAGATAGAGGAGCGCACGTTCGAGCTGAACCGTGCCAATATCAAACTGCTGAAAATGTCCAACACAGACGAACTGACCGGAATAGCCAACCGCAGACATTTTAACGAAACACTAGAAAAAGAATGGGCTCACGCGTCCAGAAGCAGGTCTCCGCTGACACTGCTGATGCTGGACGTGGACTTCTTTAAGAAATATAACGACCGATACGGACATCAGGCAGGCGACGAGTGCCTGAAAACCGTGGCAACAGTGATAGGCAATAACTCGAAAAGAATAAATGATCTTGCCGCCAGATACGGCGGAGAGGAATTCGCCGTGGTTATGCCCCATATCGACATGAAAAACGCTCTGCATGTTGCGGAAAATATCCGCAGAGAGATGGAAGAGACCGGACTGGCTCACGAAAAATCACCGTTCGGCAAGGTAACCATCAGCATAGGCGTGGCAACATTCATCCCGGACGGAAAAAACACTCTGGAAGATCTGATACGCCAGGCGGACAACGCCCTGTATCAGGCTAAGGAAAACGGCAGAAACCGCATCGAAACCTGCTGATTATAATCTGTCACTCAACATATCAAAAGCGGCTCTGACACTGTCCGCCACCGCATCCGCCTCGGCGGGAATATCATCCACATATCTGCTGGACACCAGAACACAGAAGCCCACGCCGGCTCTTTTGCCCGCCTGAACATCTCCGGCTTTGTCTCCGATCATCACTGACGCAGAGGCGTCTATACCGTATTCTTCCATAGCTTTCAGAAGCATTCCCGGCTCCGGCTTTCTGCACGGGCAGGGACCGGAAAACTCCGGATGGTGCGGGCAGTAATACATCTCGGTTATCTCTATGGCTCTCTTTCTGAACTCCTCTTTCATCCATCCGTGCAGAATCGCCACATGGGAATGGTCGTAAAGCCCCCTGTCTATCCCCGCCTGATTGGTAACCACGAATATATGGTATCCCCTCTTTTTCGCCAGCGAGCACAGGTCGAATATGCCGTCCACGAACTCCACGTCCTCTTTTTTGTGAATATATCCTTTATCAACGTTGATTATTCCGTCACGATCCAGAAAAAGCGCTCTTTCCATATACCGCCCTTTTGTTTTTTCTTACAGATTTTCACAAACCCGCTCATTTGTCCAGATGTTTTAAAATAGGCGTCTGAGCGCAAAAAACCTATTAATATTTATAGAATATTTCCGATTTATCATCTATCATGAGCATAATGGCGTCAATAGTCACATTTGCAAACAAAAAAGGCGGTAGCGGAAAGACATCGACAGTTGTGAACACAGGCGGAGTGCTGGGCCAGAGGGGATACAAGGTGCTTCTGGTTGATCTGGATCCGCAGGCGCATCTGTCATTCTGGTCGGGGGTAAACACCTACGACACATATCTGTCCGTCTATGACGCCCTGCTGGGCAAATGCCGCCCCCACGACACCCTTTTTAAAACCGAGCACGGGCTTTATGATGTGCTCCCGGCTTCCACATCCTTCTCATCCGGATTCATCAAACAGCTTCTGGACAAGCCGAACCCGGAAGGATGCCTGACAAAGGTTCTGATGGATTTTAAGAACGAATATGACTACATCCTCATAGACACGCCCCCCACAGTGGCGGCGCTGACCCTGAACGCTCTGGCGGCTTCAGGATACGTCATGATACCCATACTGCTTAACTTCCTCGCCATAGAGGGGCTGGCGCAGCTCACTCAGACCATTTACCGCATTAATGCCGCTTTCAACCCGGATCTGCGCATGTCCGGAATAATCCCCAACCAGTACGACATCAGAAGCAACCACTCCAAAAGAGTGATGAAAGAGATACACGAGAACTTCGGCGATGCTCTCATATCCCCCCGCATCCGCAACGATATAAAGATAGCCGAGGCTCCGGAATACAGAATCCCCATAAACCTGTTCGCCCCCCACAGCAGAGGGTGCATGGATTTCAACCTTTTAGCCGACTTTATCCAGGAAAAGATAAAGGGCGGCAGAGGAGAGTCAAAATGAGCAGATATCCCGTTGGCATAGATTTCGGAACTACCAACTCCATGATAGCCATCTTCAAGGAAAAAGGCGTGATAGAGGTCATCTCCTCCGAAAGCGGAAAGAGATTTCTGCCGTCCGTAATATATTTCAAAAACGAGTCGGAAGCGGTGACAGGGGACAACGCCAGAAGCATGCAGATGCTGGAATCCCAGAACACCATATCCAACGTGAAAAGATACATGGGAACAGACAAGCGGTTCACCATATACGGACGTGAATACACGGCGGTGGAGCTGGCGGCTCTGTTTTTCAAAAAGCTGAAAAATCTGCATAAAGACTACACAGGCGAAAACGAGGCGCAGGCGGTGATAACCGTTCCGGCGTATTTCGACCATCTCCAGAGAGAGGCTGTGCGGTCTGCGGCGCAGACGGCCGGTTTCGAGGTGCTCACCCTGCTGAACGAGCCCACTGCGGCGGCTCTCTATTACAACAACATAGGCAAGAAAGAGAACGAACTCTGTCTGGTCTTCGACCTGGGCGGAGGTACTCTGGACATCAGCATCATAGAGCTGAACAAAGACTGCCTGAAAGTGATAGCCACAGGCGGCTCCACAGAGATAGGCGGAGTCGATTTCGATGTGGCGGTGGCGGACTATCTGAACGATGATTTTCAGAAACTCCACGGAATAGACCTGAAGGGCGACCCCATCGCCTATCAGCAGCTTCTTTTTCAGGCGGAAAAGGCGAAGATGGAGCTCTCCGGTCTGAACGAAACCAATCTCGTGATTCCCTACATCACCATCACTCCGAAAGGACCTCTCCACTTCAAAAAGGAGCTGGACAAGGCGCTCTTCAACAAAATAACAGAACCGATAATAGCCAACATAAAAAAGATCACCGAAGACATACTGAAAGACAACGGACTGAAACCGGAAGATATCAGCCGTGTTCTGCCTGTGGGCGGAGCAAGCCGGATATGCAACGTGCGGGCGTTCGTGGAATCCATGTTTCAGAGCTCCGTCAGCAAAGACCTGAACCCCGAAGAGGCGGTTGTATGCGGAGCGGCGGTGAACGCCGGCATGCGCACCGGACTGCTCAGCGACAGAAAGTTCTTTGACGTCACCAGCCACAATCTGGGACTGGAGGACGATTACGGCAATTTCGAGATCATACTGGAAAAGAACGAGCCGTATCCCGTCTCTTTCACATCCAGATTCACCACTGCCAGCGCAGATATAGATAAAATCACCGTGCATGTTCTTCAGGATATGGCGAAATCCAGCCTGAATGTTTCCGACAGCCCGGAAAATGACCCCGACTACTTTATTAGCCTTGCAAAATTTGATTTTACAGTAGAAAATAATACTAAAGAAGCCTTAATTGATATTGAGTTTGACATAGACGAATGCGGGATCGTCACTGTTAGAGCGAAAGATGTAAATTCAGGAAAAACTGAGGATTTTACGCTGAAATCAGATTTTGCGTCTGATATCATAGATAATATAAAAATATACTGACAAGTCTACCGGAGGCATATATGAAAAAGCTGGCTAAACCTACCAGCCTTACAGGTAACACAGGAATCATCAAGCAGAGCATCGGATCCGGATACAGCAGAGAAGAATCAAAAAAACAGGCGGTGGAAAAAGCCAGAGCCAGAACACTGGCAAAACAGCAGTCGAACGCCGAAAGGCTCGCCACAGCGTCCGAAGAGATGGCATCTGCCATCGAACAGGCATCCAGCGCGGCTAACCAGCTGAACGCCTCCATGGAGCAGGTTTCAGCGGCATCCGCACAGGCGAGCAGAAGCGCCGAAGGTATCAAGACAGACACCACAGCGCTGGAATCAGACGCCAAAAACGTTCTGAACACCACACTGGAATATGAATCGCTCACAGGCGAACTGATAAAAAAAGTCGGAGCCACCGTAACAGCCGCAAACGAGCTGAAAGAGAGCGTGAAAGACGCCACAGAGAAGGTAGAGGAATCCACCGCTCTGGTTGACCAGCTCAAAGAGAAAGCGGACTCCATCGGACAGATCGTTCAGGTGGTTACCAAGATCGCCGACCAGACAAACCTCCTCGCTCTCAACGCCGCCATCGAGGCAGCCAGAGCCGGAGAACACGGAAAAGGATTCGCCGTTGTGGCTGACGAGGTCAGAACACTGGCGGAAGTATCCGAAAAATCAGCGAAAAATATAAAAGATGTTATAGATCAGTCACTCACACAGGTTGCCACAGTGGTTAACAAGGTTGACCGCTTCCTCATCCTGTCCAGAACCAACCTTTTCAAAGCGGATTTCATCAGCAAACAGTGCGGTCAGGTGCGCAGCCACACAGACATAATCGGTGTGGAAGTGCAGAAGATCAAAGCGGGCGCTCTCAGCGTCAGCGATGAATCAACCAAGGCGATGGATCTGGTGAACAGACTGGCTTCATCCGCAGAGCAGAACGCCGCCGCCGCCGAGGAAGTCGGCAAGTTCACCGATGAACAGACCAAAGCGTTCAACGAGCTCACCGTGGCTTCTCAGGAGCTGGCAGAGATGGCGGACGATCTGAAACAGTCCACCGACATAGCCAAATCATCCGAAGAGGTGGCAGCAGCAGCCGAAGAACTCTCTTCCACAATTGAGGAGCTGAACGCTTCCGCTGACGAGGTTCTGAAAGCCATCGACCAGATGGACACAGGCACATCGGAGATATTCTCCGAAATCAACGGAATCACAAAAGAATTCGATCAGATCAACAAACATATAACAGCAGTCAAAGGAAGCTGGGAAATAATGAGAGAGCACGGAGTCCTGGTGGACAACGCCATGGACGAGATAAAGGCTCTGGACCACATAGTATTCATCAACCAGCTCGAAGACGCCATGAACAACAACCACGACTTCCACGGACAGCTCGACCCCACCAAATGCGCTTTCGGAGCGTGGTACATGACATACAAACCTGAATCCGGCAAAGAGGAGAAGGCGTATGACTGTATCCGTGAGCCCCATAACCATGTGCACATAGGCGCAGGCGAGATCATGGCTCTGGCGAAAGAGGGCAAGGTGCAGGAGTCCAGAAAACTCTTCAATGAAAAAGTAAAACCCGCCGTGGACGAGTTCAAAACTCAGTTCAAAGATTTCAAACACGGGATCGAGCTTATCATTCAGGGCTTCACCACATCTATCAACAACCTGAAAGACGTGCATGAAGAAGTGACCGTTCTTAATAAATCTTTCGGCAACATCAAAAAGATCGTGGATACCATCAACAACGTGGCTATCCAGACCAACATGCTCGCCGTTAACGGAAACATAGAAGCGGCAAGATCAGGCGAATACGGCAGGGGCTTCTCTGTGGTTGCCGCTGACATCCGCTCACTGGCTAACGAGTCAGCCGACAACGCAGACAAGATGAAAGACATTCTGGATGAGATGTATGAAAGAGTCGTCAACTTTCAGAACGAGCTGGCGGACATCACATCTCTCATCCGTGTTCAGATAACAAAATCCCAATACGCCGTTGACAACCTTGTGGAAGTAGTCAACATCAGAAAACATCTGAAAGAGCTCTACGTCACATGTTCCAACCATGTGGACGCCAGCGAGGATAAAGTATCCAAAGTCGGCTCCGCCTGTGATCAGGGACGTGAGGCGGCGGAAAACCTGAAATCACTCTCCGAAGAGGCGAAAACCGCCGCTGACGAGCAGGTGAAAGGATTGCAGGAGATAGCCTCAGCGGCTGAAGAAGTTGCGTCACTGGCTGATGAAATGCAGACATTCTAACAGCTCCTAATACTGATTAAGGAGGTATAGATGTCAACAGCGCAATCAGGTCAGCAGGACAATATATACGTTTCCTTCCGTGTGGGAAACGAGACATTCGGGATAGGCATAGATGATGTTAAGCAGATAATACGTCTGCCGCACATCACCCGTGTGCCTAAGATGCCGGACTATGTTCTGGGCATGAGCAATCTGAGGGGAGAGGTGATGCCTCTTACCGATCTGTCGCTCAGGCTCGGATACAAAAAGCCGTGTACACACACAGACGACACCCGTGTGATAGTCATAGAGAAGGACGACACCCTCACCGGACTGGTGGTGGAATCCGTCAGCGAAGTAAAATCAACGGAAGTGCACAATATCGATGCATTTCCGGAGATGCTCAGCGCCGATGTGGACAAGAAATACATCAGCGGTATCCTGAAGGTGACAGACGGAAGCCGTGTGATGCTGATTCAGATCCTCGCCACAGACGAGATCATAGAGAAGGACGCCAATCTCAAAGACACGGAACACAGAACATATAAAAAACAGCCGTCTGCTGAAAAAGAAGAGGCGGCGGCAGGTATAAAAGAGAAAAGATTCATCAGCTTCAACATCCTGGAACAGGAATACGCCGTGGAGATTCACCGTATCAACGAAATCATCTGGATGCCGGAAGTAACAGCCATCCCCGGGCTCCCGGACTATGTTCTGGGGATATTCTCTCTCAGGGGAAAAGTGATTCCTCTGATATCCCTCCACAGAAAATTCGGCAGAAAAGACACCGCACTTCAGGAAAGCTCACGGGTAATCATCGTGGACGTGAACGGAATCATGGTGGCATTCTCCGCCGACAGGGTGAACGCCGTTCTGAGCGTTGAGGAATCCCTGATAGAAGAACCGCCCATGACCTTCTCCGATTCGGAGGAGAGCGAGATAACCGCCATCCTGAAACTGGGCAAAGGAGAGAGGCTCGTTATGGCGCTGGAGCCCAGATTCATCGTTTCAAAACAGGAGCTGGAGGCGCTGGTGAAAGCGTCCGGTCAAACCACGGAGAACCTGACTATGGCAGATCTTAACACCGAATCAAACGAGACAGAAAGACAGATCGTCACTTTCCGCATAGAGAACGAAGAGTACGGCATCCTCATAGAGAAGGTGCAGGAAATAAACAGATATACAAACGTTACCAAAGTTCCTAAAACTCCTAAATTCATTGAAGGCATCATCAATCTCAGGGGAGAAGTGATCCCTCTCATCGATCTGAGAACACGTTTCGACCTGACAGCGAAAGAACGTGACGAATTCACCCGTGTCATCATAGTCAACCTGAAAAACATGAAGGTGGGCTTCGTGGTGGACGGAGTGGACGAGGTTCTGCGCATCCGTCAGGACGATATCGATGATGTCCCCGCCATGCTGAGCGCCACCATCAACGCCGAGTTCATAGCCGGCGTGGTTAACGTGGACAAAACAAACAAAATGATCCTCCTTCTGAACATAGAGGATCTGTTTTCTCAGGCGGAGATGACTAAACTGGAGAAAATGCAGGCTGAATGAAAAAAATCAGGGTACTGATAGTCGATGATTCCGCTCTGATGCGGAAAAAGATAAAAGAGATGCTGGACGAAGCCTTCGGAGTGGAGGTCATCGGAACCGCCAGAAACGGCGAGGACGGCGTTCAGAAAGCGATGGAGCTGAAACCGGATGTGGTGACGCTGGATGTCAACATGCCGGTGATGGACGGTCTCACCGCCCTGAAGATAATCACGGAGAACAATATCTGTCCCGTGATAATGCTCAGCTCGCTGACACAGGAAGGGGCGGACACCACCTTCGAGGCGATGGAGAACGGAGCCTTCGATTTCGTGGCGAAACCCAGCGGTACAGTATCCCGAGATATAGAGATAGTTAAGAGAGAGCTGGTTCAGAAGATCAAGGCGGCAGCCGGACTGGGACTGGGCAAGCTCACCAGAATAATAACAGTGCCAAGACCCGCTCCCGAGGCGATTCTCCGGAAGAAAGCTCCGGAGCCTGTGAAAAGAGCGGAGAACACAGGCGATTTCAAGGCGGTGTGCATAGGCATATCCACAGGCGGACCCAAGACCATTTTCGATGTTCTGCCGGCTTTGCCGTCAGACCTGAACGCCGCTGTGTTTATGGTTCAGCATATGCCCGTGGGTTTCACCGAAGCCTATGCCAGAAGGCTGAACGAGGCGTCACTGCTCTATATAAAAGAGGCGGAGGCGGGCGATATAGTCACCCCAGGCGTCTGCTATGTGGGCAAGGCTGGACACCACCTGACCCTGTATAAAAAGATGAACGGCGAAATCACCATACGTCTGGGCAGAACACCCGAACACGCCTTCATCCCCAGTGTGGATATAATGATGGAATCGGTGGCGGGTGTCTTCGGCAGTGACACCATGGGCGTTATAATGACCGGAATGGGTAATGACGGCGCCGCTTCCATGGTAAAGATAAAAAATGCCGGCGGATACAACATAGCCGAATCAGAAGAGACTTCCGTGGTATTCGGCATGCCGAAAGAGGCGATCGCCGGAGGCAGTGTGGACATTGTGCTGCCCAGCTATAAGATAGCCTCGGAGATAACCAGAAAAGTGGACAAAGGATGGTAAACAGATGGAGATAAAAGAGCTGAAGACCAAGATTAAGATTGTTTTCCCATCTGAATCAGAGATTTTCATGGCGGAAGAGTTTCTGGAAGCTCTGCACGGGTGCGACATCAGCAAGAAAGAGATCGAGGCTGATCTGTCTGACGTGAGCACCATAGACACGGTGTTCCTCCAGATTCTCATCTCTCTGGCAAAAACAGCGGCTGACAACGGACAGAAAATAAATATAAAGTCAAACGAAGCTATAGACAGCGCTCTTGCCGCATACGGCATGAAGCCCGATGAGTTAACCGGAGGAATCGGATGAAAAGAATTCTCATAGTGGACGATGCCATTACCATGCGCCAGCTGGTGGCGGCAACGCTGAAGTCCGCAGGATATGAGGTGGTGGATGCCAGAGACGGCGTGGACGCTCTGAAAAAGCTGGAGACAGGCAGATTCAACCTGATAGTCTCAGACGTAAACATGCCCAACATGGACGGGATAACCTTTTTAAAAGAGGTAAAAAAGAACCCCACACATAAATTTACCCCTGTGATAATGCTCACCACTGAGTCACAGGCGTCTATAAAAGAGGAAGGCAGACTGGCAGGAGCCAAGGCGTGGATCGTAAAACCTTTCAAGCCCAACGACCTGCTGGCAGTGATTAAAAAAATCATAGGATAACTAGGGAGTCAGACGTGGACAAACAGACGCTGCTGAACAGCCTGAGAAACCCGGATGAAGCGGAAAGAATATATGCCGTTGAAGATGTGCTCGCCGACAAGGACGAGAGCCTCTATCCTGTTCTCATAGAGCACCTCTACCACGAGGACAGCCGGCTTGTGCGGGAGCTGATCGTGGAGGCGTTCAAGGTTCTGGACATCAGCGCCTATTTCAGAGACATCGCCAAATATTTCGAATCATCAGACGCTTATGTAAGAAACTGCGCCATAGAGATATTCGGATCAAAGGGTGAGGACTCCGTGGCATATCTGACATCCATCATGGATCACTCGAACAAAGAGGTTAGAAAGCTGGTTCTCGACAGTCTGGTCGCCACCAGCTCAAAATATTCAATCCCCGCCCTCAGAGCGGCGCTGAAAGACAAAGCGCCGAACGTGATGATAACCGCCATAGAATATCTGGGCAAAATATATGATGAGGAATCACTCGCCGACATCATGGAAATATTCGAAAATGTCGAAGAGGCGATGGTCCGTATGTCGTGTCTGGAAACTCTGATAATCATGGGACAGCCGTCCACTGTGGACAGGGTGCTCACCATTCTGGGCGGAAAGAACATGGACAGCGTATATAAACCCACCGTGCTGAGACTGGTGGGGGAGAGAGGCGCCGCCCGCCATCTGGATTTTCTGCTGTCATTTCTGAACAACAGAAACACTATGTATTTCAGAGAAATAGGCAACGCCGTGCTGAAAATAATCAGCAGAAACAACATACATAAGCTGGACGAGGAACACACAAAATACATCCTCCAGAGCCTGAACAACACAGAAGGCTCTACAGACGAAAGACTCACTTTTTTCTACGTTATTTCCAATCTGGACATGCCCGGCAAAGAAGCTCTGTATGAGGAACTGTCATCGGATGAAAACGAAACCATCTCAATGACATCGCTGGAATATCTGGCGAGAACAGACAGAGACAGAGCCATCAGAATCACAGAAAACAAACTGAAAATGGCAGAGGGAGAAAGCAGACGGATGCTCGCCAACCTTCTGGAAACCCTGTAGGAGATAACTCGGAAATATGTTCATCAGTAACGATGATTACACTGACCTGACAGCTTTCATTTATAAGAAGTCGGGCATTAAATTTGAAGACAAAAAACGCTATTTCATTAATAAGAGAGTAGAAAAAAGACTTAATGAAATGGGGCTGGAGACAGTCAGAGACTATCTGCGGTTTCTGAAGTTCAAGGATGACGGAGACGAGTTTCAGTCTCTGATGAACCTGCTGACCGTTAACGAAACATATTTTTTTCGTGAGTTCGGAACGCTGGAAACCTTCGCCGAGCACTGTCTCACCGAGATAACCGAGAGAAAAGCGGCGGCAAACGACTATAACCTGAGAATATGGTCTGCCGGATGCTCCACAGGCGAGGAACCCTACACTCTGGCGATCATCGTCAGAGAGATGCTGGAGAACCTGCCCAGATGGAATGTTGAGATACTGGCGAGCGATATAGACGAAAATGTTCTGGCGAAAGCCATAGACGCAAAATATGACGACCGCAGTCTGAAAGACGTGCCGGACGAATATTATAAAAAATATTTTAAAACCGCCGGAGGACAGCATGTCCCCACGCCGGAGGTCAGGAATATGGTGACTTTCGAGCACCTGAACCTGATGGACAGAGTGATGATGAGAAAAAAGCGGGGATTCGACTTTATCTTCTGCCGCAACGTTCTCATCTATTTTGACGAGATTTCGAGAAAACAGGTAGTGGACCACTATTATATCTCTATGAACAGAGGCGGATACATCTTTCTGGGACACAGCGAGTCCGTGGGCAGGATAACCACCGCCTTCAGCATGAAGCGCATGGGGAACAATGTGGTATATTACAAGGGGTAGAAGATGGGTATCAAGGTACTGGTAATAGATGACTCCGACATGGTAAGGCACTTTCACAGCAACATACTCAAATCTTCCGGGTTTGAGGCGGACGGAGCCATAGACGGCATGGACGCTATGGAGAAGGCCATGCAGACCAACTATGCCCTGATGCTCTGCGACCTGAACATGCCCAGAATGGACGGTATCACCTTCATAAAAGAATACCGCAAAGCCGGCAAAGAGACACCCATAATCATTATCACCACACAGGAAGAGCTGGAAAACAGAAAAAAAGGCTACGAATCCGGAGCCAACCTATACATAACCAAGCCTGTGAAACCTGACGATCTGATACTCAATATAAAAATGCTTTTAGGCATAATGTAGATTTGGAGCGGAATATGACTCAGATAGATATGGAAAAATTCAGACAGGGATTTTTAGAGGAGGCCACAGACCTTCTCGAGGGAGCCAACGAGAGTATCCTCCGTGCCGAATCAGAGGGAGACGCAGAGCTTTTTAACGCTGTCTTCAGAAGCATACACACCATAAAAGGGAGCGCCGGAGGTTTCGGATTCGATAACATGTCCGAGTTCTCTCATCATCTGGAAACTCTTCTGGATAAACTGCGCAACAACGAGCTGACCATAGACGCCGACATCACAGACCTCCTGCTGAGAGGAGTAGACGTGCTTTTCGAGATGGTGGAGTTCGCCAGAGACAACAAACCATACACCAGAGACCTTTCCGAGCTGATAGGTCTGTATGAGAACATGTCCGGCAACAGCCACGGAAAAGAGGCGAAAACAGAAACACATGCGGCGAAAGCGCCCTCCGCTTCCGCTGACGGGCGTGTGGCTCAGATACTCAGAGACAACAATCCCGGTTTTGGAAAAACATATAAAATATCGATAAATTTTACTGACGAAATGCTGGAAAACGGCTATGACCCGCTGACCCTGCTGAACAATATCAAAGAACTCTCCGTGTTTTATCTGGCGGAGACTCCCACGGACAATATCCCTCTGATGGCTTCATATGAGCCATACAAGCTGTATCTGCGCCCGAGCATATACATCATCAGCGATGCTTCCGTGGAGGAGATAAACGATCTGGCTTTTGACGAGGATCTGATGACAGTGGAGGAGATATCCACTGACGCGCCCGCACAGGAACAGACAACCGCACAGCCTCAGCC
>JBFWMA010000003.1:0-264435 GCA_050251875.1 Deferribacterales bacterium | reverse complement strand
CTGATGCAGCTCGCCTCTGATTTTGATAAAAAAGCGTCCGTCAGCGATGACTATCAGACTGAGCTGGCGAAGATAGAAAACTACATCATCGGGCTGAAATCCCCCGCTAAAAAGCTGGGCGAGCTCCTTGTGGAATCAGGCAAAATAAGCGCCGCCGAAATAGAAGCGGCAAAAGCCCAGCAGAAAAGGATCGGCGAGATACTCGTGGATCAGGGAAAGATAGGCAAGGAAGATCTGGACATAGCGCTGAAAAAGCAGACCGTCATGAAAGCGATGGAGGTATCCGTACCGTCACAGGCTGTTCAGGGATACGGCGCGGCGGCGGAAGAACCGGAATCGAAAGACGGCTCAAAAGAGAAATTCTCCCAGTCCATGAAAGTGGATCAGGAAAAAATAGACAAATTCACCAACACCATAGGCGAGCTGACAGTCGCCAAGAACGCATACGAATACATGGTGCAGAAGCTCATCAGAGAGTTCAACCTGCCCACCAGCCTCCTGAAAGATTTTAAAGACAACTCTAACCTGATATCCAGAATATCTCAGGATCTCCAGAGAGACATCATGTCTCTGCGCATGGTTCCCATCAAGCAGATATTCAACAAATTCCCCAGAGTCGTCAGAGATATCGCCCGCAAGCAGGATAAACAGATCGACCTGCGCATCATAGGCGAGGACACAGAGATAGACAAAAAGATAGCCGACATACTCTCCGACCCGCTGGTGCATCTCGTGCGCAACTCATGCGACCACGGGATAGAGCCTCCGGCAGACAGAGGCAGAGCATCCAAGCCCGACACCGGGCATCTGATTTTGAAGGCATATAACGAAGGAAGTTTCGTATACATAGAAGTGATAGATGACGGACGGGGAATAGACCCCAAAAAGGTGCTCGCCAAAGCCGTTTCTAAAGGTCTGGCGGCGGAAGACGCCAACCTGACCGAAAAAGAGATCATCCAGTTCATCCTCGCCCCCGGCTTCTCCACAGCAGAGCAGGTGACCGACATATCCGGAAGGGGCGTGGGAATGGATGTGGTGAAGAGCTCCATCACCAGCGTTGGCGGCATCATAGATGTTCAGTCCTCAATGGGTGACGGCACAAGAGTCGTGATGAAGATCCCCGTAACAATCGGAATGTCCACATCTCTGCTCGTCCGCATGGAAAACGATGAACACTACGCTTTCCCCATTGAAAACGTGGCGGAAACCATAAAAGTAAGCAAAACACAGGTAAAAGACCTGCATTCCGGCAAAGGCATATACTACAGAGGCAACGTACTCCCCCTGACACAGCTCTCACAGCTTCTCGGAGACGGGGAGAAAGAGCTTGCCGATGAAGTAAATATTGTGATAACTGTTACTGACGCCGGAAAAACTGGTATAATAGTCCATGAGCTTCTCAACAGAATGGATATAGCGATTAAACCGGTGCCGGAATATTTCGCACACCTCAACTATATCGGCGGCGTGACCATTCTGGGAGACGGAAAGGCCGTGCTCGTGCTCAATGTTAATAAATTATTTTAAGCGGTGACTTTTATGCATGTTCTTATAATCGATGACAACGTTCTGCACCTGAAAATGTGCAGGATACTTTTAGAGAAGATGAACCACACCGTGATGACGGAAGAATCTCTGGATTCTCTGAAAAAGCACACGGACGGCATGACGGAACCTGACATAGCTCTTGTCGATTTCAGACTCCAGCCGGGGGTCACCGGCGTGGACGCTCTTCAGTTTCTGAAGCAGAACACGAAATGGTCCAAAACAAAATATCTCGCTCTGACAGCGGATGTGGGGGAAAGATCATATCTGGACGGGTCGGGTTTTGATGACGTGGTTTTCAAACCTGTCACAGAAAGCCTTCTGTCGGATATATTGAGAAAATATGAGTAAGGCATACGAAAAACTTAGAGACGAGATCAACGAGTGTTTCTATCAGATAGTCGGGATCATTAACGAGATCATCGAACACCGTACCAATACTTTCTCCGCCATGCTGGAAGTCGGCGAGAGCATCCAGAAAGATTCTGAAAACTTTGTCGGCGAGACAGAAAAGGTAGTGGGAAACATATCTCTGAATATCAATGCCAAGATAGACAGCCTGAACATGGAGCAGATGCGTTCTGAGCTTCAGGAAGCGACAAAAACGTTCCTGTCCATCACAGAGGATCTTGAGCTTCTGTCTTATAACACCATATGCCGCACAATGGCGCTGGGCGAAAAAGGCTCGACCATCACGCATATCAGTAAAGAGATAAAGAAATACTCCACAACGGTTAAAACTCTTCTGGACGACATAACAAAAGAGTTCTCCGCCGTATATGAAAAATTCCGTTACATAGCGGAAAACATTATCAACAGCAACATATCAGGCAATTCGGGGATGCTGACACTGGACGCTATGGAAGAGCTGGTAATATCATCAGATGTGTCTGTTCTGATAGAAAATTCTCAGTTCCATGATATTTTTTCGCAGGAGCTGGAGATCATAAACGATGCTCTGAGCACCAACGAGTTTTCAGACGCCTATGAGGCGGGACGCATTTTCGGAGTGTATGAAAAGGCGATAAACAAGCTGGACTTCATAAAAATGTCTCTTCAGGAAAAGATAGAGAGCATCCAGTATGTTATGAAGGATTTCATATACACCTTCAACACCGACCTGCAAAACATCATCAGCAAAACCAATATCCTCCGGGAAGAACTGCTCCGGGTGGAGTCCATCTCCGGCACCATATGCAAAACCATCAGAAACCTGCAGGACAGCATCGCTGAATCCCAGATGGTGATTCACAAGGCGACAGCCGGAGTGAACAATCTGGGCAAACAGTCGAAAACATTTAAAAACCTGGTGGTGGTTACAGCCATAGAGGTCGCCAGAATAAATGATGAGGATCTCAGAAGCGTTGTCGTTTCCATGATCAGCACCGAAAAAGAGCTTCAGGGACTGATAGAAAAACTGCACTACAACATCAGCCTGTGGCAAAAACTCCAGAATGATTTCCTGACAACATTCAAAAACGCCGGAATAGAGCTGAAAACCATCTGTGATCCGTCCATCAAATCGGACAGAGAGAAGATGCTCCGAAGCACATACGATCTCGAGGCTCAGCTGACCGATTTCCGGTCTGTCTTCGCCGGCGAAAAATACATGAACTATTTCGACAGCAACACCAACAGACTGCTGGCGCTGTTTTCCGAATTTGTAGACCACACCAACGAGGAGTTCGACTCCTTCAACAACAGGCTGGATGACAAAATACTGTCGGATGAGCTGTTCACACAGGGCAGAAACGAATCCGAGCTCAGAGACATTCTCGCCTCTGAGGATGAACAGTCGTCCATAGAATTCTTTTAGGAAAGAAAATGTCGTGTTTTATCAATATCCTCATAGCGGAAGATGACCAGCTGAACCGTATGATGCTCGAAAAGCTCCTGAACAAGTTCGATGCCGTATGCACAATGGCGAAGGACGGGCGGGAGGCGATGGAGATGTTCGAACAGGGGTCGTTCGACTCTGTTTTTCTGGATGTAAACATGCCGGTATACACAGGTCCGGAATGTGCCGTGATGATAAAAAAAGCCTCGAAGGCAAAAGAGATGATGCCGCCACTTCTGGTGTGCATATCCGCCGACGAGGAATATTCCGAGGACGGCAGTTTCGACTTTTTTCTGGAAAAACCTTTTAACCTGAAAAAGATAAAAGAACTGACAGAAGCCATAGCCGCATGCAAATGCACAGACAAACCCTATGACATAAAACATGCCTCCGAGATAATCGGTCTGGACGAAGAGACCATGCGCATGCTGATGAAAGAATTTCTCACCGTTTTTGACGAAGAGATCGCCAATCTGAAAAATGCCATAGCAGAGAACAGCCCGGAAGACATCACCCATGTGGCGCACAAAATGAAGGGCGCCGCCGCCAATATGCAGGCGGAATCCCTGTGCGGTTACTGCTCGAAAATGCAGTCCGCCGACAAAAACAACACCGCCGAACTCAACATGCTGTACAGCCGTATTTACTGTTCGTACTGTTTTTTTAAAAATCAGTTAAATAGTTGATTCCCTTGCATTTATACAGCTTATCTGTTAGATTTTGCTATGGAATTGATTAACTCGGCAGGCAAATCTGACTTTTTCGACAACCTCGTAAATAAGGGAAGCGCTGTCTTTTTCTGTCTCCGGACAGAATCCGGCTATCCCGTCACCTATCTCTCTGCCAATGCTGAAGACATTCTCGGTTATTCTAAAGAAGACGTGGGAACTCTTAAATTCAAAGATCTGCTGACAAAGGATTCCCGGACCGCCATGATCGATCTTCTCGATGACGCCCTCTATTCCAAAAAAACATCCGCCAGCTCGCCAAGATTCAAAGCCAAAAGAAAAGACGGCAAAGAGATCACTCTCTCTGTTTCGCTTGTTTTCTCATCCGATGACAACGGATCGCCGGCAGTATGCGGATATATGAATCTGGTCTGTGATTTCTGTGAGTCGGATGCCAGACTGGACACTCTGCTGAGCACGCTGTCCAACGGGATAGTGGAGATGGACAGAGATTGCGTAATCAGCTATGCCAGCCCGTCAGCGGAACAGATTTACGGATACAGATCGGAACAGATGACCGGAAAAAGCCTCGCCATGCTGATGGACGAGCACAGCGGTCAGTTCGTTATAGATAATTTCAAGAAAGCGGCGTCCACCGAGGCTCTGCCCACCCGGTTCACCCACAGACATGTCAGATATGACGGAACGCCCATATTCATAGAGATGTCATGGGCATACAAAAGGGACAAAAACGGACAGATAGTCGGCTTTATCTGCTCCATGACCGATGTGACTGATAAAAAGCAGGCGAACGACAAACTGCTGGGTCAGCTCGCTTTTCTGAATAACATAATCGAATCTGTGGCGCACCCCTTCTTCGTGATAGATATCCAGACAATGGACGTGGTGGTATCCAACAGCGCCGCCGGACACGTTAAAGGCGTGAAATGCTATGAACTGCTCCACCACAGCAAACTGCCGTGTTACATGGAGAACTATGACTGTCCCTTCCATCAGGTAAAGAACAACAAAGTCTCCGTGGTGACCGAGCACGTTCACTATGACAAGGACAACAACAGGCTGTTTTACGAAATCCACGGACACCCCGTTTTCGATGAAAAGGGCAACGTGGTTCAGATGATCGAATACACTCTGGACATCACCGATAGAAAAAAGGCTCAGAGCGAGCTGGAAAAATATAAAAACCATCTGGAACTTCTGGTAGAAAAGCGCACGAACGAGCTCTACAACACCAATATCCAGCTGGTGAAAGAGATTGAGGACAAGATAGAGAAGGAGCGTCAGCTCATCCTCGCCGCCAGCGTTCTGGAAAACACTGTGGAGGGCATCACCATCACAGACCAGAACGGCGTGATACAGAAGGTCAACCCGGCGTTCACCAGCATCACGGGATATACAGCGGCTGAAGCCATAGGCAAAACCCCCAGAATCCTGAAATCAGATAAGCACGATGACGCTTTCTATGAAAAAATGTGGTCGAAACTGCTGACGAAAGGCGGCTGGAGCGGCGAAATATGGAACAGAAGAAAGAACGGGGACGCCTATCCTGAATGGCTCTCCATCAACTCTATAAAAGATTCATACGGAAAAATAACCCACTTTGTCGCCATCTTCCACGACATATCCGAAGTGAAGCAGGGCGAAGAGAAGCTGAAATATCAGGCGCACCACGACACCCTGACCGGACTCCCAAACCGCCAGCTCTTCAACGACCGTCTGGAAATGGCGCTGGCATTCGCCAAGAGACACAGACAGAAGGTGGCTGTGCTCTTCATAGATCTGGACAACTTCAAAAACGTCAACGACACCATGGGACACTATACCGGCGACATCCTGCTTCAGCGTGTGGCTGAGATACTGAAAGAATGTGTAAGACTGGAAGACACGGTGGCACGTCTGGGCGGCGATGAGTTCATGATTATCCTTCAGGACATAGAGAGCGAAAACAACGCTGTGGAGACAGCCAGGCGGATACTGTCCGAGTTCGCCCACCCCATCAACATACACGAGAACGACTTTTTCATTAACGCCAGCATAGGCATCACCATCTATCCGGATGACGGAGATGATGTGCTGACTATAGTAAAGAACGCAGACCTCGCCATGTACCGTGTGAAAGAGACAGGCAAGAACAGCTATCAGCTCTTCACCAAAACCATGAACGACAAGGTTCAGAACCGTGTAAACATGGAGCGGGAGCTCAGAAAATCTATAAACGACAATGAGTTCGAAGTCTATTATCAGCCGAAGGTGTCTCTGCTCACCGGAAAGATAACAGGCTCTGAGGCCCTCATCAGGTGGAACAAAAACGGCACCATGATCTCTCCGATGGAGTTCATACCCGTTGCCGAAGATACAGGACACATCATCAGCATAGGCAAATGGGTTCTCAGAAAAGCATGTGAAGACACGGTAAGACTCCACAGAGGCGGGTTCCCGCACCTGACGGTGGCTGTCAACCTTTCCGCCCGGCAGTTCCGTGACGAAACACTCATAGATTCCGTGTGCGATATCCTGAAAGAAACAGGTCTGCCGCCGCATAATCTGGAGCTGGAAATAACTGAAAATACCGTGATGGAAGACATCCAGACCACCATAATCTATCTGGCGAAACTGGTGGAGAAAGGCGTCCGAATATCCATAGACGATTTCGGAACGGGATACTCATCGCTGAGCTATCTGAAAAAATTCCCCATCAGCATCCTGAAGATAGACAGGTCATTCATAAAAGACATTCCGGACGACACAGACGACATAGTGATATCCGAATCTATAATCTCTCTGGCAAAATCGCTGAACCTCATGGTTGTGGCGGAAGGCACCGAGACGGAAGAACAGATTGATTTCTGCCGTGACAAGGGCTGTGACGAGGTTCAGGGATATTATTTCAGCAAGCCGGTCAGGATAGAGGAATACGCCGACATGCTGGCAAACGGAAAAACTCTCTAATATCCGTCAGTCTTCGCTTTCGCCATTTCATAAACATTCATAACGGCGGTGTTCAGCCTGTGCGCCGCGGCAACACAGCTGTCCCACTCCGGGCTGTATTTCACTGTCCCGCCGTATGTCAGCTTTTTCACAGCCACGCCCTCGCCCATCACGTTCACGGTTATCATCTCCCTGTCCATGATGATCCGCTCCACGGGATAATATTTAACCCCCGCTGTGGAACTGTTGGCAAACAGGATTTCGGCGCAGTTCTTCACCTCGCTCTCGTGACAGAGAACATTCACCACGAAAACAGGACGGTTCTTCTTTCCTATAGCATGACAGACTGTCACATCCACCGCCGCCTGAGCCAGCACGGTGAAGAGATGCCCTATCATCTCTCCCGGACAGTCGTCTATTCCGGTCTCTATCATCACCAGACCGCCTTTGGCGCTTTTCTGCTCCAGCAGAACTCCACGGAGCATGTTCGGCACTGTCTCGAAGGTTTTGTTTCCGGTGGAACAGGCGGACGCCAGTATCTTTCCGCCGAATGATCCGAAATCTTTTACATAATATTTAAGCAGGGCGGCGCCTGTGGGCGTTGTCATCTCGTTGGGTTCCTGAGAGGGGCGGATTTCCACTCCTTCCAGAATCTTCACCGTGGCGGGCGCGGGCACAGGCATAATCCCGTGAGCGCACTCCACAAATCCTGTTCCCAGCACGGGCAGGGTGGATGTTATGCTGTTTATCTTCAGCTTATGCACGCCGTAAGCGAACCCGGCTATATCGAATATGGAATCCAGAGCGCCCACCTCGTGGAAATGCACCTTCTCCGGATCTTTTCCGTGAACAGCGCCCTCCGCCTGAGCTATTATCTCAAAAATGCCTATGGAATCGGCTATCACCTTTTCGTCAAAGGCTGAGCCCTCCAGCATCCTGCGTATATCTTTCATGGTTCTGTGGGCGTGCTCATGAGGCAGACTCAGCTTCAGCCTTTTGCACATCACCCCGGCAACGTTCACATCCTCTGTTCCGGCGTTTATCTCCGTCTTTACCATGTCGGAGATGATCGCCGCCGTCTCCACAATATCCAGTCCCAGACCGCAGAGCACTCCCAGAGACATATCCCCTGAGATTCCTGATATCATATCAAAGTGAAGCGTAGTATCTGCACACATCTTTTACCCCGCATATAGCGCATTTCGGCTGTTTCGCCGTACAAATATCTCTGCCGAAGCTGATGACTCTGTGTCCCCACATGCAGTGGTTCTCTCCGTCCACCAGAACTTCCAGTTCCTTTTCTATCTTAACAGGGTCACCGCTGTCGGTGAGTCCCAGCCTGTTCATGATCCTCTTCACATGGGTATCCACAACTATACCCGGCATGTTGTATATATTGCCCAGAACCACGTTGGCGGTTTTTCTGCCCACCCCTGCCAGAGCCGTCAGCTCCTTCAGGCTGTCCGGCACTATGCCTCCGTGTTTCTGCGTCAAATCTTTTGCCATGCTTATCAGACTTTTTGCCTTGTTCTTATATATCCCCGTGCTCTTTATCACTTCGCACATTTCGTCATAGTCGGCGTTCGCCATGTCCATAGGCGCGGGATATTTCTTAAAGAGTTCTTTTGTGACGATATTCACCCGTTTGTCTGTGCACTGGGCGGATAGGATGGTGGCGGTGAGAAGCTGAAAAGGGTTCTTATAATCCAGAGAACATTTCGCTTCCGGATATTTTTCCGCCAGATATTTTTCAAATCTATCGGACAGTTCTTTTTTGCTCATACAGTACTTATAAATCATTTTTTTCTGTTTGCCCACACTATGTTTTAGGAGTAGAATCGCCGCCATGGAAAACATCTGGGTACAGCTTTTAATTCTTTTTGCGTCCGGCTTCATCGCCGGGATATTAAACACTCTGGCGGGCGGGGGATCTTTTCTCACCATACCGATACTGATATTCACCGGACTGGAGCCCACAGTGGCAAACGCCACCAACAGGCTGGGCATATGGATACAGTCGATCTTCGGTCTGGGCAAATTCCGCAGGATGGGCTATTTCCCTGTCAAGATGAGCCTGATGTCCGTTATCCCGTCTCTGATAGGCTCTGTGATGGGGGCATATCTCGCCACCATAGTCGCTGAGGACGCCTTTAAAAAATATCTGGCTTTTTTCATGGTTCTGATGACTCTGGTCACATTCTTCAAACCGCAGTCGGATAAACAGCTCACCGATTTCACTTTCACAGCGAAATCAGGCGTCACCGCATCTGTCGTCTATTTCTTCGTGGGGCTTTACGGCGGGTTTATACAGGCTGGCGTGGGGTTTGTGGTTCTGGCTTACTGTGTTCTTTACGGGCTGGACTATGTGCGTGGAAACGCTGTGAAGATGTTCATCAACCTGCTGACCGCCACACTGTCTCTCGCCATATTCATATACGCTGACAAAGTCGTCTATCTGCCCGGAATCGCTCTGGGCGCGGGAATGGCTGTGGGGGCTGTCATGGCTGCCGGTTTTTCCGTTAAGGCGGGGAACAAATTCCTGAAAAGGTTCGTGTCGGTCGCTGTTATAGCTTTCGCTGTTCTGCTTCTTTTCAAATAAATTTCAGACGGTATTTCTTCACGAGGACATCGGGAATATAGCTGGTCTTGGCAATGCGCAGAGCCATGCTCCCCAGATCCTGTTCATAGTTAATATACTGATATTTTTTCGGCAGCAGATTAGCGAAATCGTTATAGACGTACTGATAGATTCCCTTGAACTCCACCAGACCCTTAGCGAAGTGCATTACATAGGTGTCGTCCGTCAGCTCCTCTCCGAGGATGAAAGCCGCCGGCTGTCCGTCTGCGTAATATATGCCGCCGCATATACCCAGCTCTTTATAAAGATCGAGCGCCTCTGTGCAGGCAAAATAATCCGTTTCGTCCTTCGCCGCCCCGGTGTTCTCCTGCCATTTTTCCAGAATCAGTCTGGCGTCCGCCATGTTGCTGTCGTCTATCATAAAGGCATCCGCCTTATAATGTTCAACAAACTGTTTGAGCAGATTGCGTTTTTTGTGCAGTTTTCTACCCGGATAGGTGGACATTTTTTCAGTGGTATAGATATAGTCAGTGTCGCCGTCGGTGAATGTGCATTCCACATCCATACCGTCAAAATGACCCAACCACGCCTCTGCCACGGGAAAGAAGAAATCGCACTCCGCCTGAAGTTTTTTCAGTGTCTCCAGCGGAACTTCCCTGATATCACACGCCGGCATGATATAGATTCCGCCGTCATATGTGACTCCTTTTACGAAGACAAAGCCGTCAGACTCGAAAACACGGTAGTCGTGATTGCCTCTGAAAAGGTAAAGATTCTGAAAGCTGTATTCGGATACAGGGATATTTACGGATTTGAGTTTCTTGTCCAGCAGTTCTTTATGTTTGAGTGAGATAGGTTCGCCAAGCATTTAAGAGTTAATTTATATCATTATGATTAATTTGTCCAAAAAATAATTTGTGATAAATAAAGTTAACAAAATTTTCCTTCAAAAAAAGGCTTAGGTTATATATACTTTAATATATTTCTGACTTAATCGTTCACAACGGGGTAGAGATGTACTTTGACCTTTCCATATTATGTTCCGTTCTGGCTCTTCTGCACATAACTCTTTACATCTTTCTGGGTTACGGCAGACTGGTCACCATAACAAACCTGTTCGCTGTGCTGGGGCTGATATTCTCATCAGCGCAGTTCATCACTCTGTGGAGCAGCGCCCACGCGAACCCTTTCGGCTCCATGAGCGGGCTTCTTCTGTTTTTGTCACAGGCGCTCCTGCTGGCATATATCCTTCTTTTCTTTAAATTCAAAAGACCGTCCATAGGGCTGTTCATCTTCCCTATCGCCGTTCTGTTCATCATCGGAGCGAGACTTCTGGGCGGTTTCAGCGCCATGCACAACCCCAACGCCGCCAGCCTCTGGCTCTATATCCATCTGCCGTTCACCATCATAGGCACCGCTTTTTTCATGGTGTCCACATCCGGCGGCATTATGTATTTCATTCAGGAACGCCAGCTTAAGAATAAAAATTTCGGCGTGATCTTCCGCCGTTTCCCTCCTCTGGACACCATAGACAGGCTTATCAACACCACGCTCTATATCGGTTTCTACACCTTCACCATCGGGCTTCTGGCGGGGCTGGTGTGGATGCTGTATTCCAGCGGACGGATAAATGTTTTCAGCCCCAAGCTGGTCTTCGCCATCATCACATGGATTATTTACAGCAGTATCACTTTTTATAAACAGCTCAAAGGCATGTCCCCCAAGGACACTGCTCTTTCCACCATTGTCGGTTTTATCTCTGTGATAATCACCTACATCGGCGTAGCATTTTTTGTAGCGGGATAATAATTTATGCAGCTTGCAGTTTTAGGTCTCAACCATAATACCGCGCCTGTTGAGGTGAGAGAACGTCTCGCCGTGGACGGAAGCGAACTGGAACAGATATACTCTCAGATAATGGCTAACGACCGTATCTATGAGGCGATGATAATATCCACCTGCAACCGGGTGGAATACTACATAGTCACAGACGATTTCCTGTGCAACATAGAGAGCGTGCTGGAGATAGTCTCCGAACACTGCGGAATGGAGCGCACGGAGCTCAGAAAATATACCTATATCCACTGCGGAGAGGATTCCATCCGTCATATTTTCCGGGTGGCCTGCGGGCTGGACTCTCTCGTAATGGGAGAGCCCCAGATATTCGGACAGGTAAAAGACTCTTTCGAAAACTGCCGCACATACGGCGGGGCGGGAACTTTTCTGAAAAAGCTGGAAGAGTTCACAATCAAAACCACCAAAAAAGTGCGCACATACACAGGCATAGGCGAAAACCCGGTTTCCGTCAGCTATGCCGCTGTGGAGCTGGCTTCAAAAATCTTCGGCAGGCTGGAGGATAAATCCGCCCTGATAATAGGCGCCGGAGAGATGTGCGAGCTGGCGGCGAAACACCTGCATACGGCGGGGATAGGCAGAATAACAGTAACCAACAGAACATATGAGAAGGCGCAGAAACTTGCCTGCGAGGTGGCGGGAGAGGCTGTGGAGTTTTCGGCTTTCAAAGATATGCTGAAAAACTCCGACATTATCATAAGTTCCACAGGCGCCACAGAGCTTCTGGTTACGGCGGCGGATGTGAAAGACGCCATGTCGCACCGGAAGAAAAAACCGATGTTCTTCATAGACATAGCCGTCCCCAGAGACATCGACCCGGATATAAACAGGATAGAGAACGTATATGTATACGACATAGACGACCTGAAAGCCGTGGTGGACGCCAACCGCAAACAGCGTGAGAAAGAGGCTGTGAAGGCTATGGAGTTCATAGAGACCGGACTGGAAGGTTTCTATGAGTGGATAGAATCCATGAGGATCGTTCCTCTGATAAAATCACTCAGGGGACAGTTCGAGGAGATAAAGGACGCGGAGCTGAAGAGATTCTCCGCAAAGTTTAAAATAGACAGCGAACAGGAGCAGGCCAAGCTGGAATATCTGGTGTCGGCATACATGAACAAGGTTCTTCACACACCGCTGAAAAACCTGAAAAACGTGTCCGCCGTGAAAGGAAAATATTCTCTGGATGAGGCTCTGAAAATTTTGTTTGAACTCGAGGATGAAAAATGAAAAAAGTCACTATCGCAACCCGTGGAAGCAATCTGGCACTGTGGCAGGCAGAACACATCAAGGCTCTGCTGATGAAAGAGCACGGTGTGGAAGTCGAGCTGAACGTGATCAAAACCAAAGGCGACAAGATTCTGGATGTGCCGCTGGCGAAGATAGGCGGTAAAGGGCTTTTTGTGAAAGAGATAGAGCAGGCGCTCATGGACGGCACAGCCGACATCGCCGTGCACAGCATGAAAGACGTTCCCATGGAGCTCCCCGAAGGACTGATTCTTTATGCCAGCCCCGAGGGAGAAACACCCTATGACTGCTTCGTCTCCGTGAAATATAAAACTTTGGACGATCTGCCTGACGGCGCCGTTGTGGGCACCAGCAGTCTGCGCAGAAAGGTTCAGCTGAAAAAAGTGCGCCCCGACCTCGTGATAAAAGACCTGAGAGGCAATGTGAACACCCGTCTGGCGAAGCTGGAAGCGGGTGAATATGACGCCATCATCCTGGCGAAAGCCGGACTCGTCCGTCTGGGATTCCATGACAGAGTGAAAGATACTTTTAATGTGGATGTCATGCTGCCGGCATGCTGTCAGGGTATTCTGGGGATAGAGATCCGTGAGAATGACGGGGATATGAAAAAACTCCTCGACTTCCTGCGCCACGAACCCACAGAAACACGGGTGAAATGCGAGCGAGCCTTCCTCAGAAAGCTCGAGGGCGGATGTCAGGCTCCCATAGCCGGACACTCTGTTCTGTGCGGGGACAAGATAGTGATGAAGGGCGTTGTATCCGATATCGAAGGAAACGTTTTCATCACGGAAACCATCGAAGGAATGGCGAAAGACGCCGAACAGCTCGGTATTCAGCTCGCTGAAAAGGTGCTGAACAGCGGCGGAAAAGCTATTCTGGACGAAATTTACAAAAACGCATGAACGTACTGATAACCAGAGAAGCGGACAAAACGGCGAAATTCGCCGCTCTGCTGAAAAAAGCGGGACACGTCCCCTATTCTCTGCCGATGATAGAATGTGTGCCCGTGGACGCTGACGTCTCCGGTCATTATGACTATGGGGTTTTCACCAGCCTGAACGCAGTGAAATACTTCGAGCCGTACAGAGACAGTGTCGCCTTCGGAAAAATTGCCGCTGTGGGTTCCGCCACGTCAGAAGCTCTGACAGAGGCAGGATACACTGTGGATATGATGCCGGACGAATACTCCGCCGAGGGGTTGAAAAAGCTCTTTTCCGGTATCGACCTGCGTGGCAGACGTATTCTGCTGGCGGGAGCGGAGACCAGAGCCGGGGATTTTCACACATGGCTGAAAATGAACGGATGCGCCGCCGACATTGTCACTATCTATAAGACGGCAGCGGTAAAGAGAAGCCGTGAAGAGATAGACTCGTTCATCCGCCGGAACGGCATAGATGTTATAACCTTCGCCTCGCCTTCCGCCGTCAGAGCTTTTTTTGACTCATGCGGCACAGACAGGGCGCTGGTGGCGATAGGCAGAACCACCGCCGAAGAGATAAAAAAATACGGATACGAATGTTACGTCCCCGGGGAATATACCCTGGAGGGAATGATAAAGATCATAGATCAATTATGAGGTGTTAAAATGGCATTTCCCATAGACAGACCCAGAAGACTGAGAACCAGCGATACCATGCGCAGACTGGTGAGAGAAACGACTCTCACCGCTGACGATTTCATATATCCCCTCTTCGTGTGCGAAGGGGAGAACATCAAAAACCCCGTATCGTCCATGCCCGGCGTTTTTCAGATGTCCATAGACAACATCATCAAAGAATGTCAGGAATTAAAAGAGCTGGGAATCCCCGGCGTAATACTCTTTGGTATTCCGGCGTATAAGGACGAGATGGGATCAGAAGCCTATAACGAGCACGGCATCATCCAGAAAGCGGTGAAAGCCATCAAAGAAAACGTGAAAGACCTGCTGGTGATAACAGACGTGTGCATGTGCGAATACACAGACCACGGTCACTGCGGAATCATAAAGAACGGCGAAGTGGACAATGACGAAACGCTTAAATATCTCGCTCTGGAGACCCTGACCCATGTGAAGGCAGGCGCAGACATAGTCGCCCCCAGCGACATGATGGACGGACGGGTGGAAGTGATGAGAGACGCTCTGGATGAACACGGATATACCAACGTGCCCATCATGAGCTACTCTGTGAAATACTGCTCCGCTTTTTACGGTCCTTTCCGTGAGGCGGCGGAATCCACGCCCAAGTTCGGCGACAGAAAAACTTATCAGATGGATCCCGCAAACAGAACAGAAGGGCTGAAAGAAGCCGAGCTGGACATCATGGAAGGAGCGGACATCATAATGGTGAAACCCGCCCTGCCTTATCTGGATGTCATCAGCGATCTGAAGAGAAACTATGACCGTCCCGTGGCGGCTTATCATGTTTCCGGCGAATACGCCATGATTATGGCGGCGGCTCAGATGGGCTGGCTGGACGGACACAGAGCCATGATGGAATCTCTGGTATCCATAAAAAGAGCCGGAGCGGATATAATAATAACCTACTACGCGAAAGAGGCGGTAAAAGCACTTGCAAAATAATATACACGCATACAGATGGTCCGCCGGCGGGCTGACACAGGTGGAGCACATAGAGCCTGTCCGCCGTGAGGATCTGATATCCATAGACAGACAGATAGATCTGGCGGTTAAAAACATTGAGGCGTTTGTCAGCGGAAAACCCGCCCTGAACATGCTCCTGTGGGGAGAAAAGGGACTGGGCAAATCTGCCATCATCAAAATGCTCCTGACAGAATACGCCGACAGAGGGCTCACAGCGGTGGAGTTCCGCCACGATGACATAATCACCCTCTATGACCTCTACGCTCAGGCGAGAAAGATGAACAACAGATACATTATGATATATCTGGACGATGTATCTTTCGACACGGGCGACACCCTCTACAGAATGTTCAAATCCGTTCTGGAAGGCGGACTGGAAGAGAAACCCGCTAACTGCGTTTTTGTGGCGACATCAAACAAACGCCACATGATAACCGAAACAGCTTCCAACTCCGGCGACATATACGACAGGGACGTGGTGAACGAAAACGCCTCCCTTTTCGCACGTTTCGGGCTCGCCATCGGCTTTTATCCTCTGAACCCGAAGGACTATAAGCTGATAGTCGGCTCATATCTGGAAAGAACGGGAATAGGGCTTTATGACGGATGGGAGAAAGAGGCGGAGAGCTATGCCATGGACAGAGGCGGCAGAAGCGGGCGCATCGCTAAACAGTTCGCCGTATATAAAAGTATTTTCAGATAAAATTTTGTTTAATAAGTAAAGTTTTAGTTCTTTCTCTGTGGTAAGATATTAAAAAAATCACAGGAATCTATATGGCGTTTAAACCGGAAGAACTCAATATTCTGAACAAAAAATACCTGACGTCCACGCTGTCTTTCATGAACAGGTGTTTAAAGCTCACCACAGATCAAGAGTTTGAAGAGCTTCTGACCGATATCGCCGATTTTCTCGGATTCAAATATATACTCTACTGCTTCACCAGAACATCCTACTGCAACGGATACGGAATCAATCTGCACAACGTTTCAAACCCTAAGGACTGGATGACGGAATATGCCCTGAAAGGCTACATAAACCACGACCCGGTGCGCTTGGAGGCGGAGATCCGGCTTGAGCGGGGCATCAGAAACATGTTCATCCTGTGGGATTCATACGACAGGGAGCTGTCGCCGGAGGAGCTGCACATAATAGAGCGCAGAAAGCACTTCGGTCTCAATTACGGCTTCTCGGTATTCTCCGATTCCAAAGCCAAAGATTTCTCTTTCCTTGTTTCGTTCGCCGATAAAAAGAACAGTGTTGATGAACGCACAGAGATCGTCATGAACATCCTTACGCCGCATCTCACCATCATCAGAAAGCGCCTGGAGATGATAAAACTCGTCAGCTCGCTGAGCGAAAGGGAGAAAGAGGTCGCCGACTGGATAGCGGACGGCAAGACAAGCTGGGAGATAGCCACCATAATGCCTATCTCCGAAAACACCGTAAAATTCCACACCAAAAAAATATTCCACAAACTGGGCGTATCCAACAAACAGCAGGCGATAGCCATTCTTCTGGCTGTGAGATATCTCAGCCTTTAGCGTCAGTACATCACAACGCTTCTGTCGTCTATCTTCTTCACGGATATATTAATTCCGTATGCCTCAGACAGTTTTTCCTCAGACATCCCGTCCTTATCCCCGCAGTAAAGAGATCTTCCGCCGTCCATCAGCAGAACAGAATCAGCGTATCTGAGCGCCAGATTCAGATCGTGCAGAACTATCATAGTGGAGAGCCCGTGCTCCTTCGTCACCCGCTCCGCCGTATCCATTATCTCCAGCTGATTTTTAACATCCAGATGGTTTATGGGCTCATCCAGCATCAGGATATCGGCTTTCTGAACCATCGCCCTGGCGATCAGTATCTTCTGAAACTCGCCTCCGGAAAGCTCCGTGACGCATTTATCCCTCATGGAAGATATTCCCAGCTCACGCATCACGTCTTCGGTCATTTCGTGGTCGTCTTTTTTCGGATGCCAGCTCATATATGGTTTACGTCCCAGAAGAACCGTCTCATAAACACTGCACGGCACAGGATGGGTCGTCTGCGGCAGATAGGCTATCTTCTTCGCTATGTCACGCCTCTGCATGCCGGAAACGCACTCGTCTCCTATGTCCACCCTGCCGTCCGTGGGTTTTATGATTCCGTTCATCACCTTCATCAGAGTGGACTTGCCAGCCCCGTTCGGACCTATCACCACGCATATCTCCGAGCTTTTCAGCCCCAGAGTCACTCCTTCCAGTATCTTTCTGCCGTTTTTCAGCCGGAATCCGACATTATCAGCCTTTACCATTTTTTATAGACCTCTTCATAAGTATGAACAGAAACATGGGTACTCCGGCAAAAGCCGTGATAACCCCCACAGGCAGAGCCAGAGGATAAAAAACCATCTGCGCCAGAGTATCCGCTCCCAGAAGGAAAACACCGCCCAGCAGAGCGGAGGCGGGTATCAGAAAACTGTGCCCCGTGTGTCTGAACATCATCCGTACCATGTGCGGAGCTATCAGCCCCACAAAACCTATCACGCCGTAATATGCCGTGGCAAAGGCGGACATCAGAGACGTCACTATCAGAGAATATATTCTGATCTTCTTCACCTCCACACCAAGCCCTTCGGCGTGCATCTCACCCCACTGGACAGCGTTGTAGTCCCAGCTGTGCCTCAGAGCGAACAGAACGCCCGCCGCCATCACCGCCAGAACAGTGACAGCCTCCGACCAGCTCCCCTTGCCCAGATCGCCGAATGTCCAGAAGACAGCGGCGGCAAGCTGAGTGTCGGTGGAGAAATACTGAAGCAGCATGGTGCAGGCGCTGAAAAACGCCGACATAGCCACACCCGCCAGTATCAGTCCCTGCGGGGTCATCCCCTTGACGAACGAGAACAGCAGGATGATGAGCGCAGACAGCATCGCCCCGGCGAAAGCGCCGAACGCCACCATCCCCAGATTGCCCATCAGAAGACCGGATCCCATGCCGGAGCCCATCACTATGATGGAAAATGTCGCCCCGAAAGCCGCTCCCTGTGACAGACCCAGCGTGAATGACGAAGCGAGCGGGTTGCGCAGAATATTCTGAAGAATAACGCCGCTCACCGCCAGAGCACCGCCCACAGCCAGCGCCGCCAGAATTTTCGGCAGGCGCAGATGCCATATGAAATATATAAGATCATCATTGTTTCCTGTCCGGAACAGAGCCATGAGAGCCTCGCCCCATGAGCTCTGCACCGCTCCGTGCTTCACACCGAGCAGAACGAACAGGAACAGGAGAAATGTCATCACAAACCAGAAAACAATCCTGCCGCCCATCAGCGAATGACCTCCGCTTTTATCTCACGGTCAGCCAGACGCAGGCGCTGGAAACCGCCCATATCTTTCTTCACCTCAGGAAAGATATCCTTTCCCGTGAATGCTTTGATTATCTCGCCTGCCTTCCTGTCCGGATCGAGATTCTTATATCTGTCCGGATAAGCGATCTTAGCTATGAAAAAGGCATTTGCGAGCATCAGGTCTATGTTGGTGTAATAATAAGTATTCGCAGGCAGAAGATATGCCTGTCCTCTGGAGAACGCTTTCAGCCTCTTCAGAAGACCGCTGTCTTTGGCGTGAGAACCCGCCACCAGCTCAAATCCGGCGCTGTCGATAAATATTATGTCCGGGTTCATCAGCGTGAGATACTCTTTCTGAAGAAAGACATGCCCCTTCAGCCCTGCCGAATCCGCGGTGTTTTCCACCCCCGCCAGCCGGAACGGCAGAAAATTCGCCTCTGTGCTGTCTATGCCCCTTGTGCCCTTATAAGACACTCCGCCTATATAGGCTCTGGCTCTCTTGTCCGGCTTAAAATCCAGCTCTTTTTTCAGTCCTTCCATGTATGATATCAGCTCAGCCGCTCTCTGTTCCCTGTTCAGAATTTTTCCCGCCAGCTCCAGCGAACGGTATATATCGCTGAACTCCACTCCGCTGTATCCATAGCTGAGCACCACCACGGGTATCCGCAGTTTTCTCTGCATCAGATCAGCCTCAGAGGCGTCCTGCGTCACGGTGAATATCACGTCCGGCTTCAGGGCTATCATCATCTCATTGCTGGGGATTCCCTTTGCCCCGCCTTCGCTTATCACGGGGAGATTTTTCACAATTTCTTTGTTGGCAAAGACATACGGACGTTTCTCATAGTCCTTCTTGTCTATCCTCTCCACAGCGGTCACCATCCCCTGCGCCCCCAGATAAGAGATAAAGCTCATGCTGTGTCTGAGAGCGATAATCCTCTCTATCTTTTTATCCGGCACGTCCACACTGCGCCCCAGCATATCCGTCATCACAGCGCTGTGCGATGTAAAGCTCAGGCAGAGAACGATTGCCGCCGCTAAGGCTATTTTTCCCATATTATCAGCTCCCTGCGAAAATACAGCCTGTCTCTGATCCTGCCGTCCGGCAGGGAATATTTGTCCAGAATCTGATCTATCGTCTGCGCTGAGCGGTTTTCATCATCCGCCACTGCGTCCAAACACATTTTGGCTATCTCGTCCCTGTGGTAGTCCCTTTCGAAATCATTCTCTTTCACAAAGTTTTTATAGGGAATCTTCTTCTCATCCAGCCATTTTTTAAGATCGGGAGTATCGTTGAAACTCTTCGTCTTTCTGCCGTGGGCGGCGCAGACCTCCAGAGTGATGTCCGAATCTTTTCTGCCTGCCCAGCCGAGATATATCACCGCCTTACGGGCTATATCGTGAACACGGAGATAGTCCTCCGGAGTTCTCACCGCAGGGGTGGTGGAGCAGAAGACCAGATCGTATCTGATATCACAGTCGAACCCCTCCCAGCCTGTCTTTTCGCAGGTGATGTTGCGGACGCCCTCTTTCTCCGCGTCCTCCATCAGAATCCTCAGCATTTCACCGGATATGTCTATCCCGTGCACCCGCCCGGCTTTCTTCGCCAGCCCGATGGTGAACTTTCCGCTGCCGCAGCCCACATCCAGCAGAGAGGCGCGCGTCAGAATGACGCCCGCCTCCTCAGTCATTTTTATTATCTCTGCCTCAAAGGTATCCGGAGATGATGAATATCTCGGATAGCTCAGTGCTCTCTTGTCCCACATTTCGGCGCTCTGCCCTTTTTTTCTCAGAATGTCCATTTCACGCTCACTCCGCCGTTCAGCCCCAGCGCCGGGTATCCGTACTGCTCTTCATAGTCTGTGTCGAAGATATTATCCACATAGAACTCAACCACAGTGCTCTTGTTCGCCGCCCAGCTGAGGCTTGTGCCCAGAAGCATATAGGGGTCCAGCTCTCTGGATTTTCCATAATAGAAATACTCTCTCTCGCCCACATAGCTCAGGGTGGTATCGAGGCTGAATTTTTCTGATATTTTCCAGACCAGGTTAACGTTTCCTTTCAGATCAGGCACATAGTCCACCTCGTCAGAGGCGTATTCGCTGTATGATTCCGAAACTGGATCGCCGTTCTTCTCTGATTCTGTGAATGCCAGTCCGGCGCCCGCAGTTAAAGATTTTGTCAGTGAGTATCTTCCCTCAGCGCTTACTCCGGTGAACTTAGCGTTGTCGATGTTATATGTGATTCTGCCGGAATTGGTGACCGGGTTGGTACCCATCAGCAGATAATCATCTATGTCATAGTGATATGCTGACAGTTTCACATATCCTTTCTTGTCAGCGAAACTGTGTTTATAGGCGATGTCGATGGCGTTCGCCTTCTCCGGTTTAAGCTGTTCGTCCTCCAGCAGAGACACGCCCAGAGCATCGGAGAAGTGGTTCATCTCCGGTATGGTAGGTGTTCTGTAGCTCTGGTAAACGAACACGGCTATCTTGTCATTGGGAGTCAGGGCATATGTCAGCCCGAATTTGGGAGTGATGCTGTCGTCCTCATATCTCTGTCTCTGCATGACGCCGCTCTTTGTCTTGTACTGGCTGGCGTCATAGCTGTCATAGCGGAATCCGATGTCCATTGTCAGGCGCTTGGTGATATCCCAGCTGTCGGACAGAAAAATCCCCTCGGCTATTATCTTCGGCTCGGAATCCGAGCTGGCGATTCCGCCTTTCCAGGGACCGGGAGCTACATAATCTACCTCAATGGCGCCCGCTCTCAGGTTTTTCTGTTCCGCCCCGAAGACCAGCTTGTGCCTGTCTGTCAGAACTTCTGTCTTCGCCTTATATCCGTAACTTCTGTCCACCTCTACCTTTCTGTCCAGAACCAGAGCGCCTTCCTGAATCCCGCCCATAGTTTTTGAGGCATAGTTTCTGTCAAACCTGTCCTCGTGGTTCGCAAAAGCCGACAGCTCAAAGAACGCGCTGGAGCCTATGCTCTGGGTGAATGTGGCTGTATAGAACTGTTTTATCTTGTCATAATAAGCGCCGTCTCCCACAAGGCTCATCGCCTGTCCGCCGGCACCGCCGGAGAAGGTTTCGCCCAGAGAAAGCACTTCGGCGTCATCCACTTCCTCTTCATATCCTGGGTCATCAGGATCAGCAGACACTCTGTTGCTTCTGATCATCCCTCTGTATGTCTTGGTATAATCATATCCCAGAACCAGCTCGCCGCCTTTCCATGGGGTGTCGATGTATATTTTGGGCGCTATGTGGCTGGAGCTGTAGTCGTTGTTCCACAGATAGGCGTCCGCCTCCTGATGGCTGAGACCGAGGCTGATTCCGACACCGCCGAATTTCTGCGAATAGCTGCCTCTCACATTATAAAAAGTGTCTTCGTCATCCAGCCAGCCCAGCGTACCGTAAAGGCTGACTCTCGGAGCGGCTGCGGGTCTCACCGTGTAGGCATTGATTACCCCGCCCAGTGCGTTGTTGCCGTATTCGGCGCTGCTGCCGCCTTTTATCACTTCTATACGGTCGATATTATCCAGCGGAATCGTGCTGAAATCGATATAGTTTCCGCCGTTAGTCCCTGTGGAGTTTATGGTTCTGCCGTCCAGATTCAGCATAATCCTCTGTCCGCTCTGACCTCTGATAGTCATCACGTCTCCGCTGTCGCCTATCACCGTTTTTCTTTTAAGGCTGATCTCCGGGTCTCTCTCCAGAAAATCCGCTATGTTGTTGCTCCTCTTCTTCTCCTGCACCCTGTAGTCGGTGGATGTCATAGTCTGCTGCTGTGTCTGCTGAGCATTTACGGACACCTCGTCCAGATATATCGTATCCTGCATCAGATTTTCGGCGTGCGCCGTGACGCTCACAGCCATCAGCACAGCCAGAGCTGCGGACAGTCCCTTCATAGTAACCTCCTGATGTATTCAATTCTTTTTCTCTAAAACCTGTGGTCGGGTTTGATTTTCCCCGATTATTCTTGACAAACTCAATCCGGATAATGATAATGAGTCTTATTATCAAACAATGGAGATTGCATTGACAGGTGTTAAGATTTCTAAAAAAAATTCTGCTGTAAACGAATTCATCAAAAACCGGTTCGGAGGAGAAAACCCTGAGCTGGCAAAAAAAATAGCATCTGCCAGCTTTATATCTGTGAAAAAGAAGAAGGATATCATATTTGCCCAGGGGCAGGAGATCAACCACACTTTTTTTGTAGTCAGCGGTCTGGTAAAGCTGTTCCGCACCAGCGAAGAGGGCAGGGACATCGTGCTGAAATACAGCTCGGCTGGAGAATCATTTGCCAACGGAATCATGGGCGGGCACAGTCTGCTCTCGGCTTCCGCGCTGGAAGACACAGAGCTTCTGGTTATAGATAAATCCGCGGTGAAGAACGAAGTTCTGAAGAATCCGCGCCTTCTGGAGAATCTGCTGAAAAGCTGTAAGAGGGAGTTCGATTTCTACATGTCATACATAGAAAACCTCAGCATGACCGACACCCGCAAGAGGCTGGAGAAATATCTGCGTGAACACTCCAGAAAAAACATGTCCGACACCGTGCGCCTGCCTGTGCCCAGATGCGAGCTGGCTATTCTGCTGGGGAGCACGCCAGAGAACCTGTCACGGATCATCAAACAGATGACGGCGGACGGTCACATCACCATAAAAGGCAGGGATATCAGAATCAATTTTTAGAAAATCTTCTCATCCGGTCATATCTGGGGCTCAGCCTGAAATTGAACATTCCGCAGGCGAAATAATAGAGTATGTCTGTCGCCCAGTCTTTCATGAATTTTCTGTCACGAAACATAAACCCGATCGTCTTAAACGGAGACCGGAACAGCTCCGCCACGACCCCAGTCTGGTTGGACGGGTCACGGAAACATTCCCAGTCGCACTCTTTGCAATAAGGCTTCTGCCGGATCTTCAGCGTATCCAGCTTGTCATATCTGCCCAGATCATCGCCCACCCTGAACCCGCAGGGGTATGCGTGTCCATCGGCGCTGTTCACAAAAAAATAGTCTATCCCGCCGTAACAGGCGAATCCGGCTCCCGTCTCGCCCCCATAGTGCCGTATCAGCATCAGCAGAGAGCTCTTCGGCGTGAATATGCGTATATGCGACCTGTGTTCGGCTATGGTGTCATACAGCGCCTTAAACAGCAGATGTTTTTCCGTGTCGTTGTATGTAACCATGTCGTCTGAGGATTCCGCCTTATAGACCGCCCCCTCCTGCATGCTCATAGGATAGCAGGCGTTGGCGATGGTGAAGCCCATCGAGGCGGCGAATGAGTAGAATTTATCGAATCCGTGGCGGTAGGCTTTATAAAAAAGCTGTTTCTCCGCATCGGTGCTGTGGCTGTTTACCTTGATGTCGCCCCGAACCAGAGTTCTGTTGATGCCCAGGTTAGCTGACGGATAGACTCCTTCCTCCGCAAAGACCGGAAGCGCCCTGCGGATGCCGTCCGTCACGCCCTTCAGCCCTCTGCCTGTCTCGTGCTCCAGTATGTCCCAGCTGTCCAGACTGATCCAGAAGGTATAGAGACCGCTCTCTTTCAGCTTCTGGGCGAACTGTCTCATACGGTATAAAAAATCCGGACGCTCAGCGCCCATGAACATGAATCCGTTTGTGCCTGTGCGCAGGTAGGGGATGCGTTTCAGGCGGGCATAGTTGATGCAGTCGAACAGGGTATCCTCGAACAGAAAGGGTTCGCCTCCGGTGAAAGACAGCGCCTTCACCCTGTTCTCCGCCGCTCTGTCGATGATGGCGAGCATCGTCTCCTTGTCCAGCTTGCTTCTCTGAAATTTTTCCTGCACACGCATGCCGCACTGTGGACATTTAGCGTTGCAGAAATCGGTGGTCTGGATGACTAGCTGACCTGCCGTTCTGCCTCTGATGAACGCCGGAGCGTTGCGCAGAAATTCTTTTATAAACTCCACACCCATTTAGACAGCTAGTTTTTCGCTGACAGCGGATGATGATGTGACGGAACCGGGTCTTCTGGTGAAAAGCTCTTCCAGAACCCTGTCCCAGTTGAAATTTTCCAAAACTCTCTCTCTGGCGTTTCTGCCCAGCTTTCTGTATTCAGCTATGTCGGTCTGCCACAGCTCTATCATTCTGGTGAGCTTTTCCGTCCAGTCGGCATAATCGCTGGCACGGGCTACCATGCCTGTCATGCCGTCCTCGATTATCTCTTTCGGTCCGCCCATGTCTGACACTATGGCGGGGATACCGCATGCCTGAGATTCCAGAACCACCATGCCGAATGTGTCGGTATTGCTGGGGAAGACGAACAGGTCGCTCTGGGCATAGATCTCCGGCATCTTGCCGTGGTCTATCTCGCCTTTCACTATCACGTTGTCACGTCCTTTGGCGAATTCCTCTATTCTGGGGCTGTATGGACCGTGTCCCGCTATTATCAGGCGCAGCCGGTATTTTTTCTCCAGCTCATCGAAAAGCTCCAGAAGAAAATCGAGGTTTTTATCCTGTGAAACCCTGCCGGCATAGCACAGGGTAAAGACTCCCTTCTCCCTCTTGTCCATGGGGGTGAAGAGCTTTGCGTCTATGCCCCTTTTGAACACGCTCATCTTGTGGCGGCTGATGCCTCTGCCTTCCAGATAATCCACATACTGAGCGGATGTGGTCTTCAGTTCTGTCACGGAATCGAAGAACCAGCGGGTGTACGCCTCCACCAGATTTACCAGCGAGTCGTTTTTGGTTATCTCCTTCGCCTCGCCCGTAAAATCCGTGTGGTAGATTCCTGTGGATTTCACAGACAGCAGTCTGGCGGCCAAAAGCCCCAGAAGCCCCACAGGTCCGGGGGTGGAGATATATACCTCATCCGGTTCGAAATCGTATATCTGTTCCAGCGCCCTGATGATGGAGGGCACTTTTATAGTTATCTTTTCATAATAGGGCAGTCCGAATGATTCTATGGGTTTCAGATTTATCAGGTTGGGAGGCAGACGGTGGTCTATCTCCTCCGGTGTCAGACAGGAGACCAGCTTCAGGTCATATCCCTTATCATGCGCTAGCTTTCCTATGGTGCGCAGAGTCACAGACACGCCGTTCAGATCGTTGATGGTGTCGGTGAACCAGAGTATGCGTTTTCTGACGGGGGTTGACCCATAGCTGAATTTTTCCTCGAGCTGGTTTATAAGCTCCCTGTCTTTATATATCTGGTTAAACGAGCTGAAGAACGGGATGGACAGAAACACGCCCGGCAGAGCCGTTGTTATGCTTCTGTAGAGGTCGTCCATACTGATGCTGTTCACATCCTTAGCCATGTGGGAGATCATCAGCCGGAAATATTCGTCTGATATGTCGGACGCTTTGTGATACACCATGTTCAGCTTCTTCTCTATGTTGTTGAAAGATTCCCTGCGCATCTCCTCCACCAGATCGGCTATCATGTGATTGATCTTTCCGGCATCCTTGTTGGCGGTCTTCATCTTAAAACCCTTCAGCTTGATACGGTCTATCAGACTGGGCTTCTCCTGTTCGAAGATATAGCTGGTGATCTTGCTGAAGAGACCTCCGGCGAAATGCACGCTCTTTTTCGTGCGGCTGAAATCGTGGGCTATCTTATACACTGTGAACGCCAGCGAGTGAAAATCGCTGTATCGTCCGGCATGTCGGCATTCCTTGTTTCTGATGCGGGTCACATATTCCTCCGGGCTGGAGGCTCTGGTCAGGGTATATGTCTTGCCGAGGAAGAGTCCGGCGTGGTCGTCTGATCCGGCGGTAAAGCCTTTCACCCAGGGGTCTGTGCTGATGGGCTCTATGCGGTATCTGGAATAGAGGTTTTCTATGGCGAGCGGAGTGAGGTTTTCCAGTATGCGCACCCATGTGGTGTTGTGCAGTTTTCCACGTCCGCCGTTTATCCCCTCGAACACATCGAAAAGCAGCATCAGCTTTTCCAGGTGGTGCAGAGCCAGCCTGCCGTTCACGCTGTATGTGGCGTGGGCGACTGAATAAGCGAGCTTCTGTTCTCTGATATATTCCCTGAACTGATATATGTCCCGTCTGGCGGTCTGGAGCACATCGAACTGTTTCGGCGTCAGACCATATACCAGTATATGCACCTTGCACCCGTCCTCTGGAAAATAAACCGTGAACTCAGTCCCCGTGAAGGTATCCTGCGGATATTTTTCTGTCAGGTAGTATGAGGCGTCCATCACGTTGTGGTCGGTGATGGTTACAAAATCCATACCCCTAGCTTTAGCCGTCTGATATATGAAATCGGGCTCTGTGTATGATTCCGCCGCTCCGATACGCTGAAGAAACCATTCGGAGGGATGTTTTGAGAATTTTGAGTGGCAGTGCAGATCTGCTTGAGCCATGGCATAACCTCTTACAAGTATATATACGGAATATATATGCCCGCTCTGTCAGCTTGATTTCCTATAACTGTCATAAGTTTGTCAATTTTCACGCCTGTTTTGCATATTTTTAGATTATCTGACAAAACACCAACCGTATTCTGACATGACGCTGTTATTTTTCAGGCATAATATGCGAGAGGTATATATGAACGCCATTAAAGAGAAACTGGCTCCCGAAAAAGTTAAAAAAGCTGTGGGAGCTATCAAAGACGTATCCAAAACCCTCAGATTCCGCATCCGCACCTATAGACCCAACACAAATTTTTGTGAGGAAAACAGCAGATTTATTATAAAAATTATAGAAAACGGTCACGAACTGATGGATGTTCTCCGTCTGCGCTATCAGGTTTTCTATGGCGAATACGCTTATAAGACAGATCTCTACGGCATTGATGTTGATAAATACGACACCTTCTTCGACCACCTCGCTGTCATAGACCGCAAGACCAACAAACCTGTCGGCACTTACCGCCTGAACAGCACGAGGTATAATAAAAAATTTTACTCCGAAAAAGAGTTTCACATGGAAGCGCTCACAGAGCTCTCCGGACACAAGATAGAGCTGGGCAGGGCATGCGTTCACCCCGAATACCGCAACGGCGCCACCATAGCCGCCCTGTGGAGAGGTCTGGGGGCATATATGACTATCACCGACAGCAGATACATGTTCGGATGCTCGTCCATACACTCGGACGACACATTTCAGACCGCTCTCATCCACCACTGGCTGAAAAACGGCGGATACATCCCCAAAGAGTTCGCCTGCGTCCGCCCCAGAGGCAAGTTCAAGGATAAGAAATTCGACAGCATGGTGGAAAAAACCGCTGAAGACAGGTTCGCCCTGTTTCGTGAGGCGGCTGGAAATCTCGTTCCCGCTCTGCTGATGTCATACATGAAGGCGGGCGGATTCATCTGCGGAAAACCGGCGTATGACAAGGCTTTCAAATGCTATGACTACCTGACTCTCATCGACCGCAAAAAGATGGATGACGGGTTTGTCAGGAAATTTCTGAAATAACATGCGCAAAACATATAAACTCATCGGGGTGCTGTTCTTCTTCGCCCTGTATATCTTCGGGGCGCTCTTTCTGCGTTTTTACGCCGTGACAGACGTGAACAGGCGCAGGGTATCCGCATGGTGGACACACAAGATATGCGGGTGGGGGACACGCTTTCTGAATCTCCGCATATCAGCCGAAGGGCAGGAAAACATCCCTTCAAACGGAAGCCTGATAGTTTCCAACCACATGTCATATCTGGATATTCTGGTATATTCAGCCATCCGCCCGGCGGTATATGTCTCTTCCAGAGAAGTGGAGAACACATTCTTTCTGGGTTTCATGGCAAGGATTGGCGGAACATATTTCATAGAGCGCAGAAACACACGCAACATAAAGGAAGAGCTGTCCGGGCTGACAGACCTCATCCGTCAGGGATTCAACGTGGTGCTTTTTCCGGAGGGCACATCCACAGACGGGTCAAAAATCCTGCCCTTCCGCTCCACTTTCATAGCGGGAGCCACAGAGACGGGAGTGGACGTGGTTCCGGCGTGCATCCGTTACAAAACCATAAACGGAGAGCCCTTCTCGGAGAAGAACTGCGACAGCGTATGCTGGTACGGCGACATGAGCTTCGCCCCGCATTTTCTTAACTTCATCGGGCTGAAAAAAACCACCGCCAGCGCAGTATGGCTGAACCCCATCAGCAGCGGTTCCCACGACAGAAAGTTTATATCGAAAAAGGCTCACGAGCTGATCGAGATGTCATACTTCGGCGCCGCCTAAAAAAATCCTTTTATTTATACACCCTTATTGTATAATAAAACATCTTCGGAGGTTTATTATGGCTGATAAGGTAGTTATCGTTCATCTCTCATCCAACGACATTCTTAAGGCGGGCAAGGCGCTTCGTTTCGCCGGAGCCGCTCTCTCCCACACAGACACAGTGATACTCATGCTCACAGCGCAGGGTGTTTCTGTGGCGGATAAAACCAAAGAGCCCTTTATGATCCCCACCAGACCGGAGAACAATCTGGACTGCATCAGACAGTTCATCAAAGACGGCGGAAGAGTTTTTGTCGGCATGGACTGCCTGAAAGCTCTCGGCACCAGCGCTTCGGACATAATAGCCGGATGCGAACAGGCTGAGCCCTCTTTCGTGTTCAACCTGCTGCTGTCAGACCAAGCGGTCATAATGTCCTGGTAAGATGCCTCCAAGAAAAGCTCCCAGACGGACCCCTGTCAAAAAAAGAAAACCTGCGCCCCGCTCGAGAAAGCAGAACCAGCTCCCTGTCAGTCTGCTGTTCGTCATAGTGCTGATACTGCTCATAGGCGGATTCATGTTTCTGCGCCTGTCCGGTGAATACAGCGAGAACCCCGCCGCCGTGGCGAAAGCTGAAAAACCGGTGACAGAAGAGAAAGCCCCTCAGAAAGCAGATGTTCTTCCCGCTCCCCCAATCCCCGTCCCGCAGAAGAAGGAAGAACCCCAAAAAGCGCCGGAACCCGAAATAAAAATAGTAGAAAAAACCATAGAGAAAACTATTGAGGTGGAAAAACCCATCGAGGTAATCAGTCTGCCTAATGCCGTAAAACTGTTCATGTTCGACAAAAGACTCGACCAGGACAGCATCACCATCAAAAACAATAATGTGAATCTGGAATCCGACTCGGATAAGAACGCAAAAGGGCTGGAAACCGACCTGAAAAGATATCTGACCGACAACAATCTGACTATCACGTCTGAAAAACCCCTGAAGGTGAAAGACACCCACGGGGAATATACGCTGACTTTCTCCGTAAAACCAAAACCCGCTCCGAAAAAAGAGCCGGTGGTGACAAAGAAAGAACCTGTGAAAAAACAGGACAAGCCCGTTGTAAAAAAAGAGGCGGTAAAACCAGCCATAAAATACACAGCGAAAATGGCGCTGGTGATAGACGACTGCGGATACAGCGTGCCTCTGGCGCAGAAGCTGGCGGCGCTGAAATATCCGGTGACATTCGCCGTCATTCCCTACACTCCATACGGAAAAGAGACTGCGAAGATAGCTAGGGATTCCGGTAATACGCTCTTCATCCACTATCCCATGCAGCCGAAATCATATCCGGAGTTCGACCCGGGCAAGGGAGCCATATTTCTTAACATGCCCGAAGCACTCATAGCCTCCATCACACGGGCGAACATGCAGTATTTCGGAATGTCTCTGGATGGGGCGAACAACCACACAGGCTCCGCCTTCACAGAAGACGAAGAGAAGATGACCGAAGCACTCACATATATCAAGCAGTATACCCCCAGATTTCTGGACAGCTATACATCCGGAAACTCGAAGGCATACGCAGTGTGCAGAAAGATGGGAATGAAGTGTGCCGTGAACAGCACGTTTCTGGATAACGAGGAACCGGGACTGGTAACAGGAAGCGACAAACAGAACCACGTCCACGGACAGCTGGTCGCCGCCGCTAAAAAGGCGCTGTCGAACGGAAGCACCATAGCCATAGGTCACCTGAGAAACGACACCGTGGCGGCTCTGCCGTATTCATTAGCCGAGATAGAGAAGATGGGTGTGAAGATAGTACCCGTTACAGAACTTATGTATTAGAAAATTTCCACTCCTAGGAAATTTTCTCCAACGCTTCGCATAAATAAATTATGCTGCGCTCACGCTATATTTATTCTAATCAGTAAAACTGCTTAGAATAAATTCCGCGGGCTTCATCCTGAAGCCTTGTCCTCATTTGATGTGATTTAATTTATTTGGTTTTTTGGCATTTCGGACAGATGCCGTAAAGATTGAGCGAGTGATCCACCAGCTCATAGCCGTATTTCGTCACCACTCTTTTCTGAAGCGCCTCTATCTCTTCATCCAGAAACTCGATATTCTCCCCGCATTTCACACAGACGAGATGGTCGTGGTGTTCACGGTCGAGATCGGGCTCATAGCGGACAGAACCCTCGCCGAAATTAAGCTCACGGGCGATTCCCGCCTCGCTCAGCAGTTTCAGCGTGCGGTACACGGTGGCGTGACCGATGCTGGGATCCAGCTTTTTCAGGATGTCATATAGCTCTTCTGCTGTTACATGTTTCTTTTGTTTACAGAAAGTTTTGAGAATAAGTTCTCTTTGAGAAGTCATTCTGAGGCTTTTTTCAGCTAAAAATTTTGTAAATACAGAGTGTGTGTCTTTAGAGCTAAGTGCCATATTCCGCTCCGCTGATTAATCTTTCAGCTTTAGAATAACTTTTTATTCAGGATACTGCCACAATTTTTTTATACTTTTATGCATAAGAATAAAAATTTGATATTGATAATGAAACTCATTAGTAATATAGTAACACCCAAGGGGTAAATAGTGACAAACGCATGCTGTGAAAAAACCGTACTGACAGACTGTATGACACTCTCCATGCTGAAGGCGGGGAGCAGAGGAACCATCCTCAAGTTCATCATAGACTGTGACGACATGCATAACTGCCGTTTCGCCCGCCGCCTGAAAGAGATGGGACTGCACGAGGGAGCCTCCTTCGAGATAGCCCAGAACACAGGGGACGGTGAGGTCGCCGTCATCTGCGAGGACACCAGAATCGTGCTGGGCAGAGGCATGGCTTCCAAGATCAAGGTGGAAGTGTCAGACGGCGAATGTCTCGACCAGACCCGCTTCGGGCGTTTCTGCCGCAGATTCGGCATCGGCTGCCGCATGTAAATTCATTTCATTTTCTTTAATTGCTCTCTTTTCAGTATTGTATTAGAATATCCCCATGAATAAACCCGTTATGCTTTTCATTTCCGCCGCCGCTTCGGCTCTCATGCTGACCCTCGCCTCGCCCGGGTTCGACATGTGGTTTCTGGCGTATATCGCTCTTGTTCCCGTCCTTGTTTACTCTGCAAAGAGCGAAAGACCGGGGTTCTCTCTCTGGCTTTTCGGTTTCATATATTATTTCATCAATCTCCGCTGGATCATCACATCCGTGTCCCATTTCGGCAATTCGCCTTTCATGGCGGGTCTGTCTGCGGCTATGGGTTTTGCGGCAATGCTGGCTCTTTTCTGGGCTGTCTTCGGATGGGTATATTACAGAAAGAAGGGGTCGAGCCTGCTCACTGCCGGCATACTCGTCTGTCTGGAGATTATCCGAGGAAACATCCTGACGGGTTTTCCCTGGCTCAACCTGTCGCACACCCAGTATTCTTTTCTGCCTGTGATCCAGGCGACCGATCTGGGCGGAGAACACCTGATTTCTCTCGCCGTGGCATATTTCAACATCGCTTTCGCTGATTTCTTCATCACCAGAAACAACAGATCCATCACATTCGCCTCTGTTTTTCTGGCGGCTCTGCTGGCTTACGGCTTTCTGGCGGAGAGCCGGAAGTATGATTTTGAGCCATTAAGCGTTCGTATTATACAGCCCGCCTATAAACAGGAAGATAAGTGGGACAGGGCGAAACAGGATGATATATTTCTGACTGTCAGCGAGATGCTCAGAAAATCCGAACCCGAAAAATTCGATCTGGTGATGATGCCGGAGACTGTCTATCCCGCCTTCATGGACGACTCTTTCTCCGGATATCTGCTGATGCGGATCATGTCCGAGAACACTCCGCTCATAGCCGGAGGAATCCGCAATGCCTCCACAGAGAACAGCGTAAGGTATTACAACAGCGTATTTATGATGACAAACGACAGAACAGATATATACGACAAGCGCCATCTGGTGCCTTTCGGCGAATATTTTCCCATGAAAACCCTGTTCAAGCCGATAGATTATTACTTTTTCAAAGGCGCTGAGGATTTTTCCGCCGGAAAAGAAGCGAAAATATTCTCCGCCGGAAAACTAAATGCCGCTCCGCTTGTCTGTTATGAGAGCGCATACAGCTCACTTGTCCGTCCACAGGTTGACGATGGAGCGAATATCCTGACCGTGGTGACAAACGACAGCTGGTTCGGCGAAACACAGGGACCCTCCCAGCATCTGGCGGCGGATGTCATGCGGGCGGTGGAGTTCCGCAGATATGTTCTGAGGGCGGCGCAGTCGGGAATATCCGCCTGTATCGCCGATAACGGAGATATAAAAGTGAGCCTGAAACAGGGCAAAAAAGGCTATCTGGACTGCGAAGCAAAACTGATAAACACTAAAACCATATTTTCATCAATAGGTTATACATGGTTTCTGGCTTTTCTGGGGCTCACATACGGATACGACAGACTCAGGCGCAGAAGAAATAACGATTGAATTTTTAGTTTTTTCAATATATTAGAAAGATACATATGGGAGGAACATTATGTTCGGACTCGGTTCACAGGAAATTTTAATTATACTTGTCATCGCTCTTGTGGTATTCGGCGCTGGAAAACTGCCCCAGATAGGCGATGGTATGGGCAAGGCTATCAAAAACTTTAAAAAAGCGGCCAAAGACGCCGAAGATGTGGTAGATATCACACCCAAGTCTAACGATCAGGGCAAGATCACCGAAGGCGACAGCGAAGATAAAAAATCCTGAGCGGCAGATGACCTCAGGCGGACAGAATAACGATCTTTCTGTTCTCCACAGGCTCAACCCGGCAGTAAAACTGACAGTCTTCCTCTGCCTGATACAGATAGCGGGAATATCTGTGTCTCTTTTGTCGTATACATTGCTGACACTGCTGGCGGCGGCTGTCCAGATAACCGCAAGGCTGAATCCTCTGGATCTCTTTTATAAGGTTAAACCTTTTGTAATTATCCTTTTAATCACTTTTATCATGAATTTTTTCTTCGGTTCGGGGCTGAATGATTCAGTGACCCTTACCTATCGTTTTTTTCTGATTATCTACCTTTCCATCCTGCTTTCAGAGACCACGGACGCAAAGGCGCTGGTGTCTATCCTGTCCATGCCTGTCAGAGGCACGGCGGGGAAAAACCTGCGTGTGGTCATGCTGGTGGCGCTGGAATTCATCCCCATCTTCATAGAGGATGCCAAACGCACGGTGAAGCTGATTACTCTGTCGCCGGAATATGAGAAACATACATACAGGGTTCTCTTCCGTCCGAACGAATATATCAAACCGCTGATACACAGTCTGCTGGCACACACAGACACGGCGGCGGCTAAGGTGGAGCAGGGCGGATACAGCGCCGTTGCCGTGCCGATGCCTAATAAATACGAACTGATGATAGCGCTGACTGCTGTCGTGATTGCGGTGTACTATGCGATTTAATAAAGCCATGATGATAGAATATCTGGGAACAAACTATGCCGGATGGCAGTGCCAGAGCCACTCGCCCTCCATTCAGGAGGAAGTGCAGAAGGCGCTGGAAAAACTGTATAAAAAACCGGTTAATATTGTCGGCTCAGGGCGCACTGATTCAGGCGTCCATTCCATCGGACAGGTAGCCAACTTCGTCACCGATGCCCATATAAAAGACGAGGCGCTGGTTCTGGGGCTGAACAGCATACTGCCGCCGGATATCTCCGTTGCTAAGGCATGGGATGTTCCGCTTAATTTCCACGCTCAGAAATGGGCGCAGAAAAAGACGTATCTATATAAAATACTGCACTCGAGAGTGCGCTCCTGTTTTTATGAAAGCAGGGCGTGGTGGGTGAAGGGCAGAGCAGACATGGATCTGGCACCTCTGATTCTGAAAGAGTTTGAGGGTACGCACGATTTTACATCCTGCTGCGCTCTGACAAGCCTGAAGCAGAACAACGTCCGCACTGTACTGGAGACTAAGTTTTATCGTGAGGGCGAACTGTATCATCTGGAAGTGACCGGCAACGGTTTTCTGCACAATATGGTGCGGATAATCACCGGAACAGTGATAAAGGGATGCAGGGGATCATACGGACCCGAGAGAGTCAGAGAGATGCTCGAAACAAAGGACAGAAAAAAAGGAGGCCCCACGGCGCCTGCCGCAGGGCTCTATCTTAAAGAAGTATTTTATCCTTAGCCTTCGCAGGGTTTGATGAATATCTTGGTCTCGACCTCAAGATACTGTGTGTACCATGTGCCGAATTTATCATCATACCATTTCTTATCCGCATCGCTGAGAGCGGAGTAAAGCTCATCGTGTTCTTTCTGAAGCTGTTTCAGCTCGATGCGCTCTTCGGGATCCAGCTCTTCATAAGCGTCTTTCATGGGGAGAATCTGTTTTCTGATTTCCAGTGCCTTTTCTTTCATTTTTATCCTCCTCTGGGTTTTATGAACATTGTAGTCTCCATATTCATGAATTTGTCGTACCAAACGGCAAATCCCTGATACATCCAGTTGAGCTCATCTTCGCTCAGGCGGGATTTTATGGATTTAAACTCTTCATCGGCAGAGACCAGCTCTCTCTCCTCTTCTTCTGTCAGCTCATCGCAGACATCCCGAAGATACACTGTCCTCTTAAGCAGATCAAGCGCCCTGTACTTCAATGCTGCCACCTCTTTAAAACACACTATAATTGTCTTAATTAGTATTGTCAACCAAATGATAATCTTTATTACAAATTATACCTGTTGTAATCGTAAGCAACAGTGCTAAATTAAACTATATGAAATTTTTAGCAGTTATTTTAACAATAATCATACTGCCGGGTTCGGCATTCGCCTGGGGGTTCGAGACGCACATCAGCATCGGCATGCACATACTGGAGCATACCAGCGTGGACGTCATCCGTCTGAATCCGTCATTTTTCATGTGCGGGAATATCTTTCCGGACCTGTTCAACCTTTTCAAGGATTTTTCCGCCTTCAAGAGATCCCTGCCCACCCACAGCTGGGCAACCGTGTCCAAAATGACTCAGGCGGCGGAGACAGACGAGGAGAGAGCGTTCGTATACGGATACAGCGCCCACCTGTCCGCCGATATCATCGCCCATAACCACATGGTTCCCCAGCATATAGCATATGTGAACTCAGGGCGCATGCGCTCCCATCTTCTGCTGGAGATGGCGGAGGAATCCATGCACCTGAACAGATACAGCGCCGAGCTTCAGCGGCTTCTGAAATTTTCGCCGCATTACGGATCGCTCTTTCTGCGCACCATGGGGATCAGCGACCCCTGGTTCAAAAGAGAGGTGGCGGCGATACGCCTCGGGGTTTTGTCGCAGAAACATCTTAAGGTGCATAAAGTCACCAGATATCTGAAAAAGATCACCCAGCCGGATTTCGAGCAGAAGTGCGGCTTCTTCAGAGAAGCGGCTCTACAGCAGGCTTTCGAAGCGATAGAGAACGGATACGAGGGACTGCGGGACTCTGACCCCTCCGGCAAAAAGAGCATGAGCGATGCTAAAGAGATCAGAAAAGAACTGCTGAAAGACACCAGCAAAAGAGCGCTGAAAAAAGAATTCCGCAGAAACACCGACCAGAGGCATTTTCCCCTGAACGATTCAGACACTTGACTTATTTAATTTAAAATCTTAGCCTGTGCAGATGGGAATAGAACTTTTCGGACTGCTCATTCTTGGTTTTTCCGCTTCTGTGCTGGCATATCTGCTGGGCATAGGCGGAGGAGCGCTCATTGTCCCCGTGATGACGGTCTTCTTCGGATATCCCGTGCACGAGGCTATAGCCGCCTCTCTGGTGGTTATCGTGATATCCTCCCTCAGCCTTACATCAGTCAACCTTCTGAAAAACATGGTAAACATCCGGTTCGCTCTTTTTATGGAATCAATGGCTGTCGCCGGAGCTTTCATGGGCGGGATGATAACCGTCAGCATCAGCCAGAAATCCGTGTCCATGGTTTTCGCCGCCACGATGTTTCTGACGGCATATCTCATGTATAACAGCAAGGGAGAAGACACATCTCTTGCGGAGAAGCCGGAAAAAACATCCGAGTTCGATAACGATTACTATGACGCCGTGGAAGGGCGCATGAAATATTATACAGTGAAAAAACCATACGCCACCGGCTCTGTCGCCGGATTCGCCGGGCTCGCCTCGGGAATGCTCGGTCTTGGTGGCGGCGTTTTTATGGTGCCCGCCATGAACATTCTCGCCCGCATGCCCATCAAGGCGGCAACAGCCACCAGCAACTTCATGGTCTGCTTCACATCCGCCTCCGCCTCCATTCCCTATCTGCTGAAAGGATATCTGCACCCCGCCGCCACCGCCACAATGGTTATCGGCGCTGTGATGGGGTCAAAATTTTCCACCAGTAAACTGACTAAGGTGAAGAGCAGAAAGATAAGACTGATGTTTATCTTCTTCGTGCTGTACGTTGCCTTGCAGATGCTCTATGAATCGGTGATGCTGTGAAAACCGAACAGACTATATCCAAACTCATGCGGACAGGAGTCACCGCCAGCCTGATTCTGATGGTGACCGGGCTTCTGCTGCCTGACGACAGGATAATCAATTTAGGAGTGATTATACTGATAATGGTTCCGCCCATTTCGCTTGTTTACTTTGCATTAATCTTTTTTTATAATAAAGAAAAAAAATATGCTCTGATATGCCTGCTCATTGTCCTTTTTCTGGCGGCTGTCACGGCGCTGAAGGTGTTTAGATGAATAATCCCGTGTCTCATCAGAATATGAACGGAGCCTGCTATATCGACCTTGCCTGCTCTCTGACCGGCAACCTTGTCTGTCAGGAGATGCTGGACGGCATCTATGACGCTCTGACTCTGGCAGAGGGCGACCGCTCCGTGAACATGGTGATAATCAGAAGCGCCGTGGACGGGATATTTTCCAAAGGACACGACCTGAACAGGCTCCAGGGTCTGGATCATATAGAGACCAAGCACTATAACCTGAGGGGTCAGCGTCTGATAAACATGATCAGAAGCATGAAAAAGCCCGTTCTGGCTCTGGTGGACGGAGACTGCTTCGGTCCGGCTTTCGAACTGATTCTGGCTTGCGACATGGTTTTCGCCACTGCGAAAAGCCGCTTCGGGTTCAACGAGACGGCTTACGGGTTCATGCCGGGCTTCGGCGGAACACAGCTCGCCGCCAGAAAGACTTATGAAACATTCGTGAAATATCTGGTCTTCACAGGAGAACCCGTCAGCGCCGAGGAGCTTTTCGGAAAGGGTATAGTCTCCAGAGTGCTCTCAGACAAGGAAGAGCTGGCTAAAAACGGCAGTGATATGGCTGATCTGATGTCCAAAAGAAGCTCCTTCGCCGTGGGACTGGCAAAAGAGACCATCAACAACACCATAGACATGGAGCTTTCCAAAGGGCTTCTGCTGGAGCAGAACGCCTTCACATTCTCCTTCTCCACCTATGACAAGACAGAAGGCACAAAGGCCTTCGTGGAAAAACGTGACCCGCAGTTCAAAGACCGCTGGGAAGACTACAGGTTCTGATATGATAGAAACAAGAATTGAAGAACTCACAGCCTATATAAGACTGATACCGACCACAGGACAGTTCACCCTGCTGGATGTGGACACTATAAAAGATATAATCAGAAACCTGCGTCTGGCGGCGGCCAGCCCTGTCAAAACCGTAAGAATTTACGGCGAGGGCGGATGTTTCGCCGTGGGAGCTGATCTGCGCACGCTGAGCACATACGGCGGGTTCGAGGCGAAGTGGTTCTCCCGTCTGGGCAACACCCTCTTCGGGCTGATACGCACCATGCCCCAGACTGTCGTAGCCGAGATAGACGGATTCTGCATGGGCGGCGGCATGGATTTTGCCGGAGCCTGCGACTTCCGCTTTGCAACCGCTAAGAGCAAATTCGCTCACCCGGGGGCAAAGCTGGGCATTATAACCGGATTCGGCGGAACACAGGCAATCCCCAGACTGATGACATCAGCCGGAGCGAACGAATTTCTGATTACCGGCAACGCTTTTGACGCCGCGTTCATGAAAAGATGCGGTTTTTTGACCGGTGTCGCCCACAGCACAGAAGAGCTGACTCACATGACAGATATTTTCTGTTCGAAAGTAAATAATAAACCACGGCACCTGCTGTATAATTTAAAATCTTCACTGGACGGCGCCTCTTCGTTGATTTGAGGATAATTTAAGGTTATATTAACTCAAGTGATCTAAATATTCAGTATACTAATTTTCAGGACGTGGCTATGACTCTTCGTAAACTGACCAGTCTGGTGCTCATTCCGGTGTTTCTGCTGACTTTCATCGCCGTATGTCTGTTCTTTCATCTGACATACAGAAAGACATTCAGAAATGTCGAAAATAAATATATTGCCCAGCAGATGGATATCCTGAAAAGCACCACGTCCAAATCCATCGGCAGACTCAGGCAGACAGCCACGGACTGGGGCGTCTGGGACGATACATATAGCTTCATCCAGAACAGAAACCAGAGCTATATCAAGAGCAATCTCGTTCCTGCCACCCTTATGAACATCAACGCAGACGCCATGTATTTCACCGACACAGGGATGAACGTTCTCTATTCCCTCGTCAGCGATTCCATAGCAGATGACAAGGCGTCTATAGCCGACACCATAAAAGCGAAACAGGCTTACATCATGGATATGTATAACGACAAAGAGCCTTTCTTCTTCCTGCGCTCTGTCAGCTCGGATGAAGTGTATCTGGCCGTTTTCAGCAAAGTCACCGACTCCAACATGACACTGCGCCCCAACGGCTTTATCTTTCTGGTGCAGACACTCACTAACTTTATCCATTCCACATATGACATCTCCGGATACAGCCTTCTGATGCACAACACCGCCCCCGGAAGAACTCTGGACAGATCAGAAATTTTCACGCCTTCCTTCACGGAGGACAGCCAGACCATCTCGCTGAATCTGATGAGCCCCATAATCAACAGCGCAGACAATCTCACGCTCATATTCCGGCTGAACAGGGATATCTTTCTCTACGCCGATAAAATGCTCTACACCGCCATAGGCGTTATAATGCTGATATTCATAGCGGCGGCGGCAACCGTGACAATCCTTATGAACGTATTCGTTCTGAAAAAGGTAAGGACTCTCACAACCGGGTTTAAAACCATAAAAGATTCTCCGGATCACGATTTCAGACTGCCGGAGAGCGGCGTACATGAGCTGCGTGTGCTGGCGAACACCGCCAACAGGTCTATGGACGATATCCGCTGTCTTAATAAAAAGCTCCTGATGATGACAAACATAGACGGGCTGACCGGAATCCCCAACCGCAGATTTTTCAACCAGATAATGGACAAAGAGCTGAAAAGAGCTGTCAGAAACGGCTTTGAACTGAGTGTTCTGATGCTGGATATCGACTATTTCAAGAGTTTTAACGATGCATACGGACACATAGGCGGGGACGAATGTCTGAAAACCGTGGCGCAGTCCATCACATCCATGCTCCAGCGTCCGGCGGATTTCGCCGCCAGATTCGGCGGAGAGGAGTTTATCATCCTTCTTCCGGAAACATCAAAAGAGGGCTCCAGACACATAGCCGAAAGCATCAGAAAATCTGTTCTGGAAACCCCGATTATGATAAACGAGAATGAACAACCTGTCTTCGTAACTGTCAGTATAGGTATATCCACATCAGTTCCGGATAAAAAGACCCGGAAAGAAAGCCTTATAGAGAACGCTGATATAGCTCTCTACAACGCCAAGAAAGACAGGAACTGCACAGTGCATTTCGGAGAGTGGAAATAGGTATCTTATATGTTTAAATGGGTTCTGATAATAGTTCTGGTACTCGCCGGCTATTTTTTTATTCCGGCATCCGATATAAAATATGACTCCGATCACTTCAGAGACGGCAGATTTCACAACACCGCCCCCGATGAACACAAAGGCTCCCGTGTTTTCGGTTCTGCCATGAAGGTTCTTTTCGGCTCGGGCGACCTTCAGCCGTCCACTCCGCCTCCGGCTATCAAGCTGACATCTGAATATGTGCAGTCAGATACTAACGGCGCTCTGGAAGTCACTTGGGTCAGCCACGCCTGTCTGCTGATAAAATACAACGATATGAAGATACTCACCGATCCGGTTTTTTCCGAGCGGGCCTCTTTCTCCCGGTTTATAGGACCAAAGAGATTCGAGTCCATCCAACCCATAGAGGGAGTGGACACAGGAGAACTGGACGCAGTGATAATATCCCACAACCACTACGATCATCTGGATAAAAAAGCCGTGACCGAGCTTAATGACAGGACACGCTTTTTCATCGTCTCTCTGGGAGTGGGTCAATATCTCACCGACTGGGGAGTTTCTCCGGACAAGATAATAGAGCTCGACTGGGGCGGATCGTTCATGATGAAAGATCTCGTCATTACAGCGGCTCCGGCAAGCCATATGTCCAAGAGAGGTCTGTTCGACCGCAATAAGACATTCTGGTCGTCTTTCGTCATAGAGCCCGGAGAATACAAGCTGTATTTCAGCGCCGACACCGGCTACATCCCCGATTTCAGGACTCTGGGCGAGACATACGGCGGTTTCGACCTTGCAATGCTCGATATAGGAGCATACAACAAGGCATGGAAACAAAACCATATGACGCCGGAAGAAGCCGTACAGGCGGCATCCGATCTGAAAGCGGCGGCTGTGCTTCCCATCCACTGGGGTACATTCCAGCTGTCAGACTTCGTATGGACAGAACCCATAGAAAGATTCACCAAAGAGGCGGATCAGAAGGGTCTGACCTATACCACGCCTATACAGGGCGAGCCTGTCAATCCCGGCGTATATATGCCGGCGGATCGCTGGTGGGAGAGCGTCAGGTAACCTCTGCGTTGAGCCAGCTTAATTCGGAATCAAGCCCGCTCATTATATCCGCTATGGTATATTTTCTCAACTCTTCCAGAAATTTTTCTCTGGCATCCTGAAATATAACGGACAGCTTACAGTCCTCGCCTAAAACACACCTTCTGGCTTCCGCTTCGCATTTGTAAAAATTTTCGCCCTCTACTGCATTGAAAATATCTTCGAGAGTAATCATGTCTGCCGTTCTGGCCAGTACATATCCACCGTTAACCCCCACGGAGGACTTGAGTATTTTACTTTTGGTCAGCATACGCATGACCTTTGCCAGATACTCTCTGGATATTCCCTGCATTGCCAGCTCATCCAGAAGTACACAGCGGTTCTTGTTGGATATATAGAGTATGCTGTGTACTGCATACTCAGTTTTTTTAGATATCCTCATACTTAATTATATACCCTCAATTACTACATTGTCATGAATATCGTCATATTTTCTCCTGAATAATTCTCACGCAAACAATAAATAATAATTATTTATTAGTAGCAATAACTATCAATTCCGGACAATGGTGGTATAATGATATAAGTAATCGTTGTTAAAGGTGAAATGATATGAAGCGTTTTCTTTTCATCATTTTATTAGCCGTTGTCGTTCCCGCCGGAGCGAAGACTTCGCCGCTGGTCTATTCACCTGTGATAAAAGACAAGGTGGAGACATCCGCCAAAATTCACGAACCTTTCATCAGAATGATAGCCCGCAAGTCCGGGCTGGACATAAAGACTGAATATAATCTGGAAAACACCCAGATAGTAAACGCTTTTGAAATGGGCAAAGTAGACATAGCCTATCTAGGTCCGCTGCCTCTGCTTGAGATAGAAAGGAAATATCCGTATCTGGAAAAGGTAGCGACTCTGCTCTCTCCGGAGGGGACTCCCAGCTATTCCTGTTCCATCATAGCCATGAAAGACGGCGCAAGCTCCCTGAAAGACTTCAGAGGCACCATAGCCCTGACAAAACCGCTCTCCACATGCGGACGATTCAACGCTTTTCTGGAGTTCAGCAAGCTGAACAGAGAGATAGATTCCGTGGACTATTATTACAGCGGAAACCACACCAGCGTGGTGCTGGATGTTCTGCTGGGCAAGGCGCAGACAGGATCGCTCCAAACCGCCATAGCCAAAAGCTATGAGTTTCAGGGGATAAAAATAATATCTACCAGCGAACCCTATCCCGGCTTCACCATCGTGGCGAATACAAAAACCATGAGCAGAGACGAGATAGACAGACTGAAGAATGCTATTCTCAGCTTCGACCCTGTTAACGACCCGCAGGATGCCAAAGACGCCAAACAGATGGACTATAATTTCAAATACGGCGCTGTCCCGGCGGATGAAGCAATATTTTCACGCATGAAAAAAGAATTTATGTTGTATAATAAGCAATGAATCGATTTTTTGAAAAACTATTATCATCACTCTTATTTCGTGTTTTTGCCCCGGTAATCATAATCAGCATCGCCTTCACATATCTGGGGGCGAAGATACTCTATAAAAACTCTCTTCAGGATCTGAAAACCATCACCCAGTCCAATGTGAACAATGAGGTGAAAAGGGTTTTCTACATCACCGAGAGCAAGTATACCACCCTGTTTCTCACGCACGGAAGCGACCAGGAGATGTTCAGAACCCTGGAACCCACCATAAAGCAGGAGACGCTGACCGAGCTGGATAAATTCGCCGACTACAGCCAGTACTGCTATGCCATCACAGAGAACGGAAAAGCGCTGATAGATTCATGCGGAGACACAATCAAGCTGAACAAAATAAATCACGATGACCTGAGCTATGCCAATGCCGAGCTGACTTTTCAGCCGTGGAGCTGGCATATCATAATATATTCCAACGGAGAGCATTATCAGAAGATAGTCCGACAGAACACCATCACGGTGATTCTGAGTATCGGCACCTTCACAGCCGCTATCATCGTTTTCTTCATCTTTATCTTCTATATCATGGTGCGCAAGCCCTTCGACATTATCCTTCCGCACCTGAGCCGGATGGAGGACGGAAACTATGAGCATCTGGGACTGAAATCGTCCAACGAGATCAATTCTCTGGTAAAAGGCATCAACAGCCTGGGCGACACTATAGAGGCGAGAACAGACGAGCTGATAAACATAAACAGGTCTCTTCAGGTGAAGGTGGACGAAGAGACGTCCAAAAATATAGAGAGCGCCAGAATAATATACGAACACCAGAGGCACAGAGCACTGAACGGCATGCTGATGAATATTGCCCACCACTGGCGCCAGCCTCTGAACGCCGTTTCGCTGATGCTGGAGGATATCCGTGAAGAGGTGCTGGACAAGACAGCCACCCCGGAATATATCAAAGAGATCACTTCTCTGGCTCAGCATGAGCTTCAGAATCTGTCAGGCACCATAACCCGCTTCACCCGGCTTTATGAAGAGAATGACGAGCTGGAAATGATTCACCTGCACACGGAATGTCTGCACGCTGTGGAATATATAAAAAATATTATGATATTCTCCACTCTCAAGATAAGCGTGGAGGTGGCGGAAGATATCCAGATAAAAGCCACCGAGCAGGATATTCTGGAAATATTCATAAAGCTGCTGGACAACATCGCATTCGCCGTGAAAAAGAGGAACCAGAAAACGGTCAGCATCCGCATAAGCGCCGCATCCCTGATGGACGGCACGATGATAACTGTGGAGGACGATGCCGGAGGCATACCAGCCGATATACTCAGCTCTGTTTTCGAGCCGTACACCTCATCATCTTTCAACAGCAAACAGAAAGGTCTGGGGCTCTATATCCTGAAAAGACTGATAGAAGAAAAATACAAAGGCTCCATAAAGGCGGAGAACACATCCAAAGGGGCGAGAATCACTATCTTTCTCAGCAATATCTGATTATTCCTGAATCAGCCTGTACTGAAGCGCCTCCAGAATATGCTTGGCGCCGATGGCTTCCGATGAATCAAGGTCAGCTATGGTTCTGGCTGTCTTTAATATTTTCGTATAGGCTCTGGCGCTCATGGAATATTTTCTGGCGGCTGTTTCCAAGATTTTCAGGCTGGCAGAGTCAGGCACACAGAATTTTTTCACCTCTTTTTCGGTCATTCTGCTGTTATATCCTGTCTTTGAGCTGTGAAATCTCTTCTTCTGAATCTCGTGCGCCATCACCACTCTGGCTCTGACCGCCTCTGAGGATTCGCCGTCATTCATGGCGGACAGCTCGGAGATATCCACCGAAGCCACTTCCACATGCAGATCTATCCTGTCCATCAGAGGTCCGGACAGTCTGGCTCTGTATTTCTGTATCTGCGAAGCGGTGCATTTGCACTCACGCTGTTTGTCCCCCAGATATCCGCACGGGCACGGGTTAGCCGCCGCCACCAGCATAAAATTAGCCGGGTATGTAACTGTCTTACCTACTCTGGCTATAGTCACATGTCTGTCTTCCAGAGGCTGGCGCAGTGTCTCCAGAACACTCCTGTTGAATTCCAGAAACTCATCCAAAAACAGCACTCCGTTGGACGCCATGCTCACCTGTCCCGGTGTCGCCTTAGCTGTCCCGCCTATCAGCGCTATGTTGCTGGACGTGTGGTGCGGAGCCAGAAAGGGTCTCGATCCCGCAAGATCTTTACCGGAGCGGATCAGACCCGCCACAGAGTGTATCTTGGTGGTTTCTATTGCTTCTTCCAGAGTCATCTCCGGCATGATTGTCGGTATCCGTCTGGCTATCATGGTCTTTCCACTGCCGGGAGAGCCCAGCATGAAGAGATTGTGCATGCCCGCCGCCGCTATCTCGGCGCACCGTCTGGCGGCGAACTGTCCCTTCACATCGGAAAAATCCACACCGTATATATCGTTATTCTTAAATATCTTATTTCGGTCCAGCACATGAGCTGAGCCGGCGCATCCGTCTGTGATGAACTTCAGCACGGATGAAAAATCATCAAACCCGAAAACATCTATACCGTCTATCACTGCTGCCTCATCGGCGTTGTCCGACGGCACTATCAGCTTTGTAAATCCCGCTTTTTTCGCTCCGGCGGCTATGGGCAGAATCCCGGTGACGCCTCTTAAGCCTCCGTCCAGAGAGAGCTCTCCGGCGAAAAGGCAGTCAGACGGCACTTCCTTCAGCATGCCTCCGGAACACACAAGACCAATAGCGATGGGCAGGTCGAAATGCGTCCCCTCCTTCTTGATGTCGGCGGGGGCGAGGTTGATTGTTATGGGATGGGAGAAGATGTTGATGCCGATATTTTTCATGGCGGCTTTTACACGGTCCCGGCTCTCTTTCACAGCGGTTTCGGCGAGCCCCACCATGTTGAACGAAGGCAGTCCCACGGACGATATGTCCGTCTCCACCTCGACTATATCCGCGTCTATACCGTTCACCAGAGCGCTGAAAACCTTTGAAAACATCATCACCACCTGTAATATACAATATGATTATATGTTGTTTGAATGTAATTGGACATAAAAAAATTTTTCGAGGTCAAAAAAACCATTGCGAAATAATCGTAAGGACACATATTACATTTATAGCTGACCTGAAAAGGCAGTTAAAATAAAGATGGAACCCCCGAAACCTCAGATTTATGACGGAAGTTGTATAAGCGGAAGAAGTTCAATGAAACGCATCTGTAAGAGAGGTTAGGGAAAGGAGAAATTCCAATGGGTTTTGAGGTGACACCACCCAACGTCTAAAGCCCTATAATCTAATCAAAAGATTATAGGGCTTTTTACTGTCAAAAGTTATTTTCTCAGCTCTTCGTATTTTTCATAAGACATATCATTGTTCTTCAGGCATTTTTCTCTGGCTTCGCCTTCCAGTCTGCCGCACTCGTTTGCGTGCCCGGTTCTCATCCCCTCATACCATGCCTGTTTTGTGCATCCCGAAAGAACTGCCATCATCATAGCCATAACCACAACATATTTCATGACTACTTCTCCACTCTTTCCAACTCTTCAGCCCTGTCCTTAGTCAGATCCAGATCTTTCAGACCCTCTTTCGGCAGTATCAGAAAAAGCCTGTTCTGCTCGTCCACGGACACTTTGCCTCTTATCATGGTGAAGCCCAGAATATGCCCGCCGACCTTCTTATCCTTGTCTATGAAATGCAGGTGGTACCCGCCCACGTTAAGCCCTTTGATATATTCCGGCAGTCTGTAGCCGACTATAGTCCCCTCGATGTTCTGATACTCATACACCGACTGGGTTTTAACCACCTCCGCCAGAGGCAGATAAGGTTTGTTCTGTGCCGGAACGGAGCGCACCTTCATCACAGAAAAAACGCCTTCCGCCTTCAAAGCGCAGAAAATATTCTTGTCCTGCGCCATACTGTCGGCCGTCTTTATCAGCCCCGCATAGTCAGCGGGCTCTGTTACATCCGCCGTATTATCCGCTTTGAAAAATGACACGGAGGCAAAGGGAGTCGTCATTTTTTCCGGTTCATATATCTTTCCGTCCGCTTTCGCCTGATACACTCTGCCGTTAAGAACTATCATCTCGCCTTCCAGTCTGTCGAAAGTGCCTATGCCGAAATCGCCGTAAGTCTTCATCTCGTCCAGAGTCTCCGCGCCGTCATAGTGTCCGGCGAGAAGGGCGTCTATGGTGGAAATCTGCGTCACAGTGTCGCCCTGATGAGCGCATCCGAAAAAGACCAGAGCGGTAAGTATTATCAGAAAATATTTAATCATCAGCCACCTCAAAAACAGAATACACCGCCTCCAGAGCCGTGCTGATGAGCGGTTCTTCCTTTCTGGATCTCAGCACCGCCAGACACAGCGGAATAGAGATCGTTTTATCCTCCAGAACGTCCACATGCCCCTCACGTTCCAGCTTTCTGGCATTGTCCTCACGCATGATGCAGAGCCCCATACCGTTCTTCACCAGCTCCATCATAACATATTCGTCAGTGGCCACCACTGTTTTAGAAGGCTGTTTATATTCCTCGGACTGGGTGTTCAGCACCCACTGAAACGGACAGTCGCTGCTACCGCTGACCATAGGCAGACTGGAGAGATCCGCCCAGCTTGTGTTCTGAGGGTCTTTCAGCAGACCTTTTGACACAACCATACATATATTTACCTGAATGATTTTTTCGGAGAGAACCTCGCTGTCGTTCAGACGGGTGTAAACGAAGCCGATATCCAGCTCACGTTTTTTCAGCATTTCCGCGGTCTTGCCCGATTCGCTGATGGCAAACCGCAGAGAAACGTCCGGCAGACGGTGGAGCAGGGCGGAGTTAATATCCGTGATGCGCAGAAACACCGGGTCGGTATTCACGCCGATGGTGATGCTGCCTTTAAGCTCTTTCTGCATGCGCATGGCGTGGCGCTTCATGCTCTCTGTGGCGTCTATCACCGTCAGAGCGTATTCCAGAAGCTGTGCGCCCTCAGGCGTCAGCTCCACACCTCTCGCCATCCGGTTAAAGAGAGGGATATCTAGCTCTGCCTCCAGAGATTTTATCTGTGTGGACAGAGCGGACAGGCTCAGATTCAGCCTGTCTGCCGCCTTAGTCATATTTTTCAGCTCGGCGGTAACGGCAAAAGCGTTAAGCTGGCTCAGTTCCATCTATAAGCCCGGTCTGTAGAGGTAATATATCTGACCGTCAGCCATGTGGGTTGATGTAAAATTTTTCGCCTGACTCAGAAGCTGGCGAACCAGCCCTTTTTCCTCTTCATAATATTCACGGACATCCAGATCGGGCATGCCGAGGTCTGTTTTCATATCCTCAACGGCTTCTTCTCTGGTGCCTATCTTGTCTATCAGCTTCAGTTCCTTCGCCTGACGCCCGCTGAAAACACGTCCGTCAGCTACTTCCCTGAGTTTTTCCTCTTTTATCGGTCTGTTTTTCAGAATATCCCTGATGAACATCTCATAAAAGTCGTTGATGCTGCCCTGAAGATATTCTTCTTCCTCTTTAGTCATCGGGCGTGTCGGAGACGGAACATCCTTCATCTTTCCGCTCTTAACCACAACAGTCTTCACGCCTATCTTATCCAGAAGCCCCTGAATGTTGGAAAACTCCATGATAACGCCGATGCTTCCTGTGGTGGTGGTGTCCATGGCGTATATCCTGTCGCATCCGGCTGCGGTGTAATATCCTCCGGACGCCGCCAGTGATTCCATCACGGCATAGACCGGTTTCTTCATCTTCTGAAGACGCAGATAGAGAGCTTCTGTGGGGGCGATGGCTCCTCCGGGGGAGTTTATCTCCAGAATCACGCCTTTTATGCGGTCGTTCTCATCCAGCTTTTTCAGTTCATCTCCCAGATCTCTGGTGTTCAGTATGATCCCTTCCAGACGCACCACAGCGATGCTGTCCTGCATCACCAGATCATCTTCCATTCCGCCCATGACGGAGATTATCCGCACAACGATGGCGAAAGCGAGAAAAAACAGAAAAGCCTTGCCGAAGAAACGAAAAAGATTTTTCATATGTCACCCTGTAAACAGATACGGCGGGTCAATCCATATCTGAATCTGCCCCGCCGTGTATATCGCTTATTAAACTGTGAGAGAAAGATTACTGAAGTTTGCCCTTCAGTATGTTGCCCAGACTGAAGCTGCTGTCGTCTGACTGCTCCAGTTTTTTCATGTATTCTTTCACTTCACGTTTTTCTGAATCATGCATGAATTTGCGCACGGAGAGCAGAATCTTTTTCTCTCTGGCATCGTTACGCAGAACCACGGCTTTCACTGTGTCGCCCACGGCAAATTTTTCTGTGGGGTCAACTCTGTCCATATCCAGCTCGTTGTCAGGGATGAAACCTTTCAGCTCTCTGGGGAGCTCAACTTCCAGACCCTCTTTGGATACGGCGACAACTTTAACATCCACAACTTTTCCGTTGGGGAGCATCTTGCCCACCTCTCTCCAGGGGTTGGTTTCCATCTGTTTGATACCGAGGCTGATTCTTTCTCTTTCAGAATCTATGTTCAGGACTTTCGCCTCGATGCTGTCTCCCTCTTTGTAGAGAGTGTTCAGATCAACGGGCTCTTCTGTCCATGAAATGTCTTTTTTGCGGATAAGACCGTCCAGAAACTCGCCGAAATCCACAAAAATACCGAAATCAGTGATGGATTTGATAGTTCCTGTAACGATGGAATCTTTGGGGTGTTTTGTTTTCAGAGAGTTCCAGGGGTTCTCCTGAAGATCTTTCAGAGATATTATCAGCTTTTTCTTTTCGTTGTCCACGTCCAGAACTCTGCCGACAACAGCGTCCTTAGGCTCGATAGCTATTTTTGCGTTTTTCAGCCATGAAATCTCTTCCAGCGGGATGAATCCGTCCACGCCCTGCTCGATCTCCATTACGAAGCCTTTGTTCTTTCTGGCAACCACAACACCTTTCACATCTGAACCCACGGGATATTTCTCTGCTGATTTTTCCCAGGGATCTTCAGACATCTGTTTCAGACCGACTTCCAGCTTTTCGTTCTCAAGGTCGATGGAGAGAACTTTCACAGAGAGCTCATCGCCCTCTTCCAGATACTGGTTGGGGTGCTTCACAACGCCCCAGGCTATGTTGTTCTTGCGCAGGAAACCGTCCACAGCGCCGAAGTTCATGAAAGCGCCGTAATGTTTTATAGTTTTTACCTTGCCTGTCAGCACATCGCCTTCGTTGATTCCATCGAAAAAGCTCTTTTTGTCTTTTTCGATAGACTGAATCATCTGCAGCTTGCGTGAAGCGAGGAATGATCTCTGTTTTTTGTTTGATTTCAGAACCTTGCACTCAAAAGTCTGACCGACATAATCTTCAGGCTTCATGGAGGCGTTTTTGAAATCTATGTGGTTTTCGGGGATGAAGCACTCTATCTCGCCGTATTTACCGAGAAATCCTTTGTCCACGACGGAAGTGATCTTCACCATCAGGGGAGTATTATTCTCAAGAGCGTTGTCAACGTCTATCCAGTCGGTCTCTTTTTCGATGGCCTTTCTGGAGAGTTTCAGGTAGCCGCCTCCGCCGGAAATCCCGAGAAAGAGAACCTCAATCTCGTCTCCGACTTTTATAGACAGCTCTCCGTCTTTCATAAACTCGGCTGCGGGTACGATACCTTCTGTTTTGTAGCCGATATTTACAAGGACATCACTGTCATTGATTTGTGCGACTGTTCCTTTCACGACAGAGTTCTTTTCGGGCTGCTGAAGAGATTCTTCCAGCATCGCCTCGAAATCTTCCATACGCATGTTGTCTCCGCCGTTTTCGTTAATCCTGCTCATTAGCGACCTCTTTTAAAAATTCTATTACTTCGTCTACCAGATAGCCGGGGGTACTGGCGCCGGCTGTAATGCCAACCTTCCGGCTTGTCTTAAAGATGTCCGTATCAAGTTCCTCTTTTGTTTCTATGTGGTAAGTATCTTTGCAGATACTTTTACATATCTCATATAATCTTGTGGTGTTTCCGCTGTTCTTACCGCCAATAATCAGCATAACGTCCACCTGACCCGCCAGATTGATGGCGGACGCCTGTCTCAGGCTGGTGGCATTACATATGGTGTTTGTGACGGTGAGCGTCTCACACTTAGTTTTAAGTATTTCGGCAATTTTGTCAAATGATTCCGAGTTCTGTGTGGTCTGAGCCACCAGAGCATAGCTGTTTCTGAACGGCAGTTCCATCGTATCCGCCTCGTCAGAAACAACGAAAAACTCAGAATCTATAAAACTGACAATGCTTTTAACCTCGGGGTGATTCTTCTCCCCGAAAACGGTCACTGTCGCGCCGCTTTTGCCGAGTTTTTGCGCCGAGCTCTGCGCCTTTTTTACAAAAGGACAGGTAGCATCAACTATATTAACAGATTTTTCCTGAAGCTGTCCGTAAATTTTTTTTGGAACACCGTGAGAACGTATCACAACAGTGTCAGTGGCTTTAAAAGATTCGGGGTCTTCGCAAACCTCAACCCCCTGATCAGAGAATTTCTTTACAATCTGCGGATTATGGATGATCGGACCTAAAGTATAGACATCTTTGTTATTTTTCGATGTCTCATCGACCAGACCTACGGCTCTTTCCACCCCGAAACAGAATCCGGCGTGGTCTGCTATAATAATTTCCACCTGCGCTCCAAAAATTTTTATGCGCTAACTCTTGCGGTTATTATTGATATAACTTCCTCTATTGTCAAGTCAGTAGTGTCGATTTCTTCGGCATTTTCAGCCTTTTTCAGCGGAGCGTGCTCACGTTCGGAGTCCAGTTTGTCTCTTTTGATTATTTCCTGCTCTATCTCTTCGATGGTTTTTGTCAGTCCCATCGCCTCATAATCTTTCAGTCTGCGGCGGGCTCTCTCACGGGGTGACGCCACCAGAAAAAATTTATAATCGGCGTCCGGAAAAACAAACGTGCCTATGTCCCGTCCGTCCATAATGACTGATGTCTTCGATGCCATATATCTCAGCTTCTCGTTCACCTGAGCTCTGATCTTCTCCATAGCAGCCACGGCGCTGACGTTCGCCGCTATCTCGGGTGTTCTTATCACCTTCGATATGTCGTCTGTTCTGCCGTCCAGCGTCAGAAAGAGATTGCCTGCTGTATCGAACTCCATCACGGCGTGGGATACCTTGTCGCACAGGGCGTCTCCGGTCAGATTATGCGTGATGCCAATGTATGCGCAGGCTCTGTAGAGAGCTCCTGAATCCAGATATGTTATCCCCAGATTTTTCGCCACAACCTTGCTTACGGTGCTTTTGCCGCTTCCGGCAGGACCGTCTACCGCTATTATCATTTCGCCTCCAGAGCGGAGAATGTCTCCATGAATGTAGGAAATGATACATCCACGCAGTGCACGTTGTCCACGCTGATATCGCCGCCGAAACGTTTTGCCAGCATGATGGCTATCATGGCGATTCTGTGATCGTCAAAAGATTTCAGCTCCGCCTTGCTGTTCACCTTTTTGATGGGATAAATCTTCATCCCGTCCTCGAACTCCTCTGTCTCAGCCCCCAGAGCGTTCAGGTTGTGCAGAGTCGCCATAATGCGGTCGCTCTCCTTAACCCTCAGTTCCTTAGCGTTTCTGATAGTAACAGGACTGTCGGCGAAAAGCCCCAGCGTGGCTATCATGGGAAGTTCGTCTATGATGTTGGCGATGATATCGCCCTCTATTTCGCATCCTTTGAAAGGCTGTGAGCTGATGATGATATCGCCCAGCTTTTCAGCTCCGCCTCTCTCGTTCTCCAGAGCATATTTAACGCCCATATTCTCCAGAACGGTGAGCATTCCGCTTCTGGTGGGGTTCAGCCCCACGTTTTCCAGCATCAGCTCGGAGTTTTCGAACATGAGCGCCGCGCCCAGAAAGAAGGCGGCGGAAGAGAAATCACCGGGAACGACTATGTCCATGGAGCGCAGATCGGCGGCTCCTTCCACGGTTATCTTCAGCCCTTCTGTCTTTATATTAGCCCCCAGAGCGGAGAGCATTATCTCCGTGTGGTTTCTGGTGACGGCTTTTTCTGTATAGGTGGTTACGCCATCGGTCTGGATGCCCGCCAGCAGAACGGCGCTCTTTACCTGGGCGCTTTTGGCTGTGGCGATGATATCCGCCGGATGGGTCTTGGACGGCAGTATAGTCATGGGAAGCAGGCTTCCGTTGTTTCTGGCGGCGAACTGAACACCCATGGCAGACAGAGGCTGAATAACCCTGTCCATGGGGCGCTTGCGCAGGGAGGCGTCTCCTGTCAGAACAACGTATTTACCGGAAGGGGCAAACACGCCGGAAAGCAGTCTGGCTGTGGTTCCGGAGTTCATACAGTCGATAACGTTGTCGGGCTCTCTGAAGTTTTTATACCCTTCGGATGTCACCACGAATCCGTCCACTGTCTCCTCGAACTGCACACCCACCGACTGCATAGCCGCCATTGTGGCTTTAGTATCGGCGGAGAGCAGGGGGTCTATGATCCTGCCTCTGCCCTTTGCCATAGACAGAAACATGAACGACCTGTGGCTGATAGATTTATCTGAAGGCACACGGACTGTGCCTTTCAGGCTTTTTACCTGTTTGAATGTTGTCATTTCAGAGCTCTCCTGATGCCTGCGGCCTTGTCGATCATACTGCGTAAAGCATCGGTATCTTTATTATTTATGGCTGACTTCCACTCATTGAGCGAAAGAATGTATTCGTCTATCATTTTCAGCATGTTTTCGCTGTTTCCGGTAAATATATCCGCCCACATGACACTATCGCTGGCGGCTATACGGGTGAAATCCCTGAATCCGCCTCCTGTGTATTCCAGAGCGGCGCTGTCTATGTGAAAGACAGTCTGCACCAGAGCAAACGCAGTGATATGGGGCAGGTGGCTTATCAGCCCGAAAATCCTGTCGTGGCTCTCAGCGTCCATAACACACACACGCATGCCGATCATCTCGTGCAGTTCTTTTAAAGGCGCCGGGTCGAATCCTCCCTCAACAGGAGTCAGGATATGGTACGCTCCGGAGAAAAGCCCCGCCTGAGCGTGGGTAAACCCGGATACCTCTTTCCCCGCTATGGGGTGTCCGCCGCAAAAGTTCAGCCCCTGAGCGGCTTTCACTATGCCCGTCTTGGTACTGCCGCCGTCCGTCACGGCTCCTTTGTATCCCTTCTCCTTCAGCATATCTATAAACTCCACGGCATAAGCCACGGGCAGGCAGATATACAAAAGGTCGAAATCCAGGGTCAGGAGTGTTTCAGCGTCATCGGTCAGATATTCAAAAAGCCCCGTTTCAGCGGCCTTCGCAAGAGATTCGGGGTTCTTGTCATAGGCAATTAGTTTGATGTTCTTTTCCGCAAAAGACAGGGCGAGGGACCCGCCGATGAGCCCCAGCCCCGCAAATGCTATTTTTGTTATCTTCATCAGATATTAAGTGTTCTTCCTATGGTATTTGCTATTATGTCCAGACGTTTCATCAGAACGTCAAAATCATCCGGAAGTATCGATTGGTCGCCGTCGCTCAGCGCCTCTTCGGGACAGTTATGCACCTCTACCATGATCCCGTCCGCCCCCGCCGCCACAGCCGCCTGAGACATGGGCAGGATACAGTCCCTGCGTCCTGTGCCGTGGCTGGGGTCAGCCACTACGGGCAGATGGCTCATGCTTTTCAGCACGGGAATAGCCGACAGATCAAGCGTGTTTCTGGTTTCGGTTTCGAAGGTTCTGATGCCCCTCTCGCAGAGGATAATCTCGTTATTGCCTCCGGCGGCGACATACTCAGCCGCCATGAGGAGTTCCTTCATGGTGGCAGACAGCCCCCTTTTCAGCATCACGGGGATTCTGACCGTTCCCAGATCTTTCAGCAGACGAAAATTCTGCATGTTTCTGGCGCCTATCTGGATGATGTCGGTGTATTTACAGATCAGATCCATATCCCTGACATCCATCAGCTCGGTTATGACGAGCATGCCGTGGGCGTCCGCCGCCTCACGCAGATATTTCAGCCCTTCTTCTCCCAGCCCCTGAAAGGCATAGGGAGATGTTCTCGGCTTGAAAGCGCCTCCACGGAGAATTTTTGCTCCGGCTTTGCTTGTGCGCTCCGCCAGATAGAAGAGCATGTCTCTGTTCTCCACGGAACAGGGACCCGCCATCACGACAACGTTTCCGCCGCCGATCTTTATTCCTTTGATGTCCAGAACTGTTTCTGTTCGTTTGAAATCCTTGCTCACCAGCTTATAAGGCTTGGAAATAGGCACTACCTTTTCCACACCCGGCATGGTGAACAGAGGTTTTTCTCTCAGAGCCCTGTCATCGCCGATGGCGCCCATGATAACCCGACCGTTGTTGTCGGACACGTTTGTTTTGAAGCCGAACTCCGTCAGCTTCTTCTGAACGTATTCTATGTCGGTCTGGGCTGCGCCCGGTTTAAATACGATTATCATTATTTTCCCAGAACTTTTTTAAGCTGTTCGATGAAAAACTCGTTTTCGCTCATTGTTCCCACGGACACTCTGACATAGGGTTTCAGTCCCGGTCCGAGGTAACGCACGATAACGCCTTTTTTCAGCAGTTCGTTAAATACTTTCTCGCCGTCGCCCACTTCTACCAATACGAAGTTGGACTGTGAGGGAATATATTTAAGTCCCATTTTCTTGAATTCTTTCTGGATGTAGTTTCTGCCTTTCTTGTTCTTTCTGACAACCTTCTGAAGATATGCCTGATCTTCCAGAGCGGCTTCAGCGGCGACCTGTCCCGCCATGTTGGTGTTGAAGGGCTGGCGCACACGGTTCATCATGTCGATAGCCATTGCGTCCGCCACACAGTAGCCCACACGCAGAGCGGCGAGTCCGTATGCTTTGGAGAAGGTTCTCATGATGAAAATGTTCTTGAACTTGTCCAGATATGTCATGGTATCGGGAAAATCCTTGGCGTCAGCGAACTCAACATAAGCCTCGTCCATAACCACGATAACATCTGAAGGAACTTTTTCCATGAACGCTTTCAGGTCTTTATCTTTTGTATAGGCGCCGGTGGGGTTGTTCGGGTTGGCGATGAAGATCATTCTGGTCTTCTCGTCCACCGCGTCCAGCAGAGCCTTGAAATTGAATGAGAAATCCTCATTGCACGGAATCCATTTGCATGTTTTGCCCGCCGCCTGAGCTATGGAAGAATAAACGGAGAATGAAGGAGCGGGGCTGATTACATGTTCGCCGTCTTTCAGAAATGTACGGATGGCGAGCTCGATTATCTCGTTTGATCCTGTTCCGAAAAGCAGCATGTCAGCGGGAACTTCCAGCTTTGCAGCCAGTTTTGTGCGGAGATAGTGAGCGTCTCCGAAGGGATAGCGTGATATCTCGGGAAAGAAATCTTTGATGGCGGTCTTCACCTTAGGCGAAGGACCGAAAGGGTTTTCGTTTGAGGCGAGTTTAACAGCCTCTTTGATTCCGAGCTCTCTTTCGAGCTCTTTTACCGGCTTGCCGGGTTTGTAGGGCACGATGTCACAAATTGCCTGCCCCGCAAGTTTTTTGTAATCTGTCATTTTTCCCCCTTGGGGTATGAGCCGAGCACTTTTAAAAATGCCGTATGTTCGCTCAGACCATCTATTGCGGTTTTTATTTTGTTATCCGCTATGTGGCCTTCCACGTCAACAAAAAAGACGTATTCCCACGCCTTTTGTCTCGAAGGTCTGGATTCTATTTTTGTCATATTTATGTTCTCTTTGGCAAGGACAGAGAGCGCCTCATACAGAGACCCCGCCCTGTGCGCCACAGAGAATACTATGGATGTCTTGTCGTTGCCTGTGGGCAGCGGTTCGTAACTGCCTATCAGCAGGAAACGGGTGAAGTTATTGGGGTTGTCCTCGATGCTCTTTTCCACCACACGCAGACCGTATTTCAGCTGTGCCGCCTCGCCGGATATAGCGGCGATGGTTTCGTCCTTTGCCGCCAGCTCCGCCGCCTTGGCTGTGGAGTCTATCTCGTGAACAGGGATATCGGGACAGTTCTGCGCCAGCCATTTACGGCACTGACCCAGCGCCTGATAGTGGCTGTATATCTCTTTGATACCGTCCATCTTTCCTGTCTTACTCATCAGGTTGTGGCTGATCTCCAGATAAATCTCACCGCATATCTTAAGATTGCTGGTGGTGAACGTGTCCAGAGTGTGGTTAACCACGCCTTCCAGCGAGTTCTCCACAGGAACCACGCCGAAAGCCAGCCTGCCTCTCTCCACGCTGTCGAATACCTCGGGGATATTTCTCACGGGGACAAGTGTGGCAGAAAGCCCGAACTGTTTTATAGCCGCCATGTTTGTAAATGTGCCCTCAGGACCGAAGTATCCTACCTTCTGTACTTCCTCCAGAGACAGAGAGGCGGAGATTATCTCACGGTAGACCGAGCGCAGAGCGTCATTGGGAAAAGGACCCGAGTTCATCCCGGTGAGTCTCTCAAAAATCTTCTTCTCACGGGAGGGAACATACAGAGGCTCTCCGGCGGCTTTCTTTATCTCGCCTATGGACATGGCCTCTTTCGCCCTTTTGTTCAGCAGCTCCAGTATTTTCTGGTCGATATCGTCAATGTTATGTCTGTGTTTGTCTAATTCTTCCATAGGTAGAAAAATAGCAGACAACCTTGCTTATAGCAAGCGTTTCAAGAAAAAAAATTTAAATACTATATTAAATGGCTGTTACAGAACATATTAGTTTTTATCAAAACTATTTTCGATAGGAAAAACCACTCTCAGTTCGGAAAAAATACCCATAGTGTGGGTATTTTAATAGACATAGAAATATATTATCATTATGCGGGAACCTATATTTAATTCTATTCGGAGGATATTATGTTCAGATTTATCAGGACATTAGCTTTGCTGATGATGATCCTTATCGGATCCTTCCCGGCAAACGCTGCGAACACAACCTACAGCTCGCTCGGCGCGCTGACAGGCGCCGGCATAGCCAATAGCGTTGGCGCTGAACTTGACAGCTCTCTCAACTGGGTGGCACTGAAAGGCAGCCCGCTGATAGTAGCTCTGGCCGATGACGGCACACCTTCCGTGTCGCTCTACATGACATCTCTGGGCGGCGGACCCGGATACTACTATCAGTATTATGATGAAGCCAGCTTCCTCAACGTACTCCACATCGGCGGAACATCTTAATGCTCAAGCTACCTCACAGGAAGCTGCGACGGCGACATCACCCCCGTATCAGTAGAGATAGTCAACAACACAACTCTTAAATCTGTCGCCACCGCTTTCGGCGGCGATATTCAGATTACCTCCTACATCACATATGTGGACGGCAACAGATACTATGAAAAGAAATGGGAGATAAAAAACCTCTCTTCATCCGCTAAGTCATCGCTTAAATTCTTTCATGGCGGCGATACATACTACGGGTACGATGACTCATCCAACTCGTTTTACAGCAACAGCGCGAAAATGGTATATCTGACAAACTCAAACGTGACAGATACAGCATACATGAGCTTCATGGCGCACCCCGCAACTCCAGCATCTCATTATTTCGGCGGAAACTTTGACGATAACAACGACCAGATGGTGAACGGTCTGCTTGAAGACTCCACAGACCCCACATATGTGGACGCCGGTTACTCACTCCAGTGGAACAAAGCCTCTCTGGCGGCAGGCGCCACATGGACCATCATAGCCTATGAAACATTCAGCCCCGGCGGTATCGCCCAGATCTTCGCACCCGCCAGCGAATCAGGTGTCCCCGGACAGATTATCAACACCACAGCCAGAGTGCAGAACCTCGGTTCTTCCTCCGCTACATTCAACATAACAGCATCCAGCGCAAACACATGGACCAATTCTCTCGGATCATCCAGTGTCACGCTGAACGCTATGGAATACGCAGACGTTCCCGTGTCTGTGACAATACCCGCTTCAGCTCCCAACGGCACTGAAGACACCATCACGCTGACAGTGACAGACGCAGGCAACCCCAGCGCCACAAACAATGCCACTTTCACAGTGACAGCGGTGAGCAACCCTGTGACATTCTCATCACAGACGCTGACATATAACCTGACAGCCGGACAGACAGAAACAAAAACCGTCACCCTGACAAACGTCAGCGGATCAAGCGTCACTTTCGGCACAACGGCAGAGAACAACATTCTCGCCAACCCCTTTGTCATTGTTTCAGACACATGTTCAGAGCGCACAATAGCTGCCGCCGGCACATGTCAGATTCAGGTTAAGGCTGCTCCCCAGCATGCCTCAATCTACTCCGACTCCTTTAACGTGCCTGTGGTTTCACCCACAGCGCTGAACTACACTGTCACAACAAAAGTAGAAAACTCCTCCGTAAACGTGACTCTCGGACAGTCCACACCTCTTCTGCCCGCTGAGTCAGCATCACTCGCCACATCGAATGTCACATTCAAGTGGAGCGTGGTTACCGGAGCGACAAAATACAGAATCAACGTAACAGGAAACGTGGACATCCCCAACTGGGAGCTTGAGCTCACTGCGCTGACATCCACAGATGCCGGAGCGAACTATGAGTGGGTATGCCCCATCGCTTTCCCTCAGGGAACATACACATGGACAGTGACACCCCTGTCATCCACAGGAATAGGTACACCGTCCGATGAATACAGCTTCTCAGTTGCCAGCCCCGCATCCGTTCTGGACGTAATCAACGGAACCACAGGCACAGACATTCCCTCTGACGATCTGGATACAGAAAACGCCACAGCGGTATCCACACAGATACTCAACTCTGTGAACGCTCTGACAGACAACTATCCCGCGCACGTTCAGACAGGGCTGAACATTCAGAAAACAAACGGCTCAGGTGAAACCGTCACAGTCAACACAGTGGCTCAGGTTAACGTGGGCAATGTTATCAACAACACCACAGTATCTGAGGTAAAAATTGATAACGGCGACTCTTACCTTATATTTAAAGACATGGACAACTTCCCCGATGCCGAGGACGAAAACGGAAACCCCGTTGACTCATCAGACATAGGTCTGCTTGTTCAGGCTCAGGAGATTACAAACAACACAGCCAACTTTGACGTTACCATGTTCATCTCCAACGGAGCCGGCGTAGGCAACGTTATACACACTCTCTCTTCTCCCCTGACAGTATGGCTCAGCGCCAACGAGCTGACATACGAAAACGGCGAAGTGAGCATATTCCTCAGCGGAAACAGGCTGGACGAGGTAGCATACGGCGGCACAAGCACAAACGCTGACGGCTACTGGTACTATGACTCGACAGAGAACGTGTATGTGGTAACAATCAACCACTTCTCCGAGCTGACTCTTTCTAAAGACGGCGGTTCCGGCGACTCAGGCGGCGGATCAACCGACACAGGCATCTTCGGCGCTCACGGCGGCGGCGGATGTTCAGCGGCCGGAAACAGCACAGACGCGCTCCTGATCCTCGTACTGGCAGGAATGTTCGCTGCGCTCTTCAGAAAGAAGTTCTCCGCTAAAAAAATGGCAGTAGCTGCCCTGATAACACTCACAGCGGCAACAGCCAGCGCACAGGACGGAATTTCCGTTTCTGCCGGAGCAGGATATTTTATCCCCAACGCTAAAGACATGGACGGCGGATACAACGTTTTCGTTAAAGCCTCCAAATCAATAGTCGGCGGACTCTCCGCTGTCGGAGCTCTGCAATACAACGCTCTGGAAGGCGAAAACGAAATAACCGCCGACACAAAAGGCGCTGAACTGGGGCTTGAATATGAAATATTCAAAAACCTGTCAGTTTCAGCCGGCGGCGGAATGTACTATAACTATGTTGATCTGGAAGACGGCTCAGACAGCGCCTCCACACTGGGATACTTCGCAGAGATAGGCTACACAGTACCCTTCTCCGCAGTATGCGCTATGACTGCTTCAGCCAGATATCTTTACAACAAACAGGACGTAACACACATAGACGGTTCTGATGACAGGGTTGATCTGGGCGGTAAAGTGATTTCACTCTCCGCTGTTTACAGATTCTGATCCTGTTAGCAACATAAGTCCCCATGGCCCCGTCTGTCAAAAGGCGGGGCTTTTTTTTCGCCTCCATGTACCTATTGATAAAAAACCACTCCGCCTGTATATTTCATAAAAAACCACAGACAGGAAGAACATGAGAATACTGATATTTAACCCCTCTTTTCTCGGCGACAGCGTGCTTACCACTCCTCTGATTCAGGCAGTGAGAAAAAAACATCCGGATGCTTACATCGCATTCTGCGTGCGCCCGGAATATGTGCCTCTCTTTCAGGGGCTGTCGTTTTTAGACGAAGTGATCGCCTTCGACAAAAGGGGTAAAGACGCCGGCATAGGCGGTATGTTCCGCTTCGCCGATACTCTGAAAGAAAAAAACTTCGATATGGTTATAGCGCCTCATAAATCCATCCGCACAAATCTCACTATCTTTCTGGCAAAAATCCCTGTCCGCATTGGTTTCGTGGAGGGGGCGATGTCCACACTGCTCACCGCCACCCGTGCCCGTGACATGGATCTGCACGAGGTTCAGAGAAACATGCTTCTTTACGAGGCGGCGTTTCAGGAGCTTCCCGAAAAATTTCCTCTGGCGGTATATATAGATCAGCAGGCAAAAGAACGTTTCGCCTCTCTGGGCGAAAAGCTGGTGGGCATAGCCCCCGGAAGCGTCTGGGCGACCAAGATGTGGCCCGCTGAAAGGTTTGCCGAGGTGGCAGACCACCTGAAAGAGAAGGGGTACACCCCCGTGATAATAGGATCGCCGGATGACGTACCCGCCGCCGAAAGACTTATTCAATCGGCTAAACACCAGCACATCAATCTCTGCGGCAAGACATCGCTGAAGGAGCTCCCCGCTCTGATATCCTGCTTCAGCCTGCTGGTGACAAACGACTCCGGACCCATGCACATAGCCGTTGCCGCCGGAGTGAGATGCGTTGCAATATTCGGTCCCACGGTGAAAAATCTTGGCTTCACCCCCTATGACGAAGAGAGTCGTGTGGCAGAGGTGGAAGGACTCTCCTGCCGTCCCTGCGGACTGCACGGTCATAAAAAATGCCCGAAAAAACACTTCAAATGTATGCTGGAAATATCCTCCGAAGATGTTATCAAGCTGCTGGACAGAGAAGAAAAACGTGTGGCGCCCGGCAGATATGAAACCGTTAAGGCTGATTAGATGAAATTACTCTTCGTGCGCTTCAGCGCGCTGGGCGATATCATCCTGACGACAGGCGTTATAAAAAAATTCAAAGAGATTTTTCCGCAAGCCCAGGCGGATGTTCTTACATACTGCCGTTTCCGTGATGTTTTCGATGGGCTGGATTTTGTAAACAAAGTCTACTGCTATGACAAGTCATCTGGACTGAAATCATATTTCGGGCTGATACAGAACGAGCTGGACGAATACGACCACATAATCGACCTGCACTCAAAGCCCCTCTCCATGCTGCTGAGGTTCACCTCTCCCGCCCAATATCACAGATACGTCAAGGATTCATCCGCCAGACGAAAATATGTGAAAAGCAGAAAAGATACACCCAGACTGGGCATGCACGTCACTCTGAAATATTTCGAGCCTCTCGCAAAAACCTTCGGGCTGGAAATGCCCGATGTGGAAGAACTCCGTCCCGCGCTCTTCTCCGATAAAGCACCGGAGAAAAGACACATACTGATACATCCCTTCGCCAGCAAAACCACAAAGACCTATCCGTTTATAAAGGAACTGGCGGAGCTTCTGGTTCAGAAAGGGTATACTCCCGTTTTCGCCGGAGACGGCAAAGCGCCTGATGTGACCGGAGCCATAGACAAGACGGGCAAGACATCCATCAGGGAGCTTTTCGACACCATAGCGTCATGCGAGGCGGTGATAACCACGGACTCGGGACCCATGCACATAGCCGTGGCGCTGAACAGACCCACGGTGGCGATATTCGGCAGCACCACGAAACATTTTGGTTTTTATCCTGAATTCAGCGGGGTAAAAGTTGTGGAAAATAATGACCTGACCTGCCGTCCCTGCCATGTCCACGGACTGGACGCCTGTCCTGAGGGACATTTCCGCTGTATGAAAAGCATCACGCCCGAAATGATAGCATCAGCCCTAGGCGGGATTTCCACGTCTGACTGACGAAGGGGAAAAGCCGAACCTCTCCTTAAACCTGACAGCGAATCTGGACGGTGACTCATACCCGCATTCAGCAGATATCCTCGTTATGCTGAAGTCGGTGGACTGAATCATATTGAGAGCGTACGACATCCGAACGTCCGTCACCACATCCGCTATGGTAGTGTTATATTCCGCCAGCCTGCGTCTCAGCGTGGACTCGCTCATGCCTACAGATTTCGCCAGACTGCCACAGTCCCATCTGTTCGCAGGATCGCCGGAGATCGTCTGCCTGAGATTCCACGGAAGATTTACATCGTCTCTGACACAGGCGAAATATCCGCCCATATCCAGCCAGATCAGCAGTTCTTCCATACGGTGCCTCGCTATCTCCGCGGGGATATCCGCCTGATCTTTCAGCAGACTGAACATCTCATCAAATGCCAGCTTCAGCCCGCCGGAAATTTTTTTGATATTCACCGCCTCCATTGTCCTGCGGTTTTTCGCCTTAGCGGCGAAATCTTTTACCATATCTCTGTCAAAGCTGACCCACTCAGCCGAGTAATATCCGTCAGCGCCGTTAAAATTCGTGACGTCATACCATGTGTCCCGCCACACAGCCACGGCGTCTCCCTGATTCATAACCAGACGACCGGAAGCGTTGTCAAAATGCTTTATCCCGTGCTTCACCACGATCATACAGGGATTATCTATCACAACATGCCGCAGGGGCTGCTGGCAGTTCTGATAAATCTCGCCTGCCGCTCCCAGCCCCTGTCTGAACGCTATCATTCTTTCCGGCTTTCTGCTGTTATCTTCCATATCTCACTGTTACGGATGTTTTTTCTATTGTATTGGCGTTAATCATGAACCCTGTCATGGCTCCGGATGCCTGAGCGGGAACGCCGAGGTTTTTCACCTTCAGAGCGTGCAGTGTTATGATATATCTGTGGTTCTGTCCGACCGGAGGGCATGGACCGCCGTATCCGGGCTGACCGAAATCAGTGTTCATGTCTACAGCTCCTTCGGGGAGTTTTCCGCCCGCTATCGCCTTTGCTCCCGCCGGAATATCTGTCACTATCCAGTGCCACCAGCCGGAACCTGTGGGAGCGTCCGGATCGTACATAGTCAGGGCAAAGCTCTCTGCGCCTTTCGGCGGGTTTTCCCACTTCACTGTCGGAGCGGTGTTATCTCCGGAGCATCCGAATCCGTTAAACACCTGTGCGTTTGAAAACACCTTGCCCACATCAGGAAGATAAACTCTGAATCCGTCAGCGTAAGCGCAGACAGCCGCTGCCATTATGATTACTGTCATAAGTATCTTTTTCATATCTGCCTCCATAAAGAGATGATATGCCGATAGAGGCGGAAATACTGTGCCGTTCCCGTCACAATATGTGCCGATCCATTCAAAAGTATAGCATAGATGATGATTAAAGGCTTAAAAGACCGTTAACGAATATTTCGGCGGAGAGCTGGGCATGGTCTCTGACTGCTTCTGCATCCGGAACATCGGCACTGCCCATAAGTATCTGCGGGCGGGTATACAGCAGCAGGGAACAGAACATATCCGCCAGCTTTTCAGGCTCGCTCATGTTCAGATTGTCCCTCAGATAGTTGATGAGCGGTGTTTTTCTGGCGGTCTGGTTGATCTCTCTGAACATCTTGCCGATGTTGCCGCTTCTACCGCCTTCCGCCACCATCAGACGCCAGAATTCCAGCCTCTGGGGCTGCATATGATACAGGATCAGATCCTCGCCGTAACGTATCAGCTCTTCCAGAACACCACGCCTGCCGAATGTATATGCCGCCTGCTTCTCGGACATGCTCTTGATAATGTGCTGAAACAGCTCTTCTTTAGACGGAAAATACCTGTAGACGGTCTGCTTGGTGACCCCAGCCTCTTTTGCCACGGTGTCCATACCCGTGCCGGCATAGCCGTTCTCCAGAAAAAGTTTCTTGGCGGCATCGGCTATCTGGCTCTGTTTTCTCAGGTGGTTTTCCAGTGATTTTGACATAATAAAAGATAACCTCTTGACAGCCATACTGTCAAGTATTACGTTATCATACTATAGAGTATGATTCAGAGGTTGTAATTATGGAAACAAGATCAAAGGGCATCTCGTATGTCCTCGCCGGTGTTCTGCTGATGAGTCTGGACGCCGTTTTTGTCAGGCTTTCGGGACTGCCCGGCTGGAACGCCTCCTTTCTCTTCGGGCTGTTCTCTTTCATCGCCATGTGTCTTTTCACCCAGTTTTTTCAGGAAGGCGTTGTCACAGCCATCAGAAACGGCGGAGCCGTGATAATATTATCCGGAATGATTATGGGAGGAAGCGGAAACACTTTCGTATTAGCCGTTAAAGAGACCGCTGTTGCCAACGTGGTGCTGATAATGAGCTCCACACCGCTCTTCTCCGCCCTGTTCAGCCGTATCTTTCTGAAGGAAAAGACCGGAGCGAAAACATGGATAGCCACAGCCGTGACCCTCGCCGGAATCTTTATAATAGTCAAAGGCTCGCTGACGTCAGAAGGCATCAAGGGAGACCTGCTGGCTGTAGCCGCTACCGCCTTCGCCTCATTCAACTATGTCCTGTGGAGAAAATATCCGAAAATCAGCCGGAGCATGGCTGTGGGCATGGGCGGATTCTTCATCGCCCTTTTCAGCTCGTTCGGCATGCAGGCATCCTCATTCAACCTTTACGGAGTCGCCGTCATGGCTGTGATGGGTCTTCTGACAGCTCCATTTGGCAGAACTTTCGTCTCCACATCAGCCAGATACATCATGGCTACCGAGATCAGCCTCTATTCGCTTCTGCGCACGGTCATAACCCCCGTAATCATCTGGGCTGTTTTCAGAGAAATGCCTCCGTCCGCTACTTTTTTCGGCGGGTCGCTCATGATGGCTTCCGTGCTGTGGTACATTATGAGCAAAAAGTAAGTTTTCACGTCCCTAAATAAATTGACACATTATTATATACGTTATATAAAACCCATGCCCGTAAGGGTAATGATATAAGTTTATCCAAAAAGAGGTAATAGATATGGCAGGCATGGGTTTTGACACAGACATCACACAGGCGGATGTAAACGAGCTGGCGGAGAAAGCCAGACTTTGCAGAGGCGACATTCTTAAAATGACAACACTGGCAGCGAGCGGTCACCCCGGCGGCTCCATGTCTTCCATCGACATGTACCTGACAGTGTATAAATTCGCCAACATCAGCCCCGAAAACTTCAAATCCTCATCCAGAGACAGAATATATGTTTCACACGGACACACCAGCCCGGCAGTATATTCCGCCCTTGCCCGCAACGGTTTCTTCAACATAGACGATGCCATCTCCCAGTTCCGTCTGGCGGGAAGCATATACGAAGGACACATCGAGCGCATGGTGAACGGCGTTGAGTGGACCACAGGAAACCTCGGACAGGGTCTGTCAGCCGCATGCGGAGCCGCTATGGCGGGCGAGATAGCCGGAGACGAATTCAACGTTTACTGCTTCATGGGAGACGGCGAACAGCAGAAAGGTCAGCAGGCGGAAGCGAGACGCTTCGCCGCTATGCACGGACTCTCCAACATCACAGCGTTCATCGACTATAACAAGCTCCAGATCAGCGGAAACATAGAAGACGTAATGTATCAGAACATAAAAGACGACTACACAGCGGACGGCTGGTTCGTAATCACCGTTGACGGACACGATTATGAAAAGCTCTTCACCGCCATCAAATACGGTCAGAAGCTGGAACAGCCCGTGCTGATCCTCGCCGAGACCACCATGAGCAAGGGCGTGTCATTCATGGAGAACATCCACGGATACCACGGTAAACCCCTTACAGACGAACAGCTTGACAAAGCTCTGGGTGAGCTCGGTCTTCAAAACGATCTCGAAAAATACAAAGCGCTCCGCTCTGACTTCAAATTCTGCTCATCATGCCACGAGCTGGATATTCCTGAAGTTAAAGTTGGATATGACAAGGATAAAGAGTACGGTCTGGATGTTAAAACAGACTGCCGCTCCGCTTTCGGAGACGCCGTTTATGACATAGTAAAGGCTTCTCAGGCGGATGGGATGACTCCTGTCGCTGTTTTTGACTGCGACCTCGCCAGCTCCGTGAAAACCGACAAAGTGGAAAAAGAATACGCTGATAATTTCGTTCAGACAGGCATTCAGGAACACCACGCATGTGTTGCCGCAGGCGCCGCCAGCGTTAACGGTGTTGTCAGCTTCTTCGCTGATTTCGGCGTGTTCGGCGTGGACGAGGTTTACAACCAGCAGAGGCTCAACGATATCAACTGCGCCAGCCTCAAGACTGTCACAACACACATAGGTATAGACGTGGGCGAAGACGGAAAAACACACCAGTGCATCGACTATGTCGGCACAATGCGCAACCTGTTCGGTTTCCGTGTGATAATCCCCGCAGACCCCAACCAGACATATAAAGCCGTATGCTTCGCCGCCGAGAATCCCGGCAACTTCCTCGTGGGAATGGGACGCTCAAAACTCGCCACAATAGAGAAAGAGGGAAAGCCCATGTTCGGCAAGGGCTACACATTTAAATACGGTCAGGTGGACGTGATAAAAGACGGCGATTTCGCCATCGCCACATACGGAAGCATGACAGCCAGAGCGCTGAAAGTGGCTGAACTGCTGAAAGCGAAAGGACTGAACGCCGCCGTGCTTAACTGTTCATGCCCCCTGCACCCCGATATGGAAGCATTCGAGAAATATACAGATAAACCCGTATTCGTATACGAAGACCACAACGAATTCACAGGTCTCGCCGCCACACTGGCGAACAGGTTCAGCGAAGAGGACAACGCCCCCCGTATAGTGAGATTCGGCGTCAGAGGATACGCATACTCAGGCACACCGGACGCTATATTCAATCTGCTGGGACTCGATCCCGAGACAGTAGCGGCCGAGATAGAGGCGGAACTTAAATGATAATACACGGCAGAAACACTGTCGAGGAAGCGCTCAGGCTCGATCTGGTAAAACTCCTGCACATCAAGGTGAACAGCACCTTCGATGTGTCGAAATATCCGGTGGAGAAGCGCACATACGGTCCCAAAGAGTTCGAGCATTATTTCGGACAGGAGGCGCAGGGTATCGCCGCCGAGATTCGGGATCTGGAGCCGAAAAACTTCGATAAGGCTTTTGACAAAATAATAGAGAACGGTCCTGTGGTTATTCTGGACAGAATTTTTGACCCGCATAACTACGGAGCCATAATCCGAGCGGCTAACTGCTTCGGCATAAAAACCGTGATGGTGGGATTCACCAAGCAGTCGCCCATCACATCCGCCGTGTGCAAGGCATCCAGCGGAACAATCTTTCACACGCTGATAGTGGGAGCGGTGAACACCGCCACCGCCCTGAAAAAACTTCAGGAGCACGGCTACAAGGCTTATGCCGCCGATGTTGACGGCAAGACAGCGCTGAAAGACGCCGCCTTCGAAGAAAAATCTGTCATAATAATGGGCTCAGAAGGTAAAGGAATCCGTCCGGCTCTGCTGGAGATGGCCGATATTCACGTTAAGATTCCCATGAGCGGAGACATAGACTCACTCAATGTTTCACAGAGCGCCGCTGTTATTATGTATGAATTCACGAGAGGAAGAGGCTGAAAAAACATAAAAGCGCTCTGAAAACAGTTGACATAAGAAAACTCATTCTATATTTTACGAGCAACTCGGAATGCTGTTAAAAATTGTCATGGCTTCAAAGATTAAAGAGCCGGAGATAAAAAACCTTACGGACAGATACATAAAAATGTCCAACGGGTTCATGCCGGTGGCTCTTGAGTTTGACAAGTCAAAAAAAGGATATGACGGCAGAGGGCTTCTGGTGGGGATGGATCCCGCGGGGAAACAGTTCACCAGCGAAGAGTTCGCCGAGTGGATCAGAAAGAGAGTGGAGACCTATGGAGACATCACATTCTACATAGGCGAGGCGGAGGGGCTTCCGGCTGAGATCAGATCGGAGGCGAAAGAGTTCATCTCACTCTCCGGCATGACCATGGCACACAGGATAAGCCTGCTTGTCCTGACAGAGCAGATATACAGAGCGCTGACCATCATCAATGGTCACCCTTATCATAAATAGAACCGGATACGCTCACTTGATTCAACGGCGGGTACGGTTATAATGAGGAGGCTGGTATGGACAGAGAAAAGCTGAACTACCACAGGGAAAAACTGCTGAAGATGCGCCGTGAGCTCATCGACAAGCTCAACGAAAGATACAATGACGCCATGAGCGTGGGCGAGGACGGAACACAGGACTCAGCCGATGAGGCGTACAATCTATATAACAAAAACCTTCTGCTGGGCAGGGTTGAGACAGACGCTCTTAAGCTGAGACTCATCGAGCAGGCTCTGCAAAGGATCGAAAACGGCACCTACGGCGTGTGCATAGAGTGCGAAGAGGACATAGAAGACAAACGTCTGGAATATGTGCCTTTCGCCAGGTACTGCACCGACTGCAAAACCGAGCTGGAAAAGAAAGGGCTCATCAAGATGTAACAAACAACCCCGAATGCGCTCAGGCGTTTTTTCGGGGTTTTTTCTTACCTTCCCGTTTTTTGGAGAACACTATGAACAATCAGAAAACCATACTTCTTATCCTTGACGGCTGGGGTCTCAGGGACGCTGAAGAATATAACTCTATCCGGATCAGCAAAGCGCCCAACTTCTTTAATCTGCTGAATACATGCCCTAATACAAAGCTGAACGCCAGCGAAGAACATGTCGGTCTGCCCGAAGGACAGATGGGCAACTCCGAGGTGGGACACACCAACATAGGCGCCGGGCGCATAGTATATCAGGAACTTCTGCGTGTCACACTCGCCATACAGAACGGCGACATGGCAAAAAACCCTGAATTCGTGAATTTTCTCACCGAGCTGAAGAAGAGCGGGGGACACCTCCATTTCTTCGGTCTGCTCTCTGACGGCGGCGTACACAGCCACATAGAGCATCTGAAAGGACTCATAAAAATAGCGAAAGACTTCGGAATATCAGATACATTCGTCCATGCCTTCATGGATGGCAGAGACACTCCACCCAACAGCGGGCTGGGATATATGAAAGAGCTGGTAACTTTCATGGAATCCATCGGCTACGGAAAGGTGGCGACAGTTTCCGGCAGATATTATCCCATGGACAGAGACAAGCGCTGGGACAGAACACAGCTGGGCTATGATGCCGTCAGAAACGGCAAAGGCATAGTGGCGGCTTCTCCGGTGGCGGCTGTTCAGGAGGCATATGACAGAGGCGAAACGGACGAGTTCATCAAACCATCCGTCATCAAAGGCGTGAACGGCAATGTGAAGGACAAAGACGGCGTATTCTTCTTCAACTTCCGTGCCGACAGAGCCAGACAGCTCACATCCGCCTTCATCGATCCGGCTTTTGACGGGTTCGACAGAGGACAGATGCCCGCCGTCAGCTACATGACACTGACCCAGTATGACAGCAAATATACATGCCCATACGCTTTCGGTCCCGAATCGCTGAAAAATATCTTCGGCGAGGTGATAAGCGCAAAAGGGCTGAAACAGCTCAGGATAGCCGAGACAGAAAAATACGCCCACGTCACCTACTTTTTCAACGGCGGAGCGGAAACAGTCTTCGAAGGCGAGAAGAGAGCCCTGCTCAATTCTCCCAGAGATGTGGCGACCTATGATCTGAAACCGCAGATGAGCGTTTATGACGTGACAGCACGGTTCAAAGAGGAGATAGACTCTGTGGACGTGGTTATCATGAATTTCGCCAACCCCGACATGGTGGGGCACACAGGCGTGCTTGACGCCGCAGTCGCCGCTTGCAAAGCTGTGGACGAGTGTCTGGGCGAAGTTATAAAAACAGCGAAAGAGAAGAACGCCGTGCTGGCGGTGACAGCCGACCACGGAAACGTTGAACAGATGTGGGACTATGAAAACAACCAGCCCCACACAGCGCACACGCTGAACCCCGTGCCGTTCATCATCTATAACAAAGACGTTAAGCTGAAAGACAAAACCGGAAAACTGGCGGACATCGCCCCCACACTTCTGGACATTATGGGCATAGAGATTCCTGAAGAGATGACTGGGGAGAGCCTCATAGCCAAATAGTCATGTTCGGCGAAATCTTTTATCAGAAATGTATAACCTGCGGGGCAGTATGCGGAAATAATTTTCCCGTCTGCCCCGATTGTATTGAAAAACTCCAGAAATTTACCTGTAAGTGCGAAAATTGCGGGTATCCCTCCTCCGTGCCGGCAAAAATATGCGGAAATTGCCTGAATAAAAAATATTATGACAATATTTTTATAGAATATGTTTACTCAGGGTCAATAAAGCAGCTGCTCAGAGAGATCAAATTTTCATACAGGCTGGCGGGAATCCACTCGCTGTCCCGTCTGGCGCATCTGCCCGCCGATAAGCGATACGACATAGTGACTGCTGTTCCTTCCCACTTCACACGCAGATTCAGACGGTTCACCCATCCCGCTCAGATTCTGGCGAAACACATAGCCGGACAGATAGGCGCCGAATATGAAAATCTGCTCACACGAACCAGAAAAACAGAATATCAGTATAAATTAAAAAGGACTATGCGTATGAATAATGTAAAAAACGCATTTTCTTGTAAAAAAGATTTAAGCAGTTTGAAAATTCTTCTCGTTGATGATATTATAACCACAGGCTCAACAATATCGGAGTGTTGCAGGATACTGCGCAGATCGGGAGCTTCTGATATTGATGTCTTTGCGCTTACCGGGGGTATGCGTACGCAGAACCCTAGAGGACTAACTGAATGAACACAATTATATCGAAAGTTTCAATGCTTTTGCGTGAATGCGCTTTCCCTGTTTATTTGTATCTGCCTGAGTCACAGGATTTTTATCAGATGGTCTCCGGACAGCATGAGAAAATCCCTGTTCCCCAGACCATGATCCAGTATCTGGACAACAGCGATATTTATTTTCAGTCATTTAAGAAAGGCGACAACCTGATGACCTTCTACTTCCTGCGTTTTACCCAGGAAGGGAACAAAGCCGTCATCATGATAAATTCTGACAAGCACAGAAAGCACCTCAGCACCATCGCCAAATCTTTTTACGGTGTTCTGGGAGATTCTGAGGAATCCGTAAAAGTTCTCAGACGCAGCCGTACGAAGATGATGAAGCTGATAGACGGGCTTAAAATGCCTCTGTTCAGCGTCAGCAGCGATTATCTGATTCTTAACGTAAACAAAGAGCTGGCTAATTTTCTGGATATTTCAAATATCCCGTCAATGATAAACAAGAAATGCTATGAGGTTATCCACGGGCGCAGCGAGCCTTGCGCTTTCTGCCGCATGGCGGAGATAATCGCCGGGGAGAATGTCGGGTCTCAGAATATCGAGATCCAGAAGGGCAAAGACACCCTGCATTTCGAACACCACATGTTCCCTGTCTATGACCAGACAGGCGATCTGAACGAGTTCGGCGAATTTATGATAGACATCACGGAGAACTTCCGCATGGTGGAATCTATCGAGAAATATAAAGAAAGGGTAAAAAACTTTCAGAAAGCCGAAGTGGACAAGATGAACGAGATGGGCGAGCTGAAACGAGCCTACAAAGATCTGGAAAAGAACTATGACGAAGTCTTTCTGAAAAACAGAAAGATGAGCAAGGCTCTGGAAAAACTCTTCTCCGATAACAACGTGAACGAACTCATCAGACTCCGTCAGGAGAACAAAGACGTTAAAAACAAACTGGTGAGAAGCGCCACCGCCCTGAAAAACTTTCAGAATACCCTGGAGCTCCAGCAGGAGCGCTATAACGAGCTGAGCAAGAAAACGGTCTATCAGCTGGAAAGACTCATCAACACGGTAAACAAAAAATCAGTGGTGTCCGACAAAGAGCTGGGTACACTGCTGAAGATGATAACAGACGAAATCAAATCCATCAGAAAACACCTGAAAATCGAAGCCCCGCAGGATTAATCAGAATTTTTATGATATAATACACGGTCATTAAAACTTTGGAGGATTCTATGAGTGTAAAACTTGGGATCAACGGATTCGGACGTATCGGACGCTGTACGCTGAGAGCGATCATCCAGCGCAAGCTCGATGTCGAAATTGTCGGCATCAACGACCTTACCGACACAAAAACTCTCGCACACCTTCTTAAATATGATTCTGTCCACGGACCCGCAAAATTTGACGTGGAAGCGGCAGAAGACGGTATAATAATCAACGGTAAAAAAGTTAAAATATGCGCAGAGAAAGAGCCCGAGAAACTCCCCTGGAAAGAGCTGGGCGCTGAAGTCGTTCTGGAATCCACAGGACGCTTTACAAAAAGAGCCGCCGCCGCCAAACACCTGGAAGCCGGCGCTAAAAAAGTTATCATCTCCGCTCCCGGCGAAGAGGTTGACCTTACTGTTGTTCTGGGCGTTAACGACAACCTGTATGACAAATCAAAACATCACATACTCTCAAACGCCTCATGCACAACAAACTGTCTGGCTCCCGTGGCGAAAGTGCTGAACGATTCTTTCGGTCTGGTAAGAGGCGTCATGACAACTGTGCACTCATATACCAACGACCAGAACGTTCTGGATCTGCCCCATAAAGACCTCAGACGTGCCAGAGCATGCGCTGTGAGCATGATTCCCACATCCACAGGCGCCGCTAAGGCTGTCGGGCTTGTTCTGCCCGAGCTGAAAGGCAAGCTCACAGGATACGCTGTCCGTGTCCCCACACCCAACGTGTCTCTGGTGGATCTCACAGCGGAACTTACAAAATCAACATCAAAAGAAGAGATAAACGCGGCTATGAAAGCGGCTGCTGACGGCGCCATGAAAGGCATACTCAGATACACTGACGAGCCTCTCGTTTCCATCGACCTGAACGGCGAGCCCGCTTCATCCACATTCGACTCACAGCTCACCCTTGTGCTGGAAGGCAACATGGTGAAAATCGTGAGCTGGTACGACAACGAGTGGGGCTACTCCAACCGCTGCGCCGAGCTCATTACAAAAGTTTTATAAGGTAGATTTATGGCGAAGAGCATTAAAGATTTAAGTCTGAAAGGAAAACGACTGTTTATCAGAGTCGACTTCAACGTCCCCGTGAAAGACGGACAGGTGAAGGACGACACCCGTATAGTTGAGGCTATGAAGACCATCAACTATGCCAAGGCGCAGGGGGCAAAGGTGATCCTCGCCTCGCACCTCGGCAGACCCAAAGGAATCAAAAACCCGAACTATACCCTTAAGCCTGTGGCGGACTATATCACTGCCCGCTTAATGCCCGTAAAGTTCGTTGAAGACTGCATAGGCGATGAAGTGAAAGCCGCTGTGGACGCCATGAATGACGGCGATGTCCTCCTTCTGGAGAACCTGCGCTTCTACGCCGGAGAAGAGAAGAACGATCCGGAATTCGCCGCTAAGCTCGCCGCCAACGCGGACGCTTATGTGAACGACGCTTTCGGAACATGCCACCGCAAACACGCCTCCACATACGGAATGGCTGAGCTTATCAGCGAGAAGGCGGCAGGTTTTCTGGTGGAAAAAGAGATAAAATACTTCAGCCAGCTCATCAAACAGCCGGAAAGACCTTTCGGCGCTATCGTGGGCGGAGCGAAAGTATCTGACAAAATAGGTGTTATCAAATCACTGCTGGAGCTTGCGGACAAAATATTTGTCGGCGGAGCTATGGCATATACTTTCCTGAAATATAACGGAAACACCATCGGAACATCTCTGGTGGAGGAAGACCAGCTCAATGTCGTGGGCGAGATTTTCGCCACTGCCAAGAAGAAAAAGGTCGAGATTTTCCTCCCCACAGACCACATCATGTCCAACGAGTTCAACGGTCAGCCTGTGAAATGCGCTGAAGTGAACATTCCGGAAGGATACATGGGTCTGGATATAGGCATCAGAACCACATCGAAATATATCGAGGAACTGGGCAAATGCAAAACAGTTCTGTGGAACGGTCCTATGGGCGTTTTCGAAAACCCCTCATACGCAGAAGGGACATTCAGCATAGCCAAGTTTCTGGGCGGATGCTCAGCCACTGTGGTTGTGGGCGGCGGAGACTCCGTTGCGGCGGTCAATCAGGCGGGAGTGTCTGAAAACATCAGCCACATATCCACCGGAGGCGGCGCCTCGCTGGAATATATCGAATTCGGCTCTCTGCCGGGTATCGACATCTTAGGATAATTTTCACGGCGGAGTTCTTGCGGGCTCCGCTTTTTTTTTCGAGGTTTCTTATGAAGAGAGTTGATGTGGTTGCGGCGGTTCTGTATCAGGATCAAAAATTTTTCATAGCTCAGCGTCCCCACGACAGACAGCTCGGCGGTCTGTGGGAGTTCCCCGGAGGAAAGGTGGAGGAGGGCGAAAGCCATGAAGAGGCTCTGAAACGTGAGATGATGGAGGAGTTCGAGGCGGAGGTATCCGTGGGCGACTTCATCGCCGCCACAGAACATCAGGTGGAGGGTCGCTTGATCGTCCTGCATTTTTACAGATCTGAGCTTCTGACTGATAATTTTAAGATTTTAGAGCATATAGACAGCGCCTGGTGTTCAAAGGAAGAGGTGAAGAAATATAACCTCGCACCGGCGGACCTGGATATTCTGCCTTTTATTTAAAAAGTGTGTTCATAACCGATATCTGAGATATCTGTCAGCTTATCTCCGTCTTCCAGATACACCCCGTGTCCTTCCTCTATGCGCCCTATGCACACGGCGGAGTTATACACGGATTCCAGTTCGTCTTTTTTATCCGGAGGCATGGTGAACAGCAGAGCGAATTCCTCGCCTGAGCCCAGAGCGTACATCACCGGATCGTCAATGCCGGACAGATGTCCCACAGGAACTTTATTCTTTTCTATAATGATCTTAACACCGCTCTTATCCGCAATGTGCGAAGCGTCCCTTCCCACTCCGTCTGAAACGTCTATACAGGATGTCGCCATGCCTGTTCTGCCCAGAAGGTCGCCCAGAGCGGTTTCCGCTCTAACCAGATAGTGATTGTAATTATCCTTGCCGCCATTCAGCTCCCTGTCCAGAAGCTGGCGAACTCTGCCCACGGGTCTGGACAGAAAAAGCAGATCTCCGGGCTTAGCACCGGAACGGGTCAGCACATGTTTGTTGGGTGTTCCCACGATAGTGAGCGAAAGAAAAAGCCCTCCGGCGGACGATGTGGTATCGCCTCCGATGAGCTCCACGTCATAAGCCTCGAAAGGTCTCAGAAGCTCTTTGGGGTCTATCTCGCGCCCGTTAGGAACCGCCAGCCCCAGAAGGGCGTATTTGGCTGTTCCGCCCATAGCGGCGATATCGCTGACGTTGGCTGTGAGCAGTTTTTTCATGACATGATCCAGAGGAGCGTCCGGCGTGAAATGTACATTCTCCGCCATGATGTCCTTGGCTATCAGCGTGTCGCCGAAGAGCGCGGCATCGTCGCCTACCCCTAGGGCGATGCCGCTGTCCTTCAGCATATGTGACAAACTCTCTATCAGAGAGAATTCCTTCATAGTTTTTCTACCAGCTCTCTCATTCTGGCAGCCGCTCTGGCGGGATTGGACGCGGCGCATATGTGAGACGACACAGCCACACCGGCTATGCCTGTGCCTTTCAGCTGTGAGATGTTCTCTTCATTTATACCGCCTATCGCCACCGCCGGCTTGCCGGTTCTTTTTATCAGTTTTGCTATGTCCGCCGGACCGATGACCGGACGAAGGTCTTTCTTCGTATTAGTCATGAATGCGGGACCCACGCCTATGTAGTCGGCGTATTTTGCCATCGCTATATCGTTCTCATCGTTGCATGAATAGCCGTACACCATATCGGGAAAGGCTTTTTTCGCCGCCAGAAGCGGTATATCCTTCACACCGAGATGCACAACTCTGCAGCCCACGGCACGGGCAAGATCTATTCTGTCGTTCATCACGAAGAGAACTCCTGTTCCGGCCAGCAGTTTCACCAGATATTCTCCGGTCTCGAACTGTTCTCTGGCGGTCATTCCCTTGTCTCTGAGCTGGATGGCTGTCACGCCGTTTTTTATCACGGAGGTGACGAAATCACCCAGCGGCACTTTCAGCATTTTTGTCTCTAACACAAGGTAGAGTTTCAGTATGTCTTTTGTCATTTTCTCTTATCTATTTTTACGGCGCAGAGTTTTCCGCACATGGAGCATGAGTCGAACTCCTTGTTGCGCTGGAATCTGCTTCTTGCTGTTTCAGGGTCAAGCGCAAGCTCGAACTGTTTCTCCCAGTCCAGCTCCTTTCTGGCGATGCTCATCTGAACATTGCGCTCCCAGGCTCCGGGCACTCCCTTCTCCATGTCGGCGATGTGACCGGCGATGCGGGATGCCATAACGCCCTGATAGACGTCGTTTTCATCGGGCAGACAGAGGTGCTCGGCGGGTGTTACATAACAGAGGAAATCCGCTCCGGCAGCTCCGGCTATGGCGCCTCCGATGGCGCTGGTTATGTGGTCGTATCCTGCTCCGCAGTCGGTGGGCAGGGGTCCGAGTATGTAGAAGGGTGCATCATTGCACAGTCTTTTCTGGAGTATCATGTTGGCGGCTATCTGGTTCAGCGGAACGTGTCCGGGACCTTCTATCATCACCTGAACATTCTTCTCCTGAGCACGTTTAGCCAGCTCGCCCAGAATAATCAGCTCGTCTATCTGGGGTCTGTCGGTGGCGTCCGCTGTGGCTCCGGGACGGAATCCGTCACCGAGGCTGAGTGTTACGTCATATTTATAAGCTATTTTAAGAAGATCGTCATAATATTCGAACAGGGGGTTTTCACGTCCGTTCTTGCGTATCCAGTCGGCGAGGATCGATCCGCCTCTTGATACTATGCCGCATACTCTGTCGCTGTTGTCCATTCTGGCTACGGATTCTCTGGTGATTCCGCAGTGAACGGTGATGTAGTCCACGCCTTCACGGCACTGGTTCTCTATGTTTCTCAGCAGCACTTCCTCATCTATGTTGTCTGTGGTCATGTCTTGCATGGCGAGCTCTGCCGCCACGGCATATATCGGTACTGTGCCCAGCATTACGGGGCAGTTCTTCTCTATCTCACGGCGGATCAGGTTCAGATCGCCCCCTGTGGAGAGATCCATGATACTGTCAGCGCCGGCTTTCACAGCCGCCTGAAGTTTTTTGATCTCAACATCCAGAAAAGGGCAGTCGCCGGATGTGCCTATGTTTGCGTTCACTTTGGTTTTCAGCTTTTTGCCGATACCTCTGACATCGAAATTTCTGTTAACGTTTTTGGGGATAACGACCTTGCCTTCGGCGATGAGGGTCATCAGCTCCTTTTCATCTATCAGTTCATCTTTGGCTACTTTTGCCATTTCCGGTGTGATTATTCCTTTCTTAGCGGCTTCAAGCTGTGTCATGCGCATCTCCTTATAAACAAAAAAAACCCGTCTGAGGCGAAAAACCTGAGACGGGGTATGATAGTTTCTAATATATAAAACCAGAAACCGTTCCCTACGCCGGCATTACCCGAATCAGGTCTTAGGGGACTCTCTCAGCCTCTGGGGCACCCCCACGGTAATTTCTATATATACTCTTTTTTATAAGTCCGCAATAGCGGAATTTACTTTTTGATTACAAAACCGGTATGCAGATCAGACAGCGCCATATCACGGGTGTCCACACTGTCCACGGAAGAGAACGGCGAGCCGTCATGCGCTATCTCCAGCGCCTCCTCCACATCCGCCTCATGCCCCTGAATATCCAGCTCAACAGTGCCGTCCGGCAGGTTGCGCACATATCCGGTCACATTCAGCATACATATCCTGCGGTGTACGGACGCTCTGTATCCGACACCCTGCACTCGTCCTCTGACTGTGGCGGTTACACGCCTCACTTCATCCTCAGCCAGAATTTGGCTATCTCGCTGCCTGTGGAGCCGACAACCACGGGATACATCTTCTTGGCGTCATCTTCGGCATATTTTGTCATGAACCTCTTCGGATTCATGTCTATTTCTATGTTTCTGTCATCACCATCGTTATTCACTACGTTCGGAGCAACATAGCCTTTCAGGTTGATCTTGTAACTCAGTTCCTGAGTGCCTGAAACCAGAGCTTTCAGCTCTACCTTATCATCTGTTTTCACATCATACACTGTGTTTTCGGGTACCAGTTTCTTTACACCGTTGTGGATGAGCAGTATGCTGTATCCGTCTGCCTGCGCAACAGGCTCCTGTTTTGGTTCCTGTTTGGGCTCGGGCTTAGCAACAGCCGCTGTCTGCTGTTTATCCACGTCTATGTTGATTATACCTATCTTTCTGCTGTCCTTGCGCACCACTATAACGCCATCGCGCTTGACGGAGAATTTTGAGTTCATATCATTCAGCGTGCCGTATCCTATCAGGTCAGCTGATATGCCCCTCTCATAGTTCGACTCGATATGGGTTATCTCGCACACATCGCCGGATTTTATTTTCAATGTGCCGTTCTTTTTCACCTTTATAGGTTCGCCGTTAACGTTTATCATCATGAAGTCCAGCGAGGGTTTCTCTATTATAACTGCCGGAACCTCAGGAACGATTCCGTATATTTTCATGAACTCGTTCACGGCATAGTTATGGTGAAGCACCTTCATCTCGTTGGTGGGCAGATTCTTTGAAGACTCGATACCGTATGCCGGGATGCAGTATTTACGCAGGGCGTAATAGGTGGCAGTCTTTCTCATGTCGCTGAACGGAGTGTTCGGGTTTGCCGTATCTGTGTTGAAATAATGCAGAGAATATCTGTCATCGTTTATCTTTCTGTTCACCTCCGCCATGGCTTTATTGGCGGGAGTGTTCAGGTCGAGCACCTTTCCGTTTTCACATTTATATGTGTCGGCGTCCGTGATTATGGACTGTCCGAATTTTTTCGGGTTTCTGTTGCTGTCTATATACACAGGGTTATGGTATCCCCATCCATCGTGCAGATTAAGAAAAACGTCTGATTCGCTCATCAGCCTCTTCACCACGGACACTACCTTGTCCATCTCCACAGCCTCCGGCTCATCCAGAAAACGGCGGTTCATGTCGCCGTCCGGTCCTCTGTCGTAGAGTATCACGGATTTAAAATTGGCTCTGGGGATCACTATCAGGTTTCCCTGTTCCAGATGCAGGTCGGAGTACAGGTCGGCGGACAGAAAACCGCCCGGCTCGTCACCCTGAATACCGCCTATAACAAGCATGGTGTTCCCGTCTTTGCGTCCGTATATCCGGTAAACGCTCAGCTCATAGTTGGTTCCTTTAAAGTACGTCTCCATTTTGGTATAGGGGCGTTCCTGCGTGAACCCTGTCAGGGCCGTCAGAACCAGCGCCAGTATGATCAGTCTTTTCATTCGGCTCTCCACTGTTCGGATATTATTCGCATTTCACCCTTACTGCTGTCGAGCCTGAGTGTTTTAATGCCTTTATCACTGTATGCGTCTCCGCTGTATTTCTGTGTGAATGTCACCTCAAACCTTTCGGGGCTGAGTATCTCTATTTTTATGTCGTCCAGCTCCACACGGACACTGCCGAGCGAGGCGAATTTCTTCGCTTTGTCCTTTTTCCACGCCGCTCTGTTCATGCCCACGCTTTTGAATCCCTCTCCGTAAAGAGCGATATAGCTGTCTATGTTTCTGGATTCCCATGCCTGTTTCCATGACACGAGAAATCCGTTGATCTCTTTTGATATATCCGCCGTATTGTCCTCTATCACCACTTCCACGGGTTTTGCGGGGACAGCTGGTTTTACCTGTTCCTTAACAGGTTCTTTCACAGGTTCTTTAGCCGTTTCCTTAACATGTTCTTTTACGGGCGTTTTGGCGGTTTCTTTCACAGGCGCCGGAGTTTTCTCTGTCTCCGGTTCTCTGATATCAGCTTTGGCGACCTCCATATCAGATTTCACATCCCATCCTTTGGTCTGTTCGAAATCTTCGGCGATGATGCGCATAGCGCCGTCCTCTTTTTTCAGGTAGAGGGTTTTTCGCCCGAAAGCTGTTATGTTGTCCGCCGAGTAATACTGATTAAACTCTACCACGGCTTCGTCCTCGGATTCATAAAAAACCCTGAATTTATCAGCCGCTATTTTTCTGTTGGGATAGAGATCCATCAGATTCTTTTTATAATTCAGATATGCCGGCAGTCTCTTTCCGTCACGGGCTTTAAAATCTTTGCTGTATGCCTTGCTGAAACCTTTGAAATCGTTGTTCTGCCATGATTCCAGATATTTCAGAACCATCTGTCTGGCATCCTGAAACAGCCTGTGATATTTGTCTGCTGAGCCTTCTATGGCGCTGGAAGTGATTATAACCGGAGTGCCTTTGGACAGATATCCGCCCACTTCCTTTACATTGTCGTTATCAAAAGCCACACATCCTTTGGTGGCGGGATCTTTTCTGTTGTCTTCCACACCGTGCAGCCATATTCCGCCGCCTGTCTTTCCCTTCAGGTTGTCCAGAGAGTTGGGATAGTTCAGGGGATAGGCGCCGTATCCGTACAGTTTTGAGGCGTCTCCGTACATCTCTTTCAGTCTGTTGTGCGAGAGAAAGCCCATCACACGGTAGAGCCCCTCGGGTGTCTTTTCGTCACCGGACACCTGTTTGTCTCCCTTTGCCTTGCCGGTCAGAACAGTGACGCTCTTCAGAACGGTCACTCCCTCTCCGGTCACCTTCACCACATGGAGTTTTTTCTTGTCCTTCTCCACCACCACGGCGTTGAAGACATCCCCCGGTTGAGACGAAATATTCAGAATTGAAGCGTAAGAGGAATAAGTTAAGAGAATCAGAAAGAGGACGGATAATGTTTTCATCTGCCTACCATTCAATATTTTTTCCGTATAAGAAATAACGATCCAGTTTGTTTTTCAGCATGCCCTGAACACTTTTCACCATGCCCACAGGCAATGTATCGTAATATATGGAATTGCCATGATAATCAGAGGGCATATCAATGTCAAATCCTTTCATATAACGCTGGGCGTCTTCGTAAGAAACTTTAGTTATCATGTCTTTATCCATCACAGAGCCGAGCTGCCACAGAGCCTGGGAGGTCAGCTCTCCGGGACGTTTGAACAGCATGATTCCGTTCTTGCTGAAGTTGACGCATCTGTCCATGCGGGTGGTAAGGTAGAATGACCCGCCTTTTTCATAAATCTCGGCGCAGTCTGGAAAATCTGTGAAGAATTTATCTGTTTCAGGAGTTTTTTTGAATGTGGTATAGGTTCCGCCTGTGGAGGGCGCTCCCTTTTTTCTGATGGCGGCTATGAAAAAACCGTCATATTCGTCTAAATGCGGCAGGAAACGGACTACCTTGTCGTCCACCTCTCTGTCGCCGCTGATGCCTTTTATGTTTTCGCCGCCGTTGATATCCGCCAGCTCGCAGTCCTGTGTATCCAGCAGGTGTCTAACCACCTCTTCGTTCTCCTCTATGGAGAAAGTACAGGTGGAGTAGACCATCACCCCGCCGGGCTTTAACCCCTGAAAGGCGGATGAAGCTATCTCCTTCTGGAGTTTTGCCATTCTCTCTGTCAGCTCCTGCGACCATTCGGCGTTCACGGTTTTGTTTCTGCCTATCTTGTTTTCGTTGCTGCACGGAGCGTCCAGCAGGATACCGTCAAAAAAACCGTCAAAGAATTTATGCAGACTCCGCCCGTCCATGCTGATGGTGCGGACACTGTACGCTCCGTACTTCTCCAGATTATACTGGAGCGACCGGAGGCGCTTGTTCGAGGGCTCGTTGGCTATGATGGCGCAGTGGTTGCGCAGATTGTCCGCTATGGCGCATGTCTTTCCGCCGGGGGCGCTGGACACGTCCAGAATATACGGATATTCCGGCATCAGCGAGCAGAACACATCGGCTGTGTGCACGGATGACGGATTCATGATGTAGAACCCTCCGGTCTGAAAACCGATGGTGTTCGTCAGCCTGTCTTCGCCATCTGTCACACGGTATATGTTTTCGGTGAGCTTCTCGGTCTGTATGCCCTGTTCAGCGAGCTCCGACAGATAATCGGCGCCGTCCCGGCGGGCTATTCTGATGTGTTTATAGCGCTCACGGGTGAGCGAGGCGAAAAAATCATCCGCCCTGTCCCCGAAAATCCCGCTGTATTTTCTTTGAAAATCCTCATTAAGCATGGCGCTCAGCTTAAAACAATTATATTGAGTTATCAACAGTAATATAGTATTCTTCCCACATGAAAATAGTAGTCGCCGGAGCCGGCGAAGTCGGATTTCATATAGCATCCAACCTGATCGAAGAGGGCAAGGACGTTGTTCTCATCGAAAAGAACCCCACACGGGCGAAATACGCCTCGTCCCATCTGGACTGTCTTGTGGTGGTGGGAGAGGCGACAGACCCAGCCATCCTGAAAGAGGCTGGCATAGCGAACGCCGATGCATTCATCAGCGCCACGGATTATGACGAAGTCAACATGATCACATGCTTCATAGTAGCCAGCGAGTTCGATGTCCCCGTGAAGATAGCCAGGGTGCGCAACGTGAGCTATTCCAGAACACGTCTGTTCGGAAACAGGCTCAACGGCGTGGACTATGTAGTCAACCCCGAGATAGAAGCCGCTAAAACAATCACATCCACTGTTCAGCACGGCGCAGCCAGCGATATTTTCCTGTTCGAGGACATCAATATTCAGCTCAGAGACATCATCGTGGACGAGGACTCCTTCTTCGTAAATAAATCGCTGAAACAGATAAAGAAAGAACTGAAAGAAGAATTCATAGTCGCCGGAATCATGCGTGACGAAGAGGTCATCATCCCTGACGGCAACACTGTACTGATAGACAAAGACCACATCTTCACCGTGGCGACCACCAGAGGGTTCGTGCAGATCCTGAAAAAAGCCGGAATTCAGACAAAAAAGCTGAAAAGCATCGTCATCCTCGGCGGCGGCAAGGTGGGTTACCACGTCATAGACATGCTGTCCAAACAGGGCAAGAACATAAAGGTGATAGACAAAGACTACGAGCTTTGCAAAAAACTGTCGGCGGATTTTCCCAGCGCTCTGGTGCTGAACGCAGACGTTTCAGACGAGAGCATCTTCGATGACGAACAGCTGTTCACCGCCGATGCCATAGTCACCACCACCCATAATGAAGAGCTGAACATTCTCACAGCTATCTACGGAAAATCAAAAGGCATCCGCAGGGCGGTAGCTCTGGTGAACAAAATGAACTATGTCACCATAGCGGACGATCTGGGCATCGACTCCACTGTCAGCCCGAAGGTCAGCTCCGTTAACGCTATCCTGAAATACATCAGAAAAGGCTCTATCAAGGGCGTTTATAAAATATTCAACGGCATGGCCGAGGTCACCGAGTTTCTGGTGCATCCAAAAGCGGAAGTGGCAAACAAGGCGATCAAAGACATCAGGCTTCCTAAAGGCAGTCTGGTTCTGGCGGTTTCCAGACAGGGTCTGAACATCATCCCCGATGGTAATTTTGTTCTGCAAGGCGATGATATAGCCATCACCTTCTCAGCCGAAGACACATCGGAAAACCTCCAGTCGTTCTTCTCAGAGTAACATTATGCACTTAAAGCTGATAATAAAGACAGTAGCCATTCTGCAGGGGATCATCGCTCTTTTTCACCTGCTGTGCGGAGGCATGGGGTTCTATTTTAAGGAACACACAGCCTACACCGCTTTTTTCACCTCCGGCATACTGCTTATCACCGCATGCTCCGTCATGCTCTTCTGGCTGAAAGATGAAAAACCGCAGACGCTGGGTACCAAAGACGGCTTCGTTCTGGTGACGGCGAGCTGGGTAGGAGCTGTTTTCGCGGGCGCTCTGCCATATTTTATCTCCGGTGTAGTGCCGACATTCGCGGACGCGGTATTCGAAACCATATCAGGACTCTCCACCACCGGAGCGTCCATCATCACAGACATAGAAGCCCTGCCGAAATCCATCCTCTTCTGGCGCTCGCTGACGCACTGGCTCGGCGGTATGGGTATTGTGGTTCTGGCTGTCGCCATCCTGCCCCTGCTGGGCATCGGGGGCATGCAGCTCATCTCCGCAGAGGCGCCCGGACCGACCGTGGACAAGATAACCCCCAGAATCACGGAAACGGCTAAATATCTGTGGTATATCTATCTGCTTTTTACCGTCACGGAGATTGTCCTGCTCAGATTCGGCGGAATGAGCCTTTTTGACGCTGTTTCCCATTCGTTCGCCACTGTAGCCACAGGCGGGTTCTCCACCAAAAACACCAGCATAAAAGAGTTCGACTCGGCATATATTGACTACGTCATCACTACTTTCATGGTGCTCTCAGGCATCAACTTCACCCTGCATTTCCGTTTTCTCACAGGAAAATTCAAGAATATATTCATAGATTCCGAGTTCAAGACATACATCACGATCTTTCTGGCGGCGACACTGATAATCACCCTGTCGCTCACAGGCGAAGTATACGGAACATTCATGACAAGTTTCCGCTACGCCTCTTTTCAGGTGGCGAGCTTTATGACTACCACCGGATTCGCCACAGACGACTATGAGAAGTGGCCCTATCTGGCTCAGATCATGCTGTTTCTTCTGATGTTCGTGGGCGGCTGCTCCGGTTCCACCGGAGGCGGGATCAAGGTCATCCGTATAATCACCCTGCTGAAGCAGGGTCTGAACGAAATGAAATATCTGGTTCACCCCAGAGCCGTCTTCGTCCTGCGCATCAACGGTCAGCCTGTTAAAAAGAACATCGTATACGCCATCAGCGGATTTTTCTTTCTATACATCACTATGGTGCTTCTGGTGACTATCATCACAGTCACATCCGGCGCTGATATCCTGACATCCTTCACAGCGGCGCTCACAACAATAGGCAACATAGGTCCCGGCTTCGGTCTCATCGGTCCCACGGAAAATTTCGCCTTCTTCCCGCAGTATGTAAAGTGGACGCTCAGCGCCGCCATGCTTCTGGGCAGGCTGGAGATTTACACCGTGCTGGTTCTCTTCACCCCTATATTCTGGAAAAAATGAGCACCTATAAGATAACCGTAAGAGGCATCGTACAGGGGGTCGGTTTCCGCCCCTTCATCTATAACCTTGCCGTGTCAGGAGGGCTCACAGGCTCTGTTACCAACACAGGCGAGGGCGTGATAATCCATGTGAACACAGACGATATAACCGCTCTCAGAGCCGATATCCTGCGTCTCGCTCCGCCTCTGTCTGTCATCACATCCATCGACTATGAACAGATATCTGATATGGAATTTTCCGGCTTCACCATAGAACATACACAGAACAGCGGAGGGCTGTCATTCGTTCCGCCCGACACCGCAATATGCCCGGCGTGCGCAGGCGAGATACTGGATCCTGCCAACAGGCGCTTCCGCTATCCATTCACCAACTGCACCGACTGCGGTCCCAGATACAGCATCATCCGTGATATGCCCTATGACAGAGAAAAGACCGTGATGGACGTCTTTAAGATGTGCCCATCCTGCCAGGCTGAGTATGACAACCCGTCTGACAGACGGTTTCACGCCCAGCCGAACGCCTGTCCGGACTGCGGTCCGGATGTCTCCATGGACGGGCTCACCGGATACGCCGCCATAGAGCGTGCCGCCGGACTGATAGACAGCGGGGAGATCATCGCTGTGAAGGGGCTCGGCGGATATCACCTGATCTGCGATGCAGGAAACAGCGAAACTATATTAAAACTTCGTGACATAAAAAAGAGACCTGATAAACCACTGGCTGTTATGTGTCTGCCTGACACCATAAATAACTTAAATATTTCTGACGATGAAAAGAGGCTGATTATGAGCGCTGAAGCGCCCATCGTCATATGCGAATGTCCGGACGCTGACGTTTCAGAACACATCAGCCCTATGTCATCCTCCATCGGTTTCATGACGGCATACACCCCTCTGCATATTCTGCTGATAGGAGCCTGCCGGACAGATTTCATTGTAGCCACCAGCGGAAACCTGAAGGATGAGCCCATAGCCAAAGACGCCGAATCGGCTGAAACTGCCCTGTCTGTTTTCACAAATCATTTTCTGCACCACAACAGAGAGATACACAACAGGTGCGATGACAGTGTTGCCGCCGTGGCTGGCGGTGCGCCATACATTCTGCGCCGTGCCAGAGGACTTGCGCCGTTTCCCGTCACCCTTCCCGTCTCTTCAGACAGATGTGTTATGGGAGCCGGAGCACACCTGAAAAACACCATAGCGCTGTCAAAGGACGGATACAGCTTCGTCAGCCAGTTCATAGGCGATCTGGATCATCCGGACACCTGTCTCTTTTATGAGGAAACCGCCGAAAAAATGAAACGGCTCTATGGGCTTGAGCCGGAGATCATCATACACGATGCTCACCCGAACTATCACAGCACACTCTACGCTAAGGATTCCGGCATTAAAGCTGTGCCTCTTCAGCACCACGCCGCCCACATGTTCGCCTGTATGGCGGAGAACGGTCTCACCGACAACGTTCTGGGCGTTATCATGGACGGAACGGGGCTGGCGCCGGACAGAAGCATCTGGGGCGGAGAATTTTTACTGCTGAAAAACGGAAACATGACCCGTGAGGCGCATCTGCCCACCGTGGCTCAGCCAGGGATGGACGGAGCGGCGAAGCACCCCGCAAGGATGCTGATCTCTTACCTTTTTCAGTTCGGTCTGCTGGAAGACAGCATGGACATAGTGACTTCACGGCTGGATATAAAAGAGAAGGACATCACAATGATAATGTCCATGATAGATAAAAACATTAACTGCATACAGACATCGAGCTGCGGCAGATTTTTTGAAAGTGTCGGTGCGCTGGTGACCGGCATCGGCACCAATCTTTTCGAGGCTCACTCCGCCATGAAGCTGGAGGGCATGTGCTCCGGCTCCGGACGTGACTACGGATGTATTCCGCCCTGTGAACTGCTGAGCCGTGTGCTTAGAGACATCCGCACAAACATCCCGAAAGAGGAGACAGCTGAGGCTTTTCACAACAGTTTCGCCATCTGGATGTTCGACAGAGCGAGCCGGATTTGCGAAGAGCACAATATCACGGATGTGGTTCTCTCCGGCGGTGTTTTCCAGAACCTGAAACTCGTCAGAAAGCTGAATTATATCTCTGATATGTCCATAATAAACCTGCATTTTCACAAAAAATTATCATCTAACGACTCATGTATATCCTTAGGGCAGACTTTTTTTGGAAATTTTCCCAATTTCATCAATTTTCTCTTTTAGTCTTTCTATATTTACGCTATTTAAATATTAATGAAACGTTACGAGGAACGAAATGCCCCAGCCTGATATTTCTATCTTAGTCCTTTGCAACCACAACAGAGCCTGTATTTCAGTCAAAGAGATACTTGCCGGGCTTCCTTTCTCCGTCACAATCTGTCAATCTTACAACCATGCCATCGACACGCTTCTGGAACAGAAGTTTGACATAGTCATATCAGAATACGATCTGGAAAAATACACAGGCGTTCAGTTCCTTCAGCAGGCGGCGACCATCGACACATTTTCCACCAGACTGATAGTGGGAGACAAGGCGAACGAGGACGTTATTATCAAGGCGGTGGTGAAGGGTATCGCATGCGCTTATCTGGATTCCTCCTCCAGCATGGACATGGTGAAGGCTAAGCTGGTGGATCTCTCCCGTGTACACACCAGCATGGACAACAAGCGTATTCAGAATATCAAAACGGGCACCAACAGCTTTCCCATAGTGATGACAACCTATGAAAACCTGATGAACGCCATCAATATGGACTATTCAATCGGGCAGATAGCTAAAATCATATCCAGTGACGTCACACTGACATCAAAAATTCTTCAGGTGGCTAACTCCGCCTTCTATGGCAGCTTCACCGGAACTTCCGTTGAAAAAGCGATCATCTACATGGGACTGAACACCGTCAGAGACATAGTCCTGATGCACTCCCTCTCAGTCAACCTGAACATGACATCCGACCAGAACCGCTGTCTGGAAGAGACAGTAAGGCACTCCATAGTAACAAACTATTATCTGCACACCATCGTACACAAATATAAAGTTTGCACTCTCTCATCACTGAACAACTCTGTGGGTATCATCCACGATATCGGCAAGATAATTCAGATGGTTTTCTTTCCGCAGGAGCACAAAAGCATCGAGGAGTTCAGAGAAGAGAACGTCAACACCGATTACTACACCAGCGAGCTGGAATCCGGCAACGCCTCCGTGGCGCATACGGAGATCGGCGGATATTTCCTCAAAATATGGAATTTTAACCAATACGCCATAGAATCGGCTCTGTTTCACCACACTCCGGAGCTAGCATCTGAAAACACCAAGCCGTGTGTGGAGGCTCTCTTTCTCGCCAACACTCTGGCGGATATCAGAGACGGGTTCGACCTTTCTCTGGAGGAAGCGGTGGGCAGATGCACCATGATAAAAGCTGATGTGGAATCACTGATGGCGATAGAACCGCCTTTCAATCTTTAGTTTTTAGGATCCAGAACGTCTCTGAGCCCTTCGCCCAGAAGATTATACCCCATAACAGTAACAAATATCGCCAGCCCCGGAAACATGGACAGCCACCATGCGAACATGATATTGTCCTTGCCCGCTGTCAGAATATTTCCCCATGATGGTGTGGGCGGCTGAACACCCAGCCCCAGAAAGCTGAGTGACGATTCCGTGAGTATCGCTCCGGCTATTCCCAGTGTGGCGGTGACAAAAACAGGTGTCATAACGTTCGGCAGTATATGCTTCAGCATTATCTTCACCCCGGACACGCCCTGCACACGGGCAGCGGTGATGTAGTCTCTGGTGCGGACACTGAGCACCTCAGCCCGGATGAGCCTTGTGACCCCCATCCACCCTGTCAGACCGATGATCGCCATTACATTGAAGACAGACGGGCTCAGAAAAGCGATGACCGCCAGTATAAGAAAAAATGAAGGAAAGCAGAGCATTATGTCCACGATCCTCATGATGATAATATCCGTGATTCCGCCGATATATCCGGCGAGCAGACCCAGCAGGACGCCTATAGCCAGCGATATTACCACAGCCACAAAACCGACAAAAAGCGATATGCGGCTGCCGTATACGCATCTGCTGAAAACATCCCTGCCCAGCTCATCCGTACCGAAAAAATGGGCGGAAGAGGGTGGGAGAAAAACTTCGTCAAAGTTGATTGCTGTCGGGTCGTGGGTCGCTATCAGCGGAGCGAAAACCGCCAGCACGATAAAAAACACAACAATAAACAGCCCGCTGTAGAGCAGATAGCTCCCTTTGGCTTTTCTAAGCAGTCTACTTCCTGCCATATCTTATCCTCGGGTCCACCAGCGCATAGCTGATGTCTGATATCAGGTTGCCTATCAGCGTGAGCACAGCGCCTATCACAAGTATTCCCATGACAACGGGATAGTCTCTGGACATGACAGACTGATAGAAGAGCTGTCCCATGCCGGCTATTCCGAATATCGATTCAAAAATAACGCTGCCGCCTATGAGCCCCGGCACAGAAAGACCTATAATGGTGACAACGGGGAGCAGGGCGTTCTTCAGAGCGTGTCTGAACACAACCTTTCTCTCCGGTATTCCTCTGGCTCTGGCGCTGATGATATATTCCTCGCCCAGCACTTCCAGCATGGAGTTTCTGGCATATCGGCTAAGTCCCGCCAGACCGCCGAAAACCGACAGAAAAACAGGCAGAAAACCGTGCCAGACTATATCCCACACCTTGCCGCCGAAGGACATGCTGTCGAAATTATATGACGTAAGCCCGGATATGGGCAGCCAGCCTTTGATAACGCCGAAATAATACATGCACAGAAGCGCCAGCCAGAAAGTAGGCACAGCGAACCCTATGAACACGAAAACCGTGACTGATTTATCAAAAATACTGTTCTTTTTATATGCCGATAAGACACCCAGAGGCAGTGCTATCAGAAAGATGAGCGCCATTCCGGCAACGTTCAGCCAGATGGTGACGGGGAGTCTCTCCGCTATCTTCGTCAGCACTGATTTTCCATCGGGAGTGAAAGAATCGCCGAAATCCAGCACCGCGACTCTTTTGAGCCATATCCAGTACTGTTCGTATATCGGTTTGTCCAGCCCGTACATCTTCACGAATTTATCATGGGCTGTCTCAGAAAATTTCGGATTCATAGACGCCAGAAACTGCGCCGGATCGCCGGGCGCCAGATGTATCACAAAAAAACAGATAAGTGTGATACCGAAAAGCAGAGGGATCATCCCCGCCAGCCTTCCGGCAAGATACCGCATCATAACCTGTCCTTTTTACTGCTGATAGTTATACTTCTGATCCTCTTTCTTAACCCACCAGTCATCCTGATTGTAAGATATTCCCGCCGGAGCCGGAGCAACCTCCTGAAATCTCTTGCTGATGGATACAAGAGCCTGTGGAACGTACAGAAAAGTATAGGGCTGATCCTCCGCCATAATTTCCTGTGCTTTATGATAAAAAACTTTTCTTTTTTCCGGGTCGAACTCTTTTCTGCCTTCGATAATCAACTTGTCCAGCTCAGCGTTTTTATAGCAGATGAAGTTCAGCTTCTGTCCGCCGCAGTTGGATGAATGCCACACATCATACAGATCGGGATCGTTGGTGATGTTCCAGCCCATTACAACAGCGTCAAACTTCTGTTTGTTGATATATTCGTTGATGAAGGTAGCCCATTCCAGAACACGGATGGTAACCTTCACGCCGATCTTTTCCCAGCTCTTCTGCATAACTTCGCATATGCTCTGGCGGACGGTGTTGCCCTGATTTGTCATCAGCTCGAATTCCAGCTTTTTGCCGTCTTTCGCCATTATACCGTCTTTGCCCGGCTTATATCCGGCTTCTTCCAGCAGAGCTTTCGCTTTATCGATGTTATATTCGTATTGTTTTACGTTAGGGTTATACCAGATGGTGCCCGGTTTGAAAGGACCGGAAGCGACATCCGCCAGCCCGAACATGATACCTTTTATGATATCCTCTTTCGGAGTGGCATAGGTGAGCGCCTGACGCACACGTTTGTCGGCGAACATGGGTTTCGCCAGATTATATCCGATATATGTGTAGCCGAATGACAGATACTGATATTTGTCATACTGGCTGGTGAATCTGGGGTTGCTGTCTGTCTGCTTCGTCCATTGCAGGGGAGTGAGCCCCGTGGTGTCTATGGCGCCGTTCAGAAGCTCCAGAAAGGTGGTGGCTGTGTCGGGAATGATACGGAATATGTATCTGTCCAGATAGGGTCTGCCTTTGAAATAGTCGTTGTTAGCCACAAGGGTTATCGATTCTCCGGCTTTCCACTCCAGAAACTTATAAGGTCCTGTACCGACAGGTTTTCTGAGCAGAGGTGATTTCGCCACGTCCTGTCCTTCCAGCAGATGTCTGGGAAGAACGGACATTCCCCAGCTGATCAGAGCGGGGGCATACGGCTCTGCGTATGTCACTTTTACAGTGTAGTCGTCCAGCACCTCAAAACTCTTAACCAGACGAAAATCAGCATCGTATGATGTGGGAGTTTTAGGGTCTATCATAAACTTATAGGTGAACTCAACATCTTTGGCAGTGAAGGGCTTTCCGTCATGCCATCTAACGTCTTTTCTCAGATGGAAGACGATGACTTTTCCGCCGTCAGTGATATCCCAGCTTTTCGCCAGATCGCCGACAATATTAAGGTCTTTGTCATATTCCACCAGACCGTTATATATCTTCGCCGCTACGCTGTGCGAGGCGGAATCTGATGTGATGTTCGTTATCAGCCCGGTGGCGTCACCCAGACTGGATTCCACAAAGGCATCGCCTGTGACGGCGCCTTTTATGTCTCTCTTTTTAAATGATTCCTCTTTGCCGCTCTTCTCTGAATCTTTCTGTCCGCAGGCGAACAGGGTGAGAACCAGCAGGCAAACCAAGAGTTTTCTTATCACTTGGACTCCATGGGAGCAACGGGAGCTTTCTCAGCGGGCGCTGACTGTTCAGCGGGTGTCTGAAAAGTGTCGATAACGCTGTTGGTTGTCTTCTGTGTGGAGAGGATAGCCAGTGTCAGCGATGTTACCATGAAAAGTATAGCGATGACCGTTGTGACTCTGTTCATGATGTTGACAGGAGCTCCGGGACCGAAAACATCGCCAGCGCCGCCGCCGAAGGCAGAGCCCAGTGATGATCCCTTGCCTGACTGCATCAGAACGGCAATGATCAGTAAAAAACATACGAAAAGATGGATAGCAAGAACTACAGTATACATTAATTTCTCCGAGGTTAGTTGTTAAAGTTAATTATCTTTATGAAGTCGCCGATGTTAAGGCTTGCTCCGCCCACCAGCGCTCCGTCTATATTCTCTCTCAGCATCAGCGCGCCGATGTTGTCGGGTTTCACGCTTCCGCCGTACAGAATTCTTGTTTTGTTGGCTACCACAGGACCATAAAGTTTGGAAAGCTGTTTTCTGATTGCGGCGTGCATCTCTTCAGCGTCCACTGGAGTGGCTGTTTTGCCTGTACCTATTGCCCACACGGGCTCATAGGCGATTACCACATCCTGTATCCTGTCCATGTCCACGTTTCTGAGTCCCATGCCGATCTGATACAGCACTTTTTCAACAGCGGTTCCCGCCTCTCTCTCTTCCAGAACCTCGCCGACACAGAGTATCACGCTGAGACCTAATCTGAGAGCCAGTCTTACCTTGCTGTTGATAAGCACGTCAGACTCGCCGTAAATGGCTCGTCTTTCGGAATGTCCGATGATAACGGTATCCGCTCCGGTGGAGAGGATCATATCAGCGCTTACTTCGCCTGTAAACGCTCCTTTCTCCTGGTCGGACATATTCTGCGCCGCCACGGAGATAGGAATATTCATATCTTTTATTGTTTTTCTCACCATAGCCAGACTGCAGAAATCGGGAGCGACTCCCACATCCACAGACCTGTAGTCTATCTTAACAGAGAGAAGCGAACGGACGAGGTCGTCTGAGTGCTTCATATCGAGATTCATTTTCCAGTTTCCGAAAATCAGGGGTTTTCTCATTATCTGTTACTCCTCTTCGGGCTTATAGCTGGCGGTATCCTCTGCCATGCGGCAGTTGCCATTGAAGACAACTCCCTCCTCTATCTTCAGCACGGGAGTTATTACTGTACCAGTGACAAACGCGGGCTTATAGAGTTCAACTTTAGATTTTGCCACGATGGTTCCGTCAAACCTGCCGGAGATTTTTACATCGCCTGCGTCAATCTCAGCTTTCACATTGCCGGAGCCGGCTATGACCAGTGTATCTTCAGTTTTGATATTTCCTTCAAAATTGCCGTCGATCCTGACCAGACCGTCAAAGATCAGAGTCCCCTGAAAAGTGGTATTTTTTCCGAGAAAAGCATCTATTCCGCCGGTGTCTTTACCTTTTATCACTGTCACTCTCCTCTGATAGTTCTGATGATCCTGTCGAGTTCATCGTCACTGCTGTATTTTATTTCTATCGTGCCGCCGTCTTTGCGGCGTTTGATTTCTATCTTTGTTTTGAAGAACTCTTCCATCTCGCCTTTCAGGCTCATCAGAAAGATGTTTTCATCCTCTTTTTTCTTCTCTTTTTCCGGCTTTTCTTTTTTAGACGCCAGTTTTTCAGTCTCACGCACGGAAAGACCGTTTTCTATGATTTTAGCGAGTATCTCTATTATCTTGTGATCCGGAAGCCCCACCAGACATCTGGCGTGTCCCTCGGAGATGAGCTTCTGCTCCAGAGCCTCCAGAACCCTCTGGGGCAGCCCCAGAAGACGGATTGTGTTAGCCACGGCGGATCTGCTTTTGCCCACCACGTCCGCCACATCCTCCTGACGGTATCCGTGTGTGTCCATCAGGTTTTTATATGCTCTCGCCAGCTCCAGCGCGCCCAGATCTTCTCTCTGGATATTTTCTATGAGCGCCAGCTCCATCTGTTCGGAATCACGGGTTATCTCTCTAACAACAGCCGGAACTTTTTTCAGCCCGGCAAGCCCTGCGGCTCTCCAGCGTCTTTCACCGGCTATGATGATATAGGCGTCCTCACCCTTCGCCAGAACGATGGGCTGGATGATGCCGTTTCTTCTGACGGATTCGGTCAGCTCCGCCAGAGCCTCTTCGTCAAAAACCTTTCTGGGCTGATCGGGGTTTGGCATTATCTCGGCGATATCGATCTCGCTCACCATCTTTCCCGATCTGTCCGCTCTGGGCGGAATCAGGGACTCGAGCCCTTTTCCCAGTGAGTTTTTCTTCATCAGATCCTCTCCAGCATTTCTTTGGCAAGGTCTATGTAGCTGACTGCGCCTTTTGATTTTACATCATATTCTATAATTGACTGACCGAAGCTGGGCGCCTCGCTCAGACGGACGTTTCTGGGGATTATGGTGTTGAACAGGCTTTCGCTGAAATATTCTTCGACCTGTCTCTGCACCTCTTTGGAAAGATTGTTTCTGGGGTCGTGCATGGTGAGGAGGATTCCCTCCAGGCTGAGGTCTTCGTTCAGACTCTCACGGATCAGACGCACGGTATTGAGCAGCTGACCCAGACCCTCCATAGCGTAATATTCGCACTGCATGGGTATCAGAACCGAATCGGCTGCCGTCAGCGAATTGACGGTGAGCAGACCCAGCGAGGGAGGGCAGTCTATTATCACCACCTTATAGTCATCCTTCACTTTGCTCAGCGCTTTTTTCAGTTTGGTCTCTCTGGATATCTCGGTAACCAGCTCCACCTCGGCGGCGGACAGGTTTATATCTCCTGGCAGAATATACAGATTCTCCACATTCGTGGGGCGTATGGCATTTTCAGCCTCCGCTCTGCCTATCAGCACGTCATAGATAGATGAGTCTCCTTCATCCAGAGACACACCGAGACCGCTGGTGGCGTTTCCCTGAGGATCCATATCCACTACAAGTACCTTCGCCTCGGCAAAAGCCAGCGCGGAGCCCAGATTGATGGCGGTTGTGGTCTTTCCGACCCCGCCTTTTTGGTTTGCTATTGCTATAATTTTTCCCATTAGTCTTACAGCCTAATAAATAACAGAGTAAAAATCAAGCGAGTTTATTTAACGACTCAGTTTAGTATACAGCAACATATGCCATGCGCCATTATATTTTTATAAGAAAGGCTCAAGTGAATAATTTTTATTACTTGACCGGATTATTCGACATTGATATATTTGATGTAATTTAATTATATACAGAGCCCTGCCAATGCTGAATTATAAACAATGTGTTGTATTTCCGGACAAAGATAAACTTCTCGAAATTATCGAGGCACAGTCAGAGATCACCAAAGCTGGACCCGATCTGGGTACCGTCATGTCTCTGGTAACGACAAAGGCGCAGTCTCTTCTGAACGCCGATGGCGCCACTGTCGAGCTGGCGGAACAGGACGAGATGGTCTACAGAGCCGTTTCAGGCAGTCTGGCGTCTTTTCTGGGGCTCAGACTGAAAAAGGAAACCAGCCTTTCCGGCATGTGCGTCAGCAAACAGGAAATCCTATACAGCGAAGACACATATAATGACGAAAGGGTGGATAAAGCCGCCTGCGTTAAGGTAAACGCCAGATCTATGGCTGTCGTGCCTCTGATCCACAGCAACACATGCGTTGGCGTGCTTAAAGTCATATCTTCCAAACAGGCATCCTTCGGCGATGCTGATATCTGCTGTCTGTCTCTGATAACCGACATGCTGGCAGCCTCTATGTTCCATGCCGCCAACTACGCCGTGGATGAGCTTTTTATCCGTGCCACCAAAGATTCCATGACGCAGCTCAGCAACAGATCAGCCTTCTTCGACAATCTCAGAAAAATCTTCGACAAAGCGGTGGAAAGATCCCACAAGATAGGCATAGTGATAATCGATATGGACGGTCTGAAAACCATAAACGACACATACGGACACAGAGCCGGCGATGCCGCCATCACAGAGTTCGCAGGCAGACTGAAAGACACATCCGGTCTGAACGACAGAGTTGCCCGGCTGGGCGGCGATGAGTTCGGCATAATAATAGAGAGCATAAGCGAGCGTGACGAAGGCGAAAGCCTGATAAACAGACTCTATGACGCTATGAAAACTCCTCTGGAGTTCGAGGACAAAGTGCTCCGCCTGAACGCCAGTATGGGTCTGGCTATCTTTCCGGATGACGCGACACACATTCAGGAACTGATAGAGCTCGCCGACAGAGCCATGTATGAAGTGAAAAGACAGAACAAGCTGAGACAGACTAACTTCTGAACATACTCTTCAATTTATCGTATCCGACAAGAAAGAAGAAACCTAACGAAGACACTGCGATGATGCTGGCGCCTGACGTTATGTTGAATATGTATGAAAGATAAAGCCCAGCGAGGGTGAAAACCAGAGACAAAAGGCTGGATATCACCATCATTTTTTTCAGAGACGCCGACCACCTCTCCGCTATGAAAGGCGGAATGGTGAGCATGGCGATGATAAGTATGAGCCCCACCACACGGATGAGAAGCACCACAGCCAGAGCGCACATAACCAGCATGAAAGTATAGACGAATCCGGTGCGCACGCCCATGCTGGCGGCGTATTCCGTGTCGAAGCTGACAGCGTGGATCTGTCTGTAGTAAGCCAGTATGTATATTATGATAACAACGTCCAGAACCGCCATGAAAACAAGGTCGGTGTCCGGCACAGCCAGAATGCTTCCGAAAAGATAGCTCATCAGGTCAACGCCGTATCCCGGCGTCAGATCGACCAGTATTATACCAAACGCCATTCCGAACGCCCACATAGCGCCTATCACGGTATCCGCTCTCTGCTTGTTGTTCAGCGTTATCAGAGCCATAACCACAGCGGCGGCAACGGCGAAAAATCCTGCGCCCAGAAGAGGGGATATCCCCATAAAAAAAGCAAGCCCCACCCCGCCGTAAGCAGTGTGGGCAATTCCGCCCGATATGAAAACTATGCGGTTCACCACCACCAGCGAGCCTATTATCCCGCAGGCTATCGATGCCAGAATCCCCGCCATGATAGCGTTCTGTATGAATCCGTATTGTAAAATATCCATCACTCGTGCTCCTTCAGAACCCTGTGGGGGTGTCCGTGGGCTATCAGCTCCAGAGGGCAGTTCTCCTGCATCTCCGGAGTCACTCCGTATGCCTCGTGAAGCATGTCGTGGGTGACCTCCGCCTCATCATGCTTGTGCAGAGTTTTAGACACACAAGCCACTGAGGTGGCGTATTTCGGTATTATGGTAAGGTCGTGGCTGACAACCACCACCGTCATCTTTTCGTTCAGCTTTGCCAGCAGATCATATATCCTGACCTGTCCTTCCATATCCACGCTGGAGGCGGGCTCGTCCAGAAACAGAAGCTCCGGCTCGGATGCCAGCGCCCTAGCCATCAGCACCCTCTGGCGCTGTCCGCCGGACAGATCGTCCATGCGGTTCTTAGCCACGTTCAGAATCTGTAGCTCGTCCAGAACTCCTCTGATAAACTCTCTGTCCTGAGGCTGTGTCCGTCCGCCTTTCACCAGCATCCTGCCCATCAGCGCCGCTTCCTCCACAGTGATGGGAAAGCCTCTGCCCGCTGTGACATTCTGAGGCACATAGCCGACTTTTTTCGACATGCCCGGTCTCTGCCCGAAGATTTTTATATCGCCTGATCCGGGTTTCAGTATACCCAGCAGTATCTTAAGGAGCGTGCTCTTGCCGCCGCCGTTGGGTCCTATTACGGTGAGAAACTCACCCTCACGGATATCGAAATTGATTCCGCTCAGAACTTCCTGAGTGCCGTATGAAAAATTCAGATTTTTGACGCTGACCACAATGTTTTTTTCAGACATTAATCCGCCCTGAAAGCACTATCCCCCGCCGGATGGCAGGGGACAGATGTAATATATCAAAAAAAGCAGTAATTTACCGTATCATTAAAGACCGATGATGTTATATCCGTTGTCCACATATATCACCTCGCCTGTGACGGCGGATGACAGATCGCTGGCGAGATAAACGGCTGTTTTGCCCACGTCTTCCTGTGTGCAGTTGTCACGCAGGGGAGCGTTCTCCGCTATATGGTTGAAAATCTTTTTAAAATCGGATATTCCCGCTGCCGCCAGAGTCTTGATAGGACCGGCGGAGATAGCGTTCACCCTGATCTTGCTCACGCCCAGATCAGCGGCGAGATATCTTGTGGAGGCTTCCAGAGCCGCCTTAGCCACGCCCATTACGTTATAATTTTTTATAACTCTCTCAGCGCCCAGATATGACATGCAGATGATGCTTCCGCCTTCGTTCATGAGGGGCTCGGCATATTTTGTGATAGCCACCAGAGAATAGGCGCTGATATCCAGAGCCATTTTGAAATCCTCACGCTTGGTATCCACATATCTGTCTTTCAGAGCGTCTCCGGGAGCATATGCCACAGAGTGGATGAGGATATCGAATTTACCCCATTTCTCCTTCACTGTGTTCATGCACGCTTCTATCTCTTCATCCTTGGTAACATCGCAGGGCACGATAAACTTGCCCCCCAGTTCCTCGGACACTTTTTCCACTCTGCTTAAGAGTTTTTCGCCGGCATAGCTGAAGGCAACCTCAGCTCCCTGCTCAATAAAATTGCGGGCGATGGCGTAAGCGATGCTTTTGTTGTTGGCAACACCGAACACCAGAGCCTTTTTTCCTTTAAGAAGTCCCATTCTTTACTCCTATTAAAGCATATCAAGAAAAGATGATATATCCCTAGTTAAAACGATTTCTATCTCTTTGTCAAACTCGACTTTCTCAGGGAGATAAAATTTTCTTATCCCCATTTTATAACATTCAGCGACCCGGCTCTTAATGTTCGAGACGGTTCGTATGCTACCTGTCAGCCCTACCTCGCCAATGAAGGTGGTTTTAGGCGATATCGCCCTCTCTCTGTATGATGAGGTGATAGCGGCGCAGAGAGCCAGATCGGCGCTGGTCTCCGTTATCTTCATTCCGCCCGCCACGTTCACATAAACATCGCTTCCCGCCAGATTGAGTCCACCCTTCTTGTCCAGAACGGCAAGGAGCATATTCATCCGGTTGACATCTATGCCCATGGCGTTTCTTTTGGGAAACTGATAAAAGGTGGGAGCGACAAGCGCCTGTACCTCCACCAGAAAAGCTCTGGTGCCCTCTATCACGGGAACGTTTATCTTTCCCGCCGTTTTGTCGGCAGTATCATCGGCAAAGCAATAATCTTTCAGCTCTATCAGCCCTTTATCGCTCATCTCAAAAATGCCCACTTCGTTAGTGGGACCGAATCTGTTCTTGACCGATCTGAGAATCCTCAGACCTCTGCTGTAGTCGCCCTCGAAATAGAGCACAGTGTCCACCAGATGTTCCAGGAGCTTGGGACCGGCGATATACCCGTCTTTCGTCACCTGACCGACTATCATAACGGTGATGCCTCTGCTCTTGGCGGTCTCCACCATGCGGTATGTAACGTGGCGCACCTGCCCCACCGTACCCGCCGCGGAGTTCAGATCCGCTGAGGCTATGGTCTGTATGGAATCCATAACGACATAATCATATCTCTGCTCATCCAGAGCGCTCAGAACATCTTCCAGACTGTTGGTAGGCAGAATCTGTATGTCCGCCGTGCCTGTGCCCAGCCTGTCCGCTCTCAGCTTTATCTGTGATGATGATTCCTCGCCGGAAACATACAGCACTTTTTTATTACCACGGGTCAGTATGCCCGCTGTCTGTAACATGATTGTGGATTTGCCTATGCCCGGCTCGCCGCCCACCAGAATCACAGAGCCCTTTACCAGTCCGCCGCCCAGAACCTGATCCAGCTCGGAAATACCCGTGCCTGTGCGCTCGGTTTCCAGACCTTTAACGTCTCTAAGGTTAGCGGGTTTTACTCTCGGCTCGTGTCTGGCGCCTTTAGATGATGACGAAACTTCCGGTTCTTCGATCTCTTCGGCAAAACTGCTCCAGCTTCCGCATTCGGGGCATTTTCCTATCCAGCCCGGCGAAACATATCCGCAGGACTGACAGACATAACGGCTTTTTTTCTTCGCCATCTATTCGTTCTCTTCCAGAAAATCGGCGATGGTGACACGGTTCGGCATAGTCATCTTAAGATGCTCATAAGCCATGGGTGTAGCCATTCTGCCTCTGGGGGTCTTTTTTATGAATCCTCTGTATATCAGATAGGGTTCGATAACGTCCTCTATGGTGTCCCGCTCCTCGCTCAAAGTAGCGGCAAGAGTGTCCACGCCCACAGGTCCGCCGTCATATTTGTCTATGATGGACAGGAGCAGGTTTCTATCCTGATTGTCCAGTCCCTCACTGTCTATCTCCAGACGGGAGAGCCCCTCACGGGCTATGTCCACGGAGATGTAGCCGTCATTGAGAATATCGGCGAAATCTCTGATGCGTCTGAGGATGCGGTGAGCTATACGGGGGGTGCCTCTGCTTCTGGAGGCGATCTCCAGAGCGGCTTTATCGTCCATGCGGGTGTTCAGTATGCCGGCTCCACGCATGATTATCTGTTTCAATTCTTCGGAATTGTAGAATTCCAGCTTAAGCATCATCCCGAATCTGTCACGCAGGGGGGAGGTGAGCAGACCCGCACGGGTTGTCGCCCCTATCAGGGTGAAGGGCGGCAGATCGATCTTAACCGTTCTGGCGGCGGGACCCTGACCGATGATGATATCCAGCTTATAATCTTCCATGGCGGGATAAAGAATCTCCTCCACGTTGGAATGAAGACGGTGTATCTCGTCTATGAAGAGGACATCGCCCTCCTGAAGATTGGTTAGCAGAGCCGCCAGATCGCCCGCTTTTTCTATCACGGGACCGCTGGTGGAGTTTATGTTTACGCCCATCTCGTGGGCTATGATGTTCGCCAGAGTGGTCTTTCCCAAACCGGGAGGACCATGGAACAGGCAGTGGTCGAGGCTCTGACCCCGCTTTTTCGCCGCCTGAACAAAAACTTTCAGGTTTTCTTTGACCTTCGACTGCCCCACATAGTCATCAAACCCGCTGGGGCGGATGTTCTGCGTCTGAAAGTCTTCTTCCTGTTTCTCTTTATCGAATAAATTATCCATTCATTTCCCATATACTTTAATAAGTATACTACAATAGCAGGGGTTACGATTAAAAGCAACATAGTGTATTTTCAACATTTGTGGCATACTTACAATATATTCCTATCTTTTTATGAGGTGATGTATGTTAAGACTTCTCATATCTGTCTTTCTAATATTCACACTTCAATACGCCTTTGCGGAAACAAAAACATACACAAAAACAGTCAGAAAGATAATAGGCACCTCTCAATCTGCCGATGATGCAAAAATATTCGCCATTGCCGATGCCAAGCGGAGCATTATCGAAGAAGCCGGAACTTTCATCAAATCATACACATCTGTGGAGAATGGCGTGATTAAACAGGATGAACTGGAAGCCGCCGCCGCAGGGCTTTTAAGCACCAGAATCACAAAGGTCAGTAATCTGGTTGAAAACGGGGTATTCATTATTGAAGTTACTGTGGAAGCAAGCGTGGAGACTGATAATCTAAAAGAGAATGCGGAAAAAATAATAAATAACTCTATTCTCATTTCACAGTACGATGCCCTCCAGAAAAAACTCGATGAGCAGCTTGAAAACAACAGAATTCTGGAGCAAAAAGCGATCAAACTGGAACAGGAGCTGATGCGGACAACAGATGATGCAAAAAAGCAGAATCTGACCCAGGAGCAGAAGGCTCTCAGCAGAAATAACAACAAGTCAGCCAATATCATTAAAGCCACCGAATATGCGTACGAAGCGGCGAAACTTATTACCGGCGAAGGAGCAGGTCCTGATGACTTTCAGACTGCGCTCGATTATTCCAATAAAGCGCTGAACCTTGATCCTGAGCTTAGTGACGCATACTTTTTGAGAGCTGTTATCTATGAATCCTCTCTATTAACTGATAAAGCTATTGAAGATTATAAAAGCGCACTTGAATATGACCCTGAGCACGACATGGCTCTGAGACAGCTTGTGCTTATTTACGGTATTGACAGGCATGACTACAAAACCGTTCTAGACCTCATTGATCAGCTTCTTATCAAACGACCCGTTTCAAAAATTCTCCATCAGTACAAAGCACAGGCTCTGTATATGAGCGGCAACCACAATGCCGCTGTCACAGAATTGACCGCAATATCGAAACTTTACCCCAATGACACATACACTCTTCTTACCCTGGCTGTATATCATATGGACTCAGGAAATAACGAAAGCGCTGTGGCGACACTTACTTCTCTGTTAAAACAAAAACCTGACAATATTCAGGCTTTATTGTTACGATCACAGGCTTATGAGGCAATGGGGAATACACAACTCATGTGTGCCGATGCGCAAGCTGCCTGCCGCCTTAAAAACTGTGAATGGCTGAATGAATTGAAAGAAAAAGGTTTTTGTAAATAAAAAAGGCACGGGGGCGACCGTGCCTTTTAAAATAGAGGAGGCATTTTGAATGCCTTTCTTAACGGGTGGTTGAGGATCAAAAGGGGGTTTCCTTTTTTTTAGTTGCTCTAAAACATACTATAGGACTCTTTTGGTATTTTTAAAGGGGAAAATTATAATTAGATAAAAAAAAGCCCGCATTATTTGCGGGCTCTCTTATAAACTATTATAGCTGTTACTTTTTAAGAAATGTATAAGGATACTCTGTGTGGTCTTTGTATGATCCATTCAGGATGGCGACCACGTCTTCAACGAAAACGAGCTCCTCGTTTGTGGGAATTACAAATACCTTAACCTTCGAATCGGGGGTGGATATCTCTGTCTCGCCGTGTTTGGAGAAGGTGCCGAGGTTTTTCTCTCTGTCCACCTTGATACCCATATTTTCCAGATTCTCTATAGCCATCTGGCGGATGAGACCTGCGTTTTCGCCCACGCCGGCGGTAAACACGATGGCGTCCACTCTGCCCAGAACGGCATAGTATGAGCCGATGTATTTACGCAGTCTGTATGCCTCCACCTCGAGGGCGAGTGTACAGCGGTGTTTGTAGTCGTCATCTTCGCAGGTGATAACATCGCGTCTGTCGGTGAATCTGCCTGTGATACCCAGTACGCCTGATTTTTTATTCAGCAGGTTGTCCATGGTTTTCGCGTCTATGTTGAGCTGCTGCATCATGAAAAGAGGTACGGCAGGGTCAACGTCTCCGCATCTGGTACCCATCACAGCTCCCTCAAGGGGTGTGAGACCCATAGACGTATCCACGGACACGCCGTTTTTGATAGCTGTGTGAGAAACACCGTTGCCTATGTGCATGGTGATGATATTGCATTCTGAAGCGGGTTTGCCCAGGAGCGCAGCCGCGCGCTTGGAAACGTACAGGTGGCTGGTTCCGTGGAAACCGTATCTTCTGACGCCGTATTTCTCATACCATTCATAGGGCACGGGATATGTATATGCATAGTCAGGCATTGTCTGGTGAAATGCCGTGTCGAATATAGCAACGTGTGGAACATTGGGCATTACTTTCTGAGCGGCTCTGATGCCGGCGAGGTTGGGCGGGTTGTGCAGGGGAGCGAGGTGGGCAACGTCTTCGATGGTCTTCACCACTTCTTCGTCTATAAGAACGCTTCGGGCGAAAACCTCGCCGCCGTGAACAACTCTGTGCCCCACAGCGGATATCTGCTCCATGCTGTCGAGAACAGCGTTGGCTCCTCTGGACATGGTCTTAACTATCAGTCCGATGGCGGTGGAGTGGTCGTGACACTCATATTCCTCTCTGACTGTGTCTTTTCCGGGAACTTCGTGAACGATGAATGAATCGCCGATACCGATTCTTTCAACCACGCCTTTTGCGATTACTTTTTTGTTGTTCCAGTCATAGAGCTGGTACTTAACCGATGAACTGCCGCAGTTAAGAGCGAGAATATCCATCTGAATAAACCCCCTAGTCAGCCTGAACGGCCGTTATAGCCGCCACATTGACGATATCCATGTATTTGCAACCTCTGGAGAGGTCATTAACAGGTTTAGCGAGACCCTGTATAACGGGTCCGATAGCCTCAGCTCCGGCTATCCTTTCAACAAGTTTATACCCTATATTTCCGGCGTCAAGTGTCGGGAAGACAAGAACGTTGGCAGAACCCGCCACTTCGCTTCCGGGAGCTTTTTTCGCTCCGACAGCCGCCAGAAGAGCGGCGTCCGCCTGAAGCTCGCCGTCTATCTTGAGATTAGGAGCTATGGATTTAGCTATTTTTGTAGCTTCTATAACTTTTTCTGTTTCTGGGCTCTGGGCGCTTCCCTTGGTGGAGAATGACAGCATAGCCACCTTAGGCTCTGTTTCCAGAAAAGCCTTGCAGCTGTCCGCTGTGGCAACGGCTATCTCCGCCAGTGTCTGGGCGTCCGGGTTGGGGATAACAGCGCAGTCGGCAAAAAGCACGGCACCGTCTTTTCCGAATTCGGGTTTAGGTGTAACCATGATAAAACAGCTGGAGACTGTCTTCATGCCTTTCTTTGTTCCGATAACACGGATTGCGGCTCTCAGAACATCTCCTGTGGTGTGTGCGGCGCCTGTGACGGCTCCGTCCGCTATACCTTTCTGAACCAGCATAGAGCCGAAATAGAGAACATCCTTCATGGATTCCTCCGCTTCCTCTCTGCTCATGCCTTTTGATTTTCTGCTTTCATAATATGTATCTGTAAAATCTTTTAAATATTCGCTTTTAGCAGGGTCAATTATTGTACAGCGTACCTTGTACCCTTTTGAATCAAACATGCTTTTAATATCAGCTTCGTTACCGAGGACGATAACATTGGCAAGCCCGTTTTCAGCTATGGCATTAGCGGCGTCAATGGTCCTTTCGTCGCTTCCTTCCGGCAGGACTATTGTTTTGTTTCTTGCCTTTGCAATATCCCAGAACTTCTGCATGAGTGACATACCCACCTCCGAATCAGAAATGATACTATGTTTTACATTACATTATAAAAAACATCAATGCAAAATTTGTTAACAGGATATATACAACAAAAAAACTTTAAAATGATAGAAAAACTTGAAAATCATGACAAATAATTTAATAAAATTCAGAATGAATAATAAAGATGCACTTATACTTAAATCACTTACACACAAAAAACGCTATACGGAAAACCAATAGCGCAGAGATACCTGAGAAAAAACTTAATATCAGCAATATGTATCAGCCAATACTATTTTATTTTCCTTTTTCGTTATCCGCAATAAAAAAATCTTCCACATATTTATAGTTATGTTGCCATCGCTCCTTTTTAGATTTAAAATCATAAAGATGTCTAAACAATTTATTGAACACGAAACATTTATTAACTCATCTGTCTCTTCTGTCTTTGACTGGCACGAGAGAGAGGGAGCGCTCTTTCGTCTGAGCCCTCCGTGGGAGCAAATATCGCTCATTCATAAAGAAGGGGGAATTAAAGAGGGGGGTGTCTGCAACATCTCTCTGAAAATGGGCATGCTTTCCGTTCCGTGGCACGCGGAACATCTCATCTATGAAAAAGACAAGTTTTTTAAAGACAGACAGAAAAAAGGTCCCTTCGCTCTGTGGGAACACTCGCACTATTTCTCTGAAAATAACGGCGTAACCACGGTGAAGGATCATGTGGACTATCAGCTGCCTCTGCACCAGATCTCCACAGCGGTAGCCGGAGGGTTCGCCAGAAAAAAACTGGAAAGAATGTTCCGATACAGAGAGGACGTGTGCAAAAACGACATAGAATTCTATGAGGAATACAAACCCAAGCCGAAGACCATAGTGGTGTCCGGTTCTTCCGGAGTGCTGGGGTCGGCTCTGATACCTTTTCTTCAGACGCAGGGACACAAGGTGATAAGACTCCTGCGTGACAAATCGAAACTGTGCATCGGGGACGTATGCTGGAACCCGAATGCGGGCATTATAGAAGAAAAATTCGAAAACGCCGATGTGGTAATCCACCTGACCGGAGAGCCCATAGGCGAGGGCAAGTGGACCGACATGAAAAAAAGGGAGATCATCGACAGCAGAGTGCGCAGCACGGCGCTGCTCGCCAACACTCTGGCTAAGATGAAGAACCCGCCGAAAACATTCATATGCGCCTCCGCCATAGGCTTTTACGGCAACAGGGGCGACACCGTCATAACCGAAAACGCCAGACACGGCGATGACTTCATATCTAAAGTATGCAAAAAATGGGAAGACGCCGCCAAACCCGCCACCGAGCATGGAATCAGAACCGTTTTCATGCGGATAGGCGTTGTGCTGACACCCGCCGGCGGTGCGCTGGCGAGGATGGCTCTGCCCTTCTCTATAGGGCTGGGTCCCATATTCGGCAGCGGAAAACAGTACATGAGCTACATCTCTCTGGACGATGTGTTATACGCCACATCTCATGTCATAGAGACGGAATCCCTCTCCGGCGCCGTAAATCTGACGACTCCCCACGCCATGACAAACAGGAAATTTTCCGATACTCTGGCGAAATATTACAAAAGACCGAGATTTTTAAAAATTCCTTCATATATTGTAGAAAAGATGTTCGGGCAGATGGGCAGGGAAGTTCTGCTCTCCGGAGCCAACGTTTATCCGGAAAAACTGCTTAACAGCGGATTCAGATTCCGCTATCCTGAACTGACGGACGTTCTGACCCACGAGCTTGGAGGGATTAAATGAGTTCCGCTTTGAAGGCGCTTTTTCTAGCCACCATGACGATAGCCCTGTCTTTCGGATTCATGCACCACGCAATCCACGGATACGACTTTGAGCGTCTTCATATCTTTCTCTTCAACCTCTGCTCCGGCGGAACCATCATCCTCTACTATACTATGGACAGAAAAGACCTTCCGAAGCGCCTCATCGCCTTCTATCTGCTGGCGGTGGCGTTTGCGGTTCTGGCTTTTTTCAGACAATATATATTATGTATAATCATAGCCTTTGCCCTCTTCGGCATAGTCGAGTCTATCCGGTATAAAAAATTCAGCTTTTTTGGCAGAGAGTTTTTTTCCAGAGCCTATCCCGTGGCGGTAAAATTTCATCACGCGGCTCTTCTCTGCCTGTCCATAGGGCTTCTGATATCCATCTTCGCCATGGTGAACGAAGAATACTACCGCATGCTGGATTTTGAAAAGCTGACGCTGAACACTTTTTTTCTCGGCTTCTCTTTCCCCAGCTCGCTCATCACCCTCAGCGTGATGTTCTCCACCATGAAAAAGCTGGGAACACCGAAAATGATAATTTTAAAAACCGCGCTCTTCTGGATCATCACAGTGGGCGTGATAGTCTTCTTCGGCTTTATTCTTTTCGAGGCGCCCTGGCTGGAGCTGGGCATATCGCTTCTGCTTTTTGTCGCTGTCAGCGCCGTTCTGGTGCTTTATGTTAAGACAGGATTCAGAGACCAGCAGAAGGCGTTTCTGACATCCGGCATAGTCTTTCTGGTTATGACAGCCGTCTCCGGCGTCATCTACATCATCATATACGCAGTGGGATACACAGACCCCATGCTGAAAAACATAACCATCCTCTATCACCGTTTCCTTTCGCTGTACGGATGGAACATCAGCGGGCTCGCCGTTATCTGCCGTTTCCGTGATTTCCCCATCATGCTTCACTCCGGCAAGATAATAGCCCTCCACTGGCTGATAGTGGGCATACTGGCTCCCGTGGGCGTTTTTATCCCCGCTTTCGCTGTTCTGGCTGTGCTCAGCTATCTTCTGTTTCTGTTTGCCATGTTCTTTTCCAGACCCACAGCGAAGGTTTCCGAAATTCAACCTTGATAATTAAAAAATAGAGGCATATTATTTCCGCTTGTTGCGTAAATAAGAACTTTTTTTGAGGTTATATAATGGCTATCGGCATTTTTGACTCAGGCGTGGGCGGACTCACTGTTTACCAGACCATCAGCAAACACTTCCCCGAACTGGACATATACTATCTGGGAGACACCGCCAGAGTTCCATACGGAAGCAGATCGCCCGAGACCGTTGTCAGCTACAGCATGGACTGCGCCCGCTTTCTGGTGGACAACTTTAAGATAGACACCATAGTCATAGCCTGCAACACAGCCTCATCATACGCCATAGAGCCTATCAGAAAAACCTTCGGCGTGAACGTCATCGGCGTGGTACAGCCGGGAGCCGAAAGCGCCATCAGGATGACGCAGAACAACAAGATAGGCGTAATAGGCACCAGAGCCACAGTGCGCAGCGAATCCTATGTGAAGGCGCTCAAAGCTCTTAAACCCGATGTAAACGTTTATCAGACCGCATGCCCGCTCTTCGTCCCCATAGTTGAGGAGATGCTCATAGAGACTGACGTGGCGAAACAGGTGGTTCAGATGTATCTGCTGGAGCTCGCCGGATCCGGCATCGACACGCTGATACTCGGATGCACCCACTACCCTCTGCTGAAAGACCGTATTCTGGAGAAATTCCCCCATTTCAATATAGTTGACTCCTCTCTGGCTATCATCGACTGCCTGAAGGAACTGCATATCAACACCAAGGAATCCGGCATCAGAGAGATATATCTGACAGACGAATCCCCCGCGTTCGAAACACTGAAAGGTGTTCTGGCGGGCGGTGTTATGTCTAAAAAGGCAGTTCTCTAAAAAAATCTTCATCCACAAAACCCTGACATCAAAGGCATAATTCAAAACATATCATTTTTCGCATATTCTTTTTAATAATTTTTATTGACTAATTATTTTTATTCTATATTCTTTGATAAAGATTATCCAAAACGGAGGACAAAATGGAAAACAACGTATCTATGCCCAGAATAGGCGACAAAGCACCCGAATTTACAGCAGTAACAACACAAGGACAGATAAACTTTCCCGCAGACTACACAGGAAGCTGGGTCATACTTTTCAGCCATCCCGCTGATTTCACACCCGTATGTACATCAGAGTTCATGACATTCGCTAAGCTGGAGAAAGATTTCAGCGACCTCGACTGTAAACTGGTCGGACTTTCTGTGGACGGTCTCTACAGCCACATAGCATGGCTCAGAAACATAAAAGAGAAGATCGACTATAAAGGCATGAAGGGAATGGAAGTGAAATTCCCCCTCATCGAAGACATCACAATGGAAGTAGCTAAAAAATACGGCATGATAATGGAAGGCGAAAGCAACACAAAAGCCGTCAGAGCCGTTTTTGTAATAGATCCCAAAGGAATCATCAGAGCGGTTATCTACTATCCTTTAAGCACAGGACGCAACTTTGACGAGCTGCTCAGACTGCTTCAGGCTCTTAAGGCGGCTGACGAGTTCGGCGTGGCTACTCCCGCTGACTGGAGACCCGGAGACGAGGTTATCGTTCCCCCCGCCGGTTCATGCGGCGTTGCGAAAGACCGTGTGGACGGCAAAGAGGACGGAGTCAAATGCTATGACTGGTACTTCTGTACAAAACAGATAGATAAAGACACTGTCGAAAAAACTATCAAAAAGAAATAAGAACAGTTTGCTCGTAAGGCATTCTCGGATGCCTCCGATATTGGCGGGGTTTTGCGGCCCCGCCTTTTTTTATATGTATTCTTTTGCCAGCTCGCCCAGCCTGATTATACTGTTCTCCATTCTGGCGTCCCAGGGAAAGCCGCAGTTGATGCGCATACAGTTATTATATTTCTGCTGAGAGGTAAAAATTCCGCCCGGCGAAAAAGATATCTTTTCATCCAGCGCTCTCGGATACATATCCAGAGTATCCACCTGTTCCGGCATCTCCGCCCACAGAACGAACCCGCCTTTCGGTCTTGTCACTCTCGTTCCTTCCGGAAAGTTCTTTAATATATGATATGTATAGGTCTCCACCTGCGCCTTGAAGTTCGAGTTCATCCGCCTGAGGTGGCGGGGCATTTTGCCCGATGCCAGATAGTGCGCCAGAGTGAGCTGCATTATGTCGTTGCTCGCCATGGTGCCGGCTATCTTCTGGCGGAGAATCTCCTCATGATATTTTCCCGGCTCAACCCAGCCCACACGGAACCCGGGCGCCAGGCTCTTTGAAAATGACGAAATATGTATTACGTTGCCGTTTTTGTCGTATTTTTTCAGGTTTCCGTATCGTCTGCCGGAGAAGGTAAAGTCCCCGTTGATGTCGTCCTCTATTATCGGTACATCCTTTTTATTGCACAGGTTCACCATCTCTTCCCTTATATCGTCCGGATAAACCTGCCCCATGGGGTTGCCGTGGTTCGGCTGAACCAGAACCGCCTTAACGTCATATCTGTCCAGAGCGTTTCTGAAATCGTTCATCAGTATCCCGCCGATAGGAGAGGTGGGAAGCTCCAGAGCGTATATTTTCGCCGTCTCCAGCAGGTGCATAAAACCGAAATAGCTGGGGGACTCCATGATAACCAGATCGCCCGGGCGGGTCAGCGCCCGCAGAGCCATCGTCATCGCCTCCGATGCTCCGTTGGTTACGATAAGCTGTTCGCTGCTGACACTGTTTCCGTTAGCGTTCATATAATGGGCGAGCTGCTGGCGGAAAAACTTGTTTCCTTTCACATCGCCGTATTCTACCCTTGCTTCCGTGTCGTCCGACAGTATCCGGCGCATGATGGAAGTCAGCTCCTTATGCGGGAGCAGATCTGTGCTGGGTATGGCACACCCCAGAGGAACTATGTCCGGATCGGTGATGGCATATAATATTGTCTGTATCAGGTCGCTCTTTTTCACCTGTGTGGGCTGATCCAGCGGGCGGGATGTGGTGACGGCCTCTCTGGGAACAGACGTTCCGCTGGCGACATAAAACCCGGACTGGGGTCTCGCCTCCAGCATACCCACGCTCTCCAGCTCCATATACGCCTGCATGGCGGTGGATATGCTGACTCCCTGCTCTTCGCTGATTTTTCTCAGAGACGGCACTTTGTCTCCGGGGTTCAGCACTCCGCTCTTCATCATATTCACTATGACATCCATAACCTGTCTGTATCTGAAGTCGCCCTTCACTCTGCTCATTTCAGCACCTTTGCGCATAACAGTGCAAAACTGTTATGTATACATTTCCTGTTTTCTGTATCTGTTATGATAACTGTTATTATTATACTTTACAATCAGAAAATCGCTGTGAAATCAATGAGCCTTCTGTTTTTCTGAAGGCTGGCTTAAAAAATAAGTGATAGTAACAGCGCATTAAACGGGTTATAAGGGTTCATGAGAACAGAAGATACACGGACGTATCAACTAACGAGGTGGCAAAATGAGTGAAAAACAGGAACTCCGACTAAAAAGGTTTCAGACAAAAGGGTTTGAAAACGCAAAATCAGTCAGCGTCTATTGTCAGGAAGGCTCCATCTGGATCACAGCGGGAAATGAACTGGGCGACCGCGTGATATACGCCGGAAAAGAGATTCATCTGATAACCACAGAAAAAGTTGTGGTAGAGGCTCTTCAGGACAGCGTTACTATCGTTACACTCAACGGACAGACAAAAGCGACAGCGCATGCGCCACTTCATGCGATGACCGCGGAAAACACCACCATATAACTATATTGCATTAATTTCACATATATTCCTTCTTTTCTTTAAGCGTGGGGACTTCGGTCCCCTTTTTTTTGTGCTATAATCCCATTATGAACGAAAGACTGAAAGAACTGCTGGAAAAATCAGAGTCTTGTCTTTTTCTCACCGGAGCGGGAATGAGCGCCGATTCCGGTATACCCACTTTCAGAGACAGAGAGGGATACTGGCGTAACTTCCCCGTGTTTCAGGAAAAAGGTCTCATGCCGCAGGAGCTGGCGTCTCCGGCTTCTTTTCGTGTGCGCCCCCAGCACAGCTGGGCTTTCTATGAATGGCGCAGAAGAAACGCCAGAGAGAACACCCCCCACAAAGGATATCAGGTCATCAACCGAATGATGACTGACTTCTTCGAAAAGAGCTTCGTCCACACCACCAACACAGACGGTTATCACATCATATCAGGCATCCGCCCGGACAGCGTGATTGAGGTGCACGGGAGTATGTGGAGGCTTCAGTGCATGAGAGGCGGCGCATGCTCATACGGCGTGCGGAACAACGATGAGGTGCCCCTCTGCCGGCTGGACACAGACACCATGTCCGCCCACGGCATGCCCAGATGCAGTGTGTGCGGGTCGCTTCTGCGCCCGAATATCCTGATGTTCAACGATTTCGACTACATAGAGAACGATGCCCAGTTCGACAATTATCAGGAGTTTCTGATGGATGTCACAGCGCCGGACATCGCTTTTCTGATTGGTTCCAGCAGCCAGATTCCCACCAACGACTATCTGGCGAAACAGCTCCGGTCTCTCGGCACGAAGATTATAACCATCAATCCGGACGAATCATCCACATCCGTCTGCGATCCGGATATCTTCATCAAAGCGGGCGCTCTGGAAGCGTTCAGCCTCATAGACAGCATCCTCGACACTTTATAATTCCTGCCCAAAAAAGGCTTGACACAGAAATGGCTAATCCATATTCTATCTATTAGCACTCGTAACCAATGAGTGCTAACAATCTAGGAAGCGGGTATGAATTTTCTCAACGAACGTGAAGAGATAGTTCTTAAAACCATTATTGAAGAGTTTGTCCAGACCAACGAGCCGGTGGGCTCTCGTCTGATATCCAAGACAGGTCCGCTCAAGCTGGGCGCCGCTTCTATCCGCAACATTATGAGCGACTTAGAGGAGAAAGGATTCATTCTCCAGCCCCACACATCCTCCGGCAGAGTGCCTTCTGACGAAGGATACAGATATTATATAGACAAACTGGTGACCTTCGGATCAGCAGACTGCACCATCATGGAACAGCTGAAATCCGAATGTTCCGCCGAAAACATAAACGGCATATTTAAAAAGGTCAGCGATAATCTGGGGCGCATGACCAGCTCCGTTGGATTCGTGATATCTCCCAAGCTGAACACCATGCTGCTGAAGCATATCGAGTTCATCCGCCTGAACGCCACAACGGCTCTTGCTGTTATAGTCGCCAGAACAGGCATAGTGCATAACGTTATGCTGGAGATAGACCCCACGGTGACAGAATCCGATCTGATCCAGATAAGCAACTATCTGAACACCCACTTCCAGGACAAGAGCCTGATGGAGGTCAAAACCGCCATAGTGGATGAGATGAAAAAAGAGAAAGCGAAAATGGACAACCTGTTCCGCAACCTGCACAGCATGGCTTCCGCCGTGTTCAGCAGAGGCGAGTTCGGACAGGACATAATATTAAGCGGTACATCAAATATTCTGGATCTTCCGGAGTTTTCCGATGTGTCCAGACTCAAGGGACTCTTTCAGACCTTTGAGGAGAAAAAATTCATCTTCGACATTCTGGATAAATGCCAGAACGAGAAGGGCGTGAATATATTCGTTGGCTCCGAGATAGGCAGAAGCGAAGTCTCCGAGCTGGGGCTGGTTACCAGAACATATTCCAGAGGCGGAAACGTCATCGGCATGCTGGGCATCATCGGACCAAAACGGATGAGATATTCGGACGTGGTGTCCGTGGTGGACTGCTCCGCCGAGCTGGTCTCCGACATCATGGGGCGCTTAACAGACAATAAATAAGAATGAGATTGCCACGTTGCTGCGCTCCTCGCAATGACGGCAAAATTTTATCGTGAATAATTGAAAGAGGATATACATGGAAGAAAAAGACGAGACAATGCAGGAAACGCCTGAAGAGCAGACAGAGCCGAAAGACGAGCTGACTATGCTGCGTGAGCAGAACATGCGTCTGGCGGAAGAGCTGGCTGCAGCCAGAGACAGCGAACTGCGCTCTCTGGCTGAGATGGACAACGTGCGCAAGAGGCTGACAAAGGAGTTTGACGACAAACTGAAATACTCCAACCTGAACCTGATTTCAGCTCTCTTTCCCGTTATGGACAACTTTGAAACGGCGCTCGACCATATCTCCGGAGACAACCCTCTGGAAGCTCTGAAAGAGGGCGTCAACCTCACACTGAAACAGATGAGAGAGACTCTGGAAAAATACGGGCTTCAGGAGATAGAGCTGAATATCGGAGACGATTTCAACCCTCTCTATCACGAGGCGCTCATGGTGGACTGTGACGACAGCTATGAGAACAATACTGTTCTGATGGTGCTTCAGAAAGGATACACGCTTTACGGCAGAGTGGTTCGCCCCTCTAAAGTAAAGGTAAATAAAAAGAACTGATACGGAAATTACTTAATAACATATATCTCAGGAGGAAAACATGGCTACATCCAAAAAGGTTATCGGTATTGACCTTGGAACCACCAACTCATGCGTAAGCATTATGGAGGGCGGCCAGCCGAAAGTTATCGCCAACTCAGAAGGAACTCTTACAACACCTTCAGTAGTGGCTTTCACAGATTCTGACAGACTGGTGGGAATGCTCGCCAAAAGACAGGCGATTACCAACCCCGAAAACACTATTTTCTCTATCAAAAGACTCATCGGACGTAAATCTGACGCTCCGGAAGTGGCAAAGGCGAAACAGGTTCTGCCCTACAACATAGTGGGATCAGACAATAATGACGCATGGGTAGAGGTAAAAGGCAAAAAATACGCTCCTCAGGAAATATCAGCTATGATTCTTCAGAAGCTGAAATCCACAGCGGAAGACTATCTGGGCGAAACAGTGACAGACGCTGTCATCACTGTTCCCGCTTATTTCAACGATGCTCAGCGCCAGGCGACAAAAGACGCCGGAAAGATCGCCGGTCTCAACGTTCTGCGTATCATCAACGAGCCCACAGCGGCTGCTCTGGCTTATGGTCTGGATAAAAAACACGATGAAAAAATCGCCGTATACGACCTCGGCGGCGGTACATTCGATATATCCATACTCGAGCTGGGTGACGGCGTTTTCGAAGTTAAATCTACCAACGGAGATACATTCCTCGGCGGTGACGACTTCGACATGCGTGTTGTTGAATGGCTCATTTCTGAATTTCAGAAGAGCAACGGCATCGACCTGAAAAACGACAAGATGGCTCTTCAGCGTCTGAAAGAAGCCGCTGAAAAAGCAAAACACGAACTCTCTTCAGCAGGTGAGACAGAGATCAACCTTCCTTTCATCACCGCTGACGCCACAGGTCCCAAACACCTTGTGGTAAAACTGTCCCGATCAAAATTCGAGTCTCTGGTTATGGATCTCGTGGTAAACTCTCTGGAGCCCTGTAAAAAAGCTCTGAAAGACGCCGGACTCTCCGCCAGCCAGATAGACGAAGTTATCCTCGTGGGCGGTATGACCCGTATGCCTCTGGTTCAGCAGAAGGTAAAAGAATTCTTCGGAAAAGAACCCCACAAAGGTATCAACCCTGATGAGGTTGTTGCCGTGGGCGCCGCTATTCAGGGCGCTGTTCTCGCCGGAGATGTTAAAGACGTTCTGCTTCTGGACGTTACCCCTCTGTCTCTGGGTATAGAGACTCTGGGCGGCGTGATGACAAAGATCATCCCCAGAAACACAACTATCCCCGCGCGCCAGAGCCAGACATTCACCACAGCCGCTGACAGCCAGACATCTGTTACCATCAGCGTTCTGCAAGGCGAGCGTGAGATGGCGGGCGACAACAAACACATAGGACGTTTCGACCTTGTGGGCATCCCCTCTGCTCCCAGAGGAGTTCCGCAGATCGAGGTTACATTCGACATAGACGCCAACGGCATCCTGCACGTTTCCGCTAAAGATCAGGGAACAGGAAAAGAGCAGTCCATCAGGATCACTCCTTCCAGCGGTCTGTCAGATGAAGAGATCAACAAGATGGTGAAGGACGCCGAGCTGAACGCCGACACAGATAAGAAGAAAAAAGATCTGGTAGAGGCAAGAAACCAGGCGGACACTCTCATCTATTCCACTGAAAAATCTCTGTCAGAGCACGGGGACAAAGTGGACGAGGGAACAAAATCAGCTATCGAGACAGCTCTCGCCGATCTGAAAGACAAAGTGACTAAAGATGACGCTGACGCTATCAAGGCTTCTATGGAAGAGCTGACAAAATCAGCCCATAAACTCGCCGAAGAGATATACAAAGCGGCTCAGGAAACACAGCAGGCAGAGCCTGACTCAGCAGAGCAGACAGACGCCGGCAGCAAACCCGCTGACGATGTTGTGGACGCTGAGTTCGAAGAAGTAAAAGACGAGAAGAAATAATCCTGTCGAAAATATGACTTTCAAAGGGCTGGTAATTATGTTATCAGCCCTTATTGTATCTTTTCCCCTCTTTCATAAAGAGGGGTGAGGGGAGATTTCTTCTGTTTTGAGAAATCCCTCCCGACCTCCCTTTACAAAGGGAGGAGAAAACTCATTACGGAGCGGACATTTTGGCCAGAGATTACTATGAGGTTCTCGGTGTTACAAAAAACGCCACCGAAGCTGAACTGAAAAAAGCATACAGAAAACTAGCCATGCAGTATCACCCCGACAGAAATCAGGGGGATAAGGCGGCTGAAGATAAATTCAGAGAGATCAACGAAGCCTATTCCGTGCTGTCTGACGGCACTAAACGTGCTCAGTACGACCAGTACGGCAGAGTCTTTGACGATAAGAACGGAGGATTCGGAGGCGGAGGAGGCGGCTTCTCCAACGAAACCATCTTCGAAGAATTCTTCGGCGATGTTTTCGGCGATTTCTTCGGTTCTGCCGGAAACACCAAACGCAAACGCAGACCCCAGAAAGGGTCCAGCATCCAGATGCATCTGGAGATATCCTTCGAGGAGGCGGCGTTCGGCTGTGAAAAAGAGCTGAATGTCCCTAAAACCGAAAACTGTAAAAGATGCGACGGCTCCGGAGCGGAACCGGGCGCTATGGAAACATGTCCCACATGCCGTGGTACGGGAACCATCCAGACACGCCAGGGACTTTTCGCCATCAGCTCCACATGCGGATCATGCGGCGGTACAGGACAGATAATCAAGGAACTGTGCAAAGAGTGCAGGGGAGAGGGCACTAAACGTGTCACATCCAAGCTCAGTGTAAAAGTTCCCGCCGGAATAGAAGACGGAATGACTATGCGTCTGACAGGAAAAGGAAACGCTGGGATAAACAGCGGACCTTCCGGAGACCTGTTCGTGGAAGTATCCGTCATCCCCCACAAACTTTTCAGACGTGAGGGCAGAGAAATATATATGGAACTGCCCATATCTTTCGTGGACGCCATCATGGGAAAAGAGCTGGAGATACCTACTCTGGACGGCAACCAGCGCATTAATATCAAACCCGGGTCTCAGCCCGGCGACAGAATAACCCTGAAAGGCAAAGGTCTGCCGGATGTCAACGGATACGGCATAGGCAATATGAACATCGACCTGAAGGTTCTTCTGCCCACACAACTCTCCAAAGAACAGAAAGAAATTCTGGAAAAGTTCGAAAGCACAGTGACGGACGACACCTACAAAGAGAACAAGAGTCTCTGGGACAAAATGAAGGAATTTTTTATAAGCTAGAAAAGATTTAGAGATTGCCACGTCATCGCGAGGAGCGAAGCGATGTGGCGATCTCATAAGTTTATTTGACTATAACACTTATCTCTATTACCATACGCTTGAGATTGCCACAGCCGTGAACGGCTTCGCAATGACAGACTTTATTTCTTTTTCAGTTCTTTCATCACGGGACATTTTGTGCCGACAAAGCTCACGAGCAGGGCGGAGCAGATGCCCACCGCCACCTCTACAAATCTGTCGAAACCTATCCGCCAGGCGACCTCGTTGTGATGCATCAGCAGAATAATGGTGAACGTAACGCCGCCCAGACGGTATGCGCTCATAGTCAGCCTCAGCGCATGGCAGATCAGTCCCAGTATGAAGATGCCCAGAGTGAAGTTCAGCGTGGTTACATCGTGGAACACAAAGTCGAAAACTCCGGCGAACAGAGCGCCGATAATGGTTCCGTATATCCTCTGCTTGGAAACGTCCCATGACTGACCCAGTGTAGACTGCATCACGATGATGGCAGAGATGGGCGCCCAGTAAAATTCCGCCAGCCCAAGAAATTTCGCACAGTAAAGCGACAGCATGACGGCCGCTGCCGTCCAGAATGAGTGCATAACCCACATGTTGTTTATTATTTTAGACATTTAGTCTCCCCTTCGGTCTTTTACTAAGATAACAGATGCGCTTTTTTTCTCAATAATTGATATTTAAGAAATTTGTCTGGATTAATTCACGCATTTTACCTATATATGAACATTAAAACTATTACGGAGACTGCACATGTCTGAAAAAATGTGGTCAGGACGCTTCAAACTTCCCACAGACAAATTCGTGGAGGAGTTCAACGCCTCCATACACTTCGATAAAAGATTCTACAAATACGATATAAAAGGCAGCATGGCTCACGCCAAAATGCTCGCCAAACAGGGAATAATCTCAGAAACCGACAGAGACGACATAATAAAAGGTCTCACTCAGGTTCTTTCAGAGATAGAGAGCGGAAATTTTGAGTTCGTCACAGGTGATGAGGATATCCACATGGCAGTGGAAAAGCGCCTCACCGCCATCATAGGCGATGCCGGAAAGCGTCTGCACACCGCCAGAAGCAGAAACGATCAGGTGGCTGTGGACTTCCGCATGTATCTCATGGCGGAGATAGAAGAGGTGATGGAACTGGTGAACGAGTTCCTGAACGTTCTGGTGACAAAGGCCGAAAAGCACTTTGACGTGCATATGCCCGGCTTCACCCATCTTCAGACTGCTCAGCCCATTCTTTTCGCCCAATATATAATGGCATATTTTCAGATGCTGAAACGTGACTACACCCGTTTCGCCGACTGTCTGGAGCGCATGGACTACTGTCCGCTGGGTTCCGGAGCGCTGGCGGGAACAACTTTTCCGATTGATAGGCATTTTACCGCCGTGGAGCTGGGCTTTAAAGCACCCACAGAAAACACTCTGGATTCCGTGAGCGACAGAGATTTCGCCATAGAGTTTCTCTCCGCCTGCGCCATATGCCAGATGCACCTGTCCAGATTTTCCGAGGAACTGATAATATACTCCACATCGGAGTTTGCATTCATAGAGCTGACAGACGATTTCTGCACCGGCTCATCCATCATGCCCCAGAAGAAAAACCCCGACATGCCCGAGCTGATCAGAGGCAAAACCGGAAGGGTATACGGAAGCCTGATAAGCATGCTCACCACCATGAAAGGACTCCCTCTGGCATATAACAAAGATATGCAGGAGGACAAAGAGCCCGTTTTTGACGCAATGGATACCATTAAGGCATCTCTGAAAATATTCGCCCCCATGGTGGAAAAGATGGGGCTCCGCACAGAAAAAATGGCATCAGCCGCAGGCGCCGGATATTCCACAGCCACAGACCTTGCCGATTATCTGGTGCGCAAGGGACTGCCTTTCAGAGAATCCCACCACGTTGTGGGATCCACCGTGGCATACGCCATAGAGAAGGGTGTGGACATCAGCGAACTTTCTATAGATGAATTTAAACGTTTTTCTGATAAAATAGATGAAGACATCTACGGATATATAACAGTGAAGGCTTCTGTCGCCAGCAGAAAAGCATACGGCGGGACAGCCTCAGAATCCGTTAAAACACAGATAGAAAACGGGAAGAAATTTTTAAATGAGATTAATTAGCCTGCTGATCCTTTCCGCCCTGCTTCTGATATCCTGCGGAAAGAAGACAGACCCCATTCCGAAATCTAAGCTAGCCGACCTGACCCCTCCGGCCGCCATATCTTATAAGGTAACCGATGAGGGTATTCTCATAGAAAATCAGGAGAATGAAAACCTGATAATAGAGAAGGGGATTCCGGAAGGTGACGAATGTACCTTTTTCAACAGAGTGACTATGATAGGTCCTAAGGCGACATATCTGGACACAGAGGTTGAGCCGGATCATAAATATTTTTACCGTCTGATGAAAAAGACTGTTAAGTACGGGCTGGTTTCGGCTCCTTATGTCTTTTCCCTCACATATGAACAGCCGCTTAAGATTGCTAACGCCGATTATCTTAAGACCCCTACCGGCTATAATGTCTCTATAGAGACAGACGCGATCTTTATGCGTTTTGATGTGTATTCCGGCGGAAAGAGCATAGCCCAGACAGGCGGAAAAATGGCGGATATTTTACAGTCCGATGTTGTGGATAATCAGATTACCCTCGTTCTGACAGATTATTACGGCAACAAAGGAATTCTGTATCCTATACAGATCCCTGTGGAGAGAGCACTGAATCTTCCGCAGGAGGTGGCGGTTATCTCTGTGCTGAACTTCGGTAATATGAGACGCATAGCCTGGTCTCACTCAGAGAACGCAGACAGCTATACCATCGAGGTGTGTGAGGGTGTTTCATGTGAAACATTTAATACTGTTAATAATTCTCTCGTGTATCAGAAACCCATAGACACCTGCATCACAGTGACAGCGACCGCTGTGAACGCTGACGGCAGATCAAAACCTGCCACATACAAATATTGCAGACCAATAGAGGAATAATGTTTACTATAGGAATCATAGGAAGACCCAACGTAGGAAAGTCCACCCTGTTCAACAGGCTGGCGGGAAAAAAGATAGCCATCGTGGACGATATGCCCGGTGTTACCCGTGACAGAATAGAATATGTCACAGACTGGGCGGGGCACAGGTTCGCCATCGTGGATACTGCCGGATTCGACCTGAAGGAAGAGCTGTTGAAAAAAGAGATGCAGGCTCAGTTCAAACACACCCTGAACGAAGCGGACTACTTCATCCTGATGACAGACGGCACAGAGGGCGTGCATCCTCTGGACGAGATAGTTATTGATCTGCTCCGCCAGACAGGCAAACCCTATCAGCTGGTGGTGAACAAGATAGACAACGACAGCAAAGAGAACCTGATGTACGATTTCTACCGTATGGGCGTGGACAGCGTAATCAGCATAAGCGCCTCACACGGGCGTAATGTGGACACTCTGCTGGACGAAGTGATTACGCACATCCCCGAAGATCACGACAAGACAGACCCTTATGAGGGACGCATAAAGCTGATAGTGACAGGACGACCCAACGTGGGCAAATCCAGCATGATAAACAAATGGCTGGGACAGGACAGGCTGATAGTAACGCCTATCCCCGGAACAACCAGAGACGCCGTGGACACCTTCTTCGAATATCAGGATACGAAATATGTTCTGATAGACACAGCGGGCATACGCAAAAAGAAGATAATGTTCAAGGACAAGATCGAGAAATACGGATATCACCGCTGGGAAGACGCCGTGGAGAGGGCGGATATCGCCGTCTGCGTTATCGACAGCGATGAGGGGCTCACAGAGAGAGACGTTAAAGTCATCGCCGACAACTGGGAGGCTGGCAGACCCGTTATCCTCGTTGCCAACAAGTGGGACCTGATAGAGAACAAAGACGAAAAGGCGAAGGAATTTTATAAGGACATAGACTACAAACTTCAGTTCCTGAACAATCCTTCCATCATCTATACATCCACCATCACCGGCAAAAATATCTTCAAGGTGTTCGATGCCGCTAAGGCTCTGTATGACGAATACAGCAAGCGTATCCCCACCCACCAGCTTCAGGCGATTCTGGAAGAGGCGGTTATGCGCCACCAGCCCCCTGTTGTGGGCAACAGACGGGTTAAATTCTACTTTATAACACAGGTGAGCACACGCCCGCCGGAATTCGTTATTTTCGTTAACTATCCGGACGGCGTTCACTTCTCTTACCAGAGATTCATAGTGAACATCATCAGGTCTCATTATAAGTTTGATGGTGTGCCAATCAGGATACATTTTAGAAAAAGAGGGGAGTCGAACAACACTCCCATTTCAGAATATTAAAAAAAGGGGGCTTATGCCCCCTTTGCTTTTGTTAGAAATAAAGTCCCAGGTTAAGGAAGAGATACAGAAACTCTGTTCCGTTCTCCGCTCCGCCCTCATATTCCAGATAATAAATCTCTGTCGGCGTACCGCCGTATGAAGAGGCTAAGTTCACACGAACCAGTTTTCCGCCTTCATAGACATATGACTTATACTCGTCTTTAATGTTATCGGCATTGTCATCAATGATGACATCCGTCACCTTGCCCTCTGCGTCATATGAATAATCCGCCAGATAATCCAGCGCCGGAACAGAGAGATAGTCCTCGTTCAGCTCATAATGATATGGCTTGCCGGGCTGAAAGTATGTGAACAGCGAATAGTGATCGTTTACTGAGTCATTATCGCTGTCGATGTAAGCGGAGGTAATGTCTCCGTTGGCGTCTGTGGTGTAATATTCGGCATAGTCAACGCTGCCGTTGGTGGTAAAGTCTGTCTTCAGAGAAACAGGAGCGTTGTTTGCGTCATAGGTATATACAGATGTCCTGGTGACATTGCTGCTGTTTGTTCTGGTGATGGTGGTGATGTTTTTCGCTCCGTCACGGAAGAAGTAGTATGTATAGTCCACAGTGCCCAGAGCGCAGTCAGCGCCGCTTATCAGAGGCAGAGTGGAGCAGTCCTGAACCACCGCAGACGACATATATGATTCGCTGTCGTACACGATGGTATACATAGTGTCCGCTGTGCCGTTAGCGCCTGAATCCACAACGATTCTTTTCAGCCTGGTTCCGCCTTCGCCTCCTCCCCCGCCGCCGCATCCGGCAAGCAGCAGAGCCGCCGATACCGTTATAGCCAGTAATAGTTTTTTCATTGTTAACTCCTTACGCATTATTTTTCTTTATTTTTAATTATAACATAAACTAACCACATTTTATTCATTTTTGAGTGGTTTTGACCGATTTCTTATAAATTACACTGGCAATCTGTGTGCAGTTGTAATATAAGTCTTTTCTTATATACCCGTTTTTGCGTCGCAACAAAAAGGGTCTTCGGAGGCTGTGCCTCCAAATAATTTTTGAAGGTGTTACATGCGTTATGATTTGGCTAAAAGCGGTAACGGTCTGACCTACGAAATCCGCAATATTGTCAACGTGGCTAAGGTGCTGGAACAGCACGGAGTTGAGATCTGCTATGAAAACATAGGCGATCCCGTGGCGAAAGGAGAAATCATCCCCGACTGGATGAAAGACACCATCGCTGACATTGTTAAAAACAACAATCTCTCATTTGCCTACTGCCCCACAAAAGGCGACTACGATGTGCGCGAGTTTCTCGCCGCCCGTACAAACGCCAGAGGCGGAGCACAGATCACAAAAGACGACATTATCTTTTTCAACGGACTTGGCGACGCAATAGCACGAGCGTATAGCTCAATCAGGGTAGACGCGAGGGTAATGCTGCCCGAGCCCACCTACTCAACACACCTTCTGGCGGAAGTACTTCACGCGTCCTTCCCCCCCAACACATACAGAATGAACCCTTACAACAACTGGGCTCCCGATCTCAATGAGCTCGAGAGAAAGGTTGAAAGCCATAAATCCATCGTGGGCATACTCGTTATCAACCCCGACAACCCCACAGGATACGTCCACACCGAAGATGACCTCAGAAGAATCGTCAAAATGGCTAAGGATCATGACCTGATGCTGGTCTTTGACGAAATATATCTGAACATGGTATACAACGGCAAAAAGACCATAGCCCTCAGCGACATCATCGGCGATGTCCCCGGTATATCCATGAAAGGCATATCTAAAGAATTCCCCTGGCCCGGAGCCAGATGCGGCTGGATGGAAGTTTATAACGCCAACAAAGACGAGGCTTTCAACAGATTCGTGAACGCTGTGCTCAACCAGAAGATGTCAGAGGTCTGCTCCACAACTCTGCCCCAGATGAGCATACCCCACATCATGAACCACCCTGAGTACAACAACTATCTCAATGAAAGACTCAAACATTATGAGAAACTTTCCAACATAGCTTACAGCATCCTGAAGAACTGCCCCTATGTAGTGGTTAACCGTTCCAACGGCGCCTTCTACATGTCCGTTGTTTTCAACGAGGCTGTTCTGAACAGAAACCAGAAGCTGAATATCAAGCTGAAGGAAGCCAGAGAGCTGGTGGAAAAGATCACCGAAGACAGAATAGAGCACGATAAGCGCTTTGTTTACTATCTGCTGGGCGCCACAGGCATATGCGTTGTGCCGCTCACATCTTTCTTCACATCTCTCCCCGGATTCAGAATGACTCTGCTGGAGAAAAATGTTGAGAAGTTCGAACAGACGGTCAAGACCATAGCGGAAAAGATCGTTGAGTATGTTGAATCAGGCAACTGCTGATAAAAGATAAGGGGGCTTTAAGCCCCCTTTTTTTATGATGATTTTACTCTGTTTCTTCCTTCCGCTTTTGCCCGGAAGAGGGCTTCGTCAGCGGAACGTATTATATCGTCCGGAGTCATTTTTTCTCTGTGTCCGGCTATGCCGAAACTGCATGTGATGTGTCCGGCGTGCTCGAACTCGTAAGCCTCCACAGCCGTTCTCAGTTTTTCAGCCAGCTTATGCGCTCCTGCGGTGTCAACCTCCGGCGTGATTATTAAAAATTCCTCGCCGCCGTATCTGGCGAAGATGTCTGTGGTTCTGATATTTTTTGATATCAGCCCCGCCAGCTCTTTCAGCACGGAATCGCCCACTGTTCTGCCGAAGCTGTCATTGACCTGTCTGAACATATCTATGTCGAACATGATAACACTGTATTCGCTGCCGTATCTTCCGCTGCGGTCGTTCTCCCTTGTTATCTCGTCCTGCATTTTTGTTTTGTTGAATATATCCGTCAGCGGGTCCTTCATGGCGAGCTGATGAAAATATTCTTTCTGTCTCTCTATGACCCCTATGTCCACGAAGCTGACAACATAGCAGTCTTCCTCTTTAACCCTGCTCACGCTGGCTATAAAGGTCTTAGCGTCGCTTTTCAGCACTCCGGGACACATTATGCTTACCATGCTTTCATATCCGTCTGAGCCGTTCACAGAGGACAGCCAGGCGCCGAATGTCATAATGCGCTCTTTTTTGCCGTTTTCGGCTATTTTTACTTCCGGAGCGTGAGACATTCTGATATTAGCCTCTTCCACCCCGCTGTAGCCCAAAAGCTCCAGAAGAGTAGTGTTCATATAAGATATACCGGATGAGTCTCCGGCGAGATAAAGCTCTTTGGAATTGTTCAGCACTTTTTCGATGAGTCTGGTGCCGCTGCTCAGTCTCCTTTTGTCTTCCAGCGCCTCCGCCAGCTTGCAGAGGTTCTGTTTCAGCAGACGCAGGTTAACAGGTTTTGTCATATAGCTGTCTACTTTAGCGTCTATGGAGTCCATGAGCATATTGATTTCTTTGTAACCGGTGACGATCATCACGGGGGTGTCGGGATATTTTTCTTTTATAATTTTTGTAAGCTCGATACCGTTCATGAAAGGAAGGCAGATATCGGTGATCACGATATCCGGTTTAACCATACTCCAGAGTTCCAGAGCGTTTTCCGCCGTGGACGCAAAAACGATATTATCAAATAATCCGTCAAAGGAAAATTTGACCGCATCGACAATATCTTCGTCATACTCCACATAGAGCAGACTCATGTTTTTCAGAATCTCAGTCCTAGCTCCCGCCATAGGCACCTCTGGGTTTAAACTTAAGATTACCACCCGATTTTTGGATTATCAACTGAGAATGATTAGCTGTTGGTAGAGAGGAGCTGTTCTATCCTTTTGATGAGCTCTTTCACAAGCAGAGGTTTCAGCAGAACTATATGGTCTTTCTCATCAAAATTGTTTCTTTTGTGCGTTTCGCCCACATATCCGGTGGTGAATATAATTTTCAGATCAGGATCGGCGGCGCTCAGCTTAGCGTACATCTCTATACCGTCCATGACGGGCATCACGATGTCGCTGATGATAAGATCGATGTGCTCTTTAGACGCTGAATATTTCTCTATGGCGTCTTTGCCGTTTATCGCCTCGACAACCTTATATCCGTATGCGTCCAGAGCGTTCACCAGACTCTCTCTAACCATCTTTTCGTCTTCCACCAGAAGGATGGTGGCGCTTTTGGATGTTTTTACTTCCGCCTCGTCCTGGGCGCTCTCTGGTTTTTTCTCTGTTATGGGCAGTTTGATTATGAACTCTGTACCCACGCCGATCTCGCTCGCGCACTCTATCATGCCCTTATGCCTGGTGATGATATCGCTGACTATGTAAAGCCCCAGCCCGGTGCCTTTGCCTTCCTCTTTTGTGGTGTAGAAGGGCTCGAATATCTTTTTGACCTTCTTCTCGTCTATGCCGCAGCCGTTGTCTTTAACACTGATGACGCCGTATTCCTTAAACCCTCCGGCGGGGTCGCTTATCATTATCTTATCAGTGGATATGGTGAGCACGCCGTTTCTGTCCACGGCGTCTCTGGCGTTTGTGGCGAGGTTTATGATAACCTGCTCCAGCTGAACAGGGTCTCCTATAATATTCACGTCCTCTTCAGAGAGATTCAGCTTTATCTCCAGCTTGCTTCCGATAACCATCGCCAGGAATCCGCTGACAGTATTAACCAGCGTGTTCAGGCTGATAACTCTCTCCGCCTGCATCTGTTTTCTGGAGAATGTCAGCAGGTTCTGCGTGAGGCTTTTTGCCCGGATGGTGAGTTCCACTATTTTTTCCACATAGGTGTAAAAACTGCTCTCGACATCCATCTTTCTCTTCATGATGGAGGCGAAGCCGCCTATTGCTGTAAGCATGTTGGTAAAGTCGTGGGCTATTCCGCTGGTGAGCTCTCCCACCGTCTCCATCTTCTGGGCGTGCATCAGCTGGCTCTTTATCCTTATGCGCTCGCTGATATCCTCTTCCACTATGATTATGTTTGTCAGCTCGGCTGTCTCATCGAAAATAGGGGAGACAGAACCGAGCACTGTGTATGTCTCATTGTCACGGGCGATCTTGTGATATTCGCCCACCCAGCTCTTGCCTTCCGAGCAGGCTTTCAGCGCTCCGGAAAACTCTGCGCTTTTGCCTTTTCCGTCCACTGTGGTTATGACATTAGCGCCCATCAGCTCTTTTCTGCTTCTGCCGGAGAGCCTGCACTGCGCCTCGTTCACATAGACTATGTTGTATTCGTTATCTGTAATGGTGACGGCGGAGGCTGACGCCTCTATTGCTTTGTTCATCACAACGGCATGCTGTTTGGCTGTCTCTTTTTCAGTTATGTCGTGCAGGATAACCAGAACGGCTCTCTTGCCCTCTGTTTCCGCTGTCTGAAACACAGCTTCTGCGGGATACACCGTCTTGTCCCGGCGCATCATCTTCGTATAAAATGTTTTTCTGGGTGAAGGGCTCCCGCCGGCTATGGCGCTGATAGGCAGAACGTCTTTTGTGATGTCGTTCATGCTCATGTCTTTCAGCTCTAAAATGCTGTATTTAAGATTTTTAGCCGCTTTTGCGTTGGCGAATTTTATCTTAAAGCTGTCGCCTTCCAGGATATATATCTCGTCCTCCGCCGAGTTGATTATATTCAGCAGTTCCTTTATCTCCTGTCTGGCTTTCTGCCCGGCTATCACTTCTTTATATGCCCTGATCTCCCTGTTGATGACGGGAATCAGACGTTTGATGTTGTCGGTGGTGATGTAGTCGCTTGCGCCGGAGTCTATATATTCCGCCGCTTCGTCCTGTTTCTCTTTCACTGTGATGATTATGAAAGGCAGTTCCCTGTTGATGGATTTTGAAATTGATATAGCCTGACTGACGATAACACTGCCCATATTTCCATCGGCAAGTGTCAGGATGCATTTTCCGGATAAGAGTTTTTCTGAATATTCACTGAGATTGGCAGCGATAACGATATCAGTCCTGATATCATTGTCCCGCAGATATGTGCAGATGCACTCGTTCAATGAGCTGTCAGAGGTTATAAATAGTATGTAGTTGTTTTCTTCAGGGTTCATGTAATATTTAACCCCGATATCTGTTTTATTTCAACCGAATAACAGATTTAATTTAATCTTCTGATCCCAGCTCTCTGAAGCCGAATTTTTTGGAAAGAACTTTTGCCGCTTCCAGAACCATGGGCGCTATGCTCTCTCTGATCTGATCCATCCCCATGCGCTCTGTGGGAGCGGAGACACTGATCCCGGCAATGATATTTCCCATGAAATCTTTTATAGGGGCGCCCACACAGCGCACACCGAGCTCATATTCCTCGTTGTCCAGAGCGTATCCGTTTCTTCTGATCTCGTCCATCTCGTCTTTGAGCTGGTCGAAGTTCTTGATAGTATTAGGAGTTATCTTTCTGAACTCACCCACATAGAGTTTTTCCAGCTCTATCGGGTCATAATAGGCGAGCTGAGCTTTTCCTGTGGCGGTGGCATATGCGGGACCCACGTTGCCTATTCTGGGCAGAACCCTGACGGCCTGCTCTGTCTCCACAACGTTCAGATAGACTACATTGCCGTCACGCAGGACGCTGATGTATGCGGATTCGTTGGTGTCGTTTTTGAGCTGCTGAAGAACCTGAATGGATATCTCTATCAGATTCAGCTTGTTGATGTATGCCTGTGAAATCTGGAATGTCTTAACACCCAGTCTGAAATTTCCTGTGTATCTGTTATGCTCCACATATCCGAGCATCTCCAGAGTGGCGAGCAGCTTGTTGACGTTGCTTCTGGTAAGATTCAGCTTAGCCACAACATCCGTGATACTCAGCTCGTTATCACTGTCGCCTAAAAGCTCAAGTATATCTATGGCGTTGCTGACCGCCTGCACCGCGTATTCTGATTTTTCTCTTTTCATAACTGCCCCGCACAATGTAACATTGTATTATTATTGTATATCCTTACAAAAATATAGGCAATCGTCAATAAAATCTTTGTTTTTATAATTACAATTTTTTTATATATCGCAGCTATTTTCACTCTGACTGTAACATTCGGTCATAATACTGTTAAATTCATCAGTATTCATGTTTATCGCCTGAAAGCTTTCCATCAGCTTTTCAACATCATCCGCCTCATAATATTTGAGGATCTTGAGCATTGCCCCGATTTCACCCTCGAAATCGACCACAGCCTTTTTTATTTCCGGATCTATGTGAAATTCGTCCACGATATCTTTCAGATCTTTATTAAATACCACGTCCAGCAGAGACATGATCCCGGCTATATATGCGCTGTCCGCTTTATTCTTAAAACTAATGCTCTTCTCGCACATCAGCTCCATCGCCTTCGCTCTTATCTGCGCTGTCAGGAGCAGGGGATTAGAAAAACTGTCGTTGTTCGTTCCGGCATACAGAATCAGATAGAGCCATTTTGTCAGATTCTTTCTGCCTATCAGCGCTATGGCGTGTTTTATGGATTTTATCTCCGTCTGGGTAAAGAACGCCGCCGAGTTCATAAACTTCATCAGGTTGATATAAAGATCGGGATGCGTCTTTATCACATCCTCCACGTCTTTCACATCAGCGTCTTTTCTCAGCATGTTTATCAGATGTATGATCGCCGCTTTCGACGGGTCTACCGCCTTCTGGCTTATCACTGTGGGTTTTGCGAAGTAATATCCCTGAAACAGGTCAAAACCCAGCTCACGGCAGATGGTGTGTTCTTCCGCAGTCTCTACTTTTTCCGCCAGCAGTTTCGCCCTGAATTTTTTCAAAATGTCTATGTTCTGAAAAAGCTGAGCCTTATCGCACAGCAGATAATCCACCTTGATAAAATCAACCAGCGGAAAAATCTCTCTGAACGTCATAAAATATTCTTTTGTAAACTCCAGATCGTCCAGAGCAAAGCTGTATCCGTTTTCTCTGTATTCAACTATCTTATCGATAACATCTTTATTGATTTCACTGGTCTCCAGTATCTCGAAAACCAGCTTGTCTTTAGGCAGGATATCCAGAGTGCCGTCCAATATCATTTTATCATCTACATTGATAAAACCTTTTCGACCGCCCAACAGCGTCTCGATGCTGAAGTTCTGAAGCATGTTTACCAGAACCCTTGCGGTGGCGTGTCTGTTGTCGGTTATTTCCGCTTTTGTCGCACCTTCACTTCTGAATAGAATCTCATAGCCGGCTATCTGCTCTTTTCTGTCTATGATAGGCTGTCTGCCAATAAAGAAGGTACTCATAACACTCCTTGCTTATGCGTGTGTGTTGCACTAATATTGTGTATAATTCTATTTTAATGGAATTTTAAATTTAATCTATTATTTTCTAGGAGTTTTTATGAGTTCAGATGTTTATTTTACCACGGTAGACTGCAAGAAGCACAAAAGCCCTCTGCTCAAGATAAAGAAAATTATAAACAGATGCGCCCCTGAGGATTTTTTCAAGAAGAATGAGATCATTGCGGTTAAAACACATTTTGGCGAGCTGGGCAACACTGCCTTCACCAGACCCATCTTTCTGAGACCGGTTCTCGAGAAACTCGGCAACCTCGGCACTAAGCCTTTTCTTACCGATACAAACACCCTCTATGTGGGCATGCGCACCAACAGCGTTGACCACCTGCATAACGCCACGCTGAACGGATTTAACTATTCCACCCTTCAGGTGCCTGTCATAATCGCAGACGGGCTAAGAGGGGACAACTCAGCCGATATCGATATTGACGGCGAGCTTCTTAAAACCGTTCATATAGCGGCGGACATTGCTTCGGCTGACGGCATGATGGTTGTGTCCCACTTTAAAGGACACGAGGTGACAGGTTTCGGCGGAGCTATCAAAAATATATCGATGGGCTGTTCATGCAGAAAAGGAAAGCTGGACATGCACTCTGATTCCTGCCCCACAGTTGTGCCTGATCTCTGCACATCCTGCGGACGGTGTCTGGGCTTCTGTGCTTCCAACGCTATCGACATGACTCCTAAGGCTTTCATATCCGACCGCTGTACCGGATGCGCAATGTGTATCAGTGTCTGCCCGGAATCAGCTATTCATATCAATTGGAATGCTTCTTCCGCCTCCACTCAAAAGAAAATGGCGGAATACGCCGCTGGCGTCTTTAAGGCGCTTAATAATAAACTTGTTTTCCTCAGCATTATCACATCCGTGTCTCCCGCCTGCGACTGTTACGGCGGTAACGACAGACCCGTTGTGGCGGACATCGGCTTTGCGGCGTCAACAGACCCTGTGGCTCTGGATAAGGCTTGTCATGATCTAGTGATTAAAGCGAACGGCGGTGTCGATCCCTTCGCGGCGATCTATCCCAGTGTGGACGCGTCCATTCAGCTGGCCCACGCCGAAAAGCTCGGCATAGGCTCAACTGATTACAGACTTATAGAAGTGGATTAATCTAATTTCTTGAGCTTGCCGCCTGAAAGAATGCGGTAAGCTCCTGTTTTTCTTGTTACTCCGGCATCATCCGCCTTTACTATTCCGGTCAGATATTCGTTCTTATATTCAGGATTTCTGGTTTTTTCCATGTATATCATCATGTCATATCCCAGCATATCGTTCAGCCCGGGTACTTTTCCGAAATCCTTGCTGAAATTCTCGCTGAACATCTCTGCGTTCACATTCTCCGCCAGCAGGATATCCGTAACCACTACGGCGTTTCTGGTATAGTCAGCGAATTCACCTGAATAGAATTTTTTGCTAAGGCTGTCCATAGCCACACCAACGACTGTTCTGTCCGGCTTAGGTGAGAAATATTTAAGAAAGGGGACAACTTTCAGAATCTGGTTCTGTGATCCTGCCAGAACATATGAAAGTCCGCTGTTTTTACCTATCTTATTTTTAATGTCGTTCAGCTTAGCCTGAAAATCTTTGTCCTGTATGTTGAACAGATAGAAATCCGCCTGATCTTTGTATTCGTCAGCTATCTCCGCCGCTGTGTCTCTCAGCCCGTCTGTGTATCCGATAGCAATCTTTTTAGCTCCGTCTTTAATGACGTATTCGGCAGTCTTTTTTATCTGTTTCTTTCTGTCCACGCTGAAATCTATTTTATTCAGACCGTATCCGATGCTTCTTTCGGATGCGTCTACTATATAGTCGTATCCGCCTTTTTCACCTTCGAAATCAAGCTCAGCGTTCATCTTCAGCTTGCTCACGCTGTAGAGCATCGCTTCCACCAGCTCGGGGTTTTTCACGCTCTCTTTCACGTTTATCACGAGCTTCTTTTTTAGAGCCTCGCTTTTCTGTGCTGTTTCGGGTTTCTTTTCCGGCAATGTTTCAGCCTTGGGGGGGAGGGCGATCACTTCCTGTTTTTTCTCAGGAGCGGTCACTTTTGATTCCTGTCCGAAAATACAGCTTTTTCCGGATGTTCCGGCTGTGCCTTTCTTCTCCTGTCCGCAGTAAACCCTGACAGCTTTATCTGTCTTTTCGTCCATGTCCAATTTATTGATGTAGGCTTTCTCTTTTTCAGCCGTCTCTGTGTCGTTCATCTTCACGGCGGCGTCATATGCCCATATGTGCCCGCTCGCCTTCATGAACTTATCCAGATAGCTGTCATCCAGATTGCCTTTTATCAGCTCATATCCTTTGCTGACCTCTCCGTTTCTGACATAATGTCTGCCCAGTATCAGTCCTGCGCTCTTTGCTCCGCCTATGTCGTCACTGGCGAGTATCTCTTTCATCTTCCATACGTCTGAAGGCGTCAGATCTTTTACAGCGTAATATTCTTTGTTGAACATCCTGATAGGATCTTCAACCACCTGAACCTGGCTAACGCACCCTGCTAAGATCATCAGCGTTACGGATAATAGTATAAGTTCTCTGAATCGGTGTATCATAACGGACATTTTCCCACTCCAAATTTTTTCTTGTTATCCTCTGTCTGGCTTCCGCCAGCTCGTTTTCTGCGTTTTCCCCTTTGTACAGAAGCCATACTGTATTTTTATCGGCCAGCTTCTCAGTATATTTAAGAATCTGGTCTGTTTTTGCCACACCCCGTGACAGTATGGTGGCGAATTTTCTGTTCTTGATATTCTCCGCCCTGGAAACGATCACTTCCACGTTATCAAGCCCCAGCTCCCTTGCGCTGTCTTCCACGAACTTGCATTTCTTCGCTATGCTGTCCACCAGGGTGAACTTCATCTGCGGAAACATGATAGCGAGGATTATACCCGGAAAACCGCCGCCCGTGCCGATATCAGCCACAGGAGATTTCAGCAGGTGCTTTCTCTCTGTAAAAATCAGAAAGCTGTCCAGTACATGTTTTCTAAAGAAATCTTCTCTGTCTTTAATGGCGGTGAGGTTGAGCTCAGCGCTCACATGCATTTCATAGAACCGCTCAATCTTCTCAAGCTGATCTTTATCAAAACTATAATATTGTTCAATCATTCAGTTTTTTTCCCATTATATATATGTGCAGCAGAGACACGGCGGCGGGGGTCATCCCCTGAATACGTCCTGCCTGTCCCAGAGTCTCGGGGCGGATAGCTTTCAGCTTGTCCTTATATTCTTTCCTAAGACCTTGTATACTGTCGAAATCCATATCGGAAGGTATTTTTACCTTTTCTATCTTGTCGAACCTGTCTATCTCGTCCATCTGCTTCGTCAGATAGCCTTCATATTTCACCGCTATCTCGACCTGCTCCGCTATTTTAGGACAATCGACACCGCCATACAGTTCTTTCATATTTTCATATGTCATCTCCGGTCTGCGCAGAAGCTCTTTTCCGGAGATATTAGCTGTCAGATTTATCCCGAATCTCGCCATCTTTTCATTGGTCTCTTTGTTCGGGTTTACTTTTATCTCTCCCAGCCTCGCCACCTCATCCTCGAACTGTTTTTTCTCAGCGCTGAATCTGTCCATTCTGTCCTTAGATATCAGCCCGAGCGAATATCCTTTTTCCAGAAGACGGTATTCGGCATTGTCCTCTCTCAGCCATAGCCTGTATTCAGCACGGGAAGAGAACATTCTATAAGGTTCGTCCACACCTTTATTCACCAGATCGTCACACATAACACCAATATAGCTGTCGTTTCTCTGGAGTATGAACGGTTCTTTGTTGTCTACAGACAGCACAGCGTTTATCCCGGCGACAAGCCCCTGAGCCGCGGCCTCTTCATATCCGCTGGTGCCGTTGAGCTGTCCGGCGAAGAACAGACCTTTTATCAGTTTTGTTTCCAGTGTCGGTTTCAGAGCGGTGGGCTGTACAAAATCATATTCTATGGCATAGGCGGGTCTGACGAATTCCACCTTCTCCAGACCTTCCACACTTCTGTACATTGCTATCTGCACATCGATAGGCAGAGATGATGAAAAACCGTTAGCGTAATATTCCTTAGATTTAAGCCCCTCAGGCTCCAGAAAGATCTGATGTCGGGTTTTCTCAGGAAATTTTTTAACCTTATCCTCTATAGATGGGCAGTATCTGGGACCGATGCCCTGAATTACTCCGGCATACAGAGGCGACCTGTGCATGTTCTGCCTGATTATTTCGTGGGTATTCTCATTAGTATATGTAATGTAGCAGGGTACCTGCGGCAGTGATATGCTTTTGGTCTCGAAAGAGAATGGGGGAGGGGGAGTATCTCCGCCCTGAGCCTCCAGCCTGCTGAAATCTATTGTAGCCATATCCAGTCTGGCAGGTGTTCCGGTTTTGAGTCTTTTTGTCTCAAACCCAAGTTTATGCATGGAATGAACCAGCTCTATAGAGGCGAATTCATTCATGCGTCCGGCTTCGTAATGACACTCACCTATGTGGATGAGTCCTTTCAGGAATGTTCCGGTACAGAGAACGACTTTCGGCGCTCTGTAGAGCATGCCTGTGTCGCTTATGACGCCTATACATTCATTATTTTCCGCCGCAACCTCATGTATCATGCCTTGTTTCAGGTCGAGCATGGGTTCCTGCATAATAATTTCCAGCATGCGCTGACGGTACAGCTCTTTATCCGCCTGTGCTCTGGAGCTTCTGACTGCCGGACCCTTTTTCATATTCAGAATTCTGAACTGTATTCCGGTCTCATCGATATTTTTCGCCATCTCTCCGCCGAGAGCGTCTATATCTTTTACTATGTTTCCTTTTGCCAGACCGCCGATAGCGGGGTTACAGCTCATCTGCGCCACATTCTCGATAGATATGGTAAAAAAGAGCGTCTTCGCGCCCATTCTGGCTGAAGCCAGCGCCGCTTCACATCCGGCATGTCCGGCGCCCACCACTATCACGTCATAGGTCTTGTCATATACCAACATTTTCCACCAAATTATGCCGATGTTTCACGTGAAACATCAACTTATCCACATTATTTTCCAATACAAAAGCTATTGAAGATATTAGTCAAAATATCCTCAGTGTATGAAAGCCCCGTGATCTCAGACAAAAGCCTGAGCGAGGAATTAAGCTCATATTCAAAGATATCAAAATCTATAGACTCATACTGCGTCAGTCTCTCCACACACTCTATTATCTGGTTAAAGAAGCCCAGCTGTCTTGAGTTTACCATCACAGCCTTGTTAAACCTGTCTGCGTCAGACAGTGTTACAGCCTCTCCGCATCTGCTTATGAACTCCGCCATACCTTCTCCGGACTTCACAGACACGCTGCAATCTGATTTCACGCCATCTATCACCATATCTTTATCAGATTTGTTCAGCACTATGAGCCTCTGCATGCCTTCCGTCACACCCAGAACACGCCTGTCCTCATCTTCCAACGGCTGTGATCCGTCCAGCAGAACAACCACCAGATCGGCGTCTTTCAACACACTGAGCGTTCTGTCTATGCCTGCCTGTTCTATAGCGTCCTCTGTGAAACGCATACCTGCGGTATCCACCAGACTCACCGGAACACCGCTCAGCACAAACTCAGACTCTATATAATCTCTGGTTGTACCCGCCACATCGGAAACGATGGCTCGCTCCTCTTTCAGCAGATAGTTCATCAGAGATGATTTACCTGTATTAGGCTTGCCCACAATAGCGATCCGGAATCCGTCACGCATAATCTTATGGCTGGCGTATGTGCCTGTAATATCTGTAAGACGATTTTTAAGGAGAGTCAGATTATCAAAGACTATTTTCTCATGTGCGTCTTCAATATCCTCCTCTGGAAAGTCGATATGCGCCTCGACCACAGTGAGAATAGATATAAAGATATCCTTTATCTCTTCTATCTCAGACCTTAGAGAACCCTTAAGCTGTTGATAAGAATAATCTATTCCCTGAACAGTCTTGCTGCTGATCAGCTCTGCCACGGCTTCTGCCTGTGTCAGATCCATCTTGCCGTTCAGAAAGGCTCTCTTGGTAAACTCTCCCGGTTCCGCCGTTACGAATCCCATTGCCTCAAAATCCTTAAAAGCGGATGAGACAATCAGCGGATTGCCGTGAAAGGATATTTCTACTACATCCTCGCCTGTGTATGAGTTTGGTGATTTGAAATATGTGAGCAGAACATCATCGGTCACAGACCCATGATATCTGCAGTTATAAACATAGCGGGGCTTAATATTATCTATTAAGCCCCTGATGTTGGTATTTTCAAGTATTTCTGCGGCTCTGCTGCCTGATATCCGAACCACGATAACAGCAGAAGACACCAGCGGACTGATCGCCGCGTATATTGTCTGCATATATTATTTCAGTGTTGCCTCGAACGCTTTCATGGTGTTTGCCAGAAGCATAGCTATCGTCATGGGACCCACGCCTCCGGGAACAGGTGTGATACAGCTGGCTTTCTTGGAAACTTCCTCATAGGCGACATCGCCCACAAGTTTGTCATCCACCCTGTTGATACCCACGTCCAGAATAACAGCGCCTTCTTTCACAAAATCGGCTGTCACAAACTCAGGTTTTCCGATGGCCGCCACAAGAATGTCCGCCTGACGGCAGATCTCCTGCATGTTTTTTGTTTTTGAATGGCAGATGGTCACAGTGCAGTTTGCTTTCAGCAGAAGCGAAGCCATGGGCTTACCGACGATATTGCTTCTTCCGATGACAACAGCGTTCTTTCCAGTGGTGTCAATTCCGTATTCTTCAAGGAATTTCATGCATCCGTAAGGAGTGCAGGGATAAAGTGTCTCCTCTCCGATATTCATCAGACCAACGTTAAAGGGATGGAATCCATCCACATCTTTTTCCGGTTTGATGGCATACAGAACTTTGTGTTCATCTATCTGCTTGGGCAGAGGGAGCTGAACAAGGATACCATTTATTGTGTCGTCACTGTTATACTGCTCCACAACCGCCAGAAGCTCTTCTGTGGTGGTGGTGTCGGGCATGCGGTTTACGATTGATTTGTATCCCGCTTCCTCACAGTTTTTATTCTTCATTCTGACATAGACCTGGCTTGCGGGATCCTCACCAACCAGGATTACAGCCAGACCGGGTACACGGCTGTATTTAGCCTTATACTCATCAACCTTCAGTTTCAGTTGAGCTCTCACCTTCTGGGAGAGTGCTTTCCCGTCCATCACTGTCGCCATTTTCCTGTCCCTCCTTAATTACCGCAAATGATATGATCTCGTTGTCATCTTCGATATCCATGAGTTTGACACCCATGGTGTCTCTGCCCATTTTTGATATTCCGGATGCCTCTATTCTGATGGTTTTACCGGAGCGGGTGATCAGGATCACCTCATCGCTGTCGTCCACCTGTTTAGCGCCGCAGACGTATCCTGTTTTTGAGCTTACTCTGCAGAGCTTAATTCCTTTTCCGCCTCTGGACTGAAGTCTGTAATCATCTTTCACAGTCAGCTTGCCGTATCCGCCTGTGGTAACAGACAGGATGTAGGGTTCGCCTGTGAGTATCTCCATAGACACTACATAGTCTCTGGGTTCCAGAGTGATTCCTCTGACGCCGGTGGCGCTTCTGCCCATAGGTCTGACATCTTCTGATGAGAACTGAATATTCTTACCGTCTCTGGTAGAGAAGATTACGCTGTCCTCATTAGATGTAATGGCGGCGGCGATGATCTCATCTCCGTCACGCATTTTGATAGCCACGATACCGCTTCTACCGCTGGAGAATTCTGTCAGGCTGGTCTTCTTAGCAACACCCTCTTTGGTGGCGAAGAACAGGAACTTGTTCTCAGGATCAGCAGGCAGCGGAAGGACAGAGGCTACATATTCATCCGCCTCAAGTGTGAGCAGGTTGGATATGTGTCTTCCTTTAGCGTCTTTCATTACTTCAGGCAGGTTATACACTTTCATGTAATGAACCTTTCCGGTGTTGGTGAAGAACATGAGCCTTGTGTGGTTTGTTGTCACGATTATACGCTCGATGAAATCCTCATCCTTGCTTCCGGCGCCTGTCTTGCCTTTTCCGCCGCGTTTCTGAGCGGTGTAGGCATTGAGCAGTGTGCTCTTTATATATCCCTGATGGGTCATTGTCACTACTTTTTCTGTGTTCGGGATAAGATCTTCGTCTTCAAAATCCTGAACATCCGCTGTTATCTCTGTGCGTCTTTCATCGCCGTATTTAGCTTTGACCTCTTCGAGCTCTTCTTTGATAAGAGCCATCATAACGTGTCTGTCGCCCAGAATGCTTTTGTAGTATTGAATATCTTTCAGTGTATTTTCATATTCTTCCTGAAGTTTTTCTATCTCCAGACCGGTCAGTTTCTGAAGTCTCATCTCCAGAATGGACTGTGACTGAACCTCTGTGAATCCGAACTGCTCGCAAAGATTTTTCTTAGCGTCCGCAGTGTCTTTAGAGGCTTTGATGGTCTTGATAACTTCGTCTATGTTTTCAACAGCTTTGATCAGACCTTCCAAAATGTGGAGTCTGTCTTCTGCTTTTCTAAGCAGATATTTTGTTCTCCTGGTAACAACGGTTATCCTGTGGCTGATGAACTCCTGAAGGATGCGCATCAGAGACAGCGTCTGGGGCTTGCCGTCCACCAGAGCAACCATGTTGAAACCGAAAGATGTCTGCATCTGTGTAAATTTATAGAGTCTGTTAAGAACAACTTCGGCGTTTTCGCCTTTTCTCAGCTCTATTACAACCCTGATACCGTCTTTATCAGACTCATCACGAAGGTCGGTAATTCCTGTAATCTTTTTCTCATGAACAAGTTCGGCTATTTTTTCTATCATAGACGCTTTGTTCACCTGATAAGGAATCTCACGGACAACAATCACAGGCTTGCCTGTTTTTGTCTCTTCTATCACCACACGGGCTCTTATAGTTATAGAGCCGCGACCTGTTCTATAGGCGTTCATGATATCTTTTTTGCCCATAATCAGACCGTATGTGGGGAAATCGGGTCCTTTAACTATCTGAAGAAGATCGTCTTCCGTATAGTCCTCATTATCTATCATATGAGTCAGAGCGGAGATCACCTCTGTGAGACAGTGGGGGGGAATGTTGGTCGCCATACCAACGGCGATACCGCTGGTTCCGTTAACCAGAAGAGCCGGAACACGGGTGGGGAGCACAGCGGGCTCATCCAGCGATCCGTCATAGTTAGGGGTAAAATCCACTGTGTCCTTATCCAGATCGGTCAGAAGCTCGTCAGCTATTTTAGAGAGACGAACCTCGGTATATCTCATGGCGGCGGCGTTGTCACCGTCCACAGAACCGAAGTTACCCTGTCCGTCCACCAGAGGATAGCGCAGAGAGAAATCCTGAGCCATACGCACCAGAGTGTCGTAAACAGCGCTGTCACCGTGGGGGTGATACTTACCGATTACGTCACCCACGATACGGGCGGATTTCTTATATGATTTATTGTAAAAAACGCCCATTTCGCTCATGGAGTAGAGCACCCGGCGATGAACAGGCTTCAGACCGTCACGCACATCGGGAAGGGCACGCCCCACGATAACGCTCATGGCGTAATCGAGGTAGCTGTTTTTTACGGATTCTTCTATCGTTATTGGAACTATACGTTTTTTATCTTCCATTATGCACCTAAATATCCAGATTTCTTACGTTGAGAGCGTTGTTTTCTATGAACTCCCTTCTGGGGGCAACCACATCTCCCATCAACAGAGAGAAGAGCTCGTTGGAAATCTCGGCATCCTCAATGCGCACCTGATAAAGAGTACGTCTTTCCGGATCCACCGTTGTTTCCCAGAGCTGTTCGGGGTTCATCTCACCGAGACCTTTATATCGCTGAACGTTCAGACCTTTTTTGCCTCTTGCCTCTATATAGCCGACAAACTCAGTGAGCGTCTCAAAGTTAATTATCTCTTCGCCAATCTTGATCTTATAAGGAGCTTCGCCTATCTCTTTCAGGTAGATACCCAGTCTTCTCAGCTCTCTGAACTCCGGAGTGGAGAGCAGATCGGTGTTGATAGCGAGGGTTCTGGAGTTGTTTTCCAGACTGATGTTATATCTGCCGAATTCAGAGTTGAAACCGACCTCTGTTTTTGTATATGACTGGAGACTTCCGTTGTCATACAGTTTTTTATACAGAGCGTCAGCGAACTCTTTATCTTCCAGCTTGGTGTAGTCCAGATCATCGTACATAGCCAGAGTCTTGATAAGTCTTCTGGAATATCCTTTCTTCTCAAACTTGGAAACCATACGGTTCAGCTTGATAAGGTTAATCAGAAGCTCTTTGTATCTGTTTCTGCCTACATTATGAATCTCAACGTCTTCCAGACCGAGATCAAGCAGATAGTCTTCCATCACTTCTTCGTTCTGTATATATCTCTCGGATTTGCCTTTTTTCACCTTATAAAGGGGAGGGCTGGCGAGATAGAGATATCCTCTCTCGATAATCTCACGCATATGACGGAAGAAGAATGTCATAAGCAGTGTAGAGATGTGAGCGCCGTCCACATCCGCATCGGTCATGATGATGATCTTGTGATAGCGCAGTTTTTCTATGTTGAAGTCGTCCTGCCCGATGCTGGTTCCCAGAGCGGTGATAATTATTTTTATCATTTCACTGGAGAGCAGTTTATCGAATCTGGCTTTCTCAACGTTCAGAATCTTACCTCTCAGAGGCAGGATAGCCTGTGTGCGTCTGTCCCGGCACTGTTTGGCTGACCCGCCCGCAGAGTCACCTTCCACTATGAAGATTTCAGAGTTAGCGGGATCCTTCTCCTGACAGTCCGCCAGTTTTCCGGGGAGGGTGGAAACTTCCAGAACGTTTTTACGTCTGGTAAGCTCTTTCGCTTTTCTGGCTGCTTCTCTGGCACGGAAAGCCTGAAGCGCTTTATCCAGAACTTTTTTAACTATGTTGGGATTCTCCTCGAAAAAATCGGGGAGAAATTTATTCATAACGCTTTCCACAGAGTTTCTGGCAGATGTGGAACCGAGCTTGGTTTTTGTCTGTCCTTCGAACACCGGGTCATTCATACGCACGGAAATGATGGCGGACATACCCTCACGGATATCGTCACCGGTGAGAGATATTTTTTCTTTTATCAGGTTGTGCTTGTTGACAAAGTTGTTGAAAACTTTTGTATAACCTGCCTTAAACCCCGCCTCGTGCGTGCCTCCCTCTTCTGTGTGGATATTGTTGACAAAAGAGTGGATATTCTCAATGTAGGTGTCGTTATACACAATTGCGAACTCAACCTGAATCTTCTCGTCTGTCATCTCGCAGAAATAGATGGGCTCATCAAGAATGAGCGTTTTTGCTTTGTTAAGGAATTTGATATAGCTGATGATTCCGCCCTCAGCATAATATTCCTCGCTTGTGTCGAATCTCTCATCGCTTACCTTGATGCGCAGACCGCTGTTAAGGAAAGCGAGCTCTCTGAATCTTCTGGAGAGAGTTTCATAAGAAAAATCAAGAGTTTCGAATATCTGATGATCGGGTTTAAAAGTGATTTTTGTTCCGGTCTTCTGAGTGTCTCCGGTTCTTTTGAACTCGGTAGCCGGAATACCTCTTTCATATTTCTGATAATAAACGCCGCCGTCACGTCTAACGGTGACATCGACAAACTCACTGAGCGCATTCACAACGGAAACGCCCACGCCGTGGAGACCGCCGGAAGCGAAGTATGATTTGCTGTCGAATTTACCGCCGGCGTGCAGAACAGTCATAACAACCTCAACAGTGGGTTTGCCCGCTGTGGGGTGTATGCCGACGGGGATACCCCGTCCATCGTCTTCAACGGTAACGGAACCGTCTATGTGGATAATTACATTGATATTCTTACAATATCCGGCTGAAGCCTCATCTATCGAGTTGTCTATAACCTCATAGACCATGTGGTGAAGACCTCTGGTGCCCACAGAACCGATATACATACCTGGTCTCTGACGGACAGCCTCGAGACCTTCGAGCACTCGGATACTGTCTTCACTGTAATTATTGGGAATGTTCGTCATCTTTCACCTGTATCCTGATTGTTTTTAAGTCGGAAAAGTTTGAATTTTTTACCCCTGTAACGAATACCTGAGAGCTGGAGGAAAACATCTCAAACAGTTTATTGATGCGGTTTTGGTCAAGCCCTGCCTCAAAATCGTCTAACATTGTGATTATACCACTTCTGCCGTTTTGTTCAAGTAATTTCAGCCCCGCAGCGAGTGTCAGGAGAACAAATGTCTTCTTTTGACCGAATGATGAAAATCGGTCATAAATTCTGTTATCTGACAGACAGTAAAGTTTGTCTCTGGAACTGCCGAAAACAGGCTTTCTGTCCTCTTTTTCCTTCGCCAGTATCTCCGGACGAAAAGAGTTGGTGCGCAAATCAAGCATGAATACGTCTTTCGTCTTCAGAACGTCATAAAGCCCCTTAAGAATAACGTTGATCTGCTGGACGGCACATTGCCTTGCTCCGGTCACTTTTTGCGAAATAGATATGATTTTGTCGTTCAGAGCATCGATATATTCGAAGGATGGGTTCTGCTTTTTCAGCTCAGCCAGTTTCATCGAGTTCAGCTTTTTAAGATCGGTCAGCCTGTCAAAATGAGCTATATCAAGCTGAAAAGCTATTCTATCTATAAACTTGCGCCTGTCGTCCTGATCGTCTGAAACTATCTGTCTGTATTCAGGAGAATAACATATTACAGGATTATCAAGCAGATAAGCGGTTTTATTGTTTATCCTGCCGGAATCGTTTCTCAGATCCGCCGTTTTTTCATATTTGTAATGGATTACAGATGACTGACCGCCGGACTGGCATCTGGCGGATATCTGAAAGAAAGGCATGTTGAACATAGCCGCTCGGTTCACTGTCTGCGGTCTGAAACTTTTCAGGTTAAACAGAATATATAGAGCTTCCAGCACAGAAGTCTTTCCGCTGCCGTTATCGCCCTCTATGTAGTTTAACCTGTCAAAACCGAAAACAGAATCAGCGTGGTTTCTGAAATTAACGAGCCTTAACCGCTCAGTGTACATCAGAACCTGTTGATTGAGATCGGTACCACAAGATATTTATAGTTTCCGGACTCAGGCAGAATGATAGCGGGGCTTCTGTCTGATATCATGGAAAGCACGAAATAGTCTGTGTCTATGTTGTTTACCATCTCAACCATGTGTTTGGAGTTAAAGATGATATCCAGATAGGTTCCTGTGAACTCGAAATCGTCAATGGTTTCGTGTCCGGCTCCGTATTCTGTCTCTAAGCTGTAGAGAGTTAGCCCGTCCTCTTTGAAAGAGAGAACAACACCATGAGTCACTTCGCTGGTGATGGCGGAAACCCTTTTTATAACGTCAAGGAACTCTGATCTTTTAAGTTTCGCTGTGAGAGGATAATCGTTGGAGAAGAGCTTTGTGATGCTCTTGATATATTTCTCGATGAGTTTGGAATATATCTGAATAGCTCCGATTTTAAAGATTATCTGTTTGCGGTCGGTGTCTATCTCAACGTATTCATCGTTATCGAGAACTTTCATCAGCTCAATAACAGTTTTTCTGGGAATATTTATTATAAATTCATTTGCGTATTCATCATCAAAAGTGACGCTGCTGGTAGCTATACGCTGAAAGTCTGCTGAAGAGATTTCCAGCTTGTTTCCGTATACCGCTAAATGGGCTCCGGTGTATTCGATCTTTGAAGCGTCTGTTGATATGCAGAAACTGGTTTTTTTTATGAGATCAAAAAGAACGGAGCTTTTTATTCTGAGGCTGTATTCAGGTGTTATCTCTGCCATTGTCGGGAATATTTCGTGACTGATGGTAGAGAGTTTGAAACTTGATTTTCCCGCTGATATATTTATCTTAGATCCATCAAAGTGAAAATCGATAACTGATCCGTCCGGTATCTCTCTGACTATGTCGAGGAGTTTTTTAGCGGATACTGTGGCAACACCTGTGGTCTCAACGCTTACATCTACCTTTCCGCTGAAACCAACCTGCATGTCGGTGGCTCTTAAAATGACACCATCGCTTTCTGCTTCTATTAGTATATTTTGCAGAATAGTATTAAGGTTTTTCGGGCTTGTAAAATTGTTAGCGTACTGGATGAACGGATAAATTTCATCTTTAACGGCCTTAAAACGCATAATCTTTCCTCTTATAGTTTTATATTTTAAATATATAGTCGTAGTAATAATAAGCTATTTGTAAAGTGTTGACAAGCGATTTAGCTCAAATTTGTCAATGATTTTTGAATGGGAAAAAATGTTGAAAGTCTGGGGCTCACTTTCAACACTGTCACAGGATGGAATAGCCTATAAAAAATATGAATAAAATCGTGTTGATAAAATAAAAACTTGTAAACACAAATAAACAATTTATAATCGGGTTATAAGTTCTGTATTTATATATACAATCGAATCGGGGAGAGTTTGATGGAAAGTTCCGCCGCCGCGGCGTCATTTCACGCGCAGATAGAATTTGTTTTTATGCACAATGCCCGGACCAGAAAGATACCTCTTATGTTCATTATGAAGAATAAAGAGAGATTCAGGGGAAGGGTGATGGATTTTGATCCATACCACATTCTTCTGGATGACGCAGAGGTAAAAATTCTGCTGTCTAAGAACGATATAGCGACCGTTGCCGCCGCTAAAACCGTTGTGGACATCGACTTTATTTCAAAAATATATTACAGCGCACATCAGGGCAGACACCCGAAACATACACGCCCGCCCATGCAGGATATCTTCTTAAACGAGGTGCGCAAGTCACGCTCGCCTATCGTCAGCTTCCTTATCAACGGTGTTAAGATCAGAGGAAGCCTCATCGGTTTCGATAACTATACACTGCTGACCGCCTTCGAGGGCAGACAGCAGCTTGTTTATAAAAATACGATTTCTACTATCTTCCCCATCTATCAGACAGGGGAGATTATCAAGTATGACGGCGAGAGATGATTATGGAAGATCTTAAGATTCTGGTTGTGGATGACGAAGAACACACAAGGCTTGGCTATGCCGAGATACTGAAAATGGGCGGATACGAAGTGGATATGGCCGCTGACGGGCTTGAAGGTCTGCTGATGGCTGAGAAGAAATCTTATGATCTTGTCATAACCGACCTGAGAATGCCTAAAATGAACGGTATGGAGTTCATGGACAAGCTGAACGAGAAGAATATAAACGCTAAAAAAATAGTCATTACAGCTTTCGGATCATATAAATCATACAAAGACACAGCCGCGCAGGGCGCCTGTATCTATCTGAACAAACCGGTAAGAGCCGCCGATCTGGAAACCGCTATAGCGGAAGCCTTCAGGAAATAATTTTTAGCTCGCACTCTTTCTGGGTCTCTGTGAATACTTCGTCAGAATCCAGACTGATAATCTCATGCACACCGAAACGCTTCTGAAAATATGTCTCGATATCCCTCTCCTGAAAAAACTGTACAGCGAATATGGAAGGATCGCCGGAAAAAGTCTTTAAGCGTCTTTCATATTTCTTAGGCACTGCGGAAAGAGTGAGCAGATCATCCGCCAGTGTAGCGCTGTCTGTCAGTGTATAAAATACTATGTTGTCTATATTTCCGAATTTTTTCTCTGTATAGGCTATTACCGTGCGGATGAAAAGCCTGAACCTGTTCAGGGCGTCCAGAGCGTTCTGATCGATGTAAAGATCGCATCCCTGTTTGCGGAAAACATTGAATCTTTTAAGCCCGTCATGTTTGCCCAGCTTAACGGTAATCTCAAGGGGCATCAGATCCATCACAGCGGTTCTGTCTTTCAGCTGAAGACGTTTGTCCGCCAGCCCGGTTTTCATAAAGATAACCGCCGTGTGGAAAAACACGGTGAAGGATATGGAATCAGGCAGATGAAATGAATCCTTAACGGTGGTCTCCAGCATATCATCGCTGAGCCCCACTATAGGGTTCTTTCCGTTGAACTCGCTCATGGACAGGAGACTGTCGGAGTCGATATATCCCGCCTCCAGCTCATAGAGGTTTCCGTCATCCAGAAAATATGCCTTCTCCAGAGAATCCAGCGGAATCAGCAGACGCTTGCCGGGTGTCTGGTTGACAAACCTGAGAAAACGCACCATGTCCCTGTGGTTCTGCATGGGCTGAAGGATTTCTATGAGAAATCCGCCGATGTTTATGGATGTGTATATCACGAGGTTGAACAGCTCTTTTCCCTCGAAGTAGCAGTCGTCCAGCATTACGATAACTCGTTCAACATCTTTCACGTTTATGTTGTTATAGATGAAATCGCTGAGCAGATGCTTTTCCAGAAGCACCTCAATGCGCTCATCGGTCTTTATCATTCCTTTAGAAGCCAGATTGGCTATGCCTGCGCTGTAATGAAAATACTGAATTCCGTCCGGCTGCTGAACCAGAAGCAGTCCGTCATTGCTGTATGAATCGTCCTCATATGCCGGAGCGGAGGCTCTGCTGGTTATTTTTATAGAGTCATCTTTCAGAGGTTCCTGAGTCGGTGTTTCCGGCTCGTCCGCATTATGAATGGGTTGCTGAACAGGTTCCTCCTCCTGCATGAATCGGGGAGTGACAGGTTCCTGCGGAAGCTCTTCAAATGTTTCACGTAAAACAAAATCATCGTCATCCACAGAATCGTCAACGATGAGCTCCGGCTCCTGATCTTCCGGAACATGTATAGGTTCGTTTGAAGCGGGCAGGTCGGGCTTAATAAACATATCCGAGTGCAGATATGATTTAAACTCGTTCTCCTCCACCTCTCCGTTGCTCTTCACTATCTTCATGCTGACTATGCCGGGGTTGACGTTCTCACGTTTTGCGGCTTCCTGAGTGTCTACTTTTATGTCGGACTTCACTGTGTACTGGCAAGCCAGCCTCATTCCGCTCTCTATGCTGGTTTCCGCCAGCACCAGACGCTCTTTCTTGGTAGGTTTATTTACGTCATTGCCGGATATCTTCACCTTGCACTTGCCGCACTGGCTGCTTCCGTCACAGAGCATTTTTTCGATGAGCTCATGCTCACGGAGAACAGAGTAGAGGTTAGCGCCGTGCTTTACTTCCAGCACGGTGTTCTTGTTGGTGACGGTCACTTTGTACTTTCTGGACAGAAACATAAATACCCCCGGCGTAATGAGAAAAAGCTGCGGACGCTTATAACCCTAAATCGGCACGAAAAAGATCAACTTGACCCTAATTTAGAAAAATCATAACCGGAAGGATGCTGAAAAATTCTGAGATCAAAATCTTTTACCGCCGCAGTCAGGTGATCGAATATGTCAGACTGGATATCTTCATAGTCAGACCAGTTAGTGGTGGTGGTAAAGACATAGATTTCTATGGGAAGCCCTTCAGATCCGGAGGGGAGCTGGCGGACTATCAGAGTCATATCCTTATGGAGTTTGGGATTATTTTTCAGATATTCTTTTATATACACACGGAAAGTACCGAGATTGGTGAGCTTTCTTTTGTTGATGTCCTTGCCGTCTGCGTCTATGTCCTCATGGAGCTTCTGATCCATATAGTCTTTTATCAGGTTGATTCCGGAAAATTTTTCTATGGAGGCTCTGTCCAGAAAGCGGACAGTGGACTGGTCGATGGATATTGATCTTTTTATTCTGCGTCCGCCGGATTCCGTCATGCCCCGCCAGTTTTTAAAAGAGCTGTCTAAGAACTTGCTGGTGGGGATTGTAACTATTGTTTTGTCGAAGTTGCGCACACGCACGGTATACAGAGCGATATCCATAACCTCGCCGTCAGCGCCCATGTTGGGCATTTCGATCCAGTCGCCGTTATGGAGCAGATCGTTGAAAACTATCTGGAGTCCCGCTATGAAGCACATGATCGTGTCTTTGAACACGAACATCAGAACGGCTGTCATGGCGCCCAGACCGCTCAGGATTCCCAGAGGCGATTTTCCGATGCCTATGCAGATTGTTATGATTATGCCGAGAAAAGCCGTGATAACCTGCATCAGCTGGATATAGCCTTTGATGGGTCTTTTGGCGGAAACCTCGAACTGGTTGTAAACTTTGTTGATAAGTGTAAAAAGCCTGATAAAGAAAATAGTGATGTTGGCGGCGATGTAAGCTGAGATGATCTGAATCAGGTAGTGGGGTATCTTTATGATATCCGCAGAATAGATGAAAACCAGAGCGGGAGCTATCATGGCGAGCTGACCGAAAATTCCGGATTCGATTATCAGGTCGTCATAGGTGTTCTCAGTTTTTTTAAAAAATCTATGAAGAGATGAGACTATTACTTTTTTTACGATAAAATAGCTGAGCAGAGCTATCAGAGCCACAATAAGCAGTTCGGAAGACTCCATGAAGAAATTCTTAAGATAGTTAATGGTTTTGTCCATCAGATAATCACCTCAAAACTGCCCAGATCGGCAGAGATATCTTTTTTAGGATCAAGCATCTCAAGATCCTGTTTATTAAATTTGTACCAGTGTATGGAACTGTTTTCAAGCCTGAGATCGGAAAGCTCTTTAGAAATATCCTTTTCTGTCTTTACAGACACGCTGAATTTGTTTTTGTTCTGACGAATGGAAATAAGAGTGTCGCCCAGCTCGGAGAAGGATGTGGAGACAAAGACGGTTCCGTTTCCGTCCGCGCCGGGTTTATAGCGCAGAAGTGTGTCGTCCACGTTTTCGTCCTTGGTCTTCAGAAAGGCGAGTATGCCGCCCGCCAGAAAAAGATTTGTCACCTGCATCCGTGTCAGGCTGTCTTTGGCGGACGTATCCTGATTCAGCAGGGCGTTGAATTTCTCATCGCCGGCGACATCGTGTCCGTTCAGAAGTTTATTTTCAAAAGTGAGTCCGGAGTCTTTCAGTGACTGTTTCAGCTTTTCCGCCGTCATATCCTCCATGCTCACATGCTGAAATTTTCCGAACGCTTTCATTATCTTTTCTATGTCGAACCCGGAGACCTGCTGTTTTACATATGACTGATCCAGAGTCTCCACGGGGGTTCTGAGTATGCTGAGGTCTATCAGAGAGCTTTTTGATGTGACCTCTGCCAGCAGGGATTTGAACACCTGCGGACCCAGCTTCAGCTCAAAGAGCGAATCTTTGATGGACACCAGTGTCTTGCCGTTCTCCTGCATCTTCAGTATGTTCACCTCCACAGTCTCTCCCTCCTGAACGGGGATGGAGCCTGCGGGGAGTCTTATCGCCTGCGCCCTGCCGTCCAGCATGACAGTCTCAGCCGGTTTCACGGCGGATGCTGTGGAATAAGCGTTCTGCTGAGGGTTTTGCGCGGTCTTCTGTGAAGAGCCCGTCTGACCGGTCTGCTGATCCATAGGGATCAGACGCACATCTGAAGATTTCAGTGTGGCTGTGCCTATGGGCTGTCTGGCGCCCGGGTGTATATCCATCGGCATATTGACCGATGTCTGTTTCTGTGTCATTGCGGCGCTCTGGCTGTCTGTTCCGGCGGTGGTTTGCGCCAGGGTCTGATTCTGCCCCTGTTGAGCGCCAGTCTGATTTTGCTGAATATTCATGGCGGATGACTGAGACGTGACAGTCTGACCCGTTTGGGATGAAACCTGCGGCTGGGTTGTCTGCCCCTGCGCCGTCTGTCCCTGGGTGTTTGCCTGTGTCTGCGATGTCTGACTCTGGGGAGACGTGTACTGCAATCCGGAAGTGTTTGATTTTGTCTCGGCGAATTCGGGGAGCGGGGGATAGAGTCTCAGAGCGGTGGAGCCGTCAGGGTTTTTCACAACCACGGCGATAAAAGTTTTGGATGATGACATATTGACGTCTGTCTCGGCTGTCACCACCTTTCCTTTGATATTCAGCTGAACCATGCCTGTGGACAGGTTCCGTATGAATTTTGCGTTTACCTCTTCGCCCTCTTTCAGGGTGACTTCACCTTCTGCCGCCGGTGCTGTCTGCGCTGCCTGAACATCGGGTTTTACAATTTCCATTTCAGTTTTCCAGTCTTCTCACTATCTGCACTTCTGTGGTGGATACGCCCAGCTCAGATGCTATCTGAGTGTCTGACATGCCCACTGCTATCAGATCCGATATCCGGTCTCTGATAGAGAGCTGTCCTGCCGGGTTGGGCGCCGGATTCGGTGCGGATGCCGCCGCTGGCGGGGTGTTGCTGATGGCAGCCAAAAGAGCCGCCGCAGGATTTTCTGAAGGGTTGTCGTTTATTGTTTCCAGCCTTCTCAGCTTCTCTTCTGCCAGGCTGGCGATATCCTCCAGAATCTCCTCTTTTTTTGTTATCTCGTCCTCTAACTTATCGGCTATTCTCTCGGATTCGATAACAAGTTCTCTCAGCTCTTCCAGAAACGGGTAGAGGTCCTTAGGGCTGACGTCCGTCAACATCTTCTGCATTTTTATTATTCTGGTGAACGCTATCAGAAGCATGATGAACAGCACGCATATCAGAAAGAAAGCGATGCTGATTAGGGTGGATTCAGCCATTTATCTTTTTCCTTTTCAGTTTTTCTCTGTCTTTTTCAAAGACGTAATGGATGATGCCGTCTCGGGTCATCTCGTCAATGTATACAAACTCGCACTCACAGAGCCTGTTTTTGCCGGCTTCTATGAGTGATTTTATTTTGCACAGTGCGGCAAAGGCGATGCCCGGCGTGCTGCTGGGCGGTGTCTGGATATAGAATATATCTCCGGGTTTGCCTTCCTGCGACAGAAAGCATACCTCGCCGCCGCTGAGATATATCATGCGTGATGTTTTCAGCTCAGCCGACTGTTCGCTCTGTTTCAGGCTCAGCAGATCGTCCAGTTTGTTGTCTATCTGCATCAGCATCTTTAAAATGAGCTGATTGGTATATGTCTCTTCCGTCAGAATCTTTTTAATCTGCGCTGTGAGGCTGTTCCTGAAACGGTTGTTAAAGCTGTCAGCCTTCTGGCGGTAATCCATTACGCTGTCGGTGTCCACCTGTGTGATGTCTATCGGGTCGGAAACGTCTATCAGGTGATACTGCTCGCTCTTGTCGGAGAAGACTTCTGATGTTTTCGCCAGCGTGGCTGTGGTTCCATCATAGCTCTGAACGGTGACGGAGACGTATTTCAGCGTGTCTCCCTCGAACCACTCCAGACGCATATATACGGCGGATGAGAGCATCTCTTCTGTGATGTCCGCTGTCCGCACAACAAAAGATGCCGGATCGTCACTCCGGCATTGAATAATTTGTAGTTCATCGTTATTAAAAATTAAAAGTTTACAGTTGTTCATCGGTCACGCTTCCAGATCTATAATATGCCCCGTGTCGGAAACCTGTTTTCTGGCTTCCTCCTTCTGCTTTTCACGCTTTTTGCGTTCCTGCTCGTCCTGCTTTCTTTTGTTATTCTGGTCGATAGTCTTGTTTTCGCTCTCTTCTGTTTCGTTCACAGATTTAGAGCGGTGTTCCTTCTCTTCCTGAATCTCATGGGTCACAGTGATATTCTTGTTATCAGCGCTGCGCTGATTAACTTCCTGAACCTTCTCCGTTACCAAAGAGTGCTGGACTTCTATCGGTCCTACCCCATGAGCGGTTCTCCCGTGCCTTCAGGCACTATTTTCTGTAAATGATGCCCCCGCCGAAATTTTCCATCTTAAAGCTGTCAGAGATTTTGTTAAGTGTCTCTGAGTGACCCAGATAGAGAGCTCCGGGAGTGTTCAGCGATTTATGAAAAAGGTCTATCACCTTCTGCTTAGCCGGGATATCGAAGTATATGAGAACGTTGCGGCAGAAGATGATGTCCAGCCTGCCAACCTTAGCGCTGAGCATAGGGTTAAACAGATTGCCCTGAAAGAACTTAACTTTACTCATTATAGCAGAGTCAAGCTGAAAAGAGAATCCGTCTTTACGAAAATATTTATCCTGTATGGTGGGCGGGACGCCTCTGAACGATATCGTTCTGTATAGTCCCTTCTGGGCGAAATCAAGCACCTCGGTGTTGATATCGGTCGCCAGAATCTCTATGCCGGCCTTAGCGAAAAGCCCGGCTTCGTTCAGCAGCATGGCGAGAGAGTAGGGTTCTTCGCCTGAAGAACAGGCGGCGGACCATATTCTGATGTTTCTCTTGCCTGCGGTTATAAGAGCTGGGATGGTTGTCTTAATCATATGGTCCATCTGAGCCCTTTCCCTGAGGAAATAGGTTTCGTTGATGGTTACCTGGTTTAAGAGAACCTCCATCTCTTCACGCTTTTTCGCGTCATATTTCAGATAGTAGATGTAGTCCTTAAAGCTGGTGAAGTTCAGTTCCTGCAATCTCTTTGACAGCCTGTTTTCCAGAAGATATTTCTTGCTGTCGGCGAAAGAGATGGCGGCATTCTTGTATATGATGTCTTTCAGCTCTACGAACTCGTCATCCTTTATTTTTATCGTTGCAGCAGTAATCATATCTCTTCCAGTATTGACTGTATTTTGTCTTTAACATATTTGTTGTCTTCCGCGGTCAGTCTTTTTTGCAGAAGTGTTTTGTAACCTTCCGGACGGATAGCGGACACAATTTCCAGAGCTTTATAGCGGACTATCCAGCTCGAATCGTCTGTGAAAAGTGTGAGAGCGGCGTCTTTTGCCGCGTCTTTATTGTCGATGTACAGAGCAGAGAGCACTTCTTTTCTGATATCCTCGTTGTTGTCGTTCAGAATCTTCATATAGAAGTCGCTGAAGTCAGAGGGTATCTTGCCCAGTGCTTCCACTATGGCAAGTTTGACGTTTTCATCAACTTTGTCATAGCTGTCCATCAGTGTTTTCGCGTCTGAGGCGGCGCAGATGTCTCCGCATGCCTTCACTGCAAAATATCCCACCCATGCGTCATTGTCAGTGACACGGCTCAGGATGTCAGCGAGCTTATCTTTTGCCTTGATCTTAGCCAGACCGCTGGCGGATGCCTCACGCACCTTGATGGATCCGTTGTCCAGACCTGTTATCAGGATATCTGAAACGCCGGGTCTGTTGAAGGATGACACGGCTCTGATGAGAGTCGCTTTAACATTTTCGTCCTGCTCTGTGCTCAGAGCGGATTTCAGCAGATCAAAAGAGTTGTCGTCATTTATCAGAGTCAGCGCCTGCACGGCGGCTGTTCTGATTACGGCGCTCTTGTCTGAAAGCAGCTTTCCGAGACGCTGAGCGTCTGAATCATCGCTTAAGAGGGCAATGGACGCGGCGGCGGCTTCCGCCAGCTCTTCCAGTCCGCCTTCCAGAAGCGAATATATCTTATCTTTGCTGGATGTGTCGCCGAACCAGCCCAGAACAAGGACAGATGCCTTGACAACCATGGGCAGGTCGCTGTCCAGCTCCTGTTTAATCCTGTCTTCTGAAGCATAGTCGTGCGCTTTTCCCATGGTGAGAATAGCGTAATATTTGAGCTCGGGCTCATTCATTTCCATGAGCTCCTGAAGCTTCTGTCTGTATTCATCGCTGTAATGCTCAGCGATAAAATCTGAAACCCTGTCAGCGTAGTCCGCCTGAAAGAATTTTTCCATGAGCTCTTCAGCCGGATATGATGAAAAATCCTCTCTGATAGTGAAATAAGAGGTCAGATTGGCCATTTCAAATACCTGATATACGTTGTCGCAGACGTTGCTGACAACAAAATCAGCTCTTATTTTGGCCGCGTTCTTCTTAAAAGCAATCAGAGCGGCAAGCGCTTTACTTTGTATATAGTAACAGTTTTTCAGATCCAGGCTCACACTTGCGACATTTTTCTCATCGAGGAGCTTTCGGGCGCCCTCTTCGAGATCCTTGCCGGGTGTGTCCTGATCAACCATTATTTTCAGGACATCGCCGTAACGGGTAAAGTTGACTGACATAGATTACCCCAGAGCCTGTGCTTGAGTTTCGTAAATTTTAAATACTTTATCGAGACCTGTGAAAGTGAACATCTCTCTGATGTCAGAGGACATTTCACAGAGTTTAAGATCTTTTTTGATCTTGTTTGTGCTTTTGAGCAGGTCGATGATCTCTCTGAGACCGGAGCTGTTCATGTAAACAACGCCTTTGAATGAAATGATTACGGCGCTTGTGGAGTTGAAAAGATCAAGGATGCCTTTTTTCAGCTCTCCGCCTGTTTGCGCGTTTACTTCGCCTTTAACAAAAACTACTTTTTTTCCGCCGTTATCCTGAACATCGAACATATTGTCCTCCTTATAACTTTTTAAAAGCCAGTATAGTAATATCGTCTTCAAACGGATGTCCCTGCGTGAAGGCTCTGACATCCTCCATGATGTTGTCGATCATGTCTTTTACCGGAAGACCTGAAAACATCATAATTTTTGAGATCAGCTGGTCATAGCCATACTGTTCACGGCTGCGGTTCATAGCCTCGTTCAGACCGTCTGTGTAGAGAAAGACGATATCACCGGAATCAAGTTCCAGTGTCCCTTCTTCATATTCTACCATATCAAATGCTCCGAGAAACATTCCATGAGCGGAAATCTTTTTCACGAGCATTTCAGACTTGTCATAAAACAGGAGGGGGTTGTGTCCCGCACTGGCAAAGTTACATGTCCCTTTAGATGAATTAAGAACGAGATAGAACATCGTGACAAAGTCATTTGTGTGGATATTGTCGCATAATATCTCGTTTACCATGGCAACAGCCTCGGATGATGAAATGATGTCGTATGTGTATGAACGCATGATGGCACGGGTGATAGCCATGATGACGGAAGCGGGGATTCCGTGTCCGGAAACATCCGCCACGCCCAGACCCCAGTATCCGTTGCTCATCTCGATGCAGTCATAGTAGTCGCCGCCGGCGTGCTCCGCCGGTGTGTAGAAGGCGCCAAAATCATAGCCTTCGATCTCAGGCAGTTTTTCGGGCAGAAGACTCGCCTGGATCTGTCCCACCTGCATCAGTTCTTCATCTATTATTTTATGGGCTGTTTTCAGTTTATCGTTCATTCTCAGCAGGTCTTCGTTCAGCAGGCTCATCTGGCGCTGCTTCTCTGTCAGAACGGTCTGCTGTGATTTGATCTCGTCTATCAGCTTGAGCTCTTTGGTGGTGTCTCTTATGCTCTCAACGATATATTTGTCGAAATGGTTCATGGTGATAGTCAGCTTTTTTCCGGCCGCCTCACGGAAAGAACGCACGTTTTTAGGATCGAGCAGAGGGCAGTCGTGACACTGTTCGGAATATCCGTATACCTCATAGCATTTCAGCTCCGACATGCTCTTGTGGTGCAGATCGCACACCTCCATCAGGCTGGTGTTCGACATGTTGATGGTGAAATCGGGATTGATAACCATAACGCCGTCATTCAGAGAGTTGATCGTCTTCATGATGAAGCGGTGTTCCTTCTCCGTCTCTTTGCGTTTCAGGTTCAGAATAACGTTAGACGCCTTCAGCTCTTTCGAGTGGCGTGTCAGTTTATCTATCAGCTTTTTTGTGCTGGTGATGTCCGTGAGAATCTCTGCGTAGTCGCCGTTGGAAAGAGTGATAAACTTAGCCGACAGCAGCTTTCGAAAGCCCCTGTGGGTGATCGTATCGTGTTCTATATCAAGGGGAATTTTATTTTCACGCAGTTTATTAAGCTGGCAGTCCTTGCAGGGCTCCATCTTGTTGAAAAGCACCATATGGCACTTTTTTCCTTTCATCCTGTCGGCGGGCTTCCCCGTCAGGTTTTTCACCTGGGGGCTGCAATATTGTATCTGATATTTATCATTTACAACAAAAACAACTTCGCCGATGTAGTTTAGAATCTCATCAATATATTCCATCTTTACCCGTTATTATCAGCCCGCATTAGCTAAACGATTTAAACCTTTATAATTTTAATTCATTATGGTGCAAAAATCAAACAGTTTGGAAGCATTAATTTTGTAAACTGATAATCTTTATTTTTTAAGCCGCATAATTATGTAAAACACGGTCATGAACACGATTACAGCTATAGAATAATATAATAGCTTATAGCTGAGAGACTCTGCTTTGTTCATCTGTTCAGCGTAAAATTCTTCCAGACGTTCGTCTGTCTGTCTAAGTGTTTCCAGATGTTCTTCGATCTTGTCACGATATTTGTGCAGATCCTCTTCCGCCTCCATCTCGATAATAGCGCCAATATACACAATAAGGTTCTCTATGATGCTGTATATGGTGTGCGACAGATACTCGAAACGGTCTGTAAATTTAAAATAGAGCGTTTTGCGCATCTCCGGCAGCAGCTTTGCCTGTACACGCTTAAACTTATCCTTAAGCTCCTGCGGCATGTTGTTGATATCGTCAATGCGGTCTATCTCGTTCACCACCTGCCTCACCATATCGATGTAGTGCTCGGACATGGCGGAGATGGTGCTGGTGTTTACGAAAACTTTTTTACCCTGAGGCGGGTGCTGTTTCAGGTGGTTTCTGATATGCAGAAATCCGGAAGGGATCTTTACCTGCTTCCGTTTTTTCACAACCTTGACGGTCTTTTTTCTTTCCAGCGCGTCTATGGTTTCCATGATGTCTGAAGGGGTGAAAATATAGTGATTTTTGCCGTCCAGAACATCTCTGGTGTCTTTATCCAGATCGGTATTGGAGAAGAAGAACAGCTTGGTTAGTCCCTCTTCGTTCATGGTGCGCAGAACGTCTGTGGACACATATCTGTCCACATTCTCTTCGTTCTTCACCAGCTCTATCCAGACCATGGCGGATTCCGCCTCGTTTCTGGAAGATTTCCACAGCTCTATTCTGCGTTTGTTATCCTCTTCTTTGATGGTTCTGTGCACGGCGAAGGTGAAGTCGTGCATCACCTCTGTGACAAATTCGTAGAACCTCTTCAGCTTTATGTTATAAAAATCCTGAAAGGATAACGGCTCGTTGTTGTTATCTTCGCTCATAGATCACGGCTCGCCTGTTCAGTGGCTGTCCTTCTTTTTTATTGGGAGCGATGGGATAAGCGGGTCCCATGCCCATCAGCTTTATACTGCCTTTGACGTTCATTTTCGCTTTGGCAAAGTCAGCTCTCTTTACTGAGAGTTCCATATTGTCTTTATATTCCACATTGGGGATCACCCGCACATCGTCCGTGTGACCGATAATGACGTAATTTTTATTTTTATTAAGCCCGGAGAGCAGTTTTCTGGTCTTTTCGGGGATAGACGTTTTGTATTTACCCAGATCAAAATAGATGACGGCGATCTCTTTCAGGTCATCGTTATTCACCTTCTGCTTTTCACATTCGTTTCCGTTCTTCTGAAAAACAGCGACAACATATGTGTCCTTAACGACATTCTCCAGCTTATATGTGTCGGTGACGTCCACCAGACTGCCGTTCACAACGAGCTTCTGGAGAGTTTCGCAGGGCGCCGGCTTCAGCTTGAAGTCCACGTTTCCGCCGTCTTTCACCTTCACCTGACCAAAAGGCTGGATATCGCCTTCGCCTATCTTGGACACGGTAACGTCATGTTCCGCCGCCTGTGTCTGTGCCGGTGTCTGGATCTGTGTCTGCGCTTCCGCCTGAGCGTTAGCTGTGTTCAGATCGATTCCTCTGGAACCGGAAAGATCGTCCATCTTCTCTATGGAGAGTATCTGCCATCCGTTGAGAGCCACGTTTTCTCTGGCTTCCTCTTCGTTGTCGGCATATACGCGCATCTGTGTTGTGATATTGGAATCCGGACGGCTGATTATTACTCTGTATTTGAAGCGTTCGTTAGCGAAGCTATCTCCACCATATAAAACGGCGAAAATCATTAGGACGGGGAGCAGTCTGCGGAGAGAGGTCACGAACATTCTTATCGGAAAGTTTATATTTTTTTGCGGCATTTTCAAGGTCATCACCTTCCAGAGTGTCAACAACCGTAAGTTGATAAATAGTATCGCTGCCGCCATGATAGCGGTAGAAAGCAGAAGGCTGCATTTTAGAGGCGGTCTGGTAACGTCTCGTTTCCGTGACCACCTCATAAATATATATTTTTGCTGTTGCTGCCCGGCTAATTAGCAGAAAAACGCTAAGAACGAGCAGAGTTCGCCATAAGCTCATCGATCTTATCCAGAAGCATCTGCAGGTTGAGAGGCTTCAGAAGGAAAGCATCGATCCCGGCGGCGGATATTTTCTTGCGCTCGGAGATGTCAGAGCGGCCGGAAGCGGCGATGATGGGGTTGTTATAACCTTTCTCACGCAGGCTTTTGGCGACTTCATATCCGTCCATATCGGGCATCATAATGTCTGTGATTACTATATCAGGGTTCAGTTTGTCGATCATCTTCACAGCGTCTTTACCGCTTGTCACCTCTCTGCTCTCTATCCATCCTGTGGATGTCAGCAGACGTGAGATGATCTTGCGGTCTGTGGCTGAGTCGTCAACAACCAGAACAGTCACTTTATCTGATCTTTTGCTGGTTTCCGCCTGTTTTTTCTTTCTGAATCTTCTGGGCATTTTGGAAGCGATTTCCATAACGCCGGCAACGTCTATGATGAGTCTCACACGTCCGTCACCCATGATTGTGGCTCCGGCTATGCCTTCGTTGCCGCTCAGGTATTCGCCCAGAGATTTGATAACGATCTCTTCCTGTCCCACAAGTTTGTTAACGATGAAACCGAGGCGTTTTTCAGCTATACCCACAACAACGACATAGATGTCGTCATCGTAGGATTCCTGAAACTCATAAATCTCGTTCAGGCGGATAAGGCTGAGAACGGAATCACGCAGTTTCAGCACTTCTCTTCCCTCGAAGCTGTGGATCTCTTTTTCGTTGATGCGCACTGTCTCGATAACGGAAACAAGAGGAATTGCCAGAACCTCGCCGGATACCTCAACCAGAAGAGCCTGGATGATGGCAAGTGTGAGGGGCAGTTTCATCTTGAATCTTGTACCGTGACCGATCTCTGATTCTATGTTGATGATACCGTTCAGTTTTTCTATGTTTGTCTTAACAACGTCCATACCAACGCCTCGACCGGAAACGTCAGTGATCTGAGCCGCTGTGGAGAAGCCGGGTTTGAAAACCAGACCGAAAGCTGTTTCGTTGTCCATGTTTTTGGCTTCGTCAGGTGTTATGACATTCTTTTCTATCGCTTTCTTTTTCAGAACTTCAGGGTCCATACCCTTACCGTCGTCTTTGATTTCAACGACAATGTGGTTGCCCTCGTGATAAGCGGAGAGGTTTACGGTTCCCTTATCGGGTTTGCCTGTTTTGCGTCTCTCTTCGGGTTTTTCCACACCGTGGTCAACGGCGTTTCTGATCATGTGCATCAGGGGGTCGCCGATCTCTTCCACGACAGATTTATCAAGCTCTGTTTCCTCACCTGTGATCACAAGGTCGATGTCCTTGCCCATATCACGGCAGAGGTCGCGTACCATTCTGGGGAATTTATTAAACACTTTTCCGATGGGTACCATTCTGGTCTTCATAACCGCGAGCTGAAGCTCTGTGGATATAAGACCGATCTGAGATGTGGTTTCCATCAGCTGTTCGATGAGGAACTCGCCCTCGAATTTCTTTTCCAGTTCGCCGGATATCTGTCCGATACGGTTACGGCTGAGAACAAGCTCACCCACAAGGTTCATCAGAGAGTCCAGACGGGAAACATCCACACGGATGGTCTGCTCAATCGCCACGGCGGCTTTTTTCACCTGCTCAACGCTCTCTCTCTTCGGAGCGGAATCCCCGCCGGATGAAGCGGAAGAAGCGCCCGCTCCGCCTTCCAGCTTGCCTTCGTTTCCGAGTTTCAGCTTTCTGACGATGTCGTCTATGCTTGCGGTGTCTGTGCCGTTTTTAATATCGCCCAGAATCTGCTTGGTGATATCCACGAACTCCAGCAGAACGTCCATGATGGGAGGAGTCACCTGCATCTCATTCTTTCTGAGTTTGTTCAGGATCTCTTCCGCGTGGTGTGTAACACCGCTCAGCTTGTCGAATCCGAGGAAGGAAGAGGCGCCTTTCATAGTGTGCGCCGCCCTGAATATTTTATTCAGAAGTTCAAAGTCATTTTTTCTGTTCTCAAGCTCGATGAGGTCCTGATCGAGGTTTTCAATGATTTCGTCAGTTTCAAGAATAAAATCCTGTACGAGGTCTTGCATTTCATTATTCATGGTGCCCTCCAGAGCTTATTGACCGAACTCTTTGAGCAGTTCGTCAACAAGGTTCTGATCTTTGAGTAAGTCTTTTTTATCTTTTATTTTGTCCAGCATATGGACATCAATCTTATTCTCTTTAATGCCGAACATCAGAACAAGATGCGCCATCCTCTCCTGAAGGTCGTATATTATTTTAACAAGTTTATCTATTTTCTGCTTGGTAATATCCTGAAATTCAAGAGAAGCTATAATATCAAAGCAAGTATCCTGTCCGGAGAGCGCTTTGTCACGCAGACGATCGATGATTCCGCCCGCCTGTCCGTATGTTCCCGCCTCCACCTGAGATTTAATGGTCTGGAGGTTTTCTTTTATGTCATCGGTAATGAAATTTATTCTGTCAACGCATGAGAGAACGTTCTCTGACGCTGTTTTTGAATCGGAGATAATAGTTTTCAGGGTGTCTTCGAATCCGGGGAGGTCTTCATAGCTGTCCTCGACCGTATCGAACACAGCTTTCAGTTTATTGACCGCGTCACTGAAATATTGCGCGATATGAAAAAGTTCGTTTTCGGCGTTTACATCAACGCTGACAACATCATAATTTCCTTCATTGATACTTCTGGCAATATCCAGAAGCTCATTTATGTCTTTGTAATCAGACATATTACAGTCCCAGAAGCTTATTCACCTTTTCCTGAAGGGTATCCGGTGTGAAAGGTTTAACGACATAGTTGTTCACACCACTGCGCAGAGCAGTCAGGATATCCTCTTTTGCGGCTTCGGTAGTAACCATGAGAATGGGGGTTTCTTTGTACTCGTCTTTGGCTCTGAGAGTCTTAACGAATGTGAGTCCGTCCATCTCCGGCATGTTCCAGTCGGTAATGATCAGATCCACTTCGTTCTTAGCCAGCACATCAAGTCCCTCAACACCGTTACCCGCTTCCAGAACGTTATTGAAGCCAAGCTTAGTCAGCGTGTTTTTGATGATTCTTCGCATAGTTGAAGAGTCATCAACCGTAATAATCACGTGGTCATAAGCCATTTCGGATCCTCCACCTTGTTTGTCTTATTTATATTATTTCTAAATTAACCGTTACTGTCAATCTTTTAATTTCTTAATACGTTCTGCGCGGCTGACAATTTCTTTGATTCTGAAACCAAAATAACCATCAACGATGACAACCTCGCCTCTGGCTATGACTTTGTTGTTTATCACAAGTTCAACAGGCTCATCGGCGGATTCATCGAGCTCAATTATGTTTCCTGAGCCCATAGTAAGTATGTCCTTTAAAAACATATTTGTCGAGCCCATTTTGACGCTGACAGGAACATCAATATCAAGCAGCAGATCAAGGTTCTGCGGATGAGCTCCGGGTATGGAATGTCCTCCGCCCAGGTCGGGCATGGACATCTGCTCTTCGTCCGGAAACTTGAACGCCGCTCCGAAATCGGGTTCTTCGTCCATTCCGGCTCCTGAACCGCCTGAAAAGAGGTTCAAGAGAGAAGCGTCAGTATAAAAACGGAAAGTGGTGTTCTGCTCTCCGATGGACAGAGAACCGTCCGCCATCATATATTCGGAAGCCTGGAATAACGCCGGAGCGTCATTTACCATAACATCGTCCACACGGAATGAAACCTTAACTCCAGTCTTCTCCTCCACGGGCACGGAACAGGAGGCGAGAACCTGCGAAGCCAGCTCTTTTATGGCGTCTTTGTCGTCAGATTCCAGAGTATCTTTGCCGGGCTCGTCCATCATCATCATCAGATTAGTCAGATATGTGATATCCACGGTCTTGAATATAAGTCCCGCTTCCATGCCTGTCTTCTCTTCCGTGGCGAGGATCAGAGTCTGTCCCTCATAGCCCTCGGCGAGATCGTCCGGGGAGGCGTTTACAACCTGTATGAATGACAGGGTGATATCTTTATCGAACATGCTGTCCAGAGTATTCTGAAAAACATTCTGAACCACATCGGTAAACATGGCATGTTGATCGTCACTCAGCGGTGTTTTCATCCTTATTCTCCGTGATAAATTCGGTTATTTTTACGGCCTTTTTCACGCCGAGAGTGCCGACAGTTCCCAGAAACTTTTTCTTGTTGTTGATAAAAATTTCTGAGGGTCTGTCGCTTTTCACCTTGAACATAACGAGATCTCCTCTGGAAAGATCGAGTATCTCCTCTATGTTCAGCTTGCTGTGTCCCATATATACATTGGTATCCACTTCTGTTTCGTTGAGAATGGTGAGAATTTCCTGTTCGTTGTCGCCTGTCTGACCTTTTTTGGCGCCGATGAGCCAGTCAGTGGAGCTGATTTTGCCCAGAACAGGTTCCAGAACGATCGCCGGAATACAGAGGTTCATCATGCCCAGCACCTCGCCGAACTTGACCTCGAATACCACCAGAATGACAACCTCATTCTGTGAAACGATCTGAATGATGTGGGGGCTGTTTTCGCTCAGTTCCTTCTTCATGCGGATGTTGGGGATGATCTGGCGCCAGACTTCCTCCAGATCTTTCAGGATCAGTCCGAGTATGCCGTCCATAATGTGCTGTTCCAGCGTGGTGAGCTCTCTGGTCTGGAACAGGGGCTTTCCTGTGCCGCCCAGCAGTTTATCCACGATGGGAAAAACCAGCGAAGGGTTGATCTCCAGAACGGTGTTGCCCTCCATGGGGATCATGCTGATGATGTTGAAACTGGTGGGATCAGGCAGAGACATCAGAAATTCGCCGTATGTCATCTGATCCACTGATGTAAGGGTTATGTCTGTGATAGTTCTGAGATAATTCGACAGAGTAGATGAATAGTTTCTGGCGAATTTGTCGTGCAGGTTGCGTATGGAGCGGAGCTGTTCCTTGCTGACACGGTCAGGTCTGCGGAAGTCATAAACGGAAATCTTCTTCGGGACGAAATCCAACTGTTCGACAGATTCTTCGGAAATGTCGTCATCAGTGGATACGGTGGAAAGCAGGGCGTCAATTTCCTCCTGACTAAGAATATCCGCCATTAACTGTTCGCTCCTTTATACAATTGCGGCGGTATGTAAAATACCGCCCTACAGAAAATTTCCGATCGCTCCACGAAGCACATCCTGTGCTTTTTCCCCTCTTTTCTAAAGAGGGGTTAGGGGAGATTTCTTATTTACAATATGCGACTATGCGCTGATATATCTCTTCGAGGGGGACAACCTCGTCATGAAAATTGGATTCCACAACGGCTCTGGGCATTCCGTATACCACGCAGGTAGCTTCGTTCTGCGCTATTACGTTGCCGCCTTTCAGCTTCAGAAGCTGAAGCCCCTTCATACCGTCAGATCCCATCCCAGTCATGATAACACCGAGGGCGTCTTTTCCGGCGACTTCCGCAACGGATGCCGCTGTCACGTCCACGCTGGGGATGTGAAGGGTGTTAGCGGGGTCGGGTGTGACCTCTGTCATCCAGCCCATACCGGATTTTTTGAGTTTAAGGTGCATGCCGCCTTTGGCTATGTACACAGTGTTTGGCTCGAGCTGTTCTCTGCCCTGCGCCTCCATAACTCTCACCTTGCTCAGAGAATCGAGCCTCTGCGCCAGTGATTTTGTGAAGTTGGGGGGCATATGCTGAACTATAACCACGGGCACGCCAAGGTCGGCGGGCAGCATGGGGATTACTTTCTGGAGCGACTGGGGACCTCCGGTGGATGTGCCGATGATAACCAGTTTTTTCTTGGCGCCGATTTTCGGAGCCGCTTTAGTGATGGTGGGAGCCACAGGCGCCGCTATGCCCGAGGGGGCTGCGGGACGTCTGGGGCGTGAGAAAAAGTGTTTCCTTCTGCCGAAGTTTTTCACCTTGTCTCTCAGATCGTCTTCTATCTTCAGCACGCCGAAACTGGCGAATGATTTATCTTTCGGAATAAAGTCCACGGCGCCCAGATCGAGAGCCTTCAGAGTGGCGTCCGCTCCCTCTGTGGTGAGCGAGCTCACCATGATAACGGGAAGAGGGTTCTCCGCCATGATTTTTTCCAGAGCGGTCAGACCGTCCATTCTGGGCATTTCTATATCAAGAGTCACAACGTCCGGCTTCAGTGTGCGAACCTTCTCTATGGCTTCAAGCCCGTTAGCCGCAAAGCCGACAACCTGAATATCAGGATCCTTAGCCAGCATGCTCTCTATGGCTTTTCTCATAAAAGCGGAATCGTCCACCACCAGAACACTAATCTTATTCATAAAATTCCCTCAGTCTCTTCTGCAACTTAGAGGCTGCCGCCGAATGTATCTGAGATACCCTGGATTCCGTGATGCCCAGAACCTCGGCTATCTCTTTCATTGTCAGCTCTTCATAATAATAGAGTGAAACTACATATTTCTCTTTTTCGTTAAGGCTGTCTATCTCTTCTGCCAGTTTCTGAACCAGCCTGTTTTTCATTGTTTCGTCTTCGGGGGTGAGTCCGGCGTAGCGGATGAAATCCACCAGTGTTGATTCGCCCTCCGGTCCCACTGTCTCGTCCAGACTCAGAACCTTGTCGTTTTCCATCAGCTCCTGGAGCCTGTGAATCTCTGTCTCGGTAAAGTCGCTGTTCTCCAGAATCTCTTCCACGCTGGGCTTCACGCCCTCTTTGCGATAGTGACTGTCCATGTGCCTTTCCAGCTGTTTCAGCCTTGTGCGCACGTTGCGGGGGAGAAAGTCCAGATTGCGCAGGGTATCGAGTATCGCGCCTTTAATCCGTCTTTCGCCGTATGTATAGAAATTAACGTTTCTGTCTTTGTCGAACCTCTCCAGAGACTCTATGAGCCCCAGACAGGCGGATGAATAGAGATCGTCCACATCAACGCTGTCGGGCAGAGTGGTACTGAGACGCAGTACCCATGATTTAATCTTAGGCATGAATTCGAGAATAATTTTTTCTTTCTCTTCACGGCTAAATCTGTTGCCGGACATGGACTCGTAAGGTGTCACATTATTTTCCTGAAGTTAATTAATATTCGGTCTATCATAAAAAACAAGTTCTTGGCAATCATATAGATTGCGAAGAACATTATAATGTCCCTGAACATATAAGTCAATTTTACATCTAAAATCACGAATTTCATCACAAAAGAGATGATGAAGATCGTGGAAGAGATGAGCAGTGCCATTTCTCTGTAGGATAAGTTCATGATGCCCTCCCGTTAAGCAGGCTCATTTGAACACCTCTTTCAGCCTCTCATAGAGGTTGACCTTTCTGACCTCTGTGTCCAGCTGCCCTGTGATCTTGCGGGCTATCACCAGCAGATCTTTGACGTAGGCAGTGTTCGGGGCGAGTATGCAGACAGGCTTCTGGCTCTTAACGGATTTTATAAGAGTTTTGTCCTCCCGCAGATATCCCAGCAGATTAAGCTCCACATTAAGAAATTTCCGCGCGACATTTTTCATACTCTCAAAAATCCCCTTAACGCCCTGCACATCGTCCACTCTGTTCAGAACAAAGTGAATGTCGGATATGCCGTACTGAAAGTGAACCACCTTCATAAAGGCATACGCATCGGTGATGGCAGTGGGCTCGGGCACTGTCAGCACAATCACCAGATCAGCGATGGAAGTGAACCTGATGACGTTTTCGGAGATGCCGGCTCCTGTGTCGAAAATGATGAAATCGTAGTGCGGGTCTAAGAGCACGAAAATATCCAGCAGTTTTTCGTGTTCGGCCTCAGACAGGCTGGAAAGCTCCATGAATCCGCTGGACGCAGGTATGACGTCTATGCCCTGGACATTCTTCTTGATGATATCATTAAGTCCCGCTTCTCCGGTCAGATATTTTCTGATGGAGGCAGTTACGCTGATGTTCAGCAGAATGTCAACATTGGCAAGCCCAAGATCTGCGTCGAAAACAAGGACTTTTTTTCCCAGCTGAGACAGCAGACACGCAAGGTTAACGGCAAAATTTGTTTTGCCCACACCGCCCTTTCCGCTGGAAACGGAGATGTATGTAGCCTTTCTGTTCTGCTCCCACGCCTTCTTTCGCAGGCTGTGCGCCTGATCCGTCATTTGTCGCTCCACATGGACGGTATCTCGCTTAGAACTTTAAAAGCAATTTTCTTGCCATCGGGAAGTTCCATATCGTCCGGTACATTCTGCCCCTTTGACAGTAACATAAGGGGCGTTTTCTTTTTAATCGGCAAATTTATCAGCGGACCGAAATATTTTGTTTCGTCCAGTTTAGTAAAAATAAGGTATTCCGGCAGAAGTTTCGAATATCTGTCATAGGTCTCCGACAGCTCCGCGTGGTTGCTGCTCATGGAGAGAACCAGCGCCACCTTGATTCTGTTGTCCACATCCATAAACCTGCGCAGCTCTGCTATCTGGTCGTTGTCGAACTGGCTTCTGCCCATGGAATCGATGAAGACATACTCGAAATCCCTGCACTCGTTAATGACGTGCTCCAGCTCGTTGGGAGTCGCCGCCACACGCAGGGGGATCTTTACTATCTCGGCATAGGTGCGGAGCTGTTCCACAGCGCCTATACGGAAATTGTCTATGGTGATGAGCGCCACCGACTTGTTCAGCGAGAGGCTGAGGTTGGCGGCTATCTTGGCTATGGTGGTGGTTTTCCCCACGCCTGTGGGACCGACCACTGCCAGCACCTTCTGCTTTATGTTTGAGAAATAGTCTTTTTCCACCGGAATCAGCTCGCTTAGGAGCTGGGCTGTCAGGTTTTTCACCTGATTGCGTGTCAGTTCCGCCGTGGAGGCTCTCTTCTCGATCTTTTTCAGGAATTTATACGCGATCACATCGTCCACGCCGTTTTTCACCAGAATAGAGTAAAATTCCATAACGGCGGGGATCAGATCGACAGAGATATTTTCTTTCATGCTGGATTTCATCTCCAGCATCTGTTTTTTGATATCGGCTATGTCGGATATCATGCTGTCGAACTTGTGCAGTCCCAGAGCGTTGATAATCTCTACTATTTTGTCTGTGTCTTTCTTTTCCGGTTCTGTGCTGATAGGCTTGAAGACAGGTTTATATGTCTGGGCATAGCTGTCTTCCACATTCGCTCCGACAGTCTTTCTGGATTTCAGTCTTTCGTCATCGTCCACGCCGGCGGTTACTTCTATGATAGGGCGTGAGAAAAGCCCGAAGCTGTTGTTTTTCACCACTTTTCTTGTGGATAAAATCACCGCTTCAGATCCCAGCTCCTCTTTGATAAGTCTGAGAGCCTCCTTCATGTCGAAGGCCTCGTACTTCTTTATTCTCATAGATTAATCTCCAGCATGCCCAAGCTCTCTATCTTCACGTTATCTCCTATTTCATTGTGAGACATGATGTTTATGGTGCGGACGAACTTCTCTGCGAAGCGTCTCATCGCCAGCCTCAGGGGGGGAGAAACAATAAGCACGGGCGGAAGTCCCTTTGCGACGCACTGATCGCATTTACTTATTATAGCTGAAAGAATTTTTTGTGCAACAGAGGGGTCTATAATGATCTCCTGTCCTTCATCCCCTTTCTGGAGATTAGACGCCAGGAGCTGTTCCACTTTAGACGGCAGTGTAAATACATATAGTTTTCCGTCCGCCGCCAGCATGGCTTCTGTTATCTGGCGCTTAAGAACCATCCGCACACGCTCGATGAGAAAATCGGGCGATTTGTTCTGCATGCCGTATGTAGCCATAACCTCCATAATAGTCTGAAGGTTTCTGACGGAGACCCTCTCTCTCAGCAGAGCCTGAAGGACTCTGTTCACAGTACCCAGATCGAGTATGCTGGGGATAACATCGTCCACCAGCTTGGGATATTTCTCTTTCAGTTTATTCAATAGCTCCTGAGTCTCCTGTCTGCCGAGGAGCTCGTGAGCGTTGGTTTTGATTATCTCTGTAAGGTGCGTGGCGATGACGGTGGCGGGATCCACTATGGTGCATCCGTCTACCTCTGCCATCTCTTTCACAGCCATGTCCACCCATTTGGCGTCCAGACCGAAAGCAGGTTCTTTGGTGGGGATGCCGTCATATTTGGACACGTTGCCGTCAGGGTTCATGATGAGGAATTTATCCGGGAATATAGAGCCTGAGTTGATCCGCACGCCTTTTAGCATCAGGGCGTATCCGTTGGCGTCCAGCTGAAGATTGTCTCTGATGCGCACCGGAGGCACGATAAAGCCCATCTCCAGAGCAAGCTGACGGCGGATTGATTTTATACGGTTCAGCAGAGTTCCGCCCTGTCCGGCGTCCACCAGCGGGATAAGGGCAAATCCTATCTCCAGCTCCAGAACGTCCATCTCCAGAAGACTTTTCACCTCGTCCTCCTCCGGCATGGGCGCTCTCTCTTTCTCCGCTTCCTCTTTCTTCTTGGTCTCTTTCTCGTCCTCTTTCTGTCCTTTGCTCAGATAGACCAGATAGAACATAAGAGCGGCGAGCATTATGAATGATATCTTGGGCATGCCGGGGATGATGGCGAAGAACAGAAGTATCCCCCCTGTGATGCCCAGAACTTTTGTGCTGTTGAAAAGCTGTCCGAAGAGCTGACCGGAAAGATCTCCGGAACCTCCGGCTCTGGAAACGATGATACCCGCTGATGTGGAGATGATCAGCGAGGGAATCTGTGACACCAGACCGTCACCCACGGTGAGGATGGTGTATCGTGACGCCGCTTCCGTCAGGCTCATGTCCGACTGAAGAACGCCCAGCGAAAGACCGCCTATGATGTTGATGGCGGTGATGATGAGACCGGCAACGGCGTCTCCTCTGACAAATTTACTCGCACCGTCCATGGCTCCGAAGTAGTCCGCCTCCTTCTGGATGTTCTGGCGTTTCTGCTTGGCTGTGTCTTCGTCTATGAGTCCGGCGTTCAGGTCGGCATCGATAGCCATCTGTTTTCCGGGCATAGCGTCCAGTGTGAATCTGGCGGCGACTTCAGCGATACGGGTTGAACCTTTGGTGATTACCATGAAGTTAATCAGCACGAGTATCAGGAATATGATGATACCGACGGTATAGTTACCGCCGACAACAAACTGTCCGAAAGCGTTGATGACCGATCCCGCCGCCTCTTCTCCTTCCGATCCGTGCAGAAGGATGGTTCTGGTGGTCGCCACGTTCAGAGAGAGCCTGAACAGGGTGGTTATCAGCAGAACTGTGGGAAATGTGGAAAATTTCAGCGGTTCATCGGAATGTATAGCCACCATCAGAATGATAACCGACAGGGCGATGCTGGATGTCAGAAGCAGGTCGAGAATGATGGTGGGCATGGGCAGAATCATGACAGCCAGTATGGTCATGAAAAAAACGGAGAAAGATATCTCCTTCTGCTTTAAAACCCCTAAATAGTCTTTAATATCTGCCATCTGTCACCAATGTATAATAAACGTCAGGCGGATTTCCGGAATTTCTGAACGAGAGAAAGAATTTCCGCCACAGCTTTATAAAGATTTTCGGGTATTTCGTCACCTATGTCAACCGTTTTAAAAAGTGATCTGGCAATGGGCGGATCCTCATGCACGAGAATACCGTTCTCCTTCGCTACCTCTCTGATCTTCAGAGCCATCAGACGCTGTCCTTTAGCCACACAGACGGGGGCTCTGTCCACTCCGGGATTATATTTCAGGGCGACAGCATAGTGGGTGGGGTTGGTGACGACAACATCCGCCTTAGGCACATCGTCCATCATCCTGCGGCGTGCCATCTCCCTCTGCATCTTTCTGATGCGTCCTTTGATCTGGGGATCCCCTTCCATCTGCTTGAACTCGTCCTTGACCTCCTGCTTGCTCATCTTGAGATCCTGTTTGTGCTGGTAACGCTGATAGACGTAGTCTATCATGGCGAGGATGAGCGCCAGAAGGCTGATCTTCCACATGATCTCATAAATAAGCTGACCGAGATATGTCATTATGGCGATAGCCTCGGCGTCCGCCAGAGCGACTATCACTTCCATCTTCTTTTTAACTATGTAATAGGCGAACCAGCCGATGGCAAAAATCTTGAAAAGAGATTTCATCAGCTCCACCAGACTCTTTTTGTTAAAGAATTTTCCGAATCCTTTGATGGGGTCCAGCCTCTCCAGGCTGAGCTTGAGCGCTTTCGGGGTGAAAACGAATCCCACCTGCATAACATTGGAGGCGTATGCCACAACACCTATCATCAGAAAAAAAGGGGCGACAACGAATGTCGATTCCCTGATGGTGAAAAACAGTAGTTTATATACATTGGTGGTAGTCAGCTCAAAATGGGGCAGAGAGAGAAGCTCACGCATGATGCGCCCCAGTCCCTTCATGAAATAAGGAGTGTAAAAATTAAAAAAGACAGCGGAAGAGAGCAGCAGAAGAGCGGTGGACACCTCTCTGCTTTTCGGCGTGTTGCCCTCGTTTCGGGCGTCAGAAAGCCGCTTCCCCGTCGGGTCTTCCGTCTTTTCGGAATCGTCCTGTCCGGCCATTATCTATCCTTGTATCACAGATACCGTATGAGGTTTGCCACCTCTTCGAAATATCTGTGGAGAAGTTTTTCGAATACTATATAGAAATAGTTCATGCTGGCTGCCAGAACAGAAAGCCCGACAGCGATCTGGATGGGAAATCCCACGATCATCAGGTTTATCTGCGGAACCATTCTGCCTATTATACCCATTACCACCTGAAGCACAAGAAGAGTGACGAACACCGGAGCCGTAATTTTTATCGCCGTGACGAATATCATGGAGAACAGCTTTACCATATACTGCAAGCCTTCGGGGTGGATGGGGAAGATGCCCACCGGGATGGTTTTGAAAGAGGCGATGATAGCCTGAATCACCATCAGGTGTCCGCCCAGCGATATAAAGATCAGTATCATGGCGATGTTCAGAAAAGATGATATGATGGACACGGAAGTGTTCGACTGGGGATCGAAAACGTTCACAACGCTGAAGCCCATCTGTGTTCCCACTATCTGCCCGGCGAACTGAACACCCGCGAAGAGGAAGTGGGACATCAGCCCCATGCTGGCGCCCAGCAGGACCTCCTTGCCGACTATCATGACGAGAGTGAATGTATTAAAATTTGTTATAGGTATTTTCTGCACCGAGTGGATGCATATCATAGCGATAACCACAGCGAGAAGCATGCGGATATGCGGTTTCACCGTGCTGCTGCCGAACACCGGGGCGGTGTTCAGTATGGCGGCGATGCGCACGACCACGGCGAAAAAAGTGACAAAAAGCTGGATGTCATACAAAAAGTCAAACATTCCTCATTTTATTGCTGTATGAGAATTTATACAATGTTTTTTACTTAAAAAACGCTTCCAATTAATCAGATGTTATGTAAAAATTAAATAATTATGATCTCAAAGGTAAAAAATTGACACGCATCAGCACAGCCGAGGCTGTAAGACTCTATAGAGAAGCGGATCTTTACGAGCTGGCGCTGGCCGCCGATGGTCTGCGTAAAGAGCTTCACCCCGAAAACACTGTAACTTACGTTATCGACAGAAACATTAACTATACCAATATCTGCTCATGTAAATGTTCCTTCTGCGCCTTTTACAAAGACGAAAAAGACGAAGGCGCATATGTGATAGACCATGATACGCTCAGGCAGAAGATAGAGGAGACCAAGTCTCTGGGAGGCACCCAGATACTGCTTCAGGGCGGGCTCCACCCGGAACTCCGGCTGGATTTCTATGAGGATATGCTCCGTTTTATCAAATCTCTGGGAGTGTGGGTGCACGGATTCTCCGCTCCGGAGATAGCGCACATGGCTAAGCTGGAGCAGATGTCCGTTGAAGACGTTATAAAAAGGCTCACCCATGCCGGGCTGGATTCCATACCCGGGGCTGGAGCAGAGCTTCTGGTTGATTCCGAGAGGAAGAAGATCAGCCCGAACAAAATAACGTCCGACCGCTGGCTCTCCGTTATGGAGACGGCTCACGGGCTGGGTCTTAAGACCACCGCCACGATGATGTTCAAAAAAAATGATAAAGCCGAGCATATTGTCGAACATTTTGATAGAATAAGACAGCTTCAGGACAAAACGGGCGGTTTCACCGCTTTTATCCCATGGCCTTTTCAGCCGGACAACACCGAGCTGGGCGGCGAAAACGTGTCCGCCGTGGAATATCTGAGGCTTCTGGCGCTCTCCAGAATATTTCTGGACAATGTGCCGAACATTCAGGTTTCGTGGGTGACACAGGGACCCAAGGTCGGTCAGACTGCTTTGCGGTTCGGCGGGAACGATTTCGGAAGTCTGATGATAGAGGAAAATGTGGTGGCGGCCTGCGGGGTCGGTTTCCGCATGAGCATAGACGAGATTAATAACAATATCCGCAAGGCAGGCTTTTTGCCCGCTCAGCGTGATATGCAGTACAACATTCTGAGGTATTTCTGAAAAAAGATCTTCTGGAGGTCCTGGTAGAGATCTCCGAAAAGATGAACAGTATGTTTGAGCTTCACAACCTGCTTCCGGCTATTATCAACATAGCTAAGGAATATCTGGGAGTTAAGCGGATATCGCTCATGCTCATTGAGGACGATATGCTGAAGATGTATGCCCACGCCGGTTTCGAGGTGGAGCACGCCTCCATCAAAATACCTCTGGGAGACGGCATAGCGGGCAAGGTGGCTAAGACAGGTGTTGAAGTCACCATGAATAAGACGGATATCTCCAGAGACGCTCTGGGGTATCAGACATCATCTTTCATGTCCGTTCCGCTGAAAAAAGCGGACAAGATTCTGGGCGTTCTTAACCTGACAGATAAAGAGGACGATTTTTTCACCGAAGACGATGTGAAGATCGCCAGATATATAGCTTCTCAGTGCGCTCTGGGCGTGGACAGATTCAACATGTACAGCGACATGAGAAAGAGCGAGAACCTGCGTGTGATCGGCATGCTGAACTCATCCATCGCCCATGATATAAAAAATCTTCTGAACATTGTTTCGTCCTATCTGGAGCTGATGAAGATGGAGGATGTTAATCCTGAGATGCAGGATTATATTGATGCTATCTTCTCCGAGGTAAAAAGGATTCACGGGCTCACTCTGGATATTCTGGATTTTTCCAGACAGAGTGTTTCCATCCATATAGAGTCGTTCAGAATATCCGATCTGTTTAATGAGATCAGAAAACACGCCGGGATCATGACCCGTGACACGGATATTCATGTTGAGGTTACCGTTTTGGACGATCTCGAAATGAAAGTGGACAGAGCTAAGATTTTCAGGGTAATATTTAACTTGGTGTCAAACGCCATAGACGCGATTCAGGAAAAAGGAACCGTTATTCTGACAGCGGAAAAGGATGGGGATTTCTGTGTTATAAGAGTCAGAGACACAGGTAAGGGTATCTGCAGGGAAAATATAGGAAAGTTATTTCAGCCGTTCTTTACCTCCGGAAAATCAAAAGGTACAGGACTGGGGCTTGCCATAGTAAAGATGATTGTTGAGGCTCACTGCGGAAATATAGAAGTAGATTCCGAGGAAGGGGTATTCACGGAGTTTACTGTAAGGATACCATACAATTATGAATCTATTAAAGAATTACACAAGTAGAGAAGAGCGGGAATTTACTAAACTACTATCAGAACGCTATGGGCTGCAAAGCTCTGAATATGTTACGTCCAGAGACGAGCACGGTCGTGTTGTCGCAAAAATTCTGACAGAGAAAGAAATCAAACCTGACATATCTTTAACAGTTACCGACAGCGGTCTTAAGGCATATCTCAACGTCTACCCCGGAGTCAATACATCTGTGGAGATGAGCTCTGATGAGATAGCCGCTCTGCTTCAAAGTGAGAAAATTACAGTAAATATTAACAGAGACGCCATAGCCAACGCGGTCAGCCTGTCGAAAGAGGGCGCCGTGGCGGAGAAACTTCTTGTAGCGGAGGGTGTTGAGCCTATCGCCGGGAAAAATTCTCAGGTGGTTCTTAACTTCGAGCCGGTGAGAAACAGCCCGAAAGTGCTTCAGAACGGACGGGTGGATTATAAAAATCTCGATAATATAAGAGTGGTTAACGAAGGCGATCTTCTGGTAACCAGAAAACCAGCCACAGCGGGCGTCAGAGGTCTTTCCGTGCGAAACGAGGAGATTCCGGCGACAGCGGGCGTGGACACAGAGATATATATCGGCGAAGGCGTCAGGGTGGAGAAAGACGACACAGAATACTATGCCCTGACAGACGGGTGCGTCACCTTCAACAGAAACACACTGGAGGTCAACCCTGTCTACAGCGTCCGTGGAAATGTGGACTACAGCACCGGAAATATTGTCTTCAACGGCAACGTATACGTCAGAAACGATGTCCTTTCCAATTTCAGCATCAAGGCGGAGAAGGACATATTTATAGAGGGTGTCTGCCAGGACGCCTTTCTGGAGGCTGGCGGAAACATCATCATTAAGCTCGGGGTCAAGGGCGACAACAAAGGCATGATCCAGGCGAAGGGCGATGTCTTCGTGGGATATCTGGAAAACGCAAACGTAGAGGCGAGAGGAAACATAGAGATAACCAAATTCGCCTATAACTCACGCATCCGCGCCGGCGGACGTGTGGAAGTCTTAAAAGAGCCGGGCGTAATAGCAGGCGGCGAAGTGACCGCTTTTGAAGAGGTGCGTGTTCTTCAGGCGGGCACAGTGGGCAACTCACGCTTTCTGGTGAATGTAGGTACGAAGTTCTACTTCGAAAGAGAGATGGCTGAGCTTAAGGCTATAAAAGATAAGTTCCTGGAAAATAAAGCGAAAATAGATGAGTTTCTCGGCGGGGTAAACCTGAAAAAGAAAGAGGTTCTGGAAAACCCGAAGGTGAGACAGCTCATCGTGCTCAGAAAACAGCTGGACAGTAAAATAGAAGCTGTAGACAATCAGATGAAAAAACTGATAAAAGAAGCACATCACCCTAAACCCAGATTCAAAGTTTTGGGTGAACTATACGGAGGACTGGACGTTCAAATCTACAGAGAAAAAATAAGCGTAAGGGAAAATCAGAAGAACGCTGTATTTCTGTTCGATGATAAGTACCAGCAGATTCAAATGTTCTCTCTGGAAGATAAAGACTGGCAAGATGAATGACAATATAATCATAAAAGGCGCAAGACAGCACAATCTCAAAAACATTGATCTGAATATTCCTAAAAACAGACTGGTGGTTATAACCGGCGTTTCCGGATCCGGAAAGTCCACGCTGGCGTTCGACACCCTCTATGCCGAGGGACAGAGGCGCTATGTGGAGTCGCTCTCCGCTTATGCCAGACAGTTTCTGGAGCTTATGGAAAAACCCGATGTGGACTCCATAGATTTTCTGTCGCCCGCCATCAGCATCGAACAGAAATCAATCAGCAGAAACCCCAGATCCACAGTGGGCACCATTACGGAAGTGTATGACTACATGCGTCTGCTCTTTGCCAGAGCGGGCAGCGTGCATTGTCCCTCCTGCGGAAAACCCGTAACCAGCTACAGCGTCCAGCAGATAGTGGACAGAATTCTGGCGCTGGGCGAAGACGCTAAGGTGGAGCTTCTGGCTCCTGTCGTCAGAGGCAAAAAGGGCGAATATAAGAAACTCTTCGAAAAACTGCTGAAAGACGGATTTGTAAGGGCGTATGTGGACGGCGACCAGAAGAGGCTGGAAGAGCCCATAGAGCTGGACAAGAACGTTAAGCACAGCATCTCTGTCGTGATAGACAGAGTGAAGATAAAGGACGGAGTACAGCGCAGGCTGACAGACTCTCTGGAAACAGCGCTTAAGCTGGGCGAGGGTCTGGTGGAAGTAGCCACAGATGACGGCATCAGCATGTATTCACAGAACTTCACCTGCCCCGACTGCGATATCAGCATAGAAGAGGTGGAACCCAGAAGTTTTTCATTCAACAACCCGTTCGGGGCGTGTCCCGAGTGTGACGGACTGGGTGAAAAACAGGTGTTCGACATAGACGCTATAGTTCCCGATCCCAGACTGAGTGTCCGTGAGGGGGCTGTAAAACCCTGGGAACAGTTTGATAATTTTCATTTTTTCAATACTCTGGTGGCTCTGTCTGAACAGTTCGGAATAGATATGAACAAGCCGTTCGGAAAGCTCGACCCGAAGAATCAGGAGATTCTGCTGAACGGGATGGATGAGCCGCTGAAACTCCATACATTCAAAGGCGACAAGAAGATACCATATGAGATGAAGTTCACCGGCGTGTGCGGCTATCTGAAAGAGAAGCTCTACACGGGAACCATGTCCGACAGGGAGTTCGCCAAGCGCTTTATGTCTTCACAGGACTGTCCCATGTGCAAGGGAACCAGACTGAAGAAAAGCAGTCTTTCCGTTCTGATAGGCGACAGAAACATCAGCCAGATAGCGGCTATGAACGTGAAAGAGTCGCTGGATTTCTTCAGCGGGCTGACATTCAGCGGGTTTATCAAGGATGTCGCCGAAAAGATTATCACAGAGATAAAGAGACGGCTGTCGTTTCTGAACGATGTCGGTCTTAACTATATAACGCTGGACAGAAAATCCGCCACCCTCTCCGGAGGCGAGGCGCAGAGGATCAGGCTCGCCACCCAGATAGGATCGGGTCTGACCGGAGTGCTGTACGTTCTGGATGAGCCCAGCATCGGTCTGCACCAACGTGACAACGACATGCTGATAGAAACGCTGAAAAATCTGCGAGATATCGGCAACACAGTCATAGTAGTGGAACACGATGAAGACACCATCAACGCCAGCGACTATGTGGTGGATATGGGACCCGGAGCCGGACGCAAAGGCGGCGAGGTGGTTTTCACCGGACATCCGGAGCTTCTGCGCCACAGCGAAACATCGCTGACGGGGATGTATCTGTCCGGCAGACGCATGATAGAAGTGCCGAAAGAGCGCAAAAAACCGGACGGCAGATATATAGAGCTGACAAACGCCAGCGAGCATAACCTGAAAAACGTTTCCGTAAAAATACCGCTGGGACTGATGATCTGCGTGACGGGTGTTTCCGGATCAGGAAAATCGACCCTGATAATGGACACACTTCAGGCTGGGCTGAAAAAATCACTGCTGGGTACCAACTCCCGCACGGGGACATATGACAGTCTCACAGGTACCGAGCATCTGGACAAGGTGATAGACATCGACCAGTCGCCCATAGGCAGAACGCCCAGATCGAACCCGTCCACATACACAGGTCTGTTCTCCGACATCCGTGAGCTGTTCGCCATGACTCCGGACGCCAAGATGAGGGGATACAAGATAGGGCGGTTCAGTTTCAATGTGAAGTCGGGCAGATGCGAGACATGTCAGGGCGAGGGATACATCAAGATAGAGATGCACTTTCTGCCGGATATGTATGTGAAATGCGATGCCTGCCACGGCAAACGTTACAACAGGGATACGCTGGATATAAAATACAAAGGAAAGAATATCGCCGATGTTCTGGACATGACCGTCAATCAGGCGTTTGAGTTTTTCGAAAATATTCCGAAATTAAGTAATAAGCTTTCTGTTTTAAAAGATGTCGGTTTAGGGTATATAAAACTTGGACAGCCCGCCACAACGCTCTCCGGCGGAGAGGCGCAGAGGGTGAAACTGTCCAAAGAACTGATGAAAAGACCCACGGGAAAAACAGTTTATATCTTCGATGAGCCCACGACAGGACTCCATTTCGAAGATATAAACAAGCTGACGGGCATTTTCTTAAAACTGAGAGACAGCGGAAACACAGTGATAATCATCGAGCACAATCTCGATGTTATCAAGTGCGCCGACCACATTATAGATATGGGTCCCGAAGGGGGCATCGGAGGCGGACAGATAATCTTCGAGGGAACACCCGAGAAGTGCGCCGGACACAAAACGTCCTACACGGGCAAATATCTTAAAGGTAAACTATTATAAATGAAAAAACTTTTAATTTTATTCTTCATATTACTTTCGGTTTTCACGGTCTTTGCGGATGATATTCAGGAATTCAACTCCGCGAAGAAAGATTTTGACTATATCGAACATTCCGACAGGGTTACCAGAAAATCATATCTGCTGGTGGCCGATAAATTCTATAAAGTTTACGCATCCGCACCCAGAGGCAGCATGGCTGACGAGGCGCTGCACTACTGCGCCCAGACATATTACCGCAGTTATTCCCGTTTCGGCAGCAGAGAGGATCTGTTAAAAGCTCTCAGAAACATGAAGGTGCTCGCCATCAATTATGACTCCAAGCTGGCTACCATGGCTTTTATGCAGTCGGCTAAGATATATGAGCAGCAGAAGGATTATCCCTCCGCTCAGTATATGCTCCGGAAGCTGATAGCAAAATTTCCGAAATCTGACGAGGCGAAAGAGGCGAAAGACAGGCTGGACGCCATCGACAACAGATTCAGTAATGTTTACGCCGATTCCGGCAAGACACAGGTGAAGCCGAAACCCATCATAAGAGATACGGGCAAGAAACCTGTGGTGGACAGCAAACCCGTTGTAGCCGTGAAACCGGCGGTGAAGGAAGAGGACGACACAGCGGATAACTCCGCCACATCCAAACAGGTGGCGTATGGCGATATAAACACACCGGAAAAGATTCCGGACGGCAAGGCGGCTCTGAAACGTGTCAGATATTTCTCCACAGCGGACTATACCCGTGTGGTTCTTGATATGTCAGGCAGAGCATCGTTCGACAAGCACTGGCTGAAGGCCGACCCGTCCATAGGCAAGCCGCCAAGGCTTTTCATCGATCTGAACGAAGTGGTGGTGTCCCCCGAGATACCACAGGATATAGAGATAAAAGACGGACTCCTGCGCTCTCTGCGCTGGGCGTATAACAGACCGGGCGTTGCCCGTATTGTTCTGGACAGTGATAATGTTCAGGATTTTACTGTTTTTGCCATGACAGACCCGGAGAGAGTGGTGATAGACGTGAGCAGCGCTTCCGTTCCCACATCGCCGAAAGCTGACCCTGTTAAGACGACAGATGTCGCCAGACCGGCTGACAACTCGAGAATTCAGGTGGGCACAGGCGGTTCATCCACTCTGGCGAGTGTTTTCGGGCTGAAGATCAAGAGCGTGGTTATCGACCCCGGACACGGCGGAAAAGACCCCGGAGCCACATATTACGGCATTCAGGAGAAGGACGTGGTTCTGGATATTGGTCTGGAGCTCGCCAAAATGATAAAAGATAACAATCCGGACATAAACGTATATATGACCCGAAATAAAGACGTGTTCATCCCTCTGGAGGAGCGCACAGCGTTTGCCAACAGGAAGAAGGCTGACCTTTTCATCTCTGTCCATGTGAACGCCGCCCCCAACAAAAACGCCAGAGGCGTGGAGACATTCGTCCTGAACGTTACCAACGACAAAAAAGCCCTTCAGGTTGCCGCTTTTGAAAACCAGACCACTCAGAAGAGCATGTCTGATCTTCAGGGCATCCTGAAAGATATAATGCTGAACTCCAAACTGGAGGAATCAATAGAGCTGGCATCATATGTTCAGAAGAGCTCCCACAAGGCTCTCTATAATGACAACAGATTTAATCTGGGTGTGAAGCAGGCTCCCTTCTATGTTCTGGTGGGTGCTAAAATGCCTTCTATCCTTGTGGAGACAGGTTTCGTCTCTAACAAAGAGGAGGCGGACAACCTCGCCACGGACAAATACCGCAAAGATATCGCAAAGGGTATCTATGACGGTATCTTCTCCTACATAAACATAAGAAACGGAAAATAATATATCAGGAGCATTTATGGAACTGATGGTTCTGATCCTCGCCGCAGGCAAGGGGACAAGAATGAAGTCCGACACCCCGAAGGTACTTTTCAGGGCGGCGGGAAAACCTATGATAGACTATGCTGTGGAGTGCGCCCGGGACTGCGGCGCTTCTAAGATAAATACGGTGATAGGCAACGGCGCCGAGCTGGTGCGTGAACATCTGAAAGGAAGAGCTGATTTTTATGTTCAGAAAGAGCTGAGGGGAACCGCAGACGCTGTTATGGCGGCGGATGAGGCTCTCAGATCATTTGACGGGCAGGTGCTCATCCTCTGCGGGGATATGCCCCTGATAAAAGCGGAAACCATACAGAAATTCATAGCCGAGGCTAAGTCTGAACCTGTGTCTTTCATAACTGTCAGAGTAAAGAACCCCCACGGATACGGCAGGGTTATCAGAGGCGTTGACGGCTCCGTTATAAAAATCGTGGAAGAGAAAGACGCCACAGATGACGAAAAACGTGAGGACGAGATAAACACCGGAGTATATCTCTGCGACTGTAAAGAACTGGTTCAGAGATTACAGGGAATAGACTGCAATAACGCTCAGGGAGAATATTACCTGACAGATATAGTGAAAAAAGGAGCGTTCGCATGGGAGGCTCCTGACGAAAACGAGTTTCTGGGGGTTAACAACCGTGCCCAGCTCGCCGAGGCTTCCAGAATTCTGTGGGACAGAACAGCTATGAAGCACATGATGAACGGTGTGTCCGTCATCGACCCGAAGACGTTTTACTGTGACGACACAGTAGAGATAGAGAACGATGTCACCATCTATCCCAACGTTTATCTGGAAGGAAGAACCGTCATCAGAAAAGGCGCCGTGATTATGTCCGGCAGCCGTATAAAAGACAGCGAGATATGCGAAAACGCTGAAATAAAAGACAACTGTTTCATCACGGAGAGCTATGTGGGCAGAGGCAGCCACATAGGTCCCATGGCACAGCTGCGACCCGGAACAAAACTTCTGGGAGATAATAAGATAGGTAACTTTGTAGAGATAAAGAAAGTGACGATGGGAATCGGCTCGAAGGCAAGCCACCTGACATATCTGGGGGATGCTGAGATAGGGGCGGATGTTAACATCGGCTGCGGAACCATCACATGCAACTATGACGGATATAACAAATATAAGACCGTGATAGGCGATGGCGTTTTCGTGGGCAGCGATGTTCAGCTGGTGGCTCCCGTGACAGTGGGCAAAGGCGCTCTGATAGCCGCCGGATCCACAATCACAAAAGACGTGCCGGAAGACGCTCTGGGCATCACCAGAGCAAAACAGCAGAACATGGACGGCTGGGTATCAGCATGGAAAAAGAAGAAAGGGGTAAAGTAATATGTGCGGGATAGTCGGATATATAGGCGGTCAGACCGCTTCTAATATACTGGTGGACGGGCTCACCAAGCTGGAATACAGAGGATATGACTCTGCCGGAATAGCCCTGATGGAGCAGGACGGCATCCACATAGAGAGGAGTGTCGGAAAACTCATCAACCTGAAAAATCAGATAGCCGACAAAAAATTCATGGCGGTGCTGGGTATAGGGCATACCCGCTGGGCAACCCACGGCAAACCCTCCTTTGAGAACGCTCACCCCCACAGGTCGAACGAGCTGACTGTTGTTCACAACGGTATTATCGAAAACTATCTGGAGCTTAAGAAATATCTGACAGATAAAGGATATATCTTCTCATCCGAGACAGATACTGAGGTTATCGCGCACCTGATACACGATAACTATGAGGGTGATCTTCTGAAAGCCGTTCAGAAAACGCTGAAACAGGTGGTGGGCTCATACGGTCTCGCCATAATCAGCGAAAAAGAGCAGGATAAGATAATAATCGCCAGAAAAGACAGCCCGCTTGTTATAGGCGTGGGCGATGGCGAAATGTTCGCCGCCAGCGACATACCCGCAGTGCTTGCGCACACCAGACGTTTTGTCTTCCTGGATGACGGTGACGTGGCTCTGCTCTCCAGAGACGGTTTCTATGTTTATGACAAAGATGATAAGCCGGCTCAGCGTGAGCTGAAGATAATCGACTGGAACCCCGTAATGGCGGAGAAGGCGGGATACAGCCACTTCATGCAGAAGGAAATTTTTGAACAGCCCAGAGCCATCATAGATACCATCCGTGGGAAATACAGCATGGAACAGGGGCTGGTGAACATGGGGCTGACAGACGAGGCTGAAAAGCGTCTGACAGAGGTGAACCGCATTGTTATAGTGGCATGCGGAACAAGCTGGCACGCCGGGCTCACAGCCAAATTCTATATCGAAAAATTCGCTAAAATACCCGTGGAGGTGGATATCGCCTCCGAGTTCAGATACAGGGAACTGGTGATAGACGACAAAACGCTCTTCATCGCCATCACCCAGTCCGGAGAGACAGCGGATACGCTCTCTGCCCTTAGAATAGCAAAGAAAATGGGCGCAATGACACTCACAGTGTGCAACGTGGTGGGCTCATCCATGTCCAGAGAATCCGACAGTGTGATCTATACCCACGCAGGACCCGAGATTGGCGTTGCCTCTACCAAGGCTTTTACAACACAGGTGGCGGTGCTGTTCCTGTTCGCTCTCTATCTGGCGCAGACCAGAAAGACTCTGGAAACAGACAAAATGAAATACTACATTCAGGAGCTCGTGAGAGTTCCCGAAGTGATAGAAAAAGTGCTGAAACAGGACGATAATATCCTGTCACTGGCAAAAAAATTCAAAGATTCATCGGATTTCCTCTATCTGGGAAGAAACGTGAACTATCCCATAGCTCTGGAAGGAGCGCTCAAGCTGAAAGAGATTTCATACATCCACGCAGAAGGTTATCCGGCGGGAGAGATGAAGCACGGTCCCATAGCGCTGATAGACGCCAGCCTGCCCGTATTCTGCATATGCCCGAAATCATCTGTGTATGAGAAGGTTGTCTCAAACGTGGAAGAGGTGAAAACCCGTGACGGCATAGTGATAGCCATCACCACGGAAGGGGACGAGGGACTTGATAAGATAGCTGATCATAAGATCGAGATTCCGGCTATCACAGAAGAACTCTCTGTTTTTCCGGCTGTGACCGTTATGCAGATTTTTTCATATTACTGCGCGAGCCTGCTCGGTCTGGATGTGGATCAGCCCAGAAATCTCGCAAAATCAGTAACGGTGGAATAGGTTTAGGCTCATTCTGAGCCTCGTGTAGAGGATGCAGAAAAATAGTTAAAAGTAGAGTTTCTTTACCAGCGCTCTGGTGATGCTGGGAAGGACTATCGCCGTGAACATGGCGGCGAATACTATGGAAGCGGATTCTGTGGACGAGATGGCATTATACTGTTTTCCGATGGCGGCTGTGGCTACCATCAGCGTCAGTGGATATGCCAGCGAAAAAGGGGAGATTATCAGTATCTTCTTAGGCAGAGACGTGAAATAGAGCGGGAATATCGAAAATATCCTTACCGCCAGCATGATAAGGCTGATGCTTATCCCGGTCATCAGCACGTTGGGCGCCAGAAAATCTGTTACATTAAATCCCATTCCGACATTTATAAAGAAGATAGGCACGAGAAAACCGTATCCTATACCGCTTAACCGTTCCTGAATATTCTCTCTGTCATGAAACTGGATGGCGAAGAGCATCCCACCGATGAAAGCCCCCACTATGGGCTCCATGTCGAAAAAGACCGCAACAGACACAAACACGAAAATATTTACGAAGGTGGCTCTCATCCCTGTCTCGGTGGAGTTGCCCGTCAGGATGAAAATCCTTGAAAGATGAGGAAACCACCAGAAGAACAGCTTGGTAAACTTCATCACGAACAGAACAAAGACCATGAACGCCAGAACACCGGCGAAGTGACCGACAGCCTTGGCGCTGAAGCCGTACTGATAAAAAAGGGTGAAGAGCGAAAGCGCCATAAGGGTGAAAGCCTCGCCTATGCCGCCGATAATCAGAAGCGCCTGACCGGAGTTTTTGTCGATGAACCCCGTCTCCTTAAGCACGGGAAAGAGCAGACCCACAGCCACGGTCATATATACCAGAACCATCAGAGGTGCGTCATGCCTGTAGAGCACCACCGCCACCGATGCGAGAATTATAAGGATTATAACCATAAGATAAGCCATCAGATCTTTTCTGGCTGTCTTTCGGATGTTGTCAAAGTCGATCTCCAGCCCGGCGAGATACATCAGAACGATGAACCCGAACTCAGCCAGAAAGTGTATGGTGCCTCTGTCGAACTCCATGCTGTGAAAGAACATTCCCAGCGCCACGCCGAAGATTATCTCCCCCACGGATGAGGGGATGTAGAGCCTTCTGCTGAAAAAAGGCACAAAATACGCCCCGAAACAGATGAAAAGGAGCTGAAAAGCCTCAAATTTGTTCATTCACATCCTCAGTGGGCAGCATCAGCGAGCTGCATTTCAGCCTGCCCGCTATCATGTACTGAACATGGGGTTTCAGATAGCTTATCTTGTCGTTCAGACTGTAGGACAGAACGGCTATCTTGCTGGTTTCCTCTGCGGAATTTATGAAATTCACCGTCTCTCTGACGGGGTTTCCTTCCAGAATACGGAAATCTATGGAAGCGTTCTCGGAAAGCTCGTGATCGTTTATCATATTCTGTACGAGCTGAAGGTTTTCTGTTTCGAAATGCCCCCTGATGTCTTTCGGCAGGGTGACGTAAACTGCGGTGTAAGGGATATTCAGCAGTTTTGCCATCTCTATACCCGTTTCCAGAGCAAAAGACGGGGAGTCTGAGTTGAGCCCGATGTAGACGTGTTCATATTCCTTATTGCCCGCTGTCAGGATGAAAGGGTGCTTCGCCCTTTTGAAGACGAAGCGGAAGAACAGATTGAGCCCGCCGAATTTGCGCTTTTTCGGGATCATGATGAGCCCCGGTTCAGACTGTGTCGCCGCCTCCTTCACAGAGGCGATGGTATAGCCGTTTTCATAGGCGAGATTCATGGACTGAACATGTTTTTCTATATCTTTTGGAGTTTTGCCGATAACGGGGAGCACGCTCAGCTTCATGGCGTGGGTCAGGCGGAAGAGATATGCCGCCTCTTCCAGAAGTCTGGGGCTCTGCGAGCAGAGAGGAACGCTGATGTATGAGCCGAACTGGAGAGGGAACTGCGGTTCGCCTTTGGTGAGAGTGTCGATAACGCCTTTAAGAATCTTCGGCTCGCCGACAATAATCACCTTGTCGCCCACCTTCAGCTCGAAATCGCCTGTGGGGATGATGTTCTTCTCGCCTCTGTAACAGAAGGCGATGCTCCATGTGGACGGACGCAGATATTTCAGCTTGCGCCCCACAAGGTGAGAGTTCTTCAGAACGTTGACCTCAACGATCTCTCCCTGGCGCTTTCCAATGTTCAAAGGCCATGACACGTTTTTTTCTATGATTCCGGTGACAGCTTTGATTCCGAGATCGATGGGGTGCAGAGTTGTCACTCCGAACTCCTGAATCTCTTCGTTCAGCCTGTCGGTGTATGCTATATGTATGATAGGAATCTGCATATCGTAAACAGAGCGGGCTATGCGGCACGCCTCCACAACGATATCTTCGTCACGCAGGGCGATGATGATGTGGGAGATGTCCTCCAGAGGGAGCTTTTTCCATGTGAGCATGCTGCTGGCATCGCCGTTGAATATCTCCAGCTCCGGATATGTGGACTGAATGTTTTCCAGATGGTCTCTGCGGATGTCCACCACAATCATTTTTCGTTTGGACATGAGCGACTGAATGAGCTGCTGCTCAAAAAAGCCTATGCCGAAAATAAGAATCTTTTTAACGTTGCCTGATTTTCTGGTGGTGTTCATAGCAGACCTTTCTAATGTAAGTTATGTATATTAGCATAAATCCGAAAGGCGTAATACTGTAATTTTTGTGTTAAATTAAGAATATCAGAGGATGACGCCGGTTTCTGGCGTCTCTTTTCTCAGAACGTATGTGTCGGTGAGATAGTTTTTTTTGCAGAATGAGGCATAATTTTCCAGAAGATTATAGTCGTTGTTCTCTTCGCTGACATGCGCCAGATATACCCGCCCGATGCCCGATCCGGTGACACTGCCCAGTATCTTCATGGCGTCTCTGTTGGAGAGGTGTCCCTTGTGTCCGGCGATGCGTTTTTTCAGATATGCCGGATATTTACCGTCTTTCAGAAGGCTGGGTTCATAGTTGGATTCCAGAACCAGAACGTCTGTACAGCAGAGAAATCTTTCCACTTCCTTAGTCACAACGCCCAGATCGGTGGCGAATGTGGCTACCTTCTCGCCCATGCGGAATCTGTATCCGAATGGTTCGGCGCAGTCGTGGCTGATGGAAAATGGGATGACGGAGAATCCGCTCAGCTCATATTCGCATCCGCCCTGAAGAACGTAAATGTGGGACAGATGCCCGATGCTGTCGTCAATGGCGGAGGCGGTTCCCTCGCTGGAATATATTTTGGGCGAGAATCTGTTTACAAAAGGCTTCAGACCGCTGACGTGGTCGTGATGCTCGTGGGTTATGAACAGATGTATCTCTTTGTTCATCAGCCGTTTTTCGTCAGCGACAGACAAGATGGTTTTCAACGGCACCCCGCAGTCTATGAAAACAGCGCTGTGGGGAGTCTCCAGAAAATAGCAGTTGCCGGAACTGCCTGACGCTACACAGTTAAATGTGATATCCATCCTATGCCCGTCCGTATCTGCGGTAGAAGATGACTATGTGTATGAAAACAGCGAGCAGAGCGTATGATGAGCCGAGCCCATAGAGAAACGCCGCCCACAGGAATGTTTTGAATATCCACAGCATGCTGTTGGTAAAGCCGAATCCTGAAGTCCGGCGGATAAACATGAAGTTGAAAATGATGATGACCGCAATGGAAGCCAATATCTTATCCGCCTGAGTCCCCAGATCGGCGTATCCGGCGAAAAGCATGAACACAGCGGAGAACAGAATCAGCTTAAGAACGGTATAAGCCGGAGACGTTCTGAAATCTTCAAAATTCATAGAGCGGGCAAATATGCCTGACACTGCCGACAAAGCGGCGGTCATAAGCATAAGCGCCGGGTCGGAGCCGTTTATCAGGAGAGCGAGCAGGGGAACCCAGAAGGGTATGGCTGAAAAAAGCACGCACACCGACATGAAAGGTCTTCTGGTATAAAAATCAGCCGCTCTTGTCATTGGTTTTAGTCCTTAGCTGCCTTACTTTTCAGGTCGGACAGAATGTTCAGAGCCTGAAGAGGGGTGAGACTGTTCACGTCCATATTTTTCAGCTCGTCCACCACGGGGTGATCGTCAAACACCAGCATGGTCTGCACAACAGACTGGGTGTCCTTATGAGGTTTCGGGGTGTTCACTATACCGTGGGGCGAAAGCTCATTTCTTTCAAGGTTTTTAAGTATCTGATTGGCTCGCTTAACCACATCTTTCGGCAGTCCCGCCAGCTCAGCCACATGTATTCCGTAGCTCTTATCCGCTGTGCCCTCTGTTACCTTGCGCATGAAGATCAGCTCGCCTTTATGCTCGGATACCAGAGTAGCGAGGTTCTTAACCCCGGAGCATGTCATGGAGATGTCGGTCAGCTCGTGGTAGTGGGTGGCAAAGAGTGTTTTTGCGTTGATGTTCTCGGCGATATATTCCGCCACGGACCATGCGATTGATACGCCGTCGAACGTGGATGTGCCTCTGCCTATCTCGTCCAGAATTATCAGCGATTTATCGGTGGCGTTGTTGAGAATGTTGGATGTTTCCACCATCTCCACCATGAATGTTGATTCGCCGCCTGCGAGGTTGTCGCTGGCTCCCACACGGGTGAAAATCCTGTCCACCAGCCCGATCTCGGCGTCTGATGCCGGAACGAAAGAGCCTGTGTGAGCCATCAGAGTGATGAGGGCGCACATGCGCAGATAGGTTGATTTACCCGCCATGTTCGGTCCTGTGATAATGGCGAGTCTGCTGTCGGTGATGTTCAGATCGATATCATTAGGCACATAACCTGTTTTGATATTCTTCTCCACCACCGGGTGGCGTCCGTCTTTTATCTTTATATCGTCAAAAGTCCCCACGAGGGGCTTTACATATCCGTTTTTCACAGCCGCCTGAGCGAATGACAACAGAACGTCCAGCTCTGCTATGACGGAGGCTGACTGTCTGATGCGGTGGGCGTTTTCGGCGACCTTCGCCCTGATGTCGGAAAAAATCTCGTATTCCAGAGCGAACAGTCTGGAGTCGGCGGTCAGAATCTTTTCCTCCAGCTCCTTAAGCTCCGGGATAACGAACCGCTCGGCGTTTACCAGCGTCTGTCTGCGCTCATAATAATCCGGCACTTTATTAAGAGCGCCTTTTGAAATCTCTATGTAGTAGCCGAATACTTTGTTGAATTTCACCTTCAGGGTGCTGATGCCGGTGGCGGTTTTTTCCCTCGCCTCAATTTTCAGAAGTATCGCCCGGCTGTTCTCTTTTATGTCTTTCAGCTCGTCCACTTCAGGATTATACCCGGTCTTTATTAGTCCCCCTTCCATCAGAGTGAGGGGGGGATTCTCGTCAATCGCCTCCGTGATGATGTCCGTCAGATCTTCCAGAGAGTCGAACATCTGAACAGTTTCCGCGATGTGCGGGTTGTCGCATGAACCGAGGATATATTTTATGACGGGGAACGCTTTGGTGGAGTTTTTCAGCCAGATCAGGTCTCTGGCGGTGCATCTGGCGGCGGCTATGCGTGTGGCGATGCGCTCCACGTCATAAACGTCCGCAAGCTGTCTGATCAGCTCTTCGGCTATATCCTGCCTGTTTATGAAAAACTCGGTCATCTCCTGTCTGCGCAGGATGGCGTTTACGTTTCTTAATGGGTTCAGGAGCCATTTTTTCAGGGTTCTGGCGCCCATGGATGTGGAGGTGTGGTTCAGCACAGAAAACAGGGTGCTGTCTTCTCCGCCGTCACGGCTGTTTTTCACCAGCTCCAGTGTGTTCGAAGCCACACTGTCCAGATAGACACGTTCGTCATCGGTGACAAGTTTCGGCTTCAGCAGAGTGACGCTGAGCATCACACGGTCGAGATATTTCAGAGCGATATACAGCGGAAAGGCGAACTGTGTGTCGTCCAGCCCCAGCGATTTTACGGAGGAGACGGAGAAATGATCCGTCACTTCCCTGACAGCCAGATTTTCGGAAAAACTGCCGCCGAACTCGAAAGCATTGGGGATGTCGGATTTATACCCGGTGATTATTTCTTTCGGGGAGTAGCGGTTCAGGATATCTTTCGCTGATGATTCCGGCGATTTTTCCAGATATACCTCGCCTGTGGAGGTATCGGTGAATGCCATGTATATTTCTGATCCCTGTCTGTGGAGACAGGCGAAGAAGTTGTTGTCTGTGGCGGGCAGAGCCGCTTCGTCCAGAACGGTTCCGGGGGTCATTACACGGGTAACGCCCCGCTTTACTATTCCCTTTGCCTGTGCCGGGTCTTCGAGCTGGTCGCATATGGCAACGTTCAGCCCCGCTTTCAGGAGCTTTATCAGATAAGACTGATAGCTGTGATGGGGCACGCCGCACATGGGCATACCGTTATCCTTGTCCTTTTCACGGGAGGTAAGGGCGATGCCGAGTATCTTGGATGCTGTTACGGCATCCTGACCGAACATCTCATAGAAATCGCCCATGCGGAAAAACAGAAGTGATCCCTGATGCTTCGCCTTCATCTCGTTGAACTGCTGCATCATGGGAGTAATTTTTTCGGGTCGTTCCACCGTCACTTTTCCGTTAAATGGGTTTCAGGGTTTCGAAAGCGTGGCAGTGCTTACAGGTGTCGGTATAGTCCTTCGCCTGTTCGCCGCATGCCGAACATTCATAAAAACTGGCGCTCTCAAGCAGTGTCGCCAGCATGGCGTTATGCTCCAGAGCGAGCGATGCTCTGGCTATGACATGGGTAGGACCGAAATTTTCGATATATCTGTCGATGAACGCCTGCGCCTTGTCTTTGCTGCCTGTGGTTATATATCTGGATATGACATATGTGTAGATGAAGGGGTTTGACGATCCCTTGTTGATGCGCTTAAGACAGTGGCGCACCAGCCACTCGAATTTGTTTTCGTCATAGAAGATGGTCTGGAACTTCATCATGTCCTGATGTGTGGCGGGCAGATCATCCTGAAGAAACGTTTCTATCTCCTCCACAGCCTTGTCGCCTCTGCCGTCCAGCAGATGCTGGTCGATATGCGCCATGCGCAGAACACGGGATGTGGGGATGTATTTTATGGCGTTTTGAAAACACTGGGGATTGTTATTCGCCAGACCGGATTTCAGGCATCTGTAGTAACAGTAGCCGATCTCGTTGTTCAGATCCATTTTGGTCTCTTTTGCCAGAGATTTATAGGTGTTGGCGGCATCGTCAAAACGCCCGAGCTCACGCAGACATTTTGCCTTCAGCAGGATACCGTCTGTGTCTGATGTCATTTCGAGCTGTTTGAGAGCCTTGTCATATTTTCCGGCGGCGAAGAAGATGCGCCCCAGCTCCACGTTGAGCACTCTTTTGGTGGATGAGTCCACATCATCGCTTCTGAGGATTGTCTGGATGATATAGAGCGCCTTGTCAAACTGTCCCAGCTTTTTGAACACAAGCCCGGCTGTGTAATACGCCTCGATACGTTCCTTGTTGTCCATGGCGGCGTTTTTCAGATGGGAAGACGCTTTCTGAAAGTTTCCTTCTGTCAGCGCTGACAGACCTTTTAAAAAATCTGTATTGTATTTCACATAGACCTCTAATCTTTCATGTCGGTAAAGGGAATGTTGCGGAGACGCTCAAGCTCGTCCTCGAGCTTTTTGATCTGTTTCTTCTGAACGCTGACGGTGTGCGACAGCTTGAACCTGTCCAGATAGTACATAAGCGTGGTGAGTATGACACCCAGCAGCATAGCGCCGAGAACAACTATGAACACAGGCATTTTCAGCATGGGAGCGCCGAAGAAATACTGTATTTCAACAGGTCCGGTATTTAAAATGGCAAAAACGATGATCACCAGTGTCACGGCGATCTTTATAAGTCCTGCAATGGCTCTCATCCTGATTCCTCCTCGTCGAAAGCTGCCTTAAGTTTATCATAAGTATCGTGTATATGCTCGGAGATAACTCTCGTCTCTCCGATAACAGGCATAAAGTTAGTATCGCCCACCCAGCGGGGCAGGATGTGAAAGTGGATATGCTGGCTGATTCCGGCTCCGGCGGCTCTGCCCAGATTGAATCCGGTATTAAAGCCTTCGGGGTTGAACACTTTTTTGAAAACGTTGATCGTCTTTTTCACCAGCTGCATTATCTCCAGCATCTCTTCATCGTTCAGATCGGTGAAATCGGATGTGTGTTTATATGGAATAACCATGCTGTGGCCGTTGTTGTACGGATACAGGTTCATGATGACATAGGCATGTTTTCCTCTGTAGAGGATGAGATTGTCTCTGTCCTTGTCAGACTTGGGTTTCGAGCAGAATATGCACCCTTCGTCTTTTCCGCCCAGACGTGAAATATATGCCATCCGCCAGGGCGCCCAGAGTTTTTTCACTCCTTTGTCCGCCATATTATCTCCGGTTTTGCTTTTATTTATTTCTGTTATAGCAGTTTGGTTAAGTATTATCAATACCGCTGTGCGGTTTATCAGACGAGGGAAGCGTAACTTTAAACACTGTTCCCCTGCCTGTTTCGGATTCGAAAGTGATGGTTCCGCTGTATTTCTCGGTGAGCTCCTTCACAATGTAGAGCCCTATGCCTGTTCCGTTCTGTTTGGTTGTGTAGAACTCGTTGAATATCATCTCTCTCATGTGCGATGGGATACCGGCTCCGTTGTCGCTTACGGTTATTACGGTTTTGTCGTGGTTTCTGTAGGCAGAGATGGAAACCAGCGGGCTTTCGCTGTTCTCCACCGCTTCGGAGGCGTTTCTGAGAATATTCAGAAAGATCTGCTCCAGATGCACAGGGTTGGCGTATATGAATCCGAGTCTGCGTTCCACGTCTGTTTTGAAAGGTATCTGGGTCCATTTGAACAGGGTTCTGTCCGCATAGTGGCACAAATCGTCCATGAACTGATAGATGTCTATATCTCTGTTGTGGCGTTCGTCATCCAGACGGGAGAAATTCAGCGTATTGTCTATAATGTCTTTTATGCGGGAGGCGTCAGCGGCTATGCGCTCGGCATACTGTTTCTGTTCGCCGCATTTCAGAGAGAGGATATCGGCGTTCAGCATGATGGAATTGAGCGGGTTTTTTATCTCGTGGCTGACGGCGGCGGTGAGTGTTCCGATAGTCATCAGACGGTCGTTGTGCATCATGCTCTTGTGTATGGAGCTGATGGTTTTGAAAGATTTGCGCAGGGAATACGCCATGTAGTTGAACAGGCGGGACATTCTGCCGAACTCGTCCTCGGATTTCACATCGAGCCGCACGTCCAGATTGCTGTTTGCTACCTCCTGCATGGCGTGCTCTATGCGCCTGACAGGGTGAACCACCAGAATGTTTACCAAAGCAGCGAGCAGGATAAAGAGGACTATGTTGAAAAGTATCATGATCTTTTTGATGTTGGCGGCGTCCATCTCCAGAATCTGGGTCATGTGCGTCAGGTTGATATTAATGTTCAGATAGCCCAGAACCTTGCCCTCGGAAGGCAGGTGACAGAGCTGACATTCCTGATTGTTCTTTATCGGGGTGTAATATGACAGCACCTTTTTTCCGTCTATCATATTCTCTTTGAGCCCGTCATCTATCCTGTTGCGGACTATGCTGTCTATGTATTTCGGGTCATATTTGTGGATGAATTCCGGCAGAGATTCGGTCAGCTTCCACCTGGGGTTGAAGACGTGTACGCCGACAATGTTTTTGTCGTTCTGAAGCTGGATCATCAGCCGTTTTATAGACTGTCTGTCGCCGTTCAGCATGAAGTTGTAAATAGCGCTGTCTATGAGAAAAGGTATACTCTGTATATAGTTGCCTGTGATATCGGCTATCTGTTTCTTTACGTTTTCGCTCATCCGGTGGGCGGCGGTGAGCGAGAAGCACATCATAATCACAAAGATAAGGATACTTATCTTTACCTGTAAACTGAGAAATCGTCTGCCCGGATTAAAAAGCTTCATACAGGATTTTGTATCAGGATATGAAATATAGCAAATTATTTTTTATAAAAAGAAAGGGGTCGCCAGACCCCTTTTAATGAAAGTTATTTGTATTTTCTTATCATGTCGTCCAGCATGGAGACAAAATCCTTCACCAGCGACTCCAGATGCGGAAGCTGTAAGTCCGCCTCGTGTCTTCTGCCCGCCTTTATCAGATCCAGAACGGCGTGGGCTGTGGTGTGAACAGCCTTGTGAGGGGATTCCATCGCTTTATAATCGGAGTCGTTTCCGAACATCTGCATCCCTTCGTTATAATAAAACTGTCCGAATGCGCAGGTGGTGTGGTCGGGTATGTTCACCTGGCACTGGTTTTTGGAATAGCAGTCGAATATGCCTTTCATCAGGTTGATGTGCGCCACTTTGGCGGAGGCGAAATAGAAGGCTCTGCTTGTCAGCTTATATTTTGTGTATTTGTCGGAAATACCCTTGATGCTGGAGAGCAGTCTGTCTGTGTCGTCCACCAGAGAGATGATTATGTTTTTGGTGTTTTCAGAGTTTTCAGCCACGTTGGTTACGTTGCTCATAATCTGGGTTGTCGTGGCGGACTGCTGAGCCACCGCCGCTGATATGCCTGTCACCAGAGAATTAAGCTCCTCTATAGCGCCCAGAATGGTCTGAAAGCTGGTGTATGCGTTCTCTGTGGCATCGCTCTGTGTGGACAGGGCGGCTACCACTTCCAGTGCGCCTCTTGATACCTGATTTATATTGCTGTTCATAGAGCCGACCATGGACTCTATCTCTTTGGTGGAATGCTGAGTTTTTTCAGCCAGTTTTCTGACCTCATCAGCCACCACGGCGAAACCTCTGCCCGCCTCACCGGCTCTGGCGGCCTCGATGGCGGCGTTCAGCGCCAGCAGGTTGGTCTGTTCGGATATGTCGTTTATAACAGAGATAACATTGCTGATCTCTGAGGCTTTTTCCGTAAGGCTTTTTATCTCGGATTCCAGCTTGTCTATGATTGTGGCTACATTGTCGGATGTTTCTTTCGCTATGTTGATGGCTTCTCCGCCTCTTTTCGCCAGTTCCACTGTGGATCGTGCCATTTCGGCTGATTCGTTGGCGGAGTTGGCTATCTCGCTGATGGTGGCGCCCATCTCCTCTCCGGCGGCGGCAACCTGTGTCGCCATCTCCACGTTGTTCTCCACGGAGTCACGCACCTTTACTATGGCTGTGGTGACGGGCATGGTATGTTCGCCTGCGTCTCCCACCATGAAGAGGGTGTCTGCATAGTCTTTATTCACGGAATCCAGATATGTATTGAAGTGATGAGAGAGCATGGAGAGCATGCTTCTCTCTTTGTCTGTGTCCTGTCTGATTCTGGGGGTCAGGTCGCCTTTTCCCTGCGCCAGTGTGTGGATGATGTCCAGAATAGATTTTATGGGAGCGGATATGATTCTGTACATCAGATAAAGAAGCGACATCAGAACCACTGTAACGATGAGAACTATCAGATAGAGGAACATCAGGCGTTTGCTGATGTCTGATTTCGCTGTGTCCACGGAAGATGCGTAAGCGGCGTCTGCCGCCTGAACCAGACCGCTGAGCTTTTCGTGGGCTGTCTCCGCCAGGGGAGCTGTTTCGGACAGATATGTCTGATACATGGAAGCACGCTCTTCCTGGCTCATGCCGGAGCCTGTAGAGAGAGACTCATAGCTCTTGTCCAGAAAAGCTGTTACGGCGTTTTCAGTGTCGGAAATCATTGCTTTGTGCTCGCCTGTGGGGTCGGCGGCGATGATCTCTTTGAAAGCGTCCTTAATCTTTTCCCGCTTCTCTCTGAAGAGGGTCATGTCCTTCTCCATGTCAGAGCCCAGCATTATGTCACGGGTCAGCGAGCTGAGAGCGTTTGTGTCGGCGGATACCTCCAGTATCTTCATCTTGGCGTGTACCGGATGATTCATAAAATCATTCAGAGTTGTCATAAACCCTGAGTCCAGCTTTGCCATCGCTATGGAGGCGAAAACAACGAAGGCGAGGAACAGTCCGGCTATTACCATGAACTGTTCTTTCAGTTTCAGATTAGATAAAATGCGCATGTAATCCCCTATGTCCGGAATATGTAATAAGAATGTAAATTTAATAGCATGAAATTAATCTGAAATGAATAATTAAAGTTCGTATCAATTAAAAAAATTTATAATTATAGACAAAAAAAACCCGCCTTTTACAGCGGGTTTAGGTGATGTTTTTAAACAGGGAGCAGGTTTCGGGGGCAGATTACATCATGCCGCCCATACCGCCCATTCCTCCCATGCCGCCCATGTCGGGCATGCCTGCGCCTTTAGGCTCGGGAATGTCAGTGATGAGTGCCTCTGTTGTTATCATGAGGCTTGCCACTGATGCGGCGTTTTGCAGAGCTGAGCGTGTGACCTTAGTGGGGTCGATAACGCCTGCTTCCAGCATATCCATGTATTTCTCATTAGCGGCGTTGAAACCGTATGAGTTTGATTTTGATTTCTGAATCTCATTGATGATGATAGCGGGGTCGAATCCGGCGTTAGCCACGATCTGACCGAGGGGAGCTGTCAGAGCTTTTTTGATAAGCTCAACACCAACCTGCTGATCTTCTGAGAGTTTCAGAGTATTCAGAGCTTTAAGAGCGCGAACAAGAGCCACGCCGCCTCCGGGCACGATTCCTTCTTCTACAGCGGCTTTTGTGGCAGACAGTGCATCTTCCACTCTGGCTTTTTTCTCTTTCATCTCTGTTTCTGTAGCGGCGCCCACTTTAATAACGGCAACACCGCCGGAAAGTTTTGCGAGTCTTTCCTGAAGTTTTTCTCTGTCATAGTCGCTGGATGAATCATCGGCCTGTTTTTTGATCATGTTTACACGAGCCTGGATATCGTCTACGTTTCCTGCGCCTTCAACTATAGTTGTGTTCTCTTTGTCGATAACGACTTTTTTAGCACGTCCGAGTTCGTTCAGAGATATCTGGTTGATGTTCATGCCTGTTTCTTCAGAAACAACGATACCGCCTGTAAGGATGGCGATGTCTTTCAGCATCTCTTTTCTTCTGTCGCCGAAGCCGGGAGCTTTAACAGCGCAGCAGTTCAGAGTGCCTCTCAGTTTGTTCACAACGAGAGTAGCCAGAGCCTCGCCTTCCACATCTTCAGCGATGATTACGAAGGGAGCGTTCTGTTTAGCCAGCTGCTCGAGAACGGGCAGGATATCTTTCATGCTGTTTACTTTGCTTTCAAGGATAAGCAGGTAGGGGTTTTCCAGAACTGCTTCCATGTTGTCGGCGTCTGTCACGAAATAGGGTGACAGGTAGCCTCTGTCGAACTGCATACCTTCAACAACATCAAGGATGGTGTCTGTGGATTTGTTCTCTTCGATGGTGATAACGCCGTCTTTGCCCACTTTGTCCATAGCGTCAGCGATGATTTCGCCGATTTCAAGATCGTTGTTAGCGGAGATAGCGCCGACCTGAGCGATCTCTTTTTTATCCTGAATGGGTTTTGATATTTCAGCGAGTTTTTCAACAACAACCGCAACGGCTTTGTCGATGCCTCTTTTGATTTCCATAGGTTTAGCGCCGGCTACAACGTTTTTGATACCTTCACGGTAGATAGCCTGAGCCAGAACAGTAGCTGTTGTTGTACCGTCACCGGCTACATCGTTGGTTTTAGAAGCAACTTCTTTAACCATCTGAGCGCCGAGGTTTTCCAGCGGATCTTTGAGCTCTATTTCTTTGGCAACGGTAACACCGTCTTTAGTGATGAGTGGTGAACCGAATTTTTTTTCTATAACGACATTGCGTCCTTTGGGTCCGAGTGTAACTTTTACAGCGTTAGCGAGCTGATCTACGCCTCTGAGGATGGCGTGTCTGGCGTCTTCTGAAAATGTAATCTGTTTAGCCATTTTTCAAATCTCCTTAAATTACTTAAAATTACTTGCTTACTATGCCGAGGATGTCGTCTTCTCTCATGATGAGAAGCTCTTCGCCATCAAATTTGATCTCTGTTCCGGCATATTTAGCGAACAGAACTTTGTCGCCGACTTTAACGGTCATGGTCATTTTGTTGCCGTTGTCGTATGTGCGTCCGGGACCCACAGCGATAACTTCGCCTTCCATGGGTTTTTCCTTAGCGCTGTCGGGGATGATGATGCCTGAAGCTGTTTTTTCTTCAGATTCGAAGCGTTTGACAATGAGTCTGTCCTGAAGAGGTTTGATCTGTGCCATTTGTTTCCTCCGTTTTCCTCTATTAGTTTTTTATAAAGTCCTTTTTAGGATATTAGCACTCATGGGTGTCGAGTGCTAACAGAGTTAATATATATAATCCGAAAAGGTAAAAATCAAGAGGAAAATTTAGGGTTCGGTGCAGTTAATATTGCGTTTTACGCTATTTTTGCCCGGGTAAAAATGCTTGACAGGATAATATTACCCGGGTAATATTATGCAGAGGTGTGGTATGAGTAAGAAACCCGAAGACAGATTCACCGCATTTTTCGGAGGTTTGAAAATAGCTTCCGGCACCAGAGAGGAGCTGACGGAGGCTCTGGGCAGAAACGGCATAGGTCAGGTGCTGGTCTTTAACGACAGGACAGGCGAGCAGACAGATCTGGGTGAAATTCCCGCCGCGCACAGAGTGAGGAGGGGGCGTCCGAAGCTGGGCGTGGTGTCCAGAGAGGTGTCTCTTCTGCCGAAGCAGTGGCGCTGGCTGAGCAAACAGGAGGGCGGGGCTTCCGAAACAATCCGGGGGCTGGTGGACGCCGCCATGAAAGAGGCGGGCAGGCAGACGGATTCTCAGGAGGCGTGCTACAGAACCATGATGGCGATCTGCGGAAACAGGATCGGGTATGAGGAGGCTGTAAGGGCGCTCTTTGCCGGAGACAGAGAAAAATTCGCTGAGAATATTAAGGAATGGCCTAAGGATATTGCCGCTTTTCTGCTTAAGCTGGCGGAGAACGCTTTTAATAAATGAAAGTTAATCTAGTTTCGCTGAACTTTTTTAAATATAATCAAACTTTTCACTTTACATTTGACATATCGGGCTGTATTGTAGAAAATCATTTCCCTGAATTGTCATTGCGAGCAGCCTTTGGCTGTGCGGCAATCTCATCGATTGAGATAGCCACGTCGCTTCGCTCCTCGCTATGACAGTATAATAGTAATGTATTTAACAGTATATATAAGGAGTGTATTATGGGAAAAAGCCTTTTCCAAAAGGTCTGGGACGCTCACGCTGTCCGTGTTCTTCCTAACGGCCAGACACAGCTTTTCATCGGCATGCACCTCATCCACGAGGTCACCAGCCCTCAGGCGTTCGCCATGCTCAAAGAGCACAATATCAAGGTAGCGTTTCCTGAGAGAACTTTCGCCACTGTGGATCACATCATCCCCACAGAAGGCACCGACCGCAAAAGACCTCTGGCGGATCCTATGGCGGAGGAGATGTACTCAGCCATAGAAAAGAACACCAGAGAGCACGGTATAACATTTTTCAACCCCGAGACAGAGCGTCAGGGCGTTGTGCATATAGTCGGTCCTGAGCAGGGTGTTACCCAGCCGGGAACAACAATAGCCTGCGGAGACAGCCACACTGCCACACACGGCGCTTTCGGCGCTATCGCTTTCGGCATCGGCACATCTCAGGTGCGTGACGTACTGGCAACACAGACCATGTCCATCGCTCCTTTCAAAGTGCGCAAGGTGGAAGTGACAGGAAAACTGAAACCCGGCGTATACGCCAAAGACGTTATCCTCTATATAATCAGCAAACTCGGCGTTAACGGCGGTCTGGGCTATGCATACGAATTCTGCGGCGATGTCATAAAAGACATGAGCATGGAAGGCAGAATGACAGTCTGCAACATGGCTATCGAGGGCGGAGCCAGAGTGGGCTACATCAACCCCGATGAGAAAACATATGAATACCTGAAAGGCAAACCCTATGCTCCCAAAGAATGGGACAAAGCCGTTGCCTACTGGAACAGCATGAAGTCAGACGCAGATGCTGTTTATGACGATGTCGTAACATTCAAAGGCGAAGACATAGAGCCCATGGTTACATGGGGCATAACACCCGAGCACGCCATCGGAATTTCACAGGCTATCCCCGCCGTGAGCAACGAGGTTATGCAGGAAGCTCTGGAATACACAGGATTTTCCGCCGGAGAGAAGATGGACGGCAAAAAAGTTGACGTTGTCTTCATCGGAAGCTGTACCAACGGACGTATAGAAGATTTCCGTGAAGCGGCTAAATACGCCAAGGGACGCAAAGTCGCCGCAGGCGTGAGAGCCCTCGCTGTCCCCGGCTCATACGGTGTTAAAAAACAGGCTGAGGCGGAAGGACTGGATAAGATCTTTGTGGAAGCCGGATTCGAGTGGAGAGAGCCCGGATGCTCAATGTGTCTGGCTATGAACCCCGACAAGCTCGTGGGCAGAGAGATCAGCGCGTCCACATCCAACAGAAACTTTAAAGGCAGACAGGGATCATCCACAGGCAGAACCCTGCTCGTGTCCCCCGTGATGGCTGTAGCCGCCGCTGTGACAGGCACGATAACAGACGCCAGAAAAGTTTTTGAGATAGGAGGTTAATATGAGCCTTGGACCTATAACTAAAGTAGTAGGAAGAGCAGTCCCCGTTCCCGGAGACGATATAGATACAGACCGCATCATCCCCGCCAGATTCCTGAAATGCGTGGTTTTTGACGCGCTGGGCGGTCAGCTTTTTTATGACGAGCGTTTTGACGCAAACGGAAAATCCATCGGTCACCCCATAGACAAAGAACAGTATGTGGGCGCTTCCATCATCGTGTCCGATGACAACTTCGGCTGCGGCTCATCCCGTGAGCATGCTCCTCAGGCTATCAAGCGTGCCGGATTCAACGCTGTTATCGCAGGCAGCTTCGCCGAGATATTCTTCGGCAACTGCACAACTCTGGGCATAGTCTGCGCCACAGCGGACAAAGCCACCAGATCAGCCATCATGAAGGCTGTGGAGGCGAACCCCAAAGCCGAGATGACAATAGGCGTGGATAAAAAAGTAGTGACGTTTGACGGCAAAGAATACGCCGTTGATATCAAGCCTAACTCCAGAAAAGCGTTTCTGGAAGGAAGCTATGACTCTCTGGCTGGTCTGCTGGACGGTCTGGACGCTGTGAAGGCTTTTGAGAAAACACTTCAATATTCCTTTAAATAATCAGGTTGCGGCGGCATGTTAAATGCCGCCCTTCTTTCTTGTTTTCTATGCGCATATAGACATTTCCTATAGCTTATTCTCTTTATCACAAAGGATTGCGGAACTTCTTTACATCTATTCATATCTCCGTTATAAACTTCTTGAAATATGCCTCGTTTATATATAGGATGTTAAAGACTAAAATAATCACATTTAGGTGTAAAAATGCCCGATTTTCTCCTTGAAATAGGAAGCGAAGAGATACCCGCTGGATTTATAGCGGGCACAAGCGATTACCTTACAAAAGAATTTTCGAAAAAACTTAAAGAAGAGGGTATGGAGTTTACAAAAGTAGAGTCCGATGGTACCCCCAGAAGAAGCTATATCCATATAGAAGGGCTCAGCGAGAAACAGCCCGACCGTGAAGAGATCATCATGGGACCTCCCGCCAATATCGCCTTCAACCCTGACGGCACCCTGACAAAGGCGGGCGAGGGATTCGCCAAATCAAAAGGACTCGATTTCGGCACGCTGAAAAAAGAGACCACAGACAAGGGCGAATATCTTAGCGGTGTCAAAAAGACGAAAGGCGTGGACACTCTGGAACTGCTGGAGACTCTCTGCGTAAGCATCATAAAGAGCATCCCCTTCAAAAAATCCATGCGCTGGGGCGACAATAACTTCCGCTATGCCAGACCGATCCACTGGTTTCTGGCTCTGTTCGGAGATAAAACCGTTAATTTCGAGATAGACGGCATAAAAAGCGGCAGCCAGACAATGGGTCACCGCATTCACGCCAACGAATATTTTCAGGTGAAAGATTTCGCCGACTATATAGCTAAGCTGGAAAAAGCGTACGTCTATGTCTCTGCCGACATGCGCAAAGATTTCGTCAGAAAGCAGATAGCCGACATAGAGAAAGAGACGGGCTATAAGGTGGATCTGGACGAAGATCTGCTGGACACGGTGGCAGGTCTTGTGGAATACCCCGTGGCTCTCATGGGAGAGTTCGAGGAAAAATACCTGTCCATCCCCGCCGAAGTGCTCATCACATCTATGAAGAACCACCAGAAATATTTTTATGTAACTGATAAAAACGGAAAACTCGTAAATAAATTCATCGGCGTGTCCAACACCCAGCCCAAAGACCCTTCCGTGGTGAAGGCGGGCTATGCCAGAGTTCTGAGAGCCAGGCTGGCGGATGCGGCTTTCTTCTGGGAAAACGACAGGGAATATCCTCTGGCTAACCGTGTGGAAGAGCTGAAAAAAGTGACATATCAGGAAAAACTCGGCACATCATATGCCAAGATGGAAAGATTCAGAGCGCTGGCTGTCTATCTGGCGGAGAGATTCGCTCCCTCAGCCGTGAAAGACACAGACAGAGCCGCTTTCCTCTGCAAGGCCGACCTGCTGAGCTCTATGGTATACGAGTTCCCCGAGCTTCAGGGCATCATGGGTAAAACCTATGCCAAGCTCCAGGGAGAAAACGACACAGTGGCGACAGCCATTGACGAACACTACATGCCCAGATTCGCCGGAGACGTTCTGCCGTCCACAGACGCCGGAGCCTTCGTTTCCATGGCGGATAAAATAGACACCATAACAGGATGCTTCGCCATCAACCTGATACCTACAGGAAATCAGGATCCCTATGCTCTGAGAAGAGGCGCCATCGGCGTTCTGAACATCATCAGAGACAAGGGACTGCGCACAGACATCAGAGAGCTGGCGGAGAAGAGCGCAGACATCCTGAGCGGATATATCAAATTCGACAAAGAGAAGACTGTGGATGGAGTTACAGACTTCATCATGCAGAGGTTCCGTCAGATGCTTAACGGCGATGGTATTCCCGCAGACTGCATAGACTGCGCAATGTCCGTTTCCGGTGATATAATAAAGATAGAGAAGGCGGCGAAAGCTCTCTTTGCATACAGAGAGACAAAAGAGTTTGCCAGCATCTCTGCCGGATACAAACGTATCAACAATATTCTTAAAAAGAGCGGTCATACAGGCACAGAGTATGACAGGTCTCTTTTTGACTCTGATCAGGAGAGGGAACTGGCGGACCTGATAGAATCGAAGTCTGCCGGTATTCATAGAGAGGTGAGTGAAGAGAACTTCACAGAGGCGATGACTCAGCTGCTTACCTTCAGCGGTGCTGTTGACAGCTTTTTCGAAAATGTCATGGTGATGGCAAAGGATGAAAAAGTGAAAGACAACAGATTAAGTTTGCTAAACCGGCTGATAGGTCTGTTCAATGTGCTGGGCGATTTAACAAAAATCATATAACAGGGGGTTATCGTAATGAGCGCCAAATGGGTTTATTTCTTTGGTAAAGACCGTACGGAAGGTGACGGAAAGAATAAGAACCTTCTCGGAGGTAAAGGCGCTGGTCTCGCTGAGATGACCAGCATCGGAATACCCGTTCCTCCCGGCTTCACCATCACAACTGAAGCATGTGTCCAGTATTACAAAGACAACAAGGAGTATCCCGCGGGACTGTGGGATCAGGCGCTTGAGGCGCTGGCTAAGCTGGAAGACGCCATGGGCAAAAAATTCGGAGATGTGTCAAATCCTCTCCTTGTTTCCGTCCGTTCAGGAGCCAGAGTGTCTATGCCCGGTATGATGGACACGGTTCTCAACCTCGGTCTGACTGACGAATCTGTAAAAGGTCTGGAGAAATCATCAGGCAACGCCAGATTTGCCTATGACAGCTACCGCAGATTCATCCAGATGTTCTCAGACGTTGTTCTGGGCATCGGTCACCACAAATTCGAGCATATCCTCAAGGATATGAAAGAAGCCAGAAAAGTGAAAGAGGACACAGAGCTTAGCGCTGACGACCTGAAAGAGCTTGTGGGCAAGTACAAAGGTCTCGTTGAGCAGGAAATAGGCAAGCAGTTTCCTCAGGATCCCAAAGAGCAGCTTAAATACGCTATAGACGCTGTTTTTGACTCATGGAACAATCAGAGAGCCAAAACATACAGAAAAATCAATAAAATGTCCGATGACTGGGGAACAGCCGTTAACGTTCAGTCCATGGTCTTCGGAAACATGGGTAACGACTGCGGTACAGGCGTTGCTTTCACCCGTGACCCCTCCACAGGCGAAAAAGTATTCTTCGGTGAATACCTTGTGAACGCTCAGGGCGAGGACGTGGTGGCAGGGATCAGAACTCCCGAGCCCATCGCCACACTGGCAAAGGCCATGCCCGAGTCTTTCAAACAGCTTGAGGAAGTTTATAAGAAACTGGAAAACCACTACAAAGATGTTCAGGATATAGAGTTCACCATCGAAAGAGGCACACTCTACATGCTCCAGACCAGAACAGGCAAACGTACAGCGAAAGCCGCTGTGAAGATCGCCTTCGACATGGTCGCTGAGGGGCTGATAGACAAACAGACAGCCGTTCTGCGTGTGGCTCCCGAGCAGGTGGATCAGCTTCTGCACCCCATGATCGACACCAGCATAAAATACGACATAATCGCCAAAGGTCTTCCGGCATCTCCCGGAGCGGCTGTGGGCAAGGTTGTTTTCTCCGCTGAAGACGCCGAGTCATGGGCTGAAAAAGGCGAAAAAGTAATCCTCGTAAGAGCGGAAACATCCCCCGAAGACATCGGCGGTATGCACGCCGCTCAGGGTATTCTGACAGCCACAGGCGGAATGACCAGCCATGCGGCGGTTGTTGCCCGCGGTATGGGTAAATGCTGTGTAGCCGGATGCGGCGCTATCAGAATAAACGAAGATTCAAAAATCTTTAACACAGGCAACGTCTCTGTTAAAGAGGGCGATATTATAACAATCAACGGTTCCACAGGAGAGGTTATCCTGGGCGCCGCTAAACTTATCGAGCCTGAGCTCTCCGGCGAATTCGCCGAGATTCTCACATGGGCTGACACATACAGAACACTGGGTGTCAGAGCCAACGCCGACACTCCCCACGATTCTCAGGTGGCGAGAGAGTTCGGAGCGGAAGGTATCGGTCTGTGCCGTACAGAGCACATGTTCTTTGACGGCGACAGAATAGATGCCGTGCGTGAGATGATCCTCGCCGATGACGAGGAAGGACGCAGAAAAGCTCTGAAAAAGGTAGAGCCCTATCAGAAAGAGGATTTCCTCGGTCTGTTCACCGCTATGGAGGGACTGCCCGTTACTATCCGTCTGCTGGATCCCCCTCTTCACGAGTTCATCCCCCACACAGATGAAGATGTGGAGAAAGTGGCGAAATCATCCGGTATAGCCGCAGAGCACCTGAAAGCGAAAGCGGAAGAGCTCCACGAGTTCAACCCCATGCTCGGACACAGAGGATGCCGTCTGGGTCTCACATATCCCGAGATATATGAGATGCAGGTCAGAGCAATCTTTGAGGCGGCATGTGAGCTTCAGAAAGCCGGAAAAGTTGTTAAACCCGAAGTGATGATCCCTCTGGTGGGCAACTACAAAGAGCTTGAGATTCTGAAAGACATGACAAATGACGTGGCTAAAGTCACTATGGAAAGATACGGCGTGAAAGTGGAGTACATGGTGGGAACCATGATCGAGCTCCCCAGAGCCGCCCTGACAGCGGATGAGATAGCTGAGCATGCTGAGTTCTTCTCATTCGGTACAAACGACCTGACACAGACAACACTGGGCGTCAGCCGTGACGATGCCGGTAAATTCCTGCCTCTCTATGTGGAAAAAGGCATCTACAAAGAAGATCCCTTCGTATCCATAGACGTGAGCGGCGTTGGTCAGCTCGTTGAGATGGGAGTAAGCAAAGGACGCAGTGTGAGAGCAAACCTGAAAACAGGTATATGCGGCGAGCACGGCGGAGACCCCGCTTCTATAGAATTCTGTCAGAAAGCAGGGCTCAACTATGTGAGCTGTTCTCCCTTCCGTGTGCCTGTAGCCAGACTGGCAGCGGCGCACGCGGCACTGAAGAAATAAGGACAAACAATTTATGCGGAGGCGCCCTGGCGTCTCCGCGTTTTATTAGAGAGTAATATGCCGTCATCAGCCACATCGGACCTCATGGATCTGCTGGAATCGGTTCTTAATTGCAGAGTCATGGGGCTAATTGTCAGAGATACGGTAGGCGTCCTCCTGAGAACAGGAGAGACATCGATCATGATTCCTGAATACAGCATCGTATCCAGAGATGTCGCTGTGTCCATTTTCACGGACAGACCCATCAACCCCTCTGAAGATGAGCTGACCCGCATAAAAAAACTTCTGAACGTTTACGTCTATTCCCCCACAGATTCCGCCACGTCAAGAGAGGTTGCCAGTGCCAAGATACTGGAGAATATCACCGGACAGAGATCTCTGGACAAGGTGCTCCACCAGCTGGTGTCGTCCCTCATCCTGAACGGAGACTTCAGAAGGGCAGGCATTATGTTTCTGAACGAGGCTCTGCTGGAGCTGCGGGGTGTTATATACTGCAACGAAAGCATGAAGATAGATGTGACCGCATTCAGAAACACCAAGCTGATCTTCAAATCAAAAAATATATTGTCCGACATCATGTTTTATGACAGAACAGAGATAATTCAGGCGGATACCATCGAAGGTTTCGAGAATTTTGAGAAATATTTCTGCGGAAACATGCTGGTGACAGGGCTGGGTGTTGGCAAAAAACCTATAGGCGTTCTTATAGTCTGCAAGGATGACTATTCTAAAGCGGATACTGAGGCGGTGAAACTTTATGGAAATATCTGTTCTCTTTCCATAGAATTTTTCCGCACCAGAAAACAGCTCGAGCTGGTTCAGACACAGCTTGAGGACATGAAAAAAACCAACAGCAACAAAGAGAATCTGCTGAAAATGGGAAGCCTGTCCGCCACAGTGGCGCACGAGCTGAAAAACCCTCTGGTGGCTATCGGCGGGTTTGCCAAAAGGATGGAACAAACAGAAATTTCCCCCCAGGCAAAGAACTATTTGAAGATTATCCAGTCAGAGATAGTAAGACTGGAAAAAATAGTAAAAGATATCCTGTCTTATTCCAGAAGGATGGAGGTTGACAAACATAAAGTTAACCTTAAGGAACTTTTGGACGAAGTAATGGTTATACTTCGCAACTGTCTGTGTTTCGGTCTGATAAATGTTGTTGTAAAAATTAGTGATGAGCTATATGTTTATGTAGACAGAGACAAGTTCATGCAGGTGCTGATGAACCTGATCACTAACAGTGTACAGGAGATGCAGGACGGCGGAGATGTCATTATCGATGCCAAGGTGAGCAAAAAGCACATAACCCTGACGATTAAGGATACCGGGGGTGGGATTCCTACAGACGTCATGGAAAAGATTTTCGAGCCGTTTTTCACTAAGAAAAGAAATGGAACCGGGCTTGGTCTTCCATTGTGCAAGAAAATCATGCTGGCGCACGGCGGAGATATATTTGTTTCTGATTCGGGGAAAGGAGCGGTCTTCACACTGGTTCTCCCCGCATAAAGGGGTGAAAAGATGGGAAAAACAATTTTGATTGTTGACGATGAACAGCACATCCGGGATCACTATCACAATCTGCTTACGGAGAAGGGGTTCTCTGTGGATACTGCCGAGGATGGAGAGACGGGGCTGAGTAAGTTCAGAAGCGGCGAATATGATCTGGTGCTTCTCGATGTCAACATGCCTGACAGATCCGGTCTGGAAGTTTTAAAAGAGATAAAAATGCTGAAAGAGTCTCAGGTGGTTTTTCTGCTCACCGCCTATGATGAATACAAAAGAAATTTCGCCTCTCTCTATGCCGAGGAATATTTTACCAAAGATAAAAAGATCGAGATTCTGCTCAGACGAATCAACGAACATCTGGAAAATTAATAACAGTTAACAGAAGGCACAGGATGTGCCTCACGGAGCGGTGTCATCCGCGGAGTGTGAGCGCAGTGAGGCTTTTGCCGAGACGAAGCGTTGGCGAATAAACATCAGGACGATGTTTATGAGATGAATATCTGTCAAGAAGATCGAGATTCTGCTCAGACGCATCAACGAACATCTGGAAAATTAATAACAGTTAACACAAGGCACAGGATGTGCCTCACGGAGCGGTGCCGTCCGCGGAGTGTGAGCGCAGCGAGGCCTTTGCCGAGACGAAGCGTTGGCGAATAAACATCAGGACGATGTTTATGAGTTACTTAATTGTCATTGCGAGCTTTCGCAGAAAGCGCGGCAATCTCATGCTACATTCTGAGTTAAATATTCTTAAGACTTTCGGCGTATTTTTCGCTTTTGATTTTTGAGTTGATCTTATAAAGCTCTGCCAGCAGGAGCGCCACAACCTTATACAGTTCAACGGGGATTTCATCGAACAGATCGAGAGTGGAGAGAGCCTCCACCAGGTCTTTGTCTTCTTTTATATAAATATTATGCTCAAGCGCCCTTTCAATTATTTTATCCGCAACGACACCCTTTCCCTTCGCCACCAGCTTAGGTACTCTGTCAGTCGCCTTGTCATATCTGATTGCCGCCGCTTTCTTCCGGACAAACCTTTCCAAGATGTCTCCGTCCGGCGTATATCAGCTCAGCAGATTGAACGATTCGGTATACGCCTCTTTTAAAGAATCTATCGTCTTACTTTTTAAATGCTTAAAGGAAAATGCGCCGCCCGAATGCATTGTGAAGACATTGTTCAGCAGCATGGCGGCTTTAAAGAGGTCTTCCCTCTCCTTCACACCGGAATTCATAATCACTGCGGGGGTTATCTTTCCATAGTATCCGTCAGTGAAGTGAACGCAGAAAAATGAGCCGAATCCTGTGACATACGCAGGGAAAGGAAGCCCTTTAACCGCTCCGGACAGGAAATCACGGAAATCGTCACCCGCTTTGTTCAGTGAGAGATAGTCGGCTGTTCTCAGCTTTTTCAGTGTTTCTATACCAACGCACATGGACACGGGGTTGCAGGAATATGTGCCTCCGCCCACGAAAAGTTTCTTTTTGGTGATGGTTTTCATGACGTCTTTGCGTCCGCCGTATATGCCTATGTGCATTCCGCCTGCGGATGCCTTGCCGAAGGTGAACATGTCCGGGCGAACCCCCAGCATGGGCCAGATGCTGCCGTAGCGGAAGCGGAATCCGGTTATCACCTCATCAAATATCAGCAGAGAGCCGTTCTGATCGCAGAACTCACGGAGCATTTTAAGATATCCGTCAGAGGCGGTTATGCCTCCGCCGGCGCCCAGCATGGGTTCTATTATTATGGCGGCTATGTCGTTTTTATAAGTGTTCAGAGTTTCAGCGGTCTTTTCTATATCGTTATACGGAACGGACACAGTGAGCTGTCCCTCTATGGAGTGTTTATTCTTTTCGAAAGGAGGCACAACGCCGGTGGACAGAACAGAGTTGCCGCCGTGCCATCCGCCCTCCGCCTTAACCAGAACCTGTCTGCCTGTAAAAGCTCTCGCCACACGGGTGACATACATGGTCGCTTCTGTGCCGGATGTGCATATACGCATATGCTCCATCTCTGGAACAGCTTTCTGAACCAGCTCTGCGAACTCTATCTGATAGCGGTTGAGTGTGCCGTGGTGTATGCCGGCTTTGGCAGCTTTTTTCAGCCCCTTTGTCTGGGCGCTGTTGCCGTGTCCGAGTATATTGGCATAGTGACCCATCCACAGGTCGATTATTTTGTTGCCGTCCACGTCATACATGTATATGCCGTCACATCTGTCTGTGACGACAGGGAAAGGGGGATAATTGCGTATATCGTGTGAAACGCCGTTGGGAAAGAATTTACAGCTTTTCTTATAGAGTTTAGATGATTTCCTGAACTTTACCAGATAGTCTGCGTTAATACTCATCAGAGTTCTCCTTTCAGCATCCTTGTGAGCTCGATAGCGTTCATGGCGGCGCTCGCCATGGCAGAGTTGCAGAATGACACAAAGACAGTGTTGGACACGGCGCAGAGCGCCCCCACGTCCTGTTTTATCTTCTGCATCTGCTTCATATTATATCTGAAGTTGAGGTCTCTGTTGTTGGCGCCCTCCCACTCGGGGCTGTGTCCATAGAGACGGATATAGCCTGTGCTGTTGAAAGACTGCACAAAATAAGGCGCCAGACCGCTGGAGGGCGGATAGTCCACAGAGACTATGCCTATGTTGTTCTTTTTCAGATCTTCCAGAAAGCGCTGTTTGTACCAGCCTCTGTTAGCCAGCTCCACAAAGAAGGGCTTGTCGCTGAAAGCGTCTCTCAGACGGAAGATATGCTCCAGATTGGCTCTGGAAGGCGGGAACCCGTTGTAGAAATCTGCGAAATACGCTTTTGTGCGTTCATATATGGGAGCCAGACCGGACTTGAACTTGTCAGCGTCAGCCTGATCGGGATATTCCTTCAGAAAGCGCTTGTTCAGCCTGACGGATATCGACAGCTCGTCAGAGGCGTTTTCCTCTATGTTTGCGGTAATCTCTTCCGTGGGATCGTTATAGAATGTGAATGTCAGCTCGAGAAAGCTGAGCCCTTTCTCTCTGCTGTAGAATTTAAGCATCTGCTCATTGGGAAAATCGTTGGGATAGAATGTCCCCAGCCAGTCGTCAAACTTGTATCCTGCTGTCCCGACATATACGGGAGTTTCGTCATAAATAATCATTTCTGCCCCTTATCTCTGTCATTATTTATAATATATCATAGCTTCAAGGACTGTAATATTCTTATTTTTAGGTTAGCGCAAGAGCTAATGACAAAGGCATTGAAACGCTGTATATTTTGTTTGAAAAATAACAAATTTTCTGTTGACTAAACCAAAGTCTTTTGATAAGGTCTGTGATTCGTGAAGCCACCTATGCGCCCATAGCTCAACAGGATAGAGCAACGGACTTCTAATCCGTAGGTTTGAGGTTCGAGTCCTCATGGGCGCGTTTGTTTTTTTGTGGTGGATGTAGCTCAGTTGGTAGAGTACAGGATTGTGATTCCTGTTGTCGCGGGTTCGAGCCCCGTCATCCACCCTCTTACAACAACGCTTTGCGAGTGTGGCGGAATTGGTAGACGCGCTAGACTTAGGATCTAGTGTCCTAGACGTGGGGGTTCGAGTCCCTTCACTCGCATTTCTTGACCTACTCAATATCGCGGGTGTAGCTTACACGCCCGTTGTCAGACTGATTCAATAATAATTCGCAGAAAACAAATGATAAAGACTCCCAAGGAGATATAAATGAAAGTTACAGTAACGGATAAGGAAAAATCCCAGAAAGAAATCAGCGTTGAAATACCCGCAGAAGTATTCCAGGAAGCCTTTAAGAAGGAATTCGACAAGGTAGCCAAATCTATAAAAGTAGCAGGTTTTCGTGAGGGCAAAGCCCCAAAAGACGTGGTAATGAAAGAGAGAGGACACGCTATCCGTGTTCAGACTCTGGAGCACGTTATCAACGAAGCCGTGAGAACATCCATAGAGCAGAACGACATCAGAGCCATGGGTCAGCCCGAGGTGAAGGATGTTAAGTTCGAAGACGACAACTCACCCATCACTTTCAAAGTATATGTAGACGTTTTCCCCGTTTACGACATTGCTAAATTTTCCGGTTTTGAATTCACAAAAGAGATGAACGAAGTTACAGACGAAGATGTTACAACCGTAATAGAAAACCTCCGCGGACGTCAGTCTGCTTTCGAGCCTGTGGAAGACGGAGCTGTGGAAAACGGATGTATGACAGTTATAGATTTCGAAGGCAAGCTGAACGGAACCGTGATTCCTTCCGCATGCGCTAAGAGCTACTCTCTGGAGATCGGCTCAGGCACATTCATCCCCGGCTTCGAAGAGCAGCTGGTGGGCATGAAAAAAGGCGATGTGAAAGACATCACCGTTACATTCCCCGAGAGCTACCATGAAAAATCACTGGCAGGTCAGCCCGTGGTATTCACAATAACTCTGCACGAAATTAAGAAAAAAGCAATGCCCGCTCTGGATGACGCTTTCGCTAAATCCGTGGGTGAAAAATATGAGACTATGGACGCTCTGCTGAAAGCCGTTAAGGAAGATCTGGAGGCTGAAGCCGCTGATCTTTCCAAAGACGCTCTCTACAATCAGATCCTTGATAAAATAATTGATGAGAACCCTTTCGACATCCCGACTGTCATGATAGTAGAGCAGGCGGACAAACTGGCTGAGCAGACTCTGCGTCAGTACAGCATGTACGGAATGGATCCCGCTCAGTTCGGAATAAACAAACAGCAGCTCGCCGAGCAAAACTTCGGCGTGGCTGAGCGCCAGATAAAAAGCGCTCTTGTTATCAATAAAATTTCCGAAAAGAATAACATCAATCCCACTGACGAGGATGTTGATAAGGCAATTGCGGAATACGCAGAGAAATTCGACAAGAAAATTGACGAATTTAAAAAAGAGCTGGAGCAGTACGGCGGCATCAATTCTTTCAGAAACACAGTATTCACCAATATGGTTTACGACTACCTGACAGCTAACAACACCATCTGCGAAAAGGTAGTTTCTAAAGCTGAAAGAGACGCCAAAATAGCCGAGGCTTCACAAAAGGCCTCTAAATAAGGAAGCGTAAATGAGCTACTATGTACCCTATGTCATAGAACAGACAGGTAGAGGGGAGAGATCATACGACATCTATTCCCGTCTGCTGAAAGACAGAATAATTTTTCTGGGCTCTCAGGTAGAAAGCGGTATAGCTAACTCCATCATAGCGCAGATGCTGTTTCTGGAAGCGGAAGACCCCGATAAGGACATCTTCCTCTACATCAACAGCCCCGGCGGCGTTGTCAGCGACGGCTTCGCCATCATCGACACTATGAACTATATAAAACCTGACATATCAACAATATGCATAGGTCAGGCAATGAGCATGGGCGCGGTACTTCTCGCCGCGGGAACAAAAGGCAAGAGATACGCACTGCCCAATGCACGCATCATGATACATCAGGTTCTGGGCGGCGCTCAGGGTCAGGCGACCGATATAGAGATTCACGCGAAAGAAATCCTTCGCATTAAACAGCATATCAACGAATTTCTCTCGGCTGCCACAGGTAAAACGCCTGAACAAATTTCCAAGGATTCTGACAGAGATAATTACATGTCGGCTATTGAGGCTAAAGAGTATGGTCTTATAGACGATGTATTCACCAAAAGGGCTTGAAATAATTTCACGCTAAGATATTTTGGTGGATAACGGAAAAAGCCTCACGCAAGGCTTTTTCATTTTTCTGTTTTGAATCGATGAGGTGTGCCCATGGCAAAAGCAAAAAAAGAAATTCTCTCCTGCTCATTCTGCGGCAAAACTCAGGATGAAGTTAAAAAGCTCATAGCCGGACCCAATGTGTTCATATGCAATGAGTGTATAGAACTGTGCAACGAGATACTGAAAGAAGATATCGAAGACGGCATCAAAGACGATCAGGCGCTCAAGCTCCTGACTCCCGCCGAAATCAAAGATAAACTCGATGAATACGTTATAGGACAGCAGGACGCTAAGAAGGTTCTGAGCGTGGCTGTGCATAACCACTATAAGAGAGTTCTCCACGGCAAAAAATCCGAAGTGGAGCTGGAAAAGAGCAACATCCTTCTTCTGGGCCCCACCGGAACAGGAAAAACACTGCTCGCCAGAACACTGGCAAGAGTGCTGAACGTGCCCTTCGCCATAGCGGACGCCACCACTCTGACAGAGGCCGGATATGTGGGAGAGGATGTTGAGAACGTGGTTCTCAAGCTCCTTCAGAATGCCGACTATGACGTTCAGAGAGCACAGAACGGAATCATCTTCATAGACGAGATAGACAAGATAGCCAAGAAGACCGACAGCCCCAGCATCACCAGAGATGTCAGCGGCGAGGGTGTTCAGCAGGCTCTTCTGAAAATAATCGAAGGCACCATAGCCAACGTTCCGCCGCAGGGTGGGCGCAAGCACCCCCAGCAGGACTATATCCAGGTGGATACATCCAACATCCTGTTCATCGTGGGCGGAGCATTCGACTATCTGGACAGCATAATCAAGAAGCGTGTGGGCGAAAAATCCCTGGGCTTCTCCAGCAAATCTTCAGAATCAAAAGACATGAGCCGTTTCGACCTGCTCAAACAGCTCAGACCTGACGATCTGGTTAAATTCGGGCTTATCCCCGAGTTCGTGGGAAGACTTCCCATAGCCGCCGCTCTTCAGGATCTGGACGAAGAGGCTCTGGTGCGCATACTTCAGGAGCCTAAAAACGCTCTGGTTAAGCAGTATGTACAGATGTTCTCCTTCGACAATGTGAAGCTGACCTTCACCAACAGCGCTCTGAAAGCTGTGGCAAAAAAAGCTCTGAACAGAAAGACAGGAGCGAGAGGTCTGCGTTCCATTCTGGAAGAGGCGATGATGGAGATCATGTATACCGTGCCCTCCGACAAAGAGATCGTGGAGTGCATCATCAACGAAGACGTCATCAGCGAGGGAGCGAAACCCATACTGATGTACGAAAACAAAAAAGAAACAGCCTAAATGGTTATAAAGCGGAGCTCAATGCTCCGCTTTTTTTAACTTCTACTTGCCCTTTTAACCAAAAAACAACTATTATAGTTAAAGCAATGCGGTTTTTCGGCATTGCTTTATTTTTCGATGAAACTTCAAGGTGAATAATGGAAAGAATTGAGCAGTATCCTCTGATCCCTCTCAGGGACATGGTTATTTTTCCTTATATGATAACACCCGTCTTCGTTGGGCGTGACAGATCGGTGAATGCCGTGGATGTCGCCGACAACGGAAACGGATATGTTTTTTTCGTCCTCCAGCAGGACGAGGAGGAGAATAACCCTGAGTATGACGATATATACAAAACCGGAGTGGCGGCGAAGATACTTCAGGTGCTTAAGCTGCCTGACGGCACTGTTAAGCTCCTGGTGGAAGGTATAGAGCGGGGAAGGATTCTGTCTATAGCGGATGAGAACGAGTGCTTATATGCCAACGTAAGCCTTCTGGAAGACGGTGAAGTGCATCCTGAGGAGGAGGCAGCCCTTTTCAAAATGCTCGCCGACAGCTTCCGCCAGTATGCCGAGCTGTCTAAGAAGATAAATGAAAACGTACTGAGCGCCGTCAGCGAGATAGACGATATAAACAGGCTGGCATACTCCGTTATATCATACATGCCTGTGAAAAATGACGAACAGCAGATAGTTCTGGAGACCGATGACGCTCAGGAGAGGGCGGAAAAGGTTATAGAAACTGTCCAGACATATATAGAACTGGTAAAGATGGATAACCGCATCAGACAGAAGGTGAAAAACCAGATGTCGAAAGCTCAGAAGGAATATTATCTGGGCGAACAGGTGAAGGCCATCAACGAGGAGCTGGGAAAGGACGATGATTTCAAAGCCGATCTGGACGAGCTCGAAGAGAGGATAAAAGAGGCGAAATTCTCTGATTCCGTCAGAGAGAGAGCCGGAAAAGAGCTGCGCAAGCTGAAGCTGATGTCACCCATGAGCGCTGAGGCGACAGTGGTCAGAAACTATCTGGACTGGCTGCTCAGCATGCCCTGGGGCAGTTTTTCCGAAGACGTTCTGGATCTGAAAAACGCTGAAAAGATTCTGGACAGAGACCATTTCGGACTGGAAAAACCCAAAGAGAGGATTCTGGAATATCTGGCTGTTAAGACCATCGCTCCGGATATCAAAGGACCGATAATCTGCTTCACAGGACCTCCCGGGGTGGGTAAAACATCTCTGGCTCGCTCCATAGCGGAAGCCATGGGCAGAGAGTTCGTGCGGATGTCGCTGGGCGGCGTGCGTGACGAGGCGGAGATCAGAGGACACAGAAAAACATATATCGGCTCAATGCCGGGCAAGATTCTTCAATCGATAAAAAAGGCGAAAAGCATGAACCCCGTGTTCCTGCTGGATGAGATAGATAAACTCGGCTCAGATTTCAGAGGCGATCCGTCATCTGCTCTTCTGGAGGTGCTCGACCCCGAGCAGAACTCCACGTTTATGGATCACTATCTTGAGGTGGAGTTCGACCTTTCGAAGGTGCTGTTCATCACCACGTCCAACAGTATAGACGGCATCCCCAGAGCGCTTCTGGACAGGATGGAGGTCATTAACGTCAGCGGTTATACCGAAAAAGAGAAATTCGGCATAGCGTCTCAGTTTCTGATACCAAAACAGCTGAAAGAACACCATCTGGACGATGAAAGGGTGAAGATAGCCGACAGCGCAGTGTACGGAATCATCAGAGGATACACGAAAGAGGCGGGCGTTAGAAATCTGGAGCGCAATATCGCTTCGCTCATCAGAAAATCCGCTAAAAAGATTGTTGAGAATTCCAACCTGAAAACGGTTAAGATAAACGGAAAAAATCTGGAAAAATTCCTCGGAAAGGAAAAATTCCGAATGGAAGCCATTCCGAAAGCCGTGGAAGTGGGTGTTGCCACCGGGCTGGCGTGGACGCCATACGGCGGAGATATCCTCCAGATAGAGGTCGCCGTATACAGAGGTTCCGGCAAGATGCAGCTTACGGGCAAGCTGGGCGATGTTATGAAAGAATCCGCTCAAACGGCTTATACCGTTGCGAAAAGCTGCGCTACAAAACTCCAGATTCCTGCAAAAAGATTCTCGGAATTTGACGTGCATGTCCACGTTCCGGAGGGTGCCGTGCCCAAAGACGGTCCCAGCGCGGGGATCACCATGACCACAGCCATACTGTCGGCGCTGTCAGAGAGACAGGTGAAATGCGACATAGCCATGACGGGCGAAATAACCCTTCGTGGACGAGTGCTCGCTATCGGCGGACTGAAAGAAAAGGTGCTGGCGGCTCACAGAGCTGGTGTAAAAGAAGTTATTTTCCCGAAAAGTAATGAGAAGGACTTGACAGATATTCCGTCTGATGTTAAAACAATGCTCCGGTTCCACTTGGTTGAGCATATTGACGAAGTTTTGGAGCTGGTACTAATTTAAATACCAAGAAAGGATGTGATTACAGTGGCAATTAACGCTATTGTAAAAGTTGACGGAGATAACGTCGACTACGCTCTGAAACTTCTGAAAAAGAAGATCGAGCGCGAGGGTCTCATTAGGGAGATTAAAACTCATACCTATTATGAGAAACCCACAGAGGTTCGCAGAAAAAAACTGCTGAAAGCTAAACGCAAACAGCAGAAACTTCAGCGCAAACTCAACGATAAGTATAAATATTATTAATACTTATCACGCCTTAGTTCAAGCATAGCTTTAACAGAGGCAAAACGTGGAAACACGTTTAAATTGTATGGAATAGTTGCTTGAGAAAAGCGGCTGTCTTTATAACAAAAGACCGGTGGAGCGAGGCCTCTGCCGGTCTTTTTATTTTATATAGTCAGGCCAGCGTGTCATCCTGTCTTTCATGTCGAAGGTCTCGCCGTCTATAACATATGTCCCGTCACCGTTATGATGTATCTTTTTAAATTCGGTTTTGTCTGCCCACGCCTTTACCACTCGCAGGATTATCAGATTATACTTATCCGCCAGAGAATCGTCATGCACCACACATTCCAGATTCACCGGACACTGGGCTATCAGCGGCGGCGTTACCTCGGATGCCTTCACCGCAGTCAGACCGAACAGAGCGAATTTATCCGTGTCCGCTCCGGAGCAGTTGCCTATATCCACCACGGTTTTGAGCATGTCGTCCGCCGGAACGCACACCACGCACTGCTTACGGGTCATCAAAGTGTCGAAGCTGTAGTCCCACCCGCCCATGCTGACAGCTATCAGCGGGATATTATCATCGATTATCATCATGTAGCTGAGTGTCATGACATTGTCTCTGATGCCGTCATGGGTGGTGAGCAGTATGACAGGTCCGGGCTCCAGAAACCGGTATGCTTTTGTCAGAGGGAAACTTTTCATATAAGCCTCCATATAAAAAAAGCGGAGCATTCGCTCCGCTTAGTGTTAATCTTCTGAGTCTGCTTCGTTTGCTCCGCAGCATTTTTTATATTTTTTTCCGCTTCCGCAGGGACAGAGATCGTTTCTGCCGACCTTCGGCACATCCCTTTTGATGGGCGCCCGTTTCTCTTCGGCTGATTTTTTGTCTTCTGCGAAGATGTCTCTCTGTTCTTCTTTGGTTTGCACACGTTCCTGCTGTTTTTCCGCCTGTTCTATGTCGGCTCTGTTGTCCAGCTCCACATGGAAGAGGAATCTGACAACTTCGGAATTGATGCGGTTCATCATGCTGACAAACAGGTTGTATGCCTCACGCTTGTATTCGTTCAGCGGGTCTTTCTGTCCGTATCCTCTTAAGCCCACTGAGTCTCTCAGGTGATCCATGTGGAGAAGATTCTCTTTCCACTTAGAATCCAGAACGTTGATGTAGAGGAACCTGGCGACTTCGGCGAAATATCCGCCGAACTGCTCTTTCTTCTCATCGAGCTTTTTAGCGATCTCGGCTCTGAGACGCTCCAGCTCCTGCTGATAGATTCTTTTGTCGCTGCTGAAGGTGAACTCGAAATCGAATACTGAGAAAATATCTTTCTCGAATGCCTCGAAATCGGGGCGCTCGGCGCTGTTGATGTGCGCCTCGGTCATGGATTCGATAACATTCTCAATGGTTTCGGTCACTATTTCGTCAGCGGCCTCGCCCTGCATAATATCCTTACGCAGAGAGTATATTACGTTTCTCTGCTGGTTCATTACGTTGTCATAGTCCAGCAGGTGCTTTCTGATTTCGAAGTGGAATGCCTCCACCTTCTTCTGCGCTCCCTCAATCGATTTTGATATGATGGAGTGCTCTATGGATTCGCCCTCTTTCATGCCCAGTCTCTGCATGATGGCGGAGATCTTTTCTGATCCGAAGATACGCATGAGGTCGTCTTCCAGAGAAACGAAAAATCTGGATGAACCGGGGTCGCCCTGACGTCCGGCACGTCCTCTGAGCTGGTTGTCGATACGGCGTGATTCGTGTCTGTCTGTACCGATGATGTGCAGACCGCCCAGATCTATAACTCCGTCACCCAGCTTAATGTCGGTACCGCGTCCAGCCATGTTTGTGGCGATGGTAACGGCGCCTTTTGATCCGGCGTCTTTTACTATCTCCGCCTCTCTCTCGTGGTTTTTGGCGTTCAGAACTTCGTGTCTGATGCCTTTTTTGGTGAGGAGGGCGCTGATGAGCTCAGACTTTTCTATGGAGCTTGTACCCACCAGAACGGGTCTGCCGGATTTATTCATCTCTTCTATCTCTGCCACGATGGCGAGATATTTTTCCTTGGCTGTTCTGTAGATTACATCAGTGTAGTCTTTACGGATCATCTTCATGTTGGTGGGGATGACCGCCACGCCGAGGTTGTATATTGATAAGAATTCCTGCGCCTCTGTGATGGCGGTACCTGTCATACCGGCGAGTTTCTTATACATTCTGAAATAGTTCTGAAAGGTGATGGAGGCGAGAGTCTGGTTTTCGCTCTCGATTTTAACGCCTTCTTTGGCTTCCAGAGCCTGGTGCATGCCGTCTGAATAGCGTCTGCCGGGCTGAAGGCGTCCGGTGAACTCATCCACTATGACTACCTGTCCGTCTTTCACCACATAGTCCACGTCTTTTTTGAAGAGTGCGTGTGCCTTCAGCGAATTGTTGATGTTGTGCAGGACGTCCACATGTTTGATGTCATAGAGGTTGTCGAGCTTCATCTCATTTTCTATCAGGTTGATACCGTTGTCGTTGAGCTGAACGGTTCTGTTTTTTTCATCGAAAGTATAGTGTTCTGTGGGCTGAAGCAGTCTAACCACTGCGTCCACGTCATAATATTTCTCTGTGCTTCTCTCTGTGGGACCGGAGATGATAAGGGGAGTTCTCGCCTCGTCTATCAGGATGGAGTCAACCTCATCCACAATGGCGAAGTTAAGCTCACGCTGTGCCAGAGGCTCATAGGGGGGCTTCATGTTGTCACGGAGATAGTCGAAACCGAACTCGTTGTTTGTTCCGTATGTGATGTCCGCCGCATAGGCTTCTGATCGTGTGACCTCTCTGAGTGTGGTGGTGAAGGTGTTTTCGTCCTCCCACTCCACTATGAACGATCTTTCGTGCTGGATAATACCGACAGACAGACCGAGTATTTTATAGATGGGGCTCATCCACTGGGCGTCACGTCTGGCGAGGTAGTCGTTCACCGTTACCAGATGCGCTCCCTTGCCGCTGACGGCGTTCAGATACATGGCGAGTGTCGCCACCAGAGTTTTACCCTCACCGGTTTTCATCTCTGATATTTTGCCTTTGTGCAGGGCGTATCCGCCCATGAGCTGAACATCGAAGTGACGCATATTCAGTGTGCGTCTGCCCGCTTCTCTGACGAGGGCGAACGCATCGCTGAGTATTTTATCTTCGTTTTCGCCTTTTTCCAGACGTTCTCTGAGAGTCAGCGTAACTCCAGCCAGCTCGGCGTTGGTGAGCGCCAGCATTTTCGGTTCCAGAGCGTTGACAGAGTCCACCATGGGCTGCATGGACTTGATATAGCGTTCGGCGTATGAGCCGAAGATTGCTTTAGCTATTGATTTAAGCATGAATGAAACTCCAAAATCAGTTAGAATTTTCGGTTTTAACTATCAGCCAGTATATGACGCCCAGAACGAGTATCGAGCCGAGGATAAAACCATGCTGAAGCATGTTGGTTGTCTCATGTTTCAGCGTTATGATCATCAGGTCACGAATAAAAGCAATGAGCGCGACACTGATAAAAATCGAGTTTTTGAACTTTCCGCCTTTTATCATCTGTATCTCGGTGTGCATCAGCTCCACCAGAACCCAGATGATAAGGAGCGAACCCAGAGCGGTGATCAGAGCGTGGTCGCTCTGTTCGTGGAACATGTGGATGGCTTCCTCTATGAACACCCAGCCAGCCATGAGCGTGAGCAGCATCAGCACGGTTACCAGCGCAGTGTGCATTAAGAAAGAGAATTTCTCGCTGACACGCACAACAGAGTTGCGGTAGGTGTGCACAGGGTTATAGCTGCTTACGAGCTTGTCGTAATAAGCGCTGATGATGATTTCGTTGTTGATATCCAGCATCTTGTGCATGGAGAGCAGAATCCCTTTTCTGCGGATGTCGTCATCCATTATCACGAAGATTTTTTCGTGCATCCACAGACGGCAGAAGCTGATAAGGGTGGGTATGATCTCCTGATCGAAGCTGTATTTGCTGAGAGAATATCCCAGTTTATGAAGAAAAGTGAAATAAGCGTTGTCCGGCATGCCGTCAAACACTCTGTCATACCACATCCCCATCTTTTCCATATTGGCTTTGATGGCTTCTTTCTGTCTGTCGCTCAGCTGAAATGTCTCGATCTTTTCTGCGGCGTCTTCCAGAAACTCGTCTTTATATTTTGCCATAAAAGGCTGGATATAAAGGAGATGTTCTATGTCTCTTTCTGTCAGTTCATAGTTTTTGGAGAGTGTTTTGCGGTATTTCATGTGCTTATATCTCTCGTAAAAGGTAAATTCTTAAAGGAATAGATATTTATTTTTGTATTATGTTAGGATAATATATCATGACAGTAAAGTAAAATAAAAGTTCGAAGTATGGCACAGGATGTGCCGCACGGAGCAGATACGTCTGCGCAGTGTGAGCGGAGTATGGATTTTATTCATACGGAGCGTTGGCATAATTTTTTCAGGACGAAAAAATTATGTAAGTTTGGTTGTAAAATAAAAGTTCGAAGTAGAGGGACTGCCGTGAGAAAATCAGAAATCTCCAGAAAAACTACCGAAACAGAGATAAGCATCAGCCTGAATGTGGATGGTGAGGGCGTTTATAAGATAGACACCGGAATCGGTTTTCTGAATCACATGCTGGAGCTGTTCACCAGACACGGTTCCTTCGACATGGCGCTCACCGCCAAGGGTGACCTGCACATAGACAGCCACCACACAGCCGAGGATATCGGGATTGTGATGGGAGACGCTTTTCGTGAGGCGCTGGGCGACAAGAAGGGAATCCGCAGATACGGTTTTTTCCTCCTGCCTATGGATGAGACGCTGATAGAATGCGCCGTGGATTTTTCCGGACGCACATATCTTAATTTTGACGCTGAGATCCCGGCGGATAAAGTGGGCGATTTCGACACAGAGCTGACCGAGGAATTTTTCAAAGCATTTGCCGACAGAGCGGGTATCAACCTGCACATAATAAAAAGATACGGGCGCAACACCCACCACATAATAGAGGGCATATTCAAATGCTTCGCCCGTGCCGTGAAAGACGCCGTGCGCATAGAGTCCGACAAGGTGATGTCCACCAAGGGCTCGCTGGATAAGTAACTATTTGAATAAAAGCGCAGGATGCGCTTCGTGGAGAGAGCGAAGGCTCTTTTAGTGACTGAGCGAGCGGAACGTGAGTGAAGTGAGGCTTTGCCGAAACGAAGCGTTAGCGAAAAAATGACAGGACGTTATTTTTGAGGTAAATTTTTAGTCATTGCGAAGCCTCTTAAAGAGGCTGTGGCAATCTCAGTGTTTGAGACTGCTTCGTCGCTCTGCTCCTCGCAGTGACGTAATAGATATTTTGAGGTTTAAATGATTTCTATCATAGATTACGGGATGGGAAATTTGAGAAGCGTGGAAAAAGCGCTTCAGTCTCTGGGATATGACGCCGTCATAACATCCGATCCGGAAAAAGTATTAAAAGCTGACAGAGCGGTTCTGCCGGGCGTTGGCGCCTTCGGCGACTGTTATACGGGACTTGAGTCATCCGGTCTGAAAGACGCAGTTCTGGATTTTATAAAAACGGGAAAGCCTATGCTGGGAATATGCGTTGGCATGCAGCTGATGTTCGAAAAGAGTATGGAGTTCGGCGAACACAAAGGACTCGGCATATTCAAAGGCACGGTAAAAAAGTTTCCCGACTCGATAATAGAGCAGGGGATGAAGATTCCGCAGATAGGCTGGAATCAAATTGACAAAAAGTTTGAACATCCTTTACTTGACGGCATCTCAACAGGAGACTATTTCTATTTTGTCCACTCATACTGTGTGAAGGCGGAGGATGAAGGCGTTGAGGCGCTCTCCTGTTCTTACGGTGTGGACTTCACAGCCATGGTTGTGAGAGACAATGTCGCCGCCACCCAGTTTCACCCGGAAAAGAGCCAGAAGCTGGGAGTGAATCTGCTGAAAAATTTTGGAGAGTGGAAATGCTGATAATACCCGCCATAGACCTTCTGAACGGAAAAGCCGTCAGGCTGAGACAGGGGGACATGGATGATTTCACCGTATATTTCGATAACCCTCTGGACGCCGCGAAACAGTTCGCCGACATGGGCGTGAAACGCCTGCACATAGTCGATCTGGACGGGGCGAAAAAGGGCGAGGCGACTAACTTCGACCTGATAGAAAAGATAGTGGCGAAAGCCGGAATGGATATAGAAGTGGGCGGAGGAATCCGCAACATGGACAGGCTGAAAGCATATTTCAACATAGGCGTGAAATACGGCATCTTAGGCACTGTGGTTGTGAAAGACCCCGAGTTTGTCAAAGAGGCGATGAAGACGTATCCCGACAGAATAATTCTGGGCGTGGACGCCAAAGACGGATATGTGGCGACCGAGGGCTGGTATGAGAAGAGCAGCGTCACCGCCGCCGATCTGATAAACAGCTATGCCGGATACACCGCCGAAAGCGTGATATACACCGACATATCCCGTGACGGCATGCTGACAGGTATCAACACCGAAGCGACTATTAAGCTGGCTGAGGATATAAAATATCCCGTGATAGCCTCCGGCGGTCTGAAAGGCATAGAAGACATAGAGGCGCTCGCAGGCAAAAAAGGAATTCTGGGAGCAATCACCGGAAAGGCTTATTACGAAGGAAAGATAGACCTGAAACAGGCTCTGAGATTACAGGAAAACAATGGATAGATTTTTAAAATTTTACGCTGTGGGGTTCGGATCGGGTCTCACAAAATTCGCTCCCGGAACATTCGGCACAGTTTTCGCCGTTCTTCTGACGGCACTCACAGGCACACTGCCTTACTGGGCGAAGGCGCTGATTTTCCTCGTTCTGCTGGTGGGCGGAGTGAAGGCGGCGGACAGATACGAACAGCTCACCGGAAAGAAGGATGCCTCTGAGGTCGTCATAGACGAGATAGCGGCATATTATATGATTTTCCTGTTCTATCCGGTTAATATAGTGAGCCTGCTTATCGGTTTTGTTCTTTTCCGTATTTTTGACATCACTAAACCCTATCCCATAAAAAAACTGGAAAAGATAGAGGGCGGTCTGGGGGTCATGTTGGACGACCTGCTGGCGGCTGTTTACTCTATGATAGTTATGATTCTTTTATACGGCGGATACGCTCTGCTGTATTCACATATCTGATTCGGGGGATGAAATGTCTGTAAAGTGCTGTATCTTTGCTGTCGGCAGCGAGCTTCTGGAAGGGAGCATCGTGGATACCAATTCCTCATGGCTGGGCTCCAGACTCACCAAGGCGGGGTTCAATGTGGATCAGGTTCGTCTGATTCCGGACAACAGAGAGATGATCGTAGATATCTTCAGCAGGGCGCTGGATGAGTATGAACTGATATTCACCACAGGCGGGCTGGGACCGACATTCGATGATCTCACGGCGGAGACTGTGGCGGAAGCGGCAGGGCTGAAAACCGTGATGCACGAAGAGGCGAAGGCTCATATGATTAGCCGGCTTTCAAAATTCAAAGTAACGATAAAAGACAGCCACTACAGACAGGCGATGCTTCCGGAAGGATGCGTCACATTTCCAAACGGAAGCGGAACGGCTCTGGGCTTTTCCGTCAGCAGGGGCAAGGGCACGATAATAAGCATGCCCGGTGTTCCCTATGAAATGTATATGATGTTCGACAACCATGTGATGCCTTATCTCAGGTCAAAATTTGACATGAGAGAGCGCTACAGCGTGGATATCCGCATAGGCGGTCTGCCGGAATCCGATGTGGACGATGTGCTGAGGGAGTTCGGTTTTCCCGAAGGCATGGAGTGCATAATCAACGTTGCCAAGGGCGAGATAATAGTCAAGCTCAGAGGGTTTGACAAAGATGTTTTGGACGAATACGCCGACAGGGTGAAAAACAGATTCCCCGAGCAGTTCATCTGCTTCGGAAACGATACGATGGCTTCTATGCTTCTGCGCCTTCTGAAAGAGAAGAATATGACGCTGTCCACAGCGGAGAGCTGCACAGGCGGGCTCATCGGAAAAGAGCTGACAGACATCGCCGGATCGAGCGAAGTTTATATGGGCGGGATAATCGCCTACAGCAACGATGTGAAGATGCGTCTGCTGAGAGTTCCTGAGAATATTCTGATTCAGCACGGAGCCGTCAGCGAGGAATGCGCAAAGGCGATGGCGGTGGGCGTGGCGAACCAGATACGCACCAGATGCGCTGTCTCCGTAACAGGTGTTGCCGGACCCGGAGGCGGGACGGATGAAAAACCTGTGGGGACTGTCTGCATAGGCTATGTGGTGGATAAAACCGTGGTGACTAAGAGATATAATTTTCCGTCAGGCGACAGGGACGCTATCAGAGTGCGCACCATGAAGACAGCCCTCAGAGAGCTTGCCGAAATTATAAAAAAACAGCCCTAACGAAGTATTTCGTCTACTATAGAATCCAGATCGAATGTCATGGTGTCGAAAAGCGCCTTGGGATTGTTTCTCTTGGAGATGATTTTTTCTGATATCTCCGCCAGCTCTTCCTTTGTATCCGCTTTTTCCATAAGATTGTTGTCTATCAGTAATTTGTCATAATGAGAAATGAATGACCGTGTGGATATAGTGGGCGTGCCGAAGAAGCATGCCTCGGAGTTCAGCGTGCCGCCGCCGCCGATGAAAAGATCGGCGAACGCCAGAAGATGCTGGATGACCATCTTTTCCTCCACCACTGTGGCGAAGGGAAACATCGCCTTAAGCGGTTCCGGCTCATATCTGGGAATCAGGATGATATTTACATTCATCTTCTCTTTTATTATCTTCAGACCGTCATACAGCATGGGATATTTTTTGCCCACATATGACGCCTTGAACTCTTCTTCTCTTACCACGATCGTCTTTTTGTTTTTGTCCAGTCCTCTGGAACGCAGAAAATCGTCAAAGAATTCTCTGGACGGTTTGAAATCGTGAAGCCACGCCACCACATCCAGAAAGTTGTATTCGTGTATCTGGTCGGACTCCAGAGAGAACCTTTCAAAGATTGTCTGGGGAACCATATATGGTCTGAAAGCCTTGGTGGACAGAGGCAGGGTCAGCCTCGCCTGAGGCAGAGCTTTTTTGAAATTAGCTGTGCAGTCGGAAAGCGGTATGTCATAAAAATTGACTATCGGAATACCCAGCCCGAAAGCCACTCTGTTGGCGTCCACACTGCACAGACACACCAGCTTGGTTATGCTGCGCTGTTCTATGTATTCCATCAGGGCTAGCTGGCGGTGGATGGAGGCTTTCAGCTTGTCGCCGAGATTCGCCCCGCCGAAAAATCCTCTGTTCACGAATTCCATCTTATAGAGGTTCAGCAGGTCAACCACCTCTTTATATCCTTCACCCTCACGGGCTGTAATCAGTACAGTTTTTCCCCGCTCTTTTATCTTTTCGATGAAAGGGCGGAAGAACATCACTGATTTAGGTGTTACCAGATCGAACCAGATCAAAGTATGCCTCTCTCGACATATTCGTCATACCACCACGGGTGTATCTTTATGACGTCTATGTCACTGAAAATATAGCCGTATTTCGAAGCGCCGTAGTTTATCATCCCCACGGCCGGTATCTCCGGATTTATCAGTTTCATTTTGTTGGCGCAGGTGTAGAGACAGTCGGGATGGCATCTTTTATTCTCTATATCGCTTAAAACTCTCAGGGCTGTTTCGCTCTCCAGAACGGCGTCAAAACTTCCCGCCTCTCTGATATTGCCCAGCTTCAGATAGTCCAGCCAGAGAAGACAGGGGAAGATGTTTCCGTATGGGTCAACATCTATGCTTCGTCTGCCCATGAAACAGTCGAAATCTATTTTCTGCCCCTCATAGACAGCCTTTTGCAGCAGATATTTGCTCTTGTACCTGCTCTGGTCGTATCCGATCTTTCTGAGCTGTTCGTCTATCTGTTTCAGCTCGTCATCAGTCCAGAAGAAGCTCTCTTTGGAAAGGGGGCAGTTCTCCAGATTGTCCTGAGTATTCTTATATCTTTCACTGCTGTATCGTCCGTATCCGATGTAGAGCCCCACGCCCATCTCTTTGGCGAAGTTGTATATCCACTCTATCTGGTGCAGGTTCTCTTTATAAATGGTGAACTGGAATCTCAGCACCATTCCTTTCAGCTTTTTCAGTCTTTCCACTGTTTCCAGCGATGTTTTGAAACCGTCCTTGCGCAGGCGGATGAGGGCGTTGGTCTTCTCATCGCCGTCCAGGGATATGTCCAGGCGATAGAGGGGGTGCTTTTTCAGAACGTATTCCGCCACCTCCACATGTCTGTCGGGAAACCATCCGGTGATGGGGGAGTCTATCACCACTTCGTTGTGATATTTGTATATGCTGTCCACCACACGGAAGTATGTGTCGCTCATGTGCGGTTCGCCGCCTGTGAGGTGTACTTTTTTCAGATTAAGATGCTTTGATGAAAAAACGCTGTCCAGCTCCGCCTGGGTCAGCTCCTCGCCTCTTCTATCCTTCTGTTTCCAGATGGAGCAGTATCGGCAGGGACCGGGGCAGTATTCTGTGATGGTGTATGATATGTCTTCTATATTGTACTGACTCAAAGTTTTTTCCTTGTGTGGTTTTTCAATATATAATCGGTCAAAACATGAGAATATTAATAGCGGGAATCATCTGTTTTTGTGCCAGCTCCATGCTGTGGAGATTATCTCTTCCAGTGTGGCGAAGCGTGGTTTCCAGCCCAGCGCTGAGACAGCTCTTTCGGCATCGCCCACCAGAACGGGCGGGTCTCCGGCGCGTCTGCCTTCTGCTTCCGCTTTTATCTTCTTTCCCGTGATTTTTTCAGCGCAGTCGATGACCTCTTTCACGGAATACCCGTTTCCGTTGCCAAGATTGAATATATCGCTGTCTCCGCCGCTCAGCAGTCTTTCGAGCCCCAGAATATGGGCGGAAGCCAGATCGGTGACATGGATATAGTCTCTGACGCAGGTTCCGTCCGGAGTCTCGTAATCCGTGCCGAAAATCTTTACCGTGCCGTTTTTCATGGCGGCTCTGAGCACCAGAGGGATCAGATGGGTCTCAGGGTCGTGGTCTTCGCCTATTCCTCCCTCCGGATCGGCTCCGGCGGCGTTGAAATATCTGAATATCATGTATTTAAGCCCGTAGGCATGGCTGAAATCTTTTATTATGTTCTCCACCATCAGTTTTGTCCGTCCGTACGGGTTGATGGGGTTCTGGGGATGATCCTCGGTGATGGGCATCTCCACGGGAACGCCGTATGTGGCGCAGGTGGAGGAGAAGATGAAGTTCAGGCATCCGTGTTTCCGCATGGCTGCCAGCAGGTTCAGTGTGTTCGCCACGTTGTTGAAATAATATTTTTCGGGATCTGTGACGGATTCGCCTACATAGGCGAAAGCCGCGAAGTGCATCACCGCGTCTATTTTATTTTCTGAGAAGATTTTATCCAGAAGAGCGCTGTCCGCCATGTCCCCGTGTATGAAAACACCGGAGCTGACTGCCTCTCTGTGGCCGTATATCAGGCTGTCCAGAACTATCGTGGAGTGTCCCTGCCTGTTCAGCTCTTTCACCGCGTGGCTGCCTATATATCCGGCGCCGCCGACCACCAGCACTGTGCTCATATATCATCTCCGAAGGGCACCATCGCCCTGTATTTGTGATAAATATCTCTGTGGGGGTGATAGCTGTTGGAGTGCCAGGGTTTCACCGAACGGGTGTAGTGTATAATGACCGGCTCCGCCTGAGCCTCTTTAATTACCTTCTCGTCTGATTCGGATTCCATGATCTCCCAGATGTAGTTGAATTTCGGGTGCATCTTTTTCCAGCCGTCACGCAGGAGGATGTTCAGCACATCCTGATCCCACCACAGGATATCGTCCTTTTTTTCCAGAGCGAAAGCCATCAGCTTTTTGGTGAGTCCTTCCTGACGCCATCTTTTCAGATTTATCAGCATGACTCCGGCATTGAAATAATCCGATTCCGGCGGGATGCCGAACAGCGCCAGATGCAGTTTATATTTCAGTTTAAAATTATGCTCAACTCCGTGAAGATATTCGTCACCCATCTGGATATCAGCCAGATCGGAGACACTGCCGTCCACCACCAGATCGCTGTCCAGATAGAGCGCTTTGTCCACATCAGAAGGCAGGATATCCGCCATGCACAGCCGGAAATATGTGGCGTGCTGTATGTGGTGTGTTATCCGGAAATCTTTGAAGAGGGATGGGTCTATATTCAGCACGGTGATGTCTGTGCCGTATTTCTCTCTGAAAAATGCTGATACCTGGTTCAGGTCGTCTCTGTCTCCGTCATATATCAGAAAAATTCTGAAAGCGATGTCTTGGTTGTTTTCCAGAAGCGACAGGAGCGCTGTGGAAAAGTGGACTATATAGTTTTTGTCGATGGTGAAGACAGCGTCAAGTTTTTTGCTCATACGATATTATCCAGTTTCATGAAGGGTTTTTTAGTCTTTTCAGTCAGGGCAGGGTTTATCTTCTGATGTCCGCCGAACACCACCATGTCTACTTCTTCTTCATGGTTATTTAAGAAAGCCTCGGTGGTAACCACGTCCAGCCCCCAGAATTTGTCTTTGAAATTGTCATCTATCATCATAACGCATTTTCCGGGGAACAGCTCGTTCATAAAGTCGAGAGTCGCTTTTCCTGCCGCTCCGCATCCGAATATCGCCACCCTGTCGAAAAATTTCAGCAGGCTGACCATCTTCGGCTCATAGAGCCAGGGAACGATGAAGGAGAAGGGTTCTGTGCTGAACTCTGCCGGTTTGCTCTCTGCCGGGCAAGAATCGAAGAAGCGGTCGAACAGTGCCAGAAAGCGTCTGCTCATGACCTGTGTGGAATAATCGCTGACAGCCTTCTGATATGCTCTGTCAGCCATAGATGAGAGCCGTTTTCTGTCATCTTTGAGCTCTATTATCCTGCCCACGAAATCATCAATGACACAGTCGTCTATGATGAATCCGTTCATTCCGTTGTCTATCACCTCGGGTATGCCGCTCTCTATGCGGTTAACCACCGGAACACAGCCGTATGCCATCGCCTCCAGAAGAGACAGCGGGGTTCCCTCGAAATCTGATGTGAGGACGAAAATCTCCGCCTCGGAAAGATAGCTGTTTATCTCTTCTCTGCCGACTCTTCCGGTGAAAAGCACGTTGCCTCTGTCCACCTGCTGAGCCAGCGACTGTTTCAGCATCGGCGCGCTGGATCCGTCACCCACGAAGACGAATCTGTAGTCACGGGTCTTTTCGTCCAGCTTGAGGACGATCTCCGCCAGCCGGGAGACTCTTTTCTGATATTCCAGCAGTCTGCCTGTGTATATGATGTTGATGGGGTTCTGCCCGCTTTTTTCGGGCATGCTGTCCGGGATGTCTATTCCGTATGGGATCACGCTCGATTTCGCCTTAAGATATGGGTCGGCGGCGACAAGTTTTCCCTCTATGTATCCGCTGACGCAGACTATCGTGTCGAAATAGCTGCACATCAGCCGTGCGGAGTCGTAATATACCTGTTCGTCACTGTGCAGGATGAAAAACCGCATGATGCCTTTGTGCAGAAAAGCCATGGCGGGGAGCATGCTGAACATATAGTTGGGGATGATGACCGCCTTCTCGTGGCTGTTCAAGAATTTGATTAAAGAGACGATATTATGTTCTATAGAATGGTAACCTTCAGACAGTTTTACTATCGGTACAGAGCATGTTCCGGCGTTTTCATCCGTGCCGGTGTAGAGTATCGCCGCTTCGTATCCGCTGTCGGACGCATTGATGTAGTTGATAGCGTTTTCGCAGAAGGTCAGAACGCCGCTGATGCTTAAATTCGGCATAATGAAGTAAACAGGAATCTTTTTCATGCTGTAACCCATAAAGAAATTTGTTACCCTGAAGATAATTAAAAGATTATCATAAGGATAGAACGGTTTCAACGAATTACTGGACAGAGGCTGTTTTTAATTACGGAGGCTAGTTTTATGGCAGTGGTTAACGAATATCTTATAAATCAGTACAGGCAGGTGCACAAAAGCAAGGCTTACGGCGATACTTCCGTAAGATTTGTTCATATGCTCCGGTTTATCATAGAAAATTTACAGGCGAAGACCGTTCTGGACTATGGATGCGGTCAGAGCAGGCTGGCGGATAGGATTGCGGAAGCCGCAGGCGTGAAATGTTTCAGGTATGACCCGTCCATAGACGAGATAAGCAGAATGCCGGAAGGCAGATACGATCTTGTTATCTGCACAGACGTTATGGAACATGTGAAAGAGGATGACTGCGTGGACGTCATCAGACATATCAAGTCGCTGAGTGACAACGCTTTCTTTCACATAGCCACACGCCCAGCCGCTCAGATTCTGCCGGACGGTCAGAATGCCCACTGCACAGTTAAGCCGGATAAGTGGTGGATGGAAAAGATCTCCGCCGAGTTTTCCGGCTCCGAAATGATTTTTACCGAAGAGAATATGGGGTGCGGAATAGTTACATTTGTTCCAGCCGCTAAATATATCTATCAGGATATCTATTATGGAATCCGCTTCAGGCAGGCGAATAATGTTCAGTCCTGAAGACATCTCACGGCTGAAAACAGAAAAAGTGGAGCCTGCGGAAAATCTCAGCGGATTATACGACAAAGATCTCGGCAGGCATTTCGAAATGATGAAAAACGATTTTGCCGGGCTGTCGGCTCTCGCCTATGAAACCGCTAAACTTATTGTGTCAATCAGAAGAGAAATCAATATCGAGGCTGATTTTAAGGCTTTTTATGACATCGTTAAGTCAGAAAGCGCTTTTTTGTCTAAAGAGCTCAACATCAGATGGATCGTTTCTATAATGGACACTCTGGCTGATTATGCTGAGGGCGAAGACGGATGCGCCGCTCTGATGCTGTCCGTTATAGTCAACATGATGAAGCTGGCTGAAACAGAAAAGAAATATTTTTATGATAAAAAGCAGAATCCGAATCCGGATAATGACGGATATCTGGAGCCGCTTTTTGACGGGATGACATATTTCCGGCTTAATACCGGAGACATGCCGGTTAACCTTTTCAAAAGAGTTTCCTTAAGAATAGGTAAATATCCATATCTTTTTGATTATTATAGAGAAATAATGCGCAGGCTGACGGAAAACGACAATATGCTTTCCCATCTGAACGGGCTGCACCTTAATAATTTTATGCGGGTATTTTCATGAAAAAGGTATTTTTTCATCTGGAAGGAATATGCGCCAGAAGACAGCTGGATATTTCAAAAGTCAGATCATATCTGGAGTCTAACGGGCATCTGCTGACAGACAGAATAGAAGACAGTGACGCCGTTTTTTTCTTCGGATGTTCGTTTAATACATTCAGAGAAGAGGAAGGGCTCAGGGTTCTGGGCGAGATGAAGCATCAGGATATTTATGTCATTGAGGGGCTGGCGAAAACATCCGGCGAAAAGCTGAGAAAAATGGGCTTTTCCGATGACAGAATAATTCCGCTGGAAAATCTGAGCATGCTGGATAAAGATTTCGCTGTGGATACCCTCTTTGCGGAAGCAGACGAACAGAATCAGTTCTTTTCGTCATCCGGTTCTTTTTCTGTGATGGTTGCCAGAGGATGCGCGGACACCTGCACATACTGCGGCGATAAAATTATTGTCGGCGATATAGTCAGCAAATCCCTGCCGGAGATACTCGCCGAAATCAACAAGGGGCTGGACAGCGGTTACGGTTATATTAATCTGGTGGGGGACGATGTAGGCGCCTATGGCTCTGATATCGGTCTTACCGTTTTTGATCTGCTGGAAGCGGTGGCGGGGATAGAGAGGAAATTTAACGTTAATATCTTTGAACTGAACATAAAATATCTTGCCAGAGACATGGAGCGTCTGGAAAAATTCCTGAGCAAAAAAATGCTGACGAGCATGGTGGTGGCGTTTCAGTCGGGCAGCAGCCGTGTTCTGAATCTGATGAACAGAGGCTATGCCAAAGAGGATATTCTGAATGTTGTCGGCGCTCTGGTGAGAAACCGCATACATTTTCATTATCATGTGCTGGTCGGCTTTCCATCGGAGACAGAAAAAGATTTTGATGATACACTTGATATATTAAAGACTTATCAGTTTTATTCGGCGTCTCTTTTCATATATCAGGAGAGAGAGTATACTAAGGCGGTGGATATACAGCCTAAGGTTGACCATGAGACGGTGATGAAAAGAATTATGAAAGCTCAGGAAGTTCTGGCTGACGGGTATTCATTCGTTCTGAAGCCTGATAAACTGAGCATATCAGCAAAGAATTAACAACATAAGAGAGGATACTATGCAGTCAGATCCCAATTCACCAACATTCATATGCGATGGATATCAGCGCCACTGGCAGATGACTCGTATAGAAAAGATCACATTTCACACTTTTATAAAAAAAATAGCGCCTAAAACAGCTCTGGAAATAGGCACATATAAGGGCGGCAGTCTTCAGGTTCTGTCCGAGTTTTCTCAGAAAGTATACTCCATGGATATAACTGACGAGCCGAAGAAGAATCTGGAAGGTCTTTACGGCAATGTGGAATTTATTGTCGGGGATTCTAAAAAACTGCTCCCTGATTTTCTGAAGGATCTTAACAAAAGGGGCGTTGCGCTCGATTTTATCCTGATAGACGGAGACCACAGCGAAAACGGTGTCCGTACAGACATCAACAATATCCTGAACAGTTATGTTCCGCTGTCCGAAATGTTCATCATCTGCCACGACTCATTTAATCCCGGATGCAGAAAAGGCATAACGGGGGCTGACTGGGGTGCATGTCCGTATGTCGATACCGTAGAAGTGGATTTTGTCCCCGGAGTATATCATTACGATGCTTTTGACACGGCTGAGGCGAGGTCAATGTGGGGCGGTTTTGCTCTGGCGAGACTTCTTCCGGAGAAGAGACAGGAACCTTTAAAGGTGCATCAGTCTCAGCTCGGTCTTTTCAACGCGGTGCTGAAGGACTCAACAAGAGCCTGACACGGCAGCTTTTATGAAAGATTCGGCATAGGTTTTGGTCTGATATGTGAGCCATTCGCTCTTGTTATTGTTGTGGGTGATTATCCGGAAGTTTGTCTTAACAAGCTGAACAAGAGCGTCTATCTTTTTGTGGTCGTCATTTTTGAACAGATCGCCGCACTCTTTTGCCATGATTTCGGTTCTTATATTATAATAGTTTTCCAGTAACATTTCCGGAGATATGAGCCCTTTTTCGAACATTGCGTATGCTTCATGAAGTTCTGACTTGTATTCACTCAGTCCCATTCTCTGGATAAACAAAACCATTCTCTGAAAAACCGCTTCAGGGGAGTGCTGTATCATGCCGCTGTATGTCTGCATGAACTGATCATAAGCCGTAACACCGCCGAAAACTCCGCCAGGCACCCAGAAGACATGAGCGTTAATATCCGGCAGAATGGAAACAGTACTGTTGACTTTTACAAAAGCCTCGATATCGGCTGTCTTAACAGCGGCAGTGAAAAAATTGCGTCCTGCTCTAATGTAGTTATCACGGATCATAGTCGGCTGTTCCGGTGCATTGGTGATGAGCAGGAAGTGAAATCCGCTGTTCAGCTTAATGAATTCTTCAATATATCTTTCTGCGTTGTGTTCGTTGTCCTTGTCGCTGAGCACGCATATATATTTTTCAGACGGGGTTATCATCCGGCGGAGAATTGCCTCCGTCCCGTCCGCTTCCAGAAAAGCCTGAATCGCGGCGTAAGCGTCAGCTATGTATTTTTCATTATTCATAAAGCATCCACTCAAATTTTGTATTGCTCAGCCTAACGCATAATTCGTCATAGTTGGTTATTTTCTTTCTGAGATCGTTGTCTGATTGTTTTATGTATTCCGGTTTCAGCTCCTTCAGTCCATTGCACTCGAAAAAACTTTCCAGCTTGGCTTCCGCATGCTCTCTCAGCGTGCCGTCCGGATTAAAAAGCTGAGAATATTCCAGAGTGATCTGGCGGGGATGATGCCTTAAAAAATATCTCATTCTCTCGATCTCATAATCATATAGAACCATCCACCAGTAGACATCGTCAGTGTTGACAGTGACGGAGCTGTGGCGTATTTCTCTGCTTTCCGTGGCATGCCATACGTTATTTGCCTCCGCCAGACGGGCAGAGACATAGAGCTGAATCAGGTTGTGCCGTGTCAGACTGATAACGGGGATTTTGTGCTCCAGCATATAGCCGATCATCGTGGGTTCTTCCGTAAGATTTTTCCACGCCTGATCCATTATGTGCAGCGAGTTGTATTTTATATCTATCAGAGTATGCTTTTTAGTGTTGATAGACTGAAGGTAATCAAAATATTCATTGATTCTGCCAAACTGGATTTCTCTGCTGCCTGGGATAATATATTCGCTGTTTTCTTTAGCTTTTTTTAGCAGATATGAAAAATAGTAATAGTCGATACCCTGAGTGTCCGGACGAAAAACCTCGCCGAGGTAGCTTATTTCGTCTGAACGGTTAAGAAGCGAACCGAGAGCCCCTGTGCCTGAGCGCTGTACTGCTGTCAGTATGTATATGCCCATAACTTTACCTTAACCCTTAGGATGTTGTATCAAAACTTTGTCCAGCCCCTTCGCCATAAACTCCGCCACGCTCTCTCCGCCGGACAGCGGAAAGGTGTTCAGATAGATGTCTATCACATGACCGTATATATGGGAGTCGACCCATCCGGCAAAGATGAATCTGTCGGCGATACCCAGCTCTTTTACTTTTTGTCTCTTTTCATCTATGGGACCTGTGCCGCAGGCGAGATAAACAGCGTCCGGGTGCTGTTTTAATATATCGGCCACGGTTTCCAGATATTCATCGGAAAGTTTCATTATCCTGCCTATGCTCCCCAGCACAACTTTATGGGGAGGAAGCTGTTTTCTGATCTCGTCAGCTTTCGCTCTGTATGTTTCAGGATCAGGATTGAGATATTTGTCCAGCATGATAGTGACGAACCGGTGCACTTCGTGCCCGCTGTCATATCCGTCATCGAAGTGGGATATCCGCCTGTCTATGCCGTGCGTGTCATATTCGTGGTTGCCGTGATCCCAGTAGACCTGAAGAGGGGCGGAGCGGGACGACAGCAGAAAGTTTGCCTGTGATCTGCCGTTGGTGACTACCAGCACGTCTATGCCGTCCGCAGTGATTCTTTCACGCAGGCGCATGTTTTTGTTAAAGTGGCTGTAGTAGTGCAGAAGGTGAGCATCGTTTATCAGACTGTGGTTGCTGATATATTTTGCTCCTGCGGCAGTGATTTCGTCTATGTATTCCTTGACCGATTCGGACTTTTCTATGTATGCCATGTCATAGACGTACAGCTCGTACTCATCGCAGGTCCTCATGTAATTCAGAAGAGATATCAGAAGTTTGACAGGCGATGAACCGATAATCCGGTCAAAGACGAACGCCAGCCTTTTTTTGCCCTCGTGGCGGGTTTCTGTCACGGGGCTGAGCCCCCAGCGGGCGGAGTTAGCCTGAACGTAATCTGAGAATGGAATTTCCAGCTTTTCGTTGAATACTTTCATACAGTCCTGTTCACTGCAGTTATTCAGAAAGATATGCCCGATGGGAAAATTCATATAAAAAGCCAGCTCGTCATCGCCGTCTTTCATCGCTTTATAAAAGATATCCAGCCAGCTGTCCATGAGGATCATGTGAGCCGGATGCTCCTTGTGAACCATGTTCCAGATTATCTCCACCACCCACATTACGCCTGCTTTTTTCTCTGTGAGTGAGCGATGGCTGAAACTGTCGTTGAACACGTTTTTCAAAAGCATGGACATCAGCTCGTGAGCGTCCGGATAATGATACCGCATGAAAGCGGCGAACCCGTTCAGCTCCGCCTGGCTTTTGAAACACATGAACGACTGGATGTATGACAGACGGGTGAGAAAATCTTCTCTGTAACTCTGATTTTGAAATGTTCTGAGCAGAAACACAGCCCGAAGCAGCCAGAATCTGCTGTTCTGATCGTTTGAGCCGAATGAGGACTCTATTGCCGTCAGAAGATGCTTTATCCTGTCGGACGGAGGCAGATCGGCGCATGACAGCCTGTATAGATTGGATATATCCTCGAAAAAGGGGACGAGAGCTGTTTTCTGGATATTGGGGATGATTATATTGTCCCTGATAACAGTGAAGAGCTGCTCATATTTGTCTTTATATTCAGCGTTTTTATGGAGCTGATGCCTGTTTTCGAAGATTATAAACTGTTTTATAACGTCCAGAGACAGACTTTTGCCGGAAAACAGGCTGAGAGTCTCTTCTATATATTTATCCGGGTTAAATTCCATTTTTATGATCTAGTCCAGACCGGGTATCTTCATATCGCCAAGTTTCAGGCGTTTGGTTACCAGAGGCGCATGATATTTCCAGAATTTGTCGTTAATATCAAGTTCTCCGGTTTCGAGCATCCGCAGAAACTCTTCGGTGGCGCCTTCGCCCTTGAACTCGATGAGAAGCAGTATCAGCTTTGCCAGCAGGATGTTGGTTCTCTGTGCCGGGCTGATTTTGGCGATAGCTCTGTTCATATATTCCAGCTTCTCTTCAGGGGTGAAGTCATAGTCGGCGGCTTTTTTCAGCTTTTCCGCCGGTATCTTGGATGTATTCAGATAGAGTATGGAATAGTCGGTCTTTTCGTTAACTATGGTGAAGTGGTCTGAGAGGTATTCCATGGTGACATGGATGAAGGGCAGAGACGGATGGTGATAGTCCTGATGTATTACCACTGATCTGCCTGGCATGAGAGCGGGAAAAAACTCTCTGATGGCTGTGCCGTTCAGCTCTGTGTTTTTTGCTATATCTATGAACAGTATCTCCACAGGGTGTCCCAGCCATTTCGCGGTGGTGAAATCGCCCTTGTTGACATTCAGATATTCGTTGTATCCGTCAACTGATTTATAGTAAAGGGAAAGGAAATCGCCGTCAGTGGGAAATTCCTTATCGACATATTTGATTATGAAGTCGTGCAGATATTTGTCATTCGCCTCGAACTTGTCATAGGCGTGAATGCGTCCCGCTTTCTCCGCTATGCAGTTCTCTCTGAGTCCCCTTGACAGGGCGAAGGAGGAAGCGCCGATAAAAGCCCCGAGGTCTATTATTTCTCCGTAGCCTTTATAGTAGTCTTTCGCCAGATAATAGAGCATGGCGGTTTCGCTGAATCCGAGCATTCCGGGGGTGTTTTTCTGCGAAGGATTGGCTTTCCATTCCTGTTTGATCAGAGATATCATGGGTGGCTCCTTATCTGAAATATATAATTATCTAGGTGTTTTCAAATAGGTCAAACTGCACTATAATTGCCGGAAAACAAGCGTGCCGCGCATCATCTGTTTTCGCTGAATTATAGTATAATATCAGGGGATTGTATAGTGTTTTTGGGTTTTATTAAGGTTGGCGCATGATAGGTCTGGTTATATTAAGAGAGAACACGGGCGGTCTCGCCGGGCTGTCTCCTTATGGTCTGCCTTTTTCCGTGCGGAGCTTTAACGGAGAAGAGAGCCTTGCCGTCAGGGCGGTCAGACGCAACGCCAAACTCTGCTCATCCGCCGTGATAGCCGCCGAGCAGGCGGATTTCGAGGGCATGCGGGACATGCTCGGAGAGTTCGGAGACGTCACATATTTCATAGAACCTTCCCACAGAGGAATAGCGCCTCTGGTTTCCCTCATCGCCCATCAGTATAAAGATGAAACAATCCTCATAACCCCCGGCTGGTATGATTTCGATGACGAAGAGGCATACACAGCCTCTGTCACCGAGGCGCAGAAGCTGGCTGATCAGGGGCATATAGTCAAAATAGGCGAGGGAATGGTCTGTTTTCAGGCGTCTGTCCTTCTGGAAGAGCTGAAAAACATCAGCCCGGAATTCTACAGCATATCGTTTCTGGTGCACAGCAATAAGCGGAGCACTCAGGTCACGCATAAATACTGCGGAAAATTTATGGAAAAATTTCCTCCGGCGACAGTAACTGACGCTTTGCTGTGCAAAAGTGAGAACAAGATGCTGATGCCGCCGGTGAAGGGGGTTAGGATTATGGACAACTTCAGAGAGATATACGAATCGTCTTCAAGGGACGAAAACGGCAATGCCTCCGCAAACATGGGCGATACATACGGCGTGGCGGAGTTCGCCGGGGCGAAGGGCAATATGGTTTTTCTGGAGCAGAGGGACGTCACCCTGCTGGGCGTGGACGACCTGATCGTGGTGGACACGGGAACAAGGCTGATTATAGCCAGAAAAGGCGAAGATATAGAACAGAGGCTGAAAGAGCTGAACGGCTGAGGACAGCCCTTTTCATAAGAGAATTTTTGTAGTAATATGAGCATGGACACAAAAGATATACGGAGGATATATGGATTCTGATAAGAAAAAAGCACTGGATCTGGCTCTGGGCAAGATAGAGAAAGATTTTGGAAAAGGCGCCGTAATGCGTCTGGGTGACAAACCCATAGAAAAGCTCCCCATAGTTTCCACAGGTATCCTCTCTCTGGATATCGCTCTTGGTGTGGGCGGTTTTCCCAAAGGACGAATTATAGAGATATACGGAGCGGAATCCAGCGGTAAGACCACCATCGCTCTGCACGCCATAGCGGAAGCGCAGAAAGCGGGAGGGGCGGCGGCGTTCGTGGACGCTGAGCACGCTCTTGACCCTGTATACGCAAAGTCCATCGGCGTTGACACCGACAACCTTCTGGTCAGCCAGCCGGACAGCGGCGAGGCGGCTCTGGAGATCACAGAGACACTTGTAAGAAGCGGCGCTATCGACATCATAGTCGTGGACTCCGTGGCGGCTCTGACTCCCAGAGCGGAGATAGAGGGCGAGATGGGCGATTCCCACATGGGACTTCAGGCGAGACTGATGTCTCAGGCGCTCAGAAAGCTCACCAGCATAGTTAACAAATCTCAGGCGACACTGATATTCATAAACCAGACACGTTCGAAAATCGGCGTGGTATACGGCAACCCCGAGACCACCACAGGCGGTAACGCCCTTAAATTTTACGCTTCCATGCGTATAGAGATCAAAAAATCTCAGGCGCTGAAAGAGAAGGAAGAGGTAGTGGGCAACCACGGTATAGCGAAAGTTGTGAAAAACAAAGTCGCTCCCCCTTTCAAAACAGCCGAATTTGACATCATGTACGGTGAAGGCGTTTCCCGTGAGGGACTCATAATCGACATGGGCGTGGATGCCGGATTCATCAACAAGGCAGGAGCCTGGTTCAGCTATAACGACACCAAGATAGGTCAGGGTAAAGAGAACTCCAGAACCTATCTGAAAGAAAACCCCGAGGTGGCTCAGGAGCTGGAAGACAAGATCAGAGCCAGATTCGCCATGGGCGAGGCAAAAGCGCCTGAATCCCACGAGGATTAAGGAACGGCTGAAGAATGGATATAAACTCTATTCTGCGGCAGGCTGCGGAGACAGGGGCTTCTGACGTCCACATAAAAGTGGGGCGTCCTCCTATCGTGCGTCTGCACGGAGAGATAGAGGATATGGCGGATTTCGGGACAGTCACGGCGGAAGACGCCGTGAAGATGGCTGGATCGATCATGCCGCCCTCTATGAAAAACGAGTTCAAAGATAAGAAAGAAGCGGATTTCGCATACGCTCTGAAAGGCACAGCCCGTTTCAGGGTGAACGCCTATATCCAGCGGGGCATGATAGGCATGGTTCTGCGTGTGATACCGGAGACCATACCGGACATAGACACCCTCTGTCTGCCGGACATTATCAAAAAGATAGCCGAAAAGCAGAGGGGGCTGGTGCTGGTGACCGGCATCACGGGGAGCGGTAAGTCAACCACTCTCGCCTCTATGATAGACTATGTGAACCGCACCCGAAAAATAAACGTGATAACCGTGGAGGACCCAATAGAGTTTCTCCACACAGACAGACTGTCCGCCGTTTCTCAGAGAGAGGTGGGGACAGATACGAATTCTTTCGCCGAGGCGCTGAAACGAGGGCTCAGACAGGATCCCGATCTGATACTGGTGGGAGAGATGAGAGACGCCGAAACCATAGAGACGGCTCTGCACGCCGCCGAGACGGGACACCTCGTGATGTCCACCCTGCACACTCTGGACGCTCCGGAGACCATCAACAGGATAATATCCGTCTTCGAACCCCACAGGCAGGAGCAGGTCAGGCTTCAGCTCGCTTCCGTTCTGACCGCTGTCATCTCACAAAGACTGGTTCCCAGAACAGACATGCCGGGCAGGGTTCCCGCCGTGGAGATTATGGCTACCACCTCCACTATCAAAGAGTGTATCAGCGACAGGGAAAGAACCCGGGAGATCACTGATTTCATAGAACAGGGAAGGGATATATACGGCTCTCAGTCGTTTGATCAGTCTCTGATGGATCATATAGAGAGTGGATTCATCACGGCAGAAGAGGCGCTGAAATGGGCGAAAAAACCGGATGATCTGAAGCTGAAGCTGGCGGGTTTTTCCAGCGGAACAAAATAGAGATATGTTTCCCAAGAGAAAGATAAGGTCAAAAACCCCCATGGACTATGCACTTCGTGTGCTCACCAGAAAAGATTATTTCGAATCTGAGATGCGTGAGAAGATCACCGAGCATTTCGGGCGGGAGCAGGCGGACGAGACCATAGAGCGGCTGAAAGAATACGGATATGTGGATGACGTCAAATGCCGTGAGCTGCTGATAGTCTCCAGGCTGAGAAACGGATACGGCATGTTCCGCATCCAGCAGGAGCTGAAGGAGAAAGGGGCGGATGACGATCTGAACGATATGGACGACATAGCCCTGAAGCACCATGTGGACAGAGAGGCTGTCGTGGCGGATGCCGTCAGGCGCTTTCTGGAGAACAAAAAGGCGGAAACGTCTTATGAATTAAAGCAGAAATGTATTGCCCATTTTTACAGAAAAGGGCATCCTTTTAGAGACATAGAGAAAATAATCGACAGGGAGTTTGAGAAATGAAAGTAATATTTCTTCAAAACGTCAAAGGCGTTGCGAACAAAGATGAAATAAAAGAAGTGAAACCCGGCTATGCCCAGAACTTCCTCTTCAAAAAGAAAGTGGCGATAGAAGCCACACAGGCAAATCTGGACGCTCTCGCCGCCAGAAAACAGCTGGAGAAAGAGAAAGAGGATCAGAAAGTGGCAGACGCCAAAGCTCTGGCTGAAAAACTGAACAAAGTGGGCATCACACTGAAAGGCAAGGGCGGAGACACAGGAAAACTTTACGGAGCCATCACTGCGGCGGACATCGCCAAAGGTCTGGCGGACGCCGGAGTGGAAGTGGACAAGAAAGACATCGCCCTGAAAGACCCGCTGAAAGAGCCGGGCGAGTTCAAAGTGAAAGTAAAAATATATCATGAGATAAACGCAGAAGTAAAAGTGACGGTAATAGCTGAATAATGGCAGACATGAAACGTGTTCCCCCGCATAACAAAGAGGCTGAACAGGCTGTTATCGCCTCTATATTCATAGACGACAAAGCGCTGGACAAGGTGGCGGACAAACTGCGTCCCGAGGACTTTTATGTTCCCTCTCACCAGCATCTCTACAGCCGCATACTCCAGCTTCAGGAGCAGGGACGCCCTGTGGATGTTGTGACCGTGATGGGCATAATGACCGATGAGGAGCTGTCCAAAGCGGGCGGAGTGGAATACATAGCCTCTCTGGTGGATATTATCCCCACATCAGCAAACGTGGCGCACTATGCCGAGATAGTAAGAGACCGATCCACACTGCGCAGACTTATCGGCGTGGCGGTGGAGATGACCGAATCCTGTTACGAACAACCGGACAATGTGGCAGAGGTGGTGGAGAACGCTGAGAAGCGCATATTCAGCCTCGCCGAACACAAGCTGAAGAGCGATGTGGAGCACATCGGCGTGCTGATGCACGAAACGATGGATATGCTGGACAAGCTGTTTCAGCGCAGCGACCAGCTCTCCGGTATCACCACAGGTTTTAAGGATCTGAACGACATCACCAACGGTCTGCAAAACTCAGACCTTGTTATAGTAGCCGGACGTCCCGCCATGGGAAAGACGGCGTTCTCTCTGAACATAGCTCTTAACGCTTCATATTCCGATCAGAAATCGGTGGCGTTCTTCTCTCTGGAGATGTCTTCCCACCAGCTCGCCCAGAGGCTTCTGGCGGCGCAGGCGGGGGTGGACTCCAGAAAACTGAGAGCCGGAAAGTTCAGCATGGAAGAGTGGCAGAAGCTCTCCGGAGCGGCAGGCATACTCAACGAAATGAGATTTTTCATAGATGACACGCCCTCCATCAGCACAATGGAGCTGAGAGCCAAATGCAGAAGGCTGAAACGCCAACACGGACTCGACCTGATCTTTGTGGATTACCTCCAGCTGATGGGAGCGACCAAAGGCGACAACAGAGAGCAGCAGATATCTGAGATATCACGCTCGCTGAAAGCGCTGGCGAAGGAACTGGATGTTCCTGTCATCGCCCTTTCCCAGCTTAACCGTGGTGTGGAACAGAGACAGGATAAGCGCCCTCTGGTGTCTGACCTCAGGGAGTCGGGAGCCATCGAGCAGGACGCGGATATCATCATCTTCCTTTATCGTGACGAAGTGTATAATGAAAATACGCCTGAACCGGGTGTGGCGGAAGTTATTCTGGCAAAACACAGAAACGGTCCCACCGGAACAGTCCGCCTGTCATTCATCAAGGAGTATATGCTGTTTAAAGACCTCTACAGGGGTTAGATGTATAAAAAATAATACAGCGTGTTGTTCTATTCTGTTGTATTTATCATACAAATAATTGACAAACCCTTGAATAATAAGGGTTTCATGTTTGGCACGGCTATTGCTTCATTATTGGCATGAGACAGACAACGCTTAAAAAAAGCATCACAATCGAAGGTATCGGACTTCACTCCGGACACAGAATGGTTATGAACATCCATCCCGCTTTTGCGGATACCGGTGTCTGTTTCAAAAGATCAGATGTTTCATGTGAATATACCAAAGTAACACCCTATACAGTCACATCCACCATGCTCGCCACAACTATCCGCTGCGGCGAACAGACCATCAGCACTATAGAGCACGTTATGTCCGCTCTGTACGGGCTCGGTGTGGATAACGCCATGGTAGAGGTCTCCGGTCCCGAGGTGCCTATCCTGGACGGATCATCCAGACCCTATGTGGAAAAAATACTGGAAACAGGAATCAAAGAACTGGGTAAACCCAGAAAATATATGAAATTCAACAAGAAGATACGCCTTGAAAAAGACGGTAAATGGGTGGAAATTCTCCCCTCACGTTTCTTTAAGGTTACCTTCGACATAGATTTCGATGTGGAAACCATCGGTCAGCAGAAGGCTTATTTCGAGGTTAACCCCGAAACCTTCTCAAAAGAGATCGCTTCCGCCAGAACTTTCGGGTTCAAGCGTGAGGTGGAGTCTCTGTGGCAGATGGGACTGGCAAAAGGCGGCAGTCTGGAAAACGCCGTTGTCATTGACGGCAACGACATCATGAACCCCGAAGGACTCAGATTCAAAGATGAGTTCGCCAGACACAAAGTGCTGGATCTCATCGGCGATGTATCACTGATGGGCTACAGAATTCTGGGACATATCAGGGCATATAAGTCCGGTCACCAGATGAACAACCTTTTCGCCCGTCAGCTTATTGAAGCAACTAACTCATATTCTTTAATAGAAATGCAGGAAGAATCTCCTGCGCTGCATCAGACATTGGAATTAAAACCACAGGGGCTGGCCTGAGCACCGGAAGTCTTTATCTTCCGGTGCCATGGTCAGGAAAAAGTTCCGGTTCTTCAACAAATCTATCTTACAGTTTTTCTTTTTCTGTCATAGCGAGGAGCTTTGCGACGTGGCTATCTCATTATATTTGAACCGTATGCACGGTTGAGATTACCACGCCTTCTTCGAAGGCTCGTAATGACAATATATTTCCTCAGAAATGATATGGTGTCCGCTGTTTCACGTCATAGCGAGGAGCTTTGCGACGTGGCTATCTCATTATGTTTGGACTGTATGCACGGTTGAGATTACCACGCCTTCTTCGAAGGCTCGTAATGACAATATATTTCCTCAGAAATGATATCGTGTCCACGGGTTCCCGTCATAACGAGGAGCTTTGCAACGTGGCTATCTCATTATGTTTGGACTGTATGCACGGTTGAGATTACCACGCCTTCTTCGAGGGCTCGTAATGACAAGAGCCTGCTTAGAAATCTAAAATATTCTTATCGAATCCGCAGTATTTCACAAAATCGTCAGCCTGTTTGCTGTTCAGAGTTATCTTATCCGGCTCGGGCATGTGATATGTGGCGTCCGTGACGAAGAAATCGTTTTCGGAAAGATCCATGGGGTCTGTGTCTCCGTATTGTTTCTTCAGACTGTTATGAAGCGCCAGAACGAACGCAAGAGCGTTGTTGCGCATCTCTTCCGTGTTGCCCTCGGTCATAAAGGTCAGCTTGGGCGATGTGTTTGACATGCCGTACATGATGAATCCGTCCGGAAAATCAACTCTGATCTGTCCCTCGAATTCTGTAATATCGCATCCGCCCTTTATAGTGAACAGGTTGCGCAGAACGGCTACAGCGTCCGCTGTAATGCTGTCTTTCTGTTCGTTGCTCGCCGCCACGGTGCGTATTTCTTTTGTGGTGAATCTTTTCGGAACACCCTCGAAATAATCTGAGAGTTTTTTGATGCCCAGAGCGTCAATGATCTGCTCCAAAATGAAGATATTTTCCACTGCGTCATCTCTGGGGATGCCGTCCTTCGTATCGGTGGAGAAGAAGTGCAGGCTCGCCTCTATCTGCAGGTCACGGTATCCTGTCGCCTGTACGAAAGCGTCTATGGTGTCGAATCCCGCCAGAGCGGACATCAGCTTCATGTTCTCTGTTATGGTCTCTTTCCACAGAGAGTGTCCCTTGGGATGAAAAATAGTTTTTCCGCCCATGGATTCCACATACTGCTTCACGGCGCCGGTGTATCTGGCGTCTATGTAGAAAGTGTTGGCTATCGCCTCTATGGCTTTCATGTTTGTGTTGTTTATCTTCAGCTCTTCCAGAGCCTTTCTGAGAGCCGGCAGAGCGACTTTCATTTTATAATCCGCGAGAATGAACGCCAGAGCGTCACCCAGATAGTGTCCTGTGCCGGATGTGGTGAGCGCCTCAGACCCTTCGGTCAGCGAGCCTCGGTCGGCGTCCAGATCGAAAGAGTGAACACGCATCCCTTTTTCCAGAGCTTTTCCAACGCCGGTTACCTTAGCCAGCATCTCTTTTCTGGTGGGGTCGGCAAGCACCTTGCCGCTGTTAACATCTGTGTCCTCACCCAGAATGAGCGTGTCTCTGCCCAGAATATCCAGAAACAGGTCTTTATACATAAGCCCTGTGCCGCCGAAGAGATTCACGGCGACCATAGAGTTATCCCTTTGATTGAAGTATTTCTTATAGATATCTTTCATCTTTGAAAAATAAATATCACGTCCTTCCTGCTTTTTATCGGTCACTTTGCCGAACTCCGAGCTGTCCAGATCACGCACCTGATAGCCTTCTTTCAGAAAAATATTCATCTGTTCCAGAAGATATGTGTGGACGCCCTGCGTGGATATGCCGAATTTCGCTCCGTTGGTGGTGACTTCCACATGGGAGCGTGTTATCTGCACATGGGCTTTCGCCCCGAGCTGGTTCTGGTTCTGATACACCTGACCGGATGACGACACGCCTATGTCGTATACGTTTACGCCCTGAGATATCATTCCTTCCGCCATGGCTTCCGCCAGCGCTTTGGATGTGGGACCGTTGTCATATCCGATGACGATGGTGTCGCCTTTCTTCATGCTCATTCTGACGCCGGATTTCAGCACAAATTCCTGACAAGCCAGTATTATTCCAACGGTTTTGATAGCCTCGGGGGTGAGAACCGCCTTCTCGTTGAAAAAATCACCGGGCTCGCCCACATAGGCTCTGATATCGTATGATGTCGGTTTCAGTAGTTTATCCGCGTTTTTCACAACGGCGGCGGGGGCGCTGAGAGCTTTGAATTTGTCTGACATGATATACCTCTTGCGTAATCAGGATTTGCTTTCTAAAATTAAGGCATAGCGGCTTGCGGGTCAAGTCCTGTTGTCTATAAATTTTTTTTAAGAAGTGAATATGTATAAAACGCTGAGCAGGCTTGTTCTTGGTTCATTGGTTATATCCGTTTCTGTTCTGTTTGCCATGATTCTGTGGATATACACCGATGACAGCACGGAAAAGAAATATGAGGCAGAGGCTAAGTCCTATTCCGTTCTCATCGGCAGTTTCATGGAGCATATAATATCCGAAAGGCTGGAGAGGCTCCAGATAGTCGGCTCCATATCCGACAGCGAGATCAGGCACAGGGCGATAGCCGAATACGCTCAATTTATCAGAAAACATTATGATTTCGAAGCGGGCTTCAGTGTCGGCGAGGTAAACAGATTTTTTCAGCCGGTGCGCAGTGTGGACGACTCTATGGACATCAGCAGAATGACGGAGTATCTGCCGGACAGCCTGAAAACGGCTCTGTTGTCAGGCGAAATATATCTGGGGTCTTTCAGAAGAGGTTTCCGCGCGGACACCCCGGACGAATACCTTATCATGATACCTCTCATGAGCGAGGAGGGGTTCAGCGGCGCCGTGTTCGATCTTTTCCGTATGAGCAGTTCAGAAATGTACGGGTCTGTGTGGCAGAACGGGATAGCCGGAGCCAGAACAGAGCTGGTTATCCTCTCCGAACCGAAGCTGGCTGTCAGCGGAGAGACCAGAGACATGCTGAACATGAGACAGACAACGGGAAGAGACGTGGTGAGCTATAAAGGCGCCAAGGTCGCTTTCTATACATTTAATTCAGGCGGAACCGACTTCTGTCTGATATACCGCACATCAAAAATAAACAAGCTGATCGCTCCCGCCTGCTGTCCCTGGCTCGAACAGTATATGTCATACATAATTTTCATGCCCGTGGTGTTTCTCTTCACCCTCATCATCCTGGAAATAGCCAGAAAGAACAGAAATCTGGGTATGGAAGTTATGGAGCGCAGTCAGCGTCTGGAAAACCTGAAAACAAAATATGAGAGCATATTCAAAACCATACCCGAATATCTGGTGCTGTATCAGGATGACGGTCAGATAATAGATAAGAACAAAAAGTTTCTGGAGCTGATAAAAGACGGAAGCAGCCGGATGCTGTATGACGTTGTGAAGGAAAGGGAGAAGTTTATCCACGAGGTGAAGTCAATCCCCACCGGAATAGTGGAGAATATGGGCGAATATACGCTGATGAAAGATGACGGAACATCCGTGAACGTGGCGGTGAGCACCACCCGCATGCACATAAGGGATGGAAGCGCCCTTCTGACATCCTTCACCGACCTGACAGAGTTCAAAAGAGCGCACAGATCGTTCTATCAGGATCAGAAGAGAGAAGAGGTGGGGACTCTCGCCGCCGGAATGGCGCACGATTTCGGCAATATTCTTCAGAATATCGCCTTTCAGTACAGTCTGGCGGACAGAACAGACGACACGGAGAAGAGAGGGAAACATCTGGAGAGTATCAGCGCCATTGTGGAGGGAGCCAGGCTCTATCTGGACGGGGTACTTAAAAGCACAAAGAGCTCGGAAAAACCGTCCGTGGTGATGTCCGGATCGGCACTAACCAAGAACGCCATAGAGATAACAGGACACATACTGCCGTCTGACGTTTCTATAGAGTATAGTGACAAATCAGGCGAGTCTATGATAAAAATGAATGAGAGCAGATATATACAGCTTATTGTAAACCTTTGTCAGAACGCTTCCGATGCCATGGACAACAGAGGCGTGATCCGCATAACAACAGATGTGGAGGAGAAGGCGTTCGGGCGGTTTTTCCGTCTGAGTGTCCGTGACACAGGCAAGGGCATTAAGCCGGAAGAGATAAAGAATATCTTCAGACCCTTCTACACAACAAAAGGAAAAGGAACGGGTCTGGGGCTCGCCACGGTGAAGCAGGTTGTGATTGACTGCGGCGGTATGGTGGATGTGGTAAGCACTCAGGGTGACGGGTGCGAATTTATAATAATGATTCCGGAGTCAAAATGACCTCACGAGAGCAACAGACAGAACAGGCTGCGCTGGAAGCGGGACTCTCCCCCAGCGACAGCAGAGTGCTGGCGTATGTCGCCAGACACTCGGAGTATATCGGGCAGTGGATGCTTCGTAATCCCCATGAGTTCCACGCCATAGTCAGAAAGTTTAAAGTGCAGAGAAACAAATATTCCATTCTGGAAGATATCTTCGAGATGGACGTACTGTCCATGTCTGAAGAGGATTTCATGGAACATCTGCGCATAGTGAAGATGCGGGAATACGCAAACATTGCGGCGTCTGATCTCTGTTTCGGCGCCGGATGCGCTGATATCACCGCCCATGTCTCATCTGTGGCGGCGTCTGCCTGCGAGGCGGCGTATTATTATTACAGCCACCAGCTGAAAAGTATACACGGCACGCCCAGAGACGAAGATGGGCGGGAAGTTGGCTTCTGCGTGATCGGTCTGGGAAAGCTGGGCGGATGGGAGCTGAATTTCAGCTCCGACATCGACATAATGTATGTATACGGCTCCGATCTTGGAAAAACAGACGGCGAGCAGAGCATAGAGAACCATATCTACTTCACCAAGATGGCGGAGAAGATAACCCACTGCATAGGCGAAAGGACGAAAAACGGCATAGTCTTCCGTGTGGATCTGCGTCTGCGTCCGGACGGGGACAGAGGCGCCCTGGCGCTGCCTGTCCGGAGCTATGAGATGTTTTATGAAACATACGGACAGAGCTGGGAGAGGATGATGCTGCTCAAGGCTCTTCCGGTGGCGGGGTCGAAGGAAGTTGGCGAGGCGTTTCTGAACGCCGTCAGACCGTTCGTCTTCCGCAGGAGTCTGGATTATAACCTGATGCAGGAGCTTCAGGATATTAAGAAAAAGATAAACAAGAGAGTGGATCTGAAAGGCGCTAACATAAAACATGTTAAGCTGGGATACGGAGGCATCCGCGAGATAGAGTTCGTGGTGCAGACGTTTCAGATAGTCCATTATCCATCAAATAAGGATGTTTATAACCATAACACGCTGAAAAGTCTGGATATTCTGGCGAATCAGGGAGTTATGCACAGGGAGACGGCCAAAATGCTGGCGGAATCCTACTGCTTCCTCAGAAAACTGGAACACATGGTTCAGATAGAGAACGAGCGCCAGACGCATATAGTTCCGGAGACTTCCGAGACTTTTCCTCTTTATCTGGAGAGATGCGGGTTTACCTCCGCAGATGCGTTCAACAAACGATATGCCGAGGTGACGAAAAGGGTCAATGCCGAGTTTGCCAGTCTTTTCAAAGACGCAGGCACAGAAGAGGGCATCATGCTGATATTCGATGAGGAGCTGTCGGATGAAGAGGCGGCGGCTGTTCTAAGGCAGTTCAGGCTGAGAGAACCGGCGGAGTGTATCAAAATAATCAGGCGCATAATGCAGGGACAGAAAAACCGTCCCCGACCCGTGAGCGACAGGCAGATTCTCAAGAGTCTGCTGATTATGATTATCAAAGAGCTGGCGGATAAAACCGACAGCACGGGTGTTCTGCTGAACTTCGAAAGGATGTTCACCGGAGGCACCACGATATACATGCTCCACGATATCTTTACCGAGGCGCCTTATATCATTACCAAGCTGATTAACATATTCTCATACAGCCGATATCTGACAGACCAGATAATGGGCAACCGTGATCTTCTGGACTATATCTATGACCCTAAGAGCATAGATTTCAAAGCGGACAGCGTGAAGGCGGATTTTCAGGCGGTTACGGCGAAATATGCCGAGGAACCGGAGCTGGTGCCGGAAGCGGCGAGGATCAGGCACAAGACGTTCATATTCAACGCCGGATACGCCTATCTGAACAAAAAGAGCAATATCATAGACACCATGACATCCCTGACCGAGCTGGCGAGGGGTACAGTGGATTTCGCCTTTTCATACACATACGACCAGCTGGCGGAGAGATACGGTCACCCGAAGACGAAGGACGGCAAAGGCTGCGGATATCTGCTGATAGGCATGGGCAAGGTGGGCAGTGTGGAGATGAGCTTCGGCTCCGATATCGACCTGATATTTCTCTATGAAGACTATGGAAATACAGACGGCGAGAAATCCATAACCAATCAGGAGTTTTACTCCAAAATGGTGCAGAGAGGCATAACATTTCTCAGCACATATACCCACAACGGATATCTGTATAAGACGGATATGCGTCTGCGCCCCAGCGGTTCCAGCGGAACACTGGTGACGACCATAGCCGGTTTCGAGGATTATCAGAAAAAATCCGCCATGCTGTGGGAAAAACAGGCGCTGATGCGCTCCAGCGTAATCAACTATTCATCCGAACTGGCGCCGGAATTCAACAGGATAAAATCCGAGTCAATCTATGTGTGCAACATAGGCAACAACGGGGTGAAAGAGGTATATGACATGCGTATGCGCATAGAGGGCGAAAAGGGCATGCCGTATGAGAAGAACGATATCAAGGCGGGATACGGCGGGCTTCTGGACATAGAGTTTTCGGCACAGATGCTCCAGCTTATGTTCGGATGCAGATATGATGAACTGCACACTCCGAACACCCATGACGCCCTGCACTCGTTCAAAGATCTAGATCTGATTAACAGCCGTGATTTCTATGCCCTGCACAAGGGGTATCTGTTCTTCCGCCATCTGGAAAATCTGGTGCGGATATATGAAAACACAGATACGTCCCGTCTGCCGAAGGATGAGAAGCTGCTGGACAAACTCAGCGAATTTTTCGGCTACAAGTCGGACGGAAGCTCTCTGGTGGACGAATACCAGAACATCAGAAGATCGGTGAGAGGCGCTTTCAAGCGTATTTTTGAATGGTACGGCAATGAAGATAATACAGGTCATTGATTATCAGACTTTCGGTGAAGGCTGGCTGGACATCGCCGTGATGTCCGCCCGCTATGCCGACAGGCTGTGGTTCCGCATTAAGAATGTCAGTGACGACCTGATGGTGAAAGAGTGCGGCAGGCTGAAGAAAGCCCTGCCCGATATGGACATAGTGCTGTCCGGAAAACCTGTCATCGCCGTTATGTGCGGGCTGACCGGAGCGCACCTGAACCGGGACACATATGTGACCGAAATTCCTAAGCTGATAAGGGGTTATTCCGCTCATTCCATAGAGGAGATAGAGTCTATCGAGGCGGACTACTATACCCTGAGCCCCATCTTCATGACAAAGAAAGACTATGAGGTAAAACCTCTGGGCGTTCCGGATGTGAGCGGTCTGCACAGAGAGATATACGCTCTGGGCGGCATAAACCTGTCGAACGTGTCACAGCTCCGGAATATGGGATACGCCGGGGTGGCAGGCATCGGTTTTTATAAAGAGCTGAAAGAGATCAGGGAGTTAATCAGCTCTTTCTGACGTCAGCGAATACTGTGTAATATACCATGCCGTTTCCGGAATCCGTGAGCCGGGGCGGTATCATGTCGTTAATATATCCTTCTTTCATCGGCAGATTTTTCCAGCAGAGGATCAGTTTCTCCGGCACATCGTCAGTAATCACTGCGTCCGCCTTAAAATATCCGTATTCATTCTCCACAGTCAGCTCATCGCCGTTTTTCACGTCCAGTTTTTCAGCGTCATGAGGATTTATCATCACTGTTTTCAGCCTGTCCGCTATCTCCGGCGTGTGCTGAGAGTTCAGATAGAGATGGTGCGATGCGCTGAAAAGCTGAAATCTGTCGGACGTCTCCGGAAGCATGGGCTCTATGGGTTCGTCCGCATAAACTCTTCTGCCGAGCGGTTTGGCTCCGGGCGATGTGAACTCCAGCGGAATATTCAGCCGTCCGGCTATGTGTTTTGCGGCGTCCATGTCGGAAAGCTCGTCTGTGAGGCTCTCTCTGACATGAAAATGCTCGAAGAAATAGCTCGCCATGAAGTCTTTCTGGGCGAACATCCCGCCGACTTTCAGAAAAAGGTCGCAGTCTTCAGATGTTCTGGTTAGGCAGGTGTCCACAACTATTGTGGGTGTGCTGCTGATCCCTTTCACCCAGTTTTTGGCGTCCGGATATGTCATGGCTGGGTTCGCCGCCACGTTGATGAAAAGATCGAACTCGCCGGATGCCAGCCTCTGCGCCGCCTCGTCTATATGTACGAAGTTATTGAATTTTGTCGGGAGCGATTCCCAGAACCGCTTTGACCCGTGACCGTAATACAGCCTGTCCATGTTTCCGGTTTTCACAGCCAGACGGTTTATGAGCCTCACGGCGTTCATTCCGTTGGTCTGCCTCTGTATCCCGAAACCTTCGATGAAGGCTGTTTTGTCTGAGATACTGCTGTGCAGATATTGAAAATCATCATTGCTAATATCTGATATTTTTAGATATTCATGCGCATATTCAGATTTTTCGTATCCGAGTGAACAGAGCAGGGCATATGCCAGCAGTCCGTCACATCCGGGGTTGATGCGGATGTATCTGTCGGCTATCTCCGCTGTTTTTGTTCTCACCGGGTCGATGTATATTATCTTTTTGCCGGATTTTTTCAGGTCTTTCAGATAGCTGTAGAGGTGCTGGCTGATGACTGCGGCATTTTTTCCGAAGAGGATTATGGTGTCGGCGCTCTGAAGGTTTTCCACGGGCGGATTCAGCCCTGTGCCGAAATCAGCCTCGTGGGCGTCATCGCCTGTGTTGTCGCAGACTCCTCCGGTTATTTTATAGCAGTTTTCGAAACCGCTCATCAGGACATCCCAGTAGCCCATGTTATAAGCAAGGCTGCCGGATCCTTTGACATAGAGTATTTTTTTGTTTCTGTATTCCCTGAGCATATTGGAAACAGCGTCCAGAGCTTCCGTGTCGGACTGAAATTCCTCTTTCTGTCCGCAGATCATGCGGTATGAACGGATGGAATTGCCTATCTCCCGTTCTGCGAATACTTTGAATTTAGCGCAGACAAAACCGGCGCTCTGCCAGTTTTCCTTCTTGCCTTCTGTTTTTAGTTTACCGTTTGTTATCTGTGCTTTGAGAGCGCACAGGTCGGGGCAGTCTTTACTGCAAAATGTGTTCATGGGGCAATTTTATCTTGCATAGAACTAAAATCAATGATTATTTGTATAACTTACAAATTTTACGCCGGAGGACATTATGCCGTCATTTGACATAGTGAACGAGATAGATATTCAGGAGCTGGACAACACCGTCAACCTTGTGAAAAAAGAGTGCGAGGGAAGATTCGACTTCAGAGGCTCAGACACTGAAATCGACCTGAATAAAAAAGATAAAATAGTGAAAATAACAACGTCTGACGAGATGAAATGTCAGGCTATCAAAGAGATGATGATAAAACACGGGGTTAAGAGAAATATCGACAGCCGTGTTTTCAGCTTCGGCGAGCCGGAGAACACATCGAAAGGTCACAAAAAATTTGAGATCAAAATCGAAGAGGGGCTGGGCAAAGACAACGCCAAAAAGATAGTGAAGATGATAAAAGACTCCAAACTGAAAGTGAACGCCTCCATAATGGATGAACGTGTCAGGGTGGAGGGCAAGAAAATTGATGATCTTCAAGCTGTTATGCAGATCATGAAGACATCCGATCTGGATGTTCCGGTTCAGTTCGTTAACCTGAAAAACTAAAAAATCCCGGGGAGCTGACGCTCCCCTTTTTTATTTCATATGCCGCAGGGTCTGAAACATTCCTGATTGTTTTAAAAAAAACATCAGACTGATTGAACTTGCTTGTCTTTTTATCAGGAGTTATTTAGAATAGCTTATGTCTTGTACTATATCTATACTCGGCGGCGTTGGCGAGATAGGCATGAACATGTATGTCTATGAGACCGACACCTCCGCAATAATTGTGGACTGCGGCGTTATGTTCGCCGACAACAACTTTCCCGGGATCGACTATGTGATCCCGTCATTCGACTATATCGAAAAAATCAGGGACAAGGTGAAGGGAGTCTTCATCACCCACGGTCACGAAGATCATGTGGGCGCCGTGCCTGTGCTTCTGCGCAGGTTTAACTTTCCCGTGTACGGCGGGCGTCTGTCTCTGGGGATTTTGCAGGCGAAGAGCAGGTCGAGGAACAGTCCGTTTAATCTGAACTACATTCTGGCGAGAGAGACGGTGACAGCGGGAGATTTCTCCGTGACATTCCTTCCCGTCACTCACTCCATCAGCGATACATACGCTCTGCATATCGTGGCAAAAGATTTCTCCGGTCTGCACGCTTCTGATTTTAAGATAGATCAGACGCCGGTGGGCGGAGAGCCTTTCAAGCCGTCCGATTTCACAGCGCTGGGAGAACAGGGGCTGACCGCTCTTCTGATAGACTCCACCAATGCCGAGCGTGAAGGATTTACCCATTCGGAGAGCAGTATCCGCAACGATCTGCTGAAAATATTCAGAAACGCTCAGGGGCGGATATTCTTCACCACCTTCTCATCGAACGTGGACAGATTCCGTCAGGTGTTCGAGATAGCCAGGGAGTGCGGACGAAAAGTTGTTCTGGAAGGAACGGCGCTGGACCGCAACGTATCCATAGCGGCGTCTCTGGGATATGTTGAGATGCCGGAGGATCTGATAGTCGATCTGAAGACTGCCAGACGGATGGATCCCGACAAGATATGCTACATAATAACAGGCTGTCAGGGCGAGACAAACAGCACGCTGTACCGTGTGGTATCCGGCGAGCGGAAAGACCTGAATGTGAAAGAGGGCGATACCTTCGTGATATCCGCCCGTGTGATTCCCGGCAATGAGAAAAACCTGATAAATCTGGTAAATATGATATATAAATCCGGCGGAACAGTGGTGGACATCGGCAAAAACAGGATACATGTGTCCGGTCACGCCTCTCAGGAGGAGATCAAGCTGATGGTGAACTTCACCCGCCCGCAGTATGTCATCCCGATACACGGCGAGCCGATGCACCTTATCACCATGAAGAGGATGCTGAAGTCCATGAGTATCGTGGACAACGACAACGTTCTTCTGCTGGAAGACGGCAAACGTGTTACCTTTCACAACAACGAGCTGATTAAAAAAGGCGATGTGCCCCACGGAAAGGTTTTTATCGACCTGCGGGGTCATTTTGCCATGGACGAGGAATCTATAAGAGAGCGCAAGCACCTCTGCCGTGACGGAGCGGTGAGCGTTCTGATGCTGAAGAATTCTGACGGAACCTATGAGATGCCTCCTGTGGTGGAGACGGCGGGGTTCAGTCTGGACGAAAAATATATAGACAAGCTGAAAGATTTTCTGACAGAACACATGGGAGAATTCACGAATTCTGCCGATTATGATTATTCAGAGATTAAAGAGGGTGTGAGGAGACTTACCAAGCGGTTCTTCAAAAAGACGCTGGACAGACGGCCTCTGGTCATCCCGGTTGTTGCGGAGAAGTAAATGGATTACACTACAGCTATAATTTTAGGCATAGTACAGGGGTTGACGGAGTTTCTGCCCGTCAGCAGCTCGGGACATCTTGTTATTGTTCAGTCGCTTTTCAAGGATTTTGTCCAGCCGGGCATGCTCTTTGACACTCTTCTTCATGGGGCTACTCTGGGCGCTGTGCTGGTATATTTCCGCCATCGCATATTCGAGCTGCTCATCAGTCCTCTGGGACTTATCAATAATGATTATAAAATCATCTATTTCGAGAACAAACGCTTCTTCTGGGGCATCATCATAGCCACCATCCCCACGGGGATCATCGGACTTTCGCTGGAAAAGACAGTGGAGGGCATGTTCAGCACGCCTTCATATGTGGGCTATTTTCTGATAGTCACATCCGTTCTGCTGCTCTTCTCCGACAGATTTCACGGGCAGAAGCTGATCAGCATCGTTCCCGCTTTTCTGATAGGAATAGTTCAGGGGCTGGCTGTTATCCCAGGCATTTCACGCTCCGGCTCAACCACAGCCGCCGGGCTCTATCTGGGCATTAAACGCTCAGAGATGGGAGAATTCACATTTTTAATGTCCGTTCCCGCCATTTTAGGCGCTATAATATTACAGTCCAGACATCTGGGCGATGTGACCTCCGCCGAGATACCAATGTATCTTGCGGGGATGGCAGCGGCGTTCATCACAGGTTTCTTTGCCATCGGCATGATGGTATATTTTATTAAAAGGGCTAACTTAAGGCTTTTTGCCATGTACTGCCTGATAATGGGGATAGTATCTATAGTATGGATATAGAGACCAAAGGCATCAGAACCGACATAGTTTTTTTAGCGGTTTTATTTTTCTCGGTGTTTGCGACACTGGCGATATACTCTCATTCTGAAGGCGACCCGGGATACACTTTCATCGTTTTTTCCAACTATGACCAGCATGTAGGCAACCTTTTTGGAAAATCCGGAGCCTATTTCAGCGATTATCTGGCGACTTTTTTCGGCTGGACTACTTTTCTGCTTCCGTTCGTGCTCTTCTGGTTTGCCTGGACAGCGCACAGGCACAGAAAAAGTCTGGAGATGAAATGGAGACGCTCTATATTCCGCTTCATCCTCTTTCTGCTGGTGCTCTATATGCTGTCTACCCTGACAGGATTCATGGGCGGCAACGATTTTATCTTTTCTCAGAAACCCACAGGCGGCATAGCCGGGCTGTTTTCCGCTGATCTCTTTTCGTCTCTGGTGGGACGTGTGGGCGGAGTGATAGTCAGCGTGTTTATCCTGCTTCTGCTTCTTCTGGCACTGTTTCCGAGAGTAATTATTAAGTTTGTGAGAGAAGGCGTGAAAATGCCTAAAATAGATATCCCGTCTAAAAAAGATAAGCCCGCTGAAAAGCAGGACGATGAGGAAGTCTTCAACGATTTCGACTCAGGCGGCGTTTCTGTCAGGGGCTACACTCCTCCCGCATCGGACGGATCGCCCATCGGCAGCAGAAACCAGACACTGTCCGCTCCTCTGGCGGATGAAAACCTGATGGCAAAAGATAATAAGCCGGCTGATAAGCCTGAGCCGGTGAAAAGCTCAGAGGTGGATGACGATACGCCTCTCGATCCTGTTTTCGAGGATGAGAAACCCGCCGGAAACGGCATAACCATAAAGCCTCCCGTACAGATGGAAAAATACGCCGGGACTTACACCGTTCCGCTAACACTTCTGGACGAGCCGAAGACCGACAGTCGTGCGGAGTCCCACGCCGAGCTGAAGGCGAAAGGTGACATGCTGGTTTCCAAACTGGCTGATTTCGGCGTGAACGGACGCATCAGAGAGATTCAGCCCGGACCTGTCGTTACTCTTTATGAGTTTGAGCCTGCGCCCGGTGTTAAGATTAATAAGATAGCTAACCTTACAGATGACCTCGCCCTCGCCATGTCGGCGGTGAGTGTCCGTATCATAGCGCCCATCCCCGGAAAATCCGTGGTGGGCATAGAGCTTCCTAACAAATACAGGGCGATGGTTTCGCTCAGCGAACTGTTGCAGTCCAGAGAATACAACGTCAGCGCCTCGCCTCTGGCTTTCGCCATGGGCAAGGATATAGCTGGCAAGGCATATGTCAGCGATCTGGCGGCGATGCCGCACCTTCTGGTGGCGGGAACCACCGGAAGCGGTAAATCCGTTGCCGTGAACACCCTGATCTGTTCTATCATATTCAAATCTTCACCGGACAAGGTGAAGTTCGTTATGGTAGATCCGAAGATGGTGGAGCTGAGCATTTATGACGACATCCCCCACCTCGCCGCTCCCGTTGTGACCGACCCCCGTAAGGCGGCTAACGTTCTGAGAAATGTGGTGGAGGAGATGGAGAACAGATACTCCGCTCTGGCATCGCTGAAAGTGAGAAATATCGATTCATATAATATGAAGGCGGAGAATGACGACAATCTGCCTAAAATGCCCTATCTGGTGGTGATAGTGGACGAGTTCGCCGATCTTATGCTGGTGGCTGGAAAGGAGGTGGAGCAGTCCATCATCCGCATAGCCCAGATGGCGAGAGCGGTGGGCATACACCTTGTGCTGGCTACACAGCGCCCGTCTGTGAACGTTATCACCGGAATCATCAAGGCGAACATGCCTTCCAGACTGTCATTCAGGGTATCATCCAAAGTGGATTCCAGAACCATTCTGGATACAGGCGGAGCGGAAGTTCTGCTGGGCAAGGGCGACAGTCTTTTCATGCCGCCGGGCATGAGCGACACAACCCGTGTGCACGGATGTTTCGTATCTGATGAAGAGGTGGGGCGCATAGTGGATCACCTGAAGACTCTCGGCGAACCGGAATACAACATGGATCTGGTGCGTGAGCAGACTTTTGATCCGGACGAAGTGGACGACAGCGAGATGGACGAGAAATATCAGGAGGCGCTGGAACTGGTTCGCCAGAAAGGCTTTGCCTCTATATCCATGATACAGAGATACCTGAGAATAGGGTATAACCGTGCCGCCAGAATTGTAGAAATTATGGAAAAACAGGGGATTATCGCCCCCAGTGACGGCACATCGAAACCCAGAGAAATCCTTATCAAAGACTGAGGTTGCACATGGCTGATCTATCTATCGACTATATGGGAATGAAACTCTCAAGCCCCGTTATGGCGGCCAGCTCCACACTTACCAAAGATATCGCTAACATCAGAAAAGCCGAAGACGCCGGAGCGGGCGCCGTTGTGCTGAAGTCTCTCTTTGAAGAGGAGATACGTCAGGACAGCGGGCTCAGCTATGAGGATGTGTCCCACACAGAGGCGTATGACTATATCAGCGCTGACGCCGCTATGGTATACGGTTCCGGCGAATATCTGGAATATGTGCGCAAGGCGGCTGAGGCGGTGAGCATACCCGTGATCGCCAGCATAAACTGCGAGGGCGGCAGATGGTGGACGGATTTCGCCGTGTCTATGGAAGAGGCGGGGGCGGACGCTATCGAGCTGAATATCTCTTTTGTGCCTTTTGACGCATCGCTCACATCCGCAGAGGTGGAAGCCAGATATGTCGAGGTCATTGAGAGCGTTAAGAGCAAGGTGAGCATCCCCGTATCAGTCAAAATCGGCGATAATTTCTCATCCATCCCATATATGGTGCAGAAGATAAAGAATGCCGGGGCGGACGCCGTAACCATGTTTAACAGATATTATCAGATGAAGATAAACACGAGAACTTTGGAGCTGGAGCCTGTGCATTATTACAGCGAGACACAGGAGGCGTATAACGTCATCCGCTGGGTCGCCGCCGTGAGCAGACAGTGTCCCATAGATATATCCGCCACAACGGGCGTGCACGATGAGGACACGCTGATTCAGTATATTCTGGCGGGCGCAAAGACTGTTCAGACCGCTTCCATGCTTTATAAGAAAGGATTCTCTGCCATCAGCGACCTGAACACGGGGCTCGCCAAGTGGCTGGATAAAAGAAATCTGTCAGGTGTGAAGGACGCTGTGGGGCTTGCCATGCGCAAGAAGATTAGACAGTATCACACCATAGAGAGGATACAATATATCAAGGTGGCTGACGGTCACCTGCTTCAGTAAAATCAGGCGATTACGTCTATCAGGCTTCCTGTTTCGGCTCCGGACTGCGCTTTGTTCACGCTTCCGCCTTCCAGAATGCTTAGAACTGAGCTTCCGGTCATTTCCTGGGCGTCCAGCGCCATCTTTGCCACTTTAATGCTGGCGGCGTAGGCAACTTCTGCCTGTTTCATCTGTGATGCCGCGGAAGAGAGTGATGCTAAATCCATAAAATACTCCTTAATCATTTATCGGTCAGATTTTCTGAGTCTTTACGAAAAGATAGTTTCTTTGACAATTAAAATAATCACACAACAGTTTATAATTAGCCTGATAAAACATTGTATTTTACATAACATTTGCTATAATCGTGAACTGATCCCATGAGAAGGAGTGACTTATTATGAAAAAACTGGCAATCGCAGCTATTGCGGTATTTCTGTGCATGACAGCGCAGGCAGAGATCAGACTCGGCGGACTCTTTTCATCCACTGGTCCCACCAGCTTTCTGGGCATGCCCGAGAAGCAGACTCTTGAGATGCTCGTAGACGAAGTGAACAAAGCGGGCGGTATCAAAGGAGAGAAGATAGAGCTTTTCATCTATGACACACAGGGAGATGAGAACGCCGCTATCAACGCATTCAAAAAACTGGCTACAAAAGACAATGTTGTCGCTGTGCTCGGACCGTCCAGAACAGGTTCAGCCCTCGCCATCAAAGGTCTGGCGGAAAAATATAAACTCCCGATGATATCCTGCGCGGCAAGTCTGGACATCGTGACTCCCGTCAGCAAATATATATACAAAACACCCCAGTCTGACACTCAGGTTGCGGAGAAACTTCTGGAATATCTTGTCAGCAAAAGCAAAAAGAATATCGCTATCATCACAGAGCAGAGTGGATACGGCTCCACAGGCAGAGACGCCATCCTTGAATATGCTAAAAAATATCCCGTGCATATCATCGCGGATGAAAAATTCCGTGATAAAGACAAGGATATGACATCTCAGCTCGCCAATATCAAGGCAAAAAAACCTGACGCAACCATCTGCTGGGCGGCAGGAACAGCCCCCGCCATCATCGCCAGAAACGCTCAACAGCTCGGCATGAAAGACCTGTATATGACACAGGGTGTCGCATCCGGCAAATTCATTGAGCTGGCAGGCGATGCGGCAAACGGCATCAAGCTGACATCCGGACGTATCGTTGTGGCGGATAAACTGCCCAACAATGATAAATTTAAAAAGACTCTGATGAAATATAAAACCGACTTCGAGTCACAGTTCAAAGCGCCCGTTTCCGCTTTCGGCGGACACGCTTATGACGCTTTTATGCTGTTCAAAGCCGCATATGAGAAGGGCGGAAACAGCAGAGAGAAGATAGCCGAAGAACTGCAAAAGGTGAGGGGGCTTATCGGTATTGCCGGAGAGTTCAACATGACACCCGCAGACCACACAGGTCTTTCTAAGGACTCATTTGTTGTGGTTGAAATTAAAAACGGCGAATTTGTTCTCGCTGATTAAAAAAAGATTGACTGCGATAAAAAGATAGGGTATATCAATATCCCTATCTAACGGCGGTGTAGCTCAGATGGTTAGAGCATGCGGCTCATATCCGCAGTGTCCGGGGTTCAATTCCCTGCACCGCCACTTAATATAAAAAAGCCGGACTTTTGTCCGGCTTATTAGTTATAGATTGATTTTTTTCTGCGGTTTTTTGTGGTTCTTTTGCAGGATGCAGTTGGTGCAGTTGTCCTGATCTATAATCAGCACCGATTCGTTGCCGAACCAGAATGACATGATCCAGTCGAAGAACACCGCCACCTGTTTCTTAAACATCCCTATCTTGTACAGATAAGTCATCTTCCACAGCCAATAGGCGAAAGCGCCCCGCATTTTGATACCGAAGAGGTTCACCACGGAGTTGTTTTTGCCCAGAGACACCAGATAGCCGAAATGAAGATAAGAAAACTCTATGGGCTTTTTGCCCTGCATGAGCCTCAGTATGTTTTTCACCGCCATGGCTCCCTGCTGCATAGCCAGAGGCGCCACCGGGGGCAGAATCTTTTCTTTATACTCATAAGCGCAGCTGTCGCCGATGATAAAAATATCCGGAGCGTCCAGATTCATCGGGTTCAGTGTTTTTGATATATGCATACGGCAGTCACGGGTTATTTCCCCGCCCACGTTCTCCAGATACTGCTGACCTTCCACTCCGGCTGTCCACACGGTGATGGAAGAGCTCTTGTCAGCGTCTTTTCCGTCCTGGCTGTAGCTGATGTGGGTGAGCCCCACTTCTTTCACCATAGCGCCGTTTATGACGTTTATACCGTTCTTGATCAGCACTTCCTGCGCCTTTTTCGCCTGTTCTTTGTCTATGCCAGGCAGAACCGTTTTGTCATATTCAAAGATGGTGATGTCGTATTCGTCTGTGCCTACAGTGTTGTATTCTTTCTTTATCTTTGCTCTGATGAAATCGTTCATCTCGCTCGCCAGCTCGACACCTGTGATGCCTCCGCCGATGATGGAGAATGACAGAAGTTTTTTCTTTTCCGCCTTGTCTGTCATGGTGCTGGCTTTTTCCAGAAAATCGATTATCAGATATTTGATGTGGATAGCGTCCGTGATGTTTTTAAACTCGAAGGCGTTCTTCATGGCGCTTTCGTTGCCTCTGAAGTTCGTGCGGCTTCCTGTGGCGACTATCAGATAGTCGTATTCGTATTCGCCGTTTTCACAGATGACTTTTCGAGCGTCTTTGTCAATGCCCCGCACCTCGTCTTTGAAAAAGCGCACGCCGCTCTTGACGCAGATCTCCCTGAGGGGAAAAACGATGTTCTCCGGCTTTATATTTCCGCTGACGACCTCCGCCAGCATAGGGGTAAAGAGTGAGTAGTTGTTTTTATCTATGAGGGTTACATCTACTTTTTTTCGTCTGATGTGTTTCTTAAGGAATGAGACGGCTGTGAGTCCCCCGAACCCGCCGCCGAGGATAAGGACTTTTTTCATATTCCTGCCTCTGTATGTTTATAAACATAAAATACACCAAATTTGTCCTATTGTATACCTATAAACTTAAAAACGGAATCCGGCTAACATCATCGCTCCGGTGGAGCTGGTGTCGAAGAAGGAGATATTAGACACAGAAGAGGCGTGGAAGCCTGTCACAGAGAGGAATTTGCCCTTGCTGCCGAACACGTTGTTGAATGTATATGAGGCGAACAGGCGGTAACCGATATCGTTTCTTTTCTTGTCGAAATAGGGGTTAGAAGCGTCAAACTCCCTGAAAGCTGTCTCAGCGCCGAGCCTGAAAACATCTTTTTTCGCTGTCAGCGCCTTAAAAAGCATACCCTGACCGAAAGTGTCCGAAGACTCAGCGTCACCGTCTCTGTTGTCGATGTTATAATAGACGTACACGTCCACAGAACCCTTGCCCTTTTTCTTAACGGAATAGCCGAGCTTCATCCCGGTTTCCGTTCCGTCCCTGCTTAAAATGTCATGTGCCTCTCCGGCATCGTCATCCTCCACATCGTGATTCATCACGGATATTTCGGCAAAGGCAAAAGATCCGGCTATGCCTTCATATCTGGCGGTCAGTCCGGCAACGGTTTCTGCTGTCTCTGTTCTGCGCTCCAGATAGGGGTTTTCCCATACGCTGCCCGCTATATATTTGGCGGAGATGTCCAGAGATGATTCATCTGAAAATATCTTGGTGATCCCTGCCGATAAAGAGGGGTCGGGTGTTTCCATCGGTCTGCCTATGTGAAATATCAGACTGTCGGTTTTATATCTCAGCTCTCCTGAGATCAAGAGCAGATTGTCTGAAAAAATATTTGTGGATTTGTCCCTGTTGTTGTCGGACGTTTTAAGGTTGTCGTTTGTGGAGATAGAAGCGGCTCCCGCTCCCAGATAACCGCTGAATTTGCCGTCAGCGAAGGCGGAGAAAGAAAACAGAACCAGAGCAAAAATTAAAATAAAGCGCATTATTCATCCTCGATATCGAACTCTTTTATCTTATTGTGCAGAGTCCTTCTGGAAATTTCAAGGATTTCCGCCGCTTTCGACTTATTTCCTCCGGTTTTCCGCAATGCTTTCACAATGAGGTCACGTTCGTT
>JBFWMA010000002.1:342605-486400 GCA_050251875.1 Deferribacterales bacterium | reverse complement strand
TAGAAAAAGTCTCCTTGATGTAATTGTTATTGGAAAATCAATATACCATCTATGTGAGACTTTTTCTATTGTTATCCTAGCTATAACAACAAGTTATCGCACTATATCAAGATGCGAAACTTGAGTTTATACTATATATCATTTCTTTTACTTCTTTTTTTGCTTTTCGGGTGTATCTTATCCACATGCGCATAATAGCCCACAGAGGAGCGTCATACATCGCTCCCGAGAATACACTTTCCGCTTTTTCTCTGGCTCTGTCGCAGGGCAGTGACGGCATAGAGCTGGATGTCCGCCTGACACAGGACGGCGAGATAGTCGCCCTGCACGATAAAAACACCAGAAGAACATGCAGACAGGCTTATGACGTCAGTAAAACGCTGTACAGCAGAATAGCTTCTCTGGACGCAGGGAGCTGGAAATCTGACATATACGCCGGCGAGCGGATACCAAAGCTGTCTGAGGTGCTGGATATTCTGCCTGTCGACCGCCAGGTCTATATAGAGATCAAATGCGGAAAAGAGATTACGCTTCCTCTTTGCAGTCTGCTCAGGGGCTATGAGAGGCTCAGAGACAACATAATACTCTTCGGCTTCGGTTATGAGACCATAAAGCATATAAAAGCAAACATGCGTGAATACAGGGCTCTGTGGATAGGGGAATTCGGTTTTAACCTGAAAGGAGCGCCCTATGACAAGGCGCTGGATATGGTGAAGTCCGCCGGACTGGACGGTTTTTCCACCAAGGCGGACAGGGTGCACTGCATGCACATGCGGGACAGGCTGAAAGGAATGCTCATGAACGTGTGGACTGTGGACGACACGGATGACGCCGGTTTTTTCGGCAGTCTGGGCATAGACAGCCTGACGACAAACAGACCGGATATCATGATTCCCATTAAAACAGTTGTCAAAGAGCGATCAAAAATATATACATAAAGCTAAGAAGACCGGACGGTCGCCGGCGCATGCGCGGGAGGAAAGTCCGGACACCAGAGGGCAGGGTGACCGATAACGTCGGCCTGTCGAGAGACAGGGAAAGTGCCACAGAAAACAGACCGCCGGACCTGGTCCGGTAAGGGTGAAACGGCGGTGTAAGAGACCACCGCGTTCACGGCAACGTGAACGGCACGGCAAACCCCATCCGGTGCAATGCCAAATAGGCAGACAGTACAGAACGGCCCGTTCTTTGTCTGCGGGTAGGCAGCTCGAGCTCACAGGCAACTGTGAGCCTAGATAAATGACCGTCTATGACAGAATCCGGCTTATAGGTCTTCTTCTTTTTCTCTCTGATAATTTTTATCCAAATCAATTTAAATATTAATATTATACTGATTGACTGCCAATAAAAAAACGGTTATATTTTCTGTGACTGTATACAGTATACTGTGTACTGTATGTTCAGTTTTTACATGTATGTTTAAGGGGTTTAGTGATTGAATCAGGAAGTATTTATTGAGAGTAAACCGTTAAGAGAGAAGATAGCCGATAAGATCAGAACAGACATAATCAAAGGCGTCTTCCGCAACGGTGAAAGACTTGTAGAACCAAAGCTCGCGAAAAATCTTGGTATCTCCAGAACTCCCATAAGGGAGGCTCTGCGCCAGCTCGAGGGTGAGGGCTTCATAGAGATAGTCCCCCGAAGAGGCGCCGTGGTGAAGGAGCTGACCATTAAAGATATAGATGACCTGTACGCTATCAAGGCGAATCTGGAAGGGCTCGCCGCCAGACAGGCAACCATAAACCTCAGCGAAGAACAGCTGGAAATCCTCATCGGGATCAATCGTAAATTCAAAGATTACGCAGAAAAAAATCCAGACGTATCAGACGAATACCTTAAAGATAATATAGACTTTCATAACATTTTTATTGCTGCCTCCGGCAATGTGAAGCTGGTGGACATTCTGGACGGACTGTCGAAGAACTTTCAGAGGCTGAAAAGCATGCTGGTCTCCGACACAGGACGTGCGCAGAACGCCGTGAAAGAACACAAAAAAATTATTGACGCATTTATATCAAAAGACCCGGATCTCGCAGAACGTACTGTCAGAGACCATATAATTAGCAGCTGGGAATATCTTAAAGAACAAATTAAAAGCAGTTAGCTTTAAAAAGAGGATGTTGTGGGCGCCAAAGACATTAATATTGACAATACGCCGCTGAGTGAAAAAATTGCTCTGACTATCAGAAATAACATTATCAAAGGCATTATCAAGCCTGGTGAGAGACTTGTCGAACCTAAGCTGTCTGAAATGCTGGGTATATCAAGAACACCTATCCGTGAGGCGCTGAGGCTTCTGGAGATGGAAGGATTTATCGAGATAATCCCCAGAAGAGGCGCTGTGGTTACCACTCTCACAGACAGAGACATAGACGACATCTTCGTTATAAAGATGAAGCTGGAACCGCTGGCGTCCAAGCTGGCTGTGCCCCACATAGACAAACATGATCTGGAAAAAATGAGAGATCTTGTGAAGAAAATGGACACCGGATCATCCAAAGCCGTGTCCCAGATGATTAACTGGAACTATGACTTTCACAGAATATTTATTTACAAATGCGGAAATGACCGACTGATCAAAATGCTCGAAGGACTCCAGCAGCAGTTCAAAAGAGCGACCGTGTATTCCTTCTCCATAGACGGCAGGACTCAGGAAGTGAGAGACGAACACAACGAACTCCTTGAGGCTTTTGAAAAAAGAGACGAAGCTCTTGTCGAAAAAGTGGTGGAAAAACATGTGTATAACGGTTGGCAGTTTATAAAGAAGCAATACGGAGTGTCTCAATCATAGCGCTTGATAATTTTCATTATTTGCGTTAGATTTTTGTTATATAGACACTTAGGTAAATAATGAAAAAAGTCAGTGTGGTTGATTTAAAAATCGGCGATAAAGTTGTCAAGCTGGATAAAAACTGGCTCGATACTGGTTTTTTCTCTCACAAATTCCTTATTAAAGATCAAAGCGTAATCGACAAGCTCAAAAGCAGCAATGTTGACTATGTCTATATCGAATATTCCGAAGAAGAAGAGTCCATCAAAGAACTTTACAGCGGAAATGCCGAATCAGTCATTAACCGTCACAAAGAAGATATCAAAAAGAACTACATCAATCTGGATGAGGTCAAAAACGCCAAGGTGATATATACCGAATCGGTGAAAGTCGTTAAATCCTTTATGGAGGATATCCGCACGGGCGCACTGTTCAAAGACGGGGCGATCAAAGCCGTGGCGTCCAACATTGCCGAGATAACCATGAAAAGCAAAGGTGTTCTGGCGAGCGTAACCAAGCTGAAACACTATGACAACTATACATTCCAGCATTCCATGAATGTGGGTATTTTCGCGTCAAGTCTGGCGGCGCATCTGGGTATGAGCCACAGAGACATAGAGCGCATAGCAAAAGCGGGGCTTCTGCACGATGTCGGCAAGATGCTTGTCCCTCAGGAGATTCTGAACAAACCGGGCAAGCTGACAGAGGAAGAGTTCCGGATTATGAAGAGCCACGTCCAGCTAGGATATGATTTTCTGGTGGAGAACGGCGTTCCGGAGGATATGCTTAACCTCACTCTCCAGCACCACGAGCGCCACGATGGCTCAGGATATCCGAACGGGCTGAAGGATGAGGAAATATCCATAGAGGGCAAAATAGGAGCTGTGGTGGACATTTATGACGCCATCACCAGCGACAGATGCTATCACAAGGGCATGGAGGCGGCGCAGGCGCTCCGTCTGATGTTCAAGTGGACTGATTCGCACATAAACAGAAAAGTATTCGATTTCTTCGTGATGAACGTCGGCATATATCCCGTTGGATCGCTCGTTCTGATGGATACCAACGAACTGGGCGTTATAGGCAGAATAAACCATAACAAACCCACTAATCCTACCGTGCTGATTTTTTCTGATAAAATGGGGCGTGAGAAGCCTATCCAGATAGTTGATCTGTCTGTGTCGGCTATCAACAAAAGAAAGATTTTAGGTCCCGTGAATCCTGCCGATATTAAAATTCCCAGCAAAGTTTACGCTTACATTGAAAAGATGAACGAAATTAAATAATTTTTTTAGATAATTATATTGAACTATTTCTTTCATCTGTTATCTTAAACTTATAACGGAAACATTCCTCGAGCTTCGGCTCTTTGTATATCCCCTGTAGGTTCTAACATATTGTGTAAAGGCAGGCTTTTAAGCCTGCCTTTTCCATGTATACTGTTTTGATTGTCTTATCAGAAAATAAGTGAAGAGTCAGAGAAGGTTATAGAAGCAAGTTTTTGCGGTCCGGATACTGTGACACTGCCGCTGCCGTCTTTCATGGAGATAGTGGTTACTTTTTCTCACACTCTGTTGAATGTTTCGGAGATATCAACCTCGTCCTGAGAAATATCGTTCATATTAAGCACTGCGTCAGAGGCAGAAACGCTGATGACATCATCGCCGTCTCCTCTGCTGTAGTTCACTATGCTTCCGGGGGCATCTTCAGGTGTGCCCAGTTTATTTACCAGAGTGATGTAATCGTTGCCTGTGCCGCCTGATATGACTCCTGAGCCTGAGATGGTGTCGTTTCCTGCGCCGCCGTATATCTCGCCTCTGGCGGTTATGTTGTCGTTTCCGTCTCCGCCGTCAACAAAGGACTCTGCGCTGAAATTGTTTATATATATAAGGTCATTTCCGGCGCCGGAAGAGATACTGGCGCCTGTTGTGTCGGTCATGGTTATGTTGTCGTTTCCGTCACCAGTGGTTACGGATACGTTATCTGAGGAATAAACGTCCATCCTGTTGTCTCCGCCGCCCAGATCTATCTGGGTATTGTCAGAATAGTAGACAGACAGAGAATCGTCACCGCTTCCTGCTGTCAGGCCGGCGTTTGATGTGTTGTATATGCTGGCTCTGTTGTCGCCGTCTCCGAGATTCGTCTGAGTGTTTTCGGAGTAATACATGGAGAGGCTGTCATCACCTGCGCCAGTTGTTGTTGATGTGTTTTTAGAGTAATATACACTGACTCTGCTGTCGTCACTATCTGTAGAGATAGATGTGTTCTCGGTGTAATAGGCGTCTATGTCGTTTTTACCTGAACCGGAGGATATTTTTGCTCCTTTGGAGTGATAAACGCTGATGCTGTCATCGCCGGAACCTGAAACGATATTCACGTTGTCGGAGTAATAAGCGCTTATTCTGTCACTGCCGGAACCGGAGTTTATGTTGGCGTTTTCAGAGTAATAAACGCTGATGTCATCGTCACCGGAGCCGGAGTTTATGTTTGCGTTTGCTGAGTGGTATGTATCAATACGGTCATCGCCTTCGCCTGAATCGATGCTGGCGTCTTCTGAATAGTAAACGCTGATTCTGTCGTTGTCGCTCTCCTGGCTGAGCAGGCTGTCTTCAACAGAGCTGAACACTTTTCTGATATCCGACATGAAGTCGTTGTCCTGTGCCATTCTGGAGAAAATATTGTCCTGCTGTCGACCGAACATATTATAAGACTGTGATACGGCTTTGTTTCCGGATGAAAATGTATCGCCGGATGTATTAGATTCGGCGCCTTTGACCGCAAAAGGGGTCATAGAGGAATTGAAAACAATGTTTAGGTTGTTAGTACCGGAGATTTGCATTGCAATACCCTCAATAATAATAAGTATTACACAATTCGGATAATCAAACGAAAACTTAACGTAAATCGACAAAAAAAAGCCCCGCACTAAGCGGGGCAGTGTTCTATAGGTTTCTTATCTTTTTTGCCCGGTAGATCGTTCCTTCGATAGTATCGAGCAGCTCGATCCCTTTGTCTTTCAGACTGTTTCTGATCTCGTCCGCTTTAGCGAAGTCTTTATCTTTCTTCGCCTGCGCTCTTTGATCTATGGCTGTTTTCAGCTCATCTTCAGGGATGGACAGGTTCAGTCTGAACCACTGCTGGGGAGTGTATGTAATGATGCCGAGAACGTCAGCAACTGTTTTAAAAACTTTTGCGCATGATTCTTTCAGGGTCTCGAAGCTGTTTTTCTCAGGTTTTGCCGCCAGAAGCCTGTTGAATTCACGCACTGCCTCGAAAAGAGCCGCCAGAACCTCAGGCGTATTGAAATCATCATCCATGGCGGACACGAATTTTTCCATGAAAACTTTCGCAGTATTTTCAGCCTCAGCGGATACGTCTGTGCCTTTCTTGCCGGCGTTGAACCTGTTTATTTCATCCAGCATGGTATATATTCTGTCCAGAGACTTCTCAGCCTCCAACAGGTGATCCTGTGAGAAATCAAGTGAGCTTCTGTAGTGTGTGGTCAGCAGGAAATATCTGACTATCTCGGCGTTGAACTCATCCAGCACGGTGCGGATGGTGAAAAAATTGCCGAGAGATTTGGACATCTTTTCCTGATTAACGTTCACGAACCCGTTATGTATCCAGTATCTGGAGAATTCGCATCCGCATGCCGCCTCAGACTGGGCTATCTCGTTCTCGTGGTGGGGAAAGATAAGGTCACGTCCGCCGCCGTGTATGTCAAAGGGCAGTCCGAGTATATCTTCGCTCATGACGCTGCATTCAATGTGCCATCCGGGGCGTCCCTTGCCCCATGGGCTGTCCCAGCTGGGTTCTCCCGGTTTGCTGGCTTTCCACAGAACGAAGTCGAAAGGGTTCTCCTTGTTGTCGTTCACTTCTATTCGGGCGCCCGCCATCATATCTTCCAGCTTGCGGTTGGAGAGCTTGCCGTAGTCATCGAATTTCTGCACACGGTAATAGATGTCGCCGTTTGACTCATAGGCGAATCCTTTTTCCATAAGCGTTTCACACATCTTTATCATGTTGGGGATATAGTCGGTCGCCTTCGGTGTGTGGTCGGGGCGCAGTATATTCAGGGCGTCCATATCGGCGTCATGCTCGTCTATGAACTGCTTTGTAAGGTCTTTCCAGAAGATGTTGTTCTCGTTGCTTCTTTTGATGATTTTGTCGTCTATATCGGTAAAGTTCTTCACAAAGGTGACTTCATAGCCCTTATAAAGAAAATATCGGCGGATCACGTCAAAAACGGTGGAGCTTCTGGCGTGTCCTATGTGGCAGAAGTCATAAACGGTGACTCCGCAGACATACATCTTAACCTTACCTTCTGTAAGCGGTTTGAATTCTTCTTTTTTCGCTGTGAGTGTATTATAAACCTGTAACATTATTCACCTTTGCTGGCGGTCAGAAGATTTTTGGTATATTCCTGCCGCGGATTGTTCAGAACGTCTTCCACACTGCCGTATTCCACCATCTGTCCTTTGTTCATCACCAGAACATCATCGCACAGAAACGAGACCACAGACAGGTCATGAGATATTAGAATAAATGTAAGCCCGTTTTCAAGTTTTAATTTTTTCATCAAGTTCAGTATCTGTGCCTGAACGGATACGTCCAGAGAGCTGACTGGCTCGTCCGCTACTATTATCTCCGGATCCAGTGAAAGAGCCCTGGCTATGGACAGCCTCTGTCTCTGACCGCCGGAGAACTCGTGAGGATATCTGTCCAGATATTCTTCATCCAGTCCCACCATGTTCAGATATTTTGCGCATTTTTCTCTCAGTCCCTTTTTGCCGTAATATTTTTCTATGCCGTCTTTCATGGCGGAGAAAATAGTCAGCTTAGGGTTCAGGCTGAGATACGGATCCTGAAAGACCATCTGCACGTTCCTGCGGTATGCGGGATACTCTGTTTTGTCTGCCTGTCTTATATCTTTTCCTTTATAGAGGATACTGCCGCTGTCAGGACGGGTAATGTCTGTTATCAGTTTTGCCAGTGTTGTTTTTCCACTGCCTGATTCTCCCACTATACCCAGAGACCTGCCTTTCTGTATGGACAGAGAAATATTGTCCACAGCGTTGATGGTAACAGAAGAGCCTTTGAAGAATCCTTCAAAGGCTCTGTATTGTTTATTAACTGATTTTAGTTCTAAGATTTTGTCGTTCAAATCCTACACCTTGAATTGTGATGTATTATCCTTAAGCTGGTGAGCAAGATCGCCGATCTTATCGGAGAAACTGCTTACTTCGTCTACTATAACCTTATTGTCAGCGGAAGCAATACTTACGTTTGTCACGGTCGCTGTAATATTGGTGATAGCTTCTGACTGCTGCTCGATTATCACGAGGATAGGCTCAACAGTGTTTGCGGCGGTCTGCATCTGGTTAACGACTTCTTTGAAGTTGTCCCCGACAGCGTTGATGGATTCTGAGCTGTGCTCAACTTCCTCTATTCCCTGATGGATGATGTCCACCACACCAATTACGTTGTTTTGTATAGAGCTGACCATTGAGGATATTTCCTGTGTGGAGGTGCTGGTCTTTTCCGCCAGCTTGCGAACTTCGTCAGCAACCACAGCGAATCCTCTGCCTGCTTCGCCCGCTCTGGCAGCTTCTATCGCCGCGTTCAGCGCCAGCAGGTTAGTCTGTTCGGCTATGTCCACGATTATGCTGATGATGTTTGTGATCGCCTGGCTGGCTGTTTTCAGCTCTTCCAGATTGTCAGAAACACCGGCCAGGCTGGACGCTACCTTGTTGACCTGGGCAATGGACTGCTGGAGCTTGCTGTTGCCTTCGTTCACTTTGTTCTTAGCGTTCTGAACTTCTGTGATACCTGCCTGCACGCTCTCTATGATATTTGATGTGGATGATGAAAGCTCTTCTGCCGCAGAGGCAACCGCTGTCATTTCCAGTGTGGTGTTGTTCAGGTTTTCGTTCATCTGTGCCATTAGAGTGACCATCTGGTCGCTGGTTCCGCTGAGATAGTCTGTTCCGTTCTTAATGTTGTGCACCAGTTCATAGAGACTCTTCTTCATATTGTTGATAGAGTCTGTCAGGTGTCCGAACTCGTCAGATGATGTTTTTTTGATCTCTCCGCATGTCAGGTCTCCGTGTTTGATACACTCTGCCACTGTCATTATGTTTACCAGAGGCGTTGTGATCTTGGTAGCGGAGAAGAGACCGACTATTACAGCCAGAACCAGTATCACTGCGAGCATTATGAATGTTGTGCTGGTTACTCTGCTGGATATATTGCGAACCTCTGTGATACCGCTGTCCATCTGCGTTTTTGCAGTGGATTCCATGTTGTTCAGTATCTCTTCGGTGGATTTAACGTGTTTTTCCAGATCGGCTATCTGGACAAAAAGACTGTTCTCAAGGTTGATCACCTTGATCTGTGTCTCCTGAAACTGTTTAGCGGCTGCTTCCATTTCGGTTGTGGTTTTTAAAAGAAGCTGCATTTTGGAGCGAACCTCTTCATTGTCAATGCGTCTGACGTTCTCTCCCTTATAATTTCCGCCGCTGAGGAACACTCCGGTCTTGTCTTTAAGCACCTTTGTGAATGAGAGTATGGAGTAAACTCCTTCTTCCGTGTCTATCTCTTCTTTCGCTCCGATAACCTCAGACAGGTAAACTTTTATCTCCAGAGGAAGTTCCATCAGTCTGTCAAGATAGTTAAGCTCCTGAGCATATCTCCCGGCCTGTTTGTTCAGCGTGTTCTGGCTGACAAAGATGTAGCCTTTCTGCTTTCTGAACATAGAGTCCAGATCGTCATACTGAATCATGAGATCATCATGCACTTTTATATATTCTTTCTTTGTTTTCAGAAAAGTATCTGCTTTTGCCTTCATATCATCACTCATGCTATGAATGTCATCAGCGTTTTTTATGTTGTCCAGCGCTTCGTCTATTTTTGAGAAACTTTCGCTATTTAACTGTTCCAGAGAATCAATCTCTTTGGTGGTGCTGGCGCTTATTGCGCTTTTCAGGTGAATTACAACGTTTTTAAACTCGTTGTTAATTGTTCCGGACGCCTCTTTATCGGTCAATATCACGTTGAGATTTGTGTTTATGAAACCGTTGACCTTGCTGCTTGAAAAGAGGAAAGACATTGACAGAACGACAATAAATGCTGAAACCAAAAGATACGAAAGAATTAGCTTGAATTTGATACTCATTGAGTTCCCCGTATTGAATTTATATAATAAGATATCGTCATAAGTATATACTAAGTTAACTAAATTGTCACTTTATTTTAAAAAACTTGTATTAAAATAATAGATGATGTAAATTTTAAACTTATTAATGTAAAAAGGATATTTAAGATGCAAAACGTCCGTATAAGTGAAGAGTTTAAACAACTGTATGATGTTTATAAGAAAAAATTTGAGAACCAGAAAGCGTTCAGAAGCATACGCCACAATCAGAAGATTGGAGCGCCCGGCGAACCCGTTTTTTATGTGGGCGTACCGGGACTTGGTATGGCCATCGCTATGTCTGTGATAATGATAGGTACTGTCTATCTGCTGTATCAGCCTTTCAAATGGTATCTGTGGGCCGTCTATCTGGTCATCGTGTTCTTCTCTTTCAGAATAGCGATGAAATATGACAAAGCGCGTCAGATCAGATATATGATATGGTCGATCTTCGACATGAGCATGAATCTGATAGAACAGGCGGAGAGAGAGGAGACAGAAGAGGCCAGACATGAGGCATATCAGAAGGCGAAAGACCTTCTGCATAAGGCGAACGGATGGGTGGATGAGCCAGCTATCATCTCTCAGATAGCTGAACTGGAAAAGATACTTCCGAAATAAATAAAAAACCCCGCCTGATAAAGCGGGGTTATTTTTTGAATCTTAACTGTAAGTCAGATTACTTGTGGCATTTTGTGCAGGATTTGCCTTGAGGAACTTTTTTCTGAACGTGGCATTCCCAGCAGAATTCATCGTGAATAGCGTTTTTCATGCCGCCTTTCTTCAGAGTGCCGGCAGCAACGAGTGCTTTAGGATCGAGAGGAGCGCCGGTTTTTACACTTTTCAGAGCGCCGCCTTCAGCTTTAACGTGGCAGTCTGTACACTGGTTTTTAGACTGGTGAACAGCGTGGGGAAACTGAACAGGTTTTTTAGATGTCTGAAGTCCCCATTCTTTTGCGAGATCGATTGTAGCAGGGCCGTTATTAGCCGCAATAGCGACAAGCGCGAATGCGAAAACAACCATTACAGCAAGTATAACTTTCTTCATGGTATCTCCTTTTGTAAAAAAGTTTAGCAATTTTAATCCTGTCAAATTAAAGTGTCAATAATAGAAATAGGTCTTTACATAATTTTCATTTATCTGTCAGTATTTCATGCAGGTTTATTTCACCTCTGAGAATAACAGGTTCGTCTGATGTAAGGTCTATTATTACTGAAGAATTAAGAGCATTAGTGCGTGAATGGATATAAAATTTCACACTTGATTGAAAACAGGTCAAAATCCGTATGAAATCAGAAGTGTATTCCTGACCGGAGAGATTGGCGCTGGTGGCGCTTAGTGGTCCAGTCTTTTCTATCAGGTCTGTCAGATGTTTATCAGCAGGCATCCGCAGAGCTATCCCGCCGTTTAGAGTATATAGCGGTTCCACGTTTTCTTTTGCCTTTAATATCAGGGTGAAAGCGCCAGGCCAGAGTTTTTTTATCAGTTCAGCGTGCATGGCGGTGTCTGCTAGAGTTTCCGCCTGTTTCATGGAAGATATCAGAACGGGGAAGGGCTTGTTCTGTTCTCTGCCTTTTATTTCATAAATTTTCTGATTGGCTGTTTTGTCTGATAAGGGCGCTCCGATACCGTATATAGTGTCGGTGGGAAAAACAACGGGCTCGCTTAAACAACGAGCCCGCCTGAAGATATCATATATAACTTCCTGAGAGCCTATAAGCATCAAAGCATTTCCTGAAGAGCGTCATTGTCCTGATAGACCTTCTGTTTCATGTCTTCTTTATACTGCGCCAGTTTTCGGGCTATTTCAGGTTCTCTGCGTCCCAATATCTGCGCTGCGAAGATTCCGGCGTTTTTGGAACCGGCCTTGCCTATAGCCATCGTAGCCACCGGTATGCCTCCGGGCATCTGCACCATGGAGAGCAGGGCGTCCAGACCGTTCAGAGCTGTAGCCGCTACAGGGACAGCTATCACCGGGAGGTTTGTTTCGCTGGCGATAACTCCCGCCAGATGAGCCGCGGCTCCCGCAAGAGCTATTATAGCGTCCAGACCTCTGCTTTCGGCAGTTTTCGACCATTCCAGAGTGCGCTCGGGAGTTCTGTGGGCGCTGGAAACGATCACTTCGTATTCTATGCCGAAACTCTTCAGAACATCCACCGCTTCTTTAGCGATATCATAATCGGACTTGCTGCCCATTATTATTCCGACCTTACTCACCTTTCATCCTCCTGAGAGCTTTAGCGCCTATATCTTTTCTGAAGTGTACATCCTGCCAGTGTATCTTTTCCACTGCTTTATAGGCAGTTTTTATGGTTTCTTCCAGAGTGTCGCCTATGGCTGTCACGCCCAGAACCCGTCCGCCTGTATTCACTGTTTTTCCGCCACTGTCGGCTGTGCCTGCATGGAAGACTTTTACGCCGTCTATCTTGTCCGCTTCGGCTATCCCCGTTATCTCATATCCTTTCTGATATGATTTCGGGTAACCGCCGGAAGCCATGACAACGCACACTGTGGGGTTGTCGCTCCATTCTATCTCCACTTTATCCAGAGTCTGGTCTGTGCATGCCAGAAATACCGGCACGATGTCGGATGCCAGACGTGACAGAACGGGCTGTGTCTCCGGATCGCCGAACCGGGCGTTGAACTCCAGAACCTTCGGCTCGCCGTTGTTTATCATCAGTCCGGCATAGATGATGCCTTTGAAGGTGATGCCGTCCTTTGCCATGGTTTTTATCAGGGGATAGGCTATCTCTTTTGTCACACGGTCAAACAGCTCAGGCGTAACCACCGGAGCAGGGGAGTAGGCTCCCATTCCGCCGGTGTTGGGACCTTTGTCGCCGTCATAAACAGCCTTGTGATCCTGACTGGTCACCATGGGCAGAACAGTCTTTCCATCGGTGAACGCCAGATATGAAGCCTCTTCGCCAGCCAGAAATTCCTCTATGACAACCTTCGCTCCGGCGCTGCCGAACACGTTGTCCAGAAAGATCTCTTTCAGGGCGCTTACCGCCTCGTCCAGAGTCTGAGCCACTGTAACGCCTTTTCCGGCGGCCAGACCGTCCGCCTTGACCACTATGGGCGCGCCCTGTTTCTCAACATAGGCTTTGGCTGATTCGTAATCGGTGAATTCGCCGTATGCCGCTGTGGGGATTCCAGCCTTTATCATGATGTCCTTGGCGAAGGCCTTGCTGGCCTCCAGCTGAGCCGCCTGTTTGCAGGGACCGAACACTCTAAGTCCGTTCTCCTCGAACAGATCGACAATTCCAGCCGCCAGCGGGTCTTCCGGACCCACGACAGTCAGATCTATTTTTTCGGTCAGGGCGAAGTCCAGCAGTTTTTTAAGGTCTGTGGCTTCTATGGGTACGTTGACCGTTTTGTTCTCTAGATGGGTTCCGCCGTTGCCCGGAGCGGCAAATATTTTCGCTGCCAGAGGGCTTTGGGCTATTTTCCAGCAGAGGGCGTGTTCCCTGCCGCCTGAGCCTATCACAAGAATTTTCATTCTATCTCCTTACAAAAAATCCCCGCCCCATTACAGGCGAGGATTTTTATTTTATAACGCAAATATTTATTAATGTTTGAAGTGTCTGACGCCGGTGAACACCATGGCTATGCCGTGTTCGTCTGCGGCGGCGATGACCTCTTCGTCACGGATGGAGCCTCCGGGAGAGATGATGGCTGTGATGCCTCTTTCTGCCGCTTCGTCCACGCTGTCTCTGAAGGGAAAGAAAGCGTCTGATGACATAACAGTTCCCTTCAGCTCAGCTCTTGCCTTGCTGGCGGCTATTTTGGATGAGTCCACACGGCTCATCTGTCCTGCTCCCACGCCGATTGTGCGGTCGTCTGTGCAGTAAACGATGGCGTTAGACTTAACGTGTTTCGCCACTTTCCATGCGAAATCCATAGCTTTGTATTCAAAGTCGGTGGGTTTTCTCTTAGTGGGAACGGGCAGAGCCTTGATATCTTCGATCTCGTGCAGGTCTCTGTCCTGAAGAAGGATACCGCCTGTTACGTTTTTGATATCCAGCTCAGAATCACGGTCACCGTATATATCGCCCAGCTCGATGAGACGCAGGTTTTTCTTTGTGACGAATATGTCTTTGGCTTCCTGAGTGAATGACGGAGCGAGGACAACTTCAAGGAAGAGTTTGCCGAGTTCCTCAGCCAGTTTGCCGTCAACCTCACGGTTAACGCCGACAATACCGCCGAAAGCTGAAACAGGGTCGCAGGCGAGGGCTTTTTCATATGCCTCGTTCACAGTTGTTCCTGTGGCGCATCCACAGGGGTTGGTGTGTTTTATGATGGCTACAGCCGGTTCTTTGAACTCTTTTACCAGTTCCAGAGTGGCGTGTATGTCAACTATGTTGTTGAAAGACAGCTCTTTACCCTGAAGCTGTTTGCCGGTGGCAACGCTCACTTCGTTCACCAGAGGCTTCACATAGAAAGCGGAGTCCTGATGGGGGTTTTCGCCGTATCTCATGGGCTGTTTCTTGCGGGCGGGGATGGCTATCTCCTCGGGAAATTTTACGCCGAGTTTTTTATTGAAGTAGGAGGCGATGATGGAATCGTATACGCCTGTGTGAGAGTAAGCCTTTCTGGCGAGGTCGATACGGGTGTCGAGCTCTGTTCCGCCGTTTGCCATTTCTGAAAGCACTCTGTCGAAGTCGTTGTTGTCAACGATAACGGTTACGAATTTATGGTTTTTAGCCGCTGAACGGATCATAGAGGGACCGCCGATGTCGATGTTTTCCACCACTTCATCGTGCTCAGCGCCTTTTGCCACTGTCGCTTCGAAGGGATAGAGGTTCACGACAACCATGTCTATGTCCTCAAGGCTGTGTTCTTTCATAGTTGCCTGATGCTTGGCGTTGTCACGGATATTGAGTATACCGCCGTGAACTTTGGGGTGCAGGGTTTTTACTCTGCCGTCGAGCATTTCAGGAAATCCTGTAAACTCAGAGATTTCCATGATCTCCACACCGCTGTCAGCGAGAAGTTTTGCTGTCCCTCCGGTGGAGATGATCTTTACACCGTGTTTCCTAAGACCTTTTGCAAAGTCTACGATACCGCTTTTGTCAGATACGCTGATCAGAGCGGATTTAGGCATTACTTTCATCTTTGCTCCTCTTTATGAAAAAATAATCCAGCATCAGAAGCCCGATACCTATCGATATGGCTGTATCTGCCACATTGAATGCGGGCCACTGGTATGTTTTGTAGTAAAAAAGCAGGAAATCGACAACCTTGCCCATGTATATGCGGTCGATGAAGTTTCCCGCCGCTCCGGCTAACACAAGAGTATACGAAATCAGGCGCAGTTTCATCCCTTTTTCTTTATAAAGCAGGTAAGCCACCGCCGCTATTGCTATAATGGTTACGACAACGAAAAAACCACGGCGGTATGTTTCGTCCAGCTTAGCCAGAAAACCGAAAGCCGCTCCAGGATTGAGCACATATGTGATGTCAAAAAAACCGTCTATGACGGGTTTTGACTCGTGCAGGGCGAAGTGCGATTTGATATACATCTTCGTCCACTGATCCAGCGCCACTATCAGCAGCGATATTGCTATCAGCAGTTTTTTCATTAAGCTATAGCCTCGGCGCAGCGTGTGCAGAGAGTGGGGTGCTCTTCGCTGTGTCCCACGGACGCTGATTTTGTCCAGCATCTTTCGCACTTTGCGTTGTCAGAGGGTGTTACCTTCACTTTTATCTTGCCGTCTTCTGACACATGGCAGTCTGACATGCTGTTCATGTCGGCGAATTTTACTTCGGACACGATGAAGATACGCTCGATTCCCTCATCGGCTTTCAGAGCTTTCACGGTGTCTTCGTCTGACCCGATTATTATGTCGGCGTCCAGCGGGTGACCGATGATTTTTGCCGCGCGGGCAAGCTCCAGAGCCTTTGTGGCTTCCTTGCGCACTTCCAGAATTTTTTGCCATTTGGCTGTGTTGGCTTCATCTTTGTATTCTGTCACGGGGGCGAACATCTCCATGAACACGTTCTCTTTCTTATCTTTGGAAGAGGGGATGTATTCATATATCTCGTCCGCTGTGAAGCACAGAACGGGAGCCATCACTATGCTCATCTCTTTCACGATGGTATAGAGGGCTGTCTGGGCGGAGCGTCTCTCTCTGGAGTTCGGTTTATAGGCATAGAGCCTGTCTTTCAGTATGTCCAGATAGAATGAGGACAGATCGCCTATGCAGAAATTCAGGAAAGAATGATAGAAAACGTGAAGCTGATAATTATCATATGCTTCATAGATTTTCTTTTTCACTGCCTGCCATTTGACCAGAGCGAATCTGTCGAGGTCGAGCATCTCCTCAAACTTAACCATGTCTGTGTCAGGGTTGAAATCGTAAAGGTTGCCCAGCAGATATCTGGCTGTGTTTCTTATCTTTCTGTAGGATTCTGACAGACGTGTAACTATGTCGTCAGATATTCTGATGTCTTCTGAATAGTCCTCAGCGGACACCCAGAGACGAAGAATTTCGGCGCCGTATTTATTTATGATATCGTTGGGGGATACAACGTTGCCCACAGATTTGGACATTTTGCGTCCTTTTCCGTCCACAACGAATCCGTGAGTGAGAACTTCTTTGTAAGGCGCAACGCCTCTTGTGCAGACACTCTCGAGGATTGAGCTGTGGAACCAGCCTCTGTGCTGGTCTGATCCTTCCAGATACATATTAGCGGGCCATGCAAGCTCAGGGCGTTCTTCAAGAACTGCTGAGTGTGATGTGCCTGAGTCGAACCATACGTCCAGAATGTCAGTCTCTTTTTTAAAGTGTGTTCCGCCGCATTTGGGGCATTTTGTGCCTGCGGGGATAAACTGGCTGTCTTCATAGTCGAACCAGGCGTCAGCGCCGTGCTCACGGAAGGCTTCTAAGACTTTGCCCTGAATTTCGTGGTTGGTTATTACCTCTTCGCAGTCAACGCATGTGTGGACAGCTATGGGTACGCCCCATGTTCTCTGGCGTGATATACACCAGTCGGGACGGTTCTCTATCATGGATGTGATGCGGTTTTCGCCCCATGCGGGTGTCCAGCGCACCTTTTTTATCTCGCTGAGAACTTTTTTACGCAGGTCGTTCTTTTCCATGCCGATGAACCACTGGGGTGTGGCACGGAATATAACGGGCTTTTTGCATCTCCAGCAGTGGGGATAGCTGTGGCTGATGTCGCCGTGGTTCAGCAGTGAACCCTGCTCATCCATCATTTTGACTATCTCGGGACCTGCTTTGTAGATGCTCTGCTCAGCGTATATCTCAACATTTTTCTTGTATTTACCGTAATCGTCAACTGGGTTGAGGATTTCGAGTCCGTATTTCAGTCCCACCTCATAGTCTTCCTGACCGTGACCGGGGGCGGTGTGTACCAGACCTGTACCTGCTTCCAGCGTTACGTGACCGCCTAAGATACCGAGTGACACTCTGTCATAGAAGGCGTGTTTGAATTCCACACGCTCAAGCTCAGTTCCGAAGAAGGTTTTTACGCTGTCGTATGTGTGGATGTCGAATTTCTCGGCAAGACCATTTATAAGGTCTGTGGCGAGTATAAGATATTCTCCGCCTTTAAGGTTTTTATTGCATGTGTCTGTTACTTTTATGATTGAGTATTCCAGCTCAGCGTTGGCGCATATCCCGAGGTTGGCGGGCAGTGTCCACGGAGTTGTGGTCCATATAACCGCTGACACTCTGTCTGATTCAGCCAGACCGAATTTCGCTTTGAAAGCGTCTTTCATGGGGAATTTGACAAACACTGATGTAGATGTGTGGTTGTCGTATTCCACCTCTGCCTCAGCCAGAGCTGTCACGCAGGATGTACACCAGTAGACGGGTTTTGAGCCTTTGAAAACGCTTCCGTTGTCAAAACAGCGGTAGAGTTCCTGAAGGGTTTTCGCCTCGTATTTATAGTCCATAGTAATATAAGGATGATCCCAGTCGCCGAAACCGCCGAGACGTTTGAATCCCTGTCTCTGAAGGTCTATGAATTTATCGGCATACTTGCGGCATTCCTTTCTTATTTCAGATTTGCTCATTTCGGCTTTTTTACTGCCGAGTTTCTTATCCACCTGAAGTTCGATGGGCAGACCGTGGCAGTCCCATCCGGGTACATAAGGAGTGTAAAAACCTTCCAGAGCTTTTGTTTTAATAATAATATCTTTCAGAATCTTGTTAAGAGCGTGTCCGATGTGAATTTCGCCGTTGGCGTAGGGAGGACCGTCGTGGAGTATGTAGGGGTTGTTTCTGTCGCGGACTGAGAGCATTTTTTCGTAGACTTGTTCATCTGCCCACTTTTTCAGCCTTTCAGGCTCTTTCACCGACAGACTGGCTTTCATAGGAAAGTCGGTCTGCGGAAGATTCAGGGTATCCTTGTAATCCATCAAAAAACTCCTTGAGATATGAAAGATAGAATTGAACGCAATTTTTAACACCAAATACATGAAAAGTCACCCCAAAAAATAACAGAACTGTTATATGAACTAAAAAATATATTGCTCTGTCTAATACTGCGGGTGTATATTCCCGCTAAGTTTTGAAGGAGTTTATTATGAAAAGAATTTTCACCGCTGTTTTAGCATTAATGCTGATGGTTTCTTTCTCCGCTTTCGCCGATGTCAGATCTGATCTGGAATCCGCCATGACAAAGTTTTTCAAAGAAAAAAACATGACGAATCTGTCCATCAAAATAGATATCATAAAAAAACTGGACGAGCCTGCGGGGCTGTATTTCGCAAAAATGACACTCACCGATTCCAAAGCCGGACGCTCACAGGAGCAGTATCTCTTTACCGATGGTAAATACATCTATCCTGAAATAGTGAAAGCTGATTCTCAGCAGAATATTAAGGATAAACTTATATATGACGTAACACCCGTTACTAAGCTGGATCTCTCCAAACTCACATTAATGGAAGGAAACAAAAACTCCAAGAACGTGATAGTTAAAGTCAGCGATTTTCAGTGTCCTTACTGCCGCAAGGCTTACAACGCCGTTCACGAAATTCTGAAACACGAAAAAGTGGATGCCGCCGTATACATGATGCATCTGCCTCTGAGCTTCCACCCGAAAGCTATGCTGTACGCTAAAGTGTTCGAGGCTGGGCTTTCCATGGGACGCAACTTCGGTGCGGAGCTTTACTCCACCACACCCGAGACTGACAAGAAAACAGACGCCGAGATCATAGGCATGTTCGCCGCGAAATCAGGCAACCCCTCTAAATTCAAAACTCTGGTAGCTTCCAAAGCTGTTCAGGACAAAATAGACGCTCAGGCTAAACTGGCTGGGTCTCTCGGAATCACAGGAACTCCCCAGATATTCTTCAACGGAAAAGCCGTGGCAGGATACAATCCTGAGATGTACATCATGGCAATTCAGGGTATGAAATAATCTAAAGAAATATTAAGATTGCTTCGCTTTACTCGCAATGACAGTAATTTGCCGTCATTGCGAGGAGCGTAAGCGACGTGGCAATCTCAGTTGGAAGGTATAGCGATGCTCTCTGATTTACATGAGGGGGCATTTTTATCCCTTGCTATAGAGTCAATGAAAAGTTATTATACACAACCAATGACAGGAAATTTTGAGGTGAAATATGCCCAGTGTTCTTGATTTTGAAGCGCCCATAGCCGAGATAGAAGCACAGCTGGACGAGCTGCGCAATATGCCCGGCATGGGAACAGACCAGATGACAAAAGAGTGCGCCGGTCTGGAAGCAAAACTTGCGAAAGTCAGAGCCAATATATATAAACGTCTCACTCCCCAGCAGAAAGTTATGGTGGCGAGACACCCCGACAGACCCTACACACTCGACTATATCAATAATATATTCACAGACTTTACCGAGCTCCACGGAGACAGACTGTTCAGAGACGATCAGGCGATTATCTGCGGAATGGCAAAGCTGAACGGTGAGCCCGTGATGGTTATGGGTCATCAGAAAGGAAGAAACACCAAAGAGAATATTCTCAGAAACTTCGGTATGGTAAACCCCGAAGGATACAGAAAAACCCAGAGAATGATGGAGATGGCGGAGAGATTCAAACGCCCCATCATCACATTCGTGGATACTCCCGGCGCATATCCCGGTATCGGAGCCGAGGAGAGAGGACAGGCGGAAGCCATCGCCAAAAGCCTTATGAAGATGGCGGAGCTGACAGTGCCTATGGTTACGGTCATAGCCGGAGAGGGCGGTTCAGGCGGAGCGCTCGCTATAGCTATGGGTAACCGTGTAGGTATGCTGGAACACTCTATCTATGCCGTTATCAGCCCGGAGGGATGCGCATCTATCCTTTGGAAAGACGCCGCATACGCCGGCAGAGCAGCCGAGGCGCTGAAGCTGACATCGAAAGACCTGAAAGAGCTCAATATCATAGACGAGATAATAGAGGAGCCCATGGGCGGCGCCCACCGCAACTATAAACAGACAGCGGAAAACGTGAAGAATTTCATCCTCTCCAGTCTGGACGATCTGAAAAAGATGACTCCGGAACAGCTCTTCGAGGACAGATATCAGAAATACCGCAATATGGGCGTTTTCGCGGAATAAATGAACGAGATTAAAAGACTCACAGAAGATGTTGCGAATAAAGTGGCCGCCGGCGAAGTTGTCGAGCGGCCTTTTAACGTTATTAAGGAGCTGATGGAAAACTCAGCCGATGCCGGAGCCGACAAAATCACCGTTACGGTGGAGAACGGCGGTATAGGCATGATAACCGTCACCGACAACGGCAGAGGGATTCTGCCGGACGATCTGCCTCTCACAGTGGAAAGATTCGCCACCAGCAAGATTTCCACGGCTGAGGACGTATACAACGTAAAGACTTTCGGGTTCAGAGGCGAGGCTCTGGCTGCGATATCGTCTGTATCCGATTTTTCCGTGCGCACAGGCAGGGACGGGTATGACGGCGCAGAGCTCAGAGTCAGACACGGCGCTAAGCCGGAGACGCTTCCCGCTCCGTTCGTGAAGGGAACGTCCGTCACTGTCAGATCGCTCTTTTCCAACGTTCCGGCACGTCTGAAATTTTTCAAAAGCCACACAGCAGAAGAGAAAGAGATTTCTAAATTCGTCAGACAGTTTTCTGTCATAAATCCTGAAATATCAGTAACATTAGAGATAAACGGAAAGAAAGTCATAGACGCCGACAAATCTGCGGATATGCTGAAACGGGCAAAAACCGTGTTTCAGGAGCAGGATGTGATCTATGGCGGGAACGAGTTCGGAGAGATGTCCGTGCGGTTCGCCGTGACTCTTCCGGACGTTCATAAATTCCGCAAGGATATGATTTTCATCGGCATCAACGGCAGAGTGGTTAAAGACCTGTCGCTGGTTCAGGCAGTCATCACCGCCTATCACAGGCTGATTCCGGACGGCAAATATCCCGCCGCCGCCATCTCTCTGCGGATAGACCCGGAGAAGGTGGACGTGAACGTCCATCCGGCGAAAACCATAGTAAAACTGCTGGAATCCAGAGAGATTTTCAGCTTTGTCCACAACAGCGTCAAGCAGAGGCTGGAAGAACAGGGCAGAGAGGCGGGCGAAGAGATCAGAAGTGCCATGCCTAAGTATGAGCCCGTAACCAAGACATACGAATCAAAATATAACGAAGCCGCCTACAGCCGGAGCAATACCGTTTCATATGATCTGGCAAAAGAGATGGAGACGGCGGAATATGACACGGCGTCAGAAAGCCAGAGCGCTGTAAGAATGCCTGAAATGCCGGATGAGTCACAGATCAGAGTAGCGGGACAGCTTTTCAACACAGTTATAGTGTGCGAGAAGGGCAGCGAGGCTTTTTTCATAGATCAGCATGTGGCTCACGAGCGAGTGCTCTATGAAAAATATCTGGCGGAAAAGACCGTCACAGTGCCTTCCATCATGCTTTACGAGCCTATTCTGATAAACGTTACCGAGGACGAGGCGGATATCATCGCCGAGAGTTCCGAGGTTCTGGAGAGTTTCGGATACGACATAGAGTCATTCGGCGGAAACAGCCTGAAGATCAGCCGTGTTCCGTCAGACGTTCTGAAACGTGACATAGAGCTGGAGGTGAGAGAGATACTCGCCGACATGCTGGAACACAGAAAAGACAGCAGCGTGGATTACAAGGTGCTGGTGATGAGCTGTAAAAACGCCGTGAAGGCGGGGCAGAGGCTCGAAATGCACGAGATGCGCAAGATAGTGGATGATCTCTTCCGCACATCCAATCCTTATACATGTCCCCACGGCAGACCGATTGTTTTCCGGATGGACGAGGGCTGGCTTTTGAGGAAGTTCGACAGATGAGAATACCGCTGATAACAGGTCCCACAGCGTCCGGCAAAACCGCTCTGGTGCTGTCCATGGCAGAGAAACACGACATAGAGATAGTGAGCGCCGATGCCTATCAGGTTTACAGACATATGAACATAGGCACAGCGAAGCCCTCTGAGGAGGAGCTGAAGAGCGTTCCGCATCATCTCATCGACATAATGAATCCTGACGAGACCTATTCCGCCGGAATCTTCTTCGAACAGGCGGAAGCGGTGATCGCCGATATCCTGAGCCGTGGAAAGATTCCACTGATAGCGGGCGGGACGGGGATGTACGTTCAGACGCTCCAGAAAGGCATATTTGACGCTCCTGACCGTGACCCGTCCATCAGAGCGCAGATAGAGGAACGTATTAAGAGAGACGGCATAGAGACTCTCCACGGCGAGCTGACGGCTGTCGATCCGGAATTCGCCGCCAATGTGAAACCCACCGACCCCACACGGATAATCCGGGGGCTGGAGATCAACGCCCAGCTGAAGATGAACGTGCGTGAGGCTCAGAAGAAATATCACAGAAACCCGAAATATGAATATAACATCGCCATCCTCACAGATGACAGACAGAAGATATATGACAGAATCAACAGAAGGGTTCTGGCTATGTATAAGCAGGGCTGGGCGGACGAGGTCAAAGGACTGCTGGACAGAGGATATTCTCCTGATCTGGATTCTTTTAAGGCTATAGGATACAGAGAGATAGCGGAGTGTCTGCGCACCGGAACCGATCCTGTTTCGGTATGTGAGCGCATCCAGACCGCCACCAGAAATTTTGCCAAGCGCCAGCTGACATGGTTCAGGCATATGGAAGGTGTTCGATATATCGATTTATCGGACAAAAATGATGTGAAAAGTACTGAAGAATTTATTTTCACTTGAACTAATGATAAATTTTATTTAAACTACTCAATAACTGGATTAAATTTTTAATTATTTTTTTGTTTTTTAGGGGGCTCTTCATGAGCAAGAAAATCAATATTCAAGATGTATTTCTCAATCACCTGAGAAAAAAACGTATTCCGATGACTGTCTACCTTGTAAACGGCGTTAAAATTGAGGGAGTTATCAAGGGATTCGACAACTTTGTCATCATCATGAAAGACGAATCACAGAAGATGATCTACAAACACGCGATCTCAACAATCGAACCTTCTGAGGAAATCCTCGAACTCGAAATGGGCTGATGGTTACAGGCGGCGGATTCAGACAGACTGGAAAGGTCATATACTTTAACGCTATTCTCTATAACAGAGATAAAGTAAAAGACCCGGATGCTATAGCTGTGCCTATTTTCGGCGAGCCTATTCTGAAGTCCGCTGAGTTCGATTTTTCGCACACCAGCTATTATGAACCCGAGATGGGCGAACATCTGGCGAAGTATTTTGCCCTTTATGACGTGGTGGAACACCCGGACAATCTGCCCGATTACAAGATTCAGGCGGTCAATCTGGAAGATACCCTGTCTGAAGACGGCAAGCGTGTTATCAATATCGACCCCGGCTACATCGCCATGGAAAAAGTGGTGGCCGCCAGCACGAAAAATTTTACCCACAGAATTTATATCCGTGACAACATATACGGCGATCTTCAGCTTTTTAGAAGGAAGGGCGCTTATATCCCTATGGAATGGACTTTTCAGGATTATCAGTTTGACTTTGTTCTGGGATTTTTCGAAAAAGCCAGAAAAATTCTCGAAGAAAAAGCGGGAAAAGCGGATACCTGTGGTATACTCTACAATAAGAAAAAACCTTAAAGGCTCTTATGAAACTGAATATAACTTTTATTATCATCATATTCATACTTATAGGCTTTCTGATATTCGGGCATAACGGCATATTGAAGTATCAGGAGCTGGCGAAGATCAAGTCCGGATATGAGGAAAAGATAGCGCAGATAGATAGAAAGGTTGAGGAGCTCAACCGTGAGCTTGAGCTTGTGCGCAAAGACAGAGAATACCTCGAAATGCTTATCAAACAAGAACTGAACATGAAAAAGTCGGATGAAGATCTGTACATTATAGAAAAGAAAAAACCCGCCGCCAAAGATCAGAAAACAGATAAATAATCATGAACAAATACAGCGTAACCGAGCTGACCAAAGCCGTAAAACAGCTATTGGAAAATACTTTTAACGATAATATCGCCGTTAAGGGCGAAATCTCCAGCTTTTCCGCTTCTCCCGCCGGACACCTTTACTTTGTGCTGAAGGATGAGAAATCCCAGATCAAGTGCGTTATGTTCAAAGGCGCCGCCATGTCCAACCGTGGGTATAACCCGAAAAACGGCGACAGTGTGGAAGCGGTGGGCGAACTCACCGTTTATGAGGCGGGGGGCAATTATCAGCTTCTGGTGAAGAAGCTGGACTATGATTCTGTAGGTCTCTTCTGGAAGCTGTTTGAAGAGGTTAAGCAGAAGCTGGAATCCGAAGGGCTCTTCAGCGAAGAGACCAAGAAGAAGGTGCCCTATCTGCCGAAACGTGTGGCAGTGGTTACATCCGCCACCGGAGCAGCCATTAAGGACTTTCTGGTTACTATGCGGTCTCTGGGCGGAGTTTTCAGCGTGGACGTGTGGTCTGTACCCGTACAGGGAAAAGACGCCGTGGCGCCCATAGTGAAGGCTCTGAATGAGGCGGGAAAAATGACCGCCAGATATGACGCTCTCGTTCTGATGAGGGGCGGAGGTTCTCTGGAGGATCTGGCTGTTTTTAACGAAGAGCCTGTCGCCAGAGCGCTGAAAGGATGTGATGTGCCCACCGTGAGCGCTATCGGTCACGAGAGGGATTTTTCGATATGCGATTTTGTGGCGGATGTGCGTGTGGCAACCCCCACAGCGGCGGCTAATCTTCTCAGCGCCGGATACGCCGAGGCTCATAAAAACTTGGACAGCCATCATAAAAGGATGAGCGAGCTGGTGCTGAACAGGCTTTTTCAGAATATGCAGAGGCTCGATATGCTTCAGTCGTCCGTGGTGTCTTATTCCCCCGTGAACAGGATACAGAGGGACAGACAGAGTGTTATAATGTATGAGAAATCATGTTTTTCCGCCGTTAAACATAAAATACAGCAAAAAAGGTCACATTTATCAGATCTCGGTGGTATACTACAAACATTGTCTCCCAGAACCGCCGTGGACAGAGACAGGCGGAGACTGGAAAACAGTATTTCATTGTTTCGTGAGATCATGGTGAAGAAGCTGTCGGCGCTCTCACAGCGCACTGACAGGATCGCTGGCAGAATGTCTCTGCTCTCCCCCGTCATGAAACTGGAAAAATATAAGAATTCTGCCGAAAAGCAGACTGATAAGCTCCTACTGATATTAAGCAGAAAAACAGCGGAGAACAGATCGAAGCTGGATCATTTAATGGTTAAACTGGAAACACTTAACCCCGACAACCTGCTGTCCAAAGGATATGCCAGAGTAACAGCGGGAAAAAGAACGGTTAAGAGTGTTTTTGACGTCAGCCTGCAAGATGAACTTGATATCAGACTCAAGGACGGGTATATTAGTAGCTTCGTTACCGGCAGGAAAGTTTCGGAGGATAAGGATGGATAGGATTCCGATTACTACGGATGGATACGCAACAATAAAAAAAGAGCTGGAGAAGCTCAAAACAGTAGATAGAAAAGAAGTGGTGCTCGCCATTGAAGAAGCGAGAAGCCACGGAGACCTTTCTGAAAACGCTGAGTATGACGCCGCCAAAGAGCGTCAGGGTATGATCGAAGCCAGAATCGCCGAGCTGGAAGGCAAAATGGGCAGATTCCAGGTCATCGACACATCCGTTCTGTCCGGGGACAAGATCGTTTTCGGCGCTACTGTTCTGATAGAGAATGTCGACACTTCCGAACAGAAAAAATATAAAATTGTCGGTCCCGATGAAGCTAATATATCCAAAGGCACTGTCTCCATCATGTCGCCCCTCGCCAGAGCTCTGGTTAACAAGAAGAAAGGCGATGAAGTGATAGTTCAGGCGCCCGGCGGAGATATTGAATACGAAATAATCGATGTGGTATTTAACTGATCATAGGTAATTTTCCCTCGTTTATCCATGAGTGCTGGTATAATATATAAGCATAAATAGGAGAGGGCTATGAACAGACTTAAATTATTTATCTGCTTAACAGCGGTTATTTTCGGCGCTAACGCTTATGCCGAGACTTATGAAGAATATCTGAAGGCTCAGATGTCTGAATACCAGACATATCTGGATGAGATAGACAAAGAGTTTTCATCATTTCTGAAACAGCAGTGGAAGGAATTCAACGGGGAAAAACCCGATGAGCTGTTTGAGAAACCTAAGCCTGTGAAAATTCCCGTTGCCGAACCTGTTAAGGTTCTGGAACCTGTAAAGATAATACCTAAACCCGAGCCCAAGCCGGAACCCGATTCCACCCCCACAGGAAAAGCCGAGCCGAAACCCGCTCCGGTAAAACCGGAACCCGTGGTTAAAGAACCCGTGAAACCTGTGCCTGCGAAACCGGAACCGGTGGCAAAAGAGCCGGAGAAAAAACCTGAGCCCGAGAAAAAGACGGAACCGGTCAAAGAACCGGTGAAAATAGCCGAACCGGTGAAACCTGTTGTTCCGGCGGCGCCTGTTGTACCTGTCGTTCCCGTGGTTCCAGCTCCCGTGGTGAAGATTCCTGAGGCTCCCAAAGCCGCTCCCCAGCAGACAGCGCCCAAAGCACCTGAGCCTGCTCCTTATGTCGCTCCGGAACCCTCCGGAAAAGATTACGCCGCTCTGTCGTTCTATGGCGTGTCTCTTAACATTCCCTATGACCAGAGAATCACTTCCGATGCTCAGAAACCTCTGTCTTCCGCCGCCATAGCCAAATGGTGGGAAACAGTGGCAGGGTCAGACTATAAAAAAACAGTAAAATATATGGAATCCGCCGTCAGCAAAAACGGTCTGGGAGACTGGGGCTATGTCCTCCTGCTGGAGAGATTCACAGCCAAGCTGAAAGGAGACAATCCGGAGCAGAAGATGCTTGTGTGGTTCTTCCTGATAAAAAGCGGATATGACGCCAAACTCGGATATACCAAAGACGGACAGGCTAAGGTCATGGTTCCCTCTGACAGCTCGATGTACGGCGTTTCTTTCTATAAGTTCAACGGCGTGAAATATTATGTCATAGATACATTCGAGAAGAAATCGACATCATCCAGCCTGTACACATACAGCGGCTCATATCCTGATTCCAATAAAAAAATAACTCTGAAAAAGATGTCCGCGCCAAAGCTGACTTTCTCCGGATATGCCAGAGATCTCAGCTTTGAGTACAAAAAACAGAAATACACAGTGAAATCCATCATCAATAAATATGATGTGGCATACTTTAACAGTTTTCCCCAGTCAGAGCTTTCCGTATACACATCAGCCGCAAAACCGGAATGGGTTGAGCAGACAGTTCTGCCCACTCTTAAAGAGGCTGTGAAGGGCAAGACGCTGGATGAAAGCGTTAACCTGCTTCTGAGATTTGTACAGACCGCATTCGAGTATAAGACCGATGACAACCAGTTCGGCAAAGAAAAGTTTCTTTTCGCCGAAGAGACCATATACTATCCCTACAGCGACTGCGAGGACAGAAGCATCTTCTTCGCCTATCTGGTGAAAAATCTGCTGAACGTGGATGTGGTTATGCTTAATTTTCCCAACCACGTTGCCACAGCGGTTGATCTGGGGGATAAGACTCAGGGCGCCTATCTTTCATACAAAGGCAAAAAGTATACCATCGCCGACCCGACATATATCAATGCCACAGTCGGAATGGTTATGCCTCAGTTCAAAGGCGTGAGCCCTGAGATAGAGGAGACCGGAATATAATCATGCTGAGAATTCTGATAATATCCATGATGCTTCTGCCTGCGTTCGCGCAGGCGGACGGCATCTTTAAAAAGACCGATCCGAAGGTGATGAAACAGATTCAGTACAGAAAAGTGATGGCGCTGGAACAGATGAAGATTCTGGAAAAATATGTTCAGTGCCTGAACAGAGCGGACGACACGGTTACCATGAACAAGTGTACCGCCGCAAAAGATAAGGAAATGAATACTCTCTGGAAAGATGCCGGGGAGATAAAACAGGAAGTTGGCGAAAAAACACGGTCATGATAAAAGTCCGTGATTAAGGGTTACTTTCTGGGTTTGAACTCAATAACGTTGTCCCCTGTGAATGCGGGGGACACTTTTTCTTCTTTTTTCTCTTCCGCCTTTTTGTTCTGAGGTTTGAAGCTGAACATGAACTCCGGCTTAACAGGGTCGTTGAACATGGCGCTGATGCATTCTATGGGGATATAGAGGCTTTCCCAGTTCCCGGAGAACTTCATGTTAACAGTAACGCATTCGTTGTCGATATTCAGTTTGTCATAGGAATATGAGCTGAATACCAGCACGATACCGTTTTTCGTCTCGTCACCGATGAGCCCTCTGGAACCGATGATCAGCTCCGGGTGCGGCATGAGATGCATGAAAAACTTTTCATAGTTATCAATTATTTCTCTGAGTATGTTGGGTAGAAATGAGTTCATGGGGGAAATATTAACCCACTAACGTTTTACAGTCAATGAAAAGTCTTTGTCAGGAGAAGTCTTTCTGGCAGTCCAGCAGGTCTCTCACGGTGGCGAAATCCATCTTAGCCAGGCTTATCATCTTGGTGAAAACCTCCGCCGTGGCGAGAGCGTCACCCAGGGCGGTGTGTCTGCCGTTGCAGACTACTTTATATTTATCAAGCAGATAATCGAGGCTGTAGTGGTCGCTTTTCTTAACTATTCCTCTGGAATAGATGAGCATGGTGTCCAGCTTCTGGTTAGACATTCTGCACCCGAAACATTCTCCCAGCTCTTTGTTTATCATAGTTATGTCGAAATTGATGTGGTGACCGACAATAACGGAACTGCCCACGAAATTGATAAAATCAGGCAGAACCTCTCCGGCTGTGGGCTTGTCCTGAACCATTTCGTCCGTGATGTTGTGCCATTTTATGGATTCCGGCGGGATCGTTATTTCAGGGTTGATAAAAGAATTATAAAAATCGATTATTTTATAGTTCTGAACCTTCACTGCGGCTATGTTTATTATTTTAGCGTTTTCTATATCCAGTCCGGTGGTCTCGGTGTCCACCACGGAAAAAACGGCATCAGATATGTTTTCATCCGTTGTTATATTTTTACTGAAATTCTCGCACAGCTTATTAATATAGATAGCAATGGGGTCTGAGCTCTTATCTGACTGTGATTTTTTGTTAAATAACTTCCCTATCATTATCTTTTGCCTGTTATTATGAGATACTATTTTATTTATTTTATTTTATGACTAAAACAGATTTATTGCAATATACTTTCAGCCGAATTACATTATATTTCCTATGGTTATAACGGAGAATATATGACATTCCTCAACGAACGCTACCGCAGAGTGCTTTCGATTTCGCTTCCCGCCGCATTTCATAACCTGATGAACATGGTTCAGAATATGGTGGATATGCTCTTTGTGGGGCGGATATCCGCCGCCAGTGTGGCTTCTGTCGGTGTCAGCATGCAGTACATCGGGCTTTTTTACGCTCTGATGTCCGTGCTGTATGTGGGTACGAATATTCTCGTATCACGTTTTTTCGGCGCTAAGGATGAGAAGGGCGCCGGACAGACTATTTTTATGATGCTGATGTTCTCCTTCGTGCTGTCTGTTCCTCTTATGTTTTTCATATTTTACAAGGCGCCTCTTCTGTTTCATCTGCTCAACACGGGGCAGGAGGTCGCCGATATAGGTGACGTTTATCTCACTACATTCGCCTACTGCATCCCTGTGATGTTTATGATGGGTGTGCTTTTCAGCGGGATGAACGCCATCGGTCAGACAAAGGTACCGCTCTTCATCAGTCTTTCCGGAAATGCGCTGAATATTTTTCTCGATTGGGTTATGATATTCGGTCATCTGGGTTTTCCGGCTCTGGGGGTTAAGGGAGCGGCGCTCGCCACTGTTATAGTCTATTATTTTCAGATACTCATATATCTTTACGTCTATCTGGCTCAGAAACGCATCCGGATAGTGTTTAAGCCTGACTTTTCTCTGCTGAAAAGGGGGATCAGGGTGGCGGTTCCCGCATGGATAGAGCGTCTCTCCGTGCATCCGTCATATCTTGTCCTGTCCGCTCTGATAGCAAAATACGGCGTAGATTCGCTCGCCGGATACCAGATAGGTCTGCGCATAGAGGGACTGGCTTTTATGCCCGGAGTGGGTTTCACACTGGCTGGGATGGCTCTGGTGGGGCAGGGGATAGGCGCCGGAAACCCTGACGAGGCGGAGAAAGACGCAAAGGCGACAGTAGTGTCGGCATCTGTGATAATGGGCGTTATAGGGCTTCTGATGGCTCTTTTCCCGGTCTCTCTGGCTTCGGTCTTCACCCATAACGAGGCGACTATCGAAAACGCCGCATGGTATCTGCGCATCATGGGCATATCTCAGGTGCCTCTGGCTATGTGTTTTGTGCTTTCCGGATGTCTGAGGGGCGCCGGAGACACAGGGACAACGTTTATCATCAACAGTATATCTCTCTGGGGCGTGCGGATACTTCCGGCATGGCTTCTGACTTTTTATGTGACTAACTCTGTATGGCTGTATCTGGTGGCGATGCTGGAATCAGTGGGCAGGGCGATGGTGCTTCTGGTACGCTTCAGAAGCGGTAAATGGAAGAATATCCATGTCTAATAGGGGTTGAAACAGCAGAATCCGTTTTTGAATTCCGGTTTTTTTGTTACGCAGATATCTGTCTTTCTGCCGCATCTTTCGGCAAAAACGCATTTATTATCAAATTCATTTCCGTTAAAAGTGATTGTTCCCTGTATGGTATTCAGGTATTCCCTTTTTTCGCCTATTTGCGGTACACAGGCTTTCAGGTTTTTTGTATACGGATGTCTGATATTGTCGCTTTTCAGGTCTTTTGCCGCCAGTTTTTCCATTATCTCGCCGGCGTACATTATGTAGCAGTCTTCGGCGGTATTAGCCAAAAGCTCGAGATCGTGGGTGATGAATATCACGGAGAGCCCTTTCTCCCGGTTGAGCCTTTTCAGCAGACGGATAATCTGCATCTGTATGGTAACGTCCAGCGCCGTTGTGGGTTCATCCGCTATCAGCACCTCCGGGCTGCTGGAGAGGGCGATGGCTATCATGACACGCTGGTTCATCCCGCCGGAGAGCTGGTGTGGATATGCCTTGAGTCTCTCTTTCGGATGGGGTATCTCCACTTCGGACAGAAGCTGTTCCGCCATGGAAAGCGCTTCTTTAACGGATATCTCAGGGTGATGCGTGCGGATGGCTTCTGTTATCTGGTCGCCGATGGTGAAGACGGGGTTCAGGGAGGCTGTGGGGTTCTGGAATATCATGGAAATCCTGTCGCCTCTGATGTTTCTGAAATCCTGCTCCGTGACGACAGGTTTGCCGTCCAGAATTATTTCGCCGCCTGTTTTTACCACGGGATTTGATATCAGATTAAGGATGGTTTTGGCTAAAATGGTTTTTCCGCTGCCGGATTCGCCGGCTATGCCGATTATTTCTCCTTTTTTCAGCGAGAGGCTGACATCACGGAGAATCAGAAAATGTTTGTCAGAGCCTTTCAGCTCCACAGAGATATTTTTAATTTCCAGCATGGCAAAATATATTTGATATTTATTCAGTTGTCTATAAAATATAAGTATGATTTCAGGAGTCCCCCGCAAACATTTATGAAAATACCTTCATCCAAAATAGACGAAGTTTTAGAAGCCAGCGATATTTACGAGATCGTTAACGATGTGGTGCCTTTAAAGAAGCTGGGAGGCAGCTTTAAGGGATTATGTCCTTTTCATTCGGAGAAGACCCCTTCGTTCAATGTTCACCCGGATAAGGGGTTTTATCACTGTTTCGGCTGTGGTGACGGCGGCAACGTCATCTCTTTCGTTATGAAATATTATAATCTGGCGTTTCCGGACGCTGTTATGTTTCTTGCCGACAGATATGGTGTTACAATCGAATACGAGACGAATATAAACGAACAGGCGAAGGATATCATCGCTCTGCACGAAGAGCTGGTGGCGGACGCCAGAAAGTTTTTATATTCCGCTGAGGGAAGGCAGGCTCTGGACTATCTGCATAAGAGAAATTTCGGCGATACACTGCTGGAAAAGTTCAGGATAGGCTATTTTCCCGCCAATGTGGACACGTCAAAATATGTCAGAAAATATGACAAAAGCGTTCTGCTGGGCTCCGGACTGTTTAAAGAGAGCAAATACGGGCTCCGGCTTATGTTTTATGAAAGAGTGATGATCCCCGTGAGGAACGTTACGGCGAAGACCATCGCCTTCTCCGGAAGAACCATAACGGGGCAGATGCCGAAATATATCAATTCTCCGGAGACCGAGGTATTCAAAAAACGCAGAGTGCTGTTTAATCTGGACTCCGCTAAAGAACATATACGAAAGCTGGGCTTTGTGCTGATTGTGGAAGGATATTTTGATGTTATGCGCCTGCACGAGGCAGGATACGGCAACTGTGTCGCCACGATGGGCACTGCGCTTACTAAAGAGCATGTAGAGGTGTTGAAACGCTATACCGAAGACATTTATATGCTCTATGACGGGGACGCCGCCGGATATAACTCCGCTCTGAAGAGTCTGGAGATATTTATGGCGCTGGACAGCTATCCGTCTGTTATATTTCTTCCCGCTGATGAAGATCCGGACTCATATCTGGACAAATTCGGCAGAGAGGGTTTTGACGCTCTTTTAGAAGGCAAAAAAGATCTCTTTATCTTTACCGCCGAGACTCTTATGCGTTCGGCTAAGGATCTGAACGCCAGACTGAGATATTTGGAAAAGATGAAAAATCTTTTAGTAAATGTTAAAAGCCCATACAGGAAAGAGTTTTACGGAGAAAAGACCGCCGCCGTCTTTCAGGTGGACGAGAAAATGCTGAAAAAGGATATTGACCTTTCAGCGGCTAATAATACTTTAAAAAGAGTCACCTCTAAACTGCCGAAGGCAAGGGGTGTGACATATATTTATGAGCGTGAGTTTATCGCCTCGATGTTCAAGCTGCCGGACGATGTGGCGCTGATGCTGACGGAGAACATTTCGCCTGATTATTTCCATGACAAAAAATTGTCAGAAATATTTAAGAAAGTTCTTGATGTTTTCAGCAGGGGTGATAATATCAATGTCCTTTTGTGCGAGCCGGACGTGGGCGGTGAACTTTCTGAGGCGATTGTTAAGATGCCTGAGACAGATATCTACAGACTTGCGGCCGCTGGCAGAGAGAAGATTTTATCAAACTCTGTGATGGAAAATCTGTCTAAAGAGATACAGAACAAACCGGACAGAAACGCCGCTGAGCTTGTCAGAAAGAAATTTGAACTGGCCAGACTTGCCCAGCATAAAAGGAATTCGGAGGATTGATGCCTGATGTCACGAAAGATTAAGAGCCCTGAAGTCAAAAACATAATCGCTCTTGGAAAAGAGAAAGGTTTTCTTACCTTCGATGAGATCAACGAAAATCTGCCTGATGAAATTCTTTCAACTGAACTGATAGACGAGATCATGATGCTGCTGGCTCAGCTGAAGATCGATGTTATAGATTCTAAAGTTGACAAACCCGGGCTTTTCACAGCCGATGACGACATAGACGATGACGATGAGGATTCTCTTGGCATCCTGAAAGATGTCGGAGAGGAAACCATCAGCACAGACGACCCCGTCAGACTCTATCTGAAAGAGATGGGCAATATCCCTCTGCTTAATCGTGACGAGGAGATAGAAGTAGCCAAAGAGATAGAGGAAGGTCAGAGAAAAGTGCTCAGAGCTGTTCTGCTCTATCCCCGCACAGCCGCCAAGATCATGGAGATCGCGGACGGCATCAAAAACGACAGCATGCGCCTGAAAGATATCATCGATATCGAAGACGACATGGACAGCGAACCCGCTGATCTGGACGACACAGAAACAGAGATCAGAAATCTGGATGATGATTTCGAGGATTCAGCCGAGGAATCAGATGAAACAGAAGACAGAGAGACCGAAGAGGAAGCAGAAGCCGAAGCCGAAGTAGAGATAGAGGCGGAAGCGGAAATTCAGGTCGCTTTCAGTGTTGATTCAGAGGAGAGGGAAGAGCAGATTAAGTCCCACTTCATCGTGATTCTTGAGGATATAGCGGAAAAGCTGAAATACAACATAATGATAAACGACAGAATCAAAGAGGAGAAGCTGAGCATAGATCAGATTCTCAGCTTTAAGCAGACTATGCACGATTCTGTGGACGACATAACCGACAAACTTCTCGAAATCAAAGTAAACTATTCTAAAATATGCAACATTGCCTCAGATATCAAATTTGCTTATACATCTATATCAGACAGCACCAGAGACATGGAAAAACTCTGCAAACTGATTAAGATGACTGTGGAGGATATCTCCACCGTCACAGAAGACGATATCAAGGCGGCCTGCGATGCCAGAGGAATGAACGCCTCCGACCACGCTGTGATCCTTAAAAAGTTTAAATCGGCTAAGAAAAACCATCTCGCCGCTATAAACAATCTGGGATTCGACAAGGCGGAGCTGGATGTCATTCATGAGAGCCTCATAGTGGGCGAGAATGAGACTGAGACAGCGAAATCAAAGCTGATAGAGGCGAACCTCAGGCTGGTTGTCTCCATAGCCAAGAAATACACCAACAGAGGGCTTCAGTTCCTCGACCTGATACAGGAAGGAAACATCGGTCTTATGAAGGCCGTTGAGAAGTTCGAGTATAAAAGAGGATACAAATTCTCCACCTATGCCACATGGTGGATCCGTCAGGCGATCACAAGAGCCATAGCGGATCAGGCGAGAACCATCCGTATCCCCGTGCACATGATAGAAACCATCAACAAGATGATGAAAATCACACGTCAGCTTCAGCAGGATATGGGGCGTGAACCCACCCCCGAGGAGATATCACAGAAGATGGATATCCCTGTTGAGAAGATCAAAAAAGTGATGAAAATAGCCAAAGAGCCCGTTTCTCTGGAAACACCCATCGGTGAGGATGAGGATTCGTCTCTGGGCGATTTTATCGAGGATAAATCAGCTAAGAACCCGTCAGAAGAGGTTACATATCTCAAACTGAAGGAACATACACAGCAGATACTGGAAACTCTGAGCCACAGAGAGGCTGAAGTGCTGAAACTGCGCTTCGGAATCAACTGCGACTCCGATCATACACTGGAAGAGGTAGGTAAACAGTTCAATGTTACAAGAGAGCGTATCAGACAGATCGAAGCAAAAGCACTGAGAAAGCTCCGCCACCCCACCAGAAGCAGAATACTTAAGACGTTTACCGAATAAGATATTTTTTTGATATAATTAGAATAAAGTTGTTGACAAAACTGTGATAAACAGTTAAAAACATCAACTCTGTCAGGGCCAATAGCTCAGTTGGCTAGAGCCACCGGCTCATAACCGGTAGGTCGCTGGTTCGAGTCCAGCTTGGCCCATACTTTTAAATAACACGAGAAAGGTTTAAGTGACACGGGTAAGAGATTTACGAAATTTTTTAGAGAAGGGTTTCGCCGACAGTTCCAGACAATACGAATGGGACAACAGCGGAAACCAGATTATCCCTGAAGACAGGGAGATCACTAAAGCCGCATTTGCACTTGATCCTAGCGAAAAAACTATAAACAAAGCAATAGAAGAGGGGTGTGAGGTACTTATAACTCATCACCCCCTTTTTTTTGGCTCGGTAAAGAGCCTTTCTTCCGACAGACCTTTCGATAGAAAGGTTATCAAAGCTATTCAGGCAAATCTCGCAATTCTTTCTCATCACACAAGTCTTGACCTTGCCGACTACAGTCTGAACGATCATCTTGCCGGTCTTCTGGGCGGAAAAACAGACGGAACAGTCATCACGGAAGGTAAAGAGGAACTTGTAAAATTCGCTGTTTTCGTGCCTGTGGATCACGCTGAAAAAATCAGAAAAGCGATGGCATCAGCAGGCGCCGGACACATCGGCAACTATTCAGATGTGTCATTCTCCGCGCCGGGAACAGGACGTTTCAAGGCGGGCGAAGGGGCTAATCCCTTCATCGGCAAAATAGGCGAGATAGAAGCAGCTGAGGAAGAGCGCATCGAAACCATCATCGAAAAGAAAAATCTTAAAAATCTTATAAAAGCTGTCATAGAGGCGCACCCCTACGAAGAGGTCGCCTATGACGTATATCCTCTCTTAAACGGCAGAGAATACGGTCTGGGGCGCACAGCGACATATGACAAGCCGATGACTATGACACAGTTTCTGGACAAGCTCAGATACATTCTGGGCGCTGACACTCTGCGTGTGAACACATCTGATTTCACTGGCAGGATAAAGAAATATGCCGTTATAACAGGCAGCGGGGCCTCTCTGTGGAAAAAATGTCTGGGCAAGGCAGATGTGCTTGTCACAGGCGATATGAAGCATCACGAGGCGCTGGACGCCAGAGAAGCCGGATTTGTTATTGTGGACGGCGGGCACTTTCACACAGAAAAGATATTTATGAGCTATCTGGCAGAAAAGATAGCCGAAAAATTTAATATAAAAACAGTAGTGATAGATGAAGAACCTTCTATCATAAACTGGAGGTAACAGAATGTTAGAGATCGTTACTCAGCTCATCGAGATTCAGAGGCTGGACAACCTCATCGCCGATGCGGAAAGCAGACTGGCAGGACAGCCCGAATATGTGCGCAAAGCGCAGGCGGAGCTGGATAAAGCGCAGGAGGCATTTGACGAGTTCAATGTCAAGTTCGAAAAAGACTCCGCCGCTAAAGAACAAGTCGAAAAAGCCTATGAAGAGGGCAAAGCCCTTCTGGAAAAAGCCCAAAAGAAACTCCCCGAAGTGAAAAACAACAAAGAGTATGAAGCAGTTCTGAAAGAGATGGACACTCTGAAAAAGAATGTCTATGAATCTGAGCTCAGATTTCTGGAGCTGACAGAGTCAGTGGATAAGTATAAGGCTGAAAACTCTGACGTAATAGCCAGACTGGAAAAGAGCAAAGCTGATCTGGAGCAGACCGCTTCTCAGAAAAACGAAGAGAACGCCGAGCTGATAGCCAAGCTGGCGGAAGACAAGCAAGCCAGAGAAGAGGCTGCGAAAGTCGTTAAAAAATCTGTCCTGATGAAATATGACAGAATCCGTGATGCCAGAAACAACCTCTCTGTTGTGCGTGTGGATAACGAAACCTGCACCGGCTGCTATATCAAAATCCCGCCCCAGCTTTATGTTGAGGTGAAAAAGGACAAGGAACTCCTTCAGTGCCCTAACTGTCAGAGATTCCTCTATGCCCTGCCCGAAGAAAATGCCGAAGATTGATATTTTTTCTGACGGAGCCTCCAGGGGAAACCCCGGAGAAGCAGGGTGCGGATACGTTGTTTTTGCCGACGGTCAGGAGATTGCCACAGGAAAAAAATATCTGGGGCAGACTACAAACAACATCGCTGAGTATTCCGCCGTTATATACGCTCTGAAAGACCAGCTGGTTAAGGACTGTATAGAGGTTAACTTCTTTCTGGATTCCGAGCTGGTGGTTAAACAGATGAAGGGCGAGTACAGGGTGAAAAACGAAGGTCTGATCCCGCTGAAAGCGGAAATCGACTGCCTGATTTACGGCAAAAAAGTCACTTTCACGCATGTTCCGAGAAATCAGAACAAGATAGCCGACCGGCTGGCGAACGAAGCTATTGACGAAAAAGCGTAAACGATATAAAAAATATAAATGGAGCCTGCGACCGCGCAGGCTCTTTTGGTCTTTACTTTTGAGATAAACTGCCGATCTATAGAAATGGGACATTTTCTGTAGAAATTGAGTTGAAAAAAGTATGAGAATCGTCTCGGAGGGATAACGGATTATGCCGCCGGACACAACCGGAAAAGCCAAAATATTCAGTCTGAAACGCCTGCCATACAGGTTATTCATAATAACAGTAGTCTTTCTGTCTGTGCTGATGTTCTCATGCTCTAAAGAGGACAAAAAACAGCATCTGGAAGAAAAACTCACAGACACCAAGCCCATAGTGTCTCCCATCATCAGCACCAATGAAAACATATCTAAAGGAAACGACTTTTTTCTGAAAGGCGAGTTCCAGAATGCCATAGATTTTTATAAAGAAGGTCTGGCACAGAACAGATCTGTAGCTTTTTATAACATGGGCGTCAGCTATTATCTGCTGGGCAACATAGCAAAGAGCGAAGAGTCATTCCGCATGGCTGTGGAGGAGAACCCCGGGTTCAAAGAGGCGTATATGAACCTTGCCGTGGTTCTGATCCAGACGGGCAAGCTGGACGAGGCGGAGAAATACGTTTCCGACCTGCTGAAAGACAGCAATTCCGCCAAGATGCTGGTGAATATGGCGAACATCCACCTGAAAAGGGGAGAGACAGCCAAAGCCGCCCTGTATTACCAGGAAGCCATAAAGAAAGGCGAAAATTCCAAATATGTCCGTTCCAATTACGCTTATTTTCTGATGAGCATCGGAGAATATAAAAACGGCATCGCCATTCTGGAAAATCTGTCTGTCAAAGACTATACCGACTATTACAACCTTGCCAGCGCATACTATAACGAAGGAATGTACGAGCAGGCGGTGGCGAACGTCACAAAAGCCCTGTCTTATTATCAGACGGAAGAGGCGATGAATCTGGCGGCTCTCAGCTATTTCGCTCTGGGCGATTTCAAAAGCTGTGTGAGCATGCTGAACGGGCTGATAGAGAAATTTCCGGACGAGGACTATCATTTCAGGCTGGCAAAAGCTCTGTTCTATGACGGTTCTCTGAAAGAGGCGAATAAAGAGATCACCGATCTGATAGCTAAATCATCTGAAAAACCTGAATATTACAGGCTGAAATACGAGATTCTGCTGGGCATGGGCGAAATAAATGAGGCAGGCAAGCTGGCTTATGACGCCTATGAACGCTTTAAGACGGATGATGTGTTCTATACACTTGTGAAACATAGAATTATTTATCACGAGGATCTGGGAGAGGCGGAGAAAGTTCTTGCGGAAGAGAGAACATCCCCGTTCCTTAATCTCGCCAGAACCGCCTATTACATCCTGAAAGACAAGATGGTTCCGGCGAGGCAGTTCATCAATGACGTGCCGCCCAAGACTGACAACGACTACTATATCTATCAGGCGTATATCGCTCTGAAATATAAAGAATATGATACCGTTCTGCAATATGCCCAGAGGATAAACAAGGTTAAGCCTGAGTACTTCTGGTTCAAGGCGGCGGCGAACTACAACACTGGAAACATCGCCGGACTGAAAAAAGCTCTGGCGGAACAGGTCGCCAGAAAAGCGGTTTTCGGCAAGGGAACAAACGTCAATTTTCATCTGATTCCCAGAATGAAAGATGTTGATTTCTCTTATAAATTTGACGGTGAATATGAAAATATCCTGTCTCTGCTGATGTATCCGCTCTTTATAGAGCCGTCAGAGATGATGAACTTTGTCGCTATGGGCTATAAGATGCTGAAAGAGAATGAAAAACTGGTCGCCTTGCGTGAGCTTGAGCGTTCGGTCAACTATTCTGACGGCATCAGACTGAATAACGAAGGCGTGGCGGATATGTTCCAGTATAAATTCGCCGAAGCCTATAAAAAGTTCAGCAGGGCAAACGACATGCTGAACAATAACCCCTATACGCTCTATAACATGGGGCTCGCAAAGCTGAATCTGGGGGAGATAGAACCGGCTTGGAAAAATTTTGACACAGCCATTCTTCAGAACAATTATTTCCTCCCGGCATATCTGGGCATGGCGGTAACGCTGAAATCCATGGGCAGGGGCTCGCCTCCGTCTGAATATTACAACAGCATCAAAGACAGGGCTCTTCAGTCTGTGGAAGATAAAAGAAACCTGCCGGAACCTATACTGTACGCCAGCTTTCTGGCGGATCTCGGTCTGGGCAGATATTCTATGGTCAGAGAAGACATCGGCAGCCATATAAATGATAATATATTTTTCAAAAGCATGGCGGCACTTTCCGACTATCTGTCCGGCAAGGGCTACAGCTCGCTGAGTCCTCTGGATACGAAAAAACCGATATACAGAGGCAGACAGGTCAGAGATCTGCTGGGAACACTGGACGGCGATGTGAAGGACGTGGACGGCGATCTGCTGAAAGACAGGGCGTACAAGTTCATGAAGACATACGCCATGCTGAAAAAAGGTCTGAAACCGCCGCTCTCCACCTATGATGAATATGTGGAGGACAACATAGCCCTGAAAGAGCTGGTGTATTACAGCATCATCGCCAGAGACAAGGAGACCGCTCTCCGATATCTTCAGCAGGTGAGCCATCTGGATATCCGTTATAAAGAGCTTTATAAGGCATCTCTCTACTATTTCCTCTGGACAGAGGATTTTGTGAACGCCGAGGCGTCTTACATGGCTCTGGCAAACCTGAAAGCGAACGACAGATATGTGGATTACTACAAACTGCTGTACTTCGTTCTTAATTTCAACAGCAAGCGTCTGGTGGACAATATCACTGAATATATGAAAAAACATCCTTCAGATCCTGTTGGAAAAGAGGTCAGGATGATATATTCTTTAAGAAGTGAAAATTTTGAAATGACACTGAACTCGATAAATGATATAGAAAAAGACAGAGGTAATTTTTTACATAACCTTCCGCTGGAGATTAGTATCGATGGTTTATAAAGTACAGAAAAAACTTATCAATCTGATGAGTATACTCTTTTTGCTCTCTTTCTTCTTCACTTACTCGGTCTACAGGTCCGATTTTTCCGCGGGGGCAATGGCTGTGTGCGCTGTTATGATAGCTTTTCTCGGGTACAACCTGGCGGTTCTTCTGTCTAAAAGGTTTGAGGTGGATAACGGAATCATCCACCAGACGACACTTTACGGCAAGAAAGAGATAGATCTGAAAGATTTGGAAGAGATAGGCGTTGTGAACCTCAGATGGCGCATAATTCTGATACTTTCCGATCCGCACAAGTTCGTGTTCATATCTTCGCTCTATCAGGATTTTGAGGATTTTATCAGCTTTCTTAAAAGCGAGGTTCCGGAAAACTGCAAAGGTCATCTGGACAAGGTAACTATTCAGAGAATAAGAAGAAAGAACATGTTTCTTATTATGATGCTGGCGTTGGGCTCTCTCTTTTTTCTTATGTCAGGATTCTATAATATCATTTACCGCTGAGTAGGCATCGTTTCTTTTATATCCCAGAGCTTTCAGGATATTCACGGCGTCTTTTGCGCTGTATCCCGCTTTAACAAGCTTCTTCGCTGTTTCTCCGCAGTCTGACAGCTCTTCTTTTGCCTCTTTCTTTCTGTTGTTCACCACTATGACAAATTCGCCTTTCTCTGTTATCTGCTCTATGTCGTCAGCGGAATTGATGAAATATGACGATTCAAAGACCTTAGTCAGTTCACGGCAGCAGAAGAGGGGAGCGGGGAAAATATCTAGAAGCGCTTTCAGAGTGTCTTTTACCCTGTGGGGAGACTCATAGAAGGCTATCACGGTGTTATAGTGTGTGAGTGATTCGGCTGTTTTGATCTTTTCTCCGGTCTTGTTCGGCAGAAACCCGTAAAAGAAGAAATCGCTGAGGTCAAATCCGGAGAGCATCATAGCCGGGACGAAGGCTGTGGCGCCGGGGAGCGCCTGAAATTTTATATTTTCTTTCACCAGAACGGATGTAAGAGTGTTTCCCGGGTCGCTCACGCATGGCGTGCCTGCCTCTGAGATGACGCAGACGGTGTTTCCGCTGTTAACGGAATGAACCACACGGGCAGAAGCCTGAACCTCATTGTCCTTGTGATAGGATTCCACCGGTTTTTTGATATCCAGAGCATTCAGAAGCGATCTGGCTGTTCTGGTGTCTTCGGCGAAGATGACATCACAGTCTTTCAGCGCCTCCAGAGAGCGCAGGGTAATGTCTCCCAGGTTTCCTATGGGCGTGGGAACAAAAGAGACGGGAGGAAGACTGCTCATATTATCAGAAGTTTTCGTTGATGTACTTTTCAGCATTTTTAGCCGCCACTGTACCATCGGAAACAGCGGTGGTTATCTGTCTGAATTCTTTGGTGCGCACGTCTCCGGCAACATATATTCCGGGGGCTGATGTTTTTGTGGATTCGTCAGCGATGATGAATCCCCATTCGTCAGTATCCACCAGATCTTTTACCAGATCGGTTTTCGCTGTCTGACCGATGAAAACGAAAATACCGTCCACCACCAGTTTGCTGGTTTCTCCGGTTTTCACGTTTTTCAGTGTTACGTCTGACACCTTCATTTCACCGTTAACAGATTCCACCACGCTGTCGGTGATGAACTCTATCTTAGGATTTGCCTGTGCTCTTTCCATAGCGGTTTTAGAGGCTCTGAAAGCGTCTCTGCGGTGAACCATGTACACCTTTGAAGCGAATCTGGTGAGATACGCTCCTTCTTCGATGGCGGATTCGCCGCCGCCTATACATGCCACCACTTTGTCTTTATAGAATGAACCGTCGCATGTGGCGCAGAAAGATACGCCTCTGCCGTAGAATCTGCTTTCGCCGGGAACGTCCAGCCTCTTGGGCTCGCACCCGAAGCCGACTATAACGACCTTCGCCTTGATGGGGTTAGGTCTGTTTTCCACATGAACTATTTTATATTTGCCGTCATTTTCAATCTTGGTACAGTTGCCGTTGCGCACCATAACGCCGAATTTTACCGCGTGGTTATAGAATTTTTCAGACAGGTCAGCGCCCATTATGCCGTCAAAGAATCCGGGGTAGTTTTCCACCCATTCGGTGATGGCGACAAAACCGCCGGGAAACTGTTTTTCCAGCACCAGAACATCCTGTTTGTCTCTGGCGGCGTACATAGCCGCTGTGAGCCCGGCAGGACCTGCGCCCAGTATAACTATATCGTATTCGTCCTTGATGTCCTGTACGTTGAAAAAATCCTGCATTATCTGCTCCTGTCTAACAAATCATCCACAAGCTCCACAGAAGGAACTTTGGCTTCATAGATTATAGTGTGTTCTTTGTCTATCAGAAAAAAATGCGGCCAAATGGATATTCCGTAATCTTTCTCTGCCTGTTCTATATTACCCAAATATACTCTTTTTTCAAGGACTTTGTATTTACCTGATGAAGTTTCTTTATTAATAATATTTTTTGTTTGCTCTGTGTCCAGCACCACAACGAGCTTTGCTCTGCCAGCATCCTCGATTCCTTTCAGATAGGGCATACGGTTAAGGTAATATTTGGTGTAGAGACCGCCGGAAAGAAAAGTGTGGGTGTTGAAAAAAGCCAGCATGACAGGTTCGTCCAGCTCGCTTAAACGGAATTTCTGCCCGTCTACAGACTCCAGAGCTATGTCCGGGGCGGGTGTTCCCGCCTGAAGGGCGTCCGGGTTCGATCTGGCTCTGAAAAGCATGTGAAAGAGCAGACCGGTTATAACAAAAACGATCAGACTTTTTTTGTTTATAAGCCTTCTGAATCTGAGTATCATTTTCTGATTTTCAGACTCATGTCAACACTGACGGCCTGATGGGTCAGCGCTCCTATAGAGATGTAATCTATGTCCAGATGGCGGAATTCTTTCAGTTTCTCCTTCGTAACGCCGCCGGATATCTCTATCTTGGCACGTTTGGCGATAACGTCTATCGCCGCCTGCATGTCTTCCAGCCTGAAGTTGTCCAGCATGATGATATCGGCGCCCGCTTCAGCCGCTTCTTTGGCTTCGCTAAGGTTTCTGACCTCCACCTCTACCTTCACTGTGCTGGGGATGCTCTTCTGAACCAGCTTCACAGCGGCTGTTATTCCGCCCGCTGCGTCTATATGGTTGTCTTTCAGCATCACACCGTCAAAGAGCCCCATGCGGTGGTTGTGTCCGCCGCCTATCAGCACGGCGTATTTTTCCATTACACGCCAGCCGGGGGTGGTTTTTCTGGTGTCCAGAATCTTGATATTGGTGCCTTCCAGCTCTTTTACATAGCTGGCGGTGTTGGTGGCTATTCCTGAGAGCCTCTGGAGAAAGTTAAGCGATGTTCTCTCGCCGGAGAGAATGGAATAGACGGGTCCTGAGACCTCGCCGAAAATATCGCCTTTTTTTACCAGATCGCCGTCCTGTTTATAAAAGATGGTGTCGATTCCGGCGTTCAACTCGCTGAAAACTATTCTGGCTGTTTTCGTCCCGCAGAGGATGAAATCTTCCTTCGCCAGATAAGCGAACACGCTCATGCTGTCGTGGTGGCGGAATGCCTTGGCGGTGAGATCGCCTGTGCCTATGTCCTCTTCGAGGGCGAGTTTAACCAGTTTTTCTCTCAGCATGACTCTTTAAGCCTCCCGATGGTTTCTTTTACCTTGTCCAGCTTATCGCATATTTCAGCGAATTTCTCTTTATCTTTCTCTATAACTTCGGGGCGGGCGTTTTTGAGATAGTTATCGTTTTTCAGTTTGCCGCCGAAGATATTGTAGTCTTTTTCCAGTTTTACCTGTTCTTTTTCCAGCTTGGCTATCTCCGCCTGAAAGTCCACAAGCCCCTCCAGAGAAACGTAAACCTCGAATCCGGGGGCTATGTTGGCGGAGCATTTTTCGGGCGCTGTCTCTGTCATCTCCAGAGTCTCCAGCCTCGCCAGATTTTTTACCAGTTCTTTATGTTTGGTGAAGGCGGTCTTGGTGACCTCCTTGTCTGTTTTAAAATAGGCTGTGAGCTGTTTAGACATGGAGACGTTGTATTCGCCTCTGATGTTTCTGATAAGGCTGATCAGCTCGACTATTTCTTCCATCTCCACCATCTCCTCATCGTATGAGAAGCCGAATTTTTCCCACTCGGCGAGCATGATGGATTCTTTTTCCGTTACCAGTCTGTAGATATATTCTGTGACGAACGGCATGAACGGGTGCATCAGAATCAGCGATTTTTCGATGACGTATGAAGCCACTGCGTATGCGTCATCTTTTTTAGCGTCATCATAGATTCTGGGTTTGATAAGCTCTATGTACCAGTCGCAGAATTTATGCCAGAAGAAATGATAGACAGCCAGAGCCGCTTCGTTGAAGTCATAGTTTTTGATTGCTTTGCTGACTTTCTCCTCTGTGTCTTTCAAGTTCTGGAGTATCCATTTGTCCTCCAGAGCGAGCTTTGTCTCAGAGCTGAGTTTCTGTCCGTTGTATCCTGTCAGGATGAAACGTGAGGCGTTCCATATTTTGTTTACGAAGTTGCGGTAGCCGTCGATTCTCGCCTCGTCCAGCTTGATGTCTCTGCCCTGAGCGGCGAAGGCGGCGAGGGTGAAGCGGAAAGCGTCAGCGCCGTATTTGTCCACCATTGTCAGGGGGTCTATGACGTTGCCTTTGGATTTGCTCATCTTCTGCCCGTCTTTGTCGCGGATGAGGGCGTGGAGATAAACTTCCTTAAAGGGTTCTTTATCCATGAATTTCAGACCGAACATCATCATTCTGGCGACCCAGAAGAAGAGGATGTCGAATCCTGTAATCAGTGTTGATGTGGGATAGAATTTTTGCAGTGTGGCTGTGTTCTCGGGCCATCCCTGTGTGGTGAAAGGCCACAGACCGGATGAGAACCAAGTGTCCAGAACGTCTGTCTCCTGCTCAAGGTGCGTGCCGCCGCATCTGGGGCATTTTTCAGGAGTCTCCTCCTCAACGATGATCTCGCCGCATTTGCAGTACCATGCGGGGATTCTGTGTCCCCACCATATCTGACGGCTGATGCACCAGTCACGGATGTCGTTCATCCAGTTATAGAATGTTTTGTGCCATGTTTCGGGTTTTATAACTATCTGTCCGGACTCAACGGCTTTCACCGCCTCATCTGACATGCCTTTTATCTTCAGAAACCACTGGAGGCTGATTCTGGGCTCGATGACGGTTTTGCATCTGTAGCAGTGACCTACCTTGTGCTGGTGAGTCTTTTTCGCCACGAAGAGACCGAGCTCGGCGAGCTTTGTCACAACGGCTTTTCTGGCTTCGAACCTGTCCAGACCTTTGAACTCTCCGCCGTTCTCGTTTACCACGGCGTTTTCGTCCATCATGCTGATGTTCTCCAGACCGTGCTTGATCCCCAGCAGGAAGTCGTTGGGGTCGTGGGCGGGAGTCACCTTCAGACAGCCTGTTCCGAAATCCATATCAACGTATTCATCGCCGATGATGGGAATCTCACGGTTGAGTATGGGCAGAATGACTGTTTTGCCTATCAGGTGGGAATAGCGCTCGTCAGCGGGGTTAACGGCAACGGCTGTATCGCCCAGCATTGTTTCGGGACGAGTGGTCGCTACTTCCAGTTTTATATCTGTTCCCTTCACGGGGTAATGGATGTGGTAAAAAGCGCCGTCTATCTCTTCGTGCTCCACTTCGAGATCAGACAGGGCTGTATGGCATCTGGGACACCAGTTAACTATATAGTCGGAGCGGTAGATGAGTCCTTCTTTATACAGAGACACGAAAACCTTGCGCACGGCACGGCTCAGTCCCTCGTCCATGGTGAAGCGCTCTCTGTCCCAGTCGCAGGCGCATCCCAGCCTTTTCAGCTGGTTGATGATGGTTCCGCCGGACTGTTCTTTCCACTGCCACACTCTTTCGATGAATTTTTCACGTCCGAGATCATGACGGCTGGTGCCTTCGGAGGCGAGCAGTTTTTCCACCACGTTCTGAGTTGCTATACCAGCATGGTCTGTGCCGGGCATCCAGAGGGTTTCATATCCGTTCAGCTTGTGAAAGCGGATCATAATATCCTGTAATGTGTTGTTCAGGGCGTGTCCCATGTGGAGTGATCCGGTGACGTTGGGGGGCGGGATGACTATGGAATAGGGCGATTTTTTGCTGTGTTCGTCAGCGTGAAAATACTTCGCCTCTGTCCATTCTTTATATAGCTCAGATTCAAAATCCGCGGGATTTATTCGGGTGGGATATTCTTTCTGCATGTGGCTTAAGTCTCCGTGATTATTTAAGAAAGTTTTTGTCTGTCGCTTTCGCTGCCCAGCGCTGTGTTCACCTTGGTGTTCAGCTCGGACAGATATTTTTCCAGAGCAAAGAGTCTGAGTCGCTGATTTTTCTTCTCCGCCTCGGTGATGCCCACCTCGGCGAGTTTCAGGTATGTATCCTCTATCTCCTGAAGGACAAGATTGAGATCCTCCAGTCCGCTCTTAAGGAGCATGACTCTCTGCATTTCATCATCGGTCATGCTTTCCACGAGATCAGTTCCTGAATTTTTTTTCACCGTCATCCTCGTTTATGTCGTAGTCTTCGCCGTCCGCCATTATGTCGTACTGGAGCTCGCCTTCGGTTATTATCTTGTCAAAAACCTCTGTGCAGAACTGGCACTCATAGTGGTATATGGTCCAGAGCATTTCATCTACCATAATTTCTGTGGGCTGAAGCTCTTCCAGCCTTCTCTCGCCGCAATAGGGGCAAATTTCGGGTTTCATCATTCTTTTGTCACCATTTCAATAATACGCTCGTTTTTGTTAATAACAGTTATAGTGATTTCGATATATTTTTCAAGCTCATCATGCAGATTAAATTTATCTGCCCATTCAACAAAGCATGTGTCGCCGCTCTCTATAATACCGAAAAAGTCGATGTTCTCCAGCTCGGCGAAGCTCTCCAGACGGTACAGGTCGAAATGTCTGATGGTTATCTTCCCATCATACCGCTGGTGCAGGGTGAAAGTAGGGCTGGATACCTCTCCGCATTCAAAATATTCTGCCACGCATTTTACGAAGAATGTTTTTCCGGCGCCCAGATTGCCGTTCATCAGAACCACACTGCCTCTGAGCGTTTCCGCCGTTTCGAAGGCGAACTCCCTTGTCTCTTCCTCGCTCTTAACTGTTTTCTTCAAGTTCATCTAATGTCTTGTGAATGTTATTTATTATATCTGTTGTCATTACAGAGCGCTCGTTCATTTCTGCGGAGACGATCTCCGCTGTTCTGCCGAGGGTATAGCACCCGAGAAGGCAGGCGAAATCCAGATCGAATCCCTGAGAGATGAATCCTGTGATTATCCCTGTCAGACAGTCTCCGCTGCCGCCTTTCGACAGGGCGGGCGTGCCTGAGATGTCTATGAATATCCGTCCGTTGGGAAGGGCTATCACGGTGTCGGCGCTTTTCTGCACCACTATGATACCGTACTGCACTGCCATACATCTGGCGAGTTCCATACGGTTTTTCATCACATCCGCTGTGTCTGTGTCCATCAGGCGGGCGAACTCGCCTATGTGAGGAGTGATAATCCCTCTGCCTTTCAGCATGGGCAGCATGTCTCTGCTGAGCAGATTGATTCCGTCAGCGTCTATTACAACGGGTATGTTGGTGTTTTTTATCAGATAGTTCAGAAACAGACCGGTCTGTTCGTCTGTGCCGAGCCCCATGCCTATGGCGGCTGCTGTCTTTCCTTTCAGAAATGATAATATTTTGTCAGTGTCGGACATGTCAAAAGACGTGCCAGTACCCACGGCGACAGACATTATCTCCGGGTTAACGGATTCGGCGGCGGATATCAGCCCGCCGGGAACAGCCAGAGTGGTGAGCCCGGCGCCTGTTCTGGCGCAGGACATGGAAGCCATGAAAGCCGCTCCGGATTTTCCTTCGCTGCCGCCTATTATCACGGCGTGTCCGAAGTGTCCTTTGTGGCTGTCGGGCTCTCTCTCTGTCATCAGAGGGAGACTGTCCGGAGTGAGGAGAAAAGTATCGCAACCCACTGTGTCCACGGCAAAGTCCGGTATGGAGATGTCCGCCACAGCCACTTCTCCGCACATTTTTCTGGCGGGGAACATTATGTGGGGATATTTCGGTCTGCCGAATGTGACTGTCAGATCAGCGTCCACGCATGTTCCGATTATCTCCCATGTGTCGCCGGAGAGACCGCTGGGGATATCAACAGAGGCTATGAGCGCTGAGGTCAGGTTTATGCTGTTTACCAGCTCTTCGTAAAATCCGGTGAGGGGGCGTGAAAGCCCTGTGCCGAAGAGAGCGTCTATGGTGATGTCGTAATTATCGAACACGGGGATGTCGTCCTCTTCCACGGTGAAGATATTTACGGGATATTTTGTGAGTATATTGAAATTGATAAGGGCATCGCCTTTCAGCTTTTCCGCTGGGCAGGCGAGGTAAATGTCGGTGTGTATGCCTGCGTTGTCCAGCAGACGGGCGACAGCCAGTCCGTCACCGCCGTTGTTTCCTGCTCCCACCGCCACAGCGGCGGACGAGATGTCCGGATATTTTTCCAAAAGGTGAGAAACGAAAGACGAGGCGGCGTTCTCCATCAGCACGGCGGAGGGAATCCCCAGCTCGTTTATGGTATAGGCATCCGCTGCCGACATCTGGGCAGATGATAGGATTTCCATATCTTAGTATCCGCTGGTGTCTTCTACCTGTTTTGCCTCATCCATCAGCATCACAGGAATGTCTTCTCTGATCTCGTACAGCAGTCTGCACGAATCGCAGACTATGTACTCCTCGTTCTTTGAGACTCTTACGGCGCCTTTGCATTTAGGGCATGCGAGAACATCGAGAAGTTCTTTTTTTATCATGACAATCCTCGTTTAGTGGTATGTGAAAATAATTTAAATCATCCGGCTGAGAAATACAAGAAAAGGAAGCGTTTTAATTGAAATTATTGAAAATGCTGTTCAGGTTTTCCGAAATGATAGCCCTGAACATAGTCCACGCCTATCTCTTTCACCGCCTGATATATCTCTTCTGATGATACAAACTCCGCTATGGTTTTTATATTCGCCCGTCTGCACATGGAGACGATGGTCTCTGTGAGCAGTCTCGCACGGGATGATTCCAGTATCTGGCGGGTGATGGATCCGTCTATTTTCAGATAATCCGGCTGGAGGGAGAGTATATACATGAAGTTCGAATAGCCGGTGCCGAAGTCGTCTATGGCTATCAGGCATCCCTCGTTTTTGGCGCTGCTGATAAACGCCGCCAGCTCGCTGAGGTTGTCCATTCCTTCGGATTCGGTGATCTCTATGGTGATTCTGCCCTGAAGGTTGTGCTTACGGATGAGGGTGAAGAGTATGTTGTGTATCTTTTTACTCACCACGTCCTCTTTGTCGAAGTTGATGGTGATGTGAATGTCGTTGTCTATTATCTTTTCTATGGATTTCTGCACCATGAGGGATGACAGTCCGTTATAAAGTTTAAGCTGTTTGGAAAGCTCCAAAAAGCAAAGTGGAGGCAGAAAACCGCCCTTGTCGTCCTGAATACGCATGAGAGCCTCATATTTATACACTGTGCCTTTTTTAGCGTCCGCTATGGGCTGGAAGTGGGGGACGACTCTGCTCTCTTTCACGGCTGTTCTGAGGGCTGTGGAATACTGAACCGTGTCTTTCAGCTTTTCGGTGAATATCTGAACATCGGAATAGGTCATGAGGTTCTTTTTGTTCAGCCTGGCGTGTTTGATAGCCATTCCCGCCTTGATGAGAAGATTATCTCCGCCGATAGCCGTTCCGGCTGTGAGGTTCAGCATCATTTCATTATCATGGCTGAAGAAGGTGGTTTCTGTAATCTCGTGGAGCATGTTTCTCATGAACTGGTTGAAATCATCTATATCCGTTACGGATCCGGCGACTATGGCGAACTCATCGCCGCTCAGACGGTATGTTGTCATGGTGTTCGGGATTTTTGAGCGGACAAGGTTAGCGAATTTTACCAGCACCTCGTCACCTGTTTCCAGACCGTAATAGGCGTTGATGGTGCTGAATCCGTCTATGTTTATTATGGCGAGCGCCGGATTTTCTATCTCTTCGAGATCACGTCTCATTTTGGTTCTGTTGGGAAATCCTGTGAGCGGGTCGGTATATTGTTTTTTGATTTGATCCTGCTGGTTTATCAGCGGAGTGATGTCTTTTCTGATGGAGAGATATTCTATGACCTTGCCGTTTTCATCCTTGATAGGCACCACTGAGGTTTCCAGATAGACGGTTCCGCCTTTCTTGGTTTTGTTCAGCATGGTTCCGGACCATATGTTGCCCTGCTGTAGAGTTTCGAAAAGTTTTTCATAAACGCCCATGTCTGTGTCGGGGTGCGCCAGAGTCTCGAATCTGTTGCCGACTATTTCGTCAAAGCTGAAGCCCACCACGTCCAGATATGATTTGTTTATATATTTCATTATTCCGTCAGAGGATGATATGCACATCATGTTGGAGGCATCGACAGCGTTAAGATATTGTTGAATCTTAACATTTGCCGCTGCGAGTTTTTTGGCTGAGTCAGCGTTCTTGTTCTTTTGTCTCAGGTAATAGATCGTGAAAGCGGCAGAAGAGATAATTTGTACTGCCAAAAGAAAGAAAATAAATGTAACAATAGAATAAGACGCAGGCATTATTTCTCCACGGGTGTGCATATTATATTAACAGATACTATCATTAATGATAGTATGTTATATATAGTCTCCTAATAAAAAGTAAAGAAGAATATTTATGAAAAATAACGCAGCCACAGGCTTTTATAATTCGCTTAACAGTTATCTTAAAAATCAATATAACGCTAAGGTGCGCAAAGTATCCATAGACGCTGGTTTTACATGTCCAAACCGTGACGGGAATAAGGGAGTTGGCGGATGCATCTACTGCAACGTGGACTCTTTTACTCAGAAAGCTGAAAACGGCATCAGGGAACAGGCTATTTCGCAGATTTCAAAACTGAGGTCAAAAGGGATAGAAAAATTCATCATATATTTTCAGTCATATTCCAACACCTATTCCGATCTGGAGACCATCAGAAAAAGGGTTGAGGCGGCTCTGATAGATGACGGGATAGTCGCCGTGTACATCGGCACCAGACCCGATGTAATAGACGAAGAGAAGCTGGCGTATTTTGCCGAGCTGAATAAAAAATATGACGTGATGCTGGAATACGGGCTTCAGTCCGCCAACGACAGCACTCTGAAGATAATCAACAGAGGACACACCAAAGACGAGTTTGTGAACGCCGTCCGGATGACTCACAGATTCGGCATAAAAACATGCGCCCATATCATATTCGGACTTCCGGGCGACACCAGAGAAGATATGCTAAACTCTGTTAAGCTGTGCAGTGAGCTCGGCGTTCATTCGGTGAAATTCCACCACCTTCATATAGTGAAGGGAACACAGATGTCCGAGATGTATTTGGCGGGTAAAATAATGCTTCTGAGCGAGATGGATTATACCTCTGTGCTGGCGGAAGCGATTACTTATCTCGCTCCGGATATGGTCGTTGCCAGAATAGTCGGAGACGCCGCCGGAGACACGCTGATAGCCCCTATGTGGCCGGAGAACAAGAGCGCCTTTTCTGCCGGACTGGAGGCATATATGAGTGAGCACGGACTCTATCAGGGGAAAAATTTTAAATGACAGACAGCATAAACCTTATCCTGACCTATGTTGTAGAGGTTTTCTCGCTAATACTGGTGCTGATAATCCTGTCGGGCAGGAGAGAGGCGAGGGCGAATTTCTCGTGGGTGATGGCGGTGATATTCTTTCCCGTTATAGGCACTCTGGCATATCTGATATTCGGCAACCCCAGACTGCGCAACATAGTGGAAAAAAGGATGAAGCGCTATCCTTTTCTCGATTATAAACAGGCGGGGAACGCTGAATATAACGGCGGAAAGATGGGCGCTATAATCACGCAGGTGACCGGTATGCAGCCTGTGCTTTGCAGAAATCTCCGGCTGATAACCGATGCTTCTGAAAAATATTCTTTGCTGGAAAGAGACATTAAAAACGCTCAGAAATATATTCTGATGGAATATTACCTGTATAGAAACGATAAAACCGGCAGAAGGATAGCCGATCTGCTGGTTAAGAAGGCGGAAGAGGGCGTCAGCGTATTTTTCATGGTGGACGGATGGGGCTCTATGGGGCTGATGTTCAGCGGGCTGATGAAAAGGCTGAGAAGGGCTGGAGCGCAGACGGCTGTGTTTCACTCTCCGTTCGGCATCAGAACTGCTTCCCGTGTTAATTTCCGCAATCACAGAAAGATAGCCGTTATAGACGGCAAATGCGCTTATACAGGCGGAATGAATATAGGTGATGAATACGCCGAGACATCTAAATGGTCGGACGCCCACCTGAGGCTGGAGGGTGACGCCGTGAACGCTGTCGCCTGTTATTTCGCCGAAGACTGGATGTTCGCCAGAGGCGGAGACATCTCCGAAATGCTGGCGGAAGGTGCTGAGCAGTCGTCCGGAGACCAGACGGTGCATGTGATTCCATCCGGACCGCATCAGACCACGCCTATGATTTATGACTCCATCTTTGCCGCCATAAACAGGGCAGAGAAGAGCATAGACATCATCACTCCTTATCTGGTGCCTAACCAGCCCATCATGGAGACTCTGAAAAACACCGCCATGCAGGGGCTTAGGGTGCGGATAATCGTTCCGGGCAAGAATAACCATCCCTTTGCCGCCGCCGCCGGAAGGTCATATTACGAAGAGCTTATCGCTTCCGGTGTAGAGATTTATGAAACGAAAGGAACCATGCTCCACGCAAAGATGATTCTGCTGGACGGCAGATGGGTCACCATTGGCTCGTCCAACATGGACGCCAGGAGCTTTAAGCTGAATTTTGAGCTTAACCTTATGATATATTCGGATAAATTCGCCTCTGACGTTTCTGAGATGGTAGAGAGATATATCGAGGCTTCAGAAAAAATACCCTATGAATATGTGAAGAACAGACAGTTCTTTATCAGAGTTTTCGAGGGTGTGTGCAGGACGCTCAGTCCGGTTCTTTAGAGGAGGTTGCAGGCTCTGCTGTCGATAAAGTCGATACAGAGAATGTAGGCGTTCTGCCCGTTTTCAAACTTTTTCGCCATAGTTCTGCAAAGCATCCCCGTTGCCAGAGAGATGTACGGATCTGTGTAATATGATGTTAACTGTAAGCTGTTTATGAAGTAAAAATATTCTTTCAGAGAGTGGTCTGCGCCGGATCTGGACGGGTGAAAGAGGCTGTGCTCGTTCTCCGGGATGTCGAACCCGCAGATGGTGTCGCCAACCTGCACTCCGAACTCATCCAGAATGTAAAGACATTCTATATCTTTGTAAGTAATGACGGATTTCTCCATTATCCCGTTGTAGTATTCCACGGGAGAAGCGGCGATCTCGTCCATGATTTTATTCAGGATATTTTCGAAGTTATTGTATTGGAACCTTTTCTGTTCAAGGTTGACAGCCATGTAATCTTTGATTTCGTATGTGATCTCTTCCATGAGAGTTTTACAGCAGATGGTGGACAGACATTCTATGTTCTGGGGTCTGGAGAAGAAAAAGCCCTGAAACAGGTCAGCGCCAAGCTCGTGGCACTTCAGAACATCCTCTTTGGTCTCAACTCCCTCCGCCAGCGTGAGCGAGCCTATCTTCTTGCCCAGATCGATGATGGACTTGATGATGGACTGCTGATAATAGCTCTGGCTGACGTTGTGGATCAGGCTTCTGTCTATTTTGATGATATCGGGTTTAGATATTACCAGTCTGTTCAGGTTGGAGTGGAGGGCGCCGAAGTCGTCCAGCACAACGAACATTCCCAGAGAGGAATATCTTTCCGTGATTATTTCCAGTTTTTTGTTGTTCTCTATTTTTGATTCGAGGATTTCAACGGCTATATTGTGATAATTGAGCCCCGCTTCGTCCGCATACATTACTGTGCATGATTTTTCATCCTCTTTTATGCTGTCCAGAACGGAAGCGTCGAAGTTAAGAAAGAGCACAAGAGATTCGTGGTTTTGCAGTTTCGCGAATTCTTTCATGGCTGTTTTTCTGCAAAGCCTGTCCAGATCGATAACCACGCCGAATTTCGCCGCCTCTTCGAAAAGGGTGAGGGGAGAGATAACGGTTCTGTCTTTCGGGTTGATGCCCCTGCAAAGAGCCTCTACACCGACTGCTTTTTTAAGTTTTAAACTGAGGATAGGCTGGAACTCGATTCTGATAAGTTCTTTCTGGATGATCTCAATAATGTCAAACCGGGCTGTATTCAAAAATAACTCCAAAAAATAATGTGTTTAGCGCTCTAATTTATCAATAAAATCGATACATAGTATATATGGTGTATTCTGAATGTCAACCACACATGACATAGTTCTTAAAATATTCCCTGTGGTGGATGATATGAAAGTGTCTGTGAAATAACGGTTTGTATTGAGTTTCTTCAAGTAATAAAAATAATCTTTTAACGAATGATCTGAATGACTTTCGTGAAACATGCTGAAAGATTTCACCTTTATGGTCTTGTGAGACGGGTTCAGAATGGACGGCAGAATCTGCATCCCGTCATTGCCCAGCAGGAAGATACGCTCTATCTCCGGATAGAAAGAGATGTTCTGCGACAGAGCTTTATAGAAATATTCCACATCTCTGTTAAGAGACTCCCTTACCAGCAGGGAAGTGAGATTCTCAAAATTGGTATAGGTGTTTTTCTTTCTGGTGACATTCTCTTTCAGTTTGCTTTTCACATACTGCACTGTGTAGTTGATCTTATCCTGAATGAAGGTGAGGCTGCCGGCTATATCCACGCAGGGTCTGTGCAGGAAAAATCCCTGATAAAGGTCGATCCCCAGCTCATAGCTTTTCATTATATCGTCCATGTTTTCCAGCCCCTCCGCCAGAGTGAGCGCCCCTGTCTTCTGGGCGATGTCGATGATGGAGGTTATGATGGACTGCTGATAGTAGTTGTTGTGGATGTTGCGGACCAGATCCATATCTATTTTGATTATATCCGGCTTGGACATGATGATTCTGTCCATGTTGGAGTGCATGGCGCCGAAATCGTCCAGAGACACATAATATCCCAGTTTTTTGTAGTTATCTATGAAGTGGATGAGGTTTTGATTGTTTTCTATCTTTGATTCGACAATTTCGAGAGAAATGGAGGAATATTTCAGCCCCATCTCGTCCGTCAGCTCTTTTGTAAAGCGTGATGACTCCAGATCCACGTTGTCCAGAACGCTGGTGTCCAGATTCAGAAAGAGAAGATATTTGTCATAATCAGGAATGGTTTTGTAGGATCTCATGGCAGTCTTTCTACAGAGTCTGTCCAGCTCCAGCTCACAGTTCTCTTCCCGTGCCATCTCGAACAGCTCGATGGGAGGGATAATATTTCCCGTGTCTGAGCATATGCCCCGTGAAAGAGCCTCGAAGCCAACGATACGCATCTCTTTCAGACTGATTACCGGCTGAAAGACCGTTATCACGTTGCTCTCTTTGATTATCCTCTGGATCAGGTTATCTTGGCTCACAATATACCCGCAAAAAAATAATTTAATTGGGTATCTATACAGCATATGTTAAAAAAGAGCAAGCTGATAGATTGCTTTTCGGGCGTAATCAGCGAAAAAACAAACCCCGGCGTTTAATGACTTCTGTTCACCGGGGTCTATGGTTTATGCGATATCTTTGATGTCATGAATATTTTTCAGATTATACGCAAGCTGTTTCGCTTCGTTGGCTGTGATCAGCAGCTCCAGAAGGCTCTGCATCTCCTCTCTGGACAGCGGGCGTTCGCTGGCCATCAGTTCCCTGGCAATGGATATGTGCAGATTGGCTATGCCGGCGAGCTGTTTTACTCTCTCTTCCTCTGATTCCGAAAAGAAATTTTTAGTGATCATTTTTTCCTCCTCATGAAGGTCTTTCATAAGAAGAAGCAAATCAAATGCCAGAGAACATAATATCTACACAATGTTTTTGTTCAAAATACCAACAGTCTTTTGCAGTGTCTCTTTCAGCGTCACATATTCTTTGCTGATATCTGCGGGAGAGCCTGTGGACAGCTTTCGGTAGATGATTCCGGCAATGTCCGCCAGCGGATGAAGAGCCAGATTTTCAGAGAAGCTCTGCATCTGAAGAAGGAAAGACCTGATGTTCTCCGGGTCGGACTGTATCATGTTTGCCATCAGATTTTCAGTGTCTCCGCAGAAATGAGTGAAATCATTTACGGCTTTTTTGTATAACAGCATGTTTCCGCCGAAGTTTGATATTCCCGTCTGAAAATCCACATGTCCGGAGACATCGTGCAGAAGAGGGGCTTCAGCGCCCATATTCTTTATCATCATAGAATCGGTGATGGCTTTGGTTATCTCATTCAGCTTGAACGGTTTGCTGATGGAGCCGGATATCATGGAGCTTTTCAGCTTCATGTTGTCTTCGTCTATAACGCTGGCTGTCATGGCATATATCGGCGTGTCGGTGTTCAGCCCGCTCTGTCTTATCATTTTAGACGCGGCGTATCCGTCCAGATGCGGCATCATGATATCCATGAAGATCACGTCATATACGTTCTTCTCTGCCATGCGCACGGCTTCCAGACCGTTTTCAGCATAGTCGGCGGTCAGCCCGAGGATATCCATGAAATCAGCGGCGACCTCTCTGTTCAGGCTGTTGTCGTCCACGATCAGGATGCTGGCGTTAGATGTGTCGGCGCTGACGGATATATTGGTTTCACCGTCATATTCTCTGCCTGTTATCAGGTTTATGGTGGCGTTGAACAGAGTGCTGGGGTCTGCCGGTTTCATCAGCTTTATCAGATTTATGCCTTCTATAGGCGGCGTATCTTCGTTTGATATGAATATAACGGGGGGCAGCTTTATCTCTCCGGCTATCTGGCGCAGAGACTCCACAGCGGACAGCATGCAGACATCGTTCATCACATGTTCCACAACGATCAGGTCGAAATCCACATGGTCTTTTTCTATGTTTGAGCTGAGCGTTTTCAGCATGGAAACCTGATTATCGGCGGACGTTACATTCGCCATGAACTCACGGAATATGGATGAGATACTGCCCGGCTCGTTGGAATATTTTTCGCCGACCAGAACACGTTTGCCGTTGAGCAGTTTTGTTTTCTCAGAGAAATCCTCAACTTTTGTAATATCCACATTTTTGAGTTTTATGGTGAACCAGAATGTGCTTCCTTTATCCGGGACACTCTCCACAAAGATAGTTCCGCCCATTTTGTCCAGAATTTTCTTGGTGATATTCAGCCCCAGACCGGAACCGCCGTATTTTCGAGCCATTTTAGACGATATCTGACCATATGAAGTGAAGAGCAGGTTCAGTTTTTCTTTTGGAATACCTATTCCTGTATCTTTTACGGTGAATTTGAGGGTGGTGTATGCCATGTTGGACTCCACAGCCTCCACAGAGACAGTGACGCCGCCTGATTCGGTATATTTTACGGCGTTAGCCCCCAGATTGTTCAGAACCTGCGACAGACGCAGGGGATCGCCCTTAACAAACTTGGGCGTGTTTTCGGCTATCTCCACATTGAATGTGATTCTCTTTTTCTCCGCCTGAACCTCCAGAATATCCTCAATCTTTTTCAGAAGGTCATACAGGCTGAAGTTAACATTCTCCAGCTCCAGTCTTCCCGCCTCTATTTTAGAGAAATCCAGAATATCGTTTATGATCTCCAGCATCATGTTGGCGGATGTGTGTATCTTGTTCAGATATCCGTACTGCTTGGTGTTCAGCTGGGTCTGCATGGCGAGATAGCTCAGCCCTATGATGGCGTTCATGGGTGTTCTGATTTCGTGGCTCATATCCGCCAGAAACTCGCTCTTCGCCTCGTTGATGTTTTTATAGTTTTCCAGAGCTTTTTCCAGTTTTTCGTTGGTGGTTTCCAGCTCCTGCGTTCTTTTCTTAACATTCTCTTCCAGAGTGGAGTTAATGTTCTGAATCTCCTTCATCTGCTCGTCTATCTGTTTAAGGTTATGATACAGCTTCTTATTAAGCGAGTTATAAGCCCCGGTGAGCACAGACAGCTCGGCGTTGTCGCTGACAACCAGCTCGGCGGGTTCTTTGTCCAGGGTGATCTCATTTTCAGAGAGATGGTTGGTTATCATCTCCAGAGGTCTGAATATCAGACGGATAAGGAACGAAGACATGATTATCACGGCGAAAAAACCGTATGCGGCTATTATGGAGCTCTGTCTCAGAAGCTCCGTGCGCATGCCCACAACGTCTTTTGTGGTGTCTCTCACCACCACCAGATATCCGATCTGTTCGGATGAAAAATCGTAAAGGGGCAGTTTTCGGGCTATATAGTATCTGTCGTTGTCATGGATTATATCTCTGCTTTCGATATCCGCGCTGATAGTGAGTTTGCGAACAATATCCTCGGAAAAACCATATACGAACATGTCGTTATACTGCATCCATTTAGAAGGATCGTCCAGAAAACGGGCGTTTTTCAGAACTGATTTGAAAACACCGATGGCATAGTTGATGCCTGTGCATGACCGGGTGGTTTCCAGAATGCTTTCCATGTTTCCGCCGAACTCCACAGTTCCCACGGAATCGAAATTGTACCACACGGGTTTCACCACACGAAGTCCCAGACCGCCTCTGCCCACCTCTATTCCGGATACGGTGGATTTGGTTTCGTTAGCCCTTATGACTGTTTTTCTGAATGTTTCCAGATTATCACCGTAGTTGTTCGGCATGTGCGCCCTGTAAAAGCTGACTGCCGGCGGCAGATGAAACTGGAACTGCTCGATATTATAAAGGTGTTTAAGACGTGTGTTGTAAATAGGGGTAACCAGATCGGCAAGGGCGTTTCTGTCTCTTCTGGCGAAGGCTTCGGTCACCTGCGGGTTTTCCAGAAGGACATCGAGCGACATGGAATATTTCTTTATCAGGAGGTCTTTTTCAGACTCGAATATTATGCTGAAAAGTTTGAGCGACTCCTCATTTTTTTTGATTATGTCGTCTTTCAGTTTTACATATGTGCTGAAAATTAAAATAGCCACCGCAAAGAACATGACTATCATGACAGCGGCCAGAATTCTGAATCTTAATCCATTAAAAAGTTTTTTCATGTCTATTTCCGCAGTGAATACTATAAAAAATATAGCATCAAAATAAATATTTATCTACTAGCTAAAAAAAATTTTCCTGTAGATATCACACACTAAACCAATGATAGCACATTCCGGAGCGAAAATGTCGGGATAATCCGGTTTTTTGACAGTCATTATGTTATTGGTTGCGGAAAACCTGCGCACGGACACCTCTCCGTATTGATCCCGGATGACGCACATATCGCCGTCACGGCATGTTTCGCCTGTGAAGCGGGTGAAAAGAACCGTGTCGTCCGGAAGGATGGGGGCGGCGCTGCACGCCGGAGCCTTCATGGCGAAGACATCGGCGCAGGAGCAGGGTACGGATATATACATCGCCACGTCCGCAGGGGAATAGTCCGGAAACAATTTCGGGATATGTCTGAAGAGCGGTATTCTGGAGAATGACTGTGCGGCGTATGTGTTCTGGGGGCGTTCATGCGCCTCCTGAGCCTGTCCGGCGGAGAAAACATCGCCTGTGCCGTTCACCAGCCATTGCTTGCTGACATTAAAAGTGTCGCAGATGTGGTCTGTGACATTATCCGGCGGCAGAACTTTTCCAAGCTCCCACCTCATAACCGAGTGATAGTTTTTTCCTATCTTTTTTCCAAAATCAGTCTGCGAAAGATCGAGCAGTTTTCTCAGCTCTTTCATACGTTCAGCTATTGTGTTCATATGTACCGTATGTAATAAACATATTGACATAATATAGCATATGCAATAATATGTGTTATGTTTTATTATACATGTAATGATGACTAAGTAAATATAAAATGGAGTTAGCTATGGCAGAGAAAAGATATGAGAGAAACGCTGTGAGACTGGGACAGCTCATCCGGGAACATATCAGCATGTCCGGCATGAATCAGGTGCGGTTCGCCTTTTCCCTCGGGGTATCTCCTTCCAGACTCAGCAATTATCTGACCGGAGCCCGTCTGCCGGATTTTTTTACATTGTGCCGGATAGCGGATATTCTGAATGTTTCTCTGGATGACCTTAATCCGGATAATAAAGACAGAGCGGATCAGGAGGTGGTCTATTCTCTGAAAATATGCGGCAAATGCACTGTCCGGCTGGAAAAAACAGCGGGTGCCGATTAACTCTTTTGGGTATATCATGCTGATGTGCTATACTGTGTCCGGAGTTAATGATGAAAAACGAAAAACATTCTTTTATGATACAGCGCTGGAAGAGAAAATCCGCCACATACGGCAGATATGACGGGCGTGAGGACGTTCTTGAGGCGGAAATATTCAGAACCATGAAAGAGGCGGGGATAGATTTCACAGGGCGAAGCGTGCTGGATATCGGCTGCGGCACAGGAAAATATACTATCCGCGCGGCGAAAGAGGCTTCATCCGTCACAGCTCTGGATATTTCCGGAGAGATGCTGAAGATTCTGGCTGATGATGCCCGGAAAGAGGGCTGCGGCAATATAGATATAGTCGAGTGTCCGTGGGACGAATATGTGGCTGACGGCAGAAAGTGGGATATCGTTATGGCGACAATGACACCCGCCGTCAGAACATTTGAAGATTATGAACGGGTGTTTTCCTGCGCCGGAGAGTCCGTGATTTATCTCGGATGGGGCGGCAGGAGGGATGTTGAGCTGCTCGCCGATATCGTCAGCAGGCACAAGGCAACGGCAAAGATCTTTGACAACTCCAGAAACATGAAGCAGTGGCTGGACGGCAAGGGGATTGAATATTTCTCAAAAGTTTTTGACGAGGAGCGCATAAAAACGCTGAGCCGGGAGGGCGCCGTGGACTATTGTCTGGACGAGCTGGAGGCTTACGGCGTGGACGCGGATAACTCTGAGATAGCTGAGGCTGTCAGAAAATTCGAGAGCGCTGACGGCAATATCTCTTTCAAAATCAACGGTCGCTTTGAGCTGATAGTCTTTAATAGATAATATGCGGTGCGGGTTTTGCCCCGCACCGATTTAGTTCAGAGACGCTGCCTGATGTCCGTATTTAGCCAGTATGTCAAAATCCTTTTCAGTCATTTTTTCCAGTGTAGTGGGGTAGTTTTGAGCTACTTTAATCTCTTCCTTTGTCATGTCGCGTACGTTGTCGCCCAGCGACATATATATTCCGGCGTTTTCGTGAGTTTTTAAAAAGTTCTGGAAAGATCTGACACGAAGAGACCTGTCCTGATCCATGAGAATGTTAACCAGATTGCCTGCTCTGCCGAAAGAGAGCGGGTCGGGAAGCGGTTTATCATCAAAAGGTGTTCCGGCGTCAGATATTATTATGAAATCGAGATTTTTTGCGCTTGATTTAACTTTTTGTTCTCCAACGTCATAAAAAGACTCAGAACCGAGGTTGTCGTATAACCCGCCGTCATATATGTGCATTTTTTTATAAGGCGGGACTACTTTTTCAACTATCCCTGTGTTCCATCCTGTCTGTTTTTCCCATGAATACTTGCCTGTTTCTATCTCTATGGGTCCGATTCCTATGGGAAAAGCCGCTGAAACAGCCATTGCTTTTGCTGTTTTAAAATCTTTTGCCTCTGCGTATCCGGTTTTATAGTCTCCCATTGTGCCTTTTTTAAAACGGAATCTGCGTCCGTTCTCTCCGGTTGTGCCGTTGATAGTCCACACGGGTGTTTCCGGCAGGTCTGACAGAACGGATTTTACCCCCCAAAGGGATTCTATCGTCTGGGCGATAACTTCTCCTCTGTTCAGAATATTTTTCCAGTTAGAGGGTTTCAGCAGGTCCAACATGCTGGATTTTTGCAGAGAGGCTGTCGTCATCAGCTTTTTTATCTTCGGCATGACAATATTGATGTATTCTGTGTCACCCGGCCATTTGTTGCCGGCGGAATGAAACACCAGCCCGGTAAAGAGACTGCCGCCGGAAACAGAAGAGATATTTGTCACCTGCGCCAACAGTTTGTTTTCCGCCAGATATTTCAGCAGACCTGCGTGAAATGCCATGGCTCTTACCCCGCCGCCCGAAAGGGCGAGACCAATCTTTTTGTCAGTAAAATTCATAATGTATTCCTCTTGTTATTAATTGAATGCAAACCATTCTCCGTTGAACAGATAAAAAACACTTGCGGACAAACGTTCTGAGGCGGATTCATTGATAAAAGGTATCTTGTTTGATGAGCTGTAGATAAAATTATACTCATCTTCAGTCCGCACAGCCATGAAGATGCCGATGCTGTCTTGAGGATATGTCGGGACTCCGTTCAGCAGTTTATGCAGCAGTCTGCCGTCATTTTCATTTGTCAGATAAAACCCGTCATGGGGCAATAACGGTACAGGCGGTCTCTTTGTTTCGTCATATTTTGAGTAAATCCTTTCATTTTCCTGATAAAACCATTCATAAGGATCAAAAGCGTTGCCCACAGAGCTGTTCCATGAGGCGTCTCCTTTTTTCAGGTTGAACTGACAGTTGTTCAGAATATTGAGTATATTGTTCAGAATTATTACGTTCGACCAATCTGTATCCATCAACAAGTCCATGGCTTCATTGATATTACCTGCATCTGGTGGGTTATCGTCTGTTACTGCTGAAAAAAGAGCTTGAAGAGTATTCTTGTCGAAGTGTGTCATGTTAAAACAAAGCGCTTTCTCAATCCCGTTATAACTGAATCTGTGACATATTGCTTCTCCGGCTTCACACGCAAACCTGCGCTGAGTTTCAGGAGTAAAATATCTGGGATCGGGAAAAGTCACATATTCACCATTCAGGTTTATTCCTATCATTGGCGTCCTCCGTCTAGCTTATTCTGGGGGTGTAGGCGTCTTCTATGGTTCTTTTCATTCTGGCTCTTGCCCGTGGGGCCGGTTGTCCGCCAAACTGTTCGATGGTTTCGTTTATGCTGTTGATTACCACCGGTTCTTTTGCCAGATTGATATATCCGTTGTCTTGCGGGGTATAAAACCTTCTTTGTATTTCATCGGCGAGTTTCTGCATGTATGCCGGCATGCTCTTCTCCGGCTTCATAGTTTTGGCTCTCGTTGCTCTTATAAACACCGGGCTGACGTTATCAGCGTCCTGCATAACCTGTTCCACGGTGGGCATAGCCTGGCTGACACTGTCGTGCAGTTCTTTCAGACGGATATACGTTTCTGACGCGCCGCTGATATTCGCTCTGTCGCTGTCGGTGAGATCGTCTCTGGTGTCCAGCAGACCGTTCATTCCGTTTACTGTTTGTTCCAGAGAGGCGATGTCGACAGCTCTGCCTGTGGTCTGCATTGACTGGTTAACCAGAGACAGAGTATCCGCGAAAGACCGCCTGAGCTCCTGAAATCCTGAGAAATCCTCTCCGAATTCGTTTTTATATTCCGCCTGCATATAGTTCATTATGTGTCCGGCGTTCTGCAATACATCGATGGCGTTTGCCAGACTGGATTTCTGTTGTTCATGATCCGGAATCTGAAATTTCAGCGCCTTCAGTCTTCTGGCGGGCTGACCTTTTTCCAGTGACTGGAGATCGCTCTCCATTGTGCTGTTCATGCTGTCGGTTGCGCTGTTTTTCAGCGAATCGGCACTGATTCCGTGCTTGAACTCTGTCTCGATGTTGTATTCCTTGCCTATGGCTCTGAAACTTATAGACGCTTTGAACGTCTGCTGTCCGGGCGAGACATAGGCTGTTATCTCCATTTTATGTATCATCAGCAGGGAGGCGGCCGCTGTGATGACTCCGTTAACCAGCTGAAGAACCTCTTCGCTGATTTTTCCCGCCAGACTAACAGCCGCTTTCGCTATCTCCAGAGCGGCGGTGGCGGTGCCTATAGCCACATAGATTCCCGCTTTCGCTATCTCATAAGCGGCTATTTCCGCTCCTTTTGCTATCGCCACAAACGCTTTTGTCAGCCAGCTGGCGGAGTTTATGGCGTTTATACAGCCCTGAATCATACCGTTAAAATTGTTTATCTGCTGGTTCAGCGAATTAACGTTCTGCTGTGCGCTGTCCAGTGATTTCTGAGCGCCCTGAATACTGTTGCGCAGGTTTTCGATAGCCCTGTTTATCCTGTCTGTGACACCTTTCAGTAAATTTTCCAGACCGCTTGTATCGATGGATATGAGAAATGAGAAATTTGCTTTAGCGAAGTTAGAGTATTGAGCCTCGATCTTTATGGTAGCCTTAAAGATATTCAGAAAATTGATGGAGGCGTACAGAGAGATATTTCCGCTGATAAACATCAGCCGTGATTCCAGACTTATCAGTCCGCCGAGAAGCTCAATCCTGCCGTCGAAATAGAACTGAATGTCTTTCCTGCCCGCTGAGAGAAAGAAGACCACTCCGTCATTTTTGTTCTGTATGAACTGTTTGACGATGCTTTTCTCCGGCAAGGGGATCAGATCCTGTTTCGCCTTTGATCCGGATATTTTGCACAGGCTGAACCCGCCGATCTTTATATCGAAAGCGTCTATTTTGGCGAACGCCACCAGACCGTCATTCACCCGGTAGGATATGAGCAGGGCGAACCTGATATCGAAAACACTCACAACCCCGCTGACAAATATCCCGGCGCTCACTTTATAACTGCCGAACTGTTTCTCACCGATCACGTCTGAGAAATAGAACTGGGCGTTAAGCTGTAATTTGCCCTCGGCGCTGATGGTGAAGAGACGCATTTTCGCTGTATCTGTGAGCATATAGCCGCCGCCGAACGGCTGGATTTTTACATTGCCCTGCGACAGTGCGAGGTTTTTGTCTGCTACCGCTTCTGAGAAATGGCTCACTGCGTAATTGGTATCGTTCTTAGCGATTTTCGCAACGTCAAAAGGTTTTGAGATGTCAATGCCGAATCCGTTTATCTGTATGAAGTCAAGCACACGCATCTCTGGGATGCTTATACCTGTGAGATTTTCGAATAAATCAGGGATAGAGAGTTTATTGAGAGCGGCGCAGAGCAGGAGAGGGTTGACCGCTTCCCCCATTATTTCCAGCGCCATAGCGGAAAACACGGACAGTTTGCGGATGTAGAGTGTTGATATAAAGCCGACAGAGACACCTTTTTCAAAACCGATGCTCAGCACTATGCCGCCCAGAGATATCCCTTCGCTGATCTTTATGGGGGCATCTGTAAGCATCTCTCCGGCAATGAGAAATCCTGTCGGAGAAAAACTGCTGTTGGCTCTGAATTTTACCCCGCTGAGAAAGGACGCGTTGATCTGAAAGGTGCCGCTGACTGTGAAGTTTACGCCGTTGCTGAATTCAGCTTTCAGATAAAAATCCTGAGTGGAGATGAGCTTTCCGGATATCTCGGGCATTACCAGCATACAGGCGAATTTTCCTGTGCCTGTGGTGTCTGCGCCCAGAAAAAGAGTGAGTTCCGCAATGCCGAAAATCTCTTTAAATGCCTGAGAGACTATATTTTTACCGTCAAATACAAATCTGCCGTATACCATGATGTCGTAAATGTCAGCGTCTGAAGGCGGTTTTGCTGTTTTCGCCAGAGACGAGAGGTCGGATATATGAATTTCCCTGCCGGAGCGGAACATGACGAAGAGGTCTGATATGTTCAGGTGACTTTTTACCAGTTTTATGGTGTCGAACAGTTTGCCGATGTCAGCGCCTTCCGTTTTGCTGTTTTCGTTGATTTTCAGCAGGATGGCTGAACTGTTTCCGGATTTCAGGGCGCTGATATTCAGTATGTCGCCGTCAAACCTGAAGCCGCTGCCTTTGCTGTTGTGAAATATATCGATTTCGCAGTTAATATTTTTGATAACGCTGTCTGAATACTGTTTAAATACGCTTCCTCCGGCAGAATCACCTATGAAAGGCATGAGCGAGGTAATAGGGCTGTTGCGTATGAAAACCTTGCCGGACCACGCTATTTCACCGTTAACGCTTTTAATGCTCGCCAGAAGAGGGAAGCCGCATACGGCTCCCCTTATTCCCAGCATCATTGATACCGGTTTATCAGGCATTTCAGATATCCGCGGATATTGCCAGCTGTTGGAGTACTTTCTCGTTGGTAGTGTTCCATACCGCAATGGTTACGCTGGTGATATTAACTACTTTTATAGATTCGGGAATGATACCGTCTGCCAGAATATCAAATCTGAAAGCGTAATCAGCGTTGGTGGTTTCGCCTTCCTTTGACACTTTCAGATAGATGGCGGTGAGTTTTATGCGGAGCTTGGTAAAATCGATTTTTGAGCCTTTGCCGTCTCCGGCGGCGCTTATTTTATCCTGAATAGCTTTTTCGGACAGACCTTCCGGAACAGTTCCGCCCACGAGGGTTTTTACGTCTTCAACCAGTTTTGCTATTGATATGGCTTCGTTGCCGCCGGAATCAGGCTGTACGAGATAAATTTTGTAGCCGTTTTCTGTTTTCATATATCCGGCGTTAAGATCTGCCCCGAGCAGTGTGAAGTCAATTCCTATAAGCATATTTAGTGACATGGTTATCCTCCTGAAAAAATACTTAACACAATAGTAACACCGGAGGATTAGTTTTACGTTGCGATTTTTTACTAAATTTTTAGAATACGCTTAAAACTATTGATATGAATTAATAATATTTTTTACTAAGATGAGAGATTCTGTATGAAGCATAACTTGCTTGTATAATTATGAAATTTTATAATAAAATTATCGTGAGAACGACATCGGAAGTTACTATTTTTATTAGTTATGAGCGCACAGAGGTTTATTAGGCTCATTCGAGAGTGCCAGTGAATATACTTGCAAGAATCTTTATTAAGCTCTATATTTAGATATAAAATGGAGGCTTAAATGGAATCAATTTTAGCTGACTACTCTGTAAGTATATCAGAATTTAAAAAGAATCCAGCGGAGGTCATTAGAAACGCAGGAGAAAAACCTGTGGCTGTTCTCAGCCATAACCGTCCTGCTTTCTATATGGTTAGCCCGAAAGTGTTCGAGGCTATGCTTGAAGAGATTTCAGACAAAGAACTTGTCGAAAAAGTCAGAACCAGACTTGAAAATCTCTCCTCTGCCGTTGAGGTAGACATTGACGACATCTGACAGTCAATACACGCTTAAGTTCTTGTCTGAAGCGCTGGAAGAGTGGAATAATCTGGACGGCAGTGTTAAGGAAGTTCTTCGTAAAGCGTTAAAGAAAAGGCTTATCAACCCGCACACACCCGGTTCAGAATTGCACGGCGATTTAAAGTTTTGCTATAAAATCAAACTCAGAAAACAGGGGTATCGCCTAGTTTATTATGTTCAGGACGATAAACTTGTCGTTATTGTCGTGTCTATTGATAAACGTGAGGACTTGGCTGTTTATAAGTCAGCAATGAAAAGGCTTAACAAATGATATTATTGACAAATATTTCAGAGTGTTATGACTACAACTAAACAAAAAAACTTTGAGCTATATTATGCTGAACAAACATCTATCCAATTAAATGAAAACTGGATGATTTGCGGGAATTTAGATGAAGAGAATTTGCCTGATCTTACTATAAAGGTTAGTGAAGAAAAATTCTTTGGACTTGAAGTTAGGTTTGCTTTTATTGATGAAGGAGAAAGGTATCAAAACGCTTCAGCTCTTAAAAGAAATGAAAGCGAAACTACTAAACTGATTAATCAACTCGCAGAGATGTATTATGAGCGTAACGAAATTCCAATAAACGTTAAAATATATGGAGAATTAAGTAAAGATCTGATTGATGAAATTGTTGAAAAGCTGGTTAATCACAATATATCCAAGCCATATGACAGAGTTGAAGTTATGTGGGGTAAGATTAAGCTATACATATGTAGGATACCTGATGTTTTCGCAGGGTACAGAAGGTGGATGAGCCTCAGTGATTGTTGTGGATGGGTAAGGAACATAGATACAAGCTACATTCAAAAAATAATTGATGATAAAAATAAGAAATATTTTAAATACAGCTCTAATAATCATTATAATGGTGATGTGAGATTACTTATTGTCTTTAATAAAGTATTAAATTCAGGGAAAGCGAATATTACCGATGATTTATCTAAATTAAATAAGTATCAGTTTAATAAGGTTTATATTCTACTTCATACTGATAAAGTAATTGCCATATAAATAGCAAATTAACGGGCGATGCTGGATTCAAACAACTATACATATTACAGAGTTTTTGTCTTGCGAAAGTTATCAAATATGCTAACTTAGATTTATGAAGTTTGAAATCGAATTTCTCAATGAAACAGTCGAACAGGAAACGTTAGACCTTCCTCATGATATTCTTGCTGATTTGCTTCATGTTATGGAGTTGATTCAGGAACATGGAATAGGTGTTGGTCGGCATTATACAAAGCCGATGACAGGGCATAAAGGGCTTTTTGAGATAAGAGCAAAAGCCGCATCGGGAATAGGGCGTTCTTTGTACTGTTACACTGTTGGTAGAAAAATAATAATCCTGCATAGTTTTGTTAAGAAAACTGAGAAAACACCGCAGAAAGAAATAAAGATAGCCTTAGAACGTATGAAGGAGGTAAACGATGTCCAGAGTTAATTTTAGTGAATTCAAGCAGAAAGCACTTTCTAAGCCAGAAGTAAAATCAGAATACGACAGACTTGCTCCTGAGTACGAGCTTAGGGGACAGTTAATAAATGCTAGAATGAAAGCAGGGCTGACACAGGAAGAGGTCGCACAGCGCATGGGTACAACAAAGAGTGCTGTTTGTAGGCTTGAGAGTGTTAATTCTAAGAACTCACCAAGCATCCAGACACTTTTAAAGTATGCTCAGGCTGTCGGTAGTGAACTCAAAATAGCTATAAAATAAGAACTTTCTGAGATGTGTCCTGTGTTGAATGGAAATTTGGCACACTGCAAAAATAGCGCAACTTATTGATGTATATACGGGCGATGCGGGATTCGAACCCGCTACCTCAGGCTTCGGAGGCCTGCACTCTATCCAAATGAGCTAATCGCCCCAGTTTATTGATTAAGAGCCGGAATGCTCTTATTTCCTAAAAAGAACAGTACAATAGTCTTCGTGGATTCTCAAGTCAAGAACTTCGAGACCATATTTCATATAATGCTTTCTGATGTCGTAATGTTCCTCAATGGGAACGCCGGAAACCACCAGATGACCGCCTTCGTTCAGCGAGCCATATATAAAATCGGATATGGACGTCAGTATGTCCAGATATATATTGGCGAAGATAATATCAAATCTGCCTTTTATAGCGGTTTCGAAACCGCATATAATATGATTGTTCCCGATGCTGTTCAGTTCGTTGCATTCTTTCGCCGTTCTGCACGCGTCATATGACACATCATATCCTGTCACAGACCCGACCCCCAGAAGCGATGCGCAGATGCCCAGAATCCCCGTCCCGCAGCCAACGTCCAGCATAGTTTTATTGGTCAGCTCCATGTTTTCCATGAGCCTGATGCACTCTTTCGTGGTGACATGCTCGCCGCTGCCGAAAGCGCCCTGATAAATCTTTGCTGTTTTTCCGTTTTTCAGCGGGATGCTGAATATTATCTTTTCCATGACATCTATGAGTTAGCATACACTATTATGTTTTTGCAACGGATTAGTGAAAATTATTATTTTTTAACGTCTGAAAAGGTAATAAATATTGACATTGGTGCCGTTGTTGTCATATTTGTATGCATCAACTTTGTATGAGAGGTGCAAGCGTGGCAGAATTAAAGAAAAAAGCCGCTTATAACGTAGCGATCGCCGGCGCGACAGGCGCAGTGGGCGAGACATTTTTACAGATACTTGAAGAGAGAAACTTTCCTATCGCAGAGCTGAAGCTCCTGGCTTCCAAACGCTCCGTGGGCAAAGAGATTACGTTCAAGGGCAAAACATATAAAGTTGAAGAACTGACGCATGACTGCTTCGAAGGCGTGGATATCGCTCTGTTTTCCGCAGGCGGCGGCAGAAGCCTTGAGTTCGCTCCCAGCGCTGTTAAGGCAGGGGCTGTGGTTGTGGACAACTCTTCCGCATACCGCATGGATAAAGACGTTCCTCTGGTTGTGCCCGAGGTAAACCCCGAAGACGCTTTCAAGCATAACGGTATAATAGCTAACCCTAACTGTACTACCATCATCATGCTGGTGGCTCTGAAGCCTCTGTATGATTACTCTAAAATTAAGAACGTCATCGTTTCATCATACCAGTCCACATCCGGCGCCGGAGCGCAGGCTATGGAAGAGCTGATGAACCAGACAAGAGCATGGGCGAAAGGCGATGCCATTAAGGTAGAAAAATTCGTTCAGCAGATCCTCTTCAACGTTATCCCTCATGTGGATTCTTTCACTGACAACGGATATACAAAAGAAGAGATGAAGATGTTCAACGAAACAAGAAAGATGCTCCACGATGACAATATAAAGGTGAGCGCCACATGCGTGCGTGTTCCCACACTTTCCGCGCACTCTGAGTCTGTCACAATAGAGACAGAGAAAGAGATATCTGTGGAGAAGGCAAGAGAGCTCTTCGCTAAGGCTCCCGGTCTGGTGCTGAAAGATAACCCCGCAAACGGCGAATATCCCATGCCTCTCTTTGTGGCTGGCGGAGACGACTGTTATGTGGGACGTATCAGAAAAGATATCGCCCGTGACAACTGTCTGACTTTCTGGGTTGTCGGCGACCAGCTTCGTAAAGGCGCGGCGACAAACGCCGTCCAGATAGCCGAACTGCTGATAAAATAATTTTTTCATAAGAATTATGAATGGTAAAATTCCCCCGCTGGCTTAGGTTTGCGGGGGATTTTTTGTTTAACGGGTCTTTTCATTGATATGAAAGGACTAATGCGATTCTCTGTTTAATTTTCAAATGAACAAAAGCTCTCTAAATAATAATAATTATAGTTTCAGTGTTACTATGTTTTTATTACTTATTAATAATTGTGAGTTTTTTTTGCAGACCCCTTCAATATTTGCTTGATTTTAGGGCTTCTTGCGTGTATATAATTTTAACTTCTTGAGTTAGGAGGTTGTAGTGAACAAGAAAGAGCTTATTGAGAAGATCTCAGAAATGTCAGGTCTCAAAAAATCCGATGCTGAAAAAGCTCTCAAAGCTTTCGAAGAAGCAACTGTAGAAGCGCTTAAAGCAAATGACAAAGTAACCCTTGTCGGCTTTGGTACATTCTCAGTATCTGAGAGAAAAGAGCGTAAAGGCAGAAACCCTCAGAGTGGAAAAGAAATGACTATTCCCTCAAAAAGAGTTCCTAAATTTACAGCCGGCAAGCTTTTCAAAGATTCAATCGGCTAAGAAGAATATTTGAAATAGTTTTAGTTTTTAAAGAAGGTTCTTGGCCGAAAGCTAAGAACCTTTTTTATTGCCCGCTGTCATTTCATAACTACCTTAAAAGCGCTGGCAGAACGCTATTGCGCAACAAATCATAACACTTAGTAGACATTTTATAGATATTATTATAGAATACTCATGATATTAATAAAATTGAGGCTACATGAGCAGAGATCTTTTCGGGTTTAAAGCTGAACCGTTCAGCGTTTACCCTGATAACAAATACTTTTTTTCCTCTATATCCCACGACAAGGCTATCAGTCTGCTCGAATACGGCATCAACAGCCGCAAGGGATTCATGCTGCTCACCGGTCTCAAAGGTTCCGGAAAGACGATGGCGTGCAACGTCCTCTCCGAAAATCTGAAACAGTGCAACGTTGCCGTAATCACCGAAAATATCAAAGACCCGGAAAAGCTCATCACCGAGATATGCTCCGGTTTCGGGCTGGACTGCGCTTCCTGCGACACCCAGTCTTCCTTCGGGATGCTCATGGATTATTTCGTTGGCGGATACAAAGACGGCATGAACAACCTGATTATCATCGATGACGCCGAAAATATCTCTGACGGCAGTCTGGAGCTTCTCAACAGCTTCATGGAGATAGAGATAGAAAAGTGCAAGCTGGTTCAGGTCATTCTCTGCGGCAGTCCCGACATGCACGACAAAATGAAAAACATCAGCAGCAGGCTCGGACCAAAATTCACCTTCACTGTGGAACTGGCGGCGCTGAGCATGAAAGACACTGCGGAATATGTTGAGCACAGAATCAAAAAAGCGCTGGGCGAAGATTTTCCTATATTCAGAAAACCTGCGTTCATAGAGATATATCACTACTCCAAAGGCATCCCCTCGGAGATCAACAGAGTCGCTCAGAAGGCGATAGAGATAGCGAACGAAAAGAAATCGTCACGAGTGGCGCCTAACCATGTAAAAATGGCTGCTGCCAACCTTTACGGCGTCAGCAGAAAGAGAAGCATCACATACGCTCTTCCTGTGACTGTCCTTATCATTTTTATCTCCATATACGGCGGATATGTGTTAATGAATATGAAGCCGAGTGGCAAAACCATCACAGCCAAGAATGACGTGCCTTCAGAGATTGTTTCTCCGGTGGAGACGCCTGCACAGCCCGACACTCCGGCTGTCATAGAAACTCCAGCTCAGGAAACAGCCCCCGCAGAACCAGTTGCTGTCCCGGTCAAGCCTGCGGCAGAGCCTGTGAAACCTCAGCCTGTGGCGCCCGTCGTTGTGCCTCCTGTGGCTGAAAAACCTGTGCCTGCGGCAAAACCAGAGCCTGTGAAGGCTAAATATGGATGTATAACTACCGCCAGCGGTCTTAAGATGAGATCAAAACCTTCAGTCACATCAGAGAGCCTGACAAACGCTCCCTACATGGCGAGAATAGATCTGATAAAAATGACAGAAAACAAAGAATGGTGGGAGTGCGAATATAACGGCGCCCACGGATTCATGTATGCCAAATTTATTGAGGTAACTGAATCAGGAACATGTAAGTAACTTATAAATGAAAAAAATAGTAATCATCTTATCCGCCTCATTTCTTTTTTCATGCTCTACCAAAGCAAAATTTGACAGCTATGATACCCAGCTCGAACAGATTAGAAACGATGTCCGTTCCATACGTCTGGTGGCGGATCAGATGAAAAACGAGCTGATAAACATCAAAACCACCGTGGATGTGATGAACGACAGCGTTGACAAACAGTCTAAAGAGGTTGATATCGCCAGAGACCAGCAGAAAAAGCTGGCTGAGATGGTGGACGGCATAAAAGCCTCCGTGGTAAAACTGGAATCAGAAACAATCCCGCAGCAGAAAGCCGAAATAGATTCTCAGAAACCGGAAAGAGCCGCCGTAACAGTGGTTACAAAGCAGGATGACGGCACAACCAGAATAGAAACACTGAAAAATATAGATGACGTAAATCAGAAACAGTTAAAATACAAGTCGGCGGATTCCGCTGACATATCAAAGACCGGATTCGGATACGCTGTGAAAGACGGCGTGGTTCTGTGGCATTCGCCTTCAAGAAACTCTGAGGTGGAGGAGATTCTCCTCTCATGGCAGCAGGTAGCCATCCTGGGCAGACTCACCAATGACGGCGTGAACTGGCTGAAGATCAAAACCGCCGATTTCACCGGTTACGTTGACGCAAAATACATTATCGTTTCGGAATAAAACATGATCGAAAATATATTCAAAAAAGTGGAAGAGGGCGGACTGCCCTCATTTGACGATATTCAGGCGCTCATAGGCACTGATCTTGAACTTCTGATGAGCTATGCCGAAAAGCTGAAACTGCGCAACATGGGCAAAAAGCCCCAGACATGCGCCATCATAAATGCCAGAAGCGGGCTGTGCAGTGAAAACTGCTCCTTCTGCGCTCAGTCGTCACATTTCAACACCGGAGCTCCGGTATACGGCTTCATCGACCTGAAAAAGATAGAGGACGCCGCCAAAGATCTGGCGAAAAGAGGCGTAGAGAGATTCAGCATCGTCACCAGCGGGCTTGTGCCGGACGCTGATGAATTTCAGAAGATCAAGCAAGGGCTTAGGATAATAAATTCTTACGGGCTGAAGGCGGACGCTTCCGTGGGCTGTCTGAGCATGGAAATGCTCATTGAGCTGAAAGAGGCTGGGCTGGATGCCTATCACCATAATCTGGAAGTGGCAGAGAGCTATTTTCCGGAGATCTGCACCACGCACAGTTATCAGGATGATGTGGATACAGTCAGAAACGCGGTGAAAGCGGGGCTTTATGTCTGCTGCGGCGGAATTTTCGGGCTTGGCGAGACATGGGCGCACAGATATGAGCTTGCCGTGCTTCTCCGGGAGCTTGGCGTGCACTCAGTCCCCATGAACTTTCTGAATCCTATCAAAGGCACGCCGAAAGAGGGTGTTGCTGTTTTGTCAGAGGATGAGGCTCTGCGCATTATCGCAGTCTATAGATTCATTCTGCCGGACAGAAGCATAAGAGTGTGCGGTGGCAGGAGCATCGTCTTCAGGGAGAACAGCGCCGTGAAATGCCTCAGAGCGGGCGCCAGCGGTATCATGGTGGGAGACTACCTCACCGTGAAGGGAATCTCCGTGGACGAGGATATGAAATTTCTGAACGGACAGTCTTAGGAGATAGAAGCCTTCACATCGGCAGGTTTGCCGAAATACATCCATGACGTAACGAGCATATCGCATCCGGAAGCGGCGTATTCAGCGCAGTTGTCGATGTTTATTCCGCCTGCGGCGGCAACTTTTATATTCGGGTTTATGTTTTTCACCAGTTTTACGGCGTCTTTTACCTGATCCGGTGTCATTTTATCGGTTTGTATGGTGTCTATTCCGGCTTTAGCGGCTTTTTCTATCTCTTTCAGGTCTTCCAGCTCAATACCTATTTTTTTCTCTATGCAGTTCAGCCTGATCTTGGGCAGGTCAGCGAACAGCTTATCCAGCCCGCCAGCCATGTCGTAATGAGCGGCGAAGAACAGCACCGTTTCAGCCAGCCCCAGCCTGTGGGAAATTCCGCCTCCGGACAGAAGCGCCTGCTGTGACAGTCTTCTGGTACCGGGGAAAGATTTTCTGGTGCCGCAGACCACTATGTTTTCGTTCACGGCTCTGGCTTTTTTCACCAGCCCGTTTGTGCGTGTGGCTATGCCGGAGCAGTATTCCAGCAGATTCAGAGCGATTCTCCAGCCTGTGTGAACGCATTTGGGCGCTCCGTCAGCCTCTATTATCAGGTCTCCCTGCTTAACTGCCGTTCCGCTCTCCATAGAGCTCTTCACAACGCATCCTGCTTTTGTCAGAACCCTGACAGCGGCCTCAGCGGCGCTGAGCGTCATATCGTGTCTGGCTGAAAATTTTATATTGAGTGATTTCTTGTCGAATGTCAGAAGCCCTGTGGTAAGATCGAATCCGGGTACATCCTCTTCTATCCATTGGTCTACAGTATTTTCAGAAAAAAACATTATATCTTCTCCGCTTCCATTTTTCTTAAAAGAGTGAAAATGATTATCGATACCGTAAGCAGTATAGAACAAAGAGCGCCGGCACGAAAGTAATTTCCTTCAAAAACAGCATTATAGACTTCCAGCGACAGCGTATTAGTTTTTCCTATGATATTTCCGCCTATCATCAGAGTGATCCCCACCTCTCCGAGTGACCGCCCCAACCCCAATGTAAGACCGGTCAGAATGCTTCTTTTCACATTGGGCACCACAACAAACAGGAAGGTAGTTATGCGGCTCTTGCCCAGGGTCAGCGATGCCTCGATCAAACTTATGGCCGATGACGAGATCGCTGCCTGAACAGGTTTTACCACCAGAGGCAAGCCTGCTGTAAAGGCTGCTATCACGAGTGCCTTCTGTGTGAAAATAAGCTCAGTGCCCAGACTCTTCTGCAAAAAACTGCCCAGAATACCGAAGCGTCCTATGAGCAGAAGGAGCAGAAAGCCTGTGGCTATAGGCGGAAATATCAGAGGAAAAGTTACCAGCGTGTCGATCAGATTTCTGAAAGGGGCTTTTTTGCTGCTGAGATACCATGCGAGAAGTACGCCTATTACCGCATGCAGCAGAAAAGCCCAGAAACAGATCTTAGCCGTTAACCAGATAGAGAACAGGGTATCGGCATCTGTTATTTCTTTCAGAATATCCGTCATTTTAAAGTCCGTTTTGTTTTACTATCTTTTTCACTTCGGGAGTGCCGAGCATTCCGAGGAAAGTTTTTAAATCTTCGTTGTCAACACAGTCGGGCAGAACAGCGGCTGTGATGTCCAGAGGGTTGTAGCCTTTTTCTATAACAAGCACTGAGCCGAAGTTTTCTTTATTCTTGTTAGCGAAAGTGATGTTGATAAAAGCGGCGTCAGCCTCGCCTGTGAGAGCGTATGAACCGGAGCGGGGGACTGTTCCGGCGGGAATCAGTCTGGGTGAAAGCTCAGCGGCTATGCCCAGCCCGTTGATAAGCTGAAGTCCGGCTTTACCGTAAATAGCTTTTTCTGTGTCGGGGATGGCGATTTTGCCGAACTCAGGTTTTATAAGCTCTTTGGGATCTGTGATTGTGAGTCCTTTTCTGGTAACCAGAACCAGGATACCTTTGCCGATGGGAGTGTAGGAGGCATAGTTCACACCGGATGTTTTCAGGAAGCCTTCCTCACCGATAACAGCGCATATGCCGCCGCCCAGTTTTACTTGTGCCGCTACCTGTCCCATGTTGCCGTACATTCTTTCCATCTTCTTGCCTGTTTTTGATTCATACAGGTTAGCCCAGTCTTCCACAAGGTTTTTGTAGCCGGCTCCGGCAGCCACACGAAGACCTTCGGCGTATGCTGATACAGCCACCGCCAGAACAAGCATCATCAGTAATAGCTTTTTCATATTATCTCCTTTTTCGATATATAGAATATTATATAACGCTTTTTACGTTATATATAACAGAACATATCGAATGTCAAATAATTATGACAAGGCGAGCGTTGTTAGAGGGTTATTCCTGAGAGCGTAATTTGTCTGATTTGGGAAGGGCTACGGCTTTTCCATCGGCATTAATCCGGCAGAAAGTGATGTTGGTGGAGAAGACGATTTTTTCGGAAACACCGCCGGGTTCATCGGCGAATACAACGACTTTATATGTAACGGAACTTCTGCCGATTTTTACTGCGACAGATTCGAAACGCAGGATGGACCCGTTCAGTACCTGATGCTTGAAAACTATGCTGTCCATCGCCACGGTGACCAGCTTGCACCCCGGATAGTCCAGAGAAGCTGTCATCCAGCCCACTTCGTCTATCCACAGAAGCATAAAGCCGCCGAAGAGGTATCCGTTGTGGTTCAGGTGTTCCGGTCTGACATGTTTATAAGTGTTCATTAGTTCAGGAAGTCCTGCAATTTATTTTTCATAGCTTTTTTGCGCAGTTTTGCCAGGGCTCTTGTCTCCAGCTGGCGCACACGTTCACGGCTGATGTTCATCTCTTCGCCTATCTCTTCCAGAGTTTTCGGGGCTTCTCCGTCCAGACCGAATCGCCATGAGATTATCATGGATTCTCTCTCGTCCAGCTCGTCCACTATGTCGTCCAGAGCGGCTTTCAGAGTTTTTGATATGATATCTTCCTCTATGTCGCCTGCGCCGGAATCCAGCAGATCGATGAAAGAACGGTCTTCACCGTCTTTAATAGGCGCTTCCAGAGACAGATAGTTTCTGGAGACCCTGAGAACGTTTTCTATATCGGCTTCATCCATTTTCAGATATTCAGCCAGCTCAAAAGCGCTGGGCTCTCTGGAAAGGGATTTGTTCAGTTTTTCTATAGCGCCGTTGATCTTATAAAGGATGCCCGCCTGTTTGATGGGCAGTTTTACAGTGCCTGACTGTTCCGCCAGAGCCTGAATGATCGACTGGCGAATCCACCAGACGGCGTATGAGATGAATTTAACGTCTTTGGTATGGTCGAACCTTTTAGCCGCTTCCACCAGTCCCAGATTCCCCTGATTTATCAGGTCGGAAATGGGCAGACCGGTATTTTTGTATCGGTTGGCTATGGATACGACAAATTTCAGGTTGCAGAGGATGAGTTTGTTCAGAGCGTCTTCGTCACCTTTCTGAATACGCACTCCGAGATCGTACTCCTGCTCTTTTGTGAGTGGTTTATAGCGTGATATACTGTTGAGGTACTGCTTCAGCGAGTTTTCGCTGATGGGAGCAGGAACGAATTCCTGCTCCGCTTCCTCAGCAATATTTTCATCTTCCTGATCTAATTGTTCGTTTTCGTCCAAAGACTCGTCAATTTCTTCATTCATATTTGTTATACTTCCGATGGTTGATTATACCATAATTGTGTCGGATGTCCTCTCAACCTTGGGAAAAATTAATGTGCATCATTCCGTTATGAAAGTCAAGCTCCGCCTTATCTCCCTGTTTCAGCTCGCCTTTTATTATCTTTTCGGCGATGAAATTTTCGATAAGTTTTCTGATAGCTCTCTTCATAGGTCTGGCTCCGTAAGCCTGATCGAACCCCGCGGAAACTATTTCATCTATGACAGACTTGGTCCATGTGAGTTCAATGTTATTTTCGGCTATACGTTTAGCCAGTCCTTTCATCAGAATCTCCGCTATCTCGGCTATGTGCTCTCTGCCCAGCGGGTGAAAGACGATTATGTCGTCTATCCTGTTCAGGAACTCGGGGCGGAAATACATAGAGAGCTGACCTGTGGCTATCTTCTGGATGTCATTATATTTTTCCTGCCAGCTTCCTTCTTTTGCGAATGATTCGTGAATCATGTCGCTGGCGATGTTCGAGGTCATTATTACCACACAGTTCTTGAAGCTGACTGTTCTTCCTTTGCTGTCTGTCAGCCTGCCGTCATCGAGAAGCTGGAGAAGAACGTTGAAAACGTCCGGGTGCGCCTTTTCTATCTCGTCCAGCAGGATGACGCAGTAGGGGCGTCTGCGCACTGCCTCTGTAAGCTGTCCGCCTTCCTCATATCCCACATATCCGGGAGGCGCTCCGATGAGCCTCGCCACGGCGTGTTTCTCCATATATTCGCTCATGTCGATACGCACTATGGCGTCTTCCGAGTCGAAAAGGAACTCTGCCAGAGATTTCGCCAGCTCGGTCTTGCCCACGCCTGTGGGTCCGAGGAAAATGAATGATCCCAGCGGTTTGTTGGGGTCGTTCAGTCCGGCTCTGCTTCTGCGCACTGCCTCGCACACGGCGGATATGGCGTTTTCCTGTCCTACCACACGTTTATGAAGCCACTGCTCCATGTGGATCAGCTTGTCGGCTTCCGCTTCCAGCAGTTTTGTGGCGGGGATGCCTGTCCATTTGCTGATTACGGCGGCTATATCCTCTTCGTCCACTTCCTCTTTCAGCATACGTTTGCCGTTCTGCATCTCTGTCAGTTTGGCGTTGGCGTCCGACATCTGTCTTTCAAGGTCTACCAGACGGCTGTATTTTATCTCCGCCGCTTTGTTCAGGTCTCCGACCCGCTCGGCGTTCTGCATCTCATATTTCGCCTGCTCTATCTGTTCTTTAATAGTGCGCACCTTCTGGATTACATCCTTTTCGTTCTGCCATGCCATGCGCATAGCGGATGCCTGTTCCTTCAGGTTTGCCAGCTCTTTTTCCAGTTTTTCCAGCCTCTGCACGCTGGCGGCGTCCTTCTCTTTCTTCAGCGCCTGTTTGTCTATCTCGTGCTGGGTTATTTTGCGTTCCAGCTCGTCCAGCTCGGTGGGCAGACTGTCTATCTCCATCCTCAGCTTGGCTGTCGCCTCGTCTATCAGGTCGATAGCCTTGTCGGGCATGAACCTGTCGCTGATGTACTTGTTAGCCAGATGGGCTGCCGCCACCAATGCGCTGTCTTTTATACGCACACCGTGGTGTACCTCATATTTTTCTTTAAGTCCTCTCAGGATGGACACTGTGTCCTCCACAGAGGGTTCTTTCACATATACCGGCTGGAATCTTCTCTCCAGAGCGGCGTCTTTTTCGATATATTTTTTGTATTCGTCTAGAGTCGTTGCGCCTATGCAGTGGAGCTCGCCCCTTGCCAGAGCTGGTTTCAGCAGGTTGGCGGCGTCCATCGCGCCGTCTGTTTTGCCTGCGCCCACGAGTGTGTGCATCTCGTCTATGAAGAGCACTATCTCTCCCTCGCGCTCTTTTATGGCGTTCAGAATAGCTTTCAGCCTGTCCTCGAACTCGCCTCTGAACTTTGTTCCGGCTATGAGCGAGCCCATATCCAGCACTGACACAGTGCGGTCTTTCAGGGTTTCGGGCACATCGCCGTTCACAATCCTCTGCGCGAGCCCTTCGGCGATGGCTGTTTTACCCACGCCCGGTTCGCCTATCAGCACAGGGTTGTTCTTGGTACGTCTGGAGAGGACGTGTATCACACGTCTGATCTCTTCGTCACGCCCGATAACGGGATCCAGCTTGCCATCTCTGGCTCTCTGGGTGAGGTCTATGGTGTATTTGTCCAGAACGTTCATCTTGTCTTCGGGGTTCTGGTCTGTCACACGGCTTGAGCCTTTTGTCGCCTCATATGCCTTGAGAACTGTGTTCAGATTATATCCGGCGGAGGAGAGGGCGGTGCGCAGGTCGTATCCGGCGTTTTCGCCTATCCCTATCAGAATATGTTCTGTGGAGACATATTCGTCACCGAATTTTTTCAGGCTGTTGAAGGCATAGTCCAGAGCCTTTTTCACTTCCTGGGACATATATGTCTGGTAACTGCCCTCAACTTTGGGCTGTTTATCCAGTATCTTTTCCACTTCTGTTCTGAGCAGGTTTATGTTCACGCCCGCCTTGTGCAGAAGAGGGGTCACGATCCCGTCCTCCTGATCTATAAGGGTCAGAAGAAGGTGTTCGGGCATTATCTGCTGATGGTTTCTGGTCTCTGCGTTGTCAAGAGCGGCTTGAACCGCTTCCTGAGCTTTTATAGTCATCTTGTTGAAATTAATCATGTTTTTTAATCCCTATCAATTCTGACCTTGATAACCTTCTTTTCCTGTACCGGCACCAGAGCGTCTTTTGACCTGTTCAGGGCATCGGCGTTTTCCATGATAAATTTTCTAAGCTGGTCGTTCTGTGTCTGGAGTTCGTCTATCTGATTTCGCATATTCAGTATAACTTCGACACCGGCCAGATTAACGCCCATGTCCTTTGTGAGTGTCAGTATGAATTTCAGAGTTTCAAGATCCTCGTCTGAGTACAATCTTGTGTTTCCCTGAGAGCGCTGGGGATTTATGAACCCGAGCCTCTCATATTGCCTGAGCGTCTGGGGATGCAGGTCGAACATCTCCGACACTATGCTGATGATATATAGCGGTTTGCCTCTCATGTCACAGCCTCGCTTTTTCTATGAGTCTGGCACGTTCGTTGTCGGCGTATCTGTGCTGCATCTCTTTCAGCGCCTCACGGTCTTTTTCGATGGCTATCTGCGGCACCTTAACCCTGATGACGACATACAGGTCGCCTATGGCTGTGCCTTTCAGGCTGGGAACGCCTTTGTTCTTCACCCGGAATGTCTGCCCGGGCTGTGTGCCCGCGGGGATGCTCATGCTGATGGTTCCGTAGGGGGTGGGGACGTTTATTTTCTCGCCCAGAGCCGCCTCGAAAATATCCACATCAACAGTCACATAGACATTGTTGCCTTTGCGCTCATAGATTTCGTGGTCTTTCACATTGGTGATGATATAAACATCGCCCTGCGGACCGCCGTTCACTCCGGCGTTGCCTTTTCCCGGAATTTTTATCTTGGAGTTTTTATCAACTCCTTTCGGTATCTTAACCTTTACCTTTTCCTGAACGTTTTTGTATCCGGAGCCTTTGCACACGGAACATACGTTCTGGTGTATCTCGCCTCTGCCTTTACATGTGGGGCAGGGTGATACGGATATCATACCGCCTCTGTTTGTCATGGTCTGACCTGAACCCTGACAAGCGGGACACACTGTTTTGTCGCCGCCTTTGCCTCCGCATGAGGCACAGTTTTCCGTGTGGTTCAGGGTTATTTCGTATTCGTTTCCGAATATGGCGTCTTTAAAAGGTATCTGTATGGTGTAGTTGATATCCTCGCCTCGTCTGGGGGCGTTTCGGTTTCTGCGTGATCCGCCTCCGAAACCGCCGCCGAACATGTCTCCGAAGATATCGTTCATGTTAAAACCGGAAAAATGGTTCTTGATATCGTCAAAGTTAGCGCCGGAAAAATCGTATCCGTGTCCGCCTGATTTAAAAGCGTCATGACCGAGAGAATCGTACTGCTTTCTCTTTTCAGCATCCGACAGAACACCATATGCTTCGGATATCTCCTTGAATTTGTCCTCGGCGGATTTGTCGCCCGGATTTACGTCAGGGTGATATTTTCTCGCAAGTTTTCTGTACGCTTTTTTGATCTCATCCTCGGTGGCTGTTTTTGCCACACCGAGGATGCTGTAATAGTCTCCGGCCATATTTCACCAACTTATTCTGTTTCTACTTTGATTACCTTGGGCTGAATCTCTGTGCGTTTTTTGAGTGTTATTTTCAGCAGACCGTCCTTCAGCGATGCTTTCACGCTGTTCACATCCACAGTGCTGGGGATGGTGAAGGAACGGTTAAATTTTCCGTATGAGCGTTCCAGTCTGTAGTAATTGTCGCTGTCGCCCTCTATGGGGTATTTTTTGTCGCCTTTCAGTGTCAGCACGCCGTCCGACATCTGGATATCCAGCTCCTCTTCCTTAACACCGGGGAGCTCTGCCACCAGCACAACGTCTGTCTCCGTCTCATAAATATCAACGGGCGGAAGCCAGTCGCCATAGCCGGCCTGAGCGGTTTTGCTCAGCGTCTCATCGAAGATCTTGTTCATCCTGTCGTGCATAGTCATTAAATCTTTTAAAGGATCCCATCTAACGATTGCCATAGTTTAGTCCTCCTAAGCGGATTTGATTATGACGCTATAATAAGACTTGAGTCTGTCCATGTCAAGTTCTTTTATAAATAATATCCTATAGAACTAATTTTACCACAATGTGTCTTGTATTTAAATAAATGTAAGAGTATGTTTTATCCATGCGCGGTATATTTCTGTTGTTTTTGGCTTTATCCCTGCTGCTCCACCTGTTGTTTCTCGGCATAGTCCATTTCGACAAAAAAGAGAAGCCGGAAGAGAAGCCCATTGAGGTAAGTATTGTTCCCAAAGAGAAAAAGGCGCCAGCACCTCTGCCATCCCCCGCGCCCGAACCCCAGCCCCAGCCGAAAAGTCCTCCTCAGAAAAACTATAAGGATATGCCTCTGGATGAGGACATTCCCACAGAGCTGAAAAAACAGGCTCCTGCTCTGAAAGAGAGAAGAAGCTCCGAAAAACCTTCCGAAAAGCAGACTCCGGGAAAGAAAGGCGAAGACAAAAAGACTGTGCCGCAGGAGAAACGAGCCGAACCGAAAGCGCAGGACAAAGACGCCGTATTGGAAAAAAAAGACAAGACGGAGCTTCCGAAAATATCGTCAAAGACTGAACAGCAGCTCAGAGAAGAGCGTCAGGCAGCCGAGAAAAAGAGGCTGGACGATATCATGAACCCCAGAGACACCATAGAAAAATATGCCAAAGGCGAGGGTCCTGTCACCGGAGAGGATTCTGTCTCCATGCAGTATGTGAAGATGAAGTATCAGTCATATTTTCACAAATTCGCCAGAATGCTGTATCAGGTCTGGCAGTATCCCGTGGCGGCGGGCATGAGAGGCGAACAGGGGCTTGTGCAGGCATCGTTTGTAATTTCGAAGGATGGCAAGATATCCAGCATCCGCATATTGCAGTCCAGCGGATATCCTGATCTGGATAATGAGGTTTTATACGCTCTGAAGCATATGTCGGCTGTGCCTCTGCCTGAGAGCTATGATCTGGAATTTCTGAAAGTGGACGCTTATTTCAAATACATTATCAATACGAGTCACATTACAATTTATTAGGCTCAGAAATGACGTCCTGTCATTTCCTCGTCAACGCTCCGCTCGGTGAAACACAGTATAAGTAATAGTTAGTTATAATTCAGATGGTTTTTGATATCGTCAATCATTTTACGGCAGTCCAGAGGCTTTCCGTAAATCTGCTCCACACCGTCAATAGACTTGTATTCGTCTGTGTGGGCGGTGGTTACAAAGACGGGCAGGCTGCCGTCTATCTCTTTCAGCGCTTTAATAAGTTTGATGCCGTTCATCTTAGGCATAGTGATGTCTGTGACTATAAAATCAGCTTTCTGAGAGTTAAATTTCTCCAGAGCCTCACAGCCGTTTGCCGCTGTTATAACCTCGAAATGCTTCTCCAGAAATTTTGCCACCAGCCCCCTGATGATGTCCTCGTCCTCCACATAGAGCACAATAGGTTTGTTAGTTTCCAAAATAATCCCTCCAGATAGCAATAATTATGTATATACCCATATTGGTGAAAAATCTAATAAACCTTCAAAGATATTTTACCGCAGCTCATATTTCGGTAAATTATCAATACGCTGCTTGCCTGTGGGTATTTTATGCGGTATATTACCAGAGATACTTCCCACCGGAGAAATGAATGGCAGCTAAAAAGGTCAAGAACTTTATTATCGACACAAACGTTATCCTTTATTCCCCCAACTGTTTAGAGACTTTCGACAACAACAACATAATTCTTCCGGCAGTAGTTCTGGAAGAGGTGGATTCTTTTAAAAAGAATCTCGATCTGAACGGGTACAACGCCCGCAGTTTTATCCGTATTGTAGAGAAATACAGAGAAGAAAAAGAGGGCGACCTCTTAAAAGGCGTAAAGCTGGAATCAGGCGGCAAGCTCACCATCCGCTTTCAGGATGAGAAGACCAGAAGCCTCATTCCTGCCGGATTCGACCTCAGCAAAAACGACAACGTGATCCTCGCCACCGCTCTTCAGGTTAAGCAGGAATCCAAGCTGGAAACCATCATCGTTTCAAAAGACGTTAACCTGCGCATCAAGGCGAACGCTGTTGGGCTGGACGCCGAAGACTATTATCATGAAACAACCACATCGTTCATAGATCAGACAGACGACACCCTGTTCGTTCCGGACGATTATATAAACACTCTTTACCACGAGAAAGAGCTTCCCATCCCCGAAGGGGTAACCAGAGCGGACAGCACTGACTTTATGCCCAGAGTGAATGAATATTTCATCCTTAAAGGCGCTCTGAATCCCCAGAAAAGCGCTCTGGTGAGATATATAGGCAACGGCAGCATAGACACAGGCGCTTTCAGGCTTTTGAGCGCTAACGAGCCTATACTCGGCGTGACCCCCGCAAACAGGAAACAGATTTATCTGATGGATTCTCTGCTGGATCCTGAGATAGACGTTGTTTTCGCCATCGGTATAGCCGGAACGGGAAAAACACTGCTGGCACTCTGCGCCGGTCTTCATTCCGTTCTTAATGACAAATATAAAAGGCTGATCGTAACAAGATCGCCCATTCCCATGGGAAAAGATCTCGGATATCTCCCCGGCGGAATATCAGAGAAGCTAGATCCATGGCTCAAACCCATCTATGACAATATGGAATTCATTATCTATATGATGGATAAGGGCAGAATAGAGGTAAAAGACGAATATCTGTCCAAACACCAGATGCACGAGGCGACCATAGACTATCTGAAATCATCCAAAATGCTGGAGATAGAGGCGCTGACATATATCAGGGGACGGACTCTGATGGATACATATCTTGTCGTGGACGAGGCGCAGAACCTCAGCCCCCACGAGATAAAAACCATCATAACCAGAGCCGGCGTTAACTCTAAAATGGTATTCACAGGCGACCTGAAACAGATAGACAACCCTTATCTGAACGAAAGGGACAACGGTCTTGTGAACGCTTCCGAGAAATTCACAGCCGCCAGATTTAAACATGCGTCAACAATTTATCTTGATAAAGGGGAGAGAAGCCGTCTTGCCACCATTGCGGCAGAGATATTGTAATTATTGTAAAAACAATGTAATATATTTGAAATACAACTGATTTAATGGTGACCCTATGTCTGCGAAAAGCACTATATCCAAGAAGTTCCTTGTGCCCCTTTTTGTTGTTATTGCTATCACCGTATGTGTTATTTTTCTGTATTCTGTTAAAGTTATCAACGATATAGAAAAAGGTGTCTACGAACAGGAAACCGCAAACACATCAACCTACATGTCGAAAGCGATTGAGTCCAAGTTTGACGTTTGTTTGACAAACGCTATCAGCATCTCTGAAATATCCAGCCTGATCGATGCCATGGTGGCGGACAACAGACAGGACGCCATAGAGATAGTGACCGGGCTCACATCCTCCCTTTCCAAACAGCTCAACACTGATTATAAAATCCACGTCCACACCGCTGATATGAAAAGCTATATCCGCTCATGGAAAACAGAGCAGTACGGCGATGATCTCGGCGGATTCAGACACACCATAAAGGCTGTGAAAAACACTCACAAACCTCTGGCATCTTTCGAGATAGGCAGGTCGGGACTCACATTCAGAGGGCTCTCACCCGTGATGGACTATGGAAAATATATAGGCTCTCTGGAGGTCATGCTTAATGTGGACGCTCTGGTGGAAAAAGCTCATCAGGATATCGGCGCATCCATAGTTACAGGCATTTCAAACGATATCGCCTCCACAGCGGACTTTGTTAAAGACAATCCGACATTCGGCGGTTATAAACTGGCTCAGATCGGAGAATATGACAAAAAGCTCTTTGACGAGATAAGCGCCACAGACCCTTCCAAGCTGGATAACAAGAAATATTTCACCACCGGCAGTTACTTTGTGGTTCAGTATCCTGTGAAGGATTTTGAAGACAAAGAGGTCGGCGTCTTTTACATAGCGAAAGATCTGAACGTGGTTCTGGAAGAAGTGGACGCCGCTAAAAAACTGGCTAAGATTCAGCTTCTGATGACTCTGGTATCTTTCATAATAATATCAGCGATGGTTATCATCATGCTGCGCAAGGTTGTTACGTCTAAACTGGCTGTTCTGATAGCCACAACGCATGATCTGGCGCAGGGCGAAGGCGACCTGACAAAAAGAATCGACATAAAAACAAATGACGAGCTGGAGACCGCCGCCGAAAACATGAACGTGTTCATCGCAAAGGTTCAGGCGACAGTGGAAAGCTCCATAGAGGGAATCACAGAAGCGGTTCATGCCAGCGGAGACCTTATGAATGCCGCTTCCACACTGGCTTCCAACATCACCCAGCAGAAATCAAGGGTGGAGGACAGCAGTCAGCTTGTGAATGAAGTAGCCATCAATCTGGACAAAACGGAAGAGCTGGCGGTATCCACCACAGAGGTTTTGGAAAGAGGACGCGACAGCCTGAAAGAGCTGGTTCAGTCCATGAACCGTGTCGTGGAGAGGATAGTATCCGACAGCGATTCCCAGCTGAGGCTTTCTGAGGCGATGCAGGATCTGAACGATCAGGCGAGAGAGATTCAGAACGTTCTGAGCATAATATCAGACATAGCCGACCAGACAAACCTTCTGGCGCTCAATGCCTCCATAGAGGCGGCAAGGGCAGGGGAACACGGCAGAGGATTCGCCGTGGTGGCTGACGAGGTGCGAAAGCTGGCGGAGAGAACACAGACATCGCTGGCGGATATCAGCAAGATCACAAATCTGATCGTGGGCAGCATATCCACAGCCTATAAAGAGATAAAAGACGTTTCCGTGAGCATGAAAGACGCTTCCGAACAGTCTCTTTCACTGGTTCAGATGGCGGACGACACCAGCAACAAGCTGGATTCCACAGTTTCCGTATCATCTGAGGTTACCAGAATGAGTACTTATATTGCCAAAAAGACAAAAGATATGATAAAAGCTATGGATGACATCACTGAACTCTCTATGGAGAACCAGACAGCCGGGGAGACAGTGGAGTCTGTGGCAGGGGCTCTCGCCTCAACATCCGGTCAGGTATCGGAAAAACTGCACAAGTTTAAAGTTTAAGATAAATTCAGGAGCAAGAACATGGAAATTAAGGTAATTGACAATCATACTGTCGAGATTCACGGCAACATCAAGTCTCTTGATAACTACAATGAGATCAAACAAACCATTCAGCAGCTTGTTTCAGGCGGCGCCAGAAACCTTACTCTTAACGTCAGGGATTCGCTCTCCATGGTGTCTTCCGTTATCGGTTTTCTTATCAAAATAATCAATGTGGACGGAGTCGCCCTGAATGTAAATGTCTGGGATGAAAGACTCTATGCTCTTCTGGATCAGCTCAGCCTTGTGGAGCTCTTCCATGTGAGACATGTGAAATAATATTCTTTTAACGGGGAGTTCGGCTCCCCTTTTTTTATTCTGTTAAATCTATTATTACCAGTGTATAACATTCTCTATGCAAAATCTTGACGGTTATCTGATATCACAGAGTGAAGGTATGTACAGGTGGCAGAAAGCGCTGACGGACGAACTGGTTATGTCCGGGGACTGCACTCTGTCCGGAGATGTGCTGATACTCCACTCGTATGATTCCATAGCGGAGGGCTCTGTGCCTGAGGCGGACGGAGAATGGAGCACCACGGATTATTACATGACGGTGTCGGAGACAGGCGTGACCGAGATCAGAAAATGTTCTGACGGAAGCATGGCGGACGACAATATGAAAAAAGAGATAGGAACACGCATAGGATGTACCATGCGGTTCAGACAGGGGTAGATAAGTGCTTAGTATCGAGAATTTATCCAAAGCCTATGGGCCGAGGACTTTGTTCAGCAAAATCAGCTTTCGAATCAACGAAGGCGAAAAAATAGGTCTGGTGGGGCGCAACGGACACGGAAAGACAACTCTGATGCGCATCCTCACAGGTGAACAGGAACAGGACGAGGGGCTGATAAACATCCCCAAAAACTACCGCATAGGTTATCTGAAGCAGATAATCGATTTCAAACAGCCCACAGCGGTGCTGGAAGCGGCGGAAGGGCTTAGAGAAGAGGAAAAGGACGATGTCTGGAAGGCGGAGAAGATTCTCTCCGGTCTCGGTTTTTCCGATGACGACATGCAGAAGTCGCCCAATGATTTCTCCGGCGGATATCAGGTCAGGCTTAATCTGGCGAAACTGCTTCTGTCCGAGCCGGATCTTCTCCTTCTGGATGAACCGACCAACTATCTGGATATTACGTCTATCCGCTGGCTGGAGCAGTTTCTGGCTAAGTGGAAAGGCGAGCTGGTGCTGATAACCCACGACAGATCGTTCATGGACAGGGTTGTTACGCACACTCTGGGCATACACCGCCAGCAGATAAAGAAGATTAAAGGCAATACTGAAAAATTTTACGAAAAGATCATTCAGGAAGAAGAGATATATGAAAAGACCCGTCTGAACGAAGAGGCGAAAAGAAAAGAGATAGAGCTTTTCGTCACACGGTTCAAATCAAAGGCGAGCCTTGCCAGCAGGGTTCAGTCCAGAGTGAAAGTTCTGGAAAAAATGGGACAGAAGGACAAGCTGGAAGAGATCGAGGATCTGGAGTTCAAGTTCAATCATTCCCCCATCAGGGCTAAAGAGCTGATAACCGCCAGAAACCTGAGCTTCGGATATGAAAAAGACAACCAGATCATAAAAGACTTCAGCATCACAGTGGGGTCAAATGAAAAGATATGTATCATAGGAAAGAACGGTAAAGGAAAAACAACTCTGCTGAAGCTCCTCTGCGGGATCAACGATCCGGATTCCGGCGAGCTGTCGTTCCACGGTCAGCTGAAATCGGCGGTATATGAACAGACCAACGTACAGAGGCTGGGGCTGAACAACACCATCGAACAGGAGCTGATGGACGTGGAAGGCATAAACGAGCGCCAGAGAGCCAGAGACGCCGCCGGAACCATGATGTTTTCCGGTGATGACGCCCTGAAGAAGATATCTGTTCTCTCCGGAGGCGAAAAGAGCCGTGTAATGCTGGCTAAGGCGATACTTCAGCCCGCCAACATACTCTTTCTGGATGAACCGACCAACCACCTGGACATGCAGTCCTGCGATTCTCTGCTGGAGGCGATAGACGCCTTTAAAGGCACCGTGATTATGGTTACTCACAATGAGATGTTTCTGAACGCCATAGCCGACAGGCTTATCATCTTTCAGAATGATAAAATTGAGGTTTTTGACGGCTGTTATCAGGAATTCCTTGAAAAAATAGGCTGGCAGGAAGATTTTAATGAAAAGCAGACCGCTGCGTCCCCATACAGCAAGAAGGAACAGCGGAAAATGCGTTCCGAGATCATTTCTGAAAAAGGCAAAGTATTAAAGCCTGTTCAGGACAGACATGATAAACTGGAAAAGGACATAGCGTCCGCAGAAGAACGCATAGACCTGCTGAACAAAGCTCTCATAGACGCTTCTAACTCCGGCGATGCTGACGCCATCGCCAGCGCATCCAGAGATCTGGACGAAGCGAAAAAGAGCGTGGACGGGATGCTGGAAGAGCTTCTGGAAGTGACGGACAAGCTGGAGGAGCTCACGGCTTTCTATGACGGCAGACTGAATGAAATAGGTTAATTCCCGGAGGATACAATGGCTGAATTAAAAGATCTGTTCTACATGGGCATAGGCACTGCGATCCTGGCGAAAGAGAAGATAGAGGCGGAGACAAAAGAGCTTCTGGAAAAAGGAAAACTGACGAAAGAACAGCAGAAAGAGTTCATGGATAAAGCCGCCGCCAGAGGCAAAGAAGAGGAAAAAGCCCTGAACGACAAGCTGAAAGAGGTTGTCAGAGAAGTGATAAACGAAATGGGTCTGGCAACAAAAGACGACATAGAAGAACTGAAAAAGCTGATAAAAGAAAAATAAATTGCGAAAAATTTTCAGATATTATTCTCCGCTCAGGGTCTATCACGTTTTTCGTGTGATCCTGACGGTATTTCTGATTATAAAGGGCAGAAAGAGCCTGCTGTTCATCAGACCGCTGGCGCCAGCCGCCCTGAAGGAGCGCATAAACAGTCTGGGCGCCAGTTTTATAAAGCTGGCACAGGTTCTGGCTACCAGAGCGGATTTTTTCACCGATGAATATCTGGTGTATATGCGCCAGCTCCACGATGAGATTCCTCCCATGAGCGGCAGGGATTTTAACATCGTTTTTTCAAAAGCGTTCGGCGGCAGGGTCTGCTTTTCGGAGTTTGACGATGAGCCCATCGCCAGCGCCTCCATAGGGCAGGTGCACAGGGCAAAGCTGAAAGACGGACGTGATGTCGCCGTGAAACTGCGCCGTTATGACATCCAGAACGTCATTCGGGCGGACATTCAGATACTGACATTCTTCAACACTCTTTTTCACCCTCTGTTCTCGGAAAATACCAAAAACTCGTTGGACGCCGTGATTGCGGAGTTCAGCCGTATGATACTGAAAGAGGTCGATCTCAGCATAGAGCTTCTGAACATGCAGAAATTTTCCGAGGTATACGCCGACAGCGGGGTAAAATTTCCTGTGGGATATCCTGAGTGCTCGTCTCCGGACGCTCTGGTGATGTCGTTTGAATACGGCTATAGGTTTGATGATAAAAAGAATCTGGAAAAGCTGAATATCAGCTTCAGCGAAATCATGAAAAAACTGGTTAATTTCTATGTGGATCAGCTCTTTATAAACGGCTTCTTTCATGCCGACCCGCACCCGGGCAACCTTCTGGTGACAGAAAACGGCGATCTTGTCCTGCTGGATTTCGGCATGGTTCAGAAAATCCCTTCCAGAACCAGAAAGAATATAATTCAGCTCGTCAAGGCGGCAAATGAACGCAATTTCGAGCATTATATCAAATGCGCCAAGAGGCTGGGCATTATATCTCAGGACGCTCCGGATTTTGATCTTCAGGATATAGCGGAGCGCATCTTTGATATTCTGGATAACAACACACTGGACGCCAAAAGCATGCAGACGCTGGCTTTCGAGCTTCTGGACTCGCTGAAGACAGTGCCGTATAAACTCCCGCAGGAAGCGATATACATCATGCGGGTCAGCTCCATCATCGAGGGGCTGGGTACGAATTATATTGAGAACTTTAATGGTATCAAGGATATATTGCCGATTCTTAAAGACAGGCTCCCTGAGGCGCTGGGGTTCAATGACGGGCTGTGGAGCACTGTTAAGAGGGAGACTCTGGAGCTTCCGCTCACGCTTATGAAGGTAAAGAAGATCATCGAGGATATGAGCGAATATACTCTGGAGGTGAAAATATCACCCGAGGACAAAGAGGCGGTTTCGCTGGCTCTGAAAAAATTCGCCAGACCTTTCGCTATGGGTGTTATGTTTCTCATAACGGCTTTCTTTGTTCAGGGGTCAAAACTGCCCTATGCGGAGGTCATTTCATACGCTCTCTACATAATGGGCGTGCTCAGGATCGTTTTTACTCTCTAATATCTTATTTCCATTCCGGCTTTGGTGAAGATAACTTTGTCGCCCAGTCTGCTTTTCATCTGAAATATTGCTTCTATCCCTGTGCAGTGTCCTGTGGCTATTATTTTTATATCTTCCTTTTCCAGAAACTCTATGACGCTGTTGATGTCGTCCTGTGTCGAGCGGTAAAGGTGCAGACCTCCGGTCAAAGATATTATCCTGTCGTCCGGAAACAGCTTTTTGGCGTGTCTCAGCAGGTTTTCCGCTCCGCAGTGGGTGCATCCGCTTATCAGGTGGATACCGTCCTCCTCACGGATTATCATATACTGTTCGTCTCTGAACATGTCTTTTCTGGTGTGGCTGTCTATTTCCGCATAAAGCAGGGCATCTGCGTCAAAATTTATCTCACGGTCGATGGTGCCGGATAAGAAAACATTTTCCGCGATCTGCGTGAATCCGGTGTTCAGATGCAGTTTGAAGTTATCTGATATTTCATCTCTGCTGCTTCCGAAACCGTTAAAGTCAAAAGACCCGTCCGGATTCTTTCTTAAGTGATTATCGAAAATGTATCTGCTGGCATAGATGTCAGTGGTGATTGCCGCACAGTCGTAAAGGTGACGGCTGAGACCGCCTGTGTGGTCGTAATGCCCGTGCGACAGAGCCAGAAAGTCGGCGTGTTTTATGTTCAGCAGTTTCAGGTTGTTGATGAAGGCGTCACCCTGACCGGTATCGAAAAGTATATCGAAATCCGCTGTCTCTATGAAACAGGAGAATCCGTGTTCAGCCAGATATGAGCTTTTGTCCACATAGTTGTCTGCGATTATGGTTATTTTCATAGGTTTATAATAGATGTCATTTGAACCAAAAGCAACACTAGAAAAAGTTCCCCCCTTTACAAAGAGGGGAACAAAAAAAGGCGTGTATTTTTTATGAAAAGTAGGGCGGCATTTTATATGCCGCCTTAATTTATCAGCATCCTGCCATTATTTTTTCTACATCGCCTGCCACATCGCCGATGGGCTTGATGTCGAAGTTTTCTACCAGCACTTTCGCCACGTTAGGTGACAGGAAAGCGGGAAGGGTCGGTCCGAGGCGTACTCCTTTCACTCCGAGGAAGAGCAGGGCGAGGAGAACGGCAACCGCCTTCTGCTCGTACCATGCTATGTCGAAGGAGAGGGGAAGCTCGTTTATATCTTCCAGACCAAACACTTCTTTCAGTTTAAGAGCGATCACAGCCAGAGAATAGCTGTCGTTGCACTGTCCTGCGTCCAGAACTCTGGGGATACCGCCGATGTCGCCGAGGTTCAGCTTGTTGTAGCGGTATTTTGCGCAGCCGGCTGTCAGGATCACAGCGTCTTTCGGCAGAGCCTCAGCCACGTCTGTAAAGTAGCTTCTCTCTTTGTGTCTGCCGTCGCATCCTGCCATTACGACAAATCTTTTGATGGCGCCTGATTTAACAGCGTCTACAACTTTGTCGGCAACAGCCATAACCTGAGCGTGGGCAAATCCGCCGACTATCTTTCCGTCCTCAATCTGTGTGGGGGCGGGGCAAGTTTTAGCCTGAGCAATGATTGCGCTGAAATCTTTCTGCTGTCCAGCGGGAGCGTCAGCGATGTGCTTAAGCCCAGGGTAGCCAGCCATACCGGTTGTGTACATTCTGCCTTTGTATGCGTCTTTTACAGGCACGATGCAGTTTGTTGTCATCAGGATAGGTCCGTTGAAAGACTCGAACTCTTTATCCTGTTTCCACCATGCGTTGCCGTAGTTGCCTTTCAGGTGGCTGTATTTTTTGAACTCGGGGTAGTAGTGTGCGGGGAGCATCTCGCTGTGTGTATATACATCAACGCCTGTTCCTTTTGTCTGCTCCAGAAGCTCTTTCATGTCTTTCAGGTCGTGACCGGAGATGAGTATTCCGGGGTTAGCGCCGACACCGATATTGACTTCTGTCACTTCGGGGCTGCCGTATGTTGTTGTGTTGGCTTTGTCCAGCAGAGCCATAGTTGTAACGGCTATCTCGCCTGTTTTCATGATGAGCCCGATGAGCTCTTCAGCGGAGAGTGATTTTGTGGTAGCCGCCAGAGCTGTGAAAGCGTGGGCGTATATTGATGTATCTTCGTATCCCAGAACATAGGCGTGGTCTGCGTATGCCGCTACACCTTTCAGTCCGTATACCATAAGCTCACGGAGAGATCTGATATCTTCGTTCTCTGTGGCGAGAACGCCGAAAGAAGCACCCTTAGCAACGGCGTCTTCCATGCTTTTGGGAGCCCATGAGGCGCAGTCGAGTGTGGATACCACTGTGGAAGCTGCTTTTGCTTCGTCACGCAGTTTTACGCCTTCGAGAATCAGTTCATATATTCTGGCGTCATCGAAGTTAGCGTTTGTGATTGTGGCGAAAAGCGCCTGATTAACGTATCTGCCGTATTTTTTATCAGCGTCTTTGATGCCTTCCGCATAAACGGACAGACCTTTCAGTGTGTATACCAGCGCATCCTGAAGATCAGCGCAGCTTTCGGTTTTTCCGCATACGCCTCTTACTGTGCATCCTGTGCCTTTAGCGGCTTCCTGACATTGAAAACAGAACATGCTCATGTAGTGTTCCTCCTGTGTTGAATTACTTCATAGCAGGAGAATAGACCATGTTAATCCGAATTAAATTGAGCTAAATCAATTATTGGATAATTTATATCTGGACTTTCAGTCTTAAGAGAGTTCCCTTTCTGTAGATGGTGAATGTAATCTGTCTGCCCAGATTATCCATGACAAAATCATTCAGCTCTTCCAATGACTTAACCTCGCTGTCGTTCACCGCCACCAGAATGTCGCCGACCATGACAGAATCGCTCTCCGTGCTTTTTATGATAGTCATAAGGTTGTTTTCAACGGCGAAATCAAGCCCGTAGTTGCTCCTGAGCAGATTTATTCCATAGTTTTCGGGATAATCAGCCATCAGAACCTGTCCCTTGAACGTTTTAGTCCCCCTCTCGATTATCATGGAGACCGGAGCGCCGGTGGGATAGCTTCTCAGCATGTTGCTCATAGCCAGCAGGGATGATATAGGAATCCCGTTCACCTGAAGTATTATGTCGTTGGCTTTTATGCCGATTTTCTCAGCGTTGGAATCTTTGCCCACGCTGGTGATGACAAGGTGTATGCCGTTGTCGTCCTTCGTCTCTGTCACGGATATGCCCATGTAGCCCATGCGGACTTTTCCGGTTTTCAGGATTTCCGGCAGAATACGCATGGCTGTGTTGATAGGTATGGAAAAACATATCCCCTGCGCCTGCTGAACCATAGCGGAGTTGATGCCGATCACCTCTCCGTCCATATTCACCAGAGGACCACCGGAGTTGCCTGGGTTGATAAGGGCGTCAGTCTGCATGAAGACAGAATATCCGAGACCTATGTGGATGATACGTCTGACGGAGCTGATGACCCCTGTGGTGATGGAGCTGTTCAGACCGTAAGGGTTGCCCATGGCTATGACGCTTTCGCCCAGCAGAGCCTTGTCGCTGTCACCCAGAGCCGCCGTGGGAAATTTTCTGTCGGCCTTCAGTATCTTCAGCACGGCAAGGTCGATTATGTTGTCCCCGCCCAGAAGTTTTGCCTCATAAACGCTGTTGTCGTTCAGAAGGACATATATTTTAGATGCTGATTCTATTACATGATAGTTAGTTATGATAATCCCGTCATCTTCCACGATGAATCCGGAACCCAAACTCTGTGTTTTATATGTTCTGTTATGCCCGAAGAAATCGTTGATATAGTTTTCGCCGTGGAGAGTTTCGTCACCTGATGGACCTATGGATGTGGTTATTATCTTCTCTGTTCTGATATTCACCACGGAGTCTTCGATCCTTTTAACGGCGTCCACAACGGGTGTGTAGCGCTTGCTTCCGGCTGGAAGACTGTCCTGAAGAGAGCCGGAATCTTTTTTATCCTCTTTGCCGCATCCGAAGACCATAGCCAGCACGCATATTATGAGAATTATTTTTTTCATCAGGCATACCTTTTTTTCTTGATATGGAGAATATATTTGAAACAAACCATTTATTCAACTATTCTGTATCAATGTCAGTTAAACATTATTTCCAAGAAGGCGGCCCGCTGGAAAAAGCTGTGCCGAGATACCGCAGGAGAAAGGCTCAGTCGGAGGCGTCCGAGTTCATCTATGACTGCATGAAGGATCACACCCCGGCGGTTCTGGAAGCCCCCACAGGCTCCGGAAAGACCATGGCGTATCTGATCCCCGCTTTTGAGCTGAACCGCAGAACCATCATCTCCACAAAAACAAAACAGCTCATGTCTCAGATATCCGGAAAAGATATCACCACAGCCCAGAAGATTTTCGGCACGGAGAAGAATGTCGCCGTTCTGAAAGGCAGAAGAAACTATTTCTGTCATCTGCGTTTTTTCAAGTTTATCTATCCCCACGCACTCAGATATCAGAATATAGTCGAATGGTATGAGACTGTCGCTGACAGAGAAGTTATAGAGATTCCGGTGGGCGTTTTCAGCGCCGCCGATATAGAGAGCGTTACAGTGGATTCATGGCAGTGCATGTCGTCCAAATGCGAGTTTTATGATATCTGCTCTTTCTACAGAGCCAAGCAGAAGGCGAACGATGCCGATATAGTGATAACCAACCACTATCTGCTGATGAGCGACTTTGCTCTGAAATCAGAGAATGAGCACGCTATGATACTGGATTTCGCCGACCACATAATCATGGACGAGGCGCACTCCATACCCGATATTTTCCCCAGATTCGCCGGAACTGAGCTGTCGCTCAGAAGCTATCTGAAGGTGATGAACGAAAACAGACCGATATTTGACCCCAGAGATATAGAGATAACCGCCGGACTGCTGTCCGGTCTGCTGGAGGATCTGACGGAAAGACGGTATACGGCGGACATATCGGAACGCCTCACGTCATATATATCATTCGCCGACAAGGTGCTGGGCGACAAAGACATAGAAGATATAAAACAGATACATAAGAGGCTGTCTGAAAAGGCAAAAAGCGTTCTGGCGGATGGAGAGGGCGTGCGCTACTGCGAGCAGGAGCGCGGCGACATCATATTACAGTATATCCCGCTGGACGCATCCGATAAACTGCGTGAGGGGCTCAAAAACTCTTGCGCCTCACCGGTGTTTGTCAGCGCCACTCTTTCGGCTAAAGAGAGCTTTTCATATTTTCTGGGCGAGATAGGATACGCCGAGGACGAAGTAGCTCTGAAAAGCCTCGAACCAGTGTTTAATTTCGAAGAACAGGGCAGGCTTATGGTTACTGACTGTAACGACAGCTTTTATGAAGAGCTGGCTCTGAAAGCGAAAGGCTCTGTTCTGGTGATCTGCAACAGCACCGCCAGAATGTATAAAATAGCAAAACTGCTGAAAAACATAATTCCGGACAGGGTGTTTACTCAGACAGAGATAGACATCAGCGACACGGAAGGTTTTACCGACACTTTTTTCATAGGGTGCGCCGTTTTCAGAGAGGGGATGGATTTCGCTCATACCGGAATAAGTTATGTTGTTCTGGATAAACTCCCTTTTGAATATCCGGACGATATAATTCTGAAGGAACACGCAGCTTCTTTGAAAAATAAAGGTCAGGATCCTTTTAAAGATTATTTTTTGCCCCGGGCTGTGATATACTATCGACAGGCTGTTGGAAGACTCCTGCGCCACGAGGAGGATTTCGGCATTTGGGCTGTGCTGGATAACAGAATGGAAACCAAAAATTATGGAAAGTATTTCCGTGATGTGTTAATAAATGTGCCCAGGATCAATACTATTGATGAGGCAGTTCGTTTTCTGGAGGTAACTGATGAAACGAATCAGGGTTGATTATAATTATGTTATGGATAAACATGTTCAAGGCGGACTGGATGACGCTTCCATGGAGCAGTATAAGGAAAAGGCCAAGATAGGTCTCGCCCGTCTGCTGCACATGTTCGATGACGGTCAGGCCGGGTTTATCAATCTGCCCAAACAGGACATTGCCCCCATTAAAAAATTCGCAAAAGAGGTCAGTGGAAAATTCAACGACCTGATAGTTGTCGGCATAGGCGGCAGCTCTCTCGGCGTGGAGACTCTCTGCAACGCCATGCTGACATACGGATACAACGCCCGTTCTTTCGCTGAGAGAGGCTGTTTTCCCCGTGTGTGGGTGGCGGACAACGTTGACCCGTGCAAAATGACGTCCATCCTGACGGAATGTCAGCCGGAGGATACTTTCGTATGTATCATCACAAAATCCGGAAGCACTGTGGAGACTGCGGCTAATTTCAGCATTATCTATGAGTGGCTTTCATCTAAAGTAAAAGACCCGAAAAAACAGATATGCGCCATCACAGACCCCGAAAAGGGCGCTCTGAGAGCTATGAGCAGAGAGAAAGGATTCATCACTTTCAATGTTCAGCCGAATGTTGGCGGGCGTTTCAGCGTTCTGTCCCCCGTGGGACTGATCCCTGCCGCCGTGCTGGGGCTGGATGTGGAAAAACTGCTCGAAGGAGCGGCTTTCGCCACTAAGGACAATTATGAAAAAGTAATCACCATGTCCGCAATCTATATGTATTTTATGGATCACGGAAAATCGATAAACGTCATGATGCCTTATTCATCCAGACTGATTTCATTCGCCGACTGGTACTGCCAGCTGTGGGGCGAGAGTCTGGGCAAGGCGAAGACGAAAGACGGAAAAGAGGTCTTCTTCGGCACTACACCTGTGAGAGCCACAGGAACGATAGACCAGCATTCTCAGGTTCAGCTTTATAAAGAGGGACCGGACGACAAGGTTTTCACCTTCATAGAAGTGCTGAACCACGACAAAGATAAGAAGATTACATCCGCCTATGAGGCATATAACTATCTGAACGGTCATACTCTCGGACAGCTCTGCAATGTTGAGCTGATGGGTACTGAGGCCGCTCTGAAAAACGCGGGAAGACCCTCGCTGAAGATATCTCTGGACATAGTGGACGAGTTCGCCATAGGCGCTCTGTTCATGCTGTGGCAGTATATCGTTCCTGTGATCGGTCTGGCATGCGACATAGACCCGTTCGACCAGCCCGGTGTGGAAGAGGGCAAAGACTATGCCTACGCCATTATGGGCAGACAGGGGTACGACTCAACCAAGAAAAAATTTGAGGAGATATACAAAAAGCAGGATGACTTTATCATTTGAGAAAAAACTCTCCGCGCGTCTGGGTGAGCTGAACGGAAAAAATCTGCTTATAGCCTTGTCCGGCGGAAAAGATTCTGTCTCTCTGCTGTATTTTCTTAAAAAAAATCAGGGGATAAAGAGTTACAGCCTGTCTGCGTGTCATGTTAACCATATGTTCCGCAAACGTGCCGACTGGGACGAGAAATTCTGCTCAGATCTCTGCGAAAAGCTGGATATTCCTTTTATCTCATATAAATGCGATGTGCCGAGGTACTGCGCCGTTAAGAAGATGAGCTTCGAGCACGGCGCCAGAGTTATCAGATACAGAGCTCTGGAGGCGGCGGCGGATCATTTCGGCAGTGACATGATTCTGACTGCGCACACCAGAAACGATCTGGTGGAGACCTTCTTCATTCAGGCTGTGCAGGGCGCTTCGGTCTTTTCTCTCAGAGGAATCAGCCCCCAGGACGGCAAGGTGCGCAGGCTGATGCTGGATATTTCTACCGATGAAGTGGTGGAATATCTGAACAAATGCGATGTTTCTCATGTCTTTGATGAAACCAACAGTGACGAGCACTACCTGAGAAACTTCGTGAGAAAAAATATCACGGAGAAACTGGCGGAGTTCAGACAGGGATACGAAGATAATATTACAGCTATTTTAGAAGATTCCAGCAGGTTTAACAATTATTTATCGAATAAACTTAAACCTATGGTGACAATAGAAGCCAATAACGTAATGGCGGTAAAGACAAGATCGTTTGAAAAACTGGAAGAAATAGAGAAAGAATACCTCCTGCACTACATGGGGTCATCATGTTTCCGTTTCGAACGCAGGCACCTGACAGAGATGATGAAGCTCATGGAGAACGATTATTCCGTGCGTGTGGATCTGCCGGATAATTATAAGTTCGAGAAGAGCGATAAGTTTATCAGGCTGTTTCATTCCAGAAACATAGCTCATTTCGAGGTGACAAAGCCCGCCGGACAGAACGCAGTGAAAATTACCCATCTGGGAAAGTCGCTTAGCTTCTTCGGAGACTGGACAGACAGAGAGCTGACAGTCAGAAACAGGCGTGTGGGAGACCGTCTGGGAAACAAGAAACTGAAAGATGTTTTTATCGATAAAAAACTTGACCTTTACACACGGGATACAGCATTAATAATTCTTGAAAAAAATAGTATCGTATGGGTTGAAAATATCTCACATGATGATACTATATCACTTAATTAAAAACGGGATTCAAAGGAGAGGGAAGTTGAAGCCTCATGTTTTGAAAGAAATGATCAGCGAAGATACTATCCGGGCGAGGGTTAAAGAGCTCGGAAAACAGATCAGCGATGACTATAAAGGCGAAAATGTGCTCGCCATCGGAGTGCTGAAAGGGTCTGTCATTTTTATGTCCGACCTCGTGCGTGAGATGGACGGAGTGAACGTGGAGATAGCTTTTCTGGCTGTGTCCAGCTATGAAGGCACAGACTCCACAGGCAGCGTAAGACTTTTATACGATCTGGACAGACCTCTGGAAGGAGTAAATGTCCTTATTGTCGAAGATATTCTGGACACGGGAAACACTCTGACATATCTTAAAAATACTTTAAGCGTCAGAAATCCCGCCACCATGAAGATAGTGGCGCTTCTGGACAAGCCCGAAAGAAGAGTGGCTCCCATATCCCTCGACTACAGAGGGTTCGAGATTGAAGACAAGTTCGTGGTCGGCTACGGACTGGATTATGACGGATATTACAGAAATTTAAAAAATATATGCACGGTGGAGTTTACAGACTCCAAAAGTGATTAAGTGGAGTGATTATGAATAACGGATTTTACAAGAATCTGGCACTGTGGCTTGTTATAGCGTTTATCATGGTGTTTCTGTTCAACGTGATAAGCGGGACGCAGACAGTCAGAAAAAATATCAGCTATTCTGAATTCATGAACCAGGTGACGGCGAACAACGTTAAAACCGTGACTGTGAAGCAGAACAAAATTACAGGTACGCTGGGCGAGGGCGGACAGTTCGAGTCATATGCCCCCGACAACGACATGAACATGATACAGATACTCAGAGACCACAAGGTGGAGATTACCGCTATGCCGCCTGACAAGAACCCCTGGTACATGCAGGTTCTGGTTTCATGGCTGCCTATGATCATCCTGATCGGTATCTGGATATTCTTTATGCGTCAGATGCAGGGCGGAGGCGGCGGAAAAGCCTTCAGCTTCGGCAAATCAAAAGCGAAACTGCTGACACAGGATCAGCACAAGGTCACATTCAAGGATGTGGCCGGTATAGAAGAGGCGAAAGAGGAGCTTGAAGAGATTATCGATTTCCTTAAAGACGCTCAGAAATTTCAGAAACTCGGCGGAAAGATACCCAAGGGCGTACTGCTCGTGGGACCTCCCGGAACAGGTAAGACTCTTCTTGCCAGAGCCGTTGCGGGCGAGGCGGGAGTACCTTTCTTCTCCATATCCGGTTCTGATTTTGTAGAGATGTTCGTGGGTGTGGGCGCTGCCCGTGTCCGTGACCTTTTCGAACAGGGCAAGAAGAACGCTCCCTGCATCATTTTCGTGGATGAAATAGACGCTGTGGGACGCCACAGAGGCGCCGGTCTCGGCGGCGGACACGATGAGCGTGAGCAGACACTGAACCAGCTTCTGGTGGAGATGGACGGTTTCGAGTCTAACGAGGGCGTTATCATGATAGCCGCCACAAACAGACCGGACGTTCTTGACCCCGCTCTGCTCAGACCGGGACGTTTCGACCGTCAGGTTGTTGTCCCCAGACCCGACATGAACGGAAGACTTGAGATACTGAACGTTCACTCATCTAAAGTGAAGATGGACGAAGGCATAGATCTTGAAGTGATAGCGAAAGGCACACCCGGATTCGCAGGAGCCGAGCTTGCCAACCTTGTTAACGAAGCGGCTCTGGTCGCTGCCAGAAAGAACAAAGAATCTGTTCAGATGGCGGATTTCGAAGAAGCCAAAGACAAGGTTATCATGGGTAAAGAACGCAGAAGCATGGTTATCAGCGACAAAGAGAAAGAGAACACGGCTTATCACGAGGCGGGACATGCCATCGTGGCTAAATTCATCCCTGAGTCCGACCCCGTGCATAAAGTGAGCATCATCCCCAGAGGAATGGCGCTGGGCGTTACCATGCAGCTCCCTGTGGACGACAGACACATGTATACCAAAGAATACATGGACAGCATGCTCGCCGTTCTGATGGGCGGACGTGTGGCTGAGGAAGTGATCTTCGGCAGACTCTCCACCGGAGCCGGAAACGACATCGAAAGAGCCTCCGACATAGCCAGAAAGATGGTATGCAGCTGGGGTATGAGCAAGAAGATGGGACCTCTGGCATACGGCAAAAAGGATGAGCAGGTATTTCTGGGCAAAGAGATCGGACATGCCAAAGATTACAGCGAAACCACAGCCGTCATGATTGACGATGAAGTTAAATCATTCGTAATGGACGGATATAACAGAGCCAGAAGAATTCTGGAAGACAATATAGATCTCCTGCACCACACAGCTAAACTGCTTCTGGAAAAAGAGACCATAGACGGAGCGGAGATAGACAAGCTGATGGACGAACTGGGCGGAGATAAAACCGTTGAAACACCAGATACTGTCATCGTATAAGAAAGATCTTTCACTGGAGAATCCCCTTCTGATGGGGATTCTCAATGTTACGCCTGATTCTTTCAGCGATGGCGGAGTGTTCAACCATGCGGACGGGATAGTCGGCAGGGTTGACGAGTTTCTGGCATGCGGAGTGGATATAGCCGATATAGGCGGCGAGTCCACAAGACCGGGCTCTGACGGTGTGGACGAGGAAGAGGAGATCAGAAGGGTCGTTCCGGCTGTGGCGCATGCCTCGGTCAGCGGGCTCTATGTCTCTGTGGACACGTCAAAATACAGAGTGGCTGACGAGGCTCTGAAAGCCGGAGCCGACATGATAAACGATGTGGCGGGGTTCAGAGACCCTGCCATGATAAGGGTCTGCGCCGATTACGGGTGCTCCGTGTGCATAATGCACATGCTTGGAGAGCCCAGAACCATGCAGGCGAACCCTGTATATGACAGTCTGCTGGATGATGTCAGAGAGTTTCTCTATGACGCCGCCGACAGATGTGTTCAGGCTGGAATAAAGACTTCTTCCATATGTATCGACCCGGGTTTCGGCTTCGGAAAGACTGTGGAAGATAATTATAAGATACTGGCTAACCTTGAGTTTCTTAAAGCTGAAGGTTTTCCTGTTCTGGCGGGAATGTCACGCAAATCCATGATTGGCGCTGTGACAGGCAAACCCGCCGACAAGCGTCTGGCTGGCAGTATAGCCGCTCATACGCTGGCTCTCGTTATGGGGGCAGATATCATCCGTGTACACGACATAGACGAGTCACGGGACATGCTGAAAGTTTTTAAAATGTTTTCGGGCGCAGGTGGGAAGTGTTTGAAATAATCAGGAATATCGGCGTTTTTGACATTGTGGATATGCTGATAATAGCGGCGGTCATCTACAATATCCTCCTTCTGATTAAGGGCACCAGAGCCCTCCCCATGCTCATCGGAATCATTCTGATAATCATTCTCTCCTTTGCCGCCAGATACTTAGGGCTGAAAACCACAAGCTGGGTTCTGGATAACTTCACCGGATACATCTTTATCATCATCGTTGTGCTTTTTCAGCAGGAGATAAGGCGGGCGCTTGCTTTCATCGGCGAGACAAAAGTATTCGGGTCGCAGGCGAAGGCAAAATCCGTCATTCTGGACGAGATAGTAAAAGCCGCCACAATACTCGCTAACAGACAGATAGGGGCGCTTATAGTGCTCCAGAGAAATACCGATCTCGAACACTTTCTGGACGACACAGGTCAGAAGCTGGACTGTATCATATCCAGAGAGATGCTAATAAGTCTTTTCATCCCTTATTCGCCTCTGCATGACGGCGCCGTCATCATTTCAAACGGACGCATATCCACCGCCGGAAGTATTCTGCCTCTCACCAGAAAGACAGAGCTGGGCAAAAACTATGGAACCCGTCACAGGGCTGCCGTGGGCGTTACAGAAGAGACAGACGCCATAGCCATAGCCGTTTCCGAGGAAAAAGGTTCTATAACCGTGGCGCAGAACGGTGAGCTGAGCGATGAACTGAACGCTGAAAAACTGCGTGAGGTGCTGGACAGCATCTTCGCAAAACCTTCAAAAAGCACGGTGAAAAATGATAATAACTAATCTTCACCTGAAAATATTAAGCGCTATCATAGCTGTTTGTCTTTGGGTATATCTGGTGACGGGAGAGTTTCAGGAAGTGTCTCTCTATGTCCCGGTGAAACTGACTAACATTCCGGAAGGATATGTCGCCGTTACCGCTGAAAATCTGGTGAACGTGCTGGCGAAAGGACCTAAATCTCTGATAAAAGAGAAACAGCTTAACAAAGTACAGATATCCATAGACGTTTCCAACATGGGACAGGGGGCAAACAGCAGAGTGATAACCTCTGACGATGTGCAGATCCCCGCCGGTATTCAGGTCACCGACATCGAACCGAAATCTATTGATATTACAGTGGATTCACTTATTAAAAAGAAGATGAAGGTCACTCCCTCGTTCATAGGCGAGCCGGCGGAGGGATACAAAGTCGGTTCTGTTGTGGTCTCACCCGAAGTGGTGGAGGTAAACGCCGCCAAGTCTAAGATAAAAGGCGTCAACTCTCTGGAGACCATGCCCGTTAACCTTACAGGAAAAAAAGACAAGATAACATACAGTATCGGACTGAAATTCTTCGAAGGCGTGCAGGACTATAAACCTGAACAGGTAGAAGTCGTTGTCGGCTTTAAGGAAGATATAATCGAAAAAACGGTGGAGAACATCCCCGTCACGGCGTCAGGTGTCGAAGAGGGGCTTATAGTATCCGTGGACGACACCATCAATCTTAATGTGAAAGGCAGGGCAGACCTGCTGAACCCCAGAAGCATAGCGAACATACTCAACCCGCATGTGGACTTAACAGGAATTATCGCGTCAGGCACATATAAAAAGAAAATCTATTTCAAGGAATCTTCCATTATAAAAGTGCTTGATACGGAACCTGCGAAGGTAAGGGTTGAGGTCAGACAATGAGAAAATATTTCGGAACAGACGGCGTCAGAGGACTCGCTAACGAATTCCCCATGACAGCCACATTTGCTCTGCGTTTAGGTCAGGCGGCTGCCAGACAGTTTTATAAAGGCGGAAAAAAGGTACACAGAATAGTCATAGGCAAAGACACCAGAATATCCGGATACATGTTCGAATCCGCTCTGGTGGCAGGCATCACATCCATGGGTCTGGATGCCGTGCTGGTGGGCGTTCTGCCTACTCCGGCGATAGCTTTCATCACCAGAAGCCTCCGGGCGGATGCCGGTGTAGTTATCTCCGCTTCTCATAATCCATATCATGACAACGGAATCAAATTCTTCTCCGGTGACGGGTATAAACTGCCTGACGAAGTGGAGCTGGAGATCGAGCAGTATACCGAAGAGCTGATAGAGAGCGGAAAAGTATCCATATCCACAGACAGAATAGGCAAGGCATACAGAATCGACACCGCTATCGGCAGGTATGTCGAGTTTGCCAAAAACACTTTTGACAAAGAGATTGACCTGATGGGTCTGCGTCTGGTGGTGGACTGTTCAAACGGCGCTACATATAAAGTTGCCCCCCTGTCTTTCGAAGAGCTTGGAGCGAAAATCTCCGTGATAGGCAATGAACCTAACGGAACAAACATAAACGAAGGATGCGGATCGGTATATCCGGAGTCTATGTGCGCCAAAGTGATAGAAAAAAAAGCAGATATGGGCATCTCCTTTGACGGTGACGGCGACAGGGTTATCTTCTCTGATGAAAACGGAGAGATAGTTGACGGCGACATCATCATGGGTATATGCGCTAAATATATGAAAGAAAAGGGACAGCTCAGCAAAAACACCATGGTGAGCACTGTGATGAGCAACCTCGGCTTCGAGCGCTCCATGAACGGCATGGGCATAGACGTTGTGCGCACCGAAGTGGGCGACAGATATGTGATGGCTGAAATGCTCAAAAGCGGCTATAACCTGGGCGGCGAGCAGTCCGGACACATAATATTCAGCGATTACAACACCACCGGAGACGGAATGGTGAGCGCCATGCAGCTTCTGAAAGTTGTGGTCTCCACAGGCAAACCCCTTAGCGAGCTGAAAAAGATAATTGAACTGTATCCTCAGACACTGAAAAACTATAAAGTTAAGAATAAAATACCTCTGTCAGAACTTCCTAAGACATCTGCCGAGATTGCCGCTGTGGAAAAAACACTGGGCAAGACGGGCAGGGTGTTCGTGCGCTATTCAGGCACAGAAAACAAACTTCGGGTGATGCTGGAAGGCGCCGACATAGCGAAGATAGAGGAATACGCTGAAAACATCGGGCAGACAGCCTTAAAAGAGATAGAGGAGCTTTCATAAAATGGTAAGACTCGGAGTAAACATAGATCACGTTGCCACTGTCCGCCAGGCAAGGCTGACTGTGGAGCCTGATCCCGTGCATGCCGCCGTTATGGCGGAGCTGGGCGGAGCCGACCAGATAACCATTCACCTCAGAGAGGACAGACGCCACATCAACGACAGAGATCTGACTATCCTGCGCCAGACTGTTAAAACCAGACTGAATCTGGAGATGGCATGCACAGACGAGATGGTGAAGATCGCTCTGCGTGAAAAACCCGATATGGTTACTCTGGTGCCTGAAAAGAGACAGGAACTGACAACCGAAGGCGGTCTGGACGTTGCGGGCAATTTTGACTCTATGTCAGACAGAATAGCCGCTCTCAGGGACGCAGGGATATTTGTGAGCCTCTTTGTCGACCCTGAGGTTGACCAGATAGAAAAATCCGCCGACACAGGCGCTGACGCCGTGGAGATCCACACAGGCAGATATGCCGACACCACAGGCGCCGCCAGACGTGAGGAACTCTCCAGAATAATTTTTGCCGGAGAGAAATGCCGTGAACTGGGACTGGTGCTTAATTCCGGTCACGGGCTGAACTACACCAACGTTGGCGAGATAGTCACCATCCCGGGGATGAACGAGGTTAATATCGGACATTCCATCATAGCCAGAGCTGTTCTGGTGGGGCTGGAGAGAGCAGTCAGAGAGATGAAAGAGATCATTCACAGGGCATTGATGGATGCTGGGCTGTGATATTATAGAAACCGCCAGAATACAGTCCGCCTATGAAAAAATGGGCGAAAGATTTCTGGGCAGAGTGCTGACGGACAGAGAGCTTGAGATATTCCGCCGCAGAAACGGCAGTTTGCAGTTTCTGGCTGGCAGATGGGCGGCGAAAGAGTCCATATCCAAGAGTTTTAAGACAGGGATAGGAAAACTCGCCTTCAAAGACATAGAGATATTGAACGATGAGCACGGCGCTCCGGAGGTGTATATCCGGTCGGAACGCAGAGAAGATATAGAGGTAAGTATTTCCCATGACAGAAACTATTCAATAGCTGTCAGCTTAATAAAGGGGTAAGAGATGAGTGTGATTGTGATTCCCGCCAGAATGGCGTCAACCAGGCTTCCCGGTAAGCCTATCAGAAAGATAAAAGGCGTTCCCATGATTCTGCGAGTCGCCGAGAAATGTATGAAAGCCGGCGCAGACAGGGTTATAGTGGCGACAGACGCCAAAGAGATACTGGAGATATGCGAAGGGCTGGACGGGCTGGAAAGCACCATGACAGCCGATGATATACAGTCCGGCACAGACAGGGTCGCCAGAGTGGCAAAGTTTGTGAATGATGATATAATTATTAATGTTCAGGGCGATGAGCCTTTTATTGATCCGGCGCTGATAAACGCTCTGATAACAGATCTGAAGGATAATCCCGAAGTGATGATGAACACAGCCGCCTGTACGTTTTCCGAGGGTGAAGACGTAAAAGACCCGAACAGCGTCAAGGTTGTACTGGACAAAAACGGTTTTGCGCTGTACTTTTCTAGGTTGCCTATTCCTTATGACAGAGACGGAAAGGGCGGCGTAACATATTATAAACACATAGGAATATACGGTTTCCGCAAAAGCTGGCTGATGCAGTTTTCTCAGATGGAAGTATCCGACATGGAGAATGCCGAGAAGCTGGAACAGCTCAGAGCTCTGGAAAACGGCGTTAAGATAAAAGTTTTAAAGACCGACTATAAGCCGGTGTCCGTGGACACCGAAGAAGACCTTAAAAAAGCAGAAGAAATAATGGGCAGGAATGACTGATGGCAAAGTTTGTATTTACGACCGGAGGAGTTTTATCATCACTGGGAAAAGGGATCACAGCGGCGTCTCTCGGAGCGCTTCTGGAATCCAGAGGCTATAAAGTAGCCATTAAAAAATATGACCCCTATCTGAACGTTGACCCGGGCACAATGAGCCCCTTTCAGCACGGAGAGGTGTTTGTGACTGAGGACGGAGCTGAGGCGGATCTCGACCTCGGACATTATGAGCGTTTCCTCAACTTCAACACAAGCAAGGTGAGCAACGTTACCACCGGAAAAATCTATAAAACTGTAATAGACAAAGAACGTAACGGCGACTACCTCGGCGGTACCGTTCAGGTCATCCCCCACATCACAGATGAGATCAAGAACAATATATATAAAGAAGCCGACAAATACGATATCATCATCGTAGAGATCGGCGGTACAGTGGGCGACATAGAGTCGCTTCCTTTCCTTGAGGCTATCAGACAGTTCAAGTTCGATGCCGGAGAGGACAACGTATGCTACATGCATCTGACACTCGTACCCTATATCAGAAGCGCCGGAGAGCTGAAAACAAAACCCACACAGCACTCTGTGAAAGCTCTGAGAGAGATCGGAATCCAGCCGGACATACTGGTCTGCCGTTCCGAATATCCTCTGGACGATTCCATCAGAAGCAAGATCGGTCTTTTCTGTAATGTATCAAAAGACTTTGTTATCAACGCCATAGACGTAAGCACCATCTATGAGTCACCTCTGAAAATGCACAAAGAGGGCATAGACCGTCTGGTGCTGAAAAAGCTGAGAATGGAAGAGCGTGAATCCGATACCAGCCAGTGGGAAGAGATCGTTCAGCGTATCAAAAAACCTGAAGACGAAGTAACCATCGGTATGGTTGGAAAATATATCGATCTGAAAGACGCCTATATCAGTATCAACGAAGCGCTGATCCACGGCGGAATAGCTAACAAGCTGAAAGTAAACATAAAACGCATAGACGCTGAAAAACTGGAAAACGGCGCTAAGCCTGACGCTTATCTGGATGATGTGGACGGTATCCTCATCCCAGGCGGTTTCGGTGAAAGAGGCGTTGAGGGCAAGATAGTTGCCGTCAACTTTGCCAGAACAAAGGACATCCCTTTCTTCGGCATATGCCTCGGTCTCCAGTGTATCATAATAGAGTTCGCCAGAAACGTGCTGAAAATGGACAAGGCGCACAGCGTGGAGTTCTGTCCCAGCACACCTTACCCTGTCATCGACTACATGAACGAGCAGAAAAACATCACACAGATGGGCGGCACAATGCGTCTGGGCGCTTATTCATGCACACTGGACGAAGACAGCACAGCCTATCAGGCATACGGACAGAAAGAGATATCTGAACGCCACAGACACAGACTGGAGTTCAACAACGCATACATGGACGAGTTCACTAAAAACGGTCTGAAGATGACCGGAGTTAACTCTGAAAGAGGACTGGCGGAAATTTTCGAGTCAAAATCACACAGATGGTTCCTCGGATGTCAGTTCCACCCCGAGTTCAAGTCCAAACCCATGAAGCCGCACCCTCTCTTCACAGCGTTTGTGAAGGCAGCGTACGCTTATAAGAAGGACAGAGAAAACGGCGGTGATATAGCAAGTGAGTGAGACAGAAGACACCCTGCAAATAGGCAGAAACACAATACAGATTGAAATAGACGCCATGAAGGGCGTTATGGACAGGCTGGACGAACATTTCGAAAAGGCTGTCGATCTCCTTCTGGCGTGCAAAGGTCGTGTGATAGTCACCGGTATGGGCAAAAGCGGCATAATCGCCAGAAAGATAGCCGCCACCATGTCCAGCACAGGCACGCCTTCGCTCTTTCTGCACCCTGCGGAGGGTGTTCACGGCGATCTTGGGATGATAGTTAAGGGCGATGTCTGCATAGCTCTCTCCAACAGCGGAGAGACAGCGGAGATTGTCAAACTGCTCCCTATAATAAAAAGATTCAATATTCCTCTCATATCCATAGTGGGAAGGATCAATTCCACACTGGCAGTCAGAAGCGACTGTGTTCTGGACGCCGTGGTGGAGAAAGAGGCCTGCCCGCTGAACCTTGCCCCCACAGCCAGCACCACTGTTGCTCTGGCTCTGGGTGACGCACTGAGCGTGGCTCTGCTGGAGAAGAGAGGTTTCAGCAAAGAGGATTTCGCTATCTATCACCCGTCAGGCGCTCTGGGCAAAAAGCTCCTGCTGAAAGTGGAAGATCTGATGCACACAGGCGACAGACTGCCGGTGACATCCATTGATAAAAAAGTCTCTGACGCCGTTTTTATGATGAGCGCCAAAGGTTTCGGCTGTACTGCCGTGGTGGATGACAAAGGTGTGCTGGCGGGGATAATAACAGACGGCGACCTCAGACGCGGTCTGGAAAAGCACGAAAACCTGTTTTCTATGAATATAAAAGACTTACAGATAAAATATCCTAAAGTGATTGATAAAAACTCGCTGGCGGCAAAGGCGCTCTCCATCATGGAGCAGTTTTCCATCACATCGCTTTTCATAGTGGATTCTGAGACCCGTCCGGTGGGCATCATACATCTGCACGATCTTCTGAAAGAGGGCATAGTATGATAAAAGCTCTTATTCTGGATGTGGACGGCGTTCTGACAGACGGCGGCATAATTTATGACGAGAACGGTCTGGAGACCAAACGTTTCGATGTGAAAGACGGTCTAGGAATCAAGCTCGCCCAGCATTCCGGGATAGAGGTTGTGGTTATCTCCGGCAGAAAATCAAAAGTGACTGAGCTGAGATGCAGAGAGCTCGGCATAAAAAGATATTACACCGGAATCAAAGATAAAACCGAATGTTATAAATCACTTAAAGACGAGCTTGGTATCACCGACAGCGAGACCGCCTTCATGGGTGATGACCTGAACGATCTGAAACTGCTTAAACTTGTCGGTTTTTCCGCTACTGTTTCCGATTCTTTTGACTATATTAAATCTGAAGTTGACTATGTCACACAGAAAAAAGGCGGACAAGGGGCTGTAAGGGAGTTTATTGAGCAAATCCTTCACAAGAACGGCGTATGGGCAGATATACAAAATTCATTCTCATAGCATCTATAATACTTTTGGTTTTAGCGTCATTCACTCTGTTCAAGCGCAATAAGAACAAAGTGACATTCGATCTGGCTAAAAACGAGGTTATTATAGATAATTTTGAGATGGGCAAAGTTCTTGATGAACAAAACAACTATTACAGCATCAACGCTAAGAAGGCGCAGATGAACCGTGATAAGGGTACCGCTCTTCTGACAGATTTTGCCGCTCATTACAAAAAAGACGATCTCAGCGTGGATCTTTATGCCCCCCAAGGCTACATGGAGAATGATTTTATCATCCGTGTCACCGGAGATATCAAGGGCAGGATCAATGAGTTCGATTTCGAGTCCGAAGATAACGGAAATTTTCACTACGATTTTCTGATCGGCTTGGGAACGTTTCTGGGCGGTGTTACAATTAAAAACAGCAAAGGCACTTTATCTGCGGATAAAATACTGATATATTCAGAAAATAATTATGCGGAGTTTATAGGGCATGTTAAAGTCACTCTTAAGAAATAGCGTCACATTATTCATACTTCTGTCCACCGTATTCACTCTCCACGCGGAGGACGTGAGTCCGTCATCTAAAAACCCTATAAAGATCGAATCCGATTATATGAAATATAACGGGACAGACAGAGTGTCTATCTTCACAGGAAACGTCACCGTCACAGACGGAGCCATGCGCATGACAGCGGACACTATGGACGTTTATTTTGACAACAAAGACGAAGTTAAAGAGATATTCAGCCAGGGAAACGTTAAAATAGAAAAGGAAGGGCTTCTGACTCTCTCTGACAAGGCAAGATTCTACTCTGCGGAGAAGAAGGCCGTGCTGACCAGCAACGTCAGGGTGTGGCAGGGGGATAACTATCTTGAGGGCGAGAAGGTCACTCTGTATAACGAAAACAACAAAATATTCGTGGACAGAGGAACTAACAAAAGGGTTAAGATCATAATCGCGCCGAAAGAGGAGAAAAAATAATTTGTCACTGAAAGCAGAACATCTCAAAAAAATATATAAAAAACGCACCGTGGTTAACGATGTCTCTATCAATGTCCAGAAGGGCGAGATAGTAGGGCTTCTGGGACCAAACGGAGCCGGAAAGACCACCACTTTCTACATGATAGTCGGTCTGGTGCGTCCGGACGGTGGAAGTGTTGTTCTGAACGGTGACGATATCACAAAGAGCTCCATGCACAGACGCAGTATGAGCGGGATAGGATATCTGCCTCAGGAAGCGTCAATATTCCGCAGAATGACCGTATATGAAAATATCTATGCCGCTTTAGAGATTAAATACACAGACAAACAGTTTATAAAAGACAGAACGAACGTCCTGATAGAGGAATTCGGTTTGCAAAAAGTCATAAAGTCTCAGGGATACGCTCTCTCCGGCGGAGAGAGAAGAAGGGTCGAAATAGCCAGATGTATGGCGGGCGAACCCGACATCATCCTGCTGGACGAACCTTTTTCAGGTATCGACCCCATATCCGTGGCGGATATCCAGAATATGATATTCGAACTGAAACGCAGAGGAATAGGGGTTCTCATCACAGATCACAACGTCAGAGAGACGCTAAAAATAACAGATCGTGCCTATATTATTGCCGACGGCTCTGTCCTTACACATGGCGATCCGCATGACATAGTGCAGAATCCGGAAGTAATTGACAGGTATTTAGGCAAGGACTTCTCATTGTGAAAGGCGGCAGGCTTAATCTTGAAATAAGCGGCAAACTTTCTCAAAAACTTCACATCACTCCCCAGATGAAGCAGTCGCTTTCTATCCTCCAAATGCCCATCACGGAGCTTTTGCAGGAGCTGAACAGCTATCTCGAGGACAATCCTGTTCTGGAAGAAACAGACGACAGACAGCAGGAAGACAAATCCGAAGAAAAAGAAGAGATGGTGGAAGAGACCAAAGGCGATGATCTGGATAACATCGACTGGGAAGAATTCTACAGAGATAACAACGACATAACATTTACCCCCACAGATGACGAAGGCTATGATCTGGAAAAGTTCGTCAGCGGCAGCAAGACTCTCTATGAGCACCTGAGAGACCAGCTGAAAACATCCGGATGCCCCAGAAACATAGCGGCTGCGGCTGCTGATATCATAGGCAACCTGTCTGACGAAGGCTATTTTCTGGACGCCATAGAAGAGGTGGCACAGGAAGTGGGCGTGGATGAAGATGTTGTGGAACAGGCTCTGATGCTGGTGCAGACTTTTGACCCGGCAGGCATAGCCGCCAGAAACCTGAAAGAGTGCATCAACCTTCAGCTGGCTCAGTTCGATGTGGATCAGGTCTATGTCGATTTCATAGCCGATCTGCTGGAAAATCATGAGAAAGATCTGGTAAACTACCGTCATGACGAAATAAAATCCGCTCTGAGCATCGAGGACGACACATTCGAATATATGATGTTTCTGATGCGCAAAACCGACCCGAAGCCGGGGTTGAGTTTTGGCGGCGGTGAAAATCACGCTGTTAAGCCTGATGTTTATATTGTGAAAAAAGACGGAGAATATGATATTATATTAAATGAGGAGGGTATTCCGGCTCTGCGGATGAATACCTATTATCTGAACCTTCTTAAGAATCGTTCATTAGACGGCTCTACAAAGGAGTATATTGAAGAAAAAGTAAAAAATGCTCTCTGGCTCATAAAAAGTCTTAACAAAAGACAAAAAGCAATTTATCGTGTTGTTAAGGTGCTTACTGAGATACAGGGGGAATTTCTCGAAAAAGGCGACAATTTCCTAAAACCTCTTAAACTGAAAGACGTGGCAGACGTTACCGGTCTGCACGAATCTACTGTCAGCAGGGTTACCGCTGGAAAATATGCCATGACCCATCAGGGACTTATCGAACTGAAATCATTCTTTGTAAAAGGACTGGATACCGATACCGGCGATATGTCTACTCAGAAGGTCAAAAACATGATAAAAGAGATAGTGGACAGCGAAAATCCGGAAAAACCGCACAGCGACCAGAAAATAGTTGAACTTTTGAACGGACAGGGTATAAACATAGCCCGGCGTACCGTAGCAAAATACAGGGACGAGTTAAGCATACCAACAAAATCACAACGTAAACGTATCAGGAGGTAAGTATGCAAATCCAAATAACCGCCAGAAATATCGACATCACCGATGCCATCAGATCCTACGCAGAAAAGAAAGTCGGCAGGTTAGAAAAATACTTCGACCACATAACTGAGGCGACTGTGCTTCTTGAAGTACAGAAAAACCTTCACATTGTCGAAGTTCTCATCGCGGCAAAAGGCGTGATGATGAAAGGTCTTGAAAAATCAGAAGACCTGTACGCATCCTTAGACCTCGCTACTGATAAGATCGAAAAACAGCTTGTCAAATACAAAGAGAAGCTGAAAAACAAAAAACTTCAGGACAAGGCGTTTGACGCTCCCCTGAAGCTGAACGTTTTCGACACAGCCAGCATCGAGAGCATGGATGAGGACAACAGAGTGATAGTAACAAAATCTATCCCTGTGAAACCTATGGACGTGGAAGAGGCAGTTATGCAGATGGACCTGCTGAACAAGCAGTTCTTCGTTTTCAGAAACTCTGAAGACAACCAGATAGCTGTCGTATATGTTCGTGATGACGGCAACATAGGTCTGATAGAGGCATAAGTCAGGCATGGAACTGACTGAGCATATTGACGAAAATTGTATTATAAGCGAGCTGTCCGCATCCACGAAAGAGGGTGTTTTAAAGGAACTCGCCGATACGGCTTTCAAATCAGGAAAAATAGATAACGCAGCGACAGCCCTCTCCGCTCTGGCGGAGAGGGAGTCTCTGGGAAGCACGGGAGTGGGCGAGCAGGTGGCTATACCGCACGCTAAACTGCCCGATATTGAAGACATCATCATCGTGATGGGTATCAGCAGAAACGGCATAGAATATCAGGCTTCGGACAACCAGCCTGTTAAGCTGTTTTTCGCTCTTCTGTCGCCGGAAAAACAGATGAACCTTCATCTGAAAACACTGGCAAAGCTCAGCCGTCTGGTTAAGCTGACAGAATTCAAAACCCGTGTGATGGCTAAGGAAATGACACCGGCTGAGATACTTGCTGTTCTGAAAGAGGAGGAAGCTAATCTGGGATGAAACAGGTGCCTGTTGCCGAGCTTTTGTCTGACGATGCGGATCATCTCGGACTAAAACTCATATACGGCAAAAAACTAGTTGATGACAGGTACATCACCCATTACCGGATTCAAAAGCCGGGGCTTGCTCTTGCGGGCTACTGCGACCACATCCACTCCGGGCGTGTTCAGATACTCGGAAACACCGAAATATCATACCTCTGGAAGCTGCCGTCGGCAGAACGCATGGCGTCTCTGGACGCTTTTTGCAGAAAAAACGCCTGCTGTTTCGTTGTAACAAAAAACCTTCACACTCCGCAGGAACTCTCCGATGCCTGCAAACTCTATAATATCCCATTAATGAAAACGGATAAAATCAGCTCCGATACCATCACCGAAATATCAGTCTATCTGGAAGACAGACTGGCGCCAGACACTGTGTGCCACGGTGTTTTCATGGATGTTTTCGGCATAGGCGTGCTGATCACAGGGCGAAGCGGCATAGGCAAGAGCGAGTGCGCCGTGGAGCTCATCAAAAGAGGTCACAGGCTGGTGGCGGATGACGCTGTCCGTTTCAAACGTATTCAGGACTATCTGGAAGGCTCCAGCTCCGATGTTCTCCGGTATCACATGGAGGTCAGGGGACTGGGCATCATAAACATAAAAGACATGTTCGGAGTGGCGGCTATCAGGCTCAGAAAGAAACTGGAGCTGGTGATAGAGTTCTCTGACTGGGATCCTGCCGCATCCTATGACAGGCTGGGGCTGGACAATCTCCACCACGAAATACTGAAGCAGAAAGTGCCCAAAATTCACCTGCCCATCAGCGCCGGACGAAATATGGCTGTTATCGTGGAGATAGCCGCCAGAAACCATCTGCTGAAGATAATGGGCTATGATTCGGCGAAAGAGTTTTCCGAACGGCTTTTCGGCGCCATTCAGGAAGGCAAGGACAGAAAGCTGGTTTCAGAATCCGTTGACGTGCGTATGGGACGCAAAGGAGTGGAATGATGAGTTCTGAACACGATAAATCCCTTATCGTTCTGACAGGTCTCTCAGGCGGAGGAAAATCCGTTGCCGCAGCGACTCTGGAGGATCTCGGCTATTACACCATAGACAACCTTCCTCTGCGCCTTCTGGACAAATTTGTTGAGCTTATGCTTGTGTATGAAAATGAGCTGAACAAAGTTGCCCTCGTTATCGACAGCCGGACCAAGAACATAGACGCCGCCATTGAGAAAATCAAGGTGCTTCAGGAAAAATACAGCGCCAAAGTGGTTTTTCTCCATGCTTCTGAAGATGTTCTGGTGAAAAGGTATAAAGAGACAAGACGCAGGCACCCCATGGGAGAGAATCTCCCGGAAGCCATTCAGGCGGAAAAAGAAAAGTTGTGGCCTATCAGGGAATACGCTGACATGTCCATTGATACATCACAGCTGAACGTGCATGACCTGAAAAAACGTCTGGAGGATTTTTTCTCTGTGGACGCTGACTCCGGGCTGGTGATAACCGTCCAGTCTTTCGGGTTCAAATACGGTCTGCCGCTGGATTCCGACCTCGTTTTTGATGTGCGTTTTATGAAGAATCCCTTTTTCATAGAGGAACTCAGGGAAAAAACAGGGCTGGACGACCAGGTGCGTGACTATGTGCTGTCCGATACGAATGCTGAGCTTTTTCTCATGCACACTAAGGAGATGTTGGGATTTCTCATCCCAAACTTTATACGGGAAGGCAAAAAATACCTGACCATTTCCATCGGGTGCACCGGAGGAAAGCACAGATCGGTAGCTCTGACCGAAGATATCGCTAAATATCTTGCGGAAAGCTCAAAAAATAAAGTAAATATCAGACACAGGGATATCAACAGGTGATCAAATGATCGGAATAATAGCTGTAACACACGGTCTCTTCGGAGAAGAACTGATTAAATCAGCGGAAATGATAGTAGGCAAACAGGAATGTCTGGAATCAATCTCCATGCTGGAGGGCTCCTCTCTCACAGACATCGCCGACAGCATTGAAAAAGCAATAGATAAATATGAGTCTGACGGGGTTATCATTTTCACCGATATGTTCGGCGGCAGCCCCTCTAACATATCCATGGCGTATCTCGGCACAAAAAATATGGAAGTTGTGTCCGGGGTGAATCTGCCCATGCTGATAAAAGCTATCAGCGCCAGAAAAGAGCATAAATCGCTCACAGCCATCTGCGAAGACTGCGCCGAATCAGGCAAAAACAGCATCATAGTGGCAGGACAGCTGATGAAAGGGAAGGCATGAAAAAGATAATCTTCCGGGTAGACGACAGACTGATACACGGACAGGTGATAGAGGGCTGGATAAAGCACTTTAAAATCAACCATATCATTCTGGTTAATGACAGAGTGGCGTCAAACCCTCTGCAAAAGATGATATACAGCAGCACACTTCCGCCCGGAACTGAGATTTCCGTGCTGACTCTTGAAGAGTTTATCGCCTCGTTCCGGTCTGAAAGATACAAGAAAGACTATGTTCTGGTGATTTTAGAGAGTGTGGACGACCTGTATAAGATCAAAAATATAATCTCTGATGACGTGTATGTGAATATAGGCTGTGTTGCCAGCCGTGAGCATAAGATAGAGGTTTCCAACACTGTTTTTCTTAATCCCGAAGAGATTAATAAGGTCTGCGAGATAAGAGAGAAATACGAAGTGTTTATACACAAAGTGGCTTGGGAGCCCAGTGTAGAGATTAAGAACTTTCACGATATTCTGGAGGGTAATCTGTGAATATAGCTCTGGCAGTATTATATGCCGGCGTGATCTCTGTGGATCGTTTCGCCGCGTTCAATCTGATGCTGTCCAGACCTATAGTCATATCCTTCGTCCTCGGTCTGCTTTTCGGAAACACCATAGAGTGTTTTTATGTCGGAATCATTTTCGAGGCGATCGGGCTGGTGGACGTTCCTTTCGGCACACGCATACCGAAGGAGGATTCTTTCGGGGCTTTTGCCGCCTGCTGTCTTCTGACACTGCTTCCCTGCGACCATCTGCCTCAGTATATTCTGATTTTTCTTCTGGTGCTTCTGATGATGTATCCGGTCACCATGACCCTGCACATCACCAGATCGTTCAACAAGGCGCTGTATGTGCGTCAGCAGAAGAGGGGCAGAATATATCCCCTGCGTCTGCTCATGCTGGGCATGGGTTTTTCTTTTCTCAGAGGAGTAATATTCTACAGTCTGGGTACATATCTTGTGCTTCAGATTTATTATCTCATACACGGACACATAGACTATCACCTCAATTTTTATCTGTTCTGCCTGATGATATTCGTTTTTCTGACAGGCTACATACTGAGGTTTCTGTCCGCTAAGACTTATTTCAAATACGCTCTGTTCATGCTGGGGCTTCTCACAGGATGGGTGATATTATGAAAAGCCTGATAGTCGGATTTTTCAGCCTGTTTTATCAGGCGAACATGAACCACGAGAATATGCAGGGAACAGGATTCGCCTTTCTGATACGCAAGGCGGCGGCGCTGAACGGCATCAGTCTTGAGGTTAAGAAAGTATTTGAGCAGACAGCGTATTTTCACACCCATCCCTATCTGGTTAATTTCATAGCCGGAGTCTGGGTAAAAGAGTTCGAGCAGAACGGCGAGGAGGATTTTTATAAAAAAACCTATTCGTCCGCTTTCGGCGCTTTCGGCGACAGTTTTTTCTGGCATTCGCTCAGACCTCTGAGCTTCGTCATCGCCGCCATTGCGGGGCTTTATAACCCGTGGCTCGGGCTTATTGTTTATCTTGTTTTCTATAATTCGTTCCATCTTATATTCCGTTTCGCCGGATACAGCATAGGATATGCTCTGGGAAAAGAGGTTATCGTCTTTTTCAACAGGATAGGCTTTAACAGATGGCCCATGTATTTCGATGTGGCCTCCGCTTTCTTCTTCGGTATCATGCTGTCATATCTGGCTAAATCCTGCTCGGACTTCGATTCTGTAGTTCTGGGCATCCTCACTGTTTATGTGCTTACGGGAATGGCTCTGGCGAAGAAGCTGGATATAGTGCTGGGGCTGGTAATCAATATGATATTAACAGGATTCTTCCTTTTTATTACAGGAGCTTAGATGAGTATTACTAAAGAACTGGAAATAGTGAACGAGCTGGGCATGCACGCAAGAGCAGCCGGAGCGTTCGTTAAAACAGCGGAAAAATTTAAGTCAGAAATCAAGGTTTCCAGAGACGGAATGGACGTGAACGGCAAGAGCATCATGGGACTGATGATGCTGGCGGCATTCAAAGGATCCGTCATCACCGTCATCATAAACGGAGAGGACGAGGAACACGCCGTATCCGCTCTGGAAGAACTGGTTCGCAACAGGTTCGGTGAAGAACGTTGAAAATCCTCACCGGAATCCCCGCCAGTGACGGCATATCTCTCGGAGTCTGCCGTGTGGTGGACAGAAAAAAACTTCCTGTCCGCAGACGCTCCATAAAACCGATCGAGATACCTGCGGAGCTCAACAGGCTTAAATTCGCTGTTGAAAGTACAGCCGAATTCATCGAAAACTCAAAAAATATCAGCAAAGACGACCTGACAGATGATCTTTCTTTCATCTTCGACATTTATCTGATGCTTCTCCGTGACAATATGCTCATAGGCGAGGCAGAAAATATCATAAAAGAAAATCTGGTAAATGCCGAATACGCTCTGACTATGTCCTGCGGCAGACTGACAGCTCAGTTCGATAAATCCGCCAATGAGTATCTCCGTGAGAGACGCTCGGACATAGAGAGCATAGTGCAGAAGATTCTGCGGTTCATGACAGGAAAAGGACCTGACGCCATACTGAGCGCCGGAAGCTCCGAAATAGTGATAGCGCACGATCTGAGCCCCTCAGACACCGCCTATATGAATAAAAAGAACATAAGAGGGTTCGTTACCGATCTGGGGAGCAGAACCGCCCATACGTCCATCCTTGCCCGCTCGCTGGAGATTCCAGCCGTGGTGGGGCTTGGTGATGTGACAGAGGTCGCAGACACCGGTGATTTCATCATCATAGACGGGTTCGAGGGCATCGTGATAATCGATCCCGACCGTGAGACCATACAGAAATACAGGCAGAAAGACGGCAGATACGCCGAATATATCCGTGAGCTGGCGAGGCACAAGGACGAGGATTCTGTGACGCTGGACGGCGTAACAGTCAACCTCTACAGCAACATAGAGCTGAACAGCGAATTTTATCTATCCAACGAATACAGATCATCCGGCGTGGGACTTTACCGCACCGAATACATATACATGCAACACGGAAACGTGGACGAGGAGACCCAGTACGGCATACTGAAAGACGCCGCCGAACAGAACATGGGAAAACCTCTGGTTATCAGAACCTTTGATCTGGGCGCCGAAAAACTGGCGAAATATATGCCGCACCCGTCTGAGAAGAATCCTGCGATGGGGCTTAGAGCCGTCAGATATTCGCTGAGACATTATGATTTCTTTATCAAACAGTTGCGGGCGATACTGAGAGTGTCAGCCGAGGCAGATGTGCGAATTATGTTTCCCATGATCTCAGGCATGGAGGAATTTCACAAGTGCCGTGAAGCTGTGGAAGCCGCCAAAAAAGAGCTGAGAGCCGAGGGCGTGCCGTTCAATGAAGACATCAAGACAGGCGTGATGATAGAGCTTCCTTCCATCGCTGTCATCAGCGACATCATCGCAAAAGAGGCTGATTTCTTCAGCATAGGCACCAACGACCTGATTCAGTACACCATAGGCATCGACAGGAACAACGAATACGTGGCGTATCTGTACAGACCCTGCCACCCCGCTGTGCGCAGACTGCTGAAAACAGTGGCGGACAATGCCGAAAAAGCCGGAATAGAGTGCACCGTATGCGGAGAGACCGCCGGCGAACCGAAATATATACCGCTTCTTCTGGGGCTGGGCTACAGATCGCTCAGCATGAGCCCCGCTTCGCTCCTTAAGGCGAGGATGATTATTAACTCACTCTCAATAAAGGATTGTGAGGAGATGGTGCGTGAGCTGAACACTTGCGCCGTGGCGGCGGACGCAGAGAACAGGGTGAGAGAATTTATAGTGGAAAAATGCGGCAGTGTGTTCTTTCATTAAAATTTTATAACATTTACGCAACAGATTATTATTATGATAGAAACTGCTGGATTAATACCTTTTTAGCCTGTATAATTCAGGCTTGTGAGGGGAAACAATGTCTTTATCAGATCAGATGAACATAGCTAACAGACTTACGATATTCCGGATAGTGCTGGTGCCTGTCTTCATTGGTCTCATGTACTATGAGCAGTTCTGGACTAACGTAATAGCCACAGTCATTTACACTGTAGCCGCCGTTACCGACTATGTGGATGGCTACATAGCCAGAAAATATAATCTGGTGACAGACCTCGGAAAGATACTAGACCCCATAGCAGACAAGGTTCTGGTTACGTCCGCACTGGTTGTTTTTGTGGAGCTGAACCGTCTGGAGGGGATAGTCGTCATCATCCTCATCGCCAGAGACCTCGCCATCAGCGCTCTGCGCAATTTTGCCGCCAGCAAGGGGCTCGTGATAGCCGCCGGACTGGGGGGCAAGATCAAGACCGGATTTCAGATGGTCGGCGTTGGATGTATCATATTTAAAAACGAACTTTTAGGGCTGGATATAATGCTGATAGGAAAGGTGCTGGTGTACCTCTCCGTGATACTCTCCATTCATTCCGCCTGGATATACTACAGGAACTTTATAAACTCCGAACATGCATAAGGTTTTTACCGCTCAATGCGGAAGCTATCAGGACGAAGCCCTGAAAGAGCTGATTGAAAATTATTTTGAGTCAGAAAAAGACAGGCTGAAAGAGGCGAAACGCATTCTTATTAAGCCCAATCTTTTATCCGCGACACCGCCGGACAGGGCTGTCACAACACACCCTGACTTTGTGCGCGCCGTAATCACATCACTGAAAAAATATACTGACGCTGAACTGTGGCTGGGAGACAGTCCCGGAGCTAATTTCGGTAAATACGAAAAGGTGCTGGACGTAACAGGCATCGGCAGGGCGGCGGAAGAGAACGGGGTTAAGACCGTTCGGGTGGAGTCATTCGAGCCTGTGACCGTGAACGGCTTTCTGTATTCTTCTCTGGCAGATCAGGTCGATATCATCCTCAACCTGCCGAAACTCAAAACACACTCCCTGACCGGGCTTACATTATCTGTCAAAAATCTTTTCGGGCTGATCCCCGGAAGCGTAAAAGTCGGTTTTCACAGATCATATCCCGCTGATAAGATACTGGCGGAAAAGATATATTCCTATTTCACCATTCTGGGACACAAAACCATGAATATTCTGGACGGCATACTCGCCCACGAGGGTGACGGTCCGTCACGGGGGACGCCTGTGCATCTCGGCATAGCGGCGGCTTCCAGCGATTCCGTGGCTCTGGATATCTCCGTCACACGCATGGTGGGGCTTAAGGATTCCTTCTGCCTGACTAATCTTGCCGCTATCAACGACGGATATGACATATCCGGCATAGAGACTCCCGCCGCCAATGTTGCTCTGGTGAAAATACCTCTGTCCAGAAGGCTTTATGTACCTCCGTTTCTGAAAAAACTGGTGGCGGAACAGGTTTATGTCAAACCGCTGATAATAAAAGAATCCTGCATAAAATGCATGCTCTGCCTGAAAAGCTGTCCAGTGGACGCCATCACTGTCTCAGACAGCTATCCTGTTATAGATAAAAAGAAATGTATAGAATGTTACTGCTGTCACGAGGTCTGCGAATCGGACGCTGTCGGGCTCCAGAGGTCGTGGCTGCATAAGAGGCTGGTGAATAAATGATAGTTGATATTATGTTAGCTGTTGGTATCATTTTTTTCTGTTACATCATCGGTTCTTTTCCCACCGCCTATATTCTGGTGAAGAAACTGAAAGGGATAGACATCCGCACAGTGGGCAGTGGAAACGTGGGCGCCAGTAACGCCGCCAGAGTTCTGGGCAAATGGGGCTTTATCACCGTTCTGCTGGCTGACGCTCTGAAAGGATTCGTCCCCGTCATCGTGCTGAAAACCGTGTACGGATATCATGATTTCGTTCTTCTGGGCGCTGTGGCGGTTATCATCGGTCACAGCTACACGATTTTTCTCGGGTTCAAGGGCGGAAAAGGTGTCGCCACAGGGCTGGGGATATTCATAGCCCTCGCTCCGTCAGAGCTGATGGTGGCGGCTGTGGTGTTCGCCGCTGTTCTTGCCGTTTTCCGTATGGTATCGCTCAGCTCAGTCACCGCCGTGATATTCCTGGCGGCGATGGTGTGGTACGGCTCAGACTGGACACACCTGAAGTATTTTACTATTGTCATTGCTCTGTTAATAATATATCTCCATAGAAGTAATCTTCAGAGAATTGTCAGAGGCGAGGAGAGGAAAATTGGAAAAAGGACTTCTTAACCCTTTAGAGGTGATGCAGGAATGTGTCCAGCTCGCCCTCATAGGAAAAGGATACACTAAGACCAACCCGTGCGTGGGTGCCATAGTCGCCAGAGAAAACAGGATCATATCCCGTGGGTGGCACGAAGCCTATGGACAGGCGCACGCAGAGGTAAACGCCATAGACAACAGCCCGGAGCCGGTGGACGGCGCCGATCTGTATGTTACGCTGGAGCCTTGCTCCCATCACGGAAAAACTCCGCCATGCGTGGAAAAAATAGTCAAATCAGGCATCAGGAGAGTTTTCATAGGTGTTGTGGATCCGAACCCAGTCAATGCCGGAAAAGGTGTTGAATATTTGAAAAAGCACGGGGTAGAGGTCTATATAGGCTACATGGAAGAGCTCTGCGCCTCCATCATCGAAGATTTTACCAAATATATCTATACAAAAATGCCATATTTTAACGTTAAGGCGGCTCAGTCGCTGGACGGCAAGATCGCCTCTGTAACGGGCGATTCGAAATGGATAACCTCTCAGTCATCCCGTGCCTATTCGCACTATCTGAGGGCTGTTTCTGACGCTGTGCTGGTGGGTGTGGGCACTGTCCAGGCGGACGACCCTGAGCTGAACATCCGACACATCAGGGCAAATACCGATCCTTTTAAGATAGTTCTCGACCCGAACGGGCGCATGACTACCGACAGAAAGCTGATAAAAAACTCAGCAGAAAAACTTATATATGTCACATCTAAAGATAACGATAAAGCCAATATCATGAAAGATATGGGCGCTAAAGTTATAGTTGTGGATTATGCAGATAAAAGACTCGATCTGAAAGCTCTCTCGCTGAAACTCGCCGAGATGAACATCATGAACATCATGGTGGAGGGCGGCGGAGATACCATCGGCTCTTTCTTTGATGCCGGACTGGTGGACAAGGTCAATTTCTTCATAGCTCCGATGATAATCGGCGGATGCAGAACATCTGTCGCCGGAAACGGGGTTGAATCCATAGCGAAATCGCATAAATTAACAGGAGTGCAGACCAGACAGTTCGAGGGAGACCTGCTGTACACAGCGAATGTCTCCGACTATAAAACGCCTGTGCTGGAGCTGACAGAAAGAATAAGAGGATGCTGCGCGTGCGGATGCTCAGCGCACAAGGGATGATATGTTCACCGGAATAGTGGAAGAGACAGGAACAATAGCCGCCATAGAGCGAAAGGGCGAGTTCGCCGTGCTGAAGATCAAGTGCTCAAAGGTGCTTGAATCCACTCAGATAGGCGATTCCATCGCTGTGAACGGCACATGTCTCACTGTTACCGCCATGTCGTCAGGAGTATTTTCCGCCGACATATCATACGAAACACTGAAGAAAAGCACGTTTGCCGATGCTTCCGCAGGAACCGCTGTCAATCTGGAAAGGGCGCTGACCCTCAGCACCCGTCTGGGCGGGCATCTGGTCTCCGGACATGTGGACGGCGTGGGCACTATCGAAAAACTGGATAAGAGGAGCGGAGCCTATATCCTCACAGTGCGATATCCGCAGGACATGGACAGGTACATAGCCGATAAAGGCTCTGTCTGTGTGGACGGAATCAGTCTCACCGTGGCGAAGACATCCGGACTCACCTTTGAAGTAGCCGTAATACCTCATACATATGAAAATACGGCGCTGAACGGAAAAAGACACGGGGCGAAGGTGAACCTGGAGGCGGATATGATGGCACGCTATCTGGAGAAGTTATTGAAAACTTCTGAAAAGACTGATAAGTTTATGGAAAATCTTAACGATCTGCTCCAATGATTCAAGGAGATAAAATGACTAAGAAATCATCTAATGTCTGCACCGTGGAAGAGGCTCTGGAAGATATCAGAAACGGGCGGATGGTAATTCTGGTTGACGATGAGGACAGAGAGAACGAGGGAGATCTCGTCTTTGCCGCCGACTTTGTGACACCGGACAAAATCAACTTTATGGCTAAATACGGCAGAGGACTCATATGTCTCGCCATGCCTTCAAAAAGATGCGATGAGCTGGGGCTCAACCTGATGGTTCAGGAAGACAGAAACTCAGCAAGATTCGGCACGGCCTTCACCGTGTCCATAGAGGCGAAAGAGGGCGTTACCACTGGTATATCCGCCCACGACAGAGCCCAGACAGTGAGGGTGGCTAACGACCCCTCCAAGACAGGCGCTGATCTCGCCAGACCCGGGCATATATTCCCCCTTAGAGCCAGAGAGGGCGGCGTGCTCGTCAGAGCAGGTCAGACCGAAGGCTCAGTAGACCTCGCCAGAATGGCAGGGCTCACCAACCACGGCGCTGTTATCTGCGAAATAATGAACGATGACGGCACAATGGCGAGAATGCCCCAGCTGGTGGAGTTCGCCAAAGAACATAACCTGAAAATACTCACCATAGCGGATATGATAAAATACCGCATGGATCATGAACAGCTCATACAGGAGACCACCACAGCCCATCTGCCCACTCAGTTCGGCGATTTCAACATCACCGGATTCAAGAGTGTTGTGGACGGACAGGAAGCCGTGGTAATCTGGAAAGGTGATCTCAGCACCAGCGACCCTGTGCTGCTCCGTGTGCACTCTCAGTGTCTCACCGGAGACGTCTTCGGCTCTGAAAGATGCGATTGCAGAGCCCAGCTTCACAAGGCTATGGAGATGGTGGAAGAAGAGGGACGCGGAATGGTTCTGTATCTGTTTCAGGAAGGCAGAGGCATCGGCATTCTTAACAAAATAAACGCCTATCACCTTCAGGACGAAGGGATGGACACCATACAGGCGAACATCGAGCTCGGATTTGAGGAAGATATGAGAGACTACGGCTTCGGCGCTCAGATCATCAGACACATGGGCATCAAGGGGCTGAGGCTCATCACTAACAACCCGAAAAAAATGCGCTGTCTCTCCGGATATGGTCTGGAGATAGCCGAGCGTGTGGGATACACATGTGAAGTGAACCCCAACAACGAACACTACATGAAAACCAAAAAGGACAAGATGGGTCACCATCTGGATCTATAAAAGGAGCGGACTATGCAGTACGAAACTAAACAGGGTATATATAGCGGAAAAGGGCTTAAATTTGCCGTTGTTGCCGCCAGATTCAACGATTTCATATCCAACAGCCTTATAGGCGGCGCTGTGGACGCTCTGGTGCGCCACGAGACTAAGCAGTCAGACGTGGATGTATACAAAGTCCCCGGAGCTTTCGAAATTCCTCTGATGGCTAAAAAACTCGCCGACACAGGAAAATATGACGCCGTAATAACTCTGGGCGCCGTTATCAGAGGATCCACTCCTCACTTCGACTATGTATCCGCCGAAGTATCAAAAGGCGTGGCAAAGGTATCTCTGGATTCAGGCATCCCCGTAATATTCGGCGTGCTGACTACAGACACTATCGAGCAGGCAGTGGAAAGAGCGGGAACAAAACACGGAAATAAAGGCGCAGAAGCCGCCATGAGCGCATTGGAAATGGTTAATGTGCTGAAGTTGGTTAAATGAAAAAACAGTATAAAGAGCGCACCAAAGGCAGACGTTACGCCTTTGAGATGATGTACAGATATTCCGTTAACGATGAACAGCCTAAGGATATTTCAGACAGCTACTGGAAATCCTGCGAAGAAGAGAATGAAGAGATCAGAGAATTCGCCTGCGACCTTTTTCTGGGCGCATGCCAGAGCGTTGGCGAAAACGATGATATCATAAAAACTTTCATCAGAGACGACTGGAACTATGAACGCATGGGTGAAGTGGATAAAAGCATCCTGAGAACAGCGGTTTATGAGCTTTTCAAAGGACACGCCCCTTTCTATGCCGTGGTTAACGATTTTGTTACTCTCGCCAGAAAATATTCCGATGAAAAATCGGCATCGCTGGTGAACGGTATTCTGGAAAATATCAGAAAGAAATATAATCTTTCGGAGGAATAGGTTGAGCACACCCCACGTTACAAAGATCGGGTTTAAGTCTCTGGATGTTTTTCCGGTCTTTGTGGACTATGACATGGTAAATCTGAAATGCAGGGGCTTAAGCGCCAAACTCGATCTGTTCAGCTACGGAGCTCTGACGGCAGAGATAGAAAAGCTGAAAGCGGACGGGCTGAAATTCGCTATGGAAGAGGGTATTCTGATAAAGAAAGACTCTCTGCTGTTCGATGGCGGGTTCTTTCTGTTCGACTTTAGCTATATCTTCGAACACACTGATAAATTTATCAAAAAATTATCTCAGCTCAACATCTCCACGATATATATGGAAAACTCCGAAAGGTTCGACATGTCGCCTCTCTTCGACAAGGTGAAAGGATGCAGAATAGAGCTTCTGGAGTTCGGCAATGCCTAATACCGTCAGGGTCAAATGCACCATACAGAAGAAAGACGTTCTTATTCTAAACAGCATCATAGATTCCTATGAAGGCATCGGTCTGGTGCGCACAGTGGACGCTAAGACCGGATCCGTCATAATATATTCCACAGATGATAAATATCTGATCGTTCTGGATGTTTTGAACGAACTGATCAAAGACGGCATGGATATCAGAAACATTGACACGGAAGTGAGCGAAAAGATTGATGAATGGTAAAATATCTGACGCTCTTCTGTATGACATAGTAACAGGGCTGAGCCGTTTCGGGCAGTATTCCGAAGTTTTTATGGAAGATACCAAAAAATTATCAGCGGTTTATGAAAACTCTGTTCTGGACAGGCTGGAAAACGGCAGTGAGAGCGGATTATCCATCCGGCTGATAGACGGCGACAGGACATATTTTGCCTATACTTGCGATATGTCTGAAAAATCTCTGAGGGAGACATACGCCGCCCTGATATCATCTCTGAAGGTGAAAGACACCTCTGAAGTGCGTTTTGAGCGTCCTGTCAGCCTGAGTTCCTACATAACCCGCTCTGACAGGCAGACAGAGGAAAAGATCAGGATTGTTGCCGAAATGGACAAGGCCGCCAGATGCGACAAACGCATCATACAGGCGACAAGCTCATATCTTGAGTCCCACAGACACACCAGAATAATCAATTCTCTGGGGCTGGATGTATCTCAGAAGCTGAATTATGTGACTGCATATACCATAGCGGCGGCATCGGACGGTAATACCGTTCAAAGCGCCTATATCCCCGTTGGCGGGGTATTCGGGCTGGAAGAATCCGCCGGGATGGACTGTATATCGGCGGCGAGGGAATCAGGAGAGCTGGCTGTCAGAAACCTGACGGCTAAAAACGCTCCGGCAGGCACCATGCCTGTTGTTCTGGCTTCTGACGCCGGGGGAACTATGGTTCACGAGGCAGTCGGACACGGGCTGGAGGCTGATCTGGCATGCAACGGCATGAGTGTTTATGCCGACAGGCTGGGGCAGAGAGTGGCTTCCGATCTGATAACAGTGGTGGATGACCCCACGCTGAAAACACGCCGGGGCAACTTCATTTATGACGATGAAGGAACTTTGGCGAAAGAAAACATACTGATAGAAAACGGAGTCCTGAAAAACTATATGTTCGACAGGCTCTATGGATATAAAGAGAATACAGCTTCCACAGGAAACGGGCGCAGGCAGAGCTTTCGCCACAGACCCATAGTGCGTATGTCGAACACATACATCCGTCCCGGGGCTTCATCCCCGGAGGAGATAATATCCTCCACACGGAACGGATTATATGTGAAGCTCATGGGCGGCGGACAGGTGAACACTGTCACCGGCGATTTCGTTTTCGAGGTGACGGAAGGCTGTCTTATAGAAAACGGAAAAATAGGCGAACCTGTCAGAAACGCCACACTGATAGGCAACGGACCGCAGATAATGTCTGAGATAGACATGGTCGGGACAGATCTGGGGTTCGGCATGGGCACATGCGGAAAAGAGGGGCAGGGAGTGCCCGTAAGCGATGCTCAGCCCACACTGAGAATACCCAGCATCACAGTCGGAGGAATGTAAATGGAAATACCTTACAGATATATGCTCACAGACATTATAAAATCTGTTACGAAGGACGGAAAGCCCTATCTGAGAGCCATTATGTGCGACAAAGAGGGCAACAGGCGCAACGGGATAATGTTCGAGAGCAATAAGCTGGAGTTCGACCCGCAGAACGGCGACATAGTGGACGCCACCGGCATGATACAGCAGTTCGGCGGTCAGGATCAGCTGAAAATAGCCTCCATGACCCGTGTGACAGACGCCGATCCGGCGGATTTCCTGCCGAAAAGGGGCATAGACTGCGAAGCTCTGATGCAGGAGCTGGAGCTCATTCTGATAGAAAAGATTACAGACGCCCACCTGTCCGCTCTGGTGGAACAGTTTCTGGCGGATAAAGACACTCTGGACAGCTTTAAAAAGATGCCGGCGGCAAAATCCGTTCACCACGCATATGTTGGCGGTCTTCTGGAACACACGCTCAGCATAATCAGGCTGTCTGTTCTGGTCGGCGGCTATTATAAAGACATGATAAATACCGAACATCTGATAATCGGCGCTCTTTTCCACGATATCGGCAAGGTGAAAGAGATGCAGGCGGGAACAGGGCTGGAATACACCGACAGCGGAAAGCTGATGGGGCACCTGCTTCTGGGTGTGGAGATGCTGAACGGATACATCGCCAAGATAGACGGTTTTCCGGAAGAGCTTAAATATCTGATGTCTCACCTGATTGTCAGCCATCACGGACTGCTGGAATACGGCTCTCCGAAAAAACCCAAAACACCCGAGGCGTTCGTTCTGCACCATCTGGACGACATGGACGCCAAACTGAATACATTTTACTCTATTTTTGAGCGTGAGGGAGTAGAGCAGGGCTGGAGCGGATACGACAGACTGCTGGAAAGACAATTGTTTAAACATTCTTAACTACCAAGGAGTTTTAGATGATCAAAAGATTCAGAGTTTTTCTGCAACGATCTTTTATCGCCGGAATATTGTCCACGCTGCCTCTTTTTGTGACCTTCTGGTTCATTCTCTTTATATTCGAGAAGTTTTCAGGCTTCTTTCTGCCGTATCTTGAAATGATTAACAGGCGCATGGAAATCACCATGCCGCTCTATATGGAAAAAATAATCTCATTCATGCTGGTTATTGTTTTTCTGATAATCATCGGTGTTATCGCCAAAAACTATTTCGGCAAAAAACTACTGAAGCTCATAGAGGATCTGGCAGAGAGAATCCCTTTTATCAGAAGCATCTATTCTTCCATTCGTCAGGTTGTGGACGCGTTCCAGACAGCCGGCGGAGGCAGTTTTAAAAAGGTGGTGATGATAGAATATCCCAGAAAAGGCATGTACAGCATGGGGTTTATGACAAAAGACACTTCGGAGTTTCTGAACAGAGCCACAGGCGAGATATGCGTGAATATCTTTATCCCCACCACACCGAACCCAACGTCCGGATTTGTGCTTGTCGTGCCGAAAAAAGATATCATAGACCCGGGAATATCTGTGGATCACGGTATAAAATTCATCATTTCCGCTGGGCTTGTTGAGCCGAACTACACAGGCAGTATCGAGGAAAAATAATGTTCACTAATCTGGGGCTGATAGGCAATCCGCTTAAACACTCTTTTTCTCCGTTCATCCAGACCCGCTTTCTGAAAAGCGCGGGGATAAACGGCGGTTACTGCTGTTTTGAAACGGAGGGCGGATCGGCTCTGAAAGATACTTTCGATATATTAAAAAGATACTCATTCACAGGCGTTAACGTCACCGTGCCGCATAAACAGGAGGTCTTTGATCTGGTGGACAGCGTGGACAGCGCGGCGGAAGGTGTCGGCGCTGTGAACACTGTGCTGTTCAAAGACGGTCTTAAGGGCTTCAACACAGACGTTTACGGATTCATAAACATGCTCAGTGACGGCGGATGCGAGCTGGAAAATTCCAACGTGCTCCTTCTGGGGTGCGGCGGTGCGTCCAAAGCCGTTCTGTATGCCCTTAAGAGCAAAAACGTCCGTCTGACCGTGGTGAACAGAACCGTGTCAAAAGCGGAAGACATTATCAAATCAATGAAATTTGACAACGCAGATATTGAGGATTATAATTTCTTAACAGCTGAGAAGAGTTTTGACTTCGTAATCAACGGAACCAGCATAGGGCTGGAGGACGGCAGATTTACGGATATGTCGAACATCGGCTGTGAGAAGGCGGCGATAGACCTTCAGTATAAAAAAGGTCAGACTCCTTTTCTGAAAAACATGGCGCACAGCGGATGCGTCAAGCTGGACGGTTTTTCCATGCTGGTTTATCAGGCTGCCAGAGCTTTTGAAATTTGGACAGGTGTTTATCCTGTTTTTTCTGTAGAGGACATAGCGGGCGAACTTGGTCTTTAAGACGCCATTTGCGAAGGGGGTATAATTATGTACAGCTTACAGGAACTGCTTCAGAAAATGGTAGAGATGGATGCGAGCGACCTGCACATAACAGCCGGCTCACCTCCTGTTTTCCGAGTGAACGGCGATCTGGAAAAGATCGGCGATGAACCCCTGACCCCCGCAGACACAAAGACCATCTGTTACAGCATCTTAAACGAATCACAGAAAAAACGTTTTGAAGAGGAATGGGAACTCGACCTCTCTTTCGGCGTAAAAAATATCAGCAGATTCAGAGCTAATTTTTTCATGCAGAGAGGCGCTGTTGCAGCCGCCTTTCGTGTGATTCCTTATAAAATACGCACATTCGACCAGCTCAGTCTGCCTCCGGTGGTGGCAGAGATGTGCGACCGCCCCAGAGGACTTGTTCTGGTGACAGGACCCACCGGAAGCGGTAAATCAAGCACTCTGGCGGCAATGATAGACAAGATTAACGAGGAACAGCCCGTTCACATCGTTACTATCGAAGACCCCATAGAGTTCGTGCATCCTCACAAAAAAGCGACAGTGAATCAGCGTGAGCTTAACTCCGACACAAAGTCATTTAAAAACGCTCTGAAATATCTCCTGCGTCAGGACCCTGATGTTTGTCTGATAGGCGAGATGCGTGATATAGAGACCATAGAGGCGGCTATGACAATAGCCGAGACAGGGCACCTGTGCATGGGCACACTGCACACAAACAGCGCCGTGCAGACCATCAACAGGATCATAGACGTGTTTCCTCCCCACGCCCAGTCACAGATCAGGGCTCAGCTCTCTTTTGTGCTGGAGGGAATTATCTCTCAGCAGCTCGTGCAGAAGGCGGACGGAAAAGGCAGGGTGATGGCTTGCGAGGTTCTGGTGCCGACATCCGCCATCAGAAACCTTATCAGAGAAGATAAACTCCATCAGGTATATTCGTCCATGCAGTCAGGGCAGGGAGAAAGCGGAATGCAGACCATGAGCCAGGCTCTGCTGGAACTCTATAAAAAAGGACTCATAACAAAAGAAGAAGCGGTGAACAGAGCGGTTTATCCCGAAGAGGTGAGACAGCTCATGAAGAGAGAAGGTCTGTAAACAAATACAGACCCCTATAAAGACATTATGATAAAAGACCATCCGCCCGCTGGGGCAGGGTGAGTTTTATCAGATATTTTCCACAGATTTTATATTTTTAATCATCGTTTTCAGCACTTCTTTGGCTGTCTCATAGCTATCGGGGGAGATATCTTTTAAAAAGTTCTCCTGATAGAATTTGACAATAGGCTCGACAGGTGTGAGAGCTTCTTTTCCGGCATCGGTGATAAAGACATGTGTGACCCTGCGGTCTTTACGGTTTTTTACCTTTTTCACATATTTCTTTTTCACCAGTCTGTTGACAACGCCTGTAGTGGTGGGTTTGTCAAAATAGAGCAGATGTCCGAGCTCGGTCATGTTCAGTCCGTCCTGTTCGGACAAACGAATAAGTACAGCCCATTGAGCAGGGGTCAGGTCAAACTTTCTCAGTCTGCCTTCGAACTCCTGTCTGGCGAGTGTGGATGCGCGATTGATTAAAAATGTGAGTGTATCATCTAAACCTAACATGAGATTAAATTAGTATACATCTCATAAATTGTCAACAGGATAGTTTAACACATTAAATATATTTAAATTGGTTATTGGTTATGTTTGCGCTCGAATAAATTTTATTATCTTTATGTATATCAGACCTCTGAACAAGTTAACATAATAATCATCCTCTTTTAAATTGCTTGTTGATATAATCATTTATCTTGTGTATTTTATTGGATTCAGAGAGAGAAAGGTGACAGATGAAAAATTGCATCGGCTATGACGAAATGCAGTATTTGATTGACGATATGAAGGTTGGCGATACCTGGCGGATATTCAAGATTCTCGCCGAATTTGTGGAAGGATTTGAAAAACTCTCAGGAATTGAGCCTGCTGTTACTGTGTTCGGCTCTGCCCGTGTGAAAGAGGACGATGACCGGTACAAACTCGCCATGACCATAGGTAAAAAACTGGCTGCCGAAGGCATCACAGTTCTTACAGGCGGCGGTCCCGGCATTATGGAGGCTGCCAACAGAGGCGCTTTCGATCAGGGCGGACGCTCCATCGGTCTTAACATCAAACTGCCGTTCGAGCAGAAGGCAAACCCCTACATCACAAAGAGCGTTACATTCGATTATTTCTTTGTGCGCAAGGTGATGCTGGTGAAATATGCCAGCGCTTTTGTCATTCTCCCCGGTGGATTCGGTACTATGGACGAACTTTTTGAATCTATCACCCTCATTCAGACAGGAAAGATCATTCCATTCCCCACAATACTTGTGGATTCTGCGTATTGGGGCGGGCTGGTAGGATGGATCAAGGAACGCATGCTTGACGAAGGTTTCATATCCAAAGCGGATCTGAACTATCTTCAGGTAGTGGACACTGCGGACGAGGTTCTCACCGTTGTCCGTCAGTTTCTGGACGCTAACAGGACAGTCTAATGAAAATGTACGATCTGCACACACATACGACATTCAGCGATGGTGTTCTCATCCCTGCGGAATCAGTGCGCAGGGCGATGATGGACGGATATTCCGGCATGGCTCTCACAGACCACGCAGACGAATCGAACTATATGATGATTATAGAGAACCAGCTCCGGTTCAAGGAAGAGTTCAACAGCTCCGACAATGACTTCAAAGTCATAGTCGGAGTGGAGATAACACACGTCCGTCCGGAGAAGATAGGCGGGCTCACAGACAAATGCAGAAAAGCCGGAGCGGACATAATAGTCGTGCACGGCGAGACCATTGTGGAGCCGGTGGCTGAAGGCACCAATGAGGCGGCTGTGGATGCCGGAGTGGATATTCTGGCGCACCCCGGGCTTATCACCCCTGAAATAGTGCGGAAAGGAATAGACAAAGGCGTCTATTTCGAGATATCCACCAGAAAAGGACACAGCATAACCAACGGGCACGTTGCTAAGCTGGTGACATCCATGAACGGCGAACTGGTAATCAACAACGATTATCATGCTCCCGGCGACAGGGCGAAATACGACCACGCCAGAAAGATTCTGGCAGGAGCCGGACTCGATGAGGCGCAGATAGATAAAGTATTTGAAAATAATATAAAACTGTTTAACAAACTCTATGGAGGCAGGAAGTGAATAGAAATAAAAAGGTTATGAATATTGAGGAAGAACCTATCGATAAGGTGGAGCATTTTGTTGCGAAAAACTTTAAAAAAATGCTCGCCGGTGTTGCCGGTCTTCTGATCGTGTTTCTTCTGATATATACCTATACCAAGATGTCAGATTCCAAAAATCAGATGCTCACCAACAAAATAGGTCAGCTTGAGATGATAGCTGTAATGTCAGACGCCAATCCTGAGAATGTCGCTGAATATGTGAAAGCGTCATCTGATCTGCCCTCTGCAGGCGACTATATAAACCTGAAAGCCGCTGAGCTGCTGGTTGAGAAAAAAGATATGCAAAATGCCTCCGCTCCTCTGGGAACAGCCGCGGGCGAGTTCAACGAGCTGGCTGACAGCCTGCGTTACGACACAGGCACAGCGGAGATCGACCCTGTGAAATATATCGGAAAAGGAAAACTTGGTTCTGTATGGTACTACAGAGCTTGTCTCGCCGCTGTTGGCGAGGATAAATCGAAGCTGATGAGCGAGTTTGAAAAGAACTATCCCGACAGCGAGCTCTTAAAACAGCTTAAAAGGTGGAATGGCTGATGAAAAAAGTTTTGAGCGGAAACGAGGCTTTCGCCCGTGCCGCATATGAAGCAGGTGTGGGCGTTGTAAGCTCATACCCTGGTACGCCCAGTACCGAGATCACTGAGCATGTCGCTCACTATAAAGAGATATACACCGAATGGGCAACCAACGAAAAGGTTGGTCTCGAGGTGGCTATCGGCGCGAGCCTCGGCGGAAAGAGAGCAATGTCCTGCATGAAGCATGTGGGTCTGAACGTTGCCGCTGACCCGCTGATGACTCTTTCATACACCGGTGTGAACGCCGGACTGGTTGTCGTTGTGGCTGACGACCCTAATATGTACAGCTCTCAGAACGAACAGGACAGCAGACACTATGCCCGTTTCGGCAAAGTGCCCATGCTGGAGCCCGCAGACTCTGCCGAGGTGAAGGAATTCACCAAACAGGCTTTTGAGATTTCAGAAGAATACTGCACCCCCGTGCTCCTGCGTTCCTGCACAAGGATATCCCACACCCAGACAGTCGTTGAACTGAACGACAGGGTGGAGGCTCCTAACTTCGCTCCGGAAAACAATATCCCGAAATGGGTTATGATACCCGCCAATGCCAGAAAAAGGCATAAGGTTGTGGAGAACAGACTCGAGATGCTCACAGAGCTCTGCGAGGGTGACAAATATAACAAAATAGAGATGAATGACAAAAAGACAGGTATCGTCTGCGCAGGCGTTGCCTATAACTATGTGAAAGAAGCCATGCCGTCAGCATCCGTGCTGAAGCTCGACTTCGCATGGCCCCTGCCCATGAAAAAGATAGCGTCATTCGCTTCTCAGGTGGAAAAACTCTATGTAGTCGAAGAACTCGATAAGTTCTTTGAAACAGAGATCAGAGCCGCCGGAATAAAAGTAGAGGAACTGAACAGAGACGTCTGCGGAGAGCTTTCCGTGGATGCTGTGAGAGACCTTTTCGGACTGGAGCCTGTTCAGGCGGATGTGGACACCACACTTCCTTTCCGCCCGCCCAATATGTGCCCCGGATGCTCGCACAGAGGAATTTTTTATGCCATCAACAGGCTGAAACTCTTCGTAACAGGCGACATAGGCTGCTACACTCTGGGTCTTCTGCCTCCTCTGAAGGCGATCAACTCCACAGTCTGCATGGGCGCCAGCATCGGCATGGCTCACGGGCTGGACAAGGCGTCTGAAGGCATGTCTCAGAAATCCGTGGCGGTCATAGGCGACTCGACATTCCTCCACACAGGCATTAACAGCCTTGTGAACACAGTATATAATCAGGGCAACTCCACAGTAGTGATCCTTGACAACACCATAACAGGTATGACAGGACACCAGCAGAACGCCGCCTCAGGTAAAGATTTCCACGGAAATCCCGCTCCTAAGCTCGATCTGGTGATGCTGTGCAAAGCCATCGGCGTCAGGGAATCCAACATCCGTGTTATCGATCCCTTTGACGTGGTAAACGCTATGGAGGTCCTGAAAGAAGAGACATCCAAGCCCGAACCCAGTGTTATTATTACCAACAAACCATGTATCTTCGCCGACAGAAGCGTGATACAAGAACCATATTTCATCCATGAGGATAAATGCAGCGGATGCCGTGTGTGTACAAAACTCGGCTGTCCCGCCATCATCTGGGACGCTCAGAAGCGTGTCGCTCTGATAGACGAAAACCTCTGCACCGGATGCCACCTCTGCATTAAGGTGTGCAAATTTGGCGCTATAGAGCAAAGGAGCAAATGATGAAACTGGATATACTCATGGTAGGAGTAGGCGGACAGGGTACCGTTCTCTCCAGCAACATCGTCTGTGACGTGGCTCTGGCAGCCGGATATGACGTTAAAAAGAGCGAGATACACGGTATGGCTCAGAGGGGCGGAAGCGTGGTTACCCACATCCGCATAGGCGAGAAGGTTTTCGCGCCCACAATTCCCCTTAAAAGCGCCGATATTCTCGTTTCTTTTGAAAGAATGGAATTTTTAAGGTATTCTGAATATTATTCAGATAACATGACGCTGATACAAAACACCCAGATCATCTCTCCGCCATCTGTGGCAGACGGAGAGGCGCAGTATCCTCAGGATAAGATAGACGCCGCTCAGAAATCTCTGAAAAAGGTGATCGAGGTCGATGCCATCAGCAAAGCGATAGAGCTGGGCAACCAGAAAATAGCCGGTATGGTGGTTCTGGGCATCCTCGCCAAGAACGTTCCCTTCGAGAAATCAGCATGGGAACAGGCGATCAGAGACAGAGTCCCCCCGAAAACAATTGACCTGAACCTCAAGGCATTTGAGACAGGCTACAATATTTAACATTTTACCGTAAGGAGGCTGTGGAATGGATTTTGATGTAAAAGGATTCGACCTTCACATGCATTCATCCCACAGCTCCGACGGTGTTCTTTCCGTGCCTCAGATACTCACAGTGGTACGTTCCAGAGGCATGAATCTATTCTCCATCACAGATCACAACACTGTTGCCGCATGCAACGAGATAAAGTGGTATAAAGACCGTTACGGCTCAAAGACTATGTTCATCAACGGAGTGGAGCTCTCCACCTATCACGGCGACAGGGAGATACACGTCTGCGCTTACGGGTTCAACGAAAGCTGCAACGTGATTGCAGGTATTCTGGAAACATTTAAGCACAACAGAGACATGCAGACTCAGATGAGAGTTGAGAAACTTCAGGACATGGGATTTACCATAGACTATGACGAGCTGATGAGAGCCGGAGGCGGAAAGACTCCTTCCGGCGTAACTTTTCTCACTGTGCTCTCCAGACACAAAGAGAACGCCGAAATGCTCCACGACTATCTGGAAGGGGAGAAGGCGGTATCTCCGTTCACCAATTTTTACTTCGATTATTTCACCAAAGGCGGCAAGGCGTGGGTGGACGTGCGCATGCTGGACTTTGAGGATACGGTGAACAAGCTGAAAGATCAGGCTGTTCTGTCGATAGCCCATCCCGCTGTTTATAAAGACAAAAAGATAGAGGATCTGCTGATAGACGGCATATCCGGAATAGAAGCCTACAGCACATATCACGATGAAGAAAAGATGAAGTATTACATAGACATAGCCGTGAAGCACGGGCTCATGATAACAGCCGGAAGCGACTTCCACGGCGAACGAATCAAACCCGGAATACACATCGGAGGTCACGGCTGTTCCGACCCCTCCATTCTGGACAGATTTCTGAAGAAGATATATGAGCTGGAACACGGATACTTCTTTATCTGAAATACCCGTTCATCGGCACTTCTGAAAGAAAAGACTTGCTATTTGCGAAAGCATGTGATAGTTTCCTGTTCAGGTGGGCTTTGCCCGCCAATTTTTTTGTGTACTTTCGGAGCCAGATGAAAAACCCTGCCAACAAAATTGTTATTGAAAAAATCAGACCCGCAATCGTCTCTCTTCTTAAAGAGAAGGGGTTCGAACTTTTTGACATCACTCTCAGAAGCGAATCAACCGGAAAAGTCTTGAGAATTACGATAGATACAGTCAAAGGCGCTGGCATTGACGACTGTTCCGAAGCCAGCAGACTGGTTTCAGCTTTTCTTGATTCTGACGAATCGCTGATACCTTTCGAAAACTATATGCTGGAGGTATCCACTCCCGGTCTGATGCGCCCCCTGCGTTCGCAGGATGATTTTGTCAGATACAAAGGGCGTAAATGTAAGATAATTACAAAAACAAAAGACGAATCCGGCAGAGCCAGCTACACAGGCGTGATAAAAAACGCCGCTGAAAACAGTGTCGAGCTGTTTGTAGAAAAAGAGAACAAAACTTTTAATATAAATATTGAAAATATTTCCAAGGCCAATCTTGAGGTTGAGTTTTAGGAGGAGCAATGAGCAAGGAACTGACGAAAGTTGTCGATGAACTGGGAAGAGAGAAAGGTATATCCAGAGATATCCTCTGTGACGCTCTCAGAGAATCCATACTGGCCGCTGTAGCCAGAAAAATCGGCAAACTTTTAGAGCCGGATGTTATAGTTGATATCGATAAAGGCATCATAGATATAATGCTTCCCAAAGAAGTCTGCGAAAGCGTGGATGACAAATGGACTGAAGTACACATCGATGAAGCTGATAAATATAAAGAAAATCCCCAGCTGGGCGATGTTGTCATGGTTCCCGCCACTCTGGAGGATCTCGGCAGACAAGCGGCTCTGGTGGCCAAACAGAAACTGTTCGAAAAGATCAGAGAAGCTGAGAAACAGGTTGTTCTGGATCAGTTCCAGGACAGAGTGGGTGATGTTGTCAACGGTGTCGTTCTGAAGACCGACAGAGACAACCTCATCATCAATATCGGAAAAACAGAAGCCATCATGCCCAAACGTGAGATGATCGGCGGAGATTTTTATAACAGAGGCGACTATGTCAGAGCTCTGCTGCTCGACATAAAAATGATAAAAGGCTGGCCTCAGCTGGTGCTTTCCAGAACTCACCCCCAGTTCCTCAGAAAACTGTTCGAGGTTGAGATTCCTGAAGTATATGAAGGTATTATCGATGTAAAAGCTGTTTCAAGAGAACCCGGCGACAGAGCAAAAGTAGCCGTTTATACCATGAACAGCAGCATAGACCCCGTGGGAGCCTGTATCGGTCTGAAAGGTGTTCGTATCAACGCCATCAGCACAGAGCTCAGAGGAGAGAAGATAGACGTGATAGAATGGTCTCCGGATCCTATCAAGTTCGTATGCAACGCTATCTCTCCGGCGGAGGTTGTTCTCACCAACGTATTTGAAGACGAAGACACTATAGAGATCGTTGTTCCTGACGATCAGCTCTCACTCGCCATCGGCAAGAAAGGACAGAACGTTCGTCTGGCAGCCAAACTGACCGAGTGGAGACTGGACGTCCTGAAAGAATCCGAGTACGCCGAAATCAGAAAAGAGCGTATGCAGGAGCAGGAACAGGAAATGAAAGATTTCTATGAAATATACAGCCTCGAAAACCTGGAGATATTCTCACAGGATGAGATGTCCAAACTGATGGAAGCCGGACTGGAAGATATCGAAAAACTTTCCAACGCCAGCCCTCAGGAGGTTGCGCATGCTCTGGAAAAAGGAGAGGACGAAGCGGTGAATATAATCAACAACGCTATCGACTTCCTTGCCAGCAAGTTCGAGGAAATTGAAGCTCAGGAAACTGAAGCAGAGGAGACCGAAGAAGACAGCGAGTAATGAAGAGAGTTATCCGAACCTGCGTTGCCTGCGGCGCCAAAAGAGAAAAACATGAACTGATAAGGTTCACTCTGGAAAGCGTACCACAGGAAGACGTTAGAAAGAGCGGTCATGGGCGAGGGGCCTATGTCTGCGACAATGAAAAGTGCAGAGAAATTGGAATCGAAAAAAACAAGCTGAAAAGGTCTCTGCAAAGTAACCAATTAAGACGGAACCGTAAAACAGGGTGAAATTAATATGTCTGGAATCAAACTGACTGATATAGCGAAGAAGATCGGCAAAAGCGAAGATGAACTGAAAAATACGCTGACAGAGGCGGGACACAAAGTATCCGAGGATGGGTCTGTGTCTGATGACGCTGTTAAGACGTTCGGGCTCGACCCCAAGCATCTTCAGCTGGATAAACGACAGGAAATGCTGAAAAAAGCTATGGAGCGTCACAAAAGACATCCGAAATCCAGAGAAGTTAAAGTTAATTCATCCGATACCGATACTGTTCGCAAGATATCTAAGCAGGAACTGATAGACAGAAAGAAAAAACTTGAGAATACAATTCGCACTGTTGACGAATATAGAGAGAACAATGACGGTTCTGAGGAAACTCAGCCGCAGCAAACTAACCCCACTCATGATGAAGCAAGGCATGAGGCTCAGGAGCCCAAGCCTAAGCAGGAGCAGGTCAAAGTGAGCACAACTGAAGATTCTGATAATAAACCCGCAGCCGCTGAAGCTGCGCCGGTTCAGGAAAAATCCGAACAGACCACAAGTGTTCAGGAAGGTTCTCAGCAGAGACCCAGACAGGAACGCACTGACCGTCCCCAATACGACAGAAACCAGAATGACAGAACACAGGGTGCTCCCCGTCAGCAGGGTGACCGTCCCCAGTATAACAGGGACAACAGAGGCGGTGACCGTCCTCAGTACAACAGAGACGGGCAGGGTGGCGACAGACCTCAATATAACAGAGGCGATCGTCCCCCTTATAATAGAGACGGACAGGGCGGAGACAGACCTCAATATAACAGAGGCGATCGTCCCCCTTATAATAGAGACGGACAAGGCGGAGACAGACCTCAGTATAACAGAGGCGATCGTCCTCCTTACAACAGAGACGGACAGGGTGGAGACAGACCTCAATATAACAGAGGTGATCGTCCCCCTTATAATAGAGACGGACAAGGCGGCGACAGACCTCAGTACAACAGAGGTGATCGTCCTCCTTATAACAGAGACGGACAAGGCGGCGACAGACCTCAGTACAACAGAGGTGATCGTCCTCCTTATAACAGAGACG
>JBFWMA010000002.1:0-342595 GCA_050251875.1 Deferribacterales bacterium | reverse complement strand
AGAGACGGACAAGGCGGCGACAGACCTCAGTACAACAGAGGTGATCGTCCTCCTTATAACAGAGACGGACAAGGCGGCGACAGACCTCAGTACAACAGAGGTGATCGTCCTCCTTATAACAGAGACGGACAAGGCGGCGACAGACCTCAGTACAACAGAGGTGATCGTCCTCCTTATAACAGAGACGGACAGGGCGGAGACAGACCTCCCTATCGTCCTCAGGGCGGCAGACCTCCTCAGGAGGAGAAATCCATAGCCGAACTGGCAGAAAAGAAAAAGGTTATCAGAGAAAAACCGAAAACAGAGGTGGTAGAGACCAAAAAGGTTAAAGCTAAAACTGTTGTCGGTAAAAAAGAGAAAAATATTCATAAGGGTCTGGACGAAGGTATTGAGCTTTTCGAGCTGGAACAGCAGATACTTTCATCTGAAGGCACACCTGTGCCCGAGGCTGAACCTGTTGTAGAAGAGGTCAAAGAGAAAAGACCTGATAACAACAGAAACAGAAGACCCCCGAAAAAACATAAAGGCAGACGTGAGGAAAAACCTGAACCCGTTATTGTCAGACCCTCCAGCGTTCAGATAGGCGAGAATATCGTTGTGTCCGAGCTGGCTAAACTGATGGGTGTTAAGGCGACAGAGCTTATCAAAAAGCTGATCGGTCTCGGTGTGATGGCTAACGTTAACCAGTCCATCGATGCTGACACTTCAACTCTGCTGGCAGCCGAATACGGAATAGACGTTAAGGTTAAATTCCTCACAGAAGACGACCTCATTCCCCAGCACGATGACAAACCGGAAGATCTGATTCCCAGACCTCCCATCGTTACCGTTATGGGTCACGTTGACCACGGTAAAACATCTCTGCTGGACAGAATCCGCCAGACAGCCGTTGCCGAAGGCGAGGCGGGCGGTATCACACAGCACATCGGTGCCTATGAGGTTAAGATGGAGCACGGGACTATCACTTTCCTCGATACTCCCGGACACGAAGCGTTCACCACTCTGAGAGCCAGAGGAGCCAGCGTTACTGACGTTGTAATCCTTGTGGTTGCGGCGGATGACGGCGTTATGCCCCAGACAAAAGAGGCTATCGACCACGCAAAAGCCGCAGGTGTAAAAATAATAGTAGCTATCAATAAGATAGATAAAGAAAACGCTAACCCGCAGATGGTTCGTAACCAGCTTTCTGAATACGGACTGATATCTGAGGACTGGGGCGGAGATACTCAGTTTCAGGAGATCTCAGCCAAGCAGAACCTCCATGTGGACGATCTGCTGGAAAGAGTTCTGCTGGAAGCCGAGCTGCTGGAGCTGAAAGGCAATCCTAAAGCATTTGCCGAAGGTATCGTTATCGAGTCAAAACTGGATAAACAGAAAGGACCTGTGGCTACAGTTCTCATCAGCAGAGGAACACTGACTAAGGGAGATAACTTCGTAGTCGGTACTGAATATGGTAAAGTAAGAGCTATGTTCAACTATAAAGGCAACGCTATAAAAGAAGCGGGTCTCTCTATACCTGTTGAGATCATGGGCTTCTCCGGCGTTCCGGCATCAGGCGACAGATTCATCGTTACACCTGATGAAAAAACAGCTAAAGCTATAGCTCAGCTCAGAACAGACGAAAAACGCAAAGCCACTCTGGCAGAGAAATCTGCGGTCAGCCTTGCGGATATCTTTAACAAGATTAAAGAAGGCAAGCTGAAAGAGCTGAACATCGTTCTGAAGGCTGACGTTCAGGGTTCACTGGAAGCTCTGAAATCATCACTGATTAAACTGTCCAACCCCGAGGTTAAGATCAACATCATTTCCAGCGGAGTGGGCGGTATTTCAGAGAACGATATCATCCTTGCCACTGCGTCCAGCGCCATTATCATAGGATTCAACGTGCGCCCCGGAACACAGGCAAAAGCTAAAGCCGAGCAGGAAGGAGTGGAGTTAAACCTTTACTCCGTAATCTATAAAGCTATCGAAGACGTTAAACAGGCGATGGAAGGTATGCTGGATCCCAGCAAACGTGAAGAGACTCTGGGCAGGGCGGAAGTCCGTCAGGTGTTCTCTGTTCCGAAGATCGGCAAGATCGCCGGAGCATACGTTACAGAGGGCAAGGCGCAGAGAAACGCCAGCGTCAGGGTTGTCAGAGACTCCATCGTTATCTATGACGGAAAACTCAGCTCGCTCAGACGTTTTCAGGATGATGCCAAAGAAGTGGCTCAGGGCTATGAGTGCGGTATCGGCGTTGAGAAATACAACGACCTGAAAGAAGGCGACTTCCTCGAATTCTACATCATGGTAGAAGAGAAGAGAACTCTGGAAGATGTCCGCAGAGACAGCGAAAACAGAGAAAAAGAAGAGAACAAAGAAGGATAAGCCTCGCAGTTATCAGCAGGTTTATGATAAAATAGTTTACATTGGGATAATTGTGTGTTAAACATCTTATCCCAATGTGCTGGCCGTTGCCGCGGTTTCTTTTAACAGATGCTGCGCTTCCGGAGATATGCAGGAGATTTTTAAAGTGAGAGACAGAAGAGTAGCTGAACTGTTAAGGTCTGAAATAGCCGAAACAATTCTGCGTGAAGTCAAAGATCCTAAAGTTAAAGACGTTGTCATTACAGGGGTCGAGATATCTAAGGATCTCTCAAGCGCCAAAGTGTTCTTCAGCACCTATAACAAGGCTGCTAAAGACGGCATCGAAAAAGGTCTTAACCGTTCCGCAGGGTATATCAAACACTGCATAGTGAAAGGTCTGACCATCAAAAAAGTCCCCGATCTCCGGTTTATTTACGACGATTCTTCCGATTACGGCCAGAAGATTGATGATGTACTTAGAACTATCAACTCTGAGCAGGAATGAACGGCGTAGTAAACATATATAAAGAGAAAGGGCTATCATCTTTTGCCGTAGTAAAGGCCGCAAGACGTATTTTCGGTACGAAAAAATGCGGGCATCTCGGCACTCTTGACCCGATGGCGGAAGGAGTCCTTCCGGTCTGTCTGGGATACGCCACCAAACTTGTTGACTATATGATGGCAGTGGATAAGGAATATGTCGCTCAGTTTCGTCTGGGACAGTCCACAGATTCCTATGATTCCACAGGTGAAGTAACCGCCGAAAACCACGATATAAAGCCTTCACTGGCTCAGGTGGAAGAGGCGCTGAAAGGCTTCATCGGCGATGTGGAGCTCACAGTTCCGGCTTTTTCCGCTGTGAAGATCAATGGAAAAAGAGCCTATGATCTCGCCCGCCAGGGAGAGATAGAGGACGCCGGACAGAGGATAATGTCCATCAGGGACATATCTCTGATGAGCTATGACTACCCGGACGGCATGATGCGTATGCAGTGCTATAAGGGTACATACGTCAGAAGCGTCATCCACGAGATGGGGCTGAAGCTGGGCACATACGCCAATATGACCGGGCTAATAAGGACTGTGAACGGACAGTTCAGCCACCAGGACGCCTTCAAGATATCCGAGCTCGAATCCATGAAGGATGATGGCAGGCTCACAGAAGCCGTAATCCCCGTGGACAAGGCGACTGGATGGCCTGTGGCGGTGGTTAAGGACGAGGCGCTTAAGCTGGTGAACAACGGGCTTTCTGTGAAAGCGCATAATTACGCTTCAGTACCGGATATTGAGTCCGATATGTATTTTCTTGCCGACAGAAAAGGAACTCTGCTGGCATTCGCAAAGAGAGGAAGAGGCGACACGCCTTTTATAATAGTAAAACTTTTAGTTTAACAATATTAAAAAGTTGTATATTGGAGGTAACTTACAATGGTAATGACCAAAGAACGCAAGGAAGAAGTAATCGCCGGGAACAAAACCCACGATTTAGACACAGGATCTCCCGAAGTACAGATAGCTCTGCTGACAGAAAGAATCACTTATCTGACAGAGCACTTCAAATCTAACCCTAAAGATCACCACTCCAGAAGAGGTCTTCTGCTGATGGTTGGAAAACGTAGAAAACTTCTTGATTATGTTAAGAAGAAAGATTACATGAGATACCGCAAAATCATCGAAGCACTTGGAATCAGGAAGTAACAGGTTTATAAATGGAAAAAAATATCCAAAATTTCCCTATCCGTCTCAGAGAAGACGCAGACGAAATAATTTTCGAAACAGGCTGGAAAGCGAAACAGGCTAACGGCAGTATCTGGATAAAACAGGGCGGTACAGTTGTGCTCGTTACCGCTGTAGGTCAGAAAAAAGCGGCTGCCAATCAGGGATTTTTCCCTCTGACAGTCAACTATTTTGAAAAATTCTACTCAGTGGGCAAGATCCCCGGCGGTTTCTTCAAAAGAGAGGCTAAACCCTCCGACAAAGAGACCCTGATCTCCCGTCTGATAGACAGACCTCTGCGCCCCATGTTTCCTGACGGGTTCAGAAACGAGACTCAGATAATCGCTACTGTCGTATCTTATGACGGTATCAACTCACCTGACATGCTCGCCATGAACGCCGCCAGTGCGGCTCTGATGATATCTGATGTTCCTTTTAACGGACCCATCGCGGGCGTTAAAGTGGGCAGACTGGACGGTCAGCTCCTGATCGATCCCCCCACCAACCGCTATGATGAGCTGGACATCAGCATCACTCTGGCTGGAACAGATGACGCTATCGTTATGGTTGAGGCCGGAATGAACAACGTTTCAGAGGCTGAGGTCGTTGAGGCGCTCCAGTTCGGTCATAAACACATCCAGATGCTTGTCGCTCATCAGAAAGAGATGGTTAAAGCCATTGGAAAAGAAAAATTCGCTTACGAAGATTTCTCTGTTCCCGCTGAGATGATAGACGAAGCTATGCAGATGATAGGCGAGAAGATTAAAAACGCTCTGCTTATCCCTCAGAAGCTGGAAAAATACGCTGCTATAGACGCTCTCGGTGACGAATTCCTCGAGATGATGAAAGAGAAACTCGGCGAGGAAGAATTCGCCGCTAAAGAATCTCTTTACAAAAACATCTATCACGAAGTTGAGAAGAAGGCTTTCAGAGACTTCACCATCGACAGCAAAACAAGGATAGACGGACGTGCGTATAACCAAGTTCGTCCTATCGACATAGAAACATCTGTTCTGCCCATGGGTCACGGTTCTTCTCTGTTCACCAGAGGCGAAACACAGGCTCTGGTTTCCGCCACACTGGGAACCAAGATGGACACACAGATCATGGACAACATAGACGGCGAAGGCAGAAAACGCTTTATGCTGCACTATAACTTCCCTCCTTTCTGCGTTGGCGAGACAGGCTTCATGCGTGGTCCCGGCAGACGTGAGATAGGTCACGGAGCACTTGCCGAAAGAGCTCTGTCATATGTTCTGCCCCACGAGGACGACTTCCCCTACACCATGCGTATCGTGTCAGAGATTCTTGAGTCCAACGGCTCATCATCTATGGCTACAGTATGCGGCGGCTGTCTCAGCCTTATGGACGCAGGCGTCCCCGTGAAAGCTCCCGTTGCCGGTGTAGCTATGGGTCTGATATATGAAGGCGCTGACAGATTCGCTGTACTCAGCGACATCATGGGAACAGAAGACCACCTCGGCGATATGGACTTCAAAGTGGCTGGTACCAAAGACGGTATCACAGCCCTTCAGATGGACATCAAGATCGAAGGTCTCTCCAAAGAGCTTCTGGAAACAGCTCTGTCACAGGCTAACGAAGCCAGACTGCACATCCTGGGCAAAATGACAGACGTTCTTCCCGAGCCTAAAGAAGATCTGGCTCCCACAGCTCCCAGATACCTCACCATGAAGATTAACCCCGAGAAGATCGGTATGGTTATCGGACCTGGCGGAAAGATGATCAAATCTATCATTGAGGAATCAGGCGCTTCTATCGACATAGACGACACGGGCAAGATCAACATCTTCGCCGTAAGCAAAGACGCCATAACCATCGCTCAGAGACGTGTAAACGAGATCGTAGCTGAAGTGGAAGAGGGAATGGTATACGATGCTATCGTCAAAAAAATAATGGAATACGGCGCGTTTGTTGAGCTGATCCCCGGAATTGAGGCACTGCTTCACGTTTCTCAGTACAGCAACGAACGTATCAAAAGCATCGGCGACTTCCTCAGCGTGGGCGATGTTGTTCAGGTCAAAGTACTTGGCAAAGAACCCAACGGAAGATACAAACTTTCCAGAAAAGTTCTTCTGGAAAAAGAAGCCGAGACAGAATCCGAATAATAATAAAGGCGGTCGCAATGACCGCCTTTTTTTATCTTCTCAGTTAAAGCCGCACAGTTTTCTATGTAATCTGCAATTAAATACAGATATCCATATACTTAGATAGTTTTATATCCCTGCTCAAGATACATGTTTTTATACGCAATGTACCTGTCAGCGTAGTTTCTGATGCCTGCTATGTCGTCTTCGTTCAGCTCTTTAACCACTTTCGCAGGGCTGCCCATGATAAGAGAGCGGGGCGGAAACTTTTTGCCGGGGGGAACAAGAGAACCGGCTGCTACTATGGAGTTTTCTCCTATCTCGGAGTTATCCAGAACTATAGCGCCGATGCCGATCAGCACATTATCGTTAATTTTGCACCCGTGCAGCATGGCATTATGCCCGATGGTAACGTAATCGCCTATCACGGTGGGATATTTATCCAGAGTGGTGTGGATCACAGTACCGTCCTGAACGTTTGATCCCTTGCCCACGGATATTTTTTCAACATCGCCTCTTAAAACAACATTAAACCATATGCTCGAATCTTCCGCCAGCTCCACCTCGCCGATAAGATCAGCGCTCTTAGCGATATAAACGCCTTCGCCTACCTTCGGCAGAGTATTTAGTCTGCGTAAAACAGAGTCCATAAACGCTCCTTTATTACCGGATTTTATTACAAAACAGCATAGTATCCGGATGAACCGCAGTCAACTGTTAAAAATAATATTTGAGCGATTATTAATAATAGTTGGATGCTATAATACAAATATCTGATAATTAAGCTCTAACGCATCAGAAAAAAATTAACAAAAGGGTTGACATGTAATAATTAATTAATATATAATTCCGTTAATTAATAAATGGGGTGCTGTTATGCCTTACGGTGCAAAATTAAGAGATATAAGAAAGAAACTTAGCATGACTCTTGAGGATATTTCTCAGAAAACAGGTTTTACCAAAAGTTTTATCAGCCAGATAGAAAACGGTAAAAACTCTCCTTCTATCGCTTCTCTGAAAAAAATCTGTTTTGCGCTTGGCACTACCATCAGCGAGCTTTTCGAAGACGAAAGAAACATCGTCAACGTCTTTGAGCCCTCTGAATACAAAGTTTTTAAAAACAAAAGCATCACCATGTCTTTCCTCGCCTCAAAACTTGTCAACCGCAAGCTGGAGCCGCTCCTTATCGAGCTTGATCCTTATGGTGAAACAGGTTCAGAATACTATCAGCATATCGGCGAAGAGTTCGGTTTTGTCATAGAGGGCGAAATCTGCGTTGTGATCGGCAGCGATGAATATCACATCCCCACAGGTCACTGCATCTATTTCAGCTCCAACATCCCTCATAAGATCAGAAACAGGACTGATAAGCCCGCCGCCGCTCTGTGGATTGGCACGCCTCCCAGTTTTTAATGATTTTATCTTGACGATACAGGTTGAATAACCTATTATTTGCTTGCTTGGATCCCTACGGACCGAGACACCGGCAAACCTAATATGATCAATATGAATTGCTCATGCCTTGTGTCCGTAGAAATACGGAGGGGTGAATGAGCAAACACACTGATATCAAAAGAATTAACGTCAATACCTTCCAAAAAATGAAAGACGCCGGCGAAAAAATCGCCACTCTCACCGCATACGACTATACTTCCGCCGTCATTCTGGACAAAGCCGGAATAGAGCTCATCCTCGTGGGCGATTCCCTCGGCGTTGTTGTAAACGGCTATGAAAACACACTTCCCGTCACTCTGGACGAAATAATATATCACTGCAAATCTGTTAAAAGAGGCGCTAAGAGAGCTTTTCTCGTGGCGGACATGCCTTTCGGCACATATCACGTTTCAGACGAGCAGGGGCTTGCAAACTGCGTCAGAGTTATCAAAGAGACAGGATTCGATGCCGTGAAGATTGAGGGCGGGGCAGAAAAAGCCTCCCTCGTGAGCGCTCTTACCGGGGCAGGAATAAACGTTATGGGTCACATCGGGCTGATGCCTCAGAAAGTCAGCACAATGGGCGGATTCAAAATTCAGGGCAGGGAAGGACACGATGCCATTCTGGCTGATGCTCTGGCTCTTCAGGAGGCAGGCGCTTTCTCCATCGTTGTGGAGGGAGTCGTGGGCGATGCTGCTTCATATGTTTCATCACAGCTGAAAATCCCCACCATAGGCATAGGCGCCGGAAACGGATGCGATGGACAGGTTCTGGTCTTTCACGATGTTTTCGGGCTCTTCGACGACTTCGTTCCGAAATTTATAAAACGTTACGCAGACGTGAAAAAAGTAATCAGCAAAGCATGCGCTAACTATATCAAAGATGTGAAAAGCTCCGCCTTTCCGTCAGATGAACACACATATTAGGGTGACAGATGAAAGTAATATCTAAAGTATCTGATATTAAAAAAGAAATCAAAGAATTAAAACGCTCCGGCAAGTCTGTCGGGCTTGTTCCCACCATGGGGTATCTCCACGAGGGACACATCAGCCTGGTCAGCAAATCCGTGAGCGAAAACGATATAACGGTTGTCAGCATCTTCGTGAACCCGACTCAGTTCGGTCCCACAGAAGATCTGGCGGCATATCCCAGAGATTTTGAGCGTGACAGCAAAATGGTTGAGTCAGCCGGAGCGGATATAATCTTTTTCCCATCGCCGGAAGAGATGTATCCCGATGGCGCATGCACAAAGGTAAGCCTGACAGGCATTACAGAGGTTCTCTGCGGGATAACAAGACCCGTGCATTTCGCCGGTGTCGCCACTGTTGTTACCAAGCTGTTCAATATAGTCTCTCCCGACAGAGCCTATTTCGGCGAAAAAGACTATCAGCAGCTTCAGGTTATCAAAAGAATGGTAAAAGACCTGAACATGGACGTGGAAGTTATCGGCATGCCCATAATCAGAGAGGCTGACGGGCTTGCGAAAAGCTCCAGAAACATCTATCTGAAAGGGGACGAGAGAACATCCGCTCTCGCTCTGTCAAAGAGTTTCGGTATCATCAGCGATATGGTGAAAGCGGGCGAAAAAGACGTTAAAAAGATTCAGCAGGCGGTAACTGATTTCATCCACAGCCATCCGCACACAAAAGTGGACTATGTGGAGATTGTAGACCCTTCCGATCTGCGTTATCTGACACGGATAGAGGGAGATTTCGTTACAGCGCTGGCTGTTTATGTAGGAAAAGCAAGACTGATAGATAATAAATACTTTTCAGGAGTGATCAAATGATGAGAGAAATGTTCAAATCAAAGATTCACAGGGCCACAGTAACAGACGCCGATCTGCATTATGAAGGAAGCATAGGCATCGACCTTGACCTGATGGAAGCGTCAGGCATCAGAGAATATGAAAAAGTGGACGTATGGAACATCACAAACGGAAACAGACTCCAGACATACGCCATCGAAGGCAAAAGAGGAAGCGGAGAGATCTGTCTTAACGGAGCCGCCGCCAGAATGGTTGCCGTGGGCGACCTTGTCATCATCGCCACATTCGGAATGTATGACGAAGCCGAGCTGGAAAACTTTAAACCTACTGTCGTTCAGGTTGACGCTAATAATAAAATAGTTTACAAAACAGGCGCTTTAGTTTAATCAGAACATAACCGTTTGGTTATATTTGCAAAAATTTGAAATGCCTGCTATTATTTAGCAAAACTCCCAGAGGTTTATTATGTCAGAGTACAAACAATATGTCCGACTGCTTCTCGGTGCCGACAAATACGGCATTGATATCATGGATATCGAAGAGATACTTAGAATGGTGGACATCACCACCGTGCCTAAGGCTCCTTCCTTTGTCGAAGGTATCATCAACCTGAGAGGCAGAGTTATTCCTATAGTCGATCTTCGTAAAAAGCTGGGAATAGAGGCTACAGAGTTCACCAACTCCACACGCATCATCGTTGTTAACCTTGAAGGCAGAAAAATCGGCTTCATCGTTGACAATGTTGAGGATGTTCTCCGTGTGGACAGCAGTATGGTGGACAAAGCCCCCGGAACATCCACAGGCGCCGACAACAAATACATAAAAGGTGTCGCCAAAACCGCTCAGGAAATGGTGATAATCCTTGATGTGCATAAAATTTTCTCAACCGGCGAAGCAAGCGCCCTTAACATGTTTTAATGGCTGAGATCAGAGGACCGATTCTAAGGCTGCTCGCCCATATCAAAGATAACAGAGCGGACTTTTATAAAAATCCTCAGAAGTATATCGAAAGTATAAAAGACATAATCAACCGCCGACCTGAAATATCGGCGGTTTTTGTTTTTCCGGATGCTTACGACACGAAAAAGCTGGACGCCGTTCTGGCACAGCTCACCATGATAGCCCAGCAGGCATCCACCACCGAAGAATTCAAAACAATAGACATCAGAAGCCTGAAAGGGATAGGCAAAAAAGCCGCCGAGGCTCTGGCAAAACAGAGCATAACAACCGTTGAGGATATGCTCTATCACCTGCCGTACAGGTATGAGTACATAGGCGAGTCCCAGAGCGGTAAAAAAGCCCTCACAGGCATTTTTCAGTCCGGGTCAGTGGTAGTCACCAAAAACAGGAAAAGATTCTACAGAGCGGTGTTTAAGGCGGATTTCGGGCAGTTCGCAGCCGTGTGGTTTCATTTCAGTCCTAAATTTCCCTCCGGAGTGCTGAGAGAGGGCGAAAAATATACACTGTACGGACAGTCCGGCAGTTTCAGCGGGATGGAATCAATAGTCCATCCGCAGTTCATGAAAGAGAGCGACATGGGAGAGATTATCCCGGTCTATTCACTGCCGAAACAGGCTGGGCAGAAGCTGTATTACACCGCTGTCAAAGAGGCGCTGGAGAAATACATCCATCTGGTGCCGGACTATCTTCCTGCCAGGCTGGAGATGAAATACGGTTATCCGTCCGCCCGTGACTCACTTCTGACTATTCACAAGCCCCAGACGCCTTTCGAGCTGACTAACCTGTCCGAAAGACGCCATCCGGCATGTCTCAGATTCATCTATGAGGAGCTTTTCTACCTCCAGATGGGGCTTCTGTTCAAGAAAAAGAGTTATTCCCGCCAGATGGGGATCAGTTTTGACATAAAGAAAGAATATCTGGATTTTATAAAAGACCTGCTGCCGTTCAAATTTACTTCCGCCCAGAAAAAGGTTATGGCGGAAATATTTAACGACATGTCATCCAACGGTCAGATGAACAGGCTGGTTCAGGGGGACGTGGGAAGCGGTAAAACCATCGTTGCGTTCACCGCCGGACTGGTGGCTGTGAAGAACGGCTATCAGGTCGCTGTAATAGCTCCCACAGAGGTTCTGGCACGCCAGCATATGGTTAATCTGGTGAAGCTGATACAGGGAACAGATGTCACATCCGCTCTGCTCACCGGTTCCATGACTCCGTCTGAGAAAAAACGCACCAAAGAGATGATAGCGGCGGGGCATATCGATTTTGTGGTGGGCACCCACGCTGTGATTCAGCAGGACGCCGATTTTATGAAGCTGGGGCTCGCCATCATAGACGAACAGCACAGGTTCGGCGTGGAACAGAGAAAATCGCTGATAGACAAGGGATATACTCCCGATATCCTGCTGATGACAGCCACTCCCATACCCAGAACTCTGGCTCTGTCTTTTTACGGCGATCTGGATATCAGCGTCATAGACGAGATGCCTCCGGGACGCACGCCTATAATAACAAAATATACCAATAAGATAGAAGAAGCACATAAACTAATGGCGCAGGAGATAGAAAAGGGGCACGGAGCCTATGTGATATATCCCCTGATAGACGTCAGCGAAAAACTCGACCTGAAGGCTGCCACGGACGAATACGAGCATCTATGCGATATTTTCGGGGCGGAACATGTGGGGCTTCTCCACGGGCGCATGAAACACGAGCAGAAGCAGGATCTGATGGACAGATTCAAGTCCGGCGACATAAAGATTCTGGTTTCCACCACTGTTGTGGAGGTGGGCGTGGACGTGCCACACGCAACCGTGATGGTGATAGAAAACTCCGAACGGTTCGGTCTGTCACAGCTTCACCAGCTGAGGGGCAGGGTGGGCAGAAGCCACAGACAGTCCTACTGCATGCTGGTGACGGGAAAAGAGGTGTCGGAAGACGCCAGGGAACGCATAAACGCCATGTGCAAATACGCCGACGGCTTCCGTCTCAGCGAAATCGATCTGGAGATGAGAGGTCCCGGCGATTTCTTCGGAACGAGACAGTCCGGTCTGCCGGAGTTCCGCTTTTCAAACATTGTGCGTGATGTAAAAATACTCCAGACAGCCCGGGAGGACGCTCAGGAGATTCTGGCGGACGATCCGGCTCTGGACGCTCCGAAAAACACCGTCATAAAACAGGTGATGGCGAAGAAGTGGAAGAAGCAGTTCGAGTATATTGAGATAGCATAATTGTTTCTGTTTTTTATTTGATTTATATGAAGATGTGCGGTTTAATTGTTATATACAACATAACAGGAGGCTCGCCGATGCAGCTATTAAAACTGACAGAAGAACAGCTCAAGAACATCAGCTCCAGCATTTGTCTGCAAAGAGCTGAGAACTATGTAGGTAAGTTTCAGAACTGCTCAGTAGACGGTTCGGTGCTGAAAGGTACCATAAGAGGAAACCACGGCGATTACCATGTTAAGTTAGAGTTCGACAAAGACCCCATTCTTTACGGGTGCGGATGCGAAAATTCAAAAGATCATTTCTGCAAACACTGCGCCGCCCTCGGTCTGACATATATCTATACCCCATGGGTATTTGCCAGCAACAGAAAAGTAGACCGCAAATCCATGAAGTCTATGGAGGACATGAAATATTATATCAAAGTCACTCCTCTCAAAGACCTTCTGGATGATCTGAAGAATATCGACATCAGCATTTCCGCTCTGGCGGAGCTGACAGGGGTCACCATGCAGCAGATATCTGTTATGGTAAAAGAGGACACCACGGGAAAACACCATGCCCTGACCGATCCTCTGAAAATGTCGTGCTTGTATCTTCTTGAAAAATATGCGTAAATATAAAAGCCCTGTTTCAGCAGGGCTTTTGCTTTCTTAAAAATAATCTAAGCGGATAACAATGACAAACTTAACAAACCCGAAAGACCCGTTCCACGGAATCACCCTTGAGATGGTTGTGAACCGTCTCGTAAAACACTATGGATGGGACAAACTGGCGGAGATGATCTCCGTGAAATGCTTCAAAAGCAACCAGAGCGTCAGCTCCACTCTGAAATTTCTGCGTCAGACCCCCTGGGCACGGACAAAGGTGGAACAGCTCTATCTGAAAACAGAATTTCTGGATGAGCCGCCCGTGAAATCTCCGAAAAAGGAGAAAGATTTCTCATAAAAATTTTATACTGAAACGTTCGAATATAACCTTGTAATATGGGTCTAAATCTGATAGAAAATTGAAGTTTTGCCCTTTGCGGTTTTACGGAGGATACATTGGCTAAAAGAGAAGACATCAAGTCTATTATGATTATCGGCTCCGGTCCTATTGTTATCGGACAGGCGTGCGAATTCGACTATTCCGGCACACAGGCTGTCAAGGCTCTGAAAGACGAGGGATACAGAGTTATCCTTATCAATTCCAACCCCGCTACCATCATGACAGATCCTGAGATCGCCGATGCTACATACATCGAACCCCTGAATGTTGAAATGGCTGAAAAGGTTATCGCTAAAGAGCGCCCGGACGCCATCCTGCCCACTGTCGGCGGACAGACTGCTCTGAACCTCGCAAAAGACCTCCATAAGGCGGGCGTTCTGGATAAATACAACGTGGAGCTCATCGGAGCCAAGATAGAGGCAATCGACAAAGCGGAAGACAGAGAGCTCTTCAAACAGGCAATGAAAAAAATCGGTCTGACGCTTCCTGAAAGCTATGTGGTGAACACATACCAGGACGCTCTTAACTGCATAGACAAAATAGGCTTCCCCGCCATCATCCGTCCCTCGTTCACACTGGGCGGAACAGGCGGAAACGTTGCCTACAACATGGAAGAATACAAAGAATATGTGGAGTGGGGGCTTGAGGCCTCACCCGTGACAGAGATCCTCGTTGAGGAATCAGTGCTCGGCTGGAAAGAGTATGAGCTCGAAGTGATGCGTGACCTGAAAGACAACGTGGTTATCATTTGCTCCATCGAAAACATAGACGCTATGGGCGTTCACACAGGCGACAGTATAACAGTCGCTCCCGCCCAGACGCTGACAGACAAAGAATATCAGATTATGAGAAACGCCGCTCTGGCGGTTATCCGTGAGATAGGCGTTGATACAGGCGGATCGAACGTTCAGTTCGCTGTAGACCCCAAAACAGGCAAACAGATCATCATAGAGATGAACCCCAGAGTTTCCAGAAGCTCCGCTCTGGCATCCAAAGCGACCGGTTTCCCCATCGCCAAGATTGCCGCCAAACTCGCCGTGGGATACACTCTGGACGAACTTAAGAACGACATCACGCTGAAAACTCCGGCATCATTCGAGCCGACAATCGACTACTGCGTGACAAAATTCCCCAGATTCACCTTCGAAAAATTCCCCGGAGCTGACAACACCCTGACAACACAGATGAAATCTGTGGGCGAGGCTATGTCTATCGGGCGTACTTTCAAAGAATCATTCCAGAAGGCGATCAGCTCTCTGGAAATAGGCAAATCAGGCTTTGACGAAGTTTTCACCGATGAGGAGAGAACCACCGAAGCCGCTATAGAAAAGATAAAATCACTGCTGAGAAGACCCACAGCCGAAAGAATGTGGTATCTGGCAGAGGCTTTCAGAGCCGGATTCAGCATCGAAGAGGTGCACGAGCTCTGCTTTATCGACCCGTGGTTCCTCGACAACATCAAACAGATCATAGATTTCGAAGCTGAACTCAAAAATTTCTCAATATCCACAATATCCGAGGAGACATTTGTTAAAGCAAAACAGATGGGATTCTCTGATAAACGTCTGGCAAAACTGCTGAAATGCAAAGAGCTGGATGTATGGGAAAAGACCAGAGGACGTGTGGTTTACAAACGTGTGGATACCTGCGGAGCTGAGTTCGAATCCTTCACCCCATACCTCTACAGCACATACGAGAGAGAATGCGAAGCCGCGCCCACAGACAAAAAGAAAATAATGATTCTCGGCGGCGGTCCCAACAGGATCGGGCAGGGGATCGAGTTCGATTACTGCTGTGTGCATGCATCATTCGCTCTGGAAGAGATGGGTTTTGAAACCATTATGGTTAACTGCAACCCGGAAACAGTCTCCACAGACTATGACACATCAGACAGACTCTATTTCGAACCGCTCACCAGAGAGCACGTTCTTAATATCGTTGATAAAGAGAAACCCTTCGGAGTGATAGTCCAGTTCGGCGGTCAGACTCCTCTGAAACTCGCAGTGCCGCTGGAAAAAGCTGGCGTGCCGATTCTCGGCACATCCCCCGACAGCATCGACATGGCAGAGGACAGAGAGAGATTTAAAGACCTGATAACCAGACTGAATATCAAACAGCCGCCCAACGGCATAGCAAAAACAGCCGAAGAGGCTTACAGAATCGCCGAAGAAATCGGATATCCCGTGGTTGTGCGCCCCTCATACGTTCTGGGCGGACGTGCCATGGAAATAGTCTATGATACTGAATCACTGCAAAACTACATGGTTTACGCTGTTCAGGCATCCGAGGAACACCCTGTTCTGATAGACAAATATCTTCAGCACGCCACAGAGGTGGACGTGGACTCCATCAGTGACGGCGAGATAACCGTTATCGGCTCTATCATGGAGCACTTTGAAGAGGCCGGTATCCATTCAGGAGACTCCGCATGCTCCATCCCCAGCAGAACCATCAGCGCAAAAGTGCGTGAACAGCTGATGACTCACACCAGAAACATAGCGAAAGAGCTGAAAGTCATCGGTCTGATGAACATTCAGTACGCCATCAAAGGCGAAGAGATATACATGCTGGAGGTAAACCCCAGAGCCTCCAGAACAATCCCCTATGTCAGCAAGACAATCGGCGTTCCCCTTGCCAAAATGGCGGCAAAGGTAATGGCAGGCGCTAAGCTGAAAGATCTGGGATTTACCAAAGAGATAGATATAGACTACTTCACCGTGAAAGAGTCTGTGTTCCCCTTTGTAAAATTCCCCGGAACTGACCTCGTTCTCGGACCCGAAATGAAATCCACAGGCGAGGTAATGGGTATTGACAGAGACCTGGGAAGCGCCTTCTACAAAGCGCAGATAGCCGCCGGAAACAAACTGCCCAAAAAAGGCAGAGTGTTCATCAGTATCAAAGATTCCGCCAAGGAAGAGATTCTGGAAGTGGCAAAAGAGCTGTCAGCATCCGGATTCACCATCATATCCACATCAGGAACATATAACTTCCTGAAAGAGAAGGGACTTCCTGTGGAAAAAGTGGCCAAGGTTCACGAGGGCATACGCCCCAACGTGGTTGACATGATTAAAAACGGCGAGATCGCCTTCGTCATCAACATCCCCGAGGGTAAAAAATCCAGACTGGACAGCGAATCCATCAGACGTACCATCCTCAGCTACAGCGTGCCCTATGTTACAACCGTGGAAGCGGCAAAAGCATGCGTCATCGCTATCGAGGCAGGTCAGAAGGGTCTGACGGTTACTCCCATTCAGGAATTTTACAAAAGGGGCTGATAATGAAAGGAAAAGTGATCCGCAATCAGCGCCTGAACGATAAATATTATTTTCTGGAAATAAAATCAGAGGAATTTGTCCGCTCTGTCAAGGTCGGACAGTTTCTGATGATAAAACCCAGCAGCAACGATTACACCCACGATCCTCTGCTGAGACGTCCTCTGGGCGTGGCAGACGTGAACGGCGACAGATTCAGTCTGGTGTATATGGTAGTGGGCAAGGGAACAAAACTGCTCAGCGAATTCCACGAGGGCGGCATGATAGAATTTTCCAACCCTCTGGGCAATTCGTTCACTCTGAACGAAAACAAGCGTGTGGCTCTGGTCGCCGGCGGAATAGGGATCGCTCCCGTATACTGGCTGGCAAAAACCCTGAAGGACAGAGGCTGTGTTGTCGACCTCTATTACGGCGGGCGCACAGTGGACGATGTGGTTCTGCTGGAAGAGCTGAAGGAGAACACCGACCATCTGATCGTCACAACCGATGACGGTTCTGCGGGCATCAGAGGCTTTGTAACGATACCTTTCAAAGAAAACGTTGAATCATACGACATAGTATACACATGCGGTCCTAAGGGCATGCTGGAGGCTGTGAGCGGCATATGTACGTCAGCCGGCATCCCCGTTGAGGTTTCGCTGGATGAACGCATGGCATGCGGGCTGGGCGCCTGTCTGGGATGCATCATCTATGTGAAAGAGGGCGATGACGTGGTTCAGAAACGCTGCTGTGTCGAAGGACCCGTTTTTGACGGCGCTAAAGTAGCATGGGACAGACTGAAATAACCGGAGAGATAAATGTCTGACAGACTTAAAACAACCTTTTGCGGGGTAGAGTTCAAAAACCCCATAATAACTGCCAGCGGTACTTTCGGCTATGGTCTGGAATACGCTAACCACATAGACATAGGCAAACTGGGCGGAATATCCGTCAAAGGAATCTCGCTCCGTGAGGTACAGGGAAACCCTATGCCCCGCATCATGGAGACAACATCCGGAATGCTGAACGCCATCGGTCTGCAAAATGTCGGCGTGGTTAAATTTATAAAAGAAAAACTGCCCGAGCTCAGAAAATACGACACAAAAGTCATCGTCAATTTCTGGGGGAAAACAGTTGATGAATATATAGAAGTCGCCCAGATACTGGACGATGCCGATGTGGATATGCTGGAGATGAACATCTCCTGCCCGAATATAAAAGAGGGCGGGATAGCCTTCGGCACAGATCCCAAAATGACCTATGAAGTGACATCCAGAGTGAAGAAGGTTGTTCAGAATAAACCTCTGATGGTAAAGCTGTCTCCCAATGTCACCAACATCCGTGTCTTTGCCAAGGCATGCGAGGACGCAGGCGCAGACGCCATCAGCGCCATCAACACATTGCTTGGAATGTCCGTCAACATACACACCAAAAAACCCAACATATACAACGTCACAGGCGGACTGTCCGGTCCCGCCATCAAGCCTGTAGCCATCCGAATGGTGCACGAGGTGTTCCGCACGGTCAAGATACCCGTTATGGGCATAGGCGGCATCATGGACTGGCGTGACGTAGTTGAATTCTCTCTGGTGGGGGCAGGGGCTATGCAGGTGGGCACAGCCAATTTTGTAGACCCCAACATCCCGCTGAAGATCATTGATGATCTGGATAAATATCTGGCAGACAACAACATAGCCAATCTCAGCGACCTTAAGGGAAAGGTGGATATAGAAAAATAAAAAGCAAGTGCATTCTCTCATTATTGTTGTATATTTACAATAATGTGCTTAATAATATTTCTTTAATCTTAGACTGTTTCAATATATTACTTCCATAGTTGCAATCACATACTCAGTTCATATAAAGTGATTGTATGTGTGAATATGTTATGTTATTTTATCACAAATAGTTTATATAACCTACGAGGAACTGATATGAAATATCTTTATGTCTTTATTTTAAGTTTGTTTCTTTTATCTTGTGGAGATCCATCATTAGATATTTCTAAAAACTTAAGTAATTTATCTAATGGTAGTATCGAGACGCAACTTCCTCCTGTTATAAAAACTTTTGAAATTGGATATTATACTCAGAATAACGGTTTAAATGAAAATGATATCTATGACATTATATCAAAGGATATATTAGAGCAGTCGAAGAATACTTCTTATCAAATGGTTACTAGAATAGAAAAATATCCTGGTTCAAAAACTAAACGGGTAAAAACAATATCTGGTCTTGAAAATAAACTCATATTGAATAAAGTACTACTTTTTCAATATAAAAACGGTTATTTTACCGGAACTCATAATAATTTAGAGGCAACAGTAAAGCAGAATTTCATTGTATCTCTTAACTTTGTACAAAAAAAAGAGTTAGATGGAAACAATTTTAAATATGAAATTAATGTTAACATTCATCAACCGTCTGAATACAAACCCTTTGCTCTTCCTTATTCTAATTTAGCTCCTTCAGATACTTTGATTTATGACATTATTGGTATAATTAATACCGTAAATCAAAAATATAGTAGCTTATATAATCTTACCATTTGTAATAAAAAATCGGAAATATTCTATTTATCAGGTAACAAGGACAGAATTAGATTAAATATGAATTTAGATGCAGAAATGCAGAAAAAATTAGGCTATTTTGACATTAAAATAAGTGAAGTATTTAGTTCATGTGATTTAGAAAAATCATACTATGGTATATCCTTAATACCAAAAGAAGGCTTTAGAATTAACAGTGAAATTAATCCGCAAGTGGTAATGTATAAAGATTTTCCTGCATCAGAAAATATTGTAGTAAATGTAAATACTAACGCATTTGACATTAAAATAAAAAATTTATTAGTATCATATTTTAAGCCAATAGCTTATAGGTTTAAAAAATTTAAAGTTTTAATATATAACATAGAAATGAACCGTGGTGGACTGTTAGCTAATATTGGATTAGAGAATGACAGTAAAGAATACATACAATTAAAATATCTATCTTTGCATTTATTTGAACATGTATTTTCTCAAAAACTTGATTATGAATTTCCCCCAGAATCAGCCCGTAAAATCAGTTTAAAAATTGAAAAAGAAGATGTTTTAGATGAAATGCTCAATACTTATTTACCTTATAATAAAATAGAAGCAAATATTGGCGTTTCTATTCAATATGCAGTTAACGGAGCATTAAATAGTGAAATGAAGTCAGAAAAATTACGATATAATTTCTCAAAATAGTTGAAATTAATTTGCATATAAAACAAAAAGGCGGAGCTTTTAAACTCCGCCTTTTCTGACAAATTGTCATTGCGAACCTGCAAAGCAGGTGCGGCAATCTCTAGACTTTAATATCCACATCCATTCCGAGGTCTTTTTCATATTTTTCTATCACAGGGTTGACCTCTTCATTGATAAACTGATCCACCTGCTCGGGTGAGCGCCCCACAAACTTGATAGGGTCGAGCAGACCCATGATCTCCTCTTTTGTCAGGGGAACGGCTTTTTCCGCCGCCAGCCTGTCCAGAAGGTCGTTTGACTCGCCCTCCATCTTAACACGCTTTCCGGCTTCCATAGAGTTCACACGGACAACTTCGTGCATCTCCTGTCTGTCAGCGCCTCTCTTCACGGATTCCATGATTATGTTCTCTGTAGCCATGAAGGGGAGCTCCTCCATAACACGTTTGTTTATCATGCGCTCATAGACTACCAGACCGTCGGTAATGTTGTAGAGCAGTTCCAGAATGGCGTCTATAGCCAGAAAAGCCTCGGAAATGCCTATACGTCTGTTGGCGGAGTCGTCCAGAGTTCTTTCGAACCACTGGGTGGAGTGGGTCATATACGGGTTCAGGCTGAGGGCTATGACATGTCTGGAGAGTGAGCACACACGCTCGCTTCTCATGGGGTTGCGTTTATATGCCATGGCGCTGGAGCCTATCTGATTCTTCTCAAAGGGTTCTTCGATCTCTTTCAGGTTGGCGAGCAGACGCAGGTCTGTGGCCATCTTGTGCGCTGATTCTGCTATGGAAGCCAGAACGGCAAGCACTCTGGTGTCCTGTTTTCTGGTGTATGTCTGACCTGTGATAGTCAGCACCTTGTCAAACCCCATTTTGGCGGAGACTGTCTCGTCCAGCTTGCGCACTCTGGCGTGGTCTCCCTCAAACAGGTGCAGGAAAGAAGCCTGTGTACCTGTTGTGCCTTTAACACCTCTGAAACGGATGTTTTCATGGGCGAACTCCAGAGCCTCCATATCCAGAACAAAGTCCTGAAGCCACAGACAGGCACGTTTGCCCACGGTGGTGAGCTGAGCCGGCTGAAAGTGAGTGAAGCCCAGAGCGGGCATGCTTTTATATTTCAGTGCGAATTTCTTCATGTTGTTCATAACGTTAACGAGTTTCTTGCGCACGATTTCCATACCTTCTTTCAGCACGATAACGTCAGTGTTGTCGCCCACAAAGGCGCTGGTGGCGCCCAGGTGGATTATGGGCATAGCCTTCGGACAGCATTCGCCGAATGTGTGAACGTGCGCCATAACATCGTGGCGGAACTTGCGCTCCATCTGTGCGGCATAATCGAAATCGATATTTTCGATGTTCGCTTTCATTTCGGATATCTGCTCGTCTGTGATGTTCAGTCCCAGCTCCTTTTCGGACTCAGCCAGAGCCACCCACAGCTTGCGCCATGTGGTGAATTTCTTGTGAGGGGAGAAGAGGTAGAGCATTTCGGGGCTGGCGTATCTCTCCTGAAGAGGATTGGAGTAGCTTTTGTAGTCTTTCATCAATAACTTCCTTAATGTATTTAAAGTATTAATTCATTATTTTTTTAGCCCATTCACGGGCATTTGCTTTGATAGCCTGTTCGTCTATAGTCGTCAGCTCTCTGTTTTTCATCAGACACTTACCGTTTACAAAAACATCTGTCACATCATTGCAGTTTCCAGAGTATATCAGGTGAGAAACAGGATTATATACGGGGGTCATCATCACGCTGTCGAAGGATACAACGATAAAATCAGCTTTGTTTCCTTTTTTCAGGACTCCGGTGTCTCTGAGCCCCAGAGCCTTTGCGCCGTTCTCAGTAGCCATTTTCAGAACCTTTGCGGCGGGAAGGGTGGTTGCGTCACACCTGAATCCTTTATGGCAGAGAGCCACTGTGCGCATCTCTCCGATCATATCTATATCGTTGTTGCTGGCGGCTCCGTCCGTGCCTATTGTCACATTCACTCCGGCTGCTATCATTTTTCCTATGGGAGCGAAGCCGTTTGCCAGCTTCATATTGCTTTCCACACAATGAGTTACAGCTACATTCTTGCTTCCCATCAGATCGATTTCCTCATCATTCAGATGGACGCAGTGAGCAAAAACGCTCTTAATATCAAAGGCGCCGGCTTCGTTCATTATCTGAACGGGTGTTTTGCCGTATTTTGCCAGCGAGTCAGGAGATTCGTTCTTCGCCTCCATCAGGTGTGTGTGAAGCACCAGATCGTGCTTGGCGCAGAATTCCACGCATTTTTTATAGCTGTCCGGGCTCACGGTATAGGGAGCGTGAGGACAGAGAGCTATATTGATAAGATCATCATCCTGATATTTCAGATAAAGTTCTGATGCCTTTGAGATATAATCATCGGCGCATGTGCCGAACTTGGTGGCGAAATCGAGAACGCCGACACCCACGGTGCCTTTCAGTCCTGCCTTATGCAGGGACGCCGCTATGTTCTCTGACATGAAATACATGTCGTTGGCGGCTATGGTGCCGCATTTTATCATCTCCGCACAGGAAAGGTCGGTGGCAGCCTGCACGAACTCCGGAGAAATCCACTTAGCCTCGGCGGGCCAGATGTGGTTCTGGAGCCAGTCCATCAGATGCAGATCGTCCGCCATCCCTCTGAAAAAAGACATAGGCAGGTGAGTATGCGTATTGATAAGTCCCGGAAATATTGCGGAATTTTCGAATTTTACCACTTCGTACTCTGCCGGAACAACGGCATCGCTCTCCAGCATTCCGTCTATGGTGTTTCCGCTGACCAGAAGGTAGGTGTTATGATGTATCTTACTGTTATAGTAGACATAATCGGCATAATAGGCATATTTTTTCACTTTAAGGACTCCAGAGCTTTTATGATTTCTTCAGGTTTGTCAGCAACAAAATCAGCTTTGACCTCACTCAGATTACCATAGCCGAAAGAACAAAAGCAAGTTTTTACCCCGGCGTAGTATCCGGACTCTATGTCGGTGTGGTTATCGCCTATCATTATTGTGTTTTCCGGCGATGCGGAGAACTCTTTCATAATGTTCTGAACAGGCACAGGGGAGGGTTTTTTGACACCGAAACTGTCCCCGCCGTAGTTTCTGGCGAAATAAGCGTCCAGACCGTAATGAGCCGCCAGCTCAGATGTGAGCGAGGCGATTTTGTTGGAGAGAATCACGGCTGTGATGCCGCTTGATTTTATATATTCCAGAACGCAGGCATAGTCATCTATCACTCTGGTATTATTAGTCATATTCTCAGAATAGACCGCACGGAAATAGGTCTCCATATCATCTGTGAAGCTGTCTTTTCCGGCGGCTCTGATGACGAGCTGGCGTATGCCGTCTCCGACATAGCTTTTGGTGGTGTTTTTATCAAAAAGAGGCAGAGAAAAATGACGCATGGTGTCCATCAGACACTCGTGCATATCGGTGAGGGTATCGAGGATGGTTCCGTCCAGATCAAAAATAGCAAGGCGCATCAAACATCTCCCGTTTCAGAGTAAATAATCAGATGTATTAATTGTTTGGGAATAATTTTATACGCCTTATAATTTTCATAGTCAATACCAATGCGGGATGTTATATAAATATATGCACATTTTACCTGAATACAGCTATTTTTCGATGTTTCTGATGGGTTTTCTCGCCTCAACGCTTCTGCCTGTGGGGTCCGAGTGGCTTCTGGTCGCTCTGCTCATCAAAGGACTCGATCCTTTCTGGCTGCTTGTCTGCGCCACTTCCGGAAACTTTCTGGGCGCATGCCTGACATACGCTGTGGGGCTCTATGGAAGCGACCTGACGATGACGAGAATATTCAAAATAGACGAAAAAAAGAGGGCGAAAGCGGAAGCTATTTTCGACAAATACGGCACTATGTCGCTTCTTTTTTCATGGGTTCCGGTGATCGGCGACCCGCTGTGTCTGGTGGGCGGAATCATGCGGATGCACTTCGCTAAATACGCCGTTCTCGTATTCATAGGAAAACTTATCAGATATGCCGGAACAGTCTGGGCAGTGAACCACGGCATCAATTACTTTTCTTAGTCTTCCACAGAGAGAACAATATCCCTGATAATAAAAGAGAAAGAGTTATTATCAGAGAGGAAAGGGCGGAGAAATGGTAGATGTGAAAAGCGTCTATGAAGATCTTTGACCCGATAAAAATAAGCACCAGCGAAAGGGTGAATTTCAGATAATAGAATCTGGCTATCATGGCGGAAAGGGCAAAATAAAGCGCCCGCAGTCCCAAAATAGCGAAAATGTTGCTGGTATAAACAACAAAAGGATCGGTAGTGATAGTGAATACCGCCGGAATGGAATCCACGGCGAACACAACGTCGATGATCTCCACCATACAAAGAGCCACGAACAGAGGGGTAACGAACCATTTAGCGTTCTGTTTTACAAAGAAGCTGTGACCGTGAAGATCGTCAGTCACTCTGAGATGTTTTCTTAAAAACAGCAGTATCTTATTGTCAGCCAAATCACCATCGTCATCTTTTGCGAAGAACATCTTTATTCCGGAATAGATAAGGAAAAGAGCAAAAATATAGAGTATCCACTCGAATCTGGCAACCAGTGCGGAGCCGAGACCGATCATGATACCCCTGAGCAGAATAACACCCAGAATACCCCAGAAGAGCACTCTGTGCTGATATTTGCGGGGCGTTTTGAAATAGGAGAACACCATGGCGATCACGAATATGTTGTCCATAGCCAGTGATTTTTCAACCACGAAGCCGTTCAGAAAGTTAAATCCTTTCTCGTGACCGAACTCATACCACACGAATAATCCGTATAAAACAGCGATAGCGATGTAAAAGGCGGACATCTGAAGACTCTCTTTGATGCCGATCTCATGATCTTTCTTATTCAGCAGTCCCAAGTCGATAACCAGAAGGGCTATAACCACCGTAAAAAACGATATCCATGCCCACAAAGGCTTCGACATTACCTCCATAAAAAAGATCGATTCTGAGCCCATCTATGCCGTCCTTATGTTTTTCGTTCTAATAGGGACAATCTAAATCATATTCAGTTCCAAAGTAAAGCCATTTATCCTATTCTATTTAACATAATATATCTTATAGGACGTTATATAATAAATAGAAAGCGTGGTCAATCTGAACGAAAGCCCCGCCTATAGCCTATTTGGATTTACAGTAGTCTGAAAATGCCCTGTTGAGAAAAATCACGTTTTTGAAAGACTGGGTATTCGCCCTTGAGAAGTCATATTCGTTAACATGAACGTATACCGCCTTCAGGCTCTGATATTCTCCTCTGTCTTTCGGAGGCACAGGATTGCGGTTCATTGCGCCCGTCTGCCAGATATAGATATCCGGTTTAGATGTCAGAACCGTCTCTATGTTGGTCTTATAGAGTTTTTTATCTGATACGGGAACAAGATAGCCCCCGGCTCTCTTTATGCTGTCGCCGATTATGCTGTCATTGCCTGCCGCCATCAGCGGTATCTGCGACACCTCATAAAAGACCTTCGGAGAACATGCCGGATTTTTCAACCCGCTAATTTCATTTCTAAGCGATTTTTCAAGACTGTCAGCTATATCCACCTTCGAAAGCTCTTTTCCTATCGTTCTAAGCCCTTCCAGAACCTCATCCAGTGATCTGGGGTCATAAACGATGGTTTTAGCGTCTATAGCGGATTTCATTTCATCTGTGAAATATTTACCGCCGCTCACAATGAGCAGATCCGGATTAAGAGACCTGATGATCTCCACGTTCGGCTTGATGTGGCTGCCGACCCTGACCGCCTTATCAAAACCCTCGAGGCTTTTGGTAACCCCGACAACCTTTGATTCCGCGCCCAGCTTCTGAACTATGTCGCCTGCGCCAGGAGACAGGATTACGATTCTTTCCGCGCTGAATCCGCTAAATGATAAAACCGAAATTGTGAATACTACTAGAAACTTTAACATTATACACCTCTTCTATCATCTGCGGGGTCAGCTCCCGGCTTAATGTGTCATAGACTATCTGTCCTTCCTTCATCATTATCAGTCTGTCGAAATGTCTTGCCGCCAGATTGATATCGTGCATGGAAGCAATGATAGTTTTATCTGAATCATCAATAATATTCATGATTTCCAGCGAGTGCCTGATATCCAGCATACTCACCGGCTCATCCAGAAAAAGAAACGGAGTATCCTGATTAAAGGCTCTGGCGAGCATCACACGGCGCTTTTCTCCGCCGGAGAGCTCAGTAAATTTTCTTTTGCTGTATTTAAGAATGTCAAAAAGAGTAAGCATTTCAAAGGTTTTATCGTTATCAGCCTGAGTGTGGGCTCCGCCGTTCACGGCGAATCTGCCCATTCGAACTATCTCGAAGACCGTGAAAGGAAAAGTCACTTCAGGGTTCTGGGCAAACAGAGCAAACGTTCTGGCTCTGTCCAGAGTGTCCATATCCTTCAGTCTTTTTCCATTGAACTCTATGCGCTGATTTCCCAGCAAACCACAGCTTAAGTTAATAAAAGTGCTTTTACCACAACCGTTTTCACCTAAAATAGCAACCTTTTGATTATGTTCTATTACTAAGCCACCTATATCTAACCTGAAATCGTCTCTTTTGAATGTTATTTTTCTATATTTAATCATGCCAGATCTCCGCGCGCCTGCGCATCAGAATATAGAAGAAGAACAGTCCGCCCAGTATGGATGTGACTATCCCCACAGGCATCTCCGCTCCGCCTCTGACGAATGTCCTGACGAACGTATCTGACGCCAGCAGCAGAAGCCCGCCGAAGACGGCTGAGTAAAACATGTTGGAGCGCATGTTCGGTCTGAAGATGCTTCTGGCTATGTGCGGCACGATAAGCCCCACAAAGCCGATCAGCCCGCTGTAGCTCACGGCGCAGGCGACCAGAAGGGTGGCAAAAAAGAACGCCCCCGCCCTCTCCTGTTTCAGATCTATCCCGCTGGTGACGGCTGTGCTGTCGTCAAAAGCCATCATATCCAGCCTCGATCCCTTCTTCATCAGGTACATATACGATATGATAAACACGGTATAACCTATTATCAGTTTTGGCATATCTATAAAGCTGAATCCGCCCATCAGCCAAAAAACCACAGATGTCACGGATTCCTCGAAATAAAACTTGGTAAATCCTATCATGGATGAAGCGACTATATTGACTATAACACCGCACAGAATGAGCGTTACGGCACCTCTGGCGCCTCCGGACAGCCTGTATACCAGTGCCAGTCCCAGCATCCCTGTGACGAAAGCGAAAGGAGGGACAAAAGTCGGGCTGAGTCCCATGGAGATAGCCAGAACAGCCCCAAGAGCGGATGATGACGCCGCTCCGGTGGTAAAGCTGTCTGCCAGAGGGTTTCTGAGCACCAGCTGATAGACAGAGCCTGACAGCCCCAGCATAGCCCCCACGCAGAAAGCAAAAAGCGCTCTGGGCAGGCGCAGGTCAAGGACGATATCCCTGTTCTGCGGGTCGAAGATATCCAGACTGACTGAACCGAAAAAGAGCGAACCCGTTATCAGAGCGGCAACGGGGATAAGCCATAAATATTTCACGGCTCTATCCTTTTCACGATTTTGAGTGAAAGCCAGAACAGCGCCGCCGCAATAGCCACAGACACCGAAAAATTAAGCAGATAAGCCGTGTCAGTACCCAGCACAGAGCCCCTTATGAGTCTGGTGGTGTATGTCAGAGGCGATATCGCCGCTATAATCTTTACAGCCAGAGGCATATGCTCCACCGGATAGAATGTTCCGGAGAGAAATATCATGGGAGTGATGACAAAAGAGTTCACAGCGAACTGATCTCCGTGGTTCTTCACCTTCAGAGCCACCATAATCCCCAGCATTGAGAATATGATAAGATGCACCAGCATAGCGGGGACAAAAAGAATGTTCGGAATGTTGCCCGCTCCCGCCAGATAGCCGTATACGAATATTATAAGAACAGGAATGAGCCCCTTTAAAATTCCGTAAATTATTTCCCCCACAACGATTTCCCACTTAGCGCAGGGCGCCAGAAGATATTCATCGAAGGTTTTGAAATAGAATCTGGAGATGTTGATATCGCTGGATATGCCGTAGCTCTGGTTCATGCTCGTCATGGCGATGAGCCCGGGAATCAGAAACTCGATATATCCGGTCTGCCCCACGGTGGAATTGCGCCCGATGCCGTATCCGAACGCCAGAAGAAACAGCAGAGGCGACACGGATGAGGACAGGATAGTCTTCATAAAACGGCTTTTCAGCACTCTGGTCTCTCTGTAGACCACACCTTTTATACCGTTCATACGTCTATCCTTCTGCCTGTTATTTTGATGTAGACGTCTTCCAGAGTGACGTCACGCAGTTTTGCCTCGTCTGTTATGGATTCCAGCTTATGTATCGCTTCCTGCCTGTCGGCGAAATGAAGCGTCTCTATTCCGTTTTCTGTGTATATGTCCAGTGCGGCACGCCCCACAGACTCTTTCAGAGGCTCCACACGCCCTTCTGCGGCTATTTTGCCCCTGTCTATAATGATTACTCTGTCTGCCAGCACTTCCGCCTCTTCTATGTAATGCGTTGTCAGGATGACCGTGCATCCGTGCTGTTTGTTCACCGTGCGGACGAAATCCCATATATTCCTGCGTACGCTGGCGTCCAGCCCCGTTGTGGGCTCATCCAGAAACAGCACCTTAGGGTCATGCAGAAGAGCACGGGCTATCACCAGACGGCGTTTCATGCCTCCGGAGAGCTTGTCAGCCGTCTTGTCCATATGCCCTGTCAGCCCGGAAAACTCCAGAGCCCTGTCTATGGCTCTCTTTTCATCGTTTATCCCGAAAAGTTTGCAGTGCACCCGCAGGTTTTCCGCAACGGTCAGGTCACGGTCGACATTGTTGTGCTGAGGCACCACGCCTATCTGCTTTTTCAGAAAAATATCGTCCGCCGTAAAGGGCTTAGAGTTATAATATATTCTGCCGGATGTCGGCTTGCTGAGTCCGGACAGCATGTTCACTGTGGTGGTCTTTCCTGCGCCGTTCGGTCCGAGAAGTGCGATGAACTCCCCCTCCTGAACACCCAGACTGATACCGCCCACAGCCTCTTTTTTATCAAATATTTTAACCAGATCCACTGCTTCTATCAGCATCTCTACTCCAATAAAATCTTTCCCAGAGAAAAAAGGTATTGTATAAGAGCGATGCCTGTTTGACAAGACCAGTCTTTTGAAAGTAGAATGTGAATATGGAAGATATTGTACTCGAATGTCTTAGAGAAGTTTTTGAGATTGAGACGCCGTTCAGCAGTTTTCTGAACATAAAGGTGCTGCCGGATGAAAACAGACAGCCGTATCTTTTTATGGAGATGCAGGACGTCTGCATAGGCAACTATATGCAGAATATTCTGCACGGCGGAATCATATCCACTCTGCTGGATATCGCCGGAGCTGTGGTGGCGATGGAAAGCACACTGTCCAGACTCAACGGACACCCAAAGCAGGACATGATGAAAAAATTCGAAAAACTCGGCACCATAGACATGCGGGTGGACTTTCTGCGCCCCGGACGTGGAAAATATTTCGTGGCAAAAGGCGAAATAATGCGTATGGGCAATAAGATATCTGTCACCAGAACCGAACTGAGAAATGATGAAAACACCCTGATAGCCGTTGGCACAGGGACATATATGGTGGGTTGATGAAAGTTCTGCATATAGACACAGGCAGGGACTGGAGAGGTGGACAGAGACAGGTTCTCTTTCTGCACGAAGGACTTATGAAAGCCGGCATCGACTCTGTAATAGTCTGCAACTCAGACGGCAAATTCACCGGACACACATCTGAAAACATCATCCCCATGAAGTTCAAGGGAGAAGCCGACATGGGCTTTCTCAGAGAGCTGAAAAAAATAATCAGAGCCGAAAAACCCGACATAGTACACACGCACGATGCCCACGCCCTGATGCCCGCCCTTCTGGCTAAGGTATTCGGGCTGAAATATAAACTGATAAACACCCGCCGCATAGATTTCAGCATAAACAAAGGCTATTTCAAGCGCAAAAAGTATGACAACAAACAGGTAGACGTGATAGTCGCCATATCGGACGCCATCAGGCGCCTGCTGATAAATGACGGCATAGAACCCGAAAAGCTCAAAGTGATAAACAGCGGCGTACGGTTTCCTAAAAGCCTTGAATACCAGACATATAAAGACATTCGTGAAAAATATGATCTGGACGGTAAATACGTTGTGGGCACAGTCGCCAGCATCTCCGAAACCAAAGACCACTACACGATGATAGACGCTTTCGCAAAATTTCATAAACTGGCGAACGAATCGGTGCTGATGATGGTGGGCGGCGGACACATGAAGGAAGAGATAGAGGCATATGCCGCAAAGCAGGAGTGCGCCGACAGTATAATCTTCACCGGGCATACGGATAAAGTGTATGAACACATTGCCGTGTTTGATGTTTTTGCCATGTCATCCAAAACGGAAGGACTCTGCACATCCATCATAGACGCTATGTTCATGATGAAACCAGTAGCCTCCACAGCGGCGGGAGGAATCCCCGAGCTGGTGAAACACAGGTTCAACGGGCTTCTGACCCCTGTTCAGGATTCAGACGCTTTGGCATGCAGTTTTTATGAAATATATGAGAATGGCGACAATGTTAAGAAATTCGGTCAGAACGGATTTCATACTTCGCTGAAATTTTCTGACAGCTCAATGGTTTCGCAGTATATCAGGCTCTACACCGGGCTTCTTGGATATTCCGCGAATAATGCATCATAGTAAACTCTTCGAAATCAAGCACTTCTTCCATCTTCCACTCGCTGAAGCAAACCTCCGGAAAATATGTGTCCCCGCAGTAGTCCGCCTTGACCCATGAAATATAAAGATGAGTGACTATATCCAATACCAGCCTGTAAAGCTCTGATCCGCCTATAAAAAATATCCCTTTGTCCAGCGTCTGTGCATGTCTGACAGCCTTCAGAACAGAATCGAAAACCAGACAGCCTTCTATCTCTTTCACGCTGTTGCTGATTACGATATTTTCCCTGTTCGGCAGAGGTCTGCCTATGGATTCATAGGTTTTTCTGCCCATTATAACGACATTGCCTGTGGTGAGTTCCTTGAACAGTTTCAGATCCTGCGGAATGTGCCAGGGGATTTTGTTGTCTTTTCCTATCACTCCGTTCTTAGTCATAGCGACAATCAGCGAAAGCTCTTTCATACTGCCACCTCAAAGCGTATTACAGGGTGCGGCTGATAATCCGAGAGGACGATATCCTCGAACACAAGCCTGTCGAAAGGCTTGTCGGCTATAGTTATTTTCGGCAGAGACATGGGAGCCCGTGTGAGCTGTTCTTTCAGCCCCTCTATGTGGTTTTCGTAGATATGAGCGTCTATTATGGTGTGGGCAAACTCGCCGGGTTCAAATCCGGTCTCTTTCGCCAGCATCATAGTCAGCAGAGAGTAGCATGCCAGATTAAAAGGTATCCCCAGCGCTATATCGCCGGAGCGCTGGGTGAGGTGACAGTTCAGCCTGCCCGCCTTCACACTGAAGCAGAACGTATAGTGACACGGAGGCAGTTTGCTTTCGGCGGCGTTGGCAGGGTGCCATGCGGACACCACCATCCTCCTCTGGTTGGGCGTGTCGGGATTTATCTTTATTTCTTTTAGTGTGTCAATGATATATGCGATCTGGTCGAATGTCTTCTGTCCGTTTTCTTCGGTATTTACCCATCTTGAGCCCCAGTTCTCTCCGTCCAGTCCATGCTCAGGCACGGGAAACCTGCGCCAGAAACGACCATAAGCCGTCTGGAGCCTGCCCTCTTCATCCGCCCATGCGTCCCATATCTTTGTCTTGGAGCGCAGATCTTTTATATGCTCATCGCCGGACAGATACCAAAATAGCTCATGCACCAGTGAATTAAAGAACATCTTTTTAGTGGTTAGCAGAGGGAAGCCGTCATTCAGATCGACTCTGTAGAAATAGCCGAAAACGCTGAGTGTGGAAACACCCGTGCGGTTGGTCTGTTTCACTCCGTTTTCCAGCACATGCTGTACAAGGTCAAGATATTGTTTCATTCCGGGTCCTAATATAGTTTTTTCAGCTTATGCGGAGAAACCCCGCATAAATAAAGTATTGTTATCAGCCAGTTTCGGGCGGTTGTATAGATCACGCCCTCTTTCTGCCACCGTCTGGGCGATGTCATGACTCTTTCTTTCAGGATATGAATTTTTGCTCCTGAGCGTTTAACATCCTGCATCAGCCGGAAATCCTCAAAGATCGGATAATCTCTGAATCCGCCTATCTTTTCAAAAAGCTCACGCCTGATAAAAATCGCCTGATCGCCGTATGGAATTTTCGTGATCCTGCTTCTGAATGTGGACACACGTTCCAATACTCTGAATATACCCTGACTTGAGTCAATTCCAAGCGAAAATGCCCCGCAGTCATATTTTTTAAGTGTTTCTGATATTTTTTCCAGCCAGTTTTCGGGTAGTTTTGTATCGGCATGAAGAAATAAGAGTATGTCGCCCGAGGCTTTTTCCGCTCCGGCGTTCTGTTGGTTGCCTCGTCCTTTTTCAGACATCACGGTTATCACGGATTTGTCGGACACGGCTTTCAGCGTTTCGCCGTTACAGTCGGATATTATTATCTCGCAGTCATTTAGAGAACTGATAATTCTGTTGATATTCTCCTGCTCGTTGAAAACAGGAATAATGACTGATACGGTCATCTCTTTTTGATGATTTTCTTATAGATGACAGGCAGAAGCATAAGGCATCCGAGAAACACAAAAGCCAGAAGCATCTGACCGGAAAAGATGCCGGACACAGAGTTGACCTCGCTCAGCCTGCTGCCGGCGTAGATAAAGACGAACCCGCCGGGTATGATGCCGATAATGGTGGTCCACAGAAATGTATAAAAACCGATGGACGTGAGTCCAGCCATTAAGTTTATGAGAAAGAAGGGGAATATCGGGATAAGCCTGAGTGTCAGCAGATAGAGGTGTCCGTTGGATTTCAGCTCTTTGTTGAATTTTTCGAGCTGAGCGGAATATTTTCTGTTCAGCCAGCTTCCCAGAAAAAACCTGGCAAGAAAAAAGGCGGACGAAGCGCCGAATGTAGCCCCTATCACAGAAAAAGTCAGACCGCCAGCGACACCGAAAACATAGCCCCCGCAGAGACTTATAATAACAGCACCGGGCAGCGCCAGTCCTGTGAAAATTGTGTATCCGATGATGTATAAAAGAGCCGATACGGCGTATCTGTCAGTCACATATTCTTTGATTGAGTCGGCGTTGGCTTTCAGATTTTCAAAAGTAATAATGTCAATATAGTCAGTGCTTCTCAGCCATACGAAAAGCGCTATCAAAATAAGCAGAATAATGAGTTTCTTAACCAAAATACACTCCTTTCAGATGTTTCAGGTCGTCTTCCGTGTCTATGTCAGGCAATTCAGGCAGAATCTGATATGTTTTGCCATTATTTTGCAGTTTTTTTACAGTTTCATCAAGCACAGTTGATGTACTCCAGATTATATCATAAAAAACAGCGGGTTCATAAGACGAAGACGCAAAAGAGATCAGATAATATCCGCCGTCCTCCGCCCTGCCTATGGCACATTCTGAAGTATCCAGAGCGTCAAAAGCCATATCTGCATATGAACTGTCCAGACCAAAAATATCGCTTCCGGTCACGGCGCATTTTTCGTATCCCATATCAAAGACATATCTGAACGCCCCGTCCAGTCTGGATCCCAGATCACCATCCCGCTGAACCGCTATTTTGGCGTTCTCTCCGAGCCAAAGACGAAATCTGTCAGTGTCTTTTTCTGAGTCTATGAAATAGATAGTATCGTACTTATCTGATACACATGATTTTATTATTCTGTCAGCTAAGAATCTATAAATTTCTGCCGCCTTTTCCATTCCGATGGTATCGCCCAGGCGGGTCTTCACCCTGCCAGCTTCCGGATATTTCAGAAAGAGAGCATGAACGTTCTTATTTCTCATTTTTTCTCACCGGATATGGAATCAGCATCGGCACACGCTTTTTATATTCTGTATATTCAGCGCCGAATTCTTTCATCAGCTTGCGTTCCTCATTCAGCGTCCCCAGAATGAAATATGCCGTAAGTATCAGCGTGATATAAAAGTCAGACAGGTTCATGGGGCGGGCCCAGACCAGAACAAGTCCGGCTGTGTAATACGGATGCCTGACTATGCCAAGAGCGCCTGTGCTGACGAGTTTTTTCTTATGATGAGCGCCGTCATCGCTTTTTTTTCTGTTGATTATCTGTGTGAGCCCCAGAAATGATGAATTATCGTAACATCTGGAGGCGTAAGCCCCGAACCCCAGAGCCATAAGCCATATGATGCCGAGACCTATCCTGATGGGCATTGCCGGGTCAAAAAAGGGCTGTTTTTCAACATTCAGATAGATATAGACCACAGGAATGACGGTGATAATCGAAAAAAAGACGTAAAAGGCTCTGTACCACCATTTCGTATAGACGTTTTTCATCAGATAACTGTCGGCTGTGATGGAATGTATGACGCAATAGAGTATGACTGATACTATTAAGTGCTTATCTGTCAATTACTTGTTACCTTATTAATAAGGTGGTACTTCAGCTCGTTCAGGGCATATGGACTGACGCTGAAATCACGGTAGCCCAGATCGATCAGTTTGATGAGAATCTCAGGATCGGCCGCCATCTCACCGCATATTTCCACAGGGATATCAAGGTTTTTCGCTTTTTCCAGTATACGCCTGAGCAGACTGAAGAAAGCCGGGTTATCCAGCCTGTACAGTGAGCTCACCATGGGGTTTCCCCTGTCTAGAGCGAAGAAATACTGAAACATATCGTTTGTTCCGATGCTGAAGAAAGCACACTCGCCGTGCATCAGCTCCATCGAATAGATGATGGAGGGAATCTCGAGCATCACGCCAACCTCGGGAAGCGTGGTGTTCTCCGCCGCCGCTATCTCTTTGGCTATGTTCTTCACCTTGAAGAATTCCTCCACATCAGCGATGAAAGGAATCAGAATCTTGATGTTCGGATAGCTCCTGGACAGCCTGATAAGGGCTGTGAGCTGGTCTCTGAGCATCGGCATGTAGTCGGTCAGCAGAAGCCTGACACCTCTGTTGCCCAGAGCCGGGTTGTCTTCATATGCCTCATAGGCAGTCTTTTTGTCAGAACCGATGTCCAGCAGTCTGAAAACAACGTGTTTATCGGGAAAAGCTCTCATTATCTCACGATATATTTCGAGCTGATAATCTATGGTAAATTCAGTATTATCACGCAGATAGAAGATCTCTGTTCTCACCAGCCCTATTCCGTCCGCACAGAACATTGCTGCCTTTTCAGAATCCAGAACGCTGGAAATATTGGCGTAAAAATTGACTCTGGAACCGTCAGCAAGAGTTATAAGCTGACAGGCGAAATCTTTCGATTCCATCGGGACTGTTTTAACAGCCATCTTTTCTTTATATTTTTCAACAGTTTCGGTTGTCGGGTTAAAAATAACATAACCCTCATACCCGTCAACTATGATGCTGTGAGCCGACTCAAGTTTCTGATGTATGTTGGAAATACCTGTCACGGCGGGAATCTTCCTGCTTTTTGCCAGAATGGCTGTGTGGCTGGTTACCCCGTCTTTCTCCGTTACAAATCCGCACACACGCTCCAGATCGAGGGATGCTGTCTCTCCGGGAGTCAGTCTGTTGGCGAAAACCACGCTGTTGTCTCTCAGATTGGTCTCTTTGCACACGGCGCCGAGATGCTCCAGAAGTCTGGTGGCTATGTCCTCTATATCCTGCGCCCTCTCCTTCAGATACGCGTCATTTATGGAGCGGAAGCGTCTGATATATTTATCTGCCACATGGCGGACGCTGAAAGAGGCGCTCTTATTCTTTTCGCTGATGTGGTTCTCTATATCCATGCGGAAAGAGACATCGTTCAGCATCATCAGGTGTGTCTCGAAAATGCTGGAAGCTATCTCCTGACTGGCGGCTTCCATCTTTTTTATAAGGTCTTTCAGATCAGACGTTGTGTTGTCCAGCGCCTTTCTGAATTCTATGAGCTCGATCTCTGTGGAGATCATCTCCTGAGTTTTTTCTATCATCTTAGACATGACAACCACAGGCTCGCCTATGGCTATACCGCTGGACAGAGGAACACCCTTCTCCGTGCGCTCGCTGTCGTCAAAAGTTTCGCCGTCATCCGACTGCATCAGATAGTGACGCAGAACCAGACCGGATACCTGAGCGGCGACAGCCATCAGCAGTTTTTGAAAAGCGTCAGAATTTCTCTTGTTCTTTCTGAACTGAAAAACCAGAACGCCGAACTCGTGGTCACGGCTTTTCAGCGGAACGCCGATGTATGTCATGTATGGTTCTTCGTTTATACCGGGGAAATAGTGAAATCTCTCGTGGTGCTGAGCGTTTCTGATGAAGGTATACGCGTCAGCTGTATATGTGAGTCCTGTCAGACCTTCGTCCAGCCCCAGAGAAATACTGCCCACGGCGTTTTCGCTGAGACCGTCTGTGGCGGCAAGAACCAGTCTGTTATTATTTTTCAGATAGATGGAGCAGACATCGCTTCCGATGGCTTCTTTGACATATGCCACGATGTTGGCAAGGGTGGTGCCTGTGTCATCCGCATTCAGAATGATGTTGCTTATGCCGAGAAGCAGTTCGATTTTTTTCATAAAGTATATTTATCAGATTCCTTTTGACTCTGCAATCAAACAAATACTGAAATTTCTGTGTCTAAAAATTTACACAGACCTTCCACAGCAGGATCAAGATTTTTTGAAAACTCATTTACATAGAGCCCGATGTGGCTTCTGATAACTGAGTCCTCCATTTCCTGAACGTGTTTTTTGATAAAAGGTTCAATTTTATCATAATTAGTATCTGCGAAAATAATGGATTCTTTTATAATACGGTTGATCTCCGGCGCCATGTGCGCTTTATCTTTTCTGATGATAATAGCGCCCAGCGGGATGGGAGAATTGAATCTTTTTTCATAGAGCTCGCCCAGATCACAGAGCTTTTTCAGGTGCATGTTCTGATAGACGAAGCGCCCTTCGTGGATTATCACTCCGGCGGCGACATCGCCGGAGGCTATGGCGGGCATAATCATGTCGAACCGAAGCTCAACGAAGTCGTAATCCTCTCCGAAGAACATTTTGAAAAATCTGAAAGCGCTGGTATTAACGCCGGGGATGGCGATCTTTCTGCCTTTAAGGTTTTCAACGGGAGTATCTGATGCGGAGACAACCAGAGGACCGCAGCCGAACCCGAGCGCACCGCCCGACCTCAGCACACGATAGTTATCCAGAACCATAGGGACAACGCCGTAAGATACTTTCAGAATGTCTCTTTCGGCTTTCAGAGCCATGTTGTTCAGCACCTGCACATCGTCCATGAACAGGTCGAACGTATGCTCTGTTTTAACAAATCCCTCTAACAGCGCCCCGAAGATATATGTGTCGTTCGGGCATGTGGATATTCCGAGTGACAGCTCCATATCAGTTCAGGGGAACAGGCATTTTGCCCAGCAGATATTTCAGATCGTCATCGCTGAACTGAACACCGCCGCCCACGAAATATGATCTTCTGTCATCATTCAGGAAGTTGTCATAACCGCCGTGGAGGAATATATTTTTATAAAGCACATATTTTGCGGTAGCTTTTATATGTGTTTTATAGTCATCATCTTTATCAGGAAAGTCGAAAGCATCCACAGAGAACACCAGCTTGTCTTCATCCTTCAGAGGGTGATAATCCAGACCTATCCCGGCTTCTGATTCCTCCAGACCCACACGGAAGTGGAATTTCTCCCAGAATCTGTGAGCGTACATCAGTGTGTATGTCATGTTGTCGGATGTCTCTCTCTTGGTTACTGTTCTGCTGTAGTCGCCCTCTGTGCCGCCTGTGCCGTATGAATAGTCGGCGACTTCAGACACGGTTGTCTTTTTTGTGGTGCCTGTGGGGTTGCTGTTCAGCCCCAGCAGATAGTATCTTTTGTGGCTGGGAGTGATCTTCAGTGTGAAGTGTCCCTGACCTTCGTCTATGTTGCCGTATTTTTCTGCGAAGAAAGCGAGGTCAACTTTGAACTCGTTCATTTTGCCCAGAGTGTCTTTCAGACCTTTCAGGGCGCCGTTCAGGTTTTCCACCGTCTCTTCTTCGTTCACCAGTTTTCCTATACTGCCTTTGCCCTCATTGATCTTACCAGTGATATCATTAAGGTTATCAACAGTTTTCTCAAGTTTTGTAGTAACGGTGTTCATGTTTTTCAGAGTACCGTTTATGTTGTCTTTGTTTCCGCTGACTATATCGTTCACATCGCCCGTGATATTTTTCAGGTTGGAGGCGATGTCCGGAGTCTGCTGTCTCAGCTCCGCTGTCAGGGCATTTATGTTGTCCACTATCTGGTTGATGCCTTCGGCGTTGTTAGTGGTTATATCAGCCAGTCTGGCTGTGAGCACGTCAATGTTATAGATGATGGCGTTAACCCTCTGCTCGTTCTGAGCGACAATGTGGTTTACGGCATCTGTTATCTCTCTGATATTCTGAAGAGAAACAGTCATGTTCTCTCTCGCCTGCTGGGTCGCCAGAACCTCTTTCAGAGAGGCGGTGATAGCTTTCACATCATCGGCTATATCGCCCAGCTTGTTGCCCAGCTGGTCGAAATCGGTTCCGCCTGCTTCCGCTGATATTGTGTCGTTTTCAGCCAGCATACCGTCAGCGCTTTCGCCTTTCACTTTCAGCTCAGCGTATTTCTCTCCCAGAAAGCCTTTGGAGCGTACGGCCAGAGAGATGTTGGACGGCAGAGTGTATTCTTTGTTTATCAGCATGGAGACAACGGCTTTTCCGTCTTTCAGCTGGAGGTCGGTCACCTTGCCCACCTCTACACCGCTGAAGATAACAACGGCGTCTTTTGTCAGACCAGCCGCATCATCCAGAACAGCCTGAATACGGGTTCCTGAACTGCCGGATATATCAAAATCCACCAGCTTCAGCGACATGGCGCTGATCAGGAGTAAACACCCCACAACAAATAATCCTACTTTAGCCTCAAGTCCCATGTTCATAAAACGCTCCGGTTAAATTATGTTGATCGGACCCTCTTTAGAAGCGGAGAAAAACTGCCTCACATAAGGGTTTTCAGTAGTTTTAAACTCTTCAGGCGTGCCGTAAAGCACCACCTTTCCATCGTAAAGCATCGCTATGTAGTCAGCGATTTTCAAAGTGCTCTCTATATCGTGGGAGATGACAATGGATGTAATCCCCAGCTCTTTCTGTGTGTCGTGAATCAGGTTGTCCACAGCATCGCACATTATCGGATCGAGCCCTGTTGTCGGCTCGTCATATAATATTATCTCCGGTTCCAGAGCGATGGCTCTGGCAAGCCCCACCCTTTTTCTCATACCGCCGGAAAGCTCGGAAGGCATCTTCTGCTCCACATCACGCAGACCGACCAGCCTCAGCTTCTCCGACACTATCTTCGCTATCTCGTTCTTAGACAGCTTAGTGTGCTCCACCAGAGGAAAAGCCACGTTTTCGAACACGTTCATAGAGTCGAAAAGAGCGGCGTTCTGAAAAAGTATGCCGAATTTCTTGCGCATTTCAGTCAGCTCGGACTGTTTCATCTGCGTCAGGTCTCTGCCGTTCACCAGAACCTTTCCTTTGGTGGGCGGCATCAGCCCGCAGAGCTGTTTTAAGAGCACAGACTTCCCTGTTCCCGAAGGACCGATGATGTAAGTGATAGCGCCCTTAACTATCTTAAGGTCGATACCCTTGTGTATCTGGTGTCTTCCGAAACTTTTATGCAGGTCGATGCACTCTATAGCGTATTCCATCAAAACCTCTAAAACATGAAAGCGGTAAGTATATAGTCGAAAACAAGTATCAGGATACACGCCAGAACCACGGATTCTGTTGTGGCTCTGCCCACTCCTTCCGCTCCGCCTCTTGTCATATATCCTTTATAGCATCCAACGAGTGTAACCAGCCCTCCGAAAACGAAAGACTTGATCATGCCGTTGATGAAATCGTCCAGTTCTATGTAGGTGTACATATATTGCAGGTAAAGTGTTTTGTTGATCCCGAGAACTTTCACGCCGACAACCGCTCCGCCGACTATACCGCAGAAAACTGCGATGGCGTTCAGCATGGGCATAACGATAAACCCGGCGAGTATTCTGGGAACAAAAAGATAGTGGATAGGGTCAACAGCCAGAGCGTTCAGAGCGTCTACCTGTTCTGTCACTTTCATGGTGCCTATCTCTGCCGTGATGGCTGATCCAGCACGGGCGGCAACCATTATGGAAGAGAGAACAGGACCAAGCTCCCTTGCCATGCCCAGCGCCACAACAGTACCCACGAGCTGATCCGCGCCGAACTTGTGAAAGCCGATATAACTCTGAAAAGCGAAAACCATCCCGGTGAAACTGCCTGTGAGCACGATAACCGATAATGAGTTAGCGCCTATGAACTCTATCTGTTTTAAAAGGAGTCTTGTTCTGAATGGCTTTTTGAAAATGAGCCTGAGTGTAGTGAAGAACAGTACAGACATCTGTCCCGTAATATCCACAAGGTTAAGAAAAGGTGCTCCTAATAAAGACAAAAATTTATTCAAAACCGCCTCAGCCTATATATATTCTGGGTATCCTGTCGGATATCCCGCAGAGCATTTCATAGGAAATGGTGCCTGCCCATTCCGCCCACTGATCCGCTCCTATATTGTCACCTAATATTTCTACCACCATTTCACCGTTGGTGTCCACCCCAGAAAGGTCTATCATAGTCATATCCATACAGATTGTGCCTATCACGGGACATTTCACGCCGTTCACCAGCATATGGCTCACATTGGTAAAACATCTCTGATATCCGTCCGCATAGCCTATCGGCACCACGCCGTATGTCATGTCTTTCTGAGCGAAAAAACGCCTGTTATAGCTGACCGCCTCGCCCTTTCTGATCTGTTTCACATGCACAACCTTAGAGTAGATGCGCATCACCTTTTTCAGTGTAACACTGTTTTCGCCGTATATATAGCCGTAAAGCATCAGCCCCGGGCGAGCCAGCGAAAATTTATTGTCAAATCCGGAAACGCCTGACGAGTTATACAGGCTGGAGTGACATGTGATGTTGTTTCTTTTGATATAGCTGTCGAAAATCTCGATCTGAGAGGCGGAATATTCCACATCAGAATCGGATGATGACAGGTGACTCATAACATGTATGGGGCGCAGGTTTTCGTATCTGTTCAGAAAATCCGCCCAGACCATATCCGGCGAAAAACCGAGCCTGTTCATACCAGTGTCTATTTTAACAGAGACGTATGCGTGTCTGTTCTGTTTGCCCAGATAGCTGTTGAAACATCCGGCGAATTTCTCATCCACCATAGTCAGGATAAGGTTGTATTCCAGCACATCGTCAAAAAAATCCTCATCCACATATCCCAGAATGAATATCATCGGTTCTGAGCCCAGATATTCCCTGAGAATCATCCCTTCCAGAATAGTGGCAACGCCGAAACGCTTCACTCTGTGCTGTTCATAGGCGTATGCCGCCAGCTTCATCGCTCCGTGTCCATAGCCGTCCGCCTTTACTATGGCTATGATGTCTGTGCCCGCCTTCTGTCTGGCGGCTTCGATATTATGCCCGAAGGCGGCAAGGTCGATCTCTGCGTATGTCGGCCTTAGGGATTTGATCTTAGTCTTTGTCATTGTCGATTCCCGCACTGTGCAGAAGGTATGAGCGAATGAATCCGTCCAGGTTTCCGTCCATCACGGAATCCACGTTTCCGGTCTCATGTCTGGTGCGCAGGTCCTTTACCATTTTATATGGATGCATAACATATGATCTGATCTGGTTGCCCCAGCCGATGTCGGTCTTGGTGCTTTCCAGCTTCTGTTTCTCTTCGTTCTTTTTCGCCAGCTCATATTCATAAATCCTTGATTTGAGGATCTTCATGGCGTGCGCCTTGTTCTTGTGCTGGCTTCTTTCAGACTGACATGTGACAACAATGCCTGTGGGAGCGTGCGTGATGCGCACAGCGGAGTCTGTGGTGTTGATATGCTGTCCGCCCGCTCCTCCTGCTCTGTATGTGTCTATCTGGAGATCGCTCTCGTTGATATCCACTTCAATATCGTCCTCTATCTCGGGCATTACGAAAACAGCGGCGAATGATGTGTGTCTTCTGTTGGCTGAGTCGAAAGGAGATATGCGCACAAGCCTGTGAACGCCCGTCTCACCCTTAAGATATCCATAGCAGAACGGACCCTTTATGTTGATAGTGGCGTTCTTTATGCCCGCCTCGTCACCGTCCATATAGTCCAGAATCTCGCATTTATAGCCTTTATTCTCAGCAAAGTGTGTATACATTCTGTAGAGCATGGATGCCCAGTCGCTCGCCTCTGTGCCGCCCGCTCCGGAGTTGATCGTCACGATGGCGTTGTTGGCGTCGTTGGGTCCGCTGAGCACAAGCTGAAGCTCGAACTCGCTGACCTTCTTAGAGAAAGCCTTAAGAGCCTGATCTATATCGCCTTCCAGCCCCTCTTCGCCCTCTTTTACCAGGTCGAGAAGAACTTCCATATCGTCTCTGAGAGTCTTCAGCTCTTCCCATGATTCCAGCTTTTTCTTCAGAACCGCCTGCTCTTTCAGAACGAGCTTGGATTCCTGTTTGCTCCAGAAATCAGGGTCGTTCATGGACATTTCATCTATTTTCGCTATCTTTTTTCTCAGCTCGTCTTCGTTCATAGCGGTGGCGAAACTCTGCACCTCTTTGTTCAGTTTTTCGGTTTCGCTTAATATTTCGTCAATCATCATAATGAGTTATTCCCCGCTCACAGTCATTTTATCAAAAAGCGCAGCGGCGGATGTTATCCCGCCGAAGGTTTTATGGTTGTCAAAAACATGAATCAGGCTGTTCAGCATGTCCTTGAGATTTCCGGACAGCACCGCTTCTCTGAAAGCGTGCGCCGGCTCGCCGTTTTTATAATAAATCCCTGATATCCCCACGGAAAAATCACCGCTGACAACATCGGCGGTGTGCATCCCCATGACCTCAGAGACTTTAACATATTCGCTCATAAAATCGTAAGGTTTTTTATCGGTGGTAGCGTCAATTTTCACATTTGAGCAGGATATGCCGACATTGCCGTTTTTGATCATCACGGCGTTTGCGGTGTTTTTCATGCCCATGGCTTTCGCAGTGTAGCTGTTATGGAGATAAGATTCCAGCAAACCGTTATTAAATATAATAGTTTTCTGAGAAGTCTGTCCTTCGCTGTCAAAAAATCTGGATCCCGTCCCTCTTTTTATAAACGGATCATCCGTCAGTGTCAGACCGGATGCGCATTTGTCACCCAGTTTCCCAGCGAGAATACTCATATTTTTATAAACGTTTTCGGCGTTTACCAGCTCCAGTATCAGGTCGAGGAACTCAGCCGTAACCTCCGGAGTAAACAGAATGCCGTATTTCGCTGTCCTGAGCCTCTTCGGGTTCAGAAGCCCGCATGCCTTGTCCGCCGCTTCTCTGGCCGCCTGCGTGTGGCTCAGTCCGCTGAAATACACAGAGTCCGCAACCCCGTAAGCGTCCTGTCCTCCGCTGTTTCCGGCTGTGCCGCTTTCGGCTATCAGGTAGACGGATGAAGAATAATATGTGCTGATGTCAGACAGCAGTCCGTCTCTGGAAATCAGCGTCCTCTTCTGTTCAGAAGCCTCCGCTGAGGACTGTTTCACATATTTCACCCTGCTGTCGCTGTCCAGAGCGGCTCTGACCGCATCCGAGGCGGCGGCTATCAGTCTGCCTGTGTCCACGCCACGGATATCCTCATCATATTCCGGCGACATGGAAACATCAGCCATAGCCGGAATATATCTGTTATAGTCTTCAGGAAGAAGAGAGATGATTTTCTGATGATCTCTGAGGCTGGCGTCAGCGAAATCTGTGTCCGAGCCGTCATATCCGAAGGCGATCAGTCTTCCGTCCTTATAAGCCCGGACAGAGACGGACACATCGTCAGATACTTCGATATTCTCCAGCTCAAAACCGTTCAGCTGAACGCTTTTTGATCCGGATTCCGTGACGCACACAGATATATTGTCATAGAATGTACTGTATTTATCAATAAGACGGCGAAAATTATCAATCATAATGTACGTTTCATTGCGATCTCGTCACAGTCAGGAAATTTTGCGCATTTCAGACAGTCCGACCAGATCTTTTTCGGAAGAAACTCCTTCTCTATTTCGGCGAAGCCCAGCTTGGCGAAGAATCCCGGCTGATATGTCAGCAGAAAAGCATCGGTGATGCCCACGTCTCTCGCCATCTGCATGGCGCTCTCCACCACGGCGGTTCCTATGCCCTTTTTAAAGCAGGTGCTGTCCACCGCCACAGAGCGTATCTCCGCCAGATTTTCCCATGTGGGATGCATGGCGCAGCAGCCTAATATCTGCCCGTCTTCATCCCACACGGTGAATTCCAGAATCTTTTCATATATTTCGTTGATGCTGACCGGAAGCATGAGCCCGGTCTTGGCAAAGCTGTTTATAAGTGTCTGAATGTTTTTGGCATCAGACATAACGGCTTTTCTTATCATCTAGTGGTTTCCTTGATGAAGAGTCTGTATATCCTGACTGCTGTGTCTTTATCAGGCAGAAACTCAATGTGTTTTTTAGCGTTGATAACCAGCTTGATGCTGTCTGCGTTGAACTGCTCGATAGATACATATACCAGTGATTTTTCTATCTGGGCATTGATCTTGCCGTCAGAGATGCTAGACAGTGTTATCTTGGCGTCCTGAGAGTTCAGTATGCCGATCATAACCTCGAAGGCCTGCTCTTTAGACATGGTAAAAGTATCTGTAACAGTATCCGCCGTAACGGAATATACCGCACCGCCCCCAGCGGCTCCGGCAACGACAACAGGCGCCGCTACACATCCCCACATTATGCCCATCAGAGCGAAGACAGAGGCGAGAACAAGTGTATTAAGTTTCATGACAACTCCTTTTATCTGATATTATATGATTTTATAAAATCCTAAAGTTTTAATCAACAAATTTCGTTGACAAGATAAAATACAAAGGGCTATTATCGCAAGGGTGAACGATGAAATACTGGATTAACATACTAAACATTTTTTGAAATACACGGCCTTTTAGCCGCATTTAGCGGTTAAAAGGCTTTTTTTTTGCATACCGGAGGCTTACATGACCCAGAAAGAAATAATGAACGAAGAGGAAATGTCGAGAACACTGACGAGAATGGTGTCGCAGATCATTGAATCCGTTAAGGAAAATGACGGTATCTGCCTTGTGGGAATACGCAGAGGCGGAGCGCACCTGGCTTCCAGACTGGCGGATATTCTGAAAACAGCCGGACGCAAAGATGTTCTGCTGGGGTTTCTGGATATCACGCTCTACAGAGACGACCTCACCACCATACACGACTACCCTGTTCTCCACGGGACAGAGATAGACTTTGACGTGTGCGGCAGACATATCATTCTGGTGGACGATGTGGTCTTCACAGGCAGAACCACCAGAGCGGCTATGGACGCCCTGATCGATCTGGGCAGACCGAAAAAGATATCTCTCGCCTCCCTCATAGACAGAGGACACAGAGAGCTTCCTATCCAGCCAGATTTTGTGGGAAAAGTTGTCCCCACATCACTGAACGAAATAATTGAAGTCCGGCTGAAAGAACAAGCCGGAAATGATTGTGTATTAATACAAAAAACAGCATAACACAAAGGAGTCCGAAATGGCTTACAAACGCAAAGATCTTTTGGGGATGAAGGATCTGACAAAAGAGGAGATCCTCTATCTGCTGGACACAGCCCAGAAATTTACAGAAATCAACGAAAGGGATGTTAAGAAAGTGCCTACTCTGAAGGGCAAGACAGTCATCAACCTTTTCTTTGAGCCCTCCACCAGAACAAGAACATCATTCGAGATAGCCGGAAAACGTCTGTCCGCCGACACTATCAACTTCACAGCGTCAGCCAGCAGCACGACCAAAGGCGAAACCCTTATAGATACAGTTAAAAACATGGAATCAATGCACTCGGATATTTTCGTTGTGCGCCACCAGTATTCCGGCGCCGTGAAATATATAGCGGAAAACTCCGATGCTCACATCATAAACGCCGGAGACGGACTGAACGAGCACCCCACACAGGCTCTGCTGGACATGCTCACCATACGTCAGGCAAAGGGTGACCTTAACGGTTTGGAAGTGGCAATCATCGGTGATATCACACACAGCCGTGTAGCACGTTCAGACATATGGGCTATGCCCAGACTGGGTATCAACCTCAGACTGTTCGGACCTTCCACAATGATACCCAAGCACCACGAGGTGTTCGGATGCCGTGTGTGCAAAAACATGCAGGAGGCGGTTGAAGGCGCGGACGTCATCATCATGCTCCGCATCCAGAGAGAGCGTCAGGGAAAACTCCTCGTCCCCTCCACAAAAGAATACGCGAAATTTTTCGGTCTGACAAAAGACAAGCTGGCTCTCGCCAATAAAAACGCTCTCGTGATGCACCCAGGTCCCATAAACCGTGGCGTGGAGCTGATGAGCAACGTGGCAGACAGCGATCAGTCAGGCGTTCTGAAACAGGTTTCCAATGGTGTTGCCGTGAGAATGGCGGCCCTTTACATACTCGGCATAGGCAGCAACAAAGGGGGATATGATGAAAACGCTTCTTAAAAACTGTAAGATCGTAAACCATAACAATATAACGGATGGAAACATCCTGATAGACGGCGACACAATAGCTTCTGTCACAGCGAAAGCGGATGAAAAAGCCGACAAAGTGATCGACTGCGGCGGAAAATACGTTGTGCCGGGTCTCATAGACCTTCACGTTCACTTCCGTGATCCCGGTCTGGAATACAAAGAGGACATCACATCCGGAGCGAAGGCGGCTGTCGCCGGCGGAGTTACTGCGGCATGTCCCATGGCAAACACAAAACCGGTGAATGACAACCGTGTCATCACTGAATATATGGTAAACAAAGGCAAAAAAGACGGTCTGATCGATATCTTTCCCATCGGCGCAGTAACAAAAGGCATGGACGGCGAAGAGCTGACCGAGATGGGCGATATGACCGAGGGCGGAGCGATAGGCTTTTCCGATGACGGCAAACCCGTTATGACTGCCGAGGTTTTCAGAAGAGCATGCGAATATGCCTCACAGTTCGGCGCTATGGTTATCAGCCACGCAGAGGATAAGAGTCTCGCCGGAGCGGGTGTTATCCACGAGGGCGAAGTAGCCGCCATCACAGGACTGAAGGGCATCCCCAGCGAATGTGAGGAAGTAATGGTAGCCCGTGACATCCTGATGTCAAAACTCACAGGCGCTCACGTCCACATCTGCCACATCAGCTCCAAAGGCACTCTGGATCTGGTGAAATGGGCAAAATCAATGGGATACAACGTCACATGCGAGGTAACGCCCCACCACTTCACACTGACAGAGAAAGAGCTTCTGACATATGACACCAACGCCAAAATGAACCCTCCCCTGCGTGCTCAGGAAGATATGGACGCCATGATAGATGGACTTAAAAACGGCGATATCGACTGCATAGTAACAGACCATGCGCCTCACCATCCCGATGAAAAAGCGCAGGAATTCGACCTCGCCCCCTTTGGCATAACAGGTATTCAGACCATGCTTCCCCTGTCTCTGGCGCTGGTTGATAAAGGCGTTATAGATATGAAGGATTTTGTCAGACTGACATCCTACACACCCGCAAAACTTATCAAGAAAACAGACAGAGGCGAAATAGCCCCCGGAAAGCTGGCAGATATAGTGGTTCTGGACACTGAGCTGGAATATGTTTTCGATGAAAAACTGAACAAGTCAAAATCAGTGAACACTCCCTGGATGGGTAAAAAACTTAAAGGCGCCGCTCTTTACACAATAAAAAGCGGGAACGTGGTATTTGAATTTCCGAAATAATATAAAGACCGCCGGGGCAAAAACTCCGGCGGTTATTTTTTTATTGTGATTCCCTTCTCGTCAAAGACAATATTCTTGAAAACAGCCGTCTCCGCCACCAGCTCGCTGTAATAGTCGTTTCCGGTGAGCTCTTCTGTTATCTCGTCAGATTTTCTGTGCATATCAATCTGCTTAAACTTTTCACTGTAAACGGTTTTTCCAATAAAATAAGCGTTCATCATCATGTTCTCGATATTAGCCATGAAATGGTTATAAGGCAGAATTGTGAACACCCTGTTTTCTTTCACAGCCTTAAGCTGTTTGTAATACTGTTTATTCTTGGCATAGTCCGCTTTTATTCTATCCAGCAGCGGATATTCTATGAAAATATATTCCGGCTGAATCTTCAGCAGTTCCTGCCTGTCAATTTTCAGATACTTCGGATCGGAATCTTTGCCGGATGTAAGGTTGGATGAATTTATCAGTTTCAGATAGCAGTAGCATCTTTCAGATGTGAATACGTTTTTGTTATTGCCGTATGTCTCTGATATTATGAATATCTTTGCCGGTTCAACATCTTTGGTAGCCATATACAGCTCTTTTCTGACCTTCGCCATGAAGTTCAGAATGTTCTGCATCTCCTTCTCTTTTTTCAAAAGATATCCGGTGAGCCTCAGCGACTGCACTATGGTGTCGTAATGCATATATCCGGACTCGCTGCAGTTCACAGCGGCAACGGGAACCCGTGTGGACTGATATATGGTGTCTATCTGCTGTTTGTTGAATCCGGACGCCAGAACCAGCTGGGGTTTTGCCTCTATGATGGCGTCATAATCCGGCATGCTCCCCGGCATGTTGTTATAAACCACAGGCATGGAAGCATAGTTATCGGGATATGCGCATGAACACTGCCTGTACATGGCGCCTTCGCTCCCATACGCCTCTTTCGCCACCAGGTATTTTGACATATCGGCGTAAACCGTCAGAGCGGCGGCTCCCGGACCGATAGCGATGATTTTTTTCGGACTGCCGGGCATCACAATATCCCGACCGCACGCATCAATGATAGTCCCTTCATCAGCCGCAGCCAACGAAAATACCGTTAATATACTTAACGAAATAAAAAACTTAAGCATTTTGCACCATATATAGTTATACAAACATACTATCCAATTAAATTTTCAGTATCAAGACAAAATTGTTGACAATTAACAGGTGAATTTGGTCTAACTTGGACTATATTATTTATCTGGAGATGTAATCATGTCAGAAACATTAGCGGATCTGACAGCCCGTGACGCTGTCAGCTATTTTAAAGAGGGCTACGCCTGCTCAGAGGCTGTGCTTCTCGCCTTCGAAAAGAACACTGAAATAAACTTTTCAGACGAAATAAAAAGAGGCATGTCGGCTTTTGTAGAGGGTATAGGCGGATCAGGATGTATCTGCGGAGCCCTCTCCGGCTCTGTCTTCGTACTGAGCTCCATGGGGGGCAGACTGAAACCGGACGAACCCACAGACAAGCTGAACAAAGCCGTCAGAAAACTTCATGACGCTTTCAGAGAAGAGTTCAAAAGCGCCTGCTGCCGGGTAATCACCAAAAACGCCTCAAAATTTTTAGGAATCGGGAAATTCAACTCCTGCCACAAAACAGTAGACTTCTGCGCCAGACAGATAATCAGCATATCAATCGAAAACGGCTGGATAAAAGGATAAAAAAAATCCCGGCTACATGCTTTAAGGGGGGAGGAGGGATAAAGCATAGAAATAGCCGGGCAATAGTCTGTTTGGTAATTTAATTATAATAGCTTTGGTATTTTTTTCAACTGTTAAATTTTTAGTAACGTGCGCTTAAAACAAAGGCCGCTCGGAATAAGCGGCCTTTTATAAATCAGTTTGATTTTTCTTTATCTTTCATCAGCTTATATTCTATCGAATCCATAAGAGCCTGATACGAAGCGTCTACAATGTTAGCCGCGACGCCCACTGTGCCCCATGTGTGTTCTTTATCTTTTGTCTCGATAAGAACACGGGTAACAGCCTCTGTGCCCTCTGTGGATGACAGGATACGGACTTTGAAATCCACCAGCTCCATATCGCCTATGGAGGGATAGAATTTCATCAGAGCCTTTCTGACAGCCTTGTCCAGAGCGTTCACGGGACCGTTTCCAGCCGCCGCTGTGTGCTCGTATTCTTCCCCTACTTCGATCATGACTGTGGCTTCCGCTGTGGGACCGCCTGTGCAGTCGTTCTTTTCATCCAGCACACGATAGCTGATTGAATCGAAGAAAGGAGTGAAAGTGCCCATAGTTTTTCTCATCAGAAGCTCGAAGGAAGCCTCCGCGCCCTCATACTGAAAACCTTTGTTCTCAAGCTCTTTCAGGTTTTCGATAACAGCGTTGATCTTGGGATCGTTGCTGTCTATATCCAGACCGAAATCTTTCGCTTTATAAACAAGGTTGGACTTTCCGGAAAGGTCTGAAAGCAGAACTCTCTGTTTGTTGCCCACCAGTTCGGGTTCTATGTGCTCATATGTTTTTGAGTTTTTCAGAATGGCGCTCACATGCACCCCGCCCTTGTGAGCGAACGCCGCGCGTCCGACATAAGGCTGGTGGATGTTGTGCTTCAGGTTGCCCAGCTCGTTAACATATCTGGACACTATGCGCAGCCTGTTCAGCTTGTCTGCCGGCACGCACTCATATCCGTATTTCAGCTGGAGGTTGGGTATCACGGAGCAGAGGTTAGCGTTTCCGCATCTCTCGCCGTATCCGTTGATAGTTCCCTGAACCTGAGTAATTCCGTTGATGACGGCCATCACGGAGTTAGCCACGGCACAGTCGCTGTCGTTGTGACAGTGGATGCCCAGAGGATAGTCTCCTGTGACCTTTTTAACCTCTGTGATGATCTCAGCGAGCTCCTGAGGCATTGTTCCGCCGTTGGTATCGCAGAGTATCAGACAGTCGGCTTTTGCTTCCATAGCCGCTCTCAGGGTATTCAGAGCGTATTCTTTGTTCGCCTTGTACCCGTCAAAAAAGTGTTCAGCGTCATAAAACGCTCTGTCCACTTTAGATTTCAGATATGCCACAGAGTCGTTGATGATCTCAAGGTTGTGCTCGAGCTCAATCTTCAGAGCCTCTCTGACGTGCAGATCCCATGTCTTTCCGAAGATGGTGAGGTTAGGAACCTCCACTTCCAGAAGAGCCTGAATGTTTTCGTCTGTGTCGCATGTGCGTTTTGCGCGTCTGGTGCTTCCGAACGCCGCTATGTTGTCCACGGGGGCGCTGGATTCTTTCACCGCTTTGAAAAAGCCGATGTCTCTGGGGTTTGACCCGGGCCATCCGCCTTCGATATATCTCACGCCGAAATCGCAGAGCGCTTCCGCTATCTTCACTTTATCAGCTATGGTGAAATTTACGTCCTCCGACTGAGTTCCGTCTCTCAGCGTGGTGTCGTATATCTCTATTTTCTTCGACATTATTAACTCCAAATTTTGAGGTTTTACGCCTCGACAAACGCCTCATGCAGTATTCTGACCGCAAGCTCGGAGAATTTCTCCTCCACAACGCATGAAACTTTTATCTCGCTGGTGGTTATCATCTTTATATTGATGTTGTTCTCAGCCAGAAGTGAGAACATTTTTGCCGCTACGCCGGAGTGGCTTCTCATACCCACGCCCACAATAGATACTTTGGCGATGTTCTCATCCGCCAGAACCCCCTTAGCACCTATCTCTTTGGATATTGCGTTGCAAACGTCTGTGGCTCTCAGCAGGTCTGTTTTCTGAATAGTGAAGGACAGATCTGTGTTGCCGTCTTTGCTGACGTTCTGAACGATTACATCCACGTTGATGTTGCTCGCAGCGATTTTATTAAAAATTGTAGAAGCGATTCCGGGTTTATCCGGAACTTCCGTAATAGTGATCTTTGCCTGATTTTTGTCTGATACAACGCCGGTTACTACAACCTGCTCCATGTCTGAATCCTCCTTAGTAACTAATGTTCCCGGTTTTTCTTCGAGAGATGAAAGTACCATAATATCGACATTGTGATTCATGCCCAGCTCAACGCTTCTGGACTGGAGCACCTTAGCGCCCAGAGAAGCCAGCTCCAGCATTTCATCATAGGAGATTTTATCTAGTTTTTTAGCATGCTTGACGATTCTGGGGTCTGCGGTGTATACGCCGTCCACGTCCGTGTAAATCTCGCACACGTTCGCTTTCAGAGCGGCGGCAACAGCCACGGCGGACGTATCAGAACCGCCCCTGCCCAGAGTTGTCACATCGCCAGTCTCAGGGTCGATACCCTGAAATCCGGCAACGATGCATATTTTTCCTTTTGCCAGTTCTTTTCTGATCCTGTCAGCCTTCACGTCCATGATACGGCTGTTTGAATGTACGCCGTTTGTTATCATGCCGATCTGGATACCGGTCAGAGAGATCGCGTCATACCCCATTGTAATCAGAGTCTGTGCAACCAGAGGCGAGCTGGCGGTCTCACCCGTTGAAACGAGCTGGTCGTATTCACGGGGGCTGAATTTAGGCTCAATCTCTTTCAGGAGGTTGATCAGCCTGTCTGTTTCGCCTGACATAGCGGAGACTACGGTAACAACGTCATTACCTTCGTCTTTCTTCTTTGCGATAATTCTCGCGACATTTTTGATGCGTTCGATAGAACCGACGCTGGTCCCTCCGAACTTCATAACTACAATGCCCACATAATCCTCCTTCTGCAATCAGCCGCCGATGACGGCACTTTTCAGAAAATAATCTGCTATTCTGTATCCATTCTCTATGAAGAATGTCGGCTTCATAAACTCGTCATAGGTTGTGTTGCCGTCCGGTTTTACCCCTGTGCCGTATATAACGGCGGGGACAGGCTCGGCAACGTGCGTTCTTTTCAGAACGGGTGTCGGGTGGTCGGGAGTAATCAGGATTCTGAACTCACCGAATTTCTTAAGTCCTTCCATCAGGATGGGGAGCATGCGGCTGTCGATGTTCTCCACAGCTTTCACCTTCTCCTCCACACTGCCCATGTGTCCTGCCTCGTCAGGGGCTTCAACATGTATAAAGACATAGTCGTTTTTTTCAAGCGTTTTAAGGGCGTATTCAGCCTTGCCCTCGAAATTCGTATCGATAAAGCCGGTGGCTCCCGGAACGTCTATCACTTCCAGTCCGCCGAATCTGCCTATGCCTCTGATGAGGTCAACAGCGGCGACAACTGATCCGTTAAGACCATAAAGCTCTTTGAACAGAGGCATATCGGGTTTTTTGCCCTCGCCCCAAAACCATATGCTGTTCGCTCTGGCGTATTTTCCGCCATCGAAAACTTTTTTCGCTCTCTGCATGATATCCAGCAGTTTTTCAGAGCCTCTGCCTGTGGGCAGATATTTTTTCCACTCCTGCCCCATGATATCGTGTGGAGGCGTGGTTTTCATGTCGAAATCAACGTTGCGCATAATCATCAGGTTGCGGTAGCCCACACCGGGATAGAACTCTATGCCTTCGGGGCGGAATATGGAGTCCAGCTCTTTTATACATGCCTGAGCCACTTTAGCGTCTATGTGGTGGGCTGAGAAATCATCCATCACATCGCCGTCCAGCGTAACAAGGTTACAGCGGAAGGCCATATCGCTTTTGCCCAGCTCTATTCCCTGGCTTCCAGCCTCCAGAGGGCTTCTGCCGGAATAATAGATGGTGGGGTCATATCCCATGACGGACAGATTGCATATATCGCTGCCGGGGTAATATCCTTCGGGTGTGGTCTTTATAAATCCGCCCACGCCCTCTGTCACCAGCTTGTCCATATTAGGTTTTTTGGCGTACTGCATGACGGTCTTACCGCCCAGCGCCTCTATCTTATGATCGCTCATCCCATCGGTGAGCAGAACAACAAACTTCATTAAACTATCTCCTTAACTCTGATGGCGACTGTTTTATCTTTCACACAGTCCAGCCCGTCTATCTCCGCTATGGCTGTCATGATGTCCCTTGTCACGGCTTTGTGAGTCATGAACACCATGGACACAACCTCGCCGGGGGCTCTCTCGTCCGGCTGGATCGCCTGAGAAATGCTGATTCCGTGTTCTCCTAAGATACCGGCGATTTTCGCCAGTGTTCCCGGCTCGTCCAGAACGGAAAAACGCAGATAAAACTTGGATTTAACATCCTTTATATCTCTGATAGGGAAGTAATAATCATATTTTCCGGCAAATCCGAGGAGAGGCACCCTGCCCACTCCGCCGATGGCTATGTCACGGGCGATGGAAACCACATCGCTGACAACAGCGGAACCTGTGGGTCTGCCGCCTGCGCCTCTGCCGTAATACATTGTCTTATCGACCATATCACCCACAAACTCAACAGCGTTGAAAACACCGTTCACCTGCGCCATCATCTCTGATTTCGGCAGCATTGTGGGGTGAACTCTAACTTCGATATATTCGTCTCTTTTTCTGGCTATAGCCAGCAGTTTTATCTTGCAGTTCAGACGTTTGGCAAATTCTATATCTACCTGTTTGATGTTGGATATACCTTCGGTATACACTTTATCAAAAGGTATCAGGGTCTTAAACCCTATAGAAGCCAGTATGGTTATCTTATGGGCTGTGTCAATGCCCTCTATGTCGAATGTAGGGTCAGCCTCGGCATATCCCTTCTCCTGAGCGGCTTTCAGCACCTCGGAGAACTCTTTGCCCTCTGATTCCATAGCGGACAGGATGTAGTTGGCTGTACCGTTGATGATACCGAAGACCTCGTTTATGTTGTTACCCACCAGATCTTCTTTCAGAACGCCTATCAGCGGTATTCCGCCGCCCACAGCGCCTTCGAAACCTATGCTCACGCCGTTCTCATCCGCCGCCTGATAAATTTCAGCTCCGTGCAGAGCCAGAAGAGCCTTATTAGCTGTGACAACATGTTTTTTCGCTTTCAGAGCTTTCAGAATCAGTTCTTTGGCAAAGGTATATCCGCCCACCAGCTCTATAACGATATCTATCTCGGGATCGTTTATAATATCGTCAGCGTTTTTTGTGATATTCGGGCAGAGCGCGAGAATATCGTCCAGTTTCGTAGTATCTATTTTAATATCCGCCACCGTTTTGAGGCAGATCTCAAAGCCTGTTTTTTCAAAAATATCCTGTTTGTGCTTCAGCAGGATTTCCGCTGTCCCGCTGCCGACCGTTCCGTATCCGACCAGACCTGCGTACACTTTCTTAGCCATTAAAACCTCCGATTTTGGACACAATCCAACTGCTTGAAATGTGTCCAACGATATTAGTTGATTCGGTATTACAAGTCAAGCAGAGTCAGGCTTAAATATACTCAATTTGTCATATATTTTTGCGCTTATTCAGGAGTGAATTCGACATTTCTGGTGCCCTCCGGACGCCAGGCGGGAGAGATGGTTTTGGCGCCTATCCTCTTACAGTTCAGCACAGAGGCGTAAGATATGGATGTTTTTCCATATTTAGAGTTAATTTTATCTATTGCGTCATATAGTTGCGGGTATTTTCCGAAGTCATCCATTATATTTGTCAATATAACTGACTCTCCCACAAGGTTTCCTATGGATATACCAAGCAGCCGGATGGGGTTGTGATCCCATAACTCGTCAAAAAGCTCTATGGCGGTTTCATAAATGTGGTGGGTGGCGGATGTAAAAAAACCAATCCCCTTCTGCCTGCTCACGCTCATCATGTCCGTGTCTTTTATCACCAGATGCAGAGTCTTTCCCGCAAAACCATTCTTTCTGGCACGGGCGGACACCATCTCCGAAAGCTGGAGCAGGTAGTTCAGAGCCGTTTCTCTGGTCTTTCCGTCCACAGGGAGAGTCATACTGTGCCCTATGGACTTCACCGGAGGCTCCTGAGAAACCACTCTGTCGGAATATTCCCCGTGAGCCATCTGAAAAAGCCTCACACCGCCTATCCCCAGCATTTTTTCCAGCCTGTCACGCCCGAAAGCCCGCAGATCAGCAGGGGTGAAGATTCCCATGGATCTGAATCTTTTTGTCAGCCTGCGTCCGATTCCCCATATATCGCCCAGCTCAAATGTGTCTATAAACTCCATAACTTCTTCTTTATGAACCATATACAGACCATTCGGCTTATTAACCTCTGTCGCCATTTTGGCTATCAGCTTGTTGGGACCGATCCCGATGGAGCATGTTATATTAAAAGTCTTCTTAACATAGGACATAATCATGTAACCTATTGTCACAGGGTCATTATCTTTTATGTCCAAAAAAGCCTCGTCTATGGAATAGACCTCCACGTCCGGCGTGATCGTTTTTAAGAATTTTACTATTTCTGAAGAGACATGGGTATATATCCGGGTGTGACCGCAAACCAGTATCACATCCGGACACACTCTCTGCGCCTCATATTTGCTCATTCCGGTTTTGACGCCCTTCGCCCTCGCCTCATAGGATGAGGTAACCACCACAGTGCGCTCCTTTGCGCCTATGACGGCTATCGGCTTGCCTCTGAGAGACGGGTTCACCGCCTGTTCCACAGAAGCGAAGAAAGCGTCCATATCCATGCAGATGATCATTTATATTCTCCCCAAAAAGTCCGTCCATGGACTTTTTGCGATACCGCTTCATTTCGGCAAAAGCCTCATTACGCTTACGTTCCGTTCATAAAAACGGCAAAGCCGTTTATTATTCACTCCACGGGCTTCATCCTGAAGTCAGCTTACGTCATTGCGAGGAATAACATGACGAAGCAATCTCATCGGATAAGACCGCCACGTCGCCCAGCTCCTCGCGATGACATGACCTTGATTATTTCCTACTCCCCAAAAAGTCCGTCCGTGAAGTCAGCTTACGTCGTTGCGAGGAATAACATAACGAAGCAATCTCATCGGATAAGACCGCCACGTCGCCCAGCTCCTCGCGATGACATGACCTTGATTATTTCCTACTCCCCAAAAAGTCCGTCCGTGAAGTCAGCTTACGTCGTTGCGAGGAATAACATAACGAAGCAATCTCATCGGATAAGATCGCCACATCGCCCAGCTCCTCGCGATGACATGACCTTGATTATTTCTTACTCCCCAAAAAGTCCGTCCGTGAAGTCAGCTTATGTCATTGCGAGACAGCCGCAGGCTGGCGTGGCAATCTCAGCCGGGTGTTTCTATAATAAACCCTTATGCGTCATCGATGGCTTCCAGATACCAGCAGGCGTCCAGAGCGCTGAAACATATCTCATAAACGTTGAACCCGTCCGTGACGGTATATTTGTGGATCACATCCGCCCCAGCCCTCTCTTTCCAGCGGTAGCAGATCTCCTTTACGGTGACTTTTTCTCCGTTCAGGCTGAACCAGACAGGTTTGGGCGAGGCATCAAAAACAGCGCCCACCCTGACCCTCTCATGCAGGTTCAATATCATAGCCCCCCTCCAAAGCCCTTATAACCATCACCAGAACGCCGATAACCGAAAATTCGTCCGTCTCAGCCAGAGATATCGGCTGAAATTCGTCATTGGCGGGCATCAGAAAAACGCCTTCAGGTGTTTTCAGAAAGGTTTTAAGTGTTATCTCGCCGTTAATGCTGAATGCGCCTATTTTATTGTTCTGTATAAAGTTTGTATGTTTAATAAGGACAAAATCGCCGTCCAGAATCGCCTTGTCTTTCATGCTGTCGCCGTCCACACGCAGAAAGAAATGATCGTCATAAATCTCTCTGCCCATACGGATATAGCCTTCTATGTTTTCTTCGGATGTGACGGGAACGCCTGCTTTGATACGCCCCAAAACGGGCACGGCGGCAGATTTCCGGGAGCCTTCTATGCCCCTGGCAATACTGGACGATCTTTTCAGCAGACCGTTTTCGGTGAGTCTGTCCAGCATATTCTTTACGCTGGCGGTGGACGAAAGACCCATTCCCTTCGCTATCTCTCTGATAGACGGGGAATATCCATTATCTCTGATAAAGTTTTCGATGAAATTCACAAACATTTTCTGCCGTTCTGTCATATCATGCCTCCATGCACGAACAAACGTTCGCCTATATGGAAATAATAGACAGCCAGCCGGAAAAAGTCAAATCAAAAATACGAATTAAATATTATCGGCAAGACTGAGAACTGCTTTTACTGTGCGCAGGTTTCTGGCGGTGGCGGGTATTCCGATTATTTTTTCCACCTGAGCGGCCAGTTTAGAGTTTCTGATCCCATCGGGGGCATAGAGGTAAAACACAGAGCCTTTTATATCCCATATCTCAGCAGGCATGCAAAGGCTTTTCAGACGTTCGGAATCAACATTTTCAGGCATTTTTTCCAGAAAGAACAGATGTACCCTGTCCTCAGCGGTATTTTCAGAGATATTAAAAGCCGAAACCATCTCAGAAAGTTTATCTGTTGGAATGGAGATAACAGCAGGACAGAACCCGAATTTAGACTGTATAAGCTGTTGTATATCAGATGCCAGAGATGCTTCACGCTCATCACAACAATCAACGATGACATTACCGGTCTGGATATATGTTTTTACTTTTTTAATACCGATAGATTCAAGCTCGCGGACGAGCTGTTTCATGGGAAGTATATTCTTGCCGCCAACATTGACGCCACGCAGAAAAACGGCAATCACAGCCATCTATCAGTCCTGTTGGGCGTCCATGGTTTTACACTGAAAACCGCTGAATTCTATCTTTGTCATGGTTTTGATGCCGTACTGTCCGGCGTATCCGTCTTTCAGAGACTGCATCATGGCATATTGGGAATCAGGCTTCAGAGCTGTCTGTGGCGACATCCCCCTGAGAGGTTTCGCCAGAAACGGTCCCAGATTATAGCGCAGCTTCATAACGAGCTTGGCGTTTTTCTCCGTGGGAAAATATATTCTGACATCAGAGGAGCACATAGTGCCTTTTCCTGTTCTGCTGGCGTACATACGCAGATTTTCCAGAGACAGCACCCAGCCGTCCTCCTTCTCATCCGCCTTGGTGATGCGCAGAGAGTCATATTCGCCGTATGGAACATCCATCGCCTCGTCTATTCTCTCTGTCATGCTGGAGCTTTTCAAACCATAGTTCACAACGTAAAACGCGATAACAAAAACCAGAACAGAACCAAACAAATATTTAAACATTTCCTGTACCTTTGAATTTTTCCAGACCGTAGGCCTTTATCTTGCGGTGGAGATAAGTTCTCTCTATCTCCAGAATCTTGGCAGACTGGCTTATGTTCCAGTCGTTCGCCTGAAGCACCTGAAGGATAAATTGTTTTTCAAACCCCTCTTTGGCGTCTTTCAGAGCGCAGCAGTTGCCCGCTTCATATTTTTCTTCATCCGAGCCGGACAGCAGAAAATCCGGAGCGTCATCCACATCCATGGTCTCTTTTTCTGAAAGAACCACCATGCGCTCCACCAGATTTTTCAGCTGGCGCACGTTCCCCGGCCAGTCAAAAGCCATAAAGAGCTCCAGCAGAGGCAGACTGACCTTCTTCAGCTCCAGACCGTTCAGAGAGCAGGCCTCACGGATGAAATGCTGCATCAGTATCGGTATATCCTCTTTCCGCTCACGCAGAGGAGGCACCACCAGCGGCACAACGTTTATACGGTAATAGAGGTCTTCACGGAAGTTTCCGGCATCGATCTCCTCTTCCAGATTCTTGTTGGTGGCGGTCAGCAGACGAAAATCAGATTTGATCGGAGTATTTCCGCCCACACGGGTGAAAGTGTTGCTTTCGAGCACTCTCAGCAGCTTAGCCTGTGAAGACAGCTCCATGTCGCCTATCTCGTCCAGAAAGACGGTTCCGCCGTCAGCCTCTTCAAACTTGCCCATTTTCTGTGAGTGAGCGCCTGTGAAAGAGCCCTTCTCGTGTCCGAACATCTCTGTTTCCAGAAGCTCTGAAGGGATGGCGGCGCAGTTGATCTCCACAAAGATGTCCTTCGCCCTGCGGCTCAGCATGTGAATCAGCCTCGCCACATGTTCCTTGCCCGTGCCGTTTTCGCCTGTAATCATAACCCAGGCGTTGGTGGGCGCTATCTTTTCTATCTTTCTTTTCAGCTCCACTATGGGTTTGCTGACGCCTATTATGTCATATTTTTTTATCAGGTCGCTTCTGGACTCACGCAGATCACGAACGAGCTGCATTCTGTCGGTAAGGTGTTTTACTATCAGCAGGATACGCTCCAGAGACAGCGGCTTTTCCAGAAAGTCATAAGCCCCTCTTCTGGTCGCTTCCACAGCGTTTTCTATGTTTCCGTGACCGCTGATGATAACAACCTCAAGGTCGGGAAAATAGCTTTTGATGTCCTTCAGCCCGTCTATGCCGTCCTTATCGGGCAGCCAGATATCCAGAAACAATATATCGTATGCGGTCTTTTTCAGCTCATTGAACCCGTCTGTAAAGGTGTGGGCGGTATTGGCAGAATACCCCTCATCTTCCAGAATGTCCTTGATAGCCGTGCATATTCCTTTTTCATCGTCAATTATAAGAATTTTTGCCATTTCATGCCTTTTGAAATTCCATAGTGAATTTCGTATATTTTCCATACTCGCTGTCCACGGAGATGTTTCCGTTGTGAACCTCGATGATCTTCTTAACAATAGCAAGCCCCAGCCCTGTTCCGTCCGGTTTTTTGCTGAAATACGGGATAAATATCCTGCCCAGATCCTCTTTCGGGATACCCTTTCCTGTGTCCTGATAGTCTATCCTTAAACCGCTGTCATTTTCAACAACAGAAATAAAAATTTTGCCCTCTTTGTCCATGGCATCGATGGAATTATTCACCAGATTTATGAACACACGCTTAAGCTGTGACCTGTCGCCGATAAAATCAGTATCCGGACAGTCGATGACAAATTCTATATTCTGATGAGACGATGTATAGAACGCTCTGATATCATCAAAAAAATCTTTCAGGCTGAACAGCTCCTTCCTCAGCTCCGGCAGACGGGCGAACATATTGAATTCGTTTACCATGCTCTGAAGACTCTCCACCTCTTCGATGATGGTATCCATACTGGTAACGATGGTGCTCTGGTCGCTCTCGCCCATTGTGGCTTTTCTTTTTATCCTTTCCGCTGTGAGCTTTATGGGCGTCAGCGGGTTTTTTATCTCGTGGGCTATACGGGTGGCGATCTCTTTCCAGATACCGACACGCTGAAAATTCAGCAGATCGGTGATATCGTCCAGAACTATCACAAGGTTCTCCACGGAACCGCCCTGACCATAGATTTTGGTTATAGTGGTCGTCATGGTTCTGGGTTCGCCTTTTATCAGCATCTCAATCTGGAACTGGTTTTCACGCTCCTCCTGATCGATGAAAGTAGAAGCGGGAGTCAGAATATGCGTTATGAACGCCTCATCAGCGTATTCCAGAATGGTTTCGGCATAGTCGTTCTGCTTCAAAAGCTCAAAATTGTCGGTATACAAAAATATCGCAGACTTAACGTTTTTAAAGATAGAATCGATATACTGGTTGTCTCTGGCGATCTGCAAAAACATTTCCGACAGCTTTTCATTTTTCAGGCTCATTTCTGCGTTGTGCATTTTCAGCTGTTTTATCATAGAGTTAAACGACTGCGTCAAAAACGCCAGTTCATCGTTGCCCAGCACCTCCACCTCTATGTCCAGATTTCCACGGGAAACAGCCACAGATGCCGATGCCAGACTCTCTATGGGTCGGGTGATGCTCTTGGCGTATACTATACTGCCCCACAAGGCGGCGAGAACCACCAGCAGAGTCATGAGGATTGTCAATATTTTAAACGAGTTTTTAACAGGTTTGGCGAAATATTTCGTCTGACGGTAGGTGTTGTATGAATCCAGAATTTTCGCCACCTTCTCCGCCTCGTTTTCCGGCACCAGCTTATAAATCAGAACGGCGCCGATAACCCGGTTTCGGTCTTTGTTAGAATATACAGGCTGACCCACCCAGTATATCTGCTTATTCCCCTCGAACTCATATCTGGCTATCAGTTCGTTGTTCAGCATCTTCTTAACCAGCGACTTATTGACGAAACTTTTTGTAAAATTCTTCGTTTTGTGCATATCCACTATGCGTTCGCTGGAGTTGTTATAGATGGCGATACCGTCTATCCTGTCTTTATCAAAATAGATTTTTACGAATTTCTGCAATTTTTTGTGGTTTTTCGAATAGATATAATCACCGGACGATATGAATCCGGCGAGCAGATCGCCCTGTTCTATCAGATAGTTTTCCAGTCTGGTCTGATATTTCTGCATCAAATCCACTGTGCTCTCCAGAGCCTGCTCGATCTGTGAGTTGAACCATTTGTCGATGCTTTTGTTGATGACGGTGTTGGAAAATATAAATACTATAAAAACGGGAATTACGGCGATAATGATAGAAAAAGTAACCAGCCGCCCCTGAAGCCGCGACCCGAAAACATTCTTTTTCCGGTCTATATACAGTTTTCCAAGATTTCTGAATATCAGAACGCACACAACTATCAGAAGTATAATATTTATATTTACCAGCAGGAATATGGAGATATTTGAATACCACGGGAAATCATTGTTAAGTATCTTTGATCCTGCGAATATATTAACAAAAAACAGCAGAATCAGCATATATACATAGATATATTTGTTTTTCTGCCCTGATTTTCTACTGTTATCCGAATTCTTTTTAAATCTGAATTTCACGGGGTTTAACCATCCACTTCTTTTGAAAAGAAATCTTCTTCATCCTCTTTTCCGGAAGCGTTTTTAAGTTCTTCATCGTTGAAAACAAGAGCCTCGGTCTCTTCGGTCGCCACAGCGGTCTGCTCCTGTCCTGCCGGAATAAAGTCATTATCCGACAATTCCATAGAAACGGATTCCTGTGTGTCCGGCTCATCGAATCCATCGAAAACAGAGCTGACAGCGGGCGCCTCCACAGAATCAAAACCCTCGAATATATCTGAAGGCTGATAACTTCCTGCTGTATCGAAATCGTCATTCAGCAGAATATCCGCCTCTATCTTAGATTCCGTCTGCGGTTCATTGTATGTATCCAGCTCCAGAGCCTCCACAGCCACCCGAGACGTGTTATCCTCATAAGAATGGGACTCTATCTCCAGTTCAACGGCAGGAATCTCCAGAGGCTCAGCAATAACCTCCGGCTCGGTCTCAGCAGCATCGTCCTGCCTGAACCTAAGTTCCAGATCTTTCGCCGACTCAGGGTCGGAAGCGAGAAAAGATGCTATATTTCCGGGCGTCTTACCGTATTTCACATACACAGCCAGCTCATCCGCTCTGGCGGCATTCCCAGCCGACCTGTATATTTTTTCCATCACGCCGAGACATTTCACCGTTTCGCTCTCTTCAGCCGTTTTGGCGACCAGCTTGAGCGCCTCTTCCAGCGGATATGAATTCTCAGCTTTAGCAGACACTTCCGCTATGTCGTCCAGATCGAGACTGTTATTCACATACAGCTCGAATATCATTCCTTTTATCATGTCTCTGTTGTCTGAATATGCCTCTATCAGGAGACTGTGGAGCAGAAGCTCCTTGTCGCTGAGAAACTCTCTCAGAGCCTGAACAAAATCAGAGGCATCGGAAATATCTATCATATCTATGATTTCAGAAAAAAGATCAGCGTTGAAATCCGTCCTGAACGACTGAATAAGCACTGGCTCAGCCTTATAAAAATAGTCGGGATGCCTGCTCAGAAAGTCTTTTATGAACGGAATCACATATTCCGGCTTAACATTGGACTCCAGCAGAAACATGACGATATCGTCTATCTCCTCCACAGGAAAAAGCTCATTGCCCACACTGTTTTTGAGTATCATGGAGATGGTGGAATAACCGTTTATTATTATCAGCTTATGCACCAGACTGCGTATCAGCCGATAGTCCGTTTGGTTTTTCTCTGCCAGAGAAGTGTAGATAGCTATGCAGTCGGAAAAACTTCCGGAATGTCTGTATTCCTCCGCCAGCATGAGAAGCTGACGGTTTGCCAGCCTGTTTTTGCCTTTCATGCGGTAAATGTCGTAACGAAGATTAAAGATTTTTGCTTTGTTTTTAGAAAATGACGCCATGCGGGTCAGAACAGCGAGAGCCTTGTCGTGCTCACCTTTTCTAACCAGCTTGTCCACCAGCTTATAATAGGTGTTCTCCGCCTTCTCCTTGTCACCGAGAATGAAATGGATGCTCCCTATCATGTTCAGAGAAGACATGCTGTCGGGATTGGTCGCCAGATATTCTTCAAAACCGCCAAGCGCTTTCACATATTTGTGTCCGGCATACATTCGGTAGGCAGAAAAAATATCCTGAGAATTATTGTTAGAGAACATCGGCAACCTGCTTTTTCTTCTTATTCTAAACGATAGTTACAGATTATTCAAATCTACAGTTACTCGAAATATTCAGCGCCCTGAAACTCAGTCTCCCAGACTATGACTCTGTCGGTCATAGAGCCGAATGTCTCTTTCAACCTGTTATAGATGAAAACAGCGATATTTTCGCTGGTAGGGTTATTTGTTTTAAAGAATTCAACCTGTTCATTCAGATACTTATGGTCTAATTCCTCAAGTATCTCCTTAAGTCTTCCTTTTAATATCTTGAAATCAACAAGCATTTCGGTATCATTCAGCTCATTTCCCTGAAGATAAGCCTCAACCTTCCAGTTATGCCCGTGCAGATTTTCGCACTTGCCCTGATAGTTTCTAAGGTTGTGAGCGCCGTTAAAATACTGGATAACTCTGACTCTATACATTACAGCATCCCCGCCAGATCTTTTTCGGTCAGAACCCTCATGTCCCCCGCTTTCATGCCGTCCAGATTTACACGCCCGATGCGCACTCTTTTCAGCCTCTTCACCTGAGCGTTAAAAACACGGAACATATTGCGTATCTGGCGTTTTTTCCCTTCGTGCAGGATAACGGTGAAACGTTTTGAGTCCTGTTTATGTATGATGCAGGGCAGATAATCTATACCCTCGTATGACACACCCTTGCGCAAAACGTTAAGCTGTTCATCTGTAAGCGCTTTATTAACAGAGACCACATATTCCTTCTGAACCTTTTCATCGCTGTTCTGAAGCCTCTGTATAAAATCGCCGTCATTGCTGAATATAATTAGTCCTTCGCTCTCATAATCCAGACGTCCGGAATACGCCGGTTTTTTCTCATGGAGCATGGGAAACACGTCCAGAGTGTCTTTTCCGTGTCCGTCTCCATAGGCAGTCAGAATATTCACCGGTTTATAAAAAGCCCAGTAAAAAAGATCAGACAGCCCCACAGGCTGTCCGTCCAGAGCCACTTTCACTGTATCGTCCACCTGAACCCAGGGTCCTTCGGCGGGTTCTCCGTTCACGGTGACCCTGCCTTCCTCCACAGCCCTGTCGGCGTCTCTGCGTGACAGAGATGTGTTCTCTGCCAGAAATTTATTTAGTCTCACACTCATTTAGCTTTCAGCTCCTGCCATTCTCTGAATGTCGGCAGTTCAGATATGTCGTTGATACCCATATATTCCAGAAAAAACTTTGTTGTGCTGTATAAAAGGGGTTTGCCGGGAACATCCTTTCGTCCTGTAACCTTCACGAGGTTCTTATCCAGCAGATAGCGCACGGTACCGGATGAGTTAACACCCCTGATCTCGTCTATCTCCAGCCTGGTTATAGGCTGTTTATAAGCTATGATAGCGGCTGTTTCCAGAGACGCCCTGCTGAGAGTCTCTGTTTTTTCTCCGAAAAAGGGCTCCAGTTCGTTGAAAAGATCCTTCTCCGTAACCATCTGAAACCCGCCTGATACCTGACGGATTTTAATCCCCTGCTCCATAGCGTTGAACTTTTCCATATAGTCCAGAAGCCTGTTCTCAAGGTTGATGGGGTCGAGGATTTTGCGAAAGAATTTTTTGTCCAGAGGTTCGCCGGAAAGAAAGAGCGAACTGTAAAAAATCTTTTGTTCCTTATCCATTTACAGCCTCAGAAGTATTTAACTGCTCGATGACTATCTCGCCGAAGGTCTCCGCCTGCGAAGCCTCCACAACGGTAAGGCGCATCAGCTCCAGCACAGCCAGAAGAGACATAACCACCTCACGCTTGCTGACGCAGGTTTTAACTATCTCCGACCACATTATACGCTGTTTTTCCAGAATCAGCGCTTTCAGCTTCTTTATCACATCGGTAACGTCCACGATGTCCTTCTCGAACTTCATGGGTTTTTCATTGCCCTTTTCCAGCAGAGAAAAGAAGGCGTTAGCTATGCGGTACGGATCTTCCGTCTGCATAATCTCTTTTTCGATGTATATGGTGGATGTCCTCATCAGATATTTTCCTGAGTCGGACTCATATTCTTTCAGCTTAACCGCTATGTCCTTATAGAATGAATATTCCACAAGTCTCTGTGTCAGAATGAATTTCTCTTCCTCAGGGTCGAGCTCCTCCATGGGGAGCGATTCCTTAGGCAGAAGCATCCTTGATTTAAGATATATAAGATATGACGCCATGTTGATAAACTCGGCGGCAACTTCGATATCCAGCTTTTCCATCTCGTTCACCGCCTCTACGAACTGTCCGGCGATAAATGCTATGGGGATATCGTAAATATTCAGCTCATTCTTATATATCAGGTGGATGAGAAGGTCTAAAGGTCCTTCGAAATTATCCAGTCTGACGTCCAGAAGACGGCTCATATTTTAAGCGCTTTCCTCACTTTTTCCATCATGCAGGCGGCTTCGTTGTTGGCTCTGTCCTGCATAGGCTTTAAGAATTCGTCTATATCGGTTATCTCCGCCTCGAACTTTCTGCGTCTGTCCTGAATAGGCGTGAGAAGCTCCTGAATGTGCTTGAAGAGTATCATTTTGCACTCCATGCACCCGATGGACGCTTTTGTGCAGCCGTTGGTGATGTATTCTCTCTCCTCTTCAGTGGAGAACACTTTATGATAGTCGAAAACAGGGCATACCTCAGGGTTTCCGGGGTCTTTCAGTCTCTGGCGGTTGGTGTCGGTCACCATCTTTTTGACCTTCTGTTCAACCTCGCCCAGATCCTCTGACAGAGATATATAGTTATTATAGCTTTTGCTCATCTTGCGTCCGTCCAGACCTGGCACTCTGGGCACTTCGGTCAGAACTCCTTTGGGCTCCACGAACACATTGCAGTTATACAGGTGGTGGAAGCGTCTCACTATCTCACGGCTGATCTCAATGTGCGGAAGCTGATCTTCGCCCACGGGGACGTATGTGGCGCCGTACATAACGATATCGGCTGTCATAATAACCGGATAGCTCAAAAACCCGAGGTTTGACAGGTCTTTGTTAGTGGTTTCCTGTTTGATCTCTTTATATGTGGGACATCTTTCCAGCCAGCTGACGGGGGTCAGCATAGACAGCAGGAGGCTGAGTTCAGCGTGATAGATGTTGTGCGACTGAACGAACATATTACATTTGTTCGGGTCGAGACCAACGCTGAGCCAGTCCAGAACGAGCTGTTTGCGGTTTTCTATGATGTCTTCCGGATTTTCGTAATTAGTGGTGAGAGCGTGCCAGTCGGCGACAAAATAAAAACACTGATGTTTTTCCTGAAGGTCGAGCCAGTTTTTCAGGGCTCCGAAGTAATGACCGATGTGCAGTCTGCCCGTAGGGCGCATACCGCTGAGAACTTTTTCCATACCTGATCCTCTACAATAGAATATTTAAAAAGAATGTCATAAATGGCATAAGAATATAGTTTATACCTCCGGAGATAAAAAGCACCAGAAGTATCAAAAATCCGTATCTTTCGAGCTTGGCATACGCCACCGCCTTGTCATAGGGGAGCAGATTCTCCACTATGCGCCCGCCGTCCAGCGGAGGCAGAGGCAGCAGATTGAATATGAACAGAGCCACGTTGATGTTGATAGACAGCCTCAGCATGCCCGCCACCGGCAGCATCACTTTCAGCAGTGTGCTCCCCTGCTCAAACTGCATGGTATACAGCATCTTGAGCGCTATGGATGACAGAACAGCCAGCACAAGGTTGGACAGCGGTCCGGCGAATGCCACAATGGCGGGACCGTATTTCGTCTTTTTATACAGTCGTCCGTAGTTAACAGGCACGGGTTTAGCCCAGCCGAACAGACGGGTGATTATCAGAAACAGAAGCCCCATGATATCCACATGGGCAAAAGGATTCAGCGTGAGCCTTCCGGCTCTCTTGGCTGTGTCATCCCCCAGCAGATAGGCGCTCATGCCGTGAGAGAACTCGTGCACGGTGATCGCCAGCATGAAAGGCACTATTGCCAGTGTCAGAAAACGAAGATATTCATTAATATTAAAATCCATGATAATTCTTTATCACCTCTTAAGTTTTAAGTCAAAGAGTTTGCACTCATTAAGATATGAAAGAATCTCAGTTAGGCAATAAATTATTGCTATGCAAAACTGTGAAAATCATTATACTTAATACATAATAATAGTTATTCTGTGAGATGATATGAATCTGATTGAGCATGCGAATATATTTGAGCTTCTATCACTGGATACAAGCCTGCCCGAGGAAATTCTAGTTCAAAAACTACATTCAATGGGAAAAAGAGGCTTTATGGACTTTCTGGGCAAAAACGGTCTGTCCATAACAAAAACCGCCATGTCATTCGGTTCAGAGATCAAAGACGCCAACGGAAATGTTCTGATAAACAAAGACGTTCCGGTTTCAAAATATCTCGATGCTCTTCTGGAAAGATATTACAACGATACAAAGTTCAGAACTTCCGCCATCAAAATCGCCTGTACGTCTGACGTAATGAGCTATTACAGGGGAAAATCCATCGAACGTGTCGCCACCATCCTCGATGATTTCATCTTCTCTCAGGATAAATATACCGACTTTTACACCAAAGTAAGATCGAATACTTCCGAAGTGAACGCTCTGGATGTGTTTAATAAATCTATAGAATATATGCTCACAGGTCCTGACGGCATCAAAGCGATGGTTAACATTTTTAAAAACACAGGCACCACCAGAGAGCTTCTGACCGACAATATCAATTCCGCCTTTATCAGTCTCCACATCGCTCCTTTCTGCCGCCAGAGCCTCGCCAGAGACGAATCCGGCGGTATTCTGGTGAAGATCGCCCTGACCTCCATCCTTCAGGATATAGCCTCCCTTATGGACTGTAGAGAGAACAGAGACTGCATAGAGCGGTCGGCGATGATAGCGAAATCTCTGGTAAATGACGAAACCATCGAAGAAGCTATCCGTGTGAAGCACTGCTTCGACAAAGAGAATACGGTTCCGATCTTCTGCGACACAGTGAACAAGAACAACCTGTTCCTTAGAATACTCGTCACAGTTAACCAGTTCATAGAAATAGTAAAAATAAACAAGACAGATCCTGGCAACCTTGAGGTTCATAAGTTCATGTATGAGCTGGCTGAGCTCGGTTACGCGGATAAAGACGTCACAGCGTATCTCAGCAAGCTGTTCCTGCCGGCGGTAAAGCACCTTGTGCTTCAGTATGCCTACACCATAAAGAATTCATGCAGCTCCAACCCCATAATATGGAGTACCATAGGCGATATGCTCCCGGTAAAATTTCTCTGTCCCAAGCCTGACTGCATGCACTCAGGTCAGCACAAAACCTATATCCCCGATGATGTTAAGATCGAGGCGGATGAAATATACGAAACCCGCATTAACGCAGGGATGTATAACACATGCAAACTGCTGACAGATAAGCTCCAGATATATTACAAATCGATCGTTCAGAAGAATGAGGAAAGTTAGCCGAAATACTTTCTGACAAGACTCTCCGCCATGTCCATGTCGTTCAGGTAGGTTATTTTGATATTATCCGGTGACGACATCACCCATTTCACTTTTATCCCGAAAAGCTCCATAGCCTGAGCCTCATCCGTAACCATCATCTCCAGCTCTTCCAGATTTTCCACCGCTTTTTTCAGCGTTGCCGCCTCGAACACCTGCGGAGTGTGGGAAAGAACATATTCGTCACGGTTCACCGTCTGTTCCACGCCTGTTTTGTTTATCTTTTTCAGAGTATCACGCACAGGCAGAGCGCAGATAGCCGCTCCGGTGTCCCCTGCCGCCTCGATAGTGTTCTGAACAATGTCTGCGGACAGAAAAGGTCTTACTGCGTCATGTATCAGCACATATTCCGTCTTAGCCGCTTTCAGACAGTTATACACTGTCTCATAACGCTCGGCGCCTCCGGCGACAAGCTGAAAAGATGTGATGCCTGCGTCCTGCAGCTCTTTTGACAAAATCAGAAAATCATCCGGGTCAGCGCCCAGAATGAACTCGGCGAAGGGATACGCCCTGCTCAGGGCGATCAGAGTATAGTACAGGACGGTTTTGTCCAGCACCTCATAGAACTGTTTTTTTACATTGCCGCCGAACCGTTTTCCCAGTCCGGCGGCAGGTATTATACAGGTTACGTTCAAGATTTGACCTTAGTAAAAATTATTCTTCCGGATTCTGTCTGAAGCAGACTGGTAACTATTACCTTCACTGTTCTGCCTATCAGCTTTCTTCCGTTTTCCAGAACCACCATAGTTCCGTCATCCAGATATCCGACTCCCTGGTTGGATTCTTTACCCTCTTTAACCACGTTGATCTCGAACTCCTCGCCGGGAAGCACTGTCTGGCGCATAGCCATGGAGAGGTTGTTCAGGTTCAGAACCTTTATGTTCTGAATCTCCGCCACTTTCAGAAGGTTAAAATCGGTGGTGATGATATCCGCTTTCATCTTTTTCGCCAGCGCAACCAGCTTTTCATCCACAGTGCCGATGTCAGAAAAATCCGTGTTGTTGATGTCCACGGGCAGAATAGTCTGCTCCTGAAGACGTTTCAGCACGTTCAGCCCTCTTCTTCCCTTCTGTCTGCGCAGGTGATCGTGCGAGTCAGCGATATTCTGAAGCTCTTTCAGAATAAACGTGGGGATGATGAGAGCGCCCTCCAGAAGCCCGGTGTCCACTATGTCGGCAATACGTCCGTCTATAAGGGTGGATGTGTCCAGAGCTTTCGCGGTGGAGGTATATTTCTGGTGTTTCGGCTGTTTCGCCATCAGGCGGGTCATTATGCCCTCTATAACCCAGGAGAACTTCTGTCCGGTGTTCACACCGAGATAGAGAACGAAGAAATAGAAAGCGAGCCTGAGAGCATCATTGTTAAAATAAGCGGCAAAGATGGAGGCTAAGGAATAACCGATAATTAAAAAGACGATAGCTCCGATAACACCGCTGAAAAAGCGGTAGCTTTTGATATCGGAAATAAGAGTTTCAATAAAGACAATAGCGAAAATAACTCCGAATGAATACAAAACAGCATGGGTAAGGTCAATGCCCAGCCTGTCTCTGATAAAAATGAACGCAGCCATTATAAAAATGGCGTACAGAATTCTAAAAATCCACATTTCAGCCTCTTGATAAATATTTGTCCAGAGCGATAAAATCCTCTGAACGTCCGAGTGCTATCAGGGTGTCTTCCGCCCTGATCACCTCATGGGGTCCGGGGTTATAAAGAAAAACCCCGTCATTCTTTCTTATGGCTACAATGATGATTCCTAACTGTCTTACGTTGGAATCCATGATCGCCACATTTTCAAGCCTGTTTCCTTCGTGAATAATCACCTCCTCGACCTTCATTCCAAGGTCGTTCTTTCCCATTGTCATGTCAAGGAAATCCGAGACATGAGGCTTTATGATGCTGTAGGCGATGCTTCGTCCGCCGATGGTATACGGAGACACTATTTTGTCCGCTCCCGCCCACATGAATTTGCTGTTTGCCTCTTCCTGCGCCACTTTGGCGACTATATAGAGCTTTTTGTTCAGACCTTTCGCCGTCAGAACGATATAAAGGTTTTTCTCGTCTGTGTCCACAACGGTGATGAGCCCTTTTGCCCTGTCCACACCGGCTCTTTTCAGAACCATGTCGTGGGTGGCGTCCCCCGTCACGAAGACATATTTCTCGTCCGCCGCCTCACTCTTTCTCTCTTCGGGGTCAACTATGATGAACGGCACCTGATTATCTCTGAGTATCTCGGCGATTATGCGTCCCATACGCCCGAAACCGCAGAGGATGAAGTGATTGTTCATGGAATCTATCGTGTGCTGCATCTTTCTTCTCCCGAACATATTTGTGAGGTCGCCCGTAACAACATAGTCGATGAACTGTGTGGCTGTATATGCCACTGTGCCCGTTCCCATCAGGATCATGAATATGGTAAAAATCTTTCCGTTGTCAGAAAGAGGAAATACCTCGCCGAATCCCACCGTGGTTATGGTTATCACGGTCATATAAACAGAATCAAGAATACTGGCGTGCTCTATGTGCACATAACCGAATACGCCGATAAAGGCCGTCAGAATAATCAGAGCGGAACCGATGTAGACGTATTTCAGCTTGTTTATCAAAGCATTATTCCTATCAGCCTAAGGCTCATTATCTTTATAAAATATATTATAAATATAAACACCATAGGTGTGATATCTATAGGTCCGAGCGGAGGGATAACACGCCTGAGCGGCTCCATCACCGGATCTGTCACGGAGTGCAGAAGCTGAACCACGGGGTTTCTGGGGTCGGGGCTGACCCAGCTCATCAGCGCTCTGATTATCACCACCCAGATATATACATCCAGCAGCCATACGAGAGACAGCAGACCATTCTTAACAGCTATGCGCATGGCAACGAAGATATCGGCGTGTCCCTGCGTAATCACGGAGGTGAGCTGTGAGAGATAGTTTACGCCGCCTATCAGCACGGTGAAAAAAGCGTATACGAAAATAACGGCAAAAAGCGCTATCCAGTTGCTCTTTATGGGGATCACGGTTCTGACGCCTCTGACCCAGAAAGAAGCCAGCCTGTTGAAATACATAGCATAATATGACATCTGCATGTTTCCGGCGAAAATACCCAGAATAATACAAATGATGTAAAACAGCATAAGGAACATCAGCATATCGCCAACTGCGTAAAGCACAGACTCCACAATGCCGAAACCGCCGAAAGCGAAGATAATCACACCGTTCAGAACGGCGGCGGCAAGAACAAAAGCGGGAGTCATGGTGTCAGCGGTTTTCTTATTTATCTTCAATGTCTTTTCAAAGAGCGGATCGGTCATTTTTGCCACTATTTTACCCAGCGGGTTGAAATAGAGCTCCTGACGTGACATCACGCTTCTGAAAAGCAGAACTATCAGATAAAACTTTATCAACATCATCAAAAAACTCATAATTACCTCTTAATATTAATAGTCGCCCTTGAAAAGAGCCGAGCCGATGCGCACCATCGTGCTGCCCTCCTCCACGGCGATCTGAAAGTCATCACTCATCCCCATGGACAGAATGTCCATATCATATCCTTTATCGACAATACATTGGTCAAAAAGTTTCTTCATACCTGTAAAATATTTGCGGTTTTTCTCCTCATCATCGGTGAGGGGCGGTATCATCATAAGCCCTCTCAGGCGCAGATTTTTCATCTGTCCCACACGGGCGCAGAGATCAAAAACATCCTGCTCGCCCACTCCGGACTTGTTGGCGTCTTCGGCTATATTCACCTGAATCAAAATATCCTGAACCCTGCCTGTTTTAGCGAAACAGGCGTTCAGCTCTTCTGCCAGCCTCTCGCTGTCCACAGAATGTATCAGTTCAAACGTATCTTTAAGATATTTTACCTTATTTGTCTGAAGATGACCTATAAAATGCAGTTTCAGACCTTCATATCCTTCAAGTTCGTCTTTTTTATCCATCGCTTCCTGCACACGGCTCTCGCCGAACACTCTGTGTCCCTGAGCGTATGCGTCTTTTATGGCTTCCACCGGATAGTATTTGCTGACTGCCACTATCTCCACATGTTCGCCGTCTCTGCCTGATTTTTTCAGGGATTCATCTATTTTTTCACGAATTATCGCTATCCGTTCAGAAAACATCGCTTCTCCTCACTATGACGCCCATCATGCGCCCTGTCACGCCTCTGTCCCTTCTGTGTGAATAGAGATCGTCATCCGCCAGAGTACAGTTTCTGATGTGTTCTATATTCTCTATTCCGGCGTTTCTGAGATTCTGCTCTATGACGGTTCTGAGACACAGATAAATCCCGTTCTCATTCTCCGTCACTGCCTGCGGACATATGGGTCTGAAAACATCCGCCAGTTCAGCGCCTATCTGATAGTTTTCACCTGAGATCCCCGGTCCGATGCCGGCGAAAACAGGGAAATCGTCATATTTTTTAAACAGTTTTATCCCTTCGGACATAATGTCCGATGAAACCGATTTGTGCCCGCAGTGCAGAGCGCAGACGCCCTTTCTGCCCGCCAGAAAGACGTTGTAGCAGTCGGCGGTCATTATGCCCAGCGCCATGTCTTTCTCCAGAGTGAACAGCCCGTCCCCCTCAGAGAACATCACATCGTGATAATTGGAAGCGTCCACCTCAAAAACCCTGTTGCCGTGCACCTGATTCAGGTTCACAACCACGGGCAGAGAGCAGGATACTTTCAGAAGCTCGATATTTTTAACGGCTATTCTGGTGTCTTCCTGAGTGTTCATCCCCAGATTGAATGATGAAAAGAAGCCCGTGCTGTATCCGGAATGTTTTGTGGTGACGAAACATTCAACATTATCAGGCGTATTTTCATAAGCGTTTACTAAGATTTTGCCGTATTTTTTGAGCATAAGCACAATCACCCCGATTTTAGCTTATAATACAACGGGTTAATACTTACTTCAAGAAGTAACAGGCAATATTATGATTAGAATTCACTTTTTTTGAGTTCAGACGTTATAAACTGCGACAGAACCAGCGAACAGAAGGCAAGAACAGCTCCGCAGATGAACGGAATCTGTCTGTCCATCATCCAGAGCAGACCTCCGGCGAAGGGGATGAAAACAGCGGCTATATGGTTGATAGTAAAGCCGACAGCCGAACCGTTTGCAAAATCGGCAGGGTCGGAAATCTTCTGATAAAACGTTCTGATTGCCACGGCAAAGTTGAAAACGATGTGGTCAACGATATAAAGCACTGCCACCAGATATTTATTGTCTATGGCGGCATATCCTATGAATATAAATATCAGGATGAAATACTCAAAAGAGAGCATCCTGCGCTCGCCGTATTTCACTATGAATTTGCCGATGTATGGATTAAAGAGGAAATTAACCACGTTATTGATTATGAATAATATAGCTATCTCTTTGGCGGAGAAATGAAATTTCTCTACCATCAGAAACACGGAAAAAGCGGTGAAAACCTGACGTCTTGCCCCGGCGAAAAATGTCAGAGCGTAATACAGCCAGTAACGTTTTTTCAGATAGAGCTTTTTCTTCTGCGGCGGCAGAGACTTATCCACAGGGTTCAGCCTCAGGCAATAGATGCCCACGCCAACCACCAGAACACCCACGGTCAGAAATATATTCTTATAGCTCATGAACCCCAGCAGAAGCATCACCAGCCCTCCGGCGGCTATATTCGCTCCGGCGGCGGTGCTCCGCAGTTTGCTGAAGACTATAGGGGATTCCTGCTTATTGAAATACTGCAACGTCAGAGACTGGTTAACCGTCTCATAAAAGTGAAAACCGAACGACATCACCAGTGTGGATATGATAACCCCTGTGGTGCTGGGCAGATATCCGGTAATGCCTATCCCTATCCCCAGAACAATCATGCTGACAACAGCCAGCTTATGCTCCGGCAGAACAACGATAGCCAGTATCACCAGCAGAGACAGAAAACCGGGTATCTCTCTGATAGACTGAGTGAGTCCCATGCGGAACCCGTCAAAATTTGCGTATTCGTAAGCAAAGTTATTAAAGACCACAGACCAGCTCTGAAAGCCGAGATAAACGGCGATATTCAGGAGCAGAAGAAAAATATACATATCTTTATTGCGGTGATTAAGCATTATTTACCAATAAACTGATCGAATTTGGAGTGATATTTCAGCTTCTCGTCTATCATAAGATATTGAAGCGTCTCAGTCATCTTTTCAGGTGGGATCGGGATGAATCTTCCGGAGGCGGAAGCGTAGACAGTTCCGTTCATGTCTTTCAGCTCGCCTGTCACCTCGCAGATTCCCTTGCGCATGCCGTGGTAAACAGCCTCCACTATGAGATTTGTCATGGTGGGAGCGTTTCTCTTAAACTTAACCTCAAGGCTTCTGGTGAAACAGAGCCTGTCCAGAGTGTCCTCGAAGATGAAGGGAGTCCAGCCCATCGTCTCGTCCAGAAGAGCCGTGCAGATGCCTCCGTGGACAACATCTTTGAACCCGCAGTAGTCAGCGGGGATGTAAACATCGCTGTATACCGCCCCGCCCTCTGTATAAAATCTGTGTTTCAATCCCACAGGGTTGTTCTGTCCGCAGATAAAACATCCTGTGGAATGGGGAATGTATTCTCTCACTTAGCCCATGCCACCATATTCAGCTCAAATATATTTTTGAGGTATTTATGTCCGGGCACAGCGGCAAAAGCCACTTTCATCTTGCCCGCCCTGTCCACGGTGTATTCTTTATTAAAGTATTCTGCGCCGTTGTCTTTGTGAACATAATCCAGCTTAATAAAAGTGGGCTTGTTCAGCTCGCCGCTCTTGCCGTCATAGTCTATTACGGCATAAACATCGATGTATTCTCTCTTGATCTTGTCACATACGACAGACGCCTCCAGAGTGACTTTGCTTCCCATTGCCATCTCTTCAGCGTTCACATTGCTGTATGTGAAATTCACGGAATCCCAGCCGGATATGATGTTGTCCTTCCACTCCATATATTCGGAGATTCCGGCGTAATTTTTCTCAGCGATGTCCTGATGGAGCTCATGCAGAGGAACATAGTATTTGTCTGTGTATTCCATAACCATTCTGGATGTGTTGAAGAAAGCGGCGCATACTTTGACCGCCTGTTTCATCATGTGCATCCATTCTCTGGGGATGCCCACTCTGTCACGGTTATAGAACAGCGGGATTATTTCGTTTTCCAACTTGTCATACAGTTCCATACTCTCCACAAAGTCCTGATATTCGGGATTGTCGTATTCCTCTCCGGAACCGATGGCAAAGCCTGTCTCTCCGTTGTATCCCTCATCCCACCAACCGTCAAGGATGGACAGGTTAAGACCGCCGTTGGCGGCTATCTTCATACCGCTGGTACCGGAAGCCTCCATTGGGCGTTTGGGAGTGTTCAGCCAGATGTCAACACCGTGAGCGAGATGTCTGGCTACTTCTATGTCATAGTCCTCGATGAAGACTATTTTGTCTCTGAACTCAGGTTTGCGGGCGATGTGGAATATCTTTTTGATAATCTCCTTACCGCCGTCATCTTTCGGGTGAGCCTTACCGGCTATGATAATCTGAACAGGCTGTTTCGGATTGTTCAGAATTTTTGCCAGCCTCTCCTCATCCATGAAGAGCAGATAGCCCCTCTTATATGTGGCGAAACGTCTGGCAAAACCGATAGTCAGGCAGTCCGCCTTCAGAACATCATCGGCTTTGGCTATCTCGCTGGCTGTGCCGCCTCTTTTTGTAACCTGCTTTTTCAGCCTGTCACGGGCGAAAATCACAAGCCTCTCTCTCTGTTTATATTTCGCCTCAAAGAAGGCGTTGTCAGGTATTTTCTCTATATCATGCCATACATCGAAGTCATAGGGTTTGTAGGACCACGCCTCTGACAGATATCTGGTGTAGATGGTTTTAAAGTTTTCAGCGATGAACGTGGGCAGGTGAACGCCGTTTGTTACATGTCCGATGGGTACGAAATCCAGCAGAGCGTTGTTCCAGAGATTTTTGAACATCTCTCTGGACACGGCGCCGTGCAGGGCGCTAACGCCGTTTCTATAGGTACTGAGCCTTATTCCGCACATAGCCATGGCGAAGCCTTCCGCCTCGTTAAAGGGGTTTTCACGACCAAAACCCACGACCTGGTTTATATTGAGACCGGAACCGTCAAATATGGGTCCCAGATATTTTCTGATCTGTTCGGAGCTGAATACGTCAAATCCGGCGGGAACAGGTGTGTGTGTGGTGAAAAGCGTACTCTTTTTCACTATCTCAGCGGCGTTTCTGAGAGAAATACCTTCCTGAACATACTGTCTGATGCGCTCCAGAGCGGCGAATGAAGGGTGTCCCTCATTCAGGTGAAACACTGTGGGTTTCTTGCCCATAGCTTTTAACGCTCTCACGCCGGCTATACCAAGAATTATCTCCTGTTTCAACCTCATGTCGGAATCTCCGCCATAGAGCTGTCCGGTGATCTCTCTGTCCTGCGGGTGGTTGGAAGGCAGGTCGGTATCCAGCAGATAGATGTTGATAACGCCTATCTCCAGCTTCCACACCTTCACAGTGACGTCTCTGGTATTTATTTTTACTGATACATATATAGAATTTCCGTCCTCATCCTTTACGGGGCTGACGGGCATTCTGTGAAATTCGTTATAGGGGATGGACTGCTGCTGCCAGCCGTCTGAGTTAAGATACTGGTGAAAGTAACCATTGCGGTAAAGAAGACCAACGGCGGAAAAAGGGATGCCCAGGTCGCTGGCGGATTTACAGTGGTCGCCTGACAGAACGCCGAGACCGCCGGAATAGAGCTTTACAGACTCATGGATGCCGTATTCCGCGCTGAAATAGGCAACTTCCATGCCTTCGTCACGCTTTCCTCCGTGTGCCAGCTCGAACCATTTGGGAAGCATTTTATATTCGTTCAGGCGCTCGTGACAGTTGTCCATGAAATTCATGAAAACAGGGTCGCCGATGAGCCGTTTAAAATCTTTTTCGGTAAGTTTAGAAAGTACATAGACAGGGTTGTGTTCACACTCTTCCCAGACTTCCATATTTATCATGCGGAAGAGTTCCCTCGCCTCCCAGTTCCAGCTGTACCAGAGGTTATGCGCTATCTGTTCCAGCGGTCTGAGCTTATCGGGAAGTTTGGTCTTGACGTTAAATTCATAAACTTTCATCTGCGCCACCTGTAAATTTAGTAACTTATCATAACATATAAATAATAAAATTTATAATACATATATGTGTCATTTTCCTGTGTGACCGAAAGCGCCGGAGCCTCTGTCCGTGTCGGACAGCTCATCCGCTCTGACGAGCTCCGCCTTTGACACGGAAGCAATCACCATCTGCGCTATTCTGTCATATTTTTTATACTCGAAGGGCTCATCGGACAGATTAACAAGTATTATGCCCAGCTCGCCTCTGTAATCGGCGTCTATGGTGCCGGGAGAGTTCAGTACTGTCACACCGTTTTTCAGCGCCAGCCCGCTTCTGGGGCGAATCTGCGCCTCATATCCCACAGCAAGCTCCATATAGAGACCTGTCTTCACCAGCGCCCTTTTAAAAGGCTCAATAACGCCGTCATGGGAAGCCATGATGTCAACGCCCGCCGCATGCTCTGTTTTATATTCAGGCATCAGCCTGTCGTCATCGGTCTTTATCTTCACTGTACAAGTCTGCATACAGAAAACTCCTTATTCAGAATCGTTTCGGCTGTGTCATGCACCTGCTTTTTATCCAGATCGTCTATCCTGTGGAGGATGTCATCGCTCTCCAGCAGCCTGCCGTAATGGTATATATGTCTGAAATTCATCTGCACCCTGCTCTCCAGAGTCTCGAAGTTTGAGGCGTATGAAAATTTAAGCTGATTTTTTATCATCGTCAGTTCGTCATCAGTGATGCCGTGCTTTATCATTTTATTGATCTCTTTGATAACCAGTTCCTGCACCTTGTCTTTGTTGGCGTCTGAGCAGGAATAGAGGATATTAACATATCCGGCGCTCTTATACAGCACGGATTCCGCCTCTATGTTGTAGCACAGCCCCCGTTTCTCCCTGATCTCCTGAAAAAGACGGGAGCTCATGAGTCCGCCCAGAAGCATGGTGCAGCCGGACAGAGCGTATCTTTTCGGGTCGCTGTACTGAAAAGCCGGGTACAGAAGCTGTACGTAGCTCTGACCTGACTTGAACTGAAAATCTTTGGAAAGAGTGTTATAAACAGGCTGATAGTGGGGTTTTACTCCGGCTATGCTCTCTTTCGTGTCGGGAAAATATTTTGTGATGTATTTAACCACATCCGCCTTCTCCACATCTCCGCATACAGAGATAATGCAGTTTTCGGCTATATAGTTAGTGTTATAGAACTTTGTAATGTCTTCCAGCTCCAGCGCCTCGACAGTCTCCGCTGTACCCGACACCGGATATTCCAGAGAACAGCCCCGGAAAAGCTCCAGCTCCGCCGCCTCTCCCAGAAATTCCTCCGGGTTGTCCATAACGGAGTTAATCTCATCTATGATAATCTGTTTTTCATTCAGAAAATCGTCTTTGTCAAACCTGGGGTGAAAGCAGATATTAGCCATCAGCTGAATGAACAGCTCCAGATTGCCTGAAAAGCCTTTGATATAATACGCAGTGGTCTCTTTAGACGTGTAGGCGTTCATATATCCGCCGTACATCTCTGACAGCCTGCTGATCTCCTCTGATGTAAAATCTTTGGTTCCACGGAAAGCCATGTGCTCTATGAAGTGGGAAACGCCGTTGTTCTGCGCTGTTTCGTTAGAAGAACCTGTATCAAAAAAAACGGAAATGGTGAAAAGCCCCGGAAGGCTGGTAACTTTTTCGTAAATTACCGGAATATTGCCAATCTTGTATAATTCTCTCATTCAGCTTCCTTTTGTTAATAAAGAAATCTGATAATACACCGCTATGTTCTATAGGTCAAAATAAAACTCGAAGAAATCAATCAAGCGTAGGGCTGGGTTTTACACCCAGCCGCAAAAAAAAAACCAACCACAGGATGTGGTTCGTGGAGTGAACAAAAACTGCTTTGCTGTTTTTGAGAACGAAACGTGAGTAAAATGAAGGCTTTGTCTGAATGGAACGGTATCAGAAATTCCATCATGGATGTGGAATTTCTGAAAAAAAACCAAACCACAGGATGTGGTTCGTGGAGAGATCAAAAACTGCTTTGCTGTTTTTGAGAACGAAACGTGAGTGAAATGAAGGCTTTGCCTGAATGGAACGGCATCAGAAATTCCATCATGGATGTGGAATTTCTGCAAAAAAAAGGCGGTCAAATGACCGCCTTCTGATTGGTTTGGAAATTTCTTATTTGCCGTCGAACAGAGACCAGGGACCTCTGTGTTTAGCGTAGTCGATGGCTTTACCAGCGTCATCACCGGCCTGAGCGCGGATCTTAAATACCTGACCGGGGAAAATAAGGTCGGGATCTTTGATCATGCTTTTGTTTGCCCAGTAGATGAGCGGCCACATAAAGGGGTTCTGATATTTAGCTTTAGAGATGTTCCACAGGTTGTCGCCTTTTACTACTGTGTATCTGATGATATCTTCCAGAGTAGCGCCGACAGCCGCTTGTGTGGACTCAGCTTTCAGAGCCTCGGCTTTGCCTTCCATAATTTCTTTCTGGATAGCGTCTTTATCTATCTCTACCTGCTTCAGAACTTCCATGGCTTTTTCGCCTTCGCATTTGTCGATAAGAGCCTGAGCTTCGTCCAGTTTAGCCTTTGCGGCTTTGTAAGAAGCAGAGTACTCACCGTCAGAAGCTGCGGCGGCATCGAGGTTCTTTTTAGCGGCGTCAAGCTCAGCCTGAGCTTTGTCGTTGATCTTTGAACGCTCAGCGGCTATTTCTTTTGCTTTTTCAAAATCAGCTATAGCCTGAAGGAGCTCTTCTTTAGCCTGTTTGTAGAGTTCAGACTTAGAACCGCCTTTTTCAGCCTCAGCCATTTTTGCCTCAGCGCTGGCAACAGCGGCTTTCGCCTTCTGATATTCTTCGCTGGCACACTTTTCAGCCCCGCTTTCCTGAGCTGCTTTCATGGCAGCTTTCGCGTTGTCCATTTCCTGAACGGGGGGTTTGGAACAGCCGACTGTCAGTAGGGCAGCTGCTATCATTGTTAATGCTAAGAATTTACTAATTCTGCTCATTCGGGTCCTCCCTTCCGTCTTTCTTTTCATTATTACTTAATATATCACACATGTAATATTATGTCAAATCTGATAAATGTTAAATATACCTTAAGATTATTCATCTTCCTCGACTTCAAACTTCATAAACAGCTCTTTTAACTGTTTGCCGTCCACCTTGCTGGGAGCGTCACTCATCATATCTGTCGCTTTCTGAGTTTTGGGGAAAGCGATCACGTCTCTGATGGAATCTGATCCGGTCAGGATGGAAGCCAGCCTGTCGATACCGAACGCTATACCGCCGTGGGGAGGTGTTCCGTAACGCAGAGCCTCGATGAAGAAACCGAACTTATACTCTCTCTCCTCTTCTGAGAAACCGAGAGCATTGAACATTTTCTCCTGAATATCGCTTCTGTGAATCCTGATGGAACCGCCGCCGATCTCTGATCCGTTAAGAACAAGGTCATAAGCCTTCGCTCTCATTTTGCCGGGGTCAGTGTCGAACAGTTCAACGTCCTCATCCAGCGGAGCTGTGAAGGGGTGGTGCACAGCGACATATCTTTTATCTTCGGCATCATACTCAAGCAGGGGGAAATCCAGAACCCATGTGAAAGAGTACATATCCTCTTTGATAAGACCGAGCATGTTTGCCAGTCTGATTCTGAGTTTTGACATGTAAAGGTTAACAGTCTCTTTTTTGCCCGCTCCGAAGAAAATAATGTCGCCGGGTTTTGCGCCCAGTTCCTTTACGATAGTATCGGCAGAATCACCGAGGAACTTAACAATCGGAGACTGAAGTCCGTCAGCGTTCACTTTTATGTATGCCAGACCGGCCGCACCGAGTGTGGCAACGAAGTCTGTCATGTCGTCTATATCTTTTCTGGAGAATTTCTCGCCGGCGCCCTGAGCAACGATAGCTTTTACAACGCCGCCGTTTTTAACCGTGTCGTTAAAAACTTTGAATCCGCTGTCTTTCACCATGTCGTTGATGGTAGTCAGAAACATCTCAAAACGGGTATCAGGAGCATCGTGACCGTATTTTTCCATAGCGTTGTCATAAGACATTCTGGGGAAACCTTTTGTCAGCTTGATGCCTTTCAGTTTGTCGAATATGAGGATGTACATATCTTCGATAAGATCCATAAGGTCTTCTCTGTCGATGAATGACATCTCCATATCGAGCTGTGTGAACTCAGGCTGACGGTCGGCTCTCAGGTCTTCGTCACGGAAGCATTTTACCACCTGAAAGTATCTCTCATAGCCGCCCACCATCAAAAGCTGTTTGAACATCTGGGGTGACTGGGGCAAAGCATAGCACTTTCCGGGGTTAACACGGCTGGGAACGAGATAGTCTCTGGCGCCCTCGGGTGTTGATTTTGTAAGGAAAGGTGTCTCGATATCCATGAAATCTCTGCTGTAGAGGAACTCACGGACTGTTCTGGTCAGGTTGTGACGCAGTTTCAGGTTGTTTTGCAGTCTGGCTCTGCGCAGGTCGAGATATCTGTATTTCAGCCTTACGTCTTCGTTTGTATTGTCAAAATCATCTAACATGAAAGGAGGAGTATTGGCATTGTTAAGGATTCTGATCTCGTCAACCATAATTTCCACTTCGCCGGTGGGGAGTTTGGGGTTGACTGTACCTTCGGGTCTGGCGCCCACTGTGCCTTTAACGGCGATGACGTATTCGTTTCTTACAACGTCAGCTTTGTCGTGCACTTCCTGATTATATTCGGGGCTCATAACAACCTGTGTGATGCCCTCTCTGTCACGGAGGTCAACGAAGATAACTCCGCCGTGGTCTCTGCGGCGCTGTACCCAGCCCATAAGTGTGACCTTGTCTCCGATGTTTGCTGCCTTAAGCTGTGCGCAATGGTGGCTTCTGCGCCACTCTCCCATGTTTGAAAGCACGTTAGTTCCTCCTGAGTTTATCGCTTATATATGCGGTAACCTGTGTTATTTCAATCTCTTCCTGTGTGCCTGCCTGCATATCCTTCACGGCGGCGGTGCCTTTTGCCGCCTCATCCTCTCCTATCACCACGGTGAAGAGAGCTCCGTATCTGTCGGCAAGGCTGAACTGCTTCTTCATCTTGCGGAAATCATAATCCATATCAGCGCTGATTCCCTGAGTACGCAGTTCGTTCATTAATTTTATCGCTAATTTATCTGAAGAGTCTTTGAAACTTATCACAAAGACGTCCAGATCGTTCTCTTTTTCTGTCTCTTTCAGCATGGCGAGGCTCACCAGCCTGTCCAGCCCCACGGCAAAGCCTATGCCCGGTTCGTTCGGTCCGCCCAAAAGCTGAACCAGACCGTCATAGCGTCCGCCGGCGCCCACAGCGCTCTGCGAGCCGAGTTTATCCGTCACCATCTCAAAAGCGGTGCGGACGTAATAATCCAGCCCTCTAACCATCATCGGGTTGATGTTGTAAGGCACGCCCAGAGCGTCCAGATATCCTTTAACACCGTCAAAGTGCTCACGGCACTCGCCGCACAGGTGGTCTATGGCAACAGGGGCATCTTTTGTAATGGTTTTACATTTATCGTTTTTACAGTCCAGAATCCTCATGGGGTTCTTGTCCAGCCTGCGCAGGCAGTCTTCACAAAGATTTTCTGAATGAGATTTCAGATAGCTTACCAGTTTTTCGTTGTATGCCGGACGGCAGGCGGGACAGCCTATGGAGTTGATCTCCATGCTGACGTAATCCTTGATTCCGATATTCTCCGCCAGAGTATACAGCAGATAGATTATATCCGCGTCCACAGCCGGACCGCCGGAGCCGAAAACCTCTATGCCCGCCTGTGTGAACTGGCGGAACCTGCCCTTCTGGGGTCTCTCTCTGCGAAACATCGGACCTATATAATAATATTTTGATATGCCGGGGGTGTTATAGAGTTTGTTCTCCACAAAGGCTCTGACGAGGGACGCTGTTCCTTCCGGACGCAGGGCAACGTGTGTGCCGTCTCTGTCCTCGAAAGCGAACATCTCTTTTTCCACTATGTCTGTGGTGGAGCCTATGCCTCTGTTAAAGACTTCGGTCTTTTCCAGAACGGGGATGTAAAACTCTTCGAAATTGAATGATTTAAAGGTCTGTTTGAATACCTTTTCGACTTTATTCCAATAACGGGACTCGAGACCGTAAATATCTCTGAACCCTTTGACTTTTTGATACACTAAAATAATCCTCCAAAACCTCAGTATTAAGCTAAAATCCGCTTTCAGTCAATAATGAATGTCAGAGTTTGAATTTTATCTTTGCTATTTCCACCATAGCCAGCGCCGCTTCCTCGATATCCAGCTTTGAAAGGTTAAGAACACCGTGATACAGCCACTGATCGTCTATGTTTTTATTGAAGTGGTGTCTGAAATATTTGCTTTTTCTGTCATCCACTTCGATGATTTTCTCTCTCGCCTCTTTCTTGGTGATGTTCTCTCTGGCGCTCACCCACAGGACTCTGTCCTCTATATCCGCCACCAGACGAAAATGCAGTGTGTCCGGCAGATCGGCAAGAATACTCACCCCGCCCCTGCCCATTATCACAGCGTTTGTGGTGTCATAGGCCTTCATGATGATCTTTTTCATCATCTCCTGAAAAGAGTCACTGTCGAAAGCCGTGGTGTCGGGAGTATATTTGCTGAAAAATGTCTCAGCGTCCTGAATAGCCATCTCCTTCTGCTTCTTCTTTTCAGAATAGTCGGTGTCTTTGAGCATATCGGTAAAAATACCTGTATCGAAATATTTTGACATGAATGTCCGCATAGCGGAAAATTCCTCTTCGTCAAAATGCTTTATCTTGTCCTCGTCAGTGCTCATCAGCACAGCGGCGATGCGTATCAGCTCTTTGTGAAAATATCTGAACCCCAGCTTTTCGGAAACTCTCTCGGCAACGTATTCGCCGCCGCATCCGTACTGACGTGATATTGTTATAACAGCCATGAGCACACCCCCAGTTTGCTTATTCCCAGATCGTCCTTAATATTATTTACCATATTCTCAATACTTCGGCAATGAACAGGGTGATGATAATCGGGATAAATCTCACGCAGAGGCAGCAGAACGAAGCTCCTGTTCTCCATTTCCGGATGAGGAAGCGTCAGCTCCGGCGTTTTCAGCGTCAAACCGCCGTAATCTATAATATCTATGTCTATGACTCTGGAATACCAGCGCCCCAGATCCTCTCTGCCCATTGTTTTTTCCAGATTTTTCACGGCACGCAGAAGGCTCAGAGGCTCAAAATCCGTCTCCGCCAGCACGCACATGTTAAAATAATCGTTCTGAGAATCTTTGAGTAGTGAAGATGTTTTGTAGACCGATGAGACCCTGACTATGTCCAGAAAACCCGCCAGCTTTTTAACGGTCAGAGCGAGATTCAGGGATTTTCTCCCCAGATTAGTTCCGAGCCCCAGCACCGCCAAGTTCTTTTTGCGCATCTTCCATCCTTTGTCTGATAAGGTCGAGCATCTCTCTGTCTTTCACGCCCTCCGGGCTTACAGGATCGAGAAATCTGATTCTGACCTTTTTGAAAGGCGTGATGATGAACCCGCCCTTTTTCATGACTTTGCCTGAACCGTCTATGACAAAAGGAATGATCTGCTGTCCTGTTCTGACGGCGAGAGTGAAAGCGCCCCTTTTAAAAGGCAGCATGACACCGTCAGTCGATCTTGTCCCTTCGGGAAACAGAAGAACGCTGTATCCTTCCTGAATCTTTTTAGCCGCTTCAAAAAGGCTTTTGAGCGCCTCACGGCTTTCGCCCCTGTCGATGGGAACCAGCCCCATGTGTTTGATGGCGAACCCGAAAAAGGGAATTTTGAACAGCTCACGTTTTGCCATAAATATGAATTTTTTATCTATGATTGTTATCATGGAGAAAATATCCACATAGCTCTGGTGGTTTCCCATGAAAACATAGTTTTTGTCCGGCTCTATCTTCTCCAGCCCTTCCACCTCATAACGCACCAGAAACAGAGCGGAACTCATCCTCGCCCAGACTCTGGAGAGATACATATAAGGATTTTTGCCCAGAATAACGAAAGGGATACCCAGAATAACCAGAAAAACGGTCATTGAGCCAAAGATAATCCAGACAATAAGGCTGTATATTGTTTTCATTTTATTTTTCCCGCTATCTCGCCGAGAACACCGCAGAAAGTGGGATGGTTGAATACGAAATCCTCCAGCCTGTTCAGAGATATTCTGGACTGAAGCATCATAGCGAACGTAGTAACCAGCTCAGAAGCGCCGCCGCCCACAGCGTGGCATCCGAGAATCTTCTTTGTGTTCTCTTCATAGATAATCTTTATGAAACCCTTTATGGTGCCGTGCACTATGGAGTTTTCAAAGTTTTTGAAATTATGCCTGATAACTTTATAATCCAGTTTAAGGCTTTTTGCGTCATCCTCGCTGATGCCCACCGCCGCTATCTCCGGATCAAGTTTGAGGATTCTGGGACAATAATCGGCAGAGATGTTCTTTTCCTGTTCCAGAATATCGTTAGCTGCTATTTCAGCGGACATGAAAGCCCAGTTCACGAACATGTTGATACCTGTGGTATCGCCTATGATGTAAATTGATCTGTTGGAAGAGCGGAGTTTCTTTGTCAGCTTAGGCAGTCCATCGTCATAGAACCTGATACCGGCTTTTTCCGGACACAGCTTATGGATGTTCGGCTTTCTGCCTATGGAGACAAAAACCTCTTCCGATTCCAGCTTTGTGTCGTTATTCAGAAAGACGATGGTCTTGTTGCCGACCTTTTCAATACGCTCAACAGAGACGCCTTTGATTATTTCCACACCGTTCTTTTTCATCTGGTCTTCATATTCTTTCACCACCTGACGGTCAACGGTGCTCAGAATTCTGTCCGTCTTCTCTATGATGGTTACGGTGGAGCCGATACGGCGGAAAAAAGTGGCGTATTCTGTTCCTATGAACCCGCCGCCCACGATTATCACGCTCTTGGGCGTTGCGGTCATGTCGAATATGTTTGTGGAATCGATTAATTTCTTAGTTGTAGGCACGTTGGAAGCCATGTTGCATGAGCCAACGGCGACCACTGCCTTGTTGAAACCGATAAGATAAGACTGCTTGTCGTCTGTGACCCTGAGAGTCTGCGCATCTTCAAAAACCGCATGTCCCTTCAGACTCATAACGTTTGCGGCGTCCAGATCCTCTATAAATCCTTTGATTATCTTCGCCACAGAACCGTCAACATGCTTCTTGGCTTTTTTAAAGTCAAAAGCAAGAGGCTTGTCACAGTCCACATCCACGAAGTTAGAGGATTTATTCACTGTTCTCTCATAGAGATAACTGATGTGCAGGAGGATATTGGACACGGCGCTTCCGGAATAACAGTAATTCCCGCCGACAATTTTGTCTATCAGCAGAACTTCCTTTCCGTTGTCGCCCAGCTTTTTGGCACATTCGATGCCGGCAGGACCGGCACCGATGACCACTATATCGTAGAACTGTTTTACCATATCAGGAGATTAATACCTGTAATGCTCAGGTTTATAAGGACCTTCCACATCAACACCGATGTAGTCGGCCTGCTCTTTAGAGAGCACTGTCAGTTTTGCGCCTATTTTAGACAGGTGCAGTCTGGCAACTTCCTCATCCAGTTTTTTGCTGAGTCTGTATACCACGGGCTCATATTTCTCTTTGTTCACCCACAGATCGATCTGTGCCAGTGTCTGGTTGGTGAAAGAGTTGCTCATAACAAACGAGGGGTGACCTGTGGCGCATCCGAGGTTAACCAGACGTCCTTCAGCCAGCATGTATATGGAATGACCGTCAGGGAAAGTATATTTATCTACCTGAGGTTTGATGTTCAGCTTTTTGATACCTTTGAAGTTTTCAAGTTTAGAAACCTGAATCTCGTTATCGAAGTGACCGATGTTGCAAACGATCGCCTGATCTTTCATCTTTTCCATATGCTCGATGCGGATGATGTCTTTGTTGCCTGTGGTGGTAACATAGATATCGCCTGTGCCCAGAGTGTCTTCAACTGTTTTCACAGCGAATCCTGCCATAGAAGCCTGAAGAGCGCATATGGGGTCGATCTCTGTAACGATAACGATAGCGCCCATAGCCTTCATAGCCTCGGCGCATCCTTTGCCCACGTCTCCGTATCCGCACACAACGGCTACTTTTCCGGCGATCATAACGTCAGTGGCTCTCTTGATACCGTCCACAAGGGACTCACGGCATCCGTAGAGGTTGTCGAATTTTGATTTTGTAACGGAGTCGTTAACGTTGATAGCGGGAACCAGAAGCTCGCCCTTCTCCATCATCTGATAGAGTCTGTGAACTCCCGTGGTTGTCTCTTCAGAGACGCCTTTCCACTCCTTCACAGTGTCGTGCCAGCGTGTGGGGTTTTCTTTATATATTATTTTCAGACGTTTATAGAGTTCTGCCTCGTCTTCGTCTGAGGGTGTTCTGTCTAAAATGCTGGGGTCTTTCTCTGCCTGATATCCGATGTGGATCATCATTGTGGCGTCACCGCCGTCATCCACGATAAGCTGAGGACCTTTTCCGTTGTCAAAACGGAGCGCCATATCGGTGCACCACCAGTATTCCTCAAGGTTTTCACCTTTCCATGCGTATACGGATACGCCGGACTGAGCTATTGCGGCGGCGGCGTGATCCTGTGTGGAGAAGATGTTACAGCTTGCCCATTTCACCTCAGCGCCCAGAGCGACAAGAGTTTCTATAAGCACGGCTGTCTGTATTGTCATGTGCAGAGAACCGGAAATGCGTACTCCGGCAAGAGGTTTCAGAGCGGCGTATTTCTCTCTGGTTGCCATAAGACCGGGCATTTCGTGCTCTGCGATATCTATTTCTTTTCTTCCGAAATCGGCAAGATTGATATCAGCGACTTTAAATTTTTCCATTATATAATCACCTGTAAATACAACTGCCGCAGGGTACGCCTGCGGCAGTATAAAGTTTGTTAGTTATTAGCGGATTGCGGACTTAAGATCAGAAACCTTATTGGTTTGTTCCCAGCTGAACTCATTGCGTCCGAAGTGACCGTATGCGGCTGTCTTTTTGTATATGGGTTTTCTGAGGTCAAGAGCGGTCATGATGCCTTTAGGTGTGAGATCGAAAACCTCTTTAACAGCTTTTTCTATGATGCGCTCAGGCATTTCAGATGTGCCGAATGTGTTTACCATAACGCTGACGGGCTCAGCTACGCCGATAGCGTAGGCAACCTGAACCTCGCATCTTTTCGCGAGACCGGCGGCAACTATGTTTTTGGCAACCCATCTGGCGGCATATGCGGCAGAACGGTCAACTTTTGACGGGTCTTTTCCGCTGAAAGCGCCGCCGCCGTGGCGACCCATACCGCCGTATGTATCAACGATGATTTTACGTCCGGTAAGACCGCAGTCGCCCATAGGTCCGCCTATCACAAAGCGTCCTGTGGGGTTTATGTGATATTTGCATTTATCGTCATACATTCCGGAGGGGATAACCTCTTTGATGACTTTTTCGATGATGTCGTGTTTCAGATCATCCATTTTGACATCTTCTGAGTGCTGTGAGCTGACAACCACAGTGTCCACACGAACGGGTTTGTATCCGTCATATTCTATTGTCACCTGTGATTTGCTGTCGGGACGGAGATAGTCCAGCTCGCCGCTTTTGCGCACTTCAGCCAGTTTTTTTGTGATCTGGTGAGAGAGCATGATAGGCATAGGCATCAGCTCGGGTGTTTCGTCACAAGCGAATCCGAACATAAGCCCCTGGTCTCCGGCGCCGCCTGTATCCACGCCCATGGCGATGTCAGGAGACTGTTTGTTCAGAGTGATGATGATACCGCATGTGTCAGCGTCAAAGCCGTATTTAGCTCTGGTGTATCCTATTTCTCTGATGGTGTTTCTTACTGTGGTCTGAATATCTACATATGTTGATGTTGTAACTTCACCTGAAATAACAGCAAGACCTGTTGTGACAAGTGTTTCACAGGCAACCCTGCTGTAAGGATCATCTGTCAGCATCGCGTCCAGTATAGCGTCTGATATCTGGTCAGCCATTTTGTCGGGGTGTCCCTCGCTAACTGATTCAGATGTAAACAGATAGTTTTTGTCGTTCATCGAAATCTCCCTATAAACCGTTCTCAGATTTGTATTTAATTATCATTTGTTCTATTCTTTCTTTTCCTCTGAGTTTCATAACTTTCAGTTCTTTCATTTTCGCCTCTACTTCCGGCGGAAAATATTTAAGGCTGTATAATGCCTCCAGATCCTGCTCATATCTGATGTGGTTATCAAACAGTTCTTTAAACTCTGCGTTAGACTGGCATAATTTTTCAACTATCGCGGTTTCAGTTCTAAGCATTTCAGTCACCCCTATTTTCGGCACAGCTCAAGAGACATTCTAAGAGCGTTTTTTCCTGCGCCGTAATAATCTTTTATCTCACCATTTACATTGAAGCCAAGTTTTTTATACAATCTGACAGCGGGCTCGTTCTCTCTGCCCACTTCCAGATAAATTACCCTGGTGTCTGTATTCAGCTCTATACAGCGGTTTATCAGCTTTTCAGCTATCCGCTGTCGTTTAAACTTCTCAGCCACAGCCACATCGGCTATCTCTGCCTCGTCCAGAACAGTCCAGAAGATGATATACCCGGAAATCTCTCCATCCGTCTCACAGACCAGAAAGTTTCCGGAAGCCTTAAAAAGCTCCGCCTCGAATGACTTTCTGCTCCAGGGGCGGGAAAAGCTCGCCTGTTCTATCATCATAACAGCATCCAAATCGTCTGCCGATGCCTTTCTTATCAATGTCAGCCCCCGTGGCGCTCGTCGAAATTAATCTCCGCTTCGCTGGGTCGCATATACATAGGGGCGTAATCCCCTGTAAACATGTCGAATCTGTCAGAAAGCACCGCTTTTGACAGATCATGCGGATAGCCTCCGCTGTTAACGACAAAAAAATCCCCAATATCAGTCAGTTTTTCTGTCTGATAGTCGGAGAATCTGTTTTCTGTAAAATCATATTCACGAAAGCCGTAAAGAGTGCCTCTGAGCTTTACAGCGGTTTTAACCCTGTCACGTCCGCTGACGATGGCGGCGGCATCGAGGGAGCTGATCCCTGTCAGCTCTTTGCCGTGTGCCATACAGAAGCCCAAAAGAGCTCCCACGCCGATGCGTATACCCGTGAAAGAGCCGGGACCCTTCACTATATAATACCTGTCAATATCCGCAGTGGTCAAGCCGGAGGCGGATAAAAAATTATCCATAGCCCAGAGCATTTTTTCACTGAGGGAGTTGTCTAACGTCAGAAAAAGGGAAGAAAAAGGAGTTCTTTTTTCATCGCAAACAGTTACCGCAAGTCCCTTCCCGGATGTGTCAACAAGCATATACTTCATTTTCACTATATTAACAGATATGAGCTATAAGTCAATAATCCAAATGAGGCAAGCCACTTACGTTAACGAACATAAGGATTGCGCTCTTTTTCATGCCCGATACTGCTGAAAGCGCCGTGTCCGGGGATCACCCGAACGCTGTCGTCCAGCAGAAAGAGTTTCTCTGTAATGCCTGCTATCAGGGCGTCCGTGTCGCTGTAAGGAAAATCCGACCTGCCCACAGACTCCAGAAAAAGCGTGTCGCCGGTTATCAGCGTCTGCGCCTCTTCAAGATAAAAACAGCATCCGCCGGGTGTGTGTCCCGGGGTGTGTATAACCTTCATATCTATCCCGTCAAACGACAGAACCTGACCGTCTGAAATATTTTCGGTCACAGACGGCTCTTTCATTCCGCCGAACCCGTACATCTTCATTATTTTATCACCCTGCGCCAACAGAAACTCGTCATCTTTATGCATCAGAAAAGGTATGGCGTATTTGTCCGCCAGAGACTTTACCGCGCCTATATGATCGAAATGTCCGTGGGTATTCACTATCGCCAGAGGCTTCAGGGCGTTCTTTTCCAGCAATTCTTCTATCTCATCGGCATCTCCGCCGGGATCTACTATCACAGCTTTTCCGTTCTTGCTTATCACACTGCAATTCACTCTCAGAGGACCTGTCAGTATCACTTCAATTTTCATCAGCTACTCCGTCTTTTCCATTATTATTGTTACCGGACCGTCATTTTCAAGTCCAACTTTCATATCGGCGGCAAAAACACCCGTTTTTACCCTGTCTTTTCCCAGCAGTTTTTCACATTCGGATATGAATATTTCATAATATTCCTTAGCGGTAACAGGCTCCATAGCGGAAGTAAAGTCCGGTCTCAGCCCCTTATTGCACGTCCCCGCCAGAGTAAACTGGCTGACAATCAGCATCTCGCCGTCAATATCCTTAACAGATCTGCCCATTTTGCCATTTTCATCCTCGAAAATGCGCAGATTCACTGTTTTATGCGCCACATGAGCGCAGAAATCGCTCCTGTCGCCCTTCTCCACTCCGAAAAGAACCACAAGACCTCTGCCTGTCTCCGCCCGCATAACACCGTCTATTTTAAGATATGAGGAATTTACCCTCTGTATCACTGCTTTCATCTCAAAACACTCCTGATATTAATCTTCATAAAATACAGCGCAGAAAAATACAATACAGCGGAAACAAAAATATTAACAAGTATTCCGGCGCCGTACACCAGCAAAAGATATGACACCAGAGCCATTAAGCCGGATGCTGCCGCTGCCTTGAAAATAAAAGCGCCGAAAACATATCTGTAATCCCTGACACGGGTATAAAGATAAAAAAATGTCGCCGATGCCGCAACAGATGACGCCAGAGCTATTCCGCTGTGCCCCATCAGCTTCATCAGAACAGCTATCATAACCACATTGACAGCCAATCCGACAAGAGCGCCCATCAGCGGGGTTCTGATATCTTTGTCCGAATAAAATACCCGGCTGAACACCGCTATAAACGAGTAGAACACCAGCCCCAGAGAATACATCCGCAGGTCAGAAGCCGTGGCGGCGGCGTCCGCCTCCAAAAAGTTCATCCGTCCGTATACCAGAGAGATGATAGGCTCCGCCAGAACAATAAGCCCGGCGGAAGACGGGAGCATCACCAGCATTATAGAGTTAATTGACTTATCTATCAGCGAGTTTCTCATATCTGTATTTCCCGATGAGTTAGCTTTGCTGATCTCCGCCATAACAACCGTGCCGACCGCAATGGTGAAAAGCCCCATAGGAAACTGAAAAAGCCTGTTGGAATAATAGAGATATGACACGCTTCCGGTCACAAGAAAAGAAGCGGCGGCTCTGCCTATCATAAAGTTTATCTGACTGATTCCCACACTCGCCAGAGAAGGCAGAGCATAATGAAAAACCTCGTTCACGCTCCTGTCATATCCGCCCCGCAGAGAGAACCGGAAACCGAAGCGGTAAGCATAGAACAAAATAAACAGAAACTGAGCGATTCCGCCGATAAAAACGCCGTAGCATACATATAATATATCACTGCCGTGATAATATCCGGCAAAGGCGCCCGCTATCATGGCAATGTTCAGAAAAGCGGTGGAAGAGTTAGGCACATAAAAACTGCCCTTCAGGTTAAGATAGCATGTCAGCAGAGAGCAGATAGTAATAAAAAAAAGATATGGCATAAGGACAGTAATCATAGCTGGCATTATAGAAGAAATCTCCGGATCATCAGCGTATCCGGGAAGGAATATATATGTAATGATACTGGGGAAAATCATGACGATCGCTATCAGAAAAATAACCACACCGGATATTATAGTTATAAGGCTGGAAAGATAAACAGATGCTTTCTGCTCTCCGTCTCCGGTCAGTTTGTCGCTGAGAAAAGGTACAAAGACAGAAGCCAATGCCCCCTCGGCGAAGAAAGCCCGGAAAAGGTTAGGCACGGCGAAGGCAGCCACAAAGGCATCTGTGGCACCGTTTGCGCCGAAAAAACCGGCTATGCTGATGTCTCTTAACATGCCGAAAATTCGGCTGGTGAAAATTCCTAACCCGGATTTTAAGATTTTTGTAACAAATCCTGCCATGACAAATATTTCCTTAAAAAAATATGTAAATTGGCTTTACACTCTATATGACATCGGATATAATGAGTAATCGAAAAAATATCATAAATAAACGATATTTGCACGGAGATTATGGTATGACAAAATCAGAACTTATCGAAGTAATAGCCAGCACAAACCCCGAACTGACAAAAAAGCAGATCGAATTCATCATTAACGGTGTGTTCTCTTCTATCAAAGACGCTCTGAAAGCCGGTGACAAAGTTGAGATCCGCGGTTTCGGCAGCTTTAAGATCAGAGAGAAAAACTCTAAGCTCGGACGCAACCCCAAAACCGGAGACAAAGTGGAAGTACCTTCTAAAAACGTACCCTACTTCAAACCTGGTAAAGAGATAAAAGAGCTTCTGATAGGCGCTGAATAATCAGCCCCCTCAGGCTTTTTTATTTAAAAGAGCTGTTCTAAGACTTTTTGAATGGTATTTTTGACGGATATGTTCTTTGCGTATCTTGTTGGTGATGCTATCTCTGATTTCGTCTTTCGCTTGAATAAGTCTATACTCAACCTTCTTGTGAAGAGCAAGAAGGTTTTTTATTTGGCTGTTCAGCTCGTCATCTTTAACATCTATTGAATTGAGAATCTGGATTATCTGACCGATAAAAGCCGAGTAGGTTTTATATTGTTTAAGAAAGTCATCGTCAAAGTCTTTCTCAGTGAGCCTTTCAGCTAAATCATACGCTTGTTTAAAAATAACGTCAAAGTTAGACTGACTCATCTTTGCTCACTTAAAAAAGCACACGCTAACTGCAGATTATTCGAACGGGTAAAACTGCATGACGGTATTAGCATCCGCTTTGTTATGCGCATCAAGAGCGTTGCAGGAGTCACATTCAAATTGTCTCTTCAGCTCATCCACCATATCCATGGCTTCGTCTTTGGAAAGGATGCCGCCGGAGGAGGCAGCAGCCAGTTTGTTTTCATTTCTGATGCCGATAACATCAGAGATGTACTTCTTTTCTGACGAGCTGTTAGAATCTGAGGTGCTCTGCGCGCCGCCTGATCCTGATTGTGTTTTCTTTCTGTCTATTTCTAAGAGTTTCTCCCTCAGATTAACGACAGAACCAGTTCCAGTTATGTCCATAAATCATCCGGCAAAGTTGATCGACTTGCCTGTTGTCTCCTGTGAGGGAATAACACCGCCCTCTTCTTTCTGCACAACGTCACGCCATGCGTCACGAAGATTAGACATCATTCTTACAACATTTTCAACCTTGTCTTTATTTTTGTCTTTGTTCGCTTCAATAAGCTGCCACACCATGAAGTCATATAACCTCATGAGATTCTTAGAAATATCCCCGGCTTCCATGTTCAGCGAGTTCATCAGTTCATAAAGAATATTCTGAGCTTTCATAATATTATTATGAGCTGTGGGGATATCTTTTTCATCCATAGCTTTCATAGAAATACGCATGAACTTGATAGCTCCATCGTAAAGCAGAAGCACAAGCTTCCCTTTCGTAGCTCCCTCAACTTCCTGTTTGATGTAATTTTTGTAAGGGCTCTGCATAATACTGAAAACCTCCTAATTAATTAGCCGCTGCTTCCGGTAATCGAGCTGAGAGCGTTGCCCTGGCTCTGGGCTTCGGCGATAGCCTGCTCCATTGCGGAGAACTTAGCCCAGTATCTTTCCAGTTCGGTCTCAACCCTGTCTTCCTGAGTACTGATCCTTGATTCCAGTTTATCCAGCTCACGCTGGATAGTACCGGTGGAGCCTATCTTGCTGCCGATAAATCCGTTATAGGCTGTGTACCTCTCAAGGACGTAGTCATCAAAATACCGTGCCCAGCCGGCCTCCGCCTCTATCTGTTTTTCCATCGCGGCGGCTTCTGCGTCTGTTTCGGCATCATCAGTATCTAAATCGGATAAATTCGAGAAAAATTTATAAACATCTTTAGGATTTTCCGTAAGCATAGTCATCAGAGTGTCGTTATCTTCCAGAGCAGCCACCAGAGTGTCGTGGTCTGTGGAGAGAGAAACCAGATATCCGTAATTTTCTGTATCCAGGTCTCCGGCGCCTGCAACCTCTATCCCGAGGTCTGACATATCGTTCACAGAGCCGTTTATTCCGCTCCGCTCGGCGAACACAGCTGTCCTCATAGTGGTTCTCATGTTTCTAAGCTCGGAACTTCTCCTGATGATATCATATTCATTATATAGTTCGTAATATTCCTGATATTTGGCTATATCATCATCACTCATGCTTTCCTTATCACTGCTGGTAAGATAATCCGTATAGTCGTCTTCCTTGTCCTCTTTATCCGGAACATTCAGCTTCTCCATCAGCTCGTTATAGTGCATGATAAAGGTAGCCAGAGCGTCCACCGCTTTTGATGTGTCGGTGGTCACTTTGATTGTGGTGGTCTCGTCACTGGCGGCGTTCAGCGTTATGGTGACACCCGCCAGAACATCGTCCACTTCGTTGGTATCTCTGATATATGTATCACCGTTGACCTGAAATATCGCCCTCTGCCCTTCTGTTCCTATGGTTGTTTCCACGGTGGAATCTTTGGTAAGGTGGAAGGCTTCCAGAATATTGCTGGTATCTGTGGACGATCCCACGGTGATGGGCTCGATGCCGTCAGACTTCAGAGATATTTTATCGGAAGTGGAGTCATAGGTCATGGTGACTCCGGCTCCGGAATTGTTCACTTTCTCTATCAGGTCTTCCATAGTGTCAACGGTGGGATCCACATAGATGGAAACACCGTTGATAGTAAAAGTGCCTGTGGACGGATAAGTCGTAAGACCGCTGTTGCTCAGCTTAACATCAGTGGAGATACTGCCCGATGTCGTACCGATGGTATAGTCGGTGTCGTCTCCGGCGCCAAAGCCGAAGAAATCGAGCAGATCACTGGTATCAGAAAAACTGCCCAGAGAGATGGATTTCGCTCCGGCAGTGTTCGATGTCAGGATAAATTTTTCATATGTTGCGTCATAAGAAGCGGTAACACCCGCTCCGGAGGCGTTGATGATACCCAGAACATCCTGAACGCTCAGAGCGGTATAATCATCTATAGTGATGGTGACATCGTTAATGGTAAAAGTTCCGTTCAGGCTGGTGTCCGCCGTTTCTGTGAATCCGGCGTTTTCCAAACCCTCAACAGCCGTGTCGAGAGTTCCGGTGGTTACAGAGTCTGAAACATAGGTCGATTTTGTGGTCGATGAAATGTTGAGACTGGCATCCTGAGAATAAACAAACTTTCCTGGCTCAATAGTGGCAGAGATGCTCAGGCTCGCTCCGGGGATAAGTCCGGCGACCGAGCTGGCAAGTTTATTCTGAAGAGCGGCGGCGTCATCCGCCAGATGATATTTTTTTATAGTGGTCTCTGTGGAGACAGTGGGAGCAGACAGCTCGGAAAAACCAAGCTCGTCAGAAAGCGTGCCGGCGTCATCGCCCGCTATGGCTATGTTATAGTCGGTGATTGTGGTTTCATACAGAGCAAAGCTCCATGTTCCGGCGTCTTTATCATAATCCGCCCTCACGGCGGCATAGGTTACATCGTTTGTCCCCAGAGTGGAGTTAAGGGCGCCGTTCAGCGTATCCTGAATGGTGGTGGACACGGTGTTGATATCCTGCCCCGCCGTACCGTATGTACCGGATATAGTAAGTGTCTGGGCGTTGCCGTCAGCGTCTGTGTATGAAAACTTAAGCGAACCGCTCACATCCGCGACCAGATTCCCGCTGGAATCGACATTGGAATAAGCGTCACCCACCTGTTTAGTCATTGTGCCTATGTTCTGCACTTCGAAAACGTCTATGGAAAGGTATTGAGAAGCTCCGGTGGTATAGATGGTAGTGGTGTGTCTGCCCTCCAGAGATTCGTTGGCATATCCGGAGATATCGGCGACATTGGCGCCGCTCGTAACCATATCAACTTTTGTAAAGTTGCTGGTAGCCTCGGAGTTTCTGGCGGTCTGAAGAACTTTCAGCGAGAAAGAACCGATATCCGCGTCTGTGGTGGCGGTTGCTGTTCCCACACCTTCGTTGGTGGAAGATGTCTGCTTAGTCAGATAGGTGGATGACAGCCTGAGACTGAGCAGATCAGTCGAAAGATTCGAACACATGTCATTCATGTCATCGTAGAGGTTATATTCCAATGATTTGAATGAATAATCGCCATTCAATCTTTCAACGGCAATATTCGCTGATTCAGTGAGCTGTTCAACGAGAGCGTTGGTATCAAGCCCTGAAACAATACCTCCAACCTGTATCCCGGCCATGAGATCATCCTCCTATGGTTATCAGTGTAATCGGCACATATTCTTTAATCTTTAGAAACAATTTGCCCTGCGCCGAAAAATGTATTACAACCTCTGAATGCGAAAAATTATAGTTTATGACTGCGACGGAGTCCTCTTTAACAGCACAGAGGCGGTAAAGGGATATTATGATTTCGTCTTCGAAAAATTCGGCGTAACGAAGATCGACTGGGAAAATTCTTCCATGCTCGCTCTCGCCATGATGGGCACGAACGAAGTCATCGTACGTCACTTTGTCAAAGACGATGCCCTGATCGGGGAGATGCTTGAGTTTGCCATGAAGATGAACTTTAAGCAGTTCATCCACCTGATGGAGCCCAAACCGGGCATCCACAGCACTCTCGAAACACTCATAGAACAGGGTCGCAGCCTTGCCGTTTTCACAAACAGAGGCATATCTCTGGGTTACCTTCTGGAACATTTCGGTATGGGAAATTATTTCTCATACACTGTTACATGTATGGATGTAGCAAAACCTAAGCCAGATCCGGAGGGGTTATACAAGATTATGTCGCAGTTCAAAGAGAAGAAAGAATCGCTCCTTTTCATAGGCGATTCCATGACGGACTATATGGCGGCTAAATCAGCCGATGTGCCCTTTCTGGCGTATGAAAACAGGCTGGAAGACAGCACCGTAATCACACACCACAAAGAGATATTCGATCATTTATAGGCAAGTTCTTTAAGTTTCTCAAAAACGGAATAAGGCGTGTTCAGATGCCCTGATCCTGTGCCCAGACCTATCTTCAGCTTGTTGTCACCGTGAAAGTCGCTTCCGGCGGATATCCCGAGCCCCAGAGAATCGGCAATGTTTTTGAAAAAAGGCTGTCTCTCCGGCAGAACCTCAGAGCAGTAAACCTCTATGGCATCTAGACCTTTGTCCTTGCAGTCTTTCAGAAAAGGCAGCATCTCATCATCCGTCAGTTTCAGGCTGACAGGGTGCGCCAGAACAGCTATTCCGCCCGCTCCGTGGATCATCTCCGCCGCTTTTTCAAAACCGAGCCTGGCTTTGTCAGCGTAAAGAGGCTGTCCCTTGCCGAGATATTTATCAAAAGCCTCCTGCATATTGGAGACTACCTTCTGTTTTATCAGATATTTGGCTATATGCGGTCTGCCCAGCTCTCCCATGTTGCCGTCTGATATGTCGTCCAGCGAAACTTCACGTCCCAGCAGAGCGCTGACAGACTTCACTATCTTTTCATTTCTGGTTCTTCTGGCGTGTTTCAGCCCGTCCAGAATATCGTTCAGGTTCTTTTCCTTGTGATCCATAAAAAGCCCCACAAGGTGAAATGTACCCTTGTCATAATCTATGCTGATCTCCGTTCCCGCCACTCTCTCAACTTTTGTAGTGTGCGAGAAAAAATCATCCAGCCCGTCAACAGTGTCGTGATCGGTCAGAGCAAGAGCCTCCACCCCGACTTTTTCTGCCAGCTCCAGCAGTTTAGCGGGAGTGAATGTCCCGTCCGAATATACTGAATGGCAGTGCATATCTATCATAAAAACTCCTTGTTATAATCGTTTTAACGTTATAATATTAACAATGATGTTCAGGTTTCAGTATATACTTTACAGAATTTGTGTCAACCTTATCGGACTGGGGGCTGCCGCCCTTATTTTTGACAATATACATGCGGATTCTTTCTCCGCCCTGGCGGCTTCCGCGCTTATTCTCACGTTCTTTCAGACGTTTCTGCGTCCGATACTCCTTTTTCTGACACTTCCTTTTCAGATTCTCAGTCTCGGCATAGGCTATCTGATAGTCAACGCCCTGCTTCTGGGGCTCACCGCCCACTTTATGCCGTCTTTCACTGTGAACGGCTTCTGGGCGGCATTCTTCGGTTCTCTGCTCATCAGCTTTGTTAACATTCTCTTCGACTCTTTCTCACCCAATTCAAATATAAAATTTTATTATTACAAAGGCGGCAAAAACAGGTGAACAAAAAGCTGTACAAGATCATCTTCATAGATGAGGATAAGAAGACCCAGACACTGCACGCAAGCTATGTTAACCCATCTTCATTCTTAGGTCTGATAGAGATTTCGGACATTGTTTTCATCGACAAATCCGAGATTATCATCTCTCCGGATGACGGCAAGCTGAAAGAAAATTTTAAAAACGTTGAAAGGTCGTTTATCCCCTTAAACTACATTGTCAGGATCGATGAGATCACCATGAAAAAAGAGACACCGGTAATAAGGCTGTATAGTGAAGCTGAAACTGATTCATAAATATATAATAAAAGAACTGATTCCCGTCTTTCTGATGGGAAATATTTCGTTCATCGCCATTCTGCTTCTGGACAAGCTGATGTCGCTGTCCGATCTTTTCTTTACCAAAGGAATCCCCGGATGGCTTATCATCCAGACAATCATATTCTATCTGCCCTCTTTTCTCGTTATCACCATCCCCACATCGGCTCTGCTGGCGACCACGTTCGTTTTCGGGCGCATGTCATCCGACAGCGAGATTATCGCCATGAGAGCGGCGGGAGCCGGAAAACGATTCTTTCTGAAACCGACAATGATCTTCGCCGTGTTTGTCTTCGTTTTCGGTGTTGTCATGAGCATCTGGCTGATGCCTGCGGGCAGTTTTCACGCGGCGCAGAACCTTATCAGCATGTCAAAACTGGTCTCTGTGAAGGATATCAAAGAGAAAGAGATATATGAGGAACTGGACGGCTTCGTCTTTTACGCCGACAAAAAGATAAGCGATATAAAATATGAAAACCTGATGATAATAGAAAAAGAGGAAAATTCCGTCATTACGGCGAAATCAGCGGAGATCACCCCCACAGGTGATTACAGTCTGCTGTTCCAGCTTAAGGACGGAAGCGTTCTGACTATCCGTGAGGACGGCAAACACTCCAAGATTAATTTCAACACTTTTGCCATCAACGTCCCCATTCTGGGCTCTCCGGGAGTGAATCTGAATACAGAAAGGCTGATGCCCGCCGGAGAACTCATCAGTAATTTTACAACGAACCCGATCTATAAATTCGAGTTTTCGAAAAGATTTTCCATGCCGTTCGCCGCTGTCATACTCTGTGTGTTCGGCGCCAGCGTGGGCATGTATTTCCACCGCAGCGGAAAGTCGCTGGCTATCCCCAGCACCATAATAGTGGTGGCTGTTTACAACACTCTCTTCATGATAGCTGAAAACTATGCGAAATCAGGCGCTGTAGAGCCGTTTTCAGCGGCATGGGTGCCTAACGTGATCTTTGCTGTCGTCAGCGTGGTCAGCTACAGGAGAGCATTATGATCTCCAAATTCAACAAATATGTAATGCTGCTGTTTCTGAAATATTCCATCGCCGTTCAGCTTTTGGTTACTATCGTTTCTCTGCTGGCGGAGGCGGCGTCACAGACAGGGCTGGCGGAAAAATATGACGCGTCCATAAAAGATGTCGTCATATACAATCTGATGAAAGTTCCTTTCCTGATATATTCCAGCGTGCCTCTGTCCATTGTTTTCTCCACTCTGCTGGTGATGATAACCCTGATAAAGCACAACGAGCTTACCGCTTACGTCTCTCTGGGGGGCAAAATACGCAATCTGGCGTTTCCCTTCATATACTGCGGAGTGGCGGTGGCGGCGCTTCTGCTCTTCACAGCGAACAGCATCAACCCGAAGGTGATGTATCTCCGTGAAAAATTCGCCTCTGAGCACATTTTCAAAAAACAGATGGACGTGCGCCCCACGCTCACCGACATCTGGCTGAAAATGAAAGAGAATAAATTCATCCACATCCGTGTTGTGGATCCGGAGAAGATGGAATTTCACTATGTTACGGAATTTATGCTGGACAAAGACCTTCAGGTGCAGTCCATTGAAACATACAATTCAGCGAAAAAACGTGACAAAGGCTGGCTTCTGCACAATCAGAAGAAATATTCCATGCAGCCCATCCCGAAAAAAACTTACGGCAGATGGAACATTCTGGCGGATAAACCTATTTTTGACGAACTGTCCGAAATGCCCTTTCTGAAACCCAGATATGTATCCATATCAGACATCTATAAGGTGAGAGAGGTCATGCAGGAACAGAAGGTGAACACCAGCAAATACACCATGCAGATATATAAAATATTTGCCCACTCGCTGAATGTTATAGTTATAATCATGACGATCTTCCCTCTGACTATCAACTTCAACAGAAACTATTCCCACATCAAAGTGGCGGCGGTGACTGTCTCTGCCGGTTTTGCTTACTGGATGCTGGTTTCGTCCTGCCTTTCTCTGGGCAAAAACGGTGTTCTCTCGCCATTTTTCGGCGCTTTTCTGCCTATAATCGTATTCGCCATGGTGTCGGCATACCTGATATACAGAAAAGAACATTCAATGTAATTGAACATTATACAGTTTGACTTTACCAAACTGTTAGTATATATTTTTTGAGCTAATAAATTTAAGGAGTGACAGATATGGCAAAGATCGCTGTTCTGCCGGGTGACGGCATAGGACCTGAGGTTATGCAGCAGGCGCTGAAGGTTCTGGACAAAGTATCAAAAAAGTATAACAAAACATTCGAATTCACATTCGCCGACATAGGCGGTATCGCGATAGATAACCACGGGACACCCCTCCCCGCAGACACACTGAAGCTGTGCGAGGCTTCAGACTGCATCCTTTTCGGTTCTGTGGGCGGACCCAAATGGGAGAATCTTCCCCCTGCCGAGCAGCCCGAAAGAGGCGCTCTGCTCCCCCTTAGAAAACACTTCGGTCTGTTCTGCAACATCAGACCCGTAAAAATATTCCCCTCTCTGATAGACGCCAGCTCTCTGAAAAACGAGCTGATTCCGGACGGACTGGACATCGCCTTCTTCCGTGAGCTCACAGGCGGAATCTACTTCGGTCAGCCCAAAGAGATCAACGCCGAGCGCACAATGGGCATGGACACCATGCTCTACACCAAGCCCGAAGTTGAGCGCATAGCTAAACTCGCTTTTGAAGCCGCCAGACTGCGCAACAAGAAAGTTACCAGCGTGGACAAGGCGAACGTACTGATGTCATCTATCCTTTGGAGAGAAGTCGTTACAGAGGTTCACAAAAGCTATCCCGACATAGAGCTGAACCACATGTATGTGGACAACGCCGCTATGCAGCTTGTGCGCTATCCTTCCCAGTTTGATGTTGTTGTGACAGAAAACATGTTCGGCGATATCCTCTCTGACGAGGCCGCCATGCTGACAGGCTCACTGGGCATGCTCCCCTCCGCCTCTCTGAACGAGTCAGGCTTCGGTCTGTATGAGCCCATCGGAGGCACAGCCCCCGACATAGCCGGCAAAAATATAGCCAACCCCATAGCCCAGATCATGTCAGCGGCTCTTATGTGCCGTTACTCTCTGGATATGGACGCCGCCGCTTGCGACATAGAGAACGCTATCCAGAAGGTTCTGGACGAAGGCTACAGAACAGGCGATATCTTTAACAAAAACAAATCAGGTCAGACCCTGGTTAAAACAGACGAGATCGGCGATCTTATCGCCGCAAGGATATAAACTGATAAGGCGGTCAAATGACCGCCTTTTTTATTATCTTCTGATGATATAGCTTTTCAGACTGCTCCAGTTGAGCATGATGTGCAGTATCGCGGTAAACGCCATAATAACCGAAAGATATTCATGGGCGTTCTTGATATAAAACACTATCGACCTGCCGCCTTCACGGGCGGTATCTTTCACCGCCTGAGCAACGGCTCCTGCCGTCTGGACAGCTTCGGGTCTGGGATGGTGAGGCATAAAGAACATCACCAGTCCGCTCACGGCGGATATCAGAAACAGAACCAGTAAAATAACAGAGACTGTGGGTTTGAACTTTCTCATTTGTTTCCTCCTGAGAAGATTAACGCAATAGCCGTGCCATTATTTTATCAGTATAAAATATCATATCATCAATTACTTAACATATATTAAGCATGCAAAATGTTTACAACGGTGAGAATTTTTTGCACAAATACTTTACTATTTCTTCTTTCCCAGCTCTTCAGATTTTTTAGAAGCCGCCTCAACGGCGTTCATCACTGTGGAGCGCAGACCGCCCTTCTCCAGCTCGTGCAGACCGCATATGGTCGTTCCGCCGGGGGATGTCACGGCGTCTTTCAGCTCGCCGGGGTGTTTTCCGGTCTCCAGAACCATCTTAGCGGAGCCCAGCACTGTCTGTGCCGCCAGTTTTACGGCGTCAGCTCTGGTCAGCCCCATCTTGACACCGGCATCGCTGAGCGCCTCGATAAACTGATAAACGTATGCGGGTCCGCTTCCGGAAAGCCCGGTTACGGCGTCCATCTTTGATTCGTCTGTCACTATGCACACGCCCACGGCTGAGAGCATCTCACGCACCAGAGCCAGATCGGCTTCTTCCGCCGATGTTCCGCCGCATATAGCCGCAGCTCCCTCCAGAACCAGAGAAGGCGTATTGGGCATAACACGCACGACTTTCGTGTCTGACCCCAGAATATATTCTATGGCGTCTGTTCTGATGCCCGCCGCTATGGAGACCACCAGTTTGTTATTAACGCTGTCTTTTATCTGATCGAGAACCATCGGCATAACCTGCGGTTTCACAGCCAGAACCAGTATATCGGCAAAACCGGCAACCTTCAGGTTGTCTTTTGTCACATCCGCTTTATATGATGTTTTAAAGAGTTCCAGCCTTTCCACGCTCATGTCGCTGACGGCTATCTGAGGTTTTTCAGAGCCTGATGTCAGTCCTTTTACTATGGCTTCCGCCATATTTCCGGCGCCAATGAACCCAATCCGGCAGTTTTTTATCATCATATTCCCCTTTTTCGCATCCATTCGGCGATTTCTTTGAACATTTCATCTCTATACTGATTGAAATGCGATGTCAATATATGAGTTTGCCCGTCTCCCTTAGGAAATTGTCTGTATGTTTTATCCACAGAGGGCACATTTTCAAAAAATTCTTTTGTGGCTTTTGCGTTCACCACCACATCACCCGGGAACTGAAACCCCAGCAGAGGCATGCTGAAATCCCGCATCACCTTCTGAACGTACACAGTAAAATGATAGAGCTCGCCAACGCCAACCATGGGCCAGTTGTTGTAATATATATCGGCATACTGCATGTCGAAGCCCAGCTTAGGCAGTTTCGGCAGGATTCCTGAGATGTAGGGAGTCAGGTTAGCCAGAGGCGCCTTGATGCGTATGCAGGGAGCCAGAAGCACAGCCCCCGCCGCTCCGTTCAGGTGCGCCGTCATCAGAGAGACCAGCCCGCCCATGGACTCGCCTATCACAAAGATTTTCTTACAGTTGCGCTTCAGCGTGAAAAATCCGTATTTCACAGAGTCGTACCAGTCGCCGTAATCCGTCATGTTTATGTATTTATAGTCTGATCCGTGACCGACTATTCGGGCGTTATAAACCGAAAAACCGAGACTCTCCAGATAATCCGCCAGAGGTTTCATCTCCAGCGGGCTCGCCGTGAACCCATGAACCAGAAGAACGCCGATATCACCTGCCTTGTGAAAGGAGGGATAGTTGTCCTGATGTGTCACGGACTCCGACTCAGCCCGCTTGAAATCAAGCTCGGCGAGTTCGATATCCTCCACATCCGTCAGATCCATAAAAGGCTTCAGCTCTCTTATCATCAGTAAATCAGCCCGTCCATGCCATCGTATAATCTATCGTAAAAAGCTCTTCTGTCGGCGTCATATCTGGGGGCGAAGTGAAAGAAACGAGCTTTTTTCGCTCCGGATTCCCTGAAGATATATTTGGACAGATCGAGCGTCAGGTGTTTTTTTCGGTTGGCGTGCGCCACGTCCTCTTTCAGAAAAACGCCTTCTATCAGAAGAACATCAGTATCTTTCGCAAGCTGTACGGCTTTCCGGCAGTTTTCCAGACTGGGAGCAATATCGGTGATAAATGTAACAGACTGGGGTCTGACATATTCTATAAAGGCAGAAGCCGCCTGAGATACCTTCACCTCTTTCACGCCGTCTTTCATTTCAGCCTCTATCAGACTGTCCATGTCGTCTGACAGAATCCTGTTCTTCAGCTCGCCCAGCCATTTGCCGGAGACATATCCGCTGTCTGTCAGCGCTGTTTTGTTCACCGCCACCATCTCTTTCTCTGTAACACGATAGCCCACTGACGGCACCCTGTGGTCGAAAAGCTCGAAATCCAGCCTGAACCCGTCACCCAGCAGAATGTCATCGTGGAGTATGGAACCGTCCACCTGATCGAATCCGTCAAAAGCCGAAAACGATGCCGTGCGGTATTCCTTCTTGCTGTCGTTCAGCTCTATCACCTCATAGCTCACGGGATAGCTCTTTATCAGGTTCCATGTGTATGAATCGATCTTGCCCCGGACGTTCTTTATGATCCCTGGAGGACCGAACACCCGGAATTTCTTGCCGGAGAGGAGAGTCCCTCTCAGAATTCTGTCGAATCCGTAAAAGTGATCTATGTGAGTGTGGCTTATAAATATCTCTGAAATAGATAAAACTTCTGAATTGCTCAATGCGCCTATCCGCCCGCAGTCAAAAAGCATCGACTCGGTCTTATAAGTATTGCGCACCAGAAAAGCGGTATCCTCGAAAGGCGAGTTTACCTGCTTGATATCAAAATTACATTTCATTAATCAAAAACCTTAATACCTTCTCAGCGTTGTCTTCCGTGCGTCCAACGGTCTCAATCTCGAAATCAGCGCCGATGTCCTGCGCTGACCTCTTCTGGCTTTCATATATTTCTATACGCCCGTCAGAAACGCATATTTTGTTCTTTCTCTTCTCCAGACGCTCAATGGTAGCATCTTCGGAGGCGAAAAACCTTATTTTTTTAAATCCGCATGAGCAGTTCGCTTTTATCCTGTCCAGATACTCCGTCTTGCTGAAACTGCCGTCTATCAGTGTCATCCGCCCTATGCGCATGTTGTTTTCGGCTATTCTGCCCAGCTCGTCATAGAGTTTCAGCGAGTTTTCCTTAGAATAGATATCCACTCCGAAATCCACATGAACGTTTTTCTCCGGATCGAGCCCGTGCATCAGCTTTCTGATAACGTCTGTGTTCACATGCTCCACAGGAAACATGGATGTGAATTTGTCGGCGTTTTTAGTCTTTCCGGATGCCATCAGACCATAGAAAACCAGGCATTTTGTGTCGAACATGTTTATGGCGTACACCGCCGCCATGTCCACCAGACGCTTGACCTCGGCCTTCTTAGCCTCGTAAAGCTCCCAGCTTCCGTCTTTTCCGTCTATCATAAAACACGCTACCTTTGCCCTGACATAGGCTCTGTAACATCTGTAGAAATTCAGCAGTTTTTTGGATTCCTCATCGTCATACATTTTGAAAAATCCGCTGAGGATACCGTCAGCCAGATCAGTTTTTCCCATGTAGTCCAGCTCCATGCTGAGGAACGCCGCCTCGGAAACGGCATCGTTGAAACGGAATCTCTGGTTGAACTCAATGCAGTCTATCAGACCAAAATCATCGCCGTGCATAAAGATATGCTCCAGACGCAGGTCGCCGTGACCGTCTATGACGAATCCCTCTTTAACCCTTCTGTCGAACAGTTCTGAATTTTCCTCCAGAAACTTCAGTGTCTGTTTTTTGATAAAGGCAAAAAGCTCATCGTCTATGAATCTGCCTCTGTATCCTTCCGTCTGGCTGAAATTTTCTTCGCAGTTGAACTTAACCACGCTGAAATTACCGTTAAAATCAGCGGCAAAAGGGTCAGTTTTTATTCCTTTAAAGAGTTTTCCGATGTTTTCACCGATATTTTCGGCTTTTTCTCTGGATATCTCGTTATTCGCGACCTTTGTGGAGAGGAAATCAGCATCCGGAATCCTCTTCATCTTAACGCAGTAGTCGATGGTCAGCAGAGTGCTGTCGTAATTCACCAGATCAAAAGATTTTTCTTTTCTCACTATTTTCAGCACATCCAGATATATTCCGGAGCAGAAGCGCTCGTTCAGTTCTTTTTCCAGAATACACATAGCCTTGCGCTTTTTCTTCGAGCTGTAGTCCAGAAAACCGTAATCCACCGATTTTTTCACTTTATACACCAGATCATCCTTCAGAAAAGTGTATGATCCGTGGGTTTCCATGATTTTCTCGGGCTTTATCAGCTCTTTCATAATAGTGACTACCGGTGTCTCATTGACTTCCATTTCACAGCTCCCTGTATGATTTAAGTTTATTTATTTCTTCTTTATAAGTATCTTCTACCGGAGTTTCCAGAATCCCCATAACGTCTTTGAACCTGATATCGTTCACGGCTCTTCTGAAAAAATCTCCGCCTATCAGCCCCTCGGCTATCAGCTCGTGCCTGTCCAGACGGCTCGCCAATGGTTTTTTGCTGTCGTTCAGATGAAATACTTTTATCTTATCCCCGAAAACAGAGAAAAACTCAGCGAAAACATCGTCATATCTGTCTTTTATATCATATCCGGCGGCAAAAATGTGACATGAATCGAGGCATACACCTATTTTTTCTTTACAGTCCGCCAGATCGATTATTTTCGCTATCTCTTCTATTCTGTGTCCCAGGCACGTTCCCATGCCGGACGTGGTCTCTAACAGTGTCATAACAGAAAAATCATGCGCTGAATAGACTCTGTCTAGAAATTTCGCCGCTTTTGCCGTTCCGGTCTCAGTCCCCTGCCCCAGATGGGCGCCGGGATGAATGACATAATAAGGCACAGTCAGCCTGTCGCAGCGGGTCAGCTCATCTGTGAACGACAGAATGGATTTGTCATAAACGTCCTGTTTGTCGGTGGCAGGGTTGATAAGATATGAAGCGTGGGCAGAAACGCCCAGACCGCTCTTTTTCAGAGCGTTTCGAAAATTTTCGGCATCTTCTTCTGAGAGAGGTTTTCCCTCCCATCGGTTCTTGTTCTTCACAAAAATCTGAAGGCACTCACAGCCGTCTGCGAGTGCCCTCTCAATGCTTTTGTCTATGGAGCCGGAAATAGATTTATGAGCGCCTATCAGCATTATCTATTTCAGCTCGCCCCTTTTATATTTCAGATAGGTTTCCACTTCGTATTTTGAGCCGATGCAGAAAGGTACTTTCTGGTGCAGAGATTCCGGAAGGATATCCAGAATATTGCGTTCGCCGTCTGTCGCCATTCCGCCTGCGTTTTCTATCAGATAAGCCAGCGGAGCGCACTCATAGAGCAGTCTCAGCTTGCCTTTTTCGTTTTTGGAATCGCCGGGATACAGGAACACTCCGCCTTTCAGCAGGTTTCTGTGGAAATCAGCCACCAGAGAGCCGATATATCTGGCTGTGTATTCTCTGTCGGGGTGATTTTTCAGGTGTTCTGTGAATTTTCTGGTGGGTTCGTCCCATTTGTGATAGTTGGCTTCGTTAATGCTGTATATCTTGCCCTGTTCGGGGATTTTCATATACGGGTGGCTGAGGATGTATTCTCCGATACTGGGGTCCAGAGTAAACCCGTGGACACCGTTTCCGGCGGAATATACCATCATGGTAGATGAGCCGTATATAACATATCCGGCGGCTACCATACTGCGTCCGGTCTGGAAAAAGTCCTGACAGCAGGGAGTTTCTAAGTTGGATGAATCTTTTCTTCTGAAAATTCCGAAGATGGTTCCGATGCTGATGTTCACATCGATGTTGCTGGAACCGTCCAGCGGGTCAAAAACCGCCAGATATTTTCCTTTGGGATATTCCTGAGGAATCTGAATGACCTCGTCATTCTCCTCGGAAGCCATAGCGCAGAGCTTGCCCAGGTGGTCCAGAGCGCTGATAACCTTTCTGTCGGCGTATACGTCCAGCTTCTGCTGTTCTTCGCCGTGCACGTTGATAGACTGCGCTTTTCCGATTATGTTGACTATGCCCGCCTTGTTCACTTCACGGCCGATAATCTTCGAAGCAAATCCGATAGATTCGATCAGCAGTGTAAAATCACCGGTCGCCTCGGGAAAAGCCCTCTGCTCTTCCATAAGAAACCTGCTCAGGGTTGTAACGCCTTTCTCCATGATAACCTCTTATAATCGCTATAAGGACGTATTTCAGTCCTCGAATTTTGTTATATGTGAAGCACTTATTAAGTGTAATCTCACACAGGAAAAATGTAAAGAAAATAACAGGTATTAATTTTACCTATAATACTGAATATTTAATATTTTATTTAGTTATCACACAGTTGTCAGATTATGTCAAAAACGGTTTTTATGCTTTTCAGCGGACGTTCCAGAATGTGCTCCGCATAGCCGGAGAGAGCCGTCAGAACCTGAATCTCCTGCTTGCGGTTCACCGTCAGATTTCTGTACAGAGAGCTGTTTCCGAAGCATTTTATGATATATGACGATTCCTTGTCACAGCAGCTCTTCAGGCTGAGATCCGCCGAACAGACGGAACAGAATATGCCGTTGGACGTGACGGTGTATAAATCCTCGTCCGAGGCGCAGTTGACACAGGCGTCCAGCTCGAACATCACGCCGGAGTGTTTCAGCATAAAGTAAATTATATACGGGGTTATTTTGCGAAAGTTTGTATCATCCATCTTCAGAATCAGGTCAAAGAGCTTTTCATCCGGCATATCCATGTGATAAAGCCCGTCATATATCTCGAATATCAGATGAAGACGCATGATAATATCGTGATTATTCAGATATTTATAAAATGCGGTGTCCGGTTCGAATGAATAATATCTGCTGAGGTCTGTGGGTTTTCTGGCAAAATCCAGCATCCCCGGCATAAAGGAAATCACCCCGCCTTTCTTCGTATATGCTTTTGGTATGAAGAGTTTGAGTTTTCCATAAACACGGCTGAATGCCATGGCGATAGCGGAGCTGTCAGAATATTTTACCAGACGATAGATGACGGCTTCTGATCTTTCCCTGCTCATCCCAGTACTTTAAAAAGGAGAATAGCTGTGGAGAAATATACTGTAAGACCCAGAATGTCGTTCAGCATGGATATGAACGGGCTGGAAGCCACGGCAGGGTCAAAATTCATCTTGATAAGAGTAGCCGGAACAAACGTGCCTGTGAAGGCGGCGATGGTGGATGAGTTAAACATGGCGATTCCCGCCACAAGCCCCACCACGATGCTTTTATCGAAGATATAGCCAACTGTGCCGAGCAGAACGCCCACCACCAGACCTATAATCATCCCTACACGCATCTCTTTGAATGTGACTTTCAGCATATCTTTATGGTTTATCTTGCCCAGCGCCACGCCCCTTATCAGGATGGTGGCGGACTGAGAGCCCACGTTACCAGCCATAGCGGCGATAACCGGCATGAAAGGCACAAGAAGCTCGAATCCCTTCATATTTATCTGAAAGTAGCTCACGACAGAGGCACTTATCAGTGATCCGAAAAATGTTATAAGCAGCCAGGGAAGCCTGACTCTGGCAATCTTGGATGAGTTATGCCCGAAGATAAGCTCGTCATCGGATGTACCCGCCATACGGTAGATATCCTCTGTCGCCTCTTCACGGATAATGTCGATAACGTCGTCAACAGTGATGATACCCACCAGCTTGAAGTCGTCATCAACGACAGGCAGAGCCAGAAGGTCATATTTTTCAACGATTTTTGCCACATCTTCCTGATCTGTGTCTGTGCGGACGTTGATGACCTCACGAGCCATGATCTCAGAAAGTTTTTTATCAGGCGGATTCAGTATAAGCTGGCGCAGAGAGATAACGCCGGATAGTTTTCCTGATTCATCAGTCACATAGAGATAGAAGACCATCTCCAGATCTTCCGCCTTATGCAGCATTTTTGTGGCTTCTTTCACGGTCAGGTCTTCATTGAGGGCGAAGAAGCCCGTATTCATGATACCGCCCGCGCTGTATTCGGGATAGGACAGGATGGTTTCCACCTCGCTCATGTCGCTGGTGCTGAACTCTTTGAGAATCTCGTTAGATATCTCGTCCGGCAGCATACGCACGATCTCGGCGGCGTCATCCGTCTCCATCTCATTCAGGATGGGCAGAATGTCTTTACTCTCTTTTTCTTCGAAGAATTTTATGATGTCCGCTTCTTCCAGTTCAAGAACCGATGAAGCGACCAGTGATTTGTCGGGGATATAATTCCAGATTTTCTCCCTCTCCAGATCGGAGAGGTTTTTATATATGGCGGCAATGTCTGCGGGGTGCAGTTTAGCCAGCAGCTTTTCCAGCGGCTGTCTGGCGTTTCTTCTGATAAGTTTTCTTACACTCTCAAGTTTTACCTTGAGGCTTTGGTTCATCATATCAATAGAGCCCCTGTAATTTCAGATATTCGTCTTTAGTCTGCCAGCCTTCTTTCACCTTCACATAGAGCTCGAGATATATCTTTACCCCGAAAAACGCTTCCAGTGAAACCCGGGCAGCAGTGCTGATATCTTTAAGTTTAGTACCGCCTTTTCCGATAACTATTCCTTTTTGTGATTCTCTGTTCACGATAACAGATGCCGCAATATACATTAAATTGTCGCTTCTGTCTTCAATTTTTTCAGTCTCTACAATTATTTGATATGGAATCTCGTCTTTGAGCTGTCTGAAAACCTGCTCACGGATAAATTCCGCTATCAGCAGTTTTTCCGGCTGGGTTGTGATCTCCTCATCGTCAAAGAAAGGGTCGCCCTCCGGCAGTTCTTCCACAGTCAGCTCTATCAGTTTGTCCACGTTATTGCCTTTCAGAGCAGAAACAGGGAGCACCTGTTTGAACTCCAGCTTAGGGAAAAAACGGCTGGCGGCTTCATATACCTTTTCTCTGGCAAACCCGTCAACTTTGTTTACCACCAAAAACTTAACCGCCTCAGTTTTTTCCAGAACCTTCACCAGACTCTCCAGCTCCGGTCCGTAAAATTCGTCCGGCTGAACCAGCATGTATATCACATGGGCATTATCCAGCGAGTCTTTCGCCTGCTGAACCATCATTTTATTGATACTGTCTTTTGCATTATGATATCCGGGGGTGTCGATATAGATTATCTGATAGTCGTCACCGGTCAGGATACCCTGAATATTTGTCCGTGTTGTCTGAGGTTTAGATGATGTGATGGCGATCTTTTCGCCCAGAATGGCATTCAGCAGGGTCGATTTGCCCACGTTGGGGCGTCCTACTATCGCTACGAAACCTGTTTTAAACTGCTTGGTCATGGGCGGAGTTCTCCTCGTTATCTTCAGGCTCTCTGTGTAGCCTTGTTAACTCCACCTTGTCAAGTCTTCTTTCGAATTTGTTCAATATTTTAAAACTGTAATCGGAGAACTCATACACTTCGCCCACCTCCGGAATCTTTCCGGCGATGTCGAAAACAAGCCCGCCCACAGTCTCATATTCGTCCATTTCGTGTGTTTTCTCTATCTCGAACTTATCGCAGAAATCGTCAATATCCATACGCACATCAACAATATAGCTGTCCTCAGAAAGCTGAGTGACTTCCTGCTCTTCCGTGTCGTATTCGTCCCAAATCTCGCCGACTATCTCTTCCAGAATATCTTCCAGAGTGACGATTCCCGCCACGCCGCCGTATTCGTCTATCACCACAGCCATGTGGTTTCTGCTTTTCTGGAACTCGCCCATCATGGAATCTATCTTCTTGGTCTCGGGAACGAAGAAGGGTTTTCTGATTACTTTTTTCAGGTCGAAGTTTACCCCGTCCTCCTGAACAAATTTCAACAGGTCTTTGACATAAAGTATTCCGACTATTTTATCCACGCTCTCTTCGTATACGGGGATACGGGAGAACTCGGAGGCGAGGATGCGGTCCAGATATTCCTTCGGCTCGGAGCTTACCTCCACAGCCACCATATCTGTTCTGGGCACCATGACCTCTTTCACATAGATATCGCTGATGTCGAATATATTCCTAAGCATCTGAGACTTGGCGTCTTCCAGCATGCCCTCTTTTCCGCTTTCGGTGATATAAAATTCCAGCTCGTCCTCAGTCAGCTTGTGCTTGTGACGCTCGGGGTTTCCGCCGGATATGATAATCATCAGCTTAACCAGCCTGTTTATGCCGTATGAGAATGGGAAGAAAAAGAGATAAGGCAGTTTCAGCAGTTTTATAACCGGAATAGCCAGTCTCTCGGCGTTGTGTTTTGCGTATGTTTTGGGGGTTATCTCTCCGAAGAACAGAACCATGATCGTCATGATACCTGTAACCAGAGCGATATTGGAGTCGCCCACCAGCTTAGCCGTGAAATCGGTAGCCAGTACGGACGCCAGAATATTTACGATATTATTCCCTATCAGAATAGTGTTCAGAACTTTATTAGGGTGATCCAGCCAGAGCTCCAGAGGTTTTGCCCTGGGGTTCTCCTCTATCATGTGGCGTACTTTAAGCTCGCTGAGAGAGGTCAGAGTTGTCTCACTGCCGGAGAATACGCCGGACAGCAAAATACAGAGAATGATGGCGGAGAGCTCAAAGATCAGTGCTTCACTCACCTGAGATCTCCTTAAGATAATGACACGAACTGCACGAGTCCATTTAAGTAAACTATTACCTCTGTTTTAAAAAATTAATTCCTACCTGTTTTATAATAAAACAAGATAGCATTATTTATCATAACCTAAAGACAATATCAAGCTACTTTGCCTGATTTAACAAGATTTGATAAAATTTCTTCCTGAAGATCAAACATCTCCTTCTCTTCCTCTTCTCCCAGCTCGTGGTCAAAACCCATGAGATGGAGCAGACCGTGGATGAACAGGAAGCTGATTTCACGCTCCAGAGCGATGTCCGCGTCCGCCGCCTGTTTCTTGGCTGTGTCCAGAGATATCACTATGTCGCCCAGCATCCCGCCCTCTTCATAAGGATCCTCGGACATGGGGAATGACAGAACGTCAGTGGCGTAATCCTTGCCTCTGTATGTTTTGTTCAGGTTCTTTATCTCTTCATCCGAACATATCATCAGAGATATCTCGCACTCCTCGAAAGAAGTGTCCAGCTCCGCCATCACAGCGTCCGCCGCCTGCTGAAAGAGCTCCGGTTTAAGCCCGCTTTCCATTTCGTCTGCTATAAGTATGTCTGTTTTCAATGTTGATCTCCGTAATATATATCATATGCTTTTACAATCTTCTGCACCAGAGGGTGACGCACCACATCCTTGTCAGTGAACTGGATGAATTTTATCCCCTCTATATCCTTCAGAATACGTCTGGCGAGCACGAGCCCGCTGCTCTTGCTGCTGGGCAGGTCAACCTGCGTGATATCGCCCGTCACCACCACTTTAGACGAGAAACCCATACGGGTGAGAAACATCTTCATCTGCTCCTCTGTGGTGTTCTGCGCCTCGTCCAGAATGATAAAGGCATCGTTCAGAGTCCGCCCCCGCATAAAAGCCAGCGGAGCCACCTCTATCACGCCGTTCTCTATCAGGTTCGCCACCTTGGCATAGTCCATCATGCTGTATATGGCGTCATAAAGCGGGCGCAGATAAGGGTTTATCTTATCGTTTATATCTCCGGGCAGAAATCCCAGATTCTCTCCCGCCTCAACAGCGGGGCGTGTCAGAATTATCTTACTGCATTTTCTGCGAAGAAAATAGTGAACTCCCATAGCCATAGCCAGATATGTTTTTCCGGTTCCTGCCGGACCTATGCCGAAAACCATATCGTTGTTCTTGATAGCGTTGACATAATCCCGCTGTCTGGCGGATTTCGGGCATACTTTTTTCACTCTGCCCGCCACGGTGATACCGTCTTTTATAATGTCTGAGGCATCGTCATTCTTGTCCGCCACCATGCGCACTATGTCCGCCGCTTTTGAAGCGTCCAGAACTCCGTCAGAGGCGGTCTGAATCATGTTCTGAAGGGCGCTCACCGCCATCCTTACATCGTCCGCCTTTCCCTCTATGGAAAAAACCCCGTCTATGACGCTGGTTTTCACCGAAAACTCTGAATTTAACATTCTAAGGTTTGTGTCTTTCGTTCCTAAAACAAATGGCATCAATATCTTGGATACTTCAACCGTTCTTTTTATCATCTTTCACCAGCTTTTCTGATAGTTCTTTCGCCAGCCTCATCTGGCTGTCTTTGTCGTTGCATTTGCCGTCAATGGCGGCGTCTTTCACAGCTTTTAAAATCTTTGAGTATATAATTCTGGGCTCTATACCCGCTTTTTTCATATCTTCGCCGTTTATCAGAGGCTTCACATTGCGGTAGGTGATGAAATATTCCTTCACCCTTTCCTCGAAATCCTCGCCTATGAGAGCGGCGACAGCCAGAGCACACGGCACTGACAATTTGTCGAAATTGGTCGTGAAGCCGGACGCTTTTATCTCCGGGCGGCGTTTCAGCCCCGCGGTGATGTCTTTTACCAGACGAAAGCACTCTGTGAGCTCCTCCGCCTTCTTATCATCCAGCTGAAAACGGCTCATTACCTCCGCCACGGCTTCCTTGTCCAGATCGTGGAACAGCACAGCCATTCTGGGCATGTATTCCTCTATCTCTTCCTGAAACTGAAAGATATACCAATCCATGATATATTCCAGATTTTCAAAGAGCTGTTCCTTCACATCGTCCACAACGAGGCTTTTGTGAAAGAACTTCATCAGATCATATTTACGCATCATCTTCAGGGCTTTTCTGTAACTGTTCTCGCTGAGAATATATTTCAGCTCCAGGAACATCCTCTGCCCCACAACCCTGTCAAAAAGGTTCAGGCTGACGGCATGACGAAAAAGTCTGTCAGTGTGAGGTCCTATCATGAAATCGAAACGAACGGCAAACCTGACGGCTCTCAGGGCTCTGGAGGGATCGTCCACAAAGCTCAGCGAGTGGAGCACCCGTATCTTTTTATCGTTGATATCCCTCTGACCGCCGAAAAAGTCCAGCAGAATACCGTATTCCGCCTTGTTCAGCTTTACCGCCATGGCGTTGATGGAGAAATCACGGCGGAAAAGATCGTTCTTTATAGATGCGTCCTCCACAGTGGGGGCTGACGCCGGAAATGTGTAATATTCCGTCCTGCTGGTGGCGAAATCCACACGGAACCCGTCCGGAAAGATCACCACGGCAGTTTTAAACTTGGCGTGAATAGCGGCTCTGGCGCCTGATCTGTCGGCAAACTGTCTGGCGAAATCAGGAGCGCTGCCCTCCACCACTATGTCTATATCCTCATTGGATTTTCTGAGCAGTATATCTCTGACGACACCGCCCACCATATAGCATCTGTATCCCAGCTCGTCCGCCATAGCGCCTATCTCTTTCAGAGTGCTCACGACCCTCGCGGGGAGTATGCTGTCTATCTGGCTGGCGATATTTTTATATTTTTTGCTGTCTGATTTTATCAGTCTGCCGTCAGAATATCTGGGCATTTTTGATATCTCTTCGTGTATCAGCCGCAAAAGATCCGTGCGGGTGATGACCCCTGTCAGCCTGCCGCTGTCGGTGACTATCACCATTTTACAGCTTCTGCTGAGCATGACCTCCTCCACCAGATAGTAGGGAGTGTCCGGATGTATGGACTCGAACTCTACCTGCATGATAGAGCTCACCGGCTCATCGTTCAGCCCGTGCTTCAGCCCGTGCAGGATATCCCGTCTGGACACCAGCCCCACAGGGATGTCGTCCTTAACCACGGGCATCATGTTCAGATTGTTCTTCATAAAGATATCTATCGCCTCTGAAAAAGTGGCGGTCTGATTTACCGTTTTCACGGGGGAATTCATTATATCTTTAGCAGTCTTGACGGGTTTCACCACGTCCTGAAGGATCAGCTCCAGCTTGCCCACGCACTCGTGCAGGGTCTCATCTTTGATAACAGCGCTGGCGGCGGTATAATGCCCGCCCCCGCCGAAAGAAGCGGCTATTTCCGAGGCATCCACATAGTCGGTTCTGCTTCTGCCCACCAGAATTATTCTGTCGCCTGTGCGCACCAGAATAAAGAGAGCGTCCAGAGTCTCTATATCCATTATCTTGTGAGCCAGATCGGATATATCTTCTATGTATTTGTCATTGCTGGCGTTTGATATGCCTATCTTCACCGAGCCGATATTGATCGTGTTCATGTTGGTAAGCAGTTCATTCAGGATAAAGACGTGCTCACGGCTGAGGTCACGCTTCACAAAATCGCTCACCGTCTGGAGGTTAGCCCCCTTAGACAGAAGCCATGCCGCCGCCTGCATATCCGCCACGGTTGTTCCCTCGAAGGTCATCATGCCCGTGTCTTCGTATATGCCTGTCATCAGAAAGGTCGCCTCGTCAGGATTGATAAAAATATCCTTCTCTATCAGCTTCTCCACCAGAATGGTCGTGGTGGCGCCTATCTCTCTGACATTCATCTCATCCGCTTCAATATCCTGTCCGTGGGTGGGATGATGGTCGAATATTATCTTCTTTTCCGCCGTGTCAACGAGCCGGGCAAGAGCCCCCAGCCTGTCTTTCAGCTTGCAGTCGGTGATAACCAGAAGCTCAGGCGCCTCTAGATTTTCTATCTCTTTCTCTTTCATGTTTATTATAGGGAACTCGAAATCCAGCGAGTCGATATATTCCCTTACAGGCGGTTCATATGACGATGACGTGATTACGGCGTCCAGCCCGTAAAGCCTGTATGCGGCATATGCGCTCGCCACAGCGTCAAAATCGGGATTTTTGTGTGTTACGGCTATGCGCCTCATTTACGAAACCTCGGGTGACAGTTTAAAAGCACGTTCCTCGATTTATCATCGGTGACGTGGGTATATCTCTGGGTGGTGGACAGATCGCTGTGCCCCAGAAAGATCTGTATGGTGCGCAGATCGGCTCCGTTGGTCAGCAGATGGGTGGCGAAAGAATGGCGCAGTGTGTGCGGAGACACATTTTTGTCTATGCCAGCTTTCAGACAATATTTTTTAACCAGCATGAAGATATACTCCCTGTTCAGTCTTTTACCGTTTCTGCTCAGAAAAAGCCAGCCCTCATCACGTCCTTTTACAAAATATTCGTGTCTGATAGTGAGATATCCGTTCAGCTTATCCGCCAGACTGGAATACAGCGGAACAAATCTCTGTTTGCTCCCCTTGCCTGTCACCTTTATCACGCCTCTGGGCAGGTCTATATCCAGCACCTTCAGCCCCACCAGCTCGCTGATGCGCATGCCGGACGAATACAGCGTTTCGAAGATCAGCCTGTCTCTGTAGCCAAGATTGTCGCCGCTGTCGGGGGCGTCCAGCAGTTTCTCCACCTCGTCAAAGTTAAGAAAAACCGGGAGCTTGTCCCATTTGGACGGTTTTGTGATGTATCCCACAGGGTTGGTCTTTATTATCCGCTCGATAATCAGAAAGTCATAGAAGGCGGACACGCCGGAAAGTCTTCTCAGAACAGTCTCTATACTGTACCCGTCCTTTCTCATCTGAGCCATGTAGCTCACCAGATCCACAGCGGAAGCCTCCGCCAGCGGTTTAGAGAAAAAATCCCCGAATGATGATATATCTGAGATATAGGCTGACACGGTATTGTCAGAGTGCCCCTGTTCGTGCTTCAGCCATGCTTTAAAATTAAAGATCAGTTTTTCGTTATCCAACATCGCCCTTATCAGTTAAAATAGGTCATAATGATTTATACACTTATAACATGAGTATTTCAATTTTTGTTCTCAGGACAGAAAAATCAAAAAAACGAAAAAACCTGAGTTAACTTTTCATGTTCTAAAATTACGATCACCTTCCGCACTATCAGACTTCTGATATCTCCCCTATAGCCTTTATGATGATAGATAGTAAAATCCTATAAAGAGACGAGGCTATCAGACTTTAAAAATATTGAATATGATAGCTTATAACCTTCTAAATACGCCATTCTGACCTATAAGTTTTTTCTATACACTATAAACAGCATTATTTGTATCAGAAATAACCAAACACGCCTTAGCATTTTTAACGATTTTAATCATAGAATATATCTATTAAATTATTGATTATTTTTGATTAACATTTTATACACTTTTGTTCAGAATTTTAGTGTTCATCAATATTTGAGTTGACTTATAGTTTAATGCCCCCTATTCTGCATAAAGAGAAACATGAGGAGGATTGCCCAATGAAGAACAGAAAGGCGATTACAAAAGAGGAAGTTCTCGATTATCACAAATATCCCAAAAGCGGAAAGATAGAAGTAGTACCCACAAAACCCTGTTACACGCAGAGAGACCTGTCTCTGGCATACACCCCCGGTGTCGCTCAGCCCTGTCTGGAGATTGAGCAGAACCCTGAGCTCGTATATGAATACACATCAAAAGGAAACCTGGTGGCTGTCGTATCCAACGGAACCGCCGTTCTGGGGCTTGGCAACATAGGCGCCGCCGCCGGAAAACCCGTTATGGAGGGTAAAGGCGTTCTCTTCAAGCGTTTCGCAGATGTGGACGTTTTCGACATAGAGATCAACTCACAAAACCCCGATGACGTAATCAAAGCCTGCGAGCTGATAGAGCCGACATTCGGCGGTATCAACCTCGAGGATATCAAAGCCCCCGACTGCTTCTATATAGAAGAAACACTGAAAGAAAAAATGAACATCCCCGTTTTCCATGACGATCAGCACGGAACAGCCATCATCGCCGTTGCCGCTCTGATAAACGCTCTGGAGCTCGTGGGCAAAAAGATAGATCAGGTAAAAATAGTAATCAACGGCGCCGGAGCAGCCGGTATCGCCATAGGCAAACTGATAGTGCTGGTGGGCGGAGAAAAATCCAATATCATGATGTGCGACACAAAAGGCATCATATATAACGGACGCACGGAAGGCATGAACAAATATAAAGAAGAGTTCGCCGTAACCACGGAAAAACGCACTCTGGAAGAAGCCATGGACGGAGCCGATGTTTTCCTCGGTCTCTCACAGAAAGGCGCCGTGAACAAGAAAATGGTTAAAGACATGGCGAGAAACCCCATCATCATGGCTATGGCTAACCCCGATCCGGAAGTAACCCCCGAAGAGGTCGCCGAAGTCAGAGGGGACGCCATCATGGCGACAGGACGTTCAGATTATCCCAACCAGGTTAACAACGTTCTCGGATTTCCCTTCATATTCAGAGGCGCTCTGGATGTCAGAGCAAAAGCCATCAACGAACACATGAAACTCGCCGCCGTAAACGCTCTGGCTCAGCTCGCCAGACAGGAAGTGCCGGAGTCAGTCTGCAAGGCATACGGTGTGGACAGAATAGAGTTCGGACCCGAATACATTATCCCGAAACCTTTCGATCACAGAGTTCTCACATGGGTTGCCCCCGCTGTCGCCAAAGCCGCTATAGAATCCGGCGTGGCACAGAAAGACATACCCAATTTTGAAAAATATAAAGACTATCTGGAATCCAGGCTGTCATTCGCCAAAGAATTCACCAGACACATCATATCTGTCGCCAGACAGAAACCGAAACGTCTCGTTCTGCCCGAAGGCGAACAGGAAAAAATCCTCAGAGCCGCTCAGAAAATGGTGGAGGAAGGAATCGCGAAACCTATCCTTCTGGGCAACGAAGACCGTATCAAAGCTCTGGCGGAGAAACACAACATCGACCTGACCGAATGCGAGATAGTCAACCCCACTTACTCTGTTAAGCTGGAGCAGTATGCCAGAAAATTTCACGCTATGCGCCAGAGAAAGGGTATGACATATGACGAAAGCTACAGAAGACTGGTGCGCATCAGCGACTATTACGCCGCTATGATGGTGTGCGAGGGAGACGCCGACTGTCTGCTGAACGGATATTCCAGAAACTATCCCGATGCCATCCGCCCCCTGCTGGAGATCAACCCCATGCAGGAAGGATACACCAGCCCGTCAGGCGCTTATTTCATGGTGTTCAGAGACCGCATAGTCCTCTGCGCCGACACCACCGTGAACATCGATCCGGACGCTGAAGTGCTGGCACAGATAGCCATGCAGTCAGCGGACACATGTTCTAAGTTCGAGATAGAGCCAAAAGTAGCCATGATATCATTCACCAACTTCGGCTCTGTAAAACTGCCCAGAACGCTGAAAATCACCGAAGCTATCAAAAAGGTTAAAGAGAGATATCCCCAGCTCATCATAGACGGTGATATGCAGGCGGATACTGCCCTCTACAGACCTATAGCGGAAGAGGCTTTCCCCTTCTCCGATATCAAAGGTGACGCGTCCATTCTTGTCTTCCCCAACCTGGAGGCGGGAAACAGCGCATACAAACTTCTGTGGAGACTCGGCGGCGGTATAGCCATCGGACCGGTTCTGCAAGGCTTCAAACACTCCGTGCACGTCCTCCAGAGAGGCAGTGACGTGAACGAAATAGTGAACATGGCGGCTATCGCCGTTGTGGACGCTATAGAGAAAGCGAAGCAAAAACATAAATAATTAACTTGCCAATAAAACCCAAATGGTTTTATTAATAGAACAGTGAATGTCATTTTCGACAATCATGTGGCGTTTGCAAAAAGTCATTTCCGGTGTTCATACCGGGAAGGGGCGGAACATATCCGCCCCTTTTTTTATTCCTTGATAAGTGTCCGCAAACTCTATATTGTCATAATATGATAATTTTGGTGTTGGTATGAAAAACGAGCTGAATAAACAAAAAAGTCTTTATCTGAAACAACATGAGAACAACCCTGTTGCCTGGCAGGCATATTCCGAAGAGACGATAGCCAGGGCAAAAGAGCTTAACAAACCTCTGTTCATCAGCATAGGCTATTCCTCCTGCCACTGGTGCCATGTTATGGCGCATGAATCATTCGAGAACGAGACGGCGGCGGAGATTCTCAATAAATATTTTGTCCCGGTAAAGATCGACAGGGAAGAATTCCCCAATATTGACAAGAGATATCAGTTCTATCTGCACGCCACAGGCAAGAGAGGCGGATGGCCTCTGTCTATCTTCGCTCTGCCGGACGGACGCCCGTTCTTCGGCGGCACCTATTTTCCGCCCAAACCCACACACGGGCTCCCCGCCTTCGCCGAAATAGTCACCCAGCTGGGCAGGCTGTATCAGGACACCCCGAAAGAGGCGGAGAAATACTCTAAAAACTACGATAAATTTTTCGATAAATTCATAGACACGGACAAGACGTCCGAAGACCTGAACGATTTCGATTTTCACACAGCGTCAGAATCCTTCTCCAAAACATTCGACAGCGAATACGGAGGGCTGGGAAAAGACGCTAAATTCCCGAATATTCCTGTTATGGAAGCCATGATGGAATATTACGACACAGATCTTTTTGTCAGGGACTTTATGAACCTGACGGCGGACAGGCTCTGCACTTCCGGTATATACGACCATGTGAACGGCGGCTTCTACCGCTATGCGGTGGATAGAAAATGGAGCGTGCCTCACTTCGAAAAGATGCTCTATGACAATGCCCAGAACACATGCTTTCTGCTGGACATGTTCGAGAAAACAGACAACCGCCTGTATCTGAAGATAGCTGAAAAGACCATAGATTTCATCCTGCACGAGTTCAATACCGACTTCGGTCTGATATCCGCTATGGACGCCGACAGTCTGGACGACAGCATGAAGCTGGTGGAGGGATTCTATTATCTGGTAAACGAAGACCAGATAAGACAGGCGGCTGATATAGTTACTCTCACAGAGGGCGTCATCACCGTCAACAAGGCAGACTATGAAGAATATGTCCGTCTGGAACAGCATTTCGCAAAAATCCAGGCAGACAACCATAAAGAAAAACCCGTGAAAGACACCAAGATAATACTCTCTCAGAATATGCTTTTTCTAAAAGCCCTGCTGAGAATGTTCGAGGTGTCAGGCTCTGAGTATTATATGGAGCAGGCATCCGCTCTTCTGGGCAAACTGAGACATTTTCATATGCACGGACGCAGCCTCTTCCGCATCAACTATTACGGCGAGATAATGGAGCAGACCACTCTGGAGGATTATGCCTTCACCATTGACGCTTTCATGAAATTTTTCGACATCACAAAGGAAAAATCCTTTCTGACAGAGGCTTCTGCCTTCGCCGACGAAGCGCTGAAACTCTTCTGTAAAGACGGGCTGATATATCTGGACACAGAAAAGACCGTTATCGATACATTCGATGATTCAATTCCCAATTCCATAAGCGTGTTCATCACTCTTCTGCTCACGGCGGGAGATATAATGGGGATTCCTGTGGAAAAGAGCATTATAGATTTCGGTGCCGACAGGCTGATAAAATATCCCGGCGGTCACCCCACGCTTTTCAAAACATTTATGAGGTATTCAAATTTATGACATTGCAGGAAGCTCTGGACAAAATAAACGAGTTATCTTCTGAAGAAAACAAAGCCGAAATGGCAAAAGTAGGCATAAACACAGCCAAAGCCTGCGGAACAAAGGTGGCAGACCTGCGCTCCATAGCGAAAGACATCCGCATAGACCACGAGCTGGCTCTTCAGCTCTGGGCGACAGAACAGCACGAGGCGAGAATTCTCGCCACCATGATAGCCGACAAGCACCAGTGCGGTTCTGAGCTTATGGAGAAATGGGTTATGGATCTGAACTCATGGGATCTGTGCGACCAGTTTTGCAACAACCTCGCCTATAAAACCGAGCTGGGCAAGATGAAGGCTTATGAATGGGCTGTTCAGAACGAAATATTCGTGAAAAGAGCCGGATTCGCCATCATAGCCAACCTGGCGCTGAAAGACAAAGAACTTTCCGAAAGCGAGATAGACAGCTATTTCACACTGATAATGAACGAATGTGACGACAGCAGAAACTATGTGAGAAAGGCCGTAAGCTGGGCTCTGCGCAATATAGGCAAAAGAGACGAAAAAAACAGACAGAAAGCCATTAAACTAGCCAAACATATGAAGGATGAAACATCCAAAACAGCCAAAACCACAGCCACAGAGGTTATCACAGAGCTGAACAGCAGAGAAGTGAAAGCCAAGAACAAGAAACCCAGATAATCTTTTTCCGAAAACCGACCAGTTTCATTTGATTATAATAATACCGATGTTACAATAATATTGGAGCGTTCATTGAGCTATAAACATTTCACCAACGAAAAATGTGAGTATTATCCGTGTCATAAGCTGGACGGACAGAACTGTCTTTTCTGCTATTGCCCTCTTTATTTCTTTAAAGACTGCGGCGGAGACCCTGTGTGGTCCGGAAACATAAAAGACTGCTCACAGTGCGTCAGAAATCACGATGAAAACAGCTATGAATTCATCATGGAAAGGCTGAAAAAAGCCTATGCGAACCTTCGTTCAGGTGAATTTATGTTAAACATTGATAATAACAAAGATGTGTAATTAATTTGTAGACATTCATCATCTTTAGTTGACAAAAATATTCCATACAAGGTATTGTATACCATAGAGGTATACAATTGAATTCATTTATTCTACGGGAAGAAGACTATGCCATACGCATCATTGTGTATCTGGCAACAGTGAGGAGAAAGGTGAAAATACAGGAGATTTGCTCTGCCCTGTTTCTGTCACGCCCCATAGTTGTCAAGATAATGAACCGACTGAAAACGGGCGGTTTTGTGGACACAAAAACAGGCAAAGAAGGCGGATACACCGTATCCGAAAAAGTCTTCGACTCCAGCGTATACGATATTCTGGTCTGCATGGGGTTCTCATCCCGTGTGAATACCTGCCTCTCCAACAACGACAAGTGTCAGCTTTTCCCTATTTGCAAGATCAACAGACTGTTCAGCAACCTTCAGAATGACGTGGAGGAACGCTTAAAACAGGCTAAGATAAAAGAGTTTCTTTTTAACAGTGAAGAACTGTTTTTTAAATTCAAATCACAGCAGGAGGTCTGAATGAACAACGAGTTTCATTACGACTACAAGACGGTGCAGGGATTTGTTCTCTCTGCCATCTTCTGGGGAGTTATTGGTCTTGTGATCGGTCTTCTTATCTCTGCCCAGCTTTGGGATGCTAACCTTAACTTTGGTGAGTATTTCTCATACGGCAGACTTAGAACCGTTCACACCAATGTTCTGGCATACGGTCTCGGTATCGGTGCGGAATTCGGTCTTTTTTATTATATCGTTATGAGGCTGACAAAGCGTCCTCTGGTTCTGCCTAAGCTCGCCAGATTCCATCTTTGGCTTTTCAACGCCGGAATGGTTCTCGCTACTCTGTCACTCTTCATCGGTATGAACCAATCACTGGAATACGCTGAGTTCGAGTGGCCCATCGACATCGCCATCGTCATTCTTTGGGTGCTGTTCGCCATCAACGTTCTCGGCAACGTTTTCACCAGAAAAGAGAAAAACATGTACGTTTCTCTCTGGTACGTTATAGCCACTATCATCACTGTAGCTATTCTGTACATCGTAAACAACCTCGCTATCCCCTCTACACTGTTCAAATCATACTCTGTATTTGCCGGTGTAAACAGCGCCAACGTGGAGTGGTGGTATGGACACAACGCGGTAGGTTTCCTCTTTACTACACCTATCCTCGCCATGTTCTACTATTTCCTTCCTAAATCTACCGGGCTTCCTATATACAGCCACAGACTTTCCATCATCTCTTTCTGGTCGCTGATATTCGCCTATCTGTGGACAGGAGCGCACCACCTTGTGTACACTCCCCTGCCCGACTGGATTCAGACACTGGGGATCGCCTTCACACTTTTCCTCATCGCTCCGTCATGGGGTTCTGTTGTGAACGGATATTTCACCGTGGACAGAGACTGGTCCAAGATGAGAACTCAGTACCTTACCAAGTTCTTCATCGTTGGTATCACATTCTACGGTCTTCAGACTATTCAGGGTCCTTCACAGGGTATCAGAGTTATCTCCTCCCTCATCCACTACACCGACTGGGTTCCCGGTCACGTTCACATGGGTACTATGGGATGGGTAACAATGGTTATCTGCGCGTCAGTATACTATATGATCCCCGCTATGTATAAAACTACGATATACAGCGAAAAAATAGCCAACACACACTTCTGGCTTGTTCTTGTGGGACAGCTTATGTTCTCCATCACTATGTGGATTACAGGTATCCAGCAGGGAGCCATGCTGAAGATGACAGCCGCTGACGGCACACTTCAGTATACATTCATGGAAACGCTCGTACGCAACTACCCCTACTGGCAGATGAGAACCGTTGCCGGAATCATCTTTGTCGTGGGTATGCTGTTCTTCGTATATAACGTTCTCATGACAATCAAAAAAGGCAATGATCTTGCCAAACAAGCTGCGTAAGGAGGCACACAATGAGCAATCATGAAAACTCGATCTACAGCAAAGCTCTCGTGTTCTCCGTACTCGCCGCGGTAACAGTGCTCATCGGTACTATCGTTACTGTGTTCCTGCCTATGTTCACATCAGGCATGCACCCGAAAACAGAGAACCTCACAACATACACAGCCCTTCAGCTGGCAGGTAAAGATATCTACATGTCAGAAGGCTGCGTTAACTGCCACACACAGACAGTACGTCCTCTTAAGGCTGACGTCCTGAGATACGGCGACTACTCCAAAGCGGGCGAATTCGCTTATGACAGACCCTTCCTTTGGGGTTCTAAGCGTACAGGTCCCGATCTTGCGAGAATCGGCGGAAAATATCCTGATGAGTGGCACATCCAGCACTTTGAAAATCCTCAGGCGTTCTATCCTAAGTCTAACATGCCCAAGTATCCTTGGCTGAAGACTAAAAAACTGAACCCCGCAGAAATCAAAGCGCACATGGACACAAACGGCTTCCCCTACACAGAGGAAGAGATGGCCGCTCTGGCGGATCAGACACAGCTTGACGCTCTGGTAGCCTACATGCAGGTAATCGGCGCATCTGTGGCTAAGAAAGAAGCCATCGTTGTTGACCCCGCAAATGTTGAACAGGCTAACCCCATGGGTGACAGCCCCGAGGCAGTGGCTATGGGTCAGGCAATATTCAAGGCTGAGTGCGCAGGATGTCACGGACAGAACGCTGAGGGCAATATAGGCGCTTCTATCGTTGACTATGCGCAGGCAGGCAACGCTGACGCTGACACATATGTGACAGTGGCTAACGGTTTCGAAGGCGCTATGCCCTCTTATGCCGCTAAACTCAGCAAAGATAAAATCTGGTCTGTTGTGTCATACATCAACAGCCTGAAACAGTAAGGGAGGCGCGAAATGCAAGAAGAATTCGATAATCTTGAAGAATTCAGCAGGGAAGACACAGAAAACGCACTTCCCCTCGGATGGCTGATACTCTTTATCGGTCTGATAGTATTCGGCATTTACTATGTATATGCGTATACTCCTGCTTTCACAGGATGGACTCAGGAAAAACAGCTTGAGCAGTCCATGCAGGATATGCCTAAATAACAACCTCAGGAGGGGGCTTCGGCTCCCTCCCTATTTTATGCGGGGGATAAAATGATCGGAAGCGTTTACTCATTTCTTATATACGGAATCGCCCTGGTGGTGATTTTTGCGGCGATAATTTTCTATTACTACTCAAAAAAGAGAAAAGACTCAGTAGAAGAAGCAAAATACAGAATGCTGGATGATGATGACGATGATTAATCTTCAAAAATACAGATGGATAGTCAGGATAATAAACACCCTGCTGTTCCTCTCTATTCCTTTTATCAAAATCAACGGACAGAGCGCTCTGAGGTTCGACATACCCAGTCTGCGTCTGTTTGTTTTCGGGACATCGGTATGGATAGAGAACTTCTTTATCCTGCTGATACTTACGTTTTTTATAACTTTTTTAGCGATACTCGTAACACAGCTCTACGGGCGGATATGGTGCGGATGGTTCTGTCCTCATACAGCCATCATCAGCCTCACAGGCTTTTTTGACAAGAAAGACAGGACCGCTCTGACACAGGTCATAAACCATATAATCATAATTCTGGTCAGCGCCGTAATAGGCGTGTGGCTGGTCTTTTACTTTGTTTCGCCATATGACTTTATGCATGATATATCAAAAGGAACACTGAGCCACGTCACAAAAATGTTCTGTCTGGCGCTGACAGTGATAACCTATCTCAACTTCGCCTTTGTCAGATATAAGTTCTGCACCACCATATGCCCCTATTCCAAGCTACAGTCGATTATGTTCGACAAAAACACCCTGATAGTGGCTATGGATCCTGACACCCGTGACAGATGTATCCAGTGCAAGGCGTGCGTGCGCACCTGCCCCGTGGATCTGGACATTCGAAAAGGTCTGGTCTCCGCCTGCATAAACTGCGGACAGTGCATCACAGCCTGCGCCAAAGTTATGCAGAAGAAAGACCACCCCACTCTGATACACTACATATTCGGTTTTGATAAAAAACAGAATCCGTTCAGGGTAAACGTGCTTATAACAGGAGCGGTCACACTGCTTTTCCTCTTCGCCTTCATCTACATGGCGGTCAACGTGAAGCCATTCGAGTTCGAGGTTTTCCCGAACCAGAGCTTTATGCCCAGAACCAAGGAAGGCAGCATCATAAACTCATACGAAATAATGCTGAAAAACACCTCAGATGAGGTTATCAGCGTCACCCTCTCTATGGAGGGAACAGATAAATACGAGCTTCAGTACGAATCACCCATTAAGGTGCAGCCGGACGCCACCATGAAACAGAAGGTTTTTCTCTTCATCCCGGAAGAAAAGCTGGAGAAAATGCCCATACTCAGCCTGAATATGCTGGCTGACGCAGGTGACGGCAAGGCTGTCCAGGAGAGCGAACTGAGCTTCCGCAGACCCATCAGAGCAAAGAAAAAGGATAAATAATGAAGGTAACACTTTTTATAATTTTATTGGCTCTCATAACCATAGCGCCGTCTATCTATTACGGTAACAAGCTGTTCGACGGCAAAGTGACCGAAAAGCCCTATGAGACCGGACTTGACTATAACAAGATAAAACACATCATAGAAGATAACGGGCTCGCCCTCGCAGATATCAAAACCGCCAGAGAAGGAGAAAACGTAAACGTATCTTTCACTCTGCGCATGAACGAGGGAACAGAGCTGGACGGGCTCACATTTTATATAGAAAGACCGGGTTCCACCAGCGGCACACAAACGCTGAAAGCGGAAGCAGGAGATGACGGAGCATATCACGGCTCTTTCACAACTGACGGATACGGCAATTTTATTCTGGAGGCACGGGCAAAGGTTTCCGGCACGGAAATTTCCTTTCAGAATAATTTTTATATCAATCAATAATCAGCAGGAGGATTTTTATGAGACTCGGAACAATCGTAATGATTCTTTCACTTATCGCTATGATAGGTATCCCCCTTTACTTCGCGATGAAATTCGCTAACTAATGGGAGCTCTTTATATCATGATTCCGGTTTCCCTCATTCTGGGGGTCATTGTGCTCGCTATTTTTCTGTGGGCAGGCAAAACCGGGGAATTTGATGATATGGAAGGACCCAAGTACCGCATGATGGATGACGATGACGAATGAAAAGACCGTCCGTTGTGCCCACTGCATGCTTGAGATCAACAGAAATCAGGCAATACAGGAGTGCATAGACGGCGAAGATTTGTTTTTCTGCTGTCATGGCTGTGAAGGAGTCTATAAGATTCTGAAAACAGAAGGGTTCAGCAAGTTTTACTCCAAACGGGACGAGAGCTGGCAGGCGGGCGCCGCCCTAACCTCCCAAGTCTCTGAAGAGCTGTTCGTGGACTCGGTAAAAGAATACGAAAACAGCTACGAAGTGGACATAGCTCTCAGCGGCATACGATGCGCCGCATGCATCTGGCTTATTGAAAATTACCTTAACAAGGCGGAAGGGGTGGAATCGGTTCGAGTGAACTACGCCACCCACAAAGCCCGCATAAGATGGACCAAAGGCAGGATAACTCTAAAAGAGATCATCGACAGGATAACATCCATCGGCTACTGCCCCCTGCCCCTGAGCGAATCATCAGTCGCCAGCATCTACGAAAAAGAGAAAAAGGATTATTTCTACAGATTTTCCATAGCCGCGTTTTTTACAATGCAGTTAATGATATATACTGTCGCTTTATACGCCGGTTACTTTCAGGGGATCAACAGCGGCCTGCGCGTATTCTTTCAATATACGGCGTGGGCCCTGTGCACACCTGTCATGTTCTACTCCGGCTGGCCTTTCATCAGAAGCTCCCTGACAGCCATACGAAAAGGACATACCACCATGGACACCCTGATTTTTCTCGGGTCGTTCACGGCATACGTTTACAGCGTGTTCGCCCTGTTTCTGGATCAGGAGATATACTTCGACACCACCGCCAATATAATAACGCTGATACTGCTGGGCAGATACATTGAAGCCGGCGCAAAGGTACGCACATCCAACGCGGTATCCAAACTGCTGACATATCAGCCCTCACAGGTTCGCCTGCTGGATGGCTATAACGAAGAAAACTACATCAAAGGCATCATAAAATCCGTCACAGTCCCCGTGAAGCAGATAAGACAGGGCGACCTGCTGGAAGTGCTCCCAGGCGACTCTGTTCCGGCTGACGGAGAAGTGATATACGGCAGAAGCGAAGTGAACGAATCCATGCTCACCGGAGAGGCTTCGCCAAGACTGAAAACCATCGGCGAAAAGGTGTTCGCCGGAACAGGCAACATCAACGGAAGCATGGTGGTGCGTGTGGAACACACAGGCAGCTCAACCACGCTGTCACGCATAGTTCAGGCTGTGGAAGACGCTCAGGCGTCCAAAGCGCCCATACAGAACATAGCGGACAAGGTAGTGGGTTGGTTCGTCCCCGCCATTTTGGCTGTTTCGATGGGAACTTTCATCGTGTGGTATCTGCTGTCCCATAACGTCCTGCTGTCCGTAATGACAGCCGTATCCGTGCTGGTGATAGCATGTCCCTGCGCACTGGGGCTGGCTACTCCGCTAGCCATCCTGATAGCCACATCCAGAATAACAAAAATGGGCGCCATAGCAAAATCCGGCGACACCATAGAAACATTCAGCAAGACTTCCGTCTTTCTGTTCGACAAAACAGGCACAATAACCAAAGGCGAGCTGAAGGTGGAGGAAATAATTCCCGAGGGCATGACCGCAGAAGAACTGCTCACCCTCACCGCTTCGCTGGAGCGTAACTCGTCCCACCTGATAGCTAAGGCTGTGACAGATTTTTTCACGGAAGACTTCGTATCGGTATCAGATTTCGCTGAAACTCCGGGAAAAGGCGTTTCAGGCTCTGTAAACGGCAGGAAAGTAACAGCCGGCACCGCCAGCTATATAAAAGAACAGGGAATCGCCATTAACGATTCCATGATAGACGAAAAGATATCAAAAGGACTCACTGCGGCGTGCGTTGCGGTGGACAGCAGATACTCCGGAGTCATCACCCTGTCTGACAGCATCAAGCCGGATGCCGAAAAAACACTGAAATATCTGGCGGATAAAAAGCTGAAAACCGTTATAGTCACCGGAGACAACAGAAAAGCCGCCGAAAAGCTGGCGGAAAGACTGAATGTGAAGGGACTGGAGGTCATTTCAGACGTTACGCCTTTTCAGAAGGCGGATATAGTCAGGTCATTCCAGAAGGACGGCAGAATATGCGCCATGGTGGGAGACGGCATCAATGACGCTCCGGCGCTCACCACGGCAGACATAGGCATAGCCATAGGTCAGGGAACCGACATCGCCATAGAGAGCTCTGACATAGTGCTGATGCGTGAGGAACTGGGACTTATAAAGACTCTGCACGAAACATCCGTTAAAACACTGAAAGTGATAAAAGAGAATCTGTTCTGGGCTTTTTCATATAATCTGATAATGATACCGCTGGCTGTCACAGGCAAGGTACATCCTGTTCTGAGCGCCGCATTCATGAGCGTCAGCAGTCTTTTAGTAGTCTTTAATTCCCTAAGAATTAAAAACTGATTTTGCAGAAATTTATCCATCCATGGAAAATTTCTGATAACGTTACGCTCGCAGTAAATGCTTGCTCCACTCACACTCCACAGACTCCGTCTGCTCCGTGAGCTGCATCATGCAGCTAGTAGTTTTTAATTCTTTAAGAATTAAAAACTGATTTTGCAGAAATTTATCCATCCATGGAAAATTTCTGATAACGTTACGCTCGCAGTAAATGCTTGCTCCACTCACACTCCACAGACTTCGTCTGCTCCGTGAGCTGCATCATGCAGCTAGTAGTTTTTAATTCCCTAAGAATTAAAAACTGATTTTGTCCTGATGCTCAGGGTAAGTACGGAAATAAACAGCAGAAACATCCCGATAAACGCCTGAGTGTTCATCCTCTCTCCCAGAAGCAGAATACCAAGAAGCGATGCCGTGAAAGGCTCGAACAATGAAAGTGTCGCCGTCTTCGCCACGGACAGTGTTTTCAGCCCTCTGGCAAAAAGAATATATGACAGAGCGGTGGTAAACAGCCCCAGATAGACGACCGAAAGCGCTCCTCTGGCAGTAAAACTCCACGAAATATCAGTAAACAGCAGAACAGGGAAAATAAGCATAGCCCCGCCAAAAAATATCACCGCCACCACAGCGTTCTCCTCGTGCCTAACCAGCAGGAGCTTGCTGATGACAGCGTACAGAGCATAGCTGAATCCGGCGCAGACAGAGAGCAAAACGCCAGCCGGATTAACACTGACACCGCTTCCGGTGAAGATAAGAAGCGAGCACCCCGCAACGGCGAGCGCAGTGGAAAAATACCAGTTCTTCTCCGGTTTCTCGCCCAGCATGATAAGCCCCAGAATACCTGCGAATACGGGACCGCTCCCTATAGCCGCCACAGTGCCTATGGCGACACCGGTCATCCTGACGCCTGTGAAGAAAGCTGCCTGATACATAGCGACTCCCAGAGCGCCTGCGGCAACATGCCGGATGTTCCACCTGCCTCCCCTGCCGAATGAGCCGGACAAAACAGCCGTAATCAGCAGAACAGCGCCGCCCACAATAAGCCTGAGAGCGCCCACAGACAGAGAAGAGGCGTTATCAGGAGCGAAATACTGCGCAGTTCCTGTGGTTCCCCACAGAACAGCCGCCCCCAATATATAAAATGTTCCTTTACTCATTACATCCTGAGTCCGGACCAGATGAAGAAGATACCCATAGCCGTCATGATTATCAGCGAAAGCATGTTGAACAGCCCACGTTTTGCCATGAGAAAATTGCCGAAAACAGAAGCCAAAAGAAGCGCCGCCATAGTCCCGGTGCCGAAAAGCACCATAGAGACCATCCCACGCAATGCGTCCGCCGTGGAAGCGGAAGCGATTATCATCCCATAGAGCGGACCGCAGGGAAGAAAGCCGAGCACAACCCCTGTGATATAAGGAGTTTTCGGCTGTAATCTTTTTATCTTGTCGGCTATATTCAGCCTGCCGAATTTACTCTCCAGCTTGTTCATGAAGTTGTATCCGGCGAAAGCGAAAAGACCGTAAATTATCAGAAAAAGTCCGGCGAAGACAGCCGCCGCCTTCTGTATTCCCATCAGGCTTCCCACGGTCTGAACCATGTTCCCGGCAAACCCGGCAATGAGCCCCAGAAGAGCGTAAGTGGTTATCCGCCCGAGATTATACATAATATGCGGAAGAAAGAGCGGGCGGTAGCCCTTTTTGTCACCTACAAAACGACCGGAAATATAAAGAACGAACGGATGGCACATGCCCAGACAGTGACCGAACCCCACAGAAAAACCCATAGAAAGAAATCCGAGATATGTCAGCTCTTCCAAGTCTATTCCTTCATATCAAACAGAAATACTTTGCTGAACTCGCCGCCGTCAGCGGAGAAAACCAGCTTGGCATACCATCTTTTACCGCCGAAGATACATTTCGGCAGGGTAACTTTGGCTGTGTATCCGGTGTTCGCCTTGAACAGCTTGGTCTTATAAAGCCCCATATCCATGGACATGTTGAACTGCATATAGCCGTGGGCAAGCTCCACAGGTTTCTTGTCCTTCTCCACAAAAACTCTGAACACGATCTCTCTGAACGGTTCGGCTGGTTCGGACATATCCACCCGCACGGTGTATCCGTCCACGTTCACCGTGGAGGTATTTTTGGTCAGATCTATTGCTTTATCGTATTTCACGACAAATTTTTCCGCTGAGTGCGCTGGCACGCTGAAGCATATGACAGATAATAAAAAAGAGAGCACGCTGATTATTAGTTTGAAACGGTTCATCCTCACACCTCAATAAATATCATACCATAACGGTATAAATAGTCAAAAACTTCCGCTTTATGTTGAAAATCATCATATACAGGCTATACTTAAACAGAGGTACATCATGAGCTATAAACACATTCTTGTTATGACCGACTTCAGCGATTTTTCAAAAAAAGCAGTGGAACAGGCGGCGTGGATGGCGAAAGCATCCGGATGCGCTCTGACCGTTCTGCATGTGGCACACGACCGAAGCCAGTTTCAGGTGTATATAACCGATGAGCAGTACCGATCTATCAAGTCTAAGATTGACAGTGAAATAGAAGAAAAGTTCGCGAATATGGAGAACGAGATACCCGTTCTGAAAGATATGGACTGGACAAGCCTGATCCGCAGAGGCGTTCCCTATATAGAGGGGCTCTATGAGACCGAGAAAGGCGAATATGACCTTCTGGTGATAGGATCACACGGACAGTCCGGCTTAAAAAGATTCACCTTCGGCACAACAGCGGGTAAAATTCTGAGGCACTGTCCCATCAGCGTTCTGATAACCAGAGTCTAGAGAGCTTTTAGCCACTCTGTCATTTTTTCTATAGCTTCCACATTGTTCAGGCAGTATGTCTTCAGGAATTTTTCGTCCGGCATATAGTCCTTGGGCATAGATTCCACAGCCGCCAGAGCACGGGCTCCGTCAAAATCCACATAAGCCAGTCTGGCTGTCAGCTCGTTCTTATCACGCCCGAAAGAAGCACCCGGAAGCACAGCCACACCTGTTTCCGCCAGAAGACGCTCACAGAGCTGAATAGACGTTGTGATTCCTTTGTTAGCCAGTTGAGCTCTGAATTTCTCAAAATTAGGGAACATATAGAATCCGCCCACAGGTCTGCATAAAGACACTCCGGCATCGGTCATCAGTTTGTACAGATGCAGTCCCAGCGATTTCAGCACTTTTCTGGAGTTAACCAGATATCTTTCTATATCCAGCCCCAGATGAAACGCCCTGACAGCGGCGTATTGTATGGGAGCGCTGGTTGACGTATAGGTTTCGCTGGCGACAGAAGCCATAGCGTCCATCAGCCATGAGAGCTTATCCGGAAAAGCGAAAACGCCCAGCCTCCAGCCCCCTGCCCCGCACCATTTCGACAGCCCGCTGCTGATGATAGTTCCTTCGGGATAGTATCTGGCTATGGAAACGTGGTCGCCCTCGTGGTTTGTCTCTCCGTATATCTCGTCAGAGAGAAGCAGTATCTTGTGTTTTCTCGCCACATCCGCCAGCTCCCTGAGCTCGGCGGCGTTATATGTGTTACCCGTGGGGTTGTTAGGATAGTTCAATATCAGGATTCTGGGTTTTCCGGAATCGGCGGAACAGTATTCATCCAGCTCTTCGGGGGTCAGAAGCCATCCGTTCTCCTCTTTCGTGTCTATCCACGAAACATGACGCCCTATGATATGCGCCTGCGGGGCGTATGATACCCAGCTGGGAGACGGAATCAGCAGATCCCCGTAATATACGAGCTGAAGAATGAACATCAGCTCTTTCGACCCGGGACCTATCAGTATGGACGAAGGGGTGAACTGCAATCCCTGTGTTTTGCGGTAAAAATCAGCTATGGAGCTCTGAAGAGCAGGCAGTCCCCGCACAGGCAGATAGTCCTTCTGAAAGGCGTTGTTTTTCAGCTCGTCCACAACAGGCTGAGGGACAGGGAACGGCGACTGCCCAAGCCCCAGCTTATAAACCTTTTTCCCCTGCTTTATCATAGAGTTGCTCAGTTCATTAATAGCCAGTGTGGCAGAAAGAGACAATCCTCTGACGTTCAGATTCAGATTTTTATCAAGCTGGTCAGACATTTTTACACCGCCGCTTTAGAAAATTTCATCCTTAGCTTCTGTTCTCCTAATATTCCAAAGAAGAGCAGAACGCCGGGGATATACATGTAATATTTATAATCCAGCGGATAGTGGAAGATTTCCAGAAGTCCGGCGGGATGATAGAGTATGAAAGCGGCGAGAAGAAGAAAAGGCACTTCCCACAGCTTGTTTTTCGCTATGAACCAGCCCTGGATAGCTGATGTGAAAGCAAAAGCCCCCAGACACGCCATGACAAATATCATGATGCCCAGCTTCCAGCTGAATATGTTATCCAGAATAAGATCGGGGTTGAAAACAAACATAAAAGGTATCACAGCGGTACGAAGATCGTACAGAAAGCCCTGAATACCTGTGGCTATGGGCGGTGAATCCGCCAGAGCGGCGGCGGCGTAAGATGCCAGACCCACAGGCGGCGTGTCGTCCGCCAGAATACCGAAGTAAAAACAGAAAAGGTGAGCCGCCATCAGAGGCACAACCAGACCGTAATCAGCCCCCAGCTCCACAATGATGGGCGCTGTGAGCGATGCCATAACGATATATGTCGCTGTGGTGGGAAGCCCCATACCCAGAAGAAGACTGGCTACAGCGGTGATGAACAGAAGCAGGAAAACGTTGCCCTGCGAAAGTGTTTCCACAATCTGGGTTATCATTCCGCCTATACCCATGCTGACCACGCCGACTATGATTCCGGCGGAAGCTGTGGCGAGAGCCACGGAGACCATGTTTCTCGATCCTCCGATGAATCCCTGAAGCACCAGCCCGACACCGTTTTTAACAGCATCCAGAGGGTTCTTGCCCTTCTTAACCACGAAGAAGATTTCCCGGATAACGATGATGGCTATCAGAAGCAGAATGGCGTTAAAAGCCGCTTTTTCAGGCGAATGGCGCAGAACCACCAGTTCATATATCAGCATAAATATCGGGATCAGGTAGTGTATGCCGCCCTTTATGGTTTCCACGAAGTTAGGACATTCCTCTTTCGCAAGTCCCTTCATGCCCAGCTTGGACGCCTCGAGGTGAACCACAAAGAAAAGAGCGAAATATGATACAAAGGCGGGAATTGCCGCCGCTTTTACTACCTCGATATACGGCACGTTCACATACTCGGCGATGATGAAAGCCGCCGCCCCCATGACAGGAGGCATCAGCTGTCCGTCCGTGCTGGCGGCAACCTCTGTTGCTGCCGCTTTTGTGGCGGGATAGCCTACTTTCTTCATAAGAGGGATAGTGAATGTACCTGTGGTAACGATATTGGCTATACTGGAACCTGACACCAGCCCGGTGAACCCGCTGGCAACTATCGCCGCCTTAGCCGGTCCTCCCTTGAACCTGCCCAGAAGCGACAGAGCCATGTCTATGAAAAACTTGCCCGCTCCAGCCTTGTCCAGCATAGAGCCCAAGAGAACATACAGGTAAACGATGGAAGCCGACACTCCGAGCGGTATGCCGTATATTCCTTCAGTGGAGAGTGATATCTGGTTGAGATATTTATTAAGAGAAACGCCCTTGAACGCCATGAAATCAGGCATATAAGGACCGAGAAAAGCGTAAGCTGTGAAAACCAGAGAGATGAACACCAGAGCCGGTCCGATGGATCGTCTGGTGGCTTCCAGAAGAAAAACAACCGTCATAAGCCCCACAATGATATCCATGCGTGACGGGTCGCCCGCACGAAACGCCAGAGCCTCCGGATCGAGAACGATATACACGGCGGCATAAGCCCCGGTTATGGCAAAAAGATAATCGATAACAGGAACTTTGTCCGTGGCGGAGATGAAACGCATCCATGAAGGAGGTCTCTTCACCATAGGTACGCTGAGAAAAAGAATGAGCATGGCAAAGGCGAGGTGAACCGCCCTGACTGTGGTTCCGTCCAAAATAAGAAAACTTGCGAGAGAAAGCTGAAAAAGCGCCCAACAGACCGCTATAGTACCTATCAGATATTTTTCATACTGTCTGGGCGTTCTTATCTCGCCCGTTTCCTCGCGTAAGATCTCTTCTGCTGATCTGTGTATCCTAGACATATCTTCCCCTAAATAAAAACAGGGGACCTTTTCGCAAAAGTCCCCTGTATCAGTTTATAAGCTATTACTTAAGGTTAGCTTTGATATATTTATCAAGCCCTGCTTCTTTATAATATTTCAGAGCGCCGGGATGGATGGGCGCTGAAAGACCTTCGAGCATGTTCTCTTTTGTCAGAGAAGCGAAAGCGGGGTGCAGAGTTTTGAACTCGTCAAGATTCTCGAACACTTCTTTTGCCACTGCGTATGCAACATCCGCGGGCACATCGGAAGATGTGATGAGAGTAGCCTTCACGCCGACAGCGGGAACATTCTCTTTGTTAAGAGCTGTGGGATAGTCTTTGATGCTGATATATGTTTTTACATAGTAAGGGAATTTTGATGTAAGGTAATCAGCCGCTTTTCCGTCAACAGGAACGAGTCTTACTTTGATACGTCCTGATGTGGCTTCTTTAATGTTGCTGTTGGGGTGACCGACAGTGTAGAAGAAAGCGTCTATTCTTTCATCCTGAAGCAGAGCGGGAGCTTCAACAGCTTTCGCTTTTTCTGCTTTTACATCGGATTCTTTCATACCGACAGAGGCGAAAACATCTTCAGAGTTAACGTACTGACCGGAACCGGGGTTACCGATGTTTACTCTTTTGCCTTTCATATCGGCGAGATTTTTGATTCCGCTGCCTTCAGAAGCAACGATAGTGATGATTTCAGGGTGCAGAGCGAACATGGAGCGGAGTTTTTTCTGAGGTCCTTTCTCTTTCCACGCGTCTAAGCCTTTAACAGCCTGAAACTGGATGTCGGACTGAGATATGCCGAACTCAAGATCGCCGGCGAGAACAGCGTTCACGTTATAAACAGAACCGCCTGTTGACTCAACTGTTGACTTTATGCCGTATTCACTGGATTTTTTGTTTACCATGCGGCTGATGGCGCCGCCTGTGGGATAATAAACGCCTGTTACGCCGCCTGTTCCTATTGTTACGAATGTTCTGGCCTGAACAAAAGGAGTCATGGCAACGACAAAGAGAGCAGTGACAACAAATAATAATATTTTCTTCATAAACTACCTCCGAATTAAAGATGCATATCTATAAGATACCATACTATTGTCATGTTAACAGACAAATATGGAATTATTCTTCGATAAACTGCGCTACTCCTGTTCGGTATGCCGCGGTCTCGACTTCTTTCGCCACAGCGTAGTGTACGTTTCTGTCAAGGATATTAGGCACAAGGTCGCCGTCCAGAGCAAATGATGCTATCGCCTTGGCGGCGGCTATCTTCATCTGGTCGTTGATGGTGCGTGCGTTGGCGGCGAGAGCGCCTTTAAACAGCCCGGGGAAAGCCAGAGCGTTGTTCACTGATTTTCCGTCAGCGGCGAATATGGCTCCGCTCTTCACAGCAAGGTCAGGATCAATCTCCGGGTTAGGGTTGGAGAGAGCGAGGATAACCTGCCCCTGCTGAACCATATCGGGTGTGATAAGGTTAGGACAGCCTGTGGTGGCTATAACAATTCTGGAGTTTGTAACGACTCCGTTAAGGTCTTTTCTGGTGCCGCCCAGCGACTCGAACCTGTCCATGGCGGATACGTCAAGATCCACACCATAGAAAGTCTGAACGCCGTACGCTTTCAGCAGTTTCATAATACCTGTTCCTGCGGCGCCGAGACCTATGATCCCCACGCTGGATTCTTTCAGGTTGATGAAGGTATATTTTGCTATGTTTATCAGAGCGGACAGAACCACAACGGCTGTGCCGTGCTGGTCGTCATGCATAACGGGGATGTCGAGCATGCTGTCCAGCCTGTCTTCGATCTCGAAGCACTCGGGCGCTTTGATATCTTCCAGCTTTATAGCGCCGAAAGTGGGGGCTATATGTTTTACGGTGTTAATGATCTCTTCGGGATCACGGGTATCCAGCAGAACCGGGATACCGTTGATGTCTGAAAGGAGCTTGAACAGAAGTCCTTTACCCTCCATAACAGGCATACCCGCCACAGCGCCTATGTCTCCCAGACCGAGTATCGCTGTGCCGTTGGTTACTATCGCCACGTTGTTTCCTATGGTGGTGAACTTTCTGGCGAGCGCCGGGTTCTGATATATTTTATGGCAGATGGAAGCCACGCCGGGTGTATATACTATTCTGAGGTCGTCTATGGAGTTTATCTCCACAGTGGGTTTTACCTCTATCTTTCCGTTCAGGTGTGTTTCCTCTACAATATCGGTGACGGCTATCACTTCCATTCCGTCTATCTCTTTGATAGAAGCGAGGATATTGTTCAGAACACTTTCGTCCTCGGCATAGATATCCAGCTCTCTGATCTTGTACCCCTTACCGAGGTGAGCCGTTTTTATCTCGCCTATCATCCCGTCGCATTTGCCGATGGCAGATGTCAGGCGTCCGAGAAATCCGGGTTTATCTGATATTTTTACAGTAAGTTTTCTGATCACTTTATTAGAATACTCAATCCTCATCATCCCCTCCTGATTCTAAGAATTTTTCCCATGTTTCGGGCTGAAACATGCTGCAGCTTTTTCTGGGCGATTTGAGATATCTGTCCGCCGCGGCGCACTTCAGACTGAAACAGCGCTTCATCTCAGGAATAAGCAGACGCCTGAAATGAACGCACTGAGCGCATTTGGAATCTTCCACAATAACTGCCGTATTCTGACTATATCTCGTGTTTTTTGTCATGTCCAGCCTTATAAGACCAAATATATCTTTTTATAAAGTATTGTAAACACTCTGTTGTTCGGCGAGCCACTCCAGACCCTGAAATTTTATGTCCGAGATGTCGTCCTCTGTCAGCCCATACTGTTTCAGAGTGGCGGAATTGATCTCGGAGTGAACATCGTCAGTATCCTCGATGAGCGAGAGCAGTTTCCCCAGCTCACCGTCTCTGTTCACAACAGCTTCGTAAATAACCTGTTTCACATTGATGGAGTCCATCAGCTCTTTTCTGCTGATGCCCAGCACCACATCCACATAGGAGAGCATGCCGATGAAAAATGCGTCTGCCCTGCCCTTGTAGCTGCTACCATATATCTTTATTGATAAAAGCTCAAGTGTATGAGCCCTCAGCATGGCAGTTTCCAGCAGAGAAGATTTCACAGGCTGAGATGGTGTTCCGGCATAAAGCATTATTGTCAGCCATTTACGCATGTTTTCCATGCCGATAAGCGTAAGGGCGTGGCGTATGCTGCTGATCTCGTTTCTGAGACAGTATGAACATGCGTTTATAAGTTTCAGAAGTTTCAGCGACAGCTCGGGCTGAACACGAAACTCCGCCTCTATCTTGTTCATATCTGCGTTCTGACAGAGCAGCGACAGCAGATTAAGGATGAGAGCCTGCGCCGGCTCGATGTTTTTCTTCAGAATGATAGTGGGTTTTTCAAAGAAATATCCCTGAAAGAGGTCAAAGCCCAGATCTTTGGTGAACTGAAAATCCTCTCTGGTCTCCACCTTTTCGGCGAGCATTTTCATATGCTTGCCTCTGAAGACCTTTTGCAGAGCGCCGATTTTTTCTATGCAGTTCTCTTTCATGTCCACCTTGATGTATTCCACAAAGGGAAACAACGGCATGAACATGGAAAAATACTGCGGACTGATGACGAAATCGTCCAGAGCGAACATATATCCGGCTTTGTGGTACAAGGCTATTCTGTCTATGAATGTTTTGGTAACTTTCGTGGATTCCACAATCTCCAGAACGACTTTATCCCTGGGCAGAACATCCAGGATGTCTTTATAAACGATATCTTCATCGATATTGATGAAAGCGAGTCTGTCGTTGGTGAGGCTTTTTATGCCGAAGTTCTGAAATATGTTTACGAGAACTCTGGATGTAGCGACAACGGAATCAAGTATTTCTGCTTTGTTTTCTATGGAGCCTGCCTTTCTGAAAAGGAACTCATATGCGAATACTTCTTCGTCACTGTTCAGTATAGGCTGCCGCCCCACAAGAAAATTATCAAATTTCATTGTTCTTCACGCAAATGTATTTATTTAAATAAATATAACATTGAGCAAAATAAAAATCACCATTAAACATATTATTTTTTCAACCGATAACCATTTCAGAGGTGGAAAGTGGGACTTGGACAATATATTCACGCCGCAAGAAAACTGAATCACATCAGCCGCTGGGCGAGCGATTTTATGCATGTGCGCTCTTCCGTGGCGGAACATTCGTTTCTGGTGACACAGATAGCGCAGATGCTCGGTATTATAGAAGAGAGCATGGGAAACACCATCAACTGGGAGATATTGTTCAAAAAATCACTGAACCACGATGTTGTGGAGGCTTTTACCGGTGATATCCTCAGCCATGTGAAGAACAAAACGCCCAAGATGAAGGCGGCGGTGAACGATATCGAGGAGATGATTGTCAACGAGCTTCTGCTGGTTAATCTGGACGAGCCCTATAAAGACATCTACAGAGAGATGCTCTTCAACGGAAAAGACGACACTCTGGAAGGTCGGATACTGAAATACGCCGACTATATAGACGCCATGCTGGAGTGCCTCACGGAATACCGTCTGGGCAACAACAGCCCCTTCAAAAACAAATATCTTGAGATCAGATCAAAATGTGAAAAGTCAGAACTCAAAAGCGTTCAATACTTTATCGAAAACGTTCTTCCGGAGATCAATTCCCTGATCGACTAATCAATATTTTTCTTAATTTTATTAGACTATTTCGAAAAATAGTTTTAAACTATGGTATTAAACCAGCAACGGAGGACATAATGGCGTCAGCAGTAAATGACCGCAAGTATATGCAATGTCCGGCAAAAGGGTTTGTATATGTCTGGGAAGCCCCGGTGCGCATCACACACTGGGTTAATGTGCTGTGTATCATTGTTCTGGTTATGACAGGACTCTACATGCACTATCCCTTCATTAAGCACAACCCTGTGGATTTCCCCTATATGATGGGAAGGGTAAGATACATTCACTATCTCACCGGAATAATATTCACCATCACTATCATGGTGAGGGCATGGTGGGCGATAGTCGGTAACAAATACGCGAATATCCGCACCTTCTACAACCCTTTCAGAAAGAAAGACAGACAATACATCTTCTCCTACCTGAAATATTATCTGTTTCTGGAAAGAAAACCAAAACATGTACTGACGCATAACCCTATGGCTCAATACGCCTATATAGGAATATACATCATCTTCCTCTATCAGATATTCAGCGGATTCGCCCTGTGGTCTCAGTATGACACCAACAGCGGCATGTACGCCTTCTTCGGAAGCATCTTCGCTGTTCTGTCTAATCAGTGGGTGAGATACCTGCACTTCTTCGGAATATTCATCACGTTCGTCTTCCTGATGGCGCACCTTTATGCCGCTATTCTGGTGGACTTCAGAACACACGCCGGTGATATCAGTTCAATATTCTCCGGATGGAAAGCAGATATAGAAGATTAAAAAAATAAAGCCCGCATAAGCGGGCTTTTTTTATATCGTGTTGTCTTCGATAATTTCAAAGATGAGATCCAGCTTCATCAGCGACATCACCTTCAGAATCCTGTCAGGCACATTCGCCAGCTGAAGTTTACCTTCGTATTCCTTCAGGTTTTTCAGAGCCTCCAGCAGAGTGGCAAGCCCGGACGAGTCGAGATATGTTACCTGTGCCAGATCGACTATGACCTTCATTACTTTCTTTTTTGTAAGCTCGCTAAGCGTTGATCTTAGCTCTGAGGATGTCAGTATGTCTATCTTGCCGTAAGGTCTGATAACTTTGGCGGAACCTTTGTCATCAACTGTAATTTTCATTTCCCAACCTGTTCTGAGTACAAAATTAGTTATAATCTATACCTATTTAAGATTATATTTAACAAAAAAGCAAGCTGAAACACAACTTACCCCTAATATAATCTATATTTTGTCTCTCAGAAAACTAAACATTATTAACAAATTATCAAATATAATAATGTTTATCCGTTATTTCTGAAGTACCATCCACATATAGTACTCACCTGTCTTTTCATCTATCCACTCATCCTGCACCTTGAATCCGGTGAGAAACTGATCTGCGGATTCTCTGGTCATAGAGCTGATTTTTTCCTGATAATACTTCACGGTGGGCTTATCCACATTAAGAGTCTCTACAGACACCTCAGACTTCACCAGAACCTCGATCTGTTTTGCCAGTTCTTTCTGAGCCTGCATTTTTGCCACCCTCTTCTGAGCGGACAGACCGCCGGAGCGCTGTTTAGGCGCTATGCCCACAGCTCCTATATATCCGTCATACACGGGGGAGTAAAACCATACGGGATAATCGCCCTGCATGGGATATTTCGTGACGGGTTTCAGCGAGCCGAGCGTTGTCACTTTTCTTTCGGGCAGAGCCTCTTTGGGTTCTTCCTGCTTCTGAACTGCCTGGGGCTTCTGCACAGCCTGAGGTTTCTGCTGGGCTGCGGGTTTAGTGTATGAAGGTTCTTTTATGGACGGATAACCGTTCTTAATATCCTCATCCATCTCCGCCTCAGCCTGATCCGCCAGCATCTGCTGTGTTTTGGCGCTGTTTGTCTGCGGCTTCACAACGGCTTTTTTCTCCGGCATACAGCCGAACATCAGAATGGATAAAATACTTACAGCTATTATAATTCTCATTGTTTACTCCCTGTAGTCGCTTATCTTGCCGTATACTCTCACCAGATAGTTTCTGGCTTCTTCATAGCGCAGGTTGGTTTTCAGATAGTTATACACCTGATCGGAGCTCATGGAATTGATCGTTCCCAGAGCCGCCGTAACGCTGTATTTCGATCTGTTGGCGTCCTTGTTAAAGGCATATGCCACGCCGCCGGCGCCTGTGTTATATGCGGCAATAGAGCAGTAGAGCCTGCTCAGATCATTATTAACGCCTTTAAAATATTTGTAGTACAGCAGGTAAAAATAAGCTGTGCCTACCTTCACATTGTTTTCAGGGTTATAAAGATATGACGGGGCAAGAATCCTCTCGGAGCCTTCCAGATATTTTGTGGCGTCCAGACCGGCAGACTTCGGAACGATCTGCATCAACCCGTATGCGGGGACATATGATTTCGCCATGGGGTTAAATCTGCTCTCGGTAAATATCACAGCCATCACCAGAGCCGGATCTAGCTGAAAAGTCTTGGCATATGTCTGCACATGAGGTTTAACGCTCTCTGCGCCTTTTTTATAGATGTCTTCAGGCAGTTTCACGGTCATGGTATAAACCGTCTGCCCTGTTTTTTCGTTCTTTGAAGTGGTGTATCCGGCGCCGTCTGTCAGCTTTTTCGCCAGAGAGTTGACCTGTGTATCCGTCATTGGTTTGTCGGAATACAGCTTCTGCACCACAGGTTCAGACTTCACCTTGTCTGTCACGACATTAGGCACCAGTTCCTTGATCTTCTTTTCTGTGTTGGAAGACACAGGGTCACGGTAAAAAGCTGTGGCGGAATCCTCATTCAGAACATCCTTCACCACCGGGGTGAAGTCGGGCATGTTCTGAAAGCCCACAACGTCTATCTTCATCTCGCCTTTATCATAATTAACTATTTTTCTGATCTTGTAGTTATTGAGATATTCAACCCATGTATAGTTGTCAGAGACGACAACATCATCCCAGACCTTCGCTATTTCGTTCTTATACTGAGCGAATTCCTTCTCCATAACGTCTTTGTACATCTCAAAACCGCGCTCGGTCTCTTCTTTATAAGAGGTCCATTCGTCCTTTGAGCTTTTGAAGCTGTTTGTATCCTGATTCTTATAATCCTCGAACTCATCCGCAAAGGCGGAAAATACAAGAAAAACAGTCAGCAATACTAAAAATTTTTTCATTGAGCAACCATCCAGACATATAGTTCGTGGGTATACGGGTCTTCCCACATCTCTACAATTTTGGCTTTTACCTCTGTTCCGTCAACAGTAAAAAAAGAGCTGGACTGACCGGAAACACTGGATCCGTTGTTATCCGACTCCGATCTGATGGTGGAGAAAGAGGATACCTTAACGCCCATCTGCTTGGCTATTTCTTCCAGAGCACGCTGAGCGGCGAGGGATTTCTGACCTGTCTTGCCGTCCACATGTATTCCGCTGACGCCTACCCCGCCTGTCTTTCCGTTAAGAGAGGGGGTATAGAACCAGCTTGGTTTTCCGTTTATCAGTTTTACAGATGAGGGATCGCCTGTGGTGGCGCAGCCGAAAAAGAATACTGAAAATAATATGGTCAATATAATGAATGCTGTTGTTCTCATGATGTTTACCTATAAAAAAAGGGCAGCTTTTGACTGCCCTTTTTAGGGATTTCGGTTAATTGTTACTGTTGTTTGAATTCTTTGTCTATAGCAGCGTCAAGTTCGTCCTGAGCTTTTTTAGCCTGGAACTGCTGCCACAGAGCCTGATCGTTTTTCAGGCTTGTGGAAACCTGCTGTTTTGTGAGCTCGGCAACCTTTGTGGGGTTAAGAACTACAAGAACATACAGTTCGCTGCAAGGAGACATCCAGATGTCTTTCTGCTGTGTGCCTTGCAGAGTCTGGCTAGCTATTTGTTTGGAAACGGAAGAAGTCACTTTATCAACAGTTTCAGCATCGCCTACGCCTGTTGTCTGTGTGAAATCTTTCATCATAGTATTAACTTTTACTTCGATCATTCTGGTGATCTCGCTTCTGGCGTTAGCCATAGCGGCGTCTCTTGTGAACTGCATACCTGCTTTAGATTTCTGAGCTGAGCCAACGGCTGCCAGAGCGCCTTCAACCTGAGGATTCAGAACCCATGAGGGAGCGCCGACAAAACAAGGGTCAGCGAGCTGCTGTTTCGCTTCTTGCTTAGCGCAACCTGCCAGCATCAGAGCCAGGACAGATATTGCCAGGATAAGTTTCTTCATTTTCAGTACCTCCATGCATACAATCATTTAATTGAATTTAACATACCGATGGTAATGTTTCCATATTATTTTATGAAAATTACTATATAATCTTTAATATGAACAGGTACTTTTCACTTAACTCAAAATCTTAAATGTTGTAGCGTGCATTAAAAGGAGTTCTTATGAAAAAATTATTATTACTGCTGATCTGCTTCACATTCATATCCGCCGCTTATTCCGCGGAAACCATAGGCTCAGTTAAAAAATTCACCGGAAAAGTGCAGATATTCGATGGCTCATCCCCCAGAGGAACCGATATTAAGACGGACAACACCTCTTTCGCACTTATGAGCAAAATATCCACAAAAAGGACATCCACAGCGGTTATCGAGCTGAACAGCGGAGACAAAATCGCTCTGGACGAAAATTCCATCGCTTCTTTCGGTAAAAATAACAAAATTAACCCGGAAAGTGGCAAGGTTGTCTTCAGCATCAAAAAGAGAGGCGGCGAATCCGGCGTATCTATCGGACTGAAAACTGCGGTTATCGGGGTAAAAGGCACACAATTTCTTGTGGATATGACAGATGACGGCAAATGCAACGTATATCTTAAAGAGGGCGTGATCTCCGTTGAGTCTAAAGAAGGCGACTTCAAAAAGCATAAAGAAGTAGTTATGGACGAATACGAAGCATATCTGAAAAAAATGACAGGTGAATACGACCAATATCTCGCCGAACTTCAGAAAGAATACACAGAATTCGTAAAATCTTTCGATATGACAGCCGGACAGGCTATCAGCATAGACGGTCAGGACGTTTCCGATGTTAAATTCGATGAGGCTGCCGAGGCGGCTTTCTCCCTTCTGGATCAGTAATAATTTCTATAACATATATAAAAAGAGGCTCCTTAACCGGAGCCTCTTTTTTATAACTTTTCAAGTACAGCCACAGGCGCGTGGCATTTCTTCTCTATCTCATCATCGCTTAGCCCGGCATCTCTGAGCCTCCTCAATGTAGATGAAAGCCGTTCGCCGAACTCCACAGTGTATCCATCCGGATCGGACAGTCTGAACACAAACTGACCCCAGGGCTGTTCCATTGGCTCCGTCATCACCGCCGCTGAGCCTTTCAGCCTGTCATAATCCGCCATTATATCATCTGAAACAAAACACAGCTCAAAAGAACCGCTTCCGCCCGGTCTTTCCCCGCCGAAAACAAGCCCGTGAGCCATATTTATATCCCAGATGGAAAGCCCGCAGACATAGGCGACATGACCGCCGTTATCCATCTTGGTCTCCAGCCCCAGAACGCCGCCGTAAAAATCATGCGAAGCCCTGACATCTTTACAAAAAAGTACCGCGCTGTCATATTTAATCATCATATCCTCCTGATATGAAAGATATCATATCACTCCGGCAGGGAATTGTATGAAACGGACATTCATAGAATTCATCAGCCCGGCGAAATCAGATGGGCGGACGCCGGAAAACTCTCTGAAATCCCTGATGAAATGCGGCTGGTCGAAATACCCCGCCTCGTGAGCCACATCAGTAAGACAGACGGACGTCCTCATCAGACTCAGCGCCCTCTGAAACCTCCTCACTCTGTTCAGGAGCGAAGGATTAAGACCGGACAGGGATGACATCTTTCTGGTTACTGTTTTCTGCGACACGCCGAAATACCGCTTTATATCGCTGACGGAGCAGTCTCTGCTGTTCAGCCAATACGACATAACCGGATCGGGGCTTTTACCGCACAGAGGCAAAAGCAGACGGCTGATATGCCCGAAATAATCTTCCTCGGTGAAAAACACCCTGTCTCTCACACTGTTCCTGATTAATTTTATAAATTTAGAGTCCGGCAGATCAGCCGGAGCATCAGTCCCGCTGAGCGCCTGCATGCCGCCGGGCAAAAATCTGACACCGCACACATGCACGGCACCTGTCAGCGAGATATCGTAATATCCGGTATCCGGCTCAGCCAGATGAATATCTCCGGGAGCCAAAAGCGAAAAGATGATATCGGCGCAGCAGTCAGGAAAAATCCGGTAGGATGAAATGGATAAAAAAGTGCCCCGCATAACCCAGAAACATTTGATGTGTTTCTCTAAAAGGGGTGAGGGTTTGATTTCGTAATAGACGGGTTTCATATAAACAAAAAACTCCTGAGCAATGTCAGGAGTTCAAAATATTCAATATATCAGTAAGTTCAGCCTTCAGCTCGTCATGCTTACATGGTTCTGACGGTTCGTCATCCACCATACCGTCCTTAAGTTTCTTCTTCGCCCCGTCAATGGTGTATTTTTCTTCATACAGCATTTTCATGAGCAGACGAACAAGCTCAAGGTGCTTTTCGGTATAAAACCTCTGACCGCCGCCTGATTTTGAAGGCCGAAGCTGTTTAAATTCCTTTTCCCAAAAACGTAAGACAGATGGTCTAAGACCGGTAAGCTCGCAGACTTCGCCTATTTTGTAATAGAGCTTAGTCATTTACCTCGTCTTTGAATATCTGGCTGGGTCTGAAAACAACAACAGTTCTGGGCTCGATAACGGTCTCAACGCCTGTTTTAGGGTTGCGTCCGATTCTGCGTCCTCTCTTTTTAACTTCGAAGTTTCCGAAACCGGATATTTTGACATTGTTTTTTTCAAGGATCTTTGTACGAACCTCGGTAAACAGCTCGTCAACTACTTTAGCGATATCTTTTTTAGTAAGACCGAGACGCTCGTGAATTAACTCAACTATATCAGCTTTAGTCATGGCATACCTCCACGTTACATATGAGTTTATCTGCTTAAATTGCTGTCGTCAACGCTTTTTATTGTTGGTCTTTAAGAATTTTTACTTTGTCCATACCGACCCCGCTGCCTCTGGCGAGCTTCTCTGCCGCTTCCTCGCTCAGACAGCACACCTGCATGTCATAGAAGTTGGTAACGGAAGTGTCTGTTGTTATTAAACCTTTCAGACTATTACGGGTCAGGTAAGACATGGCTGCGTCACTGGATGAATAGCTTTTTACATATCTGACTTTACGTCCGGATATAGTGACAGGTGACGTGTTATCAAGCAGATACACCAGCCATTTTGTCTTCACAATCTTGTCCGATCCGATCTGTGTCAGAGTCAGATCATTATTTTGAGCCAGTGTTTTCACATAGCTCAGTTCCTGTTCGGTCAGGTTAAAAAACTGTATCTTAAAATTGCCGGAAAAAAGAGGCATGAATTCCGGTTCTCTGACAGGAATTCTCTTCGCCGGTTCTCCGGGCACCGTGATCGGCTTGATTATCTCTTCGGGCTTTTCGCCTGTGTCCGCCTTCTCCTCCGGTTTATAGTCGGATATAACCAGAAGTCCCTGAGACCCTTTTCCGTCCGCCTTCTCATCCAGCTCGCCTATTCTGGCGTAACCTTCTTTCAGCAGAGGGTCGGGTTTTTCCGGCTCTTTCGGCTTAATTTTAACGGACATCACTTCTATTATATGTTTCTGAACACCGTCAACAGAAGATAAGCTCTTGTGGGGTAAGAGTTTTGTATAGATAACATAGGATGGGGCGAGTGAACATAGAAAAGCAAGCAGCAGAGTCATGGAAAAGGCCAGACGGCTCAGTCTGGCCCTTTTAATCTTATTGCTGGGAATCGAGACCACACGGCTGAAAAACTCATCGGTGAGTTCGCCGTTCAGGAGCATATGTATCTCGTGAGCGCTCCTGTTATGATATCTCAGCAGGTTTATTTCATTCATTCAAAGACTATGCCCCTTTATGTTCTTCGATAACCTTATCATACAGATGGGACGGAAGCTCTTCATAGTGTGAGAACTCCATAGTGAACATACCATGTCCGCCTGTCATACTACGCAAATCCGGCGCATATTTCAAGACCTCAGACATGGGGACCTGACTTCTGATGTGCTGACCGTTGGTCTCAGGCTCCACGTTCATGATCCTGCCCCGTCTGGAGTTCAGGTCGCCTATCACGGCGCCCGTCATATCATCGGGGACAAAAACATCCATATTCATAATAGGTTCAAGTAACACAGGTTTAGCATCCAATGCAACCTTTTTAAATGCCATGGAGCCGGCAATATTGAAAGCCATCTCCGAGGAATCCACCGTGTGGTAGCTTCCGTCATAAAGAACCGCTTTAAAATCTATCAGCGGACATCCCGCCAGAACGCCCTCTTCGGACGCCTCCATGATGCCTTTTTCTACGGCGGGGATATATTGTCTGGGCACAGCGCCGCCCACTATGGCGTTTTCAAATTTGAATCCGCCGCCGGGGTTGGGCACCAGCTCTATGAAAACATCTCCGTACTGACCTCGTCCGCCGGACTGTTTCTTATATTTTCCCTGACCTTTGGCGGGTTTTCTGATGGTCTCCATATAGGGCACTTTGGGAGCTTTCAGCTCAACGGATACGCCGAATTTGTTTTTCAGCTTCTCCACCACCACTTCTATGTGCATCTGCCCCATACCTTTCACCAGCAGGTCGCCTGTGCGCTCGTCTCTCGCCACTCTCAGACCAACATCCTCCTCCATCAGCCTGTGAACGCCTGAAGAAACCTTGTCTTCGTCATCTTTAGACTTAGGTTTGATGGAATACGCCAGAACAGGGTCGGCGAGTTTATATTTCGGAAACATCACTTTTCTCTTGGGATCGCAGAGAGTGTCGAATGTTTCCGTGGATTTCAGCTTATTCACCATGCCTATCTGCCCGGCTGTCAGCTTGTCTGTTTTTATGTGGTTTTTTCCCTGAAGCAGATAGAGCTGGGATATTTTTTCTTTTTTCTGGCTGGTGGAGTTATATACCTCGCTGTCGTTGGTTATCTCTCCGGAATAAACACGGAAGATAGTCAGTTTTCCGGCGAAGGGGTCTATGAATGTCTTGAAGACATATGCCGCGAACTCCTTGTCGTTGGGATCGATATGTATCTCTTCGCCTGTCTCCTCCAGAACGGCGAGCTTGTGCTCACGCTCCAGCGGTGACGGCAGATATTTTATGATAGCCTCCAGAAGCAGTTTGCTTCCGATATTTTTAACAGCGGAGCCGCATATCACAGGGATAAATCTTTTGGCGATAGTTCCCTCTCTGAGCCCCTGAGTGATCTCCTCCTCTGTCAGCTCGCCCTCTTCCAGATATTTTTCTATCAGAGCGTCATCAGTCTCGCTCACCGCTTCCAGAAGTTTTATCCTGTATTTTTCCGCTTCCGGCATGAGATCGGCGGGGATATCCTCAACGGAATAAGCCGCTGTGGGCTCACTGGGATAGATATACGCCTTCATTTTCACCAGATCTATAATACCTTTGAAATCAGCCTCTTTGCCGATGGGCAGAAACAGAGGCAGGGGATCCACTTTAAATGATTTTTCTATATCGCCGAGAGCACGGTAAAAATCCGCCCTCTCCTTATCCATCTTGTTCACAAAAATCAGCTTGGCAAGATCGAACTCAGCGGCATAGTTCCAGACCCTCTGTGTCTCCGCCTTAACACCGGTGATGGCAGAAGCGATAACCACAGCGCCGCCCACAGCGGACAGTCCCGCTCTGGTTTCGTAAAGAAAGTTACCGTATCCGGGGGTATCAACGATGTTTATCTGGGTTTCGAGCCACTCGATAGAGCTTACTTTGGAATGAAGAGAGAGGTGTCTTTCGATCTCCACAGGGTCAAAATCCATGACGCTGGTTCCGTTATCCACACTGCCTATCCTGTTGACGGCTTTGGCGTTGAACAGAATAGTCTCAACCAGACTTGTCTTACCCGCCCCTCCATGCGAAATAAATGCGATGTTGCGTATCTTCTTTATATCCATAGGTCACCCTCCATGAAACTGTGGGAATATTTAAGTATATCATGAGAAATGACCTAAACAACAGAAGGGGGGAATTTTGTAAGAAAACTTTTAAGATAAAGTCACATTTGAAAATACAGAGATTGCCACGCCAGCCCGCGGCTGTCTCGCAATGACGTAAATCTGAAACGTCATAGCTAGGAGACCGGGCGGCAGACGTTGCTATCCCGATAGTTAAATACAGTCTGATTTCATGGATGAAATCCGTGGAGGGAATAAAAACTGTTTACTGTTTTTATGAGTGGAACGTGAGCGGAACGAGGCATTGCCGATTGGAGCGTTTGCGGAAATTCTCCACGGACGGAAGAATTTCCGCTTAATTTAATATTAACGGACGCAGACGCACTCAATCTCTATGAGAACGTCTTTGGGCAGTCTGGCGACTTCCACCACAGCACGGGCGGGTCTCCATACTCCCATAAATTCGGCGTATATTTCGTTGATAGTGCCGAAATCATCCATGTTTTTAATGAATATCGTCACTTTCGCTATGCTTTTTTTATCGAAGCCGGCATCTTCCACCACGGCAATCAGGCTTTCCATAACTCTTCTGGTCTGCTCAGTTATGCCGCCTTCCACAACTCTCATGGTCTCCGGATCCAGCGGAATCTGTCCGGAAACGAACAGCATGTTCTGTGTCATTATCGCCTGGCTGTAAGGTCCGATAGCCGCAGGCGCTCTCTCTGTCTGAAAAGGAATGTTCATATGCGCAACCCCCTGATGATTTTCCAAGACATATAGTATTTCTGCTCATCGCTCAGCGGTTCGAAAAACATCTCGTGCTCCACCTCATTTTTAAACATGAAGCGGTGAAAGCTCTCGCTGCCGAAAAGTGATGTGATCTCGTGTATGGATGTGTCGGAGATGATCTCCTCCGTCTTGATGTTCATGAACAGGTTCTGGATGGAATTTTCCACCGTGACGCTCCAGCGCCTCAGCTTGTCCTTCACGGGTTGCTGTGCGTGGTCGGACAGCATAGCCAGAACATCCCTGCCCTGCGAATCATAGATATTCGGATAAACAGCCAGCGCCAGCCTGCCGCCTACATTCAGCGATCCGTGCAGGGCATACACCACATCGTGCACCGGCTGAAACATAAAAGTTCCGCCCAGCGATATGTGGGTGTCCACCCTCAGCCTGCGCATCGCCTGGGCTGTGGACATGTCCACCTTCACAGGGACTATCTTGTCCGTGGTTTCCAGCCTGTCGAATGTCAGGGTGTAGATGGTGTCGAACAGGTTCTTATCCGCCAGATATTTAGCTGTTATATAGTTGTTGTACGAAGAGTCGCAGACACGCCCGCCGGATTTCAGAAGCAGACCGTCCAGCAATTTATAATAGGTTAATTGGTTGTCTTCCAACTGTCTCTCGTTCAATTTGATACCTTTTTATTTACAAGCATTTTATTATCGTATATTCTGTGTGTGCGGTTATCGGTATCAATATACTCCGATTTTACAATTCAACAACTCAAAATTGCAGAGGAAAATAGATGAACATTAATGACGTTCTGGCGCTGGTGAAAAACGAAAGGGAAGCTGTGGAGAAAGAGCTCATAGCGAACCTTGACTCAGATGTCAAAATGGTTAACGAAGTCGCCTCATATGTTTTTGAAAGCGGCGGAAAAAGACTGAGACCGGTTTTTCTCATCCTGTCGGCTCTCATGAGCGGATACACAGGACCCAGAAGCGCCGCGCTCTCCGGCGTGGTGGAATATATCCACACAGCCACCCTTCTTCACGATGACGTGATAGACGGAGCCCTCTACAGAAGAGGAAAAGAGAGCGCCAACAGAGTCTTCGGAAACGACATAACAGTCCTCTGCGGAGATTTTCTCTATTCCAGAGCCTTCATGAATCTGGTGAAAGACGGCGACAGCCGCATCCAGATGCTTCTTGCCGTGGCGGCAAGAACCATGAGCGAGGGAGAAGTATTCCAGCTTATAAAAACAGCGGACGTGAAAATATCATTCGATGACTACATCCGCATCATCATATCAAAAACAGCCGTAATGTTCTCCGCATGCTGCGAGATAGGCGCCATTCTGGGCGGACAGCCTGTGGAAAAACAGACAGCCATGAAAAATTTCGGAACCACTCTGGGAATAGCCTTTCAGATGGCTGACGACATTCTGGACTATCTGGGCGATCCTGAAAAAACAGGCAAAAAACCAGGAACCGATCTGAACGAAGGAAAAATCACCCTCCCCGTGATAAAGCTGATGGAATCAGCCACACCGGAGGAGAACAAACGCATCAGGGACATCATCGTGGATGAAAAAGCCACAGACGAAAACCTGAACTACATCCTCGGGCTGATGAACAAGTATGACGTGAAAAAACGTTCCGAGGCTGTGGTGGACGAATACATCGCCGAAGCCAAAAAGAATCTGGAGCTCTTCGAACCGTCACAGTACAGAGACGCTCTCGACTTTCTGGCGGACTACATGGTAGCCCGGGAAAAATAAAATGAGCGTCATAGCGGAATACTGGCAGAAGGAGGACGACAGCAAAGTCAGATGCCTGCTGTGTCCGCATAGATGTCTGATAAAACCGGGCAGTCACGGAAGATGCCTCATCCGCAAAAACACAGACGGCATGCTCATCCAGAGCTCATACGGGCAGGTTGCCTCCGCATCTCTTGACCCGATAGAAAAAAAGCCGCTCTATCACTTTCACCCCTCATCGCAGATACTCTCCATAGGCACTCACGGATGCAACATGGCGTGCAGATTCTGCCAGAACTGGCAGCTCAGCACCATGGACGGCACACGTCAGGAGACCACACCGGAAAGCCTGGTTAAGATAGCGCTGGAAAATAACAGCATCGGCATCGCCTACACATACAACGAGCCTCTGATCTGGTTCGAATTTGTCAGAGACTGCGCAAAAACCGTGAGACAGGCGGGGCTGAAAAACGTGATAATATCCAACGGGATGATAAACAAAGAACCGCTGGCAGAGCTGACGCCATATCTGGACGCCGCCAACATAGACCTGAAGGGATTTACCCAGAAATTCTACGGGGAGCACGGCGGATATCTGGAAACAGTGAAAGAGACCATAACAGCTCTCTCAACGGCGAAAATCCATGTGGAGATCACCAATCTGGTTATCCCCGGAAAAAATGACGATATAGAGACTTTTAAACAGATGTGCGGATTCATAGCATCGCTCAGCCCGGATATCCCCCTGCATCTGTCCAGATATTTTCCCCAGCACCAGTACAACATTCCGCCCACGCCAAACAATACATTGACCGAACTCGCAAAAACAGCTAAAAACTATCTGAACTATGTCTACATAGGCAACACGAACATTCCCGGATACAGCGACACCCTGTGCCCGAAATGCTCAAAACTGCTTATAGAACGTTCCGGCTATCAAACTAAACTTTATACGGATAAAAACATATGTCCAGGATGTTCCGCCTCTCTGCCATTCTGCTTCTGACACTTCTGACCGCCGGATGCGGCGAAACCTATAAGACCGAGCAGTTTTACGCCATGGGGACTTTCGTGTCCGTCACCGTGCCCGAAAAGAGCCAGAACGCCATAATAGACTCCAGAAACAGGATAAACACTCTGGAAGCCCTCGTTAAGGAAGAGACTGCGAAATTCAACAAAAACAACAGCTACACCCCCGTTTATGACATATCCGAGCTGATAAAACGGGGCAAAATATATGAAACGCTGACAGACGGCAGATTCAACATAGCGTCCGCCACAATATCCAGACTCTATGGTTTTCCGGACGGCAACTATTCCGTTCCGGATGAGCAGACAGTGGAACAGGCGCTGGACAACATCAGCAGAGCCCAGAACATATACATCGATCTGGGAGCATACGCCAAAGGATGGATCATAGACGAGGCTGTGCAGTCCATCAGGGATGACGGGGTGAAAAATGCCATGGTAAACGCCGGAGGCGATCTCTATGCCATGGGCAGGAGACCCGACAGAAAATGGCGCATAGCCATACAGCACCCGCTGAACACCAGAGACCACATCTCCGTGATAAATCTGGAAAACATGGCGGTAGCCACCAGCGGCGACTACGAAAGATTTTTTACAGCCAAAGACGGCAGAAGAATATTCCATATCTTTGACGCCACCACAGGCGAAAACCCGCCCTTCTATCACAGCGTCAGCGTGATCGCCGAATCCGCCGAAGAGGCGGACGGACTTGCCACCGCTTTCTTTCTGATGAACAAAAAAGAAGTGGCAGTGAAATGCAAAAAACTCAAAACGCCTGTACTTTTATACACCGTCAATGATAAGATCGTAAAACTCTGCGGCTGGGAAAACTTTGAAAAAAAATAAATCAGACCTGATATTTATCGCTTTGCTTCTGTGCGGTGTGCTCTTCTTCATGTTCAGAGGACACGAAGGCGAGAAAAGACTCTATCTGATAAACAATAACATAAAAACCGAGCTGACCCTGCAAAAGGATTTTCTGAAGCTGGACAACGGACACGTTTTAATAGAGACATCCGAAGAGGGGGCGCGATTCGTGGAATCCAACTGCCCCAATAAGATATGCATTAAACAGGGATGGGTGACCAAATGCGGAGACACCGCCGTGTGCGTGCCAAAGCATCTGGCGCTGGTCATCGAGTGCAAAGAACAGGACTATGACGCTATCTCACAATAAACACAACAGACTCGCCATGACGGGGCTTTTCGCCGCCATGACGGTTTCTCTGGGCGTGCTGGAATCTTTCATCGCCCTGCCCGTTCCGGGTGTGCGTATCGGTCTGTCCAACATAGGCATAATGCTCTGTCTCTATCTGCTGGATATCCCGGCGGCTTTTTATGTGGCGGTCACCAAGTCCATTCTGGTTCCTCTGCTCACAGGAAATCTGGTGGTAAAACTATCCATCTCGCTCCCCGCCACTCTGGCGTCCACCGCCGCCATGGCGCTGTCTTATCTTCTGCTGAGACGGATACTCTCTCCGGTCTCTATAGGCGCTCTCGGAGCACTTACGCACATATGTTTACAATTCTTCGTGGTAAAAAATCTTTACATAAAAACCGATGCGATCTATAACTTATTACCCTATTTTTGCTTTTTTTCCGTGCTGGCTGGAGCCGCCACAGGATACATTACAAAAGTAATCATAAATAACATCAGAGAGGATGAAAGGTGCATCTCATGTTTCAAAAAGTAATTCTGGCGAGCGGGTCTCCCAGACGAAGAGAACTAATGACCCGTATAGGCATCAACTTTCAGTATGTCACATCCAAAGCGATAGAAGATATGAACCCCGAAATCCCTGTGGGCGATCTCACCATCAAAAACGCCGCCATGAAAGGCTATGACGTGGCGAACATATATGACGAGGCGTTCATCATCGCCGCCGACACCATCGTTTCCTGCGAAGGACAGATATTCGGCAAACCCAAAGGCGAAGAAGACGTCATGTCCACTCTTCAGTTTCTCAGAAACAAAAAACATCAGGTGACGACAGGTGTCGCCATCATCAATAAAAGAGCCGCCGTCTGCGAAAGATTTTTCAGAACCACAGACGTATATTTCAAAAACTACAGCGACAACTTCATCAAATGGTACATAAACTCCGAAGAACCCTTCGACAAGGCGGGCTCATACGCCATTCAGGGAAAAGGATGCCTGATGGTGGAAAAAATTGACGGATGCTATGACAACGTTGTCGGTCTGCCCGTTGCGGAGCTTTTTGAAAGACTCATAAAGTTCGGTGTCAGACCCGGAGGACTGAATGCCTATTGATCTGGTGCATAAGGCTCTTGAGGAGCAGGCATCACTCAGGGGTTCAAAAAAGTATCTGACATTTGATAAAGACAAATACAGCTACAGAGAGATAAACTCCAAGGCGAACAAGCTGGCGAATCTCCTGCACAAAAGAGGCATAAACAAAGGCGACAGAGTCGCCGTGATGCTGGAGAACAGCCCTGAGTTCTTCATCAGCCTTTTCGGGATATTAAAAGCAGGATGCGTCTGCATCCCCATCAACACTTTCTTCATTCAGGCAGAGGTGGTTTACATCATCAACGATTCCGGAGCGAAACTGTTCGTCACATCGTCCGCTTTCAAAGAAGTGGCGGAGGAAATCACGGACAAATGCCCCAGCCTGAAAACCGTCATGACATACGAAGACACCAAGTTCCAGTCAGAAAATATCGTCAGGCTGATAAACAAAGTCACTGATAAAAAACCGGAAGTAGAAATACGTCCGGAAGACCACGCAGTCTTCATATATTCATCAGGCACCACAGGACACCCGAAAGGAGCCATGCTGACGCACTTCAATCTGGTCTCCAACGCCAAGGGATGTCTGGAAAGATTCAGAGTGACCGTCAACGACAGGTTTCTGCTGTTTCTGCCTTCATTCCACGCATACGCCCTGATGACCTGCGTCATTCTGCCCACCTATGCCGGATCATCCATCATAATCCTCGGCAGTGTGGCCGATCTTAAGAAAAAATCATTCAGAAACATCCTGCTGTTTCAGCGCCCCACATTCTTCCTGGGCGTTCCACAGGTATATACAGCGCTCATCAGATCAAAGATGCCCAGATGGTTTGTAAAATTCGTCTACCCTGTGCGTCTGCATGTGAGCGGCGGCGCTCCTCTGCCGGAGGAAACGCTTATCCGTTTCAGAGAAAAATTCAAACGCCCCATAGTAGAGGGATACGGACTTTCCGAAGCCTCTCCCGTGGTGAGCTGCAACACGCTGGAACGCCAGAAGGCTCTGTCAGTCGGTCCCGCCCTGCCCGGAGTGGAGGTCAAGATCGTTGACGAGAACGAAGTGGAACAGCCTGTGGGCACAGTGGGCGAGCTGATAGTAAAAGGTCCGAACGTGATGACCGGATACTGGAACATGCCAGGACTCACCGACATGACGCTGAGAAACGGATGGCTCTTCACAGGCGATCTGGCTAAGCTGGACGAGGAAGGCTACATCTACATAGTGGATCGCAAAAAAGACCTGATAATAGTAAAAGGCATAAACGTATACCCCAGAGAGATAGAAGAACTGCTCCACAAGCACGAAGCAATAGAGGCGGCGGCGGTGATCGGTCTGCCGGACAAGAACAGCGGCGAGATACCCGTTGCCTATATCAAGCCGAAACCGGGCTTAACCATATCCGAAACGGATATCAAAGGCTATCTGAGAAAATCGCTGGCGCACTTCAAAATACCCAAGCACATACATCTGTGCGAGGATATGCCCATGACCGCCACCGGAAAAGTGCTTAAGAGGGAGCTGAAAAGGCGAGTCCTCAACATATGAAGTATTTCGATGTCCTTCTGCCCGTCCCTGTGGGCGGGATCTATACCTACACCTCTGAAAAAGAGCTGAAACCGGGGCAGAGAGCCCATGTTCCGCTCGGCAGAAGAGATCTGTGGGGGATAGTGCTCGGTGAAAATTTTGAGCCGAAAGAGGACATCACATACAGAGACATTTTAGAAGCTCCGGATGACTATTCTGTCTTTAGCGAAAGCTATCTGAAACTTCTGAAAGGCATATCGTCATATTACTGCGCTAATCTCGGCGGCGTTCTGAAAGGAGTGCTGTCTGAAACTATTCTGGCTTCCGAGCCGTCTCCCATCGAGCCGAAAAAGTATACACCGTCCGACCTGACGCTGAGTCAGGCGCAGATGAGCGTGTATGACTCCATACTCCCGCATCTGGACAGCGGTTTTTCCACACATCTGGTGCACGGAGTGACCGGAAGCGGAAAGACCGAAGTATTCATAGAACTGGCAAAGCATGTGATAGCCAAAGGCAGAAAGGTAATGTATCTGGTGCCTGAAATATCTCTGACGCCGCAGATGGAGGAGAGACTCTCCAAACGGATCGGCTTTGACGTGATGTCGTACCACAGCAAAAAAACACCGAAGAAACGAAGGGAGACCTTCTGGACATTCAATAAAGGGCTTCTGCCCATGGTTCTGGGCGCCAGAAGCGCTCTTTTTCTGCCCGCAGAGGACATTGAGCTCATCGTGGTGGACGAAGAGCACGAGAGCAGTTACAAGCAGGAGGAGAACCCTCCCTATCACCTGCGCGATATGGCTGTGCTCTATGGAAAGATTCTAAACATACCCGTGATACTGTCCAGCGCCACCCCGTCCGTGGAGAGCTGGCAGAACGCCAGAGAGGGCAGATATCACTATCACGCCATCCCCTGCCGTCCGGACACCGACATGCCGGACATTGAGATAGTGGACACCAAGCACGAGGACATGATCGGAGGAATACTCTCCGACAGGCTCCACACAGAGATATACAACACCCTGCAAAGGGGCGAGCAGGTCATCCTGCTGATAAACCGGAAAGGATACTCACACACGCTCTACTGTCAGAAATGCGGACAGATACTGAACTGTTCCAACTGCTCGGTGGCGGTGACATACTATAAGTCAAAAGGCGTGTGCAAATGCCACTACTGCTCGCAGGAGATAAAACGCCCGAAATGCCACGCATGCGGCAGTGACGACATGAGGGACTACGGAGCCGGCACGGAGAAGGTTGCCGAGGCTCTGGAGACAATTTTCGGTGAAAAAATCCTGAGGATGGATACCGACAGCGCATCCAGCTATAAGGAGCTGTCGAAAATGCTGAAGAGTTTTGAAAACGGCGAATACTCCATCATGGCGGGGACTCAGCTCGTGGCGAAGGGACTTGATTTTAAAAACGTGACTCTGGCAGGAGTCATAAACATAGACAACATGTTCTCCCTGCCCGATTTCAGGGCGAACGAAAGAGCTTATCAGCTGCTGCTTCAGGTGGCTGGACGAGCCGGAAGAGCATCCACCAGAGGGCGGGTGATTATCCAGACCAACGTTCCCGAGCTGGATGTTTTCAGCAGGCTGAACTGCGCCGACACAGATTTCTATGACATGGAGCTCATCAAGCGCAGAACGTTCAACTATCCGCCTTTTTATAAAATGTGCCGGATAACCCTGTCCCACACCAAAGAGGACAATGTGAGAGAGGCGGCGTTTTTCATCTATGACACGCTGAAAAGATATTCTGAAGGGGCGGAAGTGTTTTATCCCGCTCAGGCGCCTGTTTATAAGATAGCCAACAGATACCGTTACGGAATAGTGATAAAATCGAAAACGAATCAGGAGATGACGAGGCTGATTCAGATAGCGTCAGCATCGCTTAAGGAACAGGTGAAGACCAGTCTGCGAATCAAATTCGACCGTGACCCGCAATTCTTTATGTAACCAATATACGTCATTGCGAGTGAAACGAAGCAATCTCAAACATTTAGCCCAATAAGTGAGACTGCCACGCCAATTTTATTGGCTCGCAGTGACGGGAACTATTTCTTCTTTTCTCTTATAGCCTTAAAGAAATCTTTCATCATAGTCTGAATCTCGTCCACATAAAGCCCGCCCAGATAGCAGACCCTGTGGTTCAGCCCTTCTATATCGAAAGTATGCGCCAGCGAAACCACACCGCCGAATTTCGGTTCTGCCGCTCCGAAAAATACGTTTCTGATTCTGGCGTGGATGATAGCTCCGGAACACATCAGGCAGGGTTCCAGAGTGACATACAGACTGCATTCGTCCAGCCTCCAGTCGCCTATCTTTGATGATGCGTCCTCAATGGCTTTTATCTCGGCGTGGTGCAGAGCAGACTTTCCGCTGTTCTTGGTGTTGTACCCTCTGCCGATCACCTCGCCGTTGCACACCACCACAGCGCCTATGGGCACCTCGCCTTCTGATTCGGCTATCTTTGCCTGTTCGATGGCGAGCCTCATAAACTCTTTATCAGTCTCAGAAAACTCTGTCATAGATTATCCTGCATCATCCGCACCAGCCCGGTGAAAACAACGCTGGCGGTCTCCGCCTTCAGTATCTGGTCTATGGGGCGCACGGGTGAAAAACCTTTGGAAACGAGCAAAGCGTATTCCTCATCGGTGAACCCGCCCTCAGGACCTATTATCATGCTCATATTCTTTGATATTTCAGGCATGCTTTTATGTTCGCAGCGCTCATAGAAAATAATGTTCTTCTCCATGTCCGCCGAAACGTCCTCGATCTTTATGCTGTCGCCGATGAGGGGAAGCTGTTCGTTCTCCGACTGCAAAACTGCCTTCACGGCTATATCCATAAATCTGTCTTTTGTCTTGTCCTTCAGCTCGTTCAGGCTTCTGTGGCTGATGACGGGAACTATCTCCGTGGCTCCCAGCTCGCTGTATTTTTCCACGGCAAAATCCATGTACTCACGCTTCAGCAGACACTGATAAACCTTCAGCCTGTAGCCGTGCTTCACCGTGTCTCTCACTGAGTCGGCGGAGATCAGAGCGTGGCGCTTGCCCAGCTCTTTTATAGAGCATACCGCCAGCTTATCCTGTGTCAGCACCTCGAACACATCGCCCTCTTTTGCCCTGACAACGTTTTTCAGATAATGAAAATAGTCGCCCTCAAGCTGAAAAAAACCGTCTATTCGTCCTTCATAAAATATCCGTTTCAATCCATGCACCTCTCGCTCAGAAACTCAAAATGCCCCTGATCGTCAATAACCATAGAGCTCAAAGCATAGCCGTAAACGCATCCGGTATCCAGATTAACGCTGACGAGCTCACCTGACTTGTTACGGTTCACATAGGGCATTCTGGGGTTGTGCTGGGCATCCACCTTCTTTACGGGGGTGTGCCCGTGAACCTGAGAATATCCGAAATGTTTTCTGGTGCTTTTGTCTGTGTCACGGCTCCAGAAATAGAGGTAATCTTTGCGGTAGCTGTATTCGTTCACTCCGCCCGCCTTGCCGCCGGACGGTCCGAGACCGGCATGGGAGAAGAGAAATTTGTTCATGGGATAGTCATAGCCGAAGTAATTCTCGGCGCTGTGAAAAAAGTCGAGATAAGGCTCCAGATAAGGCAGAAAATCGACATTTCTGATGGTTTTCAGAGTCAGCGGGTTGTCCAGAGCGTGACCGGAAAAGGATGATATAGTCAGTTTTCCCCCGGTGGCAAACCAAGAATTTTCCGGATATGCCATAGTGAACGAGGCATAGTCCATCATCATGTCTTCGTGGTTGCCTTTCAGCATGCGGAATCTGTCCTGCTTCTGAAGCTCCATGAAGATTCGGGTGACTTCCATGGAATGAAGCCCCCTGTCCACTATATCTCCCAGAGAGATGTAGCTGACATCGCTGAATCTTGATTCAATCCTGTCTATGAGTCTGTCCAGAGTGCGCACGCATCCGTGCACATCCCCGATTACCGCTGTGAACGGCATTTCAGAAGCACTCCGCACCACTCAGCCTCCTGAGCGGTATTCACAATTTCATAGTCGTTTATATCTATCTCTTTCATAAATTCTTCGTATTCTTCCTGAAGTATGCCTGAATAGACAATATACTCCGGTCTGATATCAAGAACGCTCGGATGTATCATCTTCAGCACACTGGTGATGATGTTGGCTATCACCACATCCGTCTTCACCCCGAGGCTCTCTATGCCCCCTGTCCACGCCTTGATATTGTTACAGCGGTTCAGCTCGATATTTTCTATGGTGTTGCCCAGAGCGTCCGGATCGATGTCGAAAGCATATAGATTTGTGGCGCCCCTCTTCGCGGCGGCTATGGCGAGTATGCCGCTGCCGCAGCCCACGTCAGCCACTGTTTTTCCACTGACTATCGGCTCAGCAAGTCTGGCGGCACATCTGGTCGTTGCGTGTGTACCGGTGCCGAAAGCCATCGCCGGATTTATGATGATGGTGTTTTCATCGGAAACGCCGTCCGTATCGAAAATATATTTCAGAGAGTCTGTCAGGTTGCCCGGTTTGATAAATTCCTTCCATTTGGTGTCCCACCCGGTGTCCTGCACCTCTACCTTGGAAAACCACTCGTCAGGAATGATATCCTCCAGCCCGTCTTCATAATAGACCACGAAGCAGATGTCCTGACCTTTAAAATCTTCTTCTATGGGATAGAGCCCTCTGTCTTCGAGAGCCAGAACGGAATCATCGGAAAGTTGTTTAAATCTGTATTCGTACATAACAGTCCTTATATCATAAATCTTGAAAAAAAATATAGCCTGTGCGATTAAGATATATGAAATTTTCTAAAAAGTTAGCAGAAAAATACAATATATCCGTCAGAAGTGCAAAGGAATATATCCATGAAGGCGCTGTTTTTCTGGACGGTGCTCGTGTGAAAAAGGACTCAGAGGCTTCTGAGGGCGAGCTGACGCTTAACAAAAACCTGACAGAAAATATTCCCGATCCCGCCGACTATCTTATTGCGGCGTATGACGATGTGGTCTTCTTTGATAAGCCCGTCTTCATGCATTCCGAACGCCACAGGCTGGACGATCCGGTGACTATGCAGGATATAGTTTCTAAGTTTTTTCCGGATTATTCCCTGATTTCCAGACTGGATTATTCCACGGACGGCGTGATGGCGGCTGTCAGAAACGGATATACCCCGAAAAATATCAAAAAGATATATCTCGCCGTGGTGGACGGCGTATTTGAAAAAAGCGTGACATGCGATCTGCTGATAGACTCATCACACAGAAAACACGTTAGAATCATAGGCGATCATGGTGGAAACTTGACCATATTCTCCCCCGTGGCGGTGAGAGGGACACTCTCGCTGGTCAGAGCAGAAATAGTCACAGCCTCCAGACACCAGATCAGAGCGACTTTAGCGCATCTCGGATATCCAATTTCAGGCGACACGGCATACGGTGGACAAGAGGCTGAGAGAATAATGCTTCACTGTGCTGAGACATATATAGACAATTATAAATGTGTATCAAAACTCATGGATAAGTTTTGTCTATTTTTCAATACTGACAGATAATTAATCTGTAAGATTTTTTCTCCAATTATAATTACTATTCTTGATTTTATAACTCTGAAATGCTAGCATCTCTCATGAAGCATTATTTTATTACACTATTGTTTATATCTGCCTTCTTATCTAACGCAGTCGCTCATGCCGGAAAATACGAGCACATTTTTTGCGGAGGACCGTCAGGCGGAACTTTCATGTTCTATGCCAACGCCATCTCCAACATTCTGAAAAAAGACGATGTAAAAATCACAGCCGTTGCGTCCAAAGGTTCCATCGACAACATCAGAATGGTAGACAGCGGAGCCGCCGAGTTTGGAATTGTATATACTGAGGATGTATATCAGGCGAACAAAGGTGAGCTGCGCGGCGATAATTTCAGATATAAGAACGTTCGCTATATCGGTTTTCTCTACTATGCCCCTGTGCAGATCATCGTCAGAAAAGATTCCGGAATATACACCCTGAACGACCTGAAAGGAAAACGTGTGGCAGTGGGCGGGATAGGCTCCGGCTCAGCGTCCAATGCAGAAAGACTGCTCTCCGCCGCAGGAGTATGGAGCGGTGTCACAAAATATTATATAGGCTACAGAAACGCTCTGGGAGCTTTCAACAACAAACTGATAGACGCCCTATGGATATATGCCGGAGCGCCGAACGCCACAGTCGCAGAAGCCGAGGAAACCAAAAATATCCGTCTTCTCGATCTGTCCCGTGACATAGAGATTCACAGGCTCACGGAGAGATACCCCTTTATCAGAACATTCACCATTCCGGCAGACACATACAGCACCATAACAAAATCAGTCAACACACTTTCAGGAGCCGCTATTCTGGTAGCAAACAATAAAGTGCCGGATGAAGATGTCTACTTCATCCTGAAAAAAATATATTCAGACGAGAGCGTGAAATACCTATACTCACAGCACAGCTCCGCTAAGAATATGATGTCTAAAGAAATGATGATGAATATAACCACACCTTTTCATCCCGGAGCATTAAGGTTCTGGAAAGAAAAAGGTTTTATCAAGTAGGCGCATTTATGGCATCACGTTATTTTATAGTTGACAAATTTGGTCTGATTTCATATTATTCAGTATGAACAAGTCATATAATCTGGAACACATGCTGAGGTCGCACGGGCTGAGAGCCACTGCGCAAAGACTGCTCATCTGCTCGGAAATTATCGATGCGGGGCACATCGACATAGACACCCTCTACGCCCGCCTGAAGAAAAAGATCACCTCTCTCTCTCTGGCGACAGTGTATAAAAACATCCACGCCATGATAGACGCCGGGATGGTCAGCGAGCTGGGCATAGAAGGCAAAAAAACTATGTACGAGATAAATATACGCCCGCACATCCACCACATCTGCGAACAATGCGGAAAGGTAGAGGATCTTATGATTGAGACTGCCGAATTTGAGGAAAAAATTTCTTCACTTTCAGGCAGGAATATTATAGGATGCAAGATCACTACATACGGCAAATGTTCGGACTGTCAATAGTCCGCGTTTCATTTCTTTATCAAATTTTTTTTAATTTTAAGGCTATTTACGAATAGTCCCCATTGATTTTCGCTCAAATTTCATCTATTATTCTGCATCTTTTATGGTGGGTAATATGAACAAGAATACCTGCATGCAAACTATCGTACAGATCAGAAAGCTGTCACGCTTTCTGGACAAGTATTCCAAGCACCTCGACAAGCAGTATAATGTAACTCTTCCGCAGATGCTGTGCCTTCATGAGATAACTAACCGCAAGTCTCTGAACCTGACAGAGCTGACAAAATCTGTCAATCTGAACAACAGCGCCCTCACAGGCATTGTAGACAGGCTGGAGGCAAAAGGTCTTGTCAAAAGGACAAAGACCGAGACCGACAGACGCACCATCTATCTGGAAGCGACCGAGGAAGGGATCAGCTACACAGCTCAGCTGACAAAGAAAATGGACAACGACTGTTTTTTTGACAAAAACAAGCTGACTCCCGAGGATCTGAAAAGCATCCTCGAAACGCTGGACAAGATTATCAACTCGCTTGACCCGGATATCAAGAAAATTGAGCTGGAATAGTAAAAAAGGTCACTTTTCAGTGACCTTTTTTTGTTTATAGCGACAATGTAATGTTGTTGTCTGCCACCAGCGTTGTTGCCATGTTGTCCTTGGCAAAATCTATCAGAGCATATGCCAGAGCCACCTCGCCTGCGCCCCCGCCCAGAAGAGCCGTTATAATCCCCTGAGTTGTGGCGCTCATGCTTGTGTATCCCGGCTCGTCACCTTTATAGTGAGCCACATGAATCTCTGCGGCTGCCGGAGCCACAGCCGGATCGATGCCGTATGACGGCAGAATATCCGTATAAAGTTCCAGCATACCCTGCTCTACAAAATCCTCTTTATAAGTATCGAAATCAGCCTTGGAAGGGATAGAGTGAATCTCATAGCTGGCGATATCGTAAGTCTCTGTAACAATATCCAGATCGATTACCCTGTATGGACTGGGAGCGGTAACGCCTGATCCGGTCTCCACGTCATAGAGAAATCCGTTGGAGTATGTGGACTTGATGATATCCTGAGCATGAAAATGTCCTGTGAACATGATCTTCAGCCCGGCATTGGCGAGCGCTCCGCCCACGGTCAGATACTCATCCACTACATATTCGGGAAAGAACGTTGTCTGGGCGGCGAAATGAGGTATTATGCCGTGATGCATCATCCCCATGACCTTTTTGCCTCTTGCCTGCGCCTTAGCCATATATCCCAGTATCCATGTGAGGGTCTCTGCGCCTATCTCTCCTGTGGTGTCGGGAGATGTGGTGTTGTTGTCATATTTGCAGGAATCGATGGCAAAGAGCCACACACCGATGACAGGCTCCGCTATATAGCTGAGAGAATTCGGGTCTCTGGCTATGCATTTCGAATACCCGCAGTCTTCGTAAATGTTCTCGAATACAGACGGCGTAACACTGTCCACAGATGAGGACGAGCTGCCGTTGAACGACATGGCGTGAGGGTTGTTTATATCGTGGTTGCCGGGGATCACATACACGCCTATGCCCGCTCCGATAAACCGGTTCAGCATAGACACCATCTTCAGATGGGACACTTTCTCCCCGTCTTTTGTGAGGTCGCCGCAGATCAGTACAAAATCCACACCGGCGGCGATTATCTCGTCCACCATGGCTTCCATAATCTCGACACTCTCGGCGAGCATCTTGCGGTCATGCGCCAGATAATCCTCAAAAGCTGAGCCGGATGTGCCCAGTGATGTGTCATAAACGTGGGGATCAGAAAGAACAGCGAAACGTGACGCGGTCTTAGCCGATCCGTCTCCTCCCGAGCCTCCGCATCCCGTCAGACCGAGGGAAAGACCTGTGCCCAGAACCAGACTGGTTCTCAAAACCTCTCTTCTGGAAAACTTCATAGAGACCTCCGAATAAATCATTCTGAAGGTCTCTATAGCTTACTGATAATACATTCTGTTCATAAAAAGATAGAATAACTTAAAACATTAATTCTGCTGATAAACAATTCTCACGCAAACTGCTTTATGTACTGAGAAAAGTCAGCATAATCCTTCTGCCTTTTCACAGCCTCTGTGCCGATGATATATCCTCCGGTGGCATCCAGAGCCTTTTTAGCGTCATCAGGCGTTTTTATCCCGAATCCGGTGACAACAGTTTTTCCGGTCAGCTTCGCCGCCTTGTCTGGTCTGTCGTCCGCCCTCTTCTCTTTGTTCGATCCTGTCACGCCCATAATGCTTATATAGTAAACGAAAGGAGCTTTGGTGTCCTTTATGGTCTCTATGTCCTCATCTCTGGACACGGGTGTCACGAAGGGAACTATCGGGATATCGAGTCCTTTCTCCGTCATCCAGTAGTGCATTCTGGTGGGCAGATCGGGAATGATTACTCCGCTTAAAATATCTCTGAAATCATCGGAAAAACGTTTTTCGCCGTATCCGTGGATGATATTGGCATAGGTCATCACGATAGCCTTGACAGCCGGAAACTCCGCCTTCATCTCTCTGACATCCGCCATGATGGCATCGATGTCCACACCGCTCATCACTGCCTCGTGGATTGCGGACGCTATCACAGGTCCGTCAGCCACAGGCTCGCTGAAGGGGATGCCTATCTCCACAAATTCAAATCCCGATTCGGCGATGAGCCTCAGGCATTTTTTGAACTGCTGTCTGTCGGGATATCCGCCGACTATGTAAAATCCTCTCATACCAGCCCCCTTGCGAGAATGGCTTCCATGTCCTTGTCGCCTCTGCCGGACAGATTTACCAGGACTTTTTTCCCTTTGAAAATTTCTTTATTCTCTATCACATACGCCAGAGCGTGGCTCGATTCCAGAGCGGGGATTATTCCCTCTTTTCTGGTGAGCGTCTGAAAAGCGTTCAGCGCCTCGTCATCTCTGACATATCCGTATGTGACCCTGCCGGAATCATTCAGCATGGCATGCACAGGTCCGATACCCGGATAGTCCAGCCCCGCCGAAATAGAGTGTACGTCCGCCACCTGATACTGGGGTGTCTGCACCAGATATGAAAAAGCTCCGTGGAGTATCCCCGGTTTGCCCATTCCTATGGTTCTGGCATGCTCGCCGTCTCTGTCGGACACACCGCCCGCCTCCACGCCGAAAATCTCTATATTTTCATTGCCCAGAAATCCTTGAAAGATGCCTATAGCGTTGCTTCCGCCGCCAACGCAGGCCACAACGCAGTCCGGATCGAACCCCAGCTCCTTGCACTGAACCTTAGCCTCTTTTCCTATGACAGACTGAAAATATGCCACCATCTCCGGAAAAGGATAAGGACCCACAATGCTTCCGATGATATAGTGCGTGGTCTCAACGCTGGCAACCCACTCACGCAGAGCGGCGTTTGTAGCGTCTTTCAGCGTGCGCTGTCCGTCCTGAACACGCACAACCTCAGCGCCCAGAAGCTGCATACGCTTAACATTGGGCTCCTGACGTCTGGCGTCCACCTCGCCCATGAATACCGTGCACTCCATGCCGAAAAGCGCCGCCGCGGTGGCTGTTGCCACACCGTGCTGTCCGGCTCCGGTCTCGGCTATCACGCGTTTTTTACCCATATATTTCGTAACCAGAGCCTGCCCCAGAGTGTTGTTCACCTTGTGAGCGCCTGTGTGCATCAGATCCTCACGCTTCAGATAAAGCTCGCACCCCAGCTCTTTCGACAGATTTTCCGCCTTATACACCGGAGTGGGTCTTCCGGCATAGGATGTGAACAGAGCGTTCAGCTCCTCGTTGAATTTTTTGTCATATTTCAGTTTGTTGTACCACATCTCCAGTTCATCCAGAGCGGGTATCAGCGTTTCGGGGACGAACTGTCCGCCGTATTTTCCGAAAAACATCTTTTTATCCATTTTTCGCCTCATATATGAATCTTTTTATCTTTTCAAAATCTTTTATTCCTTCTGTCTCCACACCGCTTGAAACGTCCACACCGAAAGGACGCCATCGCTTCACAACGTCCGCCACGTTCTCCGGTGTCAGACCTCCAGCCAGAATCAGCCTGTCTCTGTATTCTTCTATCCAGTCGGGATATTCAGAGAAAACTCCCTCGCCCCTGCTTTTGTCATATAAAAAATATTTAAAAATACCAGCAGGTTCAGCGTATCCGCAGAGGATATCCCGCTCTGAACGGCATGCGTCATCCGCCTGAATATAGTCGCAGAATCCGTAATCCACGCACTCATCGGCTGACACACCCACCGCCACGGTGACCGCTCTGCCTTTTACGGCGCTCACGATCTTTTCCGCCTCTTCCGGGGTGATGTATCTCTTGCTCTTTTTATGCGCCACAAAACCCACGCAGTCCCCGCCCAGCTCAATCACCTTTTCGGCGGTCTCTATGTTTTTTATCCCGCATATCTTCACGAACATTATTTCAGCCCTCTGCTCATATCCGCAAAAACAGCCTCAGGGTCATCAGCGGACATCAGGCTGGAACCAACGAGGAAGGCAGATGCTCCCGCCACCTTCATCAGGCGCACATCGGCGGCGCACCCCATCCCGCTCTCCGCCACCTTAAAGTGCTTCGAGGGGAGTTTTTCTATTATCTCAGCCGCCTTATCCTTATCTATTTTAAGCGTCTTAAGATTTCTGGCGTTCACTCCCACTATGTCGGGGTTCTCCGCCCTCACTATCTCATATTCCTCCGCCTCGTGAATCTCCGTCAGCACCGCCAGCCCCTTTGACCTGGCATAGCTGTTCAGGCGGGCGTATTCCTCAGCGGAAAGAGCTGTAGCCATCAGAAGCACGGCATCCGCCCCATAGATATACGCTACATCTATCTGTTTCTCAGATATGATGAAGTCTTTGCACAGCACAGGGATATTTATCTTCTGCGCAACATCACGCAAAAACTGAAAACTGCCTTTAAAAAACTCGGCGTCAGTCAGAACGCTCACCGCTCCCGCCCCGAACCTATCATAGCCTGCCGCCACCTCCACAGGGTCAGCGCCTGTGTTGATGTCGCCCAGTGTAGGAGACGCTTTTTTTACTTCGCAGATAAAGGGCTTTGCCGTCAGAGACGCTTTGAAATCCAGCACCGGTTTAGAACGCTCCATATCAGGCACGGTCAGCGTCTTTATCTCTTCTCTTTTGTGGGTTAATATTTTATCCAGTACAGACATGTTTATCCTTTTAAGCTGTTCAGTTTTTCCAGAACTTTTCCGCTCTGTATGGCTTCCATAGCCATTCCATAGCCGTCCTTCACGCTGTCCGCCTTTTCGAAAACAGCCAGAGCCAGCCCGGCGTTCAGCGCCACCAGCTTGGAATAGTTTCCGCCGTCAGGCGATATTGCGGCGTTGAAAAATTTTACAGCATCTTCAGATGTTTTTACCACAGGCATCTGAAAAGGCATGAAAAATTCTGAAGGATTGATGTAATGCTTGATTATCCTGCCGCCTGTGACCTCGTGTATCTCTGTGGGCGAGAATGATGATATCTCATCGTATCCGTCCAGAGACGAATAGATAGCCACCTTGTCACGCCCCAGAAGGAGAAGACTCTCCGCCAGAATAGCCAGCTTGTCCCTGAAAGGCATACCGACTATCTGTCCGCCGATGTTCGCCGGGTTGGCGAGCGGTCCGAGAAAGTTGAACATAGTGGGTACTCTCAGCTTCTTTCGCACGGCTCCTGCGTATTTCAGCGCCGGATGGTACATCGGGGCGAAGAGAAAAGCGAAATTATTCTTTTTGAAATAGGCGGTCATCTGTTCCTTGTCGCTGTTCACAGGCACTCCGCACATCTCGTACATATCGGCTGAGCCGACCACGCCGCTCACGGCTCTGTTACCGTGTTTCACCACTGGATAATCCATGGCGGAAAGAAGCACCGCCACGGCGGAGGACACGTTCATGGTGCTCTTGCCGCTGCCGCCTGTTCCGCATGTGTCATACACGGGCATATCTGTTTCGAAAACGATCTTTTTCTCGTTCATGGCACGGGCGGCGCCCGCTATTTCTTCCACCGTCTCGCCTCTGAGGCGCATGGAGATCAGGATAGAGGCTATCTCCGCCTCTTCCAGCTTTCCTTCCATCATGTCGATGAAAACGCTGTAAGTCTCCTCAAAATTCAGGCTTTCGCCCATCCCTGTTTTTTTGATTATATCTGCGCTCATTTTGTCACTCCGCATATATTCATAAAGTTTTTAGCCATTACGTCCCCGTATCCGCTGAGGATAGACTCAGGGTGAAACTGCACTCCATAGAGCTTGTTAGCCTCGTCCTCCATGCCCATGCACTCGCCGTCTGATTTTGCCACGGCTATCTTGATGCTGTCCGGCACGTCCGCCGCCAAAGAGTGATAGCGGATAGCCGAAAAAGTCTCCGGAATACCTGCGAATATCTTTGACGGTTTCACGCTCACGATGTCGTCCGCCTTGCCGTGCATCACTGTCTTCGCCTTGCGCACTTTATATCCCAGATGATAAGCCATGCTCTGCATGCCCAGACAAACGCCCATCATGGGTATTTTGCCTGTGTACATCTCCAGATATTTCAGCGTGGTGCCTGAATTTTCCGGGCTTGAGGGTCCGGGTGAAAGGATTATTCCTTTATACCCGTCCGCCGGCTTAAACTCTGTGTTGCGGATAACGTCTATCTTCGCCCCTGCCAGCCTGAACAGAGCGAACAGGTTATATGAAAATGAATCGTAATTATCTATCAGTAAGAACATTATCTTCCCTCCAGCGAATCTATGCTTCTGTAGGCGGCGAAAAGAGCGCCCAGTTTGTTTTCCACTTCTTTGAACTCTTTCTCCGGGGTTGAGTCATAGACTATTCCTCCTCCGGCTCTGAGTGTGGTCTCTTTCGGTGTTACATAGGCGCTTCTGATGGTGATACAGCAGTCCATGTTTCCGCTGTAGCCGAAGTAACCCACGCATCCGGCGTAAAATCCACGCTCGGATTTTTCATACTGATCTATCAGCTCCATTGCCCTCACCTTCGGAGCGCCTGAGACTGTTCCGGCGGGAAAGCTCTTCATGAAGAGCTCCAGCGGGCTCTTGTCGTCTTCCAGAACACCCTCCACCTCGCTCACTATGTGTATGACGTGGCTGTAAACTTCCGGAATGAAGTTTGATACCACCTTCACGCTCTCCGGCTTACAGCAGGTGTAGAGGTCGTTTCTGGCGAGATCGAGCAGCATCAGGTGTTCGGCGCACTCTTTTGTATCAGCCAGAAGAGCCTGTTTAGCCGCCTCTATGTCATCCGTGATGGGATAAGTTCCGGCTATGGGTTTTAAGGTGGCTACCCTGTTGGTGATCTTAAGGTGTATTTCGGGTGATGCCCCCAGCAGGACATCATCGCCGAATTTCAGATAAAACATATAGGGCGAGGGGTTGATATTGCGCAGGGCTCTGTAGAGGCTCAGGGGGTTTATCCTGCCCTTCAGCCTGTAAGCGTTGGACACAACAACCTGAATCGCCTCACCGTTGGTTATCTCCTCTCTCACCTGCTCCACACAACGCATGTACTCGTCCTTTTCCATGTCGCGAACCAGTTCGCAGTCGGTGTCGGAATCATAGTTATCGAAGTTCAGCCTGTGCACCTCCACACTCATCTTCTGGGTGCGTTTCAGCGCTTTTTCATACGCTTCCTCGGGGTTGTCGGTGCGGACGCTTACGGCGGCGTAGACCTTGGACAGGTGGTTGTCGAACACATAGAACTCGTCCACTTCCATGAAGCCCACCAGACGGTTCTTTGAACCGCATTTCACGGGCTTTTTCAGGATGTCCATATAGTTGATGGACTCATAGGAGAAATACCCGGCGTATCCTCCGGAGAAATCGCCGAATTTGCCATCGTTGTATCCTTTTTCGCTGTAGAACTCCTGCCCCATATATGTCATGGGGTTCATGGAAAAAGTCTTCTTTTTGCTTCCGGAAATCTCAGTGACGGTGTTGTTTTCGAATGTGATGACACGTTTAGGATTGTTGCCGAAGAAGGAAAATCTGGAAAAAGTCTTGTCCAGATTGGCGCTCTCCAGCAGAAACATGTATTTCTCGGCTGAAAAATTCCGCAGAAGACCGATGATGGTGAACGTGTCGCCCATTATCTCACGATAAACGGTGATTCTGTCATATTGTCCGGCGAGGCTTAGAAAGGTCTCTTTGTCCGGATAGATGCTCTGTTTCATTTATAATCTCCTTATTAATTATTCTCTTTTTTTTTCGGCGGGGTATAAAACCCCGCCCTACTTGTGGCGGGTGTTTCTGCTCCTCGCTTGCGATAAAACCCCGCCCTACTTATGGCTGGTGTTTCTGCCTTTTGTAGGGCGGCATTTTATATGCCGCCGTATAATTTCAAAAAAAAAGGCCGTGTTATTTTATAACACGGCCCTGTAAGGCAACAAAAAAGCCGTGCGGTTTTCACCGCACGGCTGTTATACACAAACTCATGGCGAAAACCTCTTATATAGAAGTTGAACGCCACCACCAATTTTTAACAGTTGTAATTACGTTATTAGTATTCATGGAGTGATATTGCCTGATTATGTAAACAAAGTCAACATTTTTCTTCCAGACTCTTCAGCCATAGTGTCCCGCAACCGCCTAAGTCTTTCCTGCGCCACTGGTTTGCCCGTCTCACATTCAGCCCTTTTGACCGCATATATTCATATATTTCGTCATATTTCTCCCTCGGCGGGCTCTTATACGGTGATTTGTCCACATGGTTCAGAATCAGAAGATGGGTGGATGCCTGAGGAAATCTTCCCATATTTTCAATATGGGCGTCTATCTCGGCATAGCTGTCGTTTACGCCCTCCACCAGCAGATAATTAAACCCCAGCTTTTTTCTGGATCTCACGGACATGGTGTCCCACACCTGAGCTATGTCATCGTATATATCCTTTAGCGGTCTGGTGTTAGGTATCAGCTTTTTATGCGCAGTTTCCGTGCCGGCGTGCACTGATATCATCACCCCGTTGTGGTTCAGCATCAGCAGGTCTTTCACCAGAAACGAACAGGCTGTGGTTGTCACCGCCGCCGGAAGCTCTGATCTCTCTATAAATTCCTTCACGGCGATAAAGTTATCCAGAGGCTCGCCAATTCCAGATATGGTTATGCGTTTTGCCTCCGCTGTTTTTGCCTGAACCATCATCTCTTCGCACGTCAGACTGCGGACAAGTCCCTTCCTGCCTGAGGCGCAGAACGGACAGCCTATCCGGCACCCCGCCTGAGAAGATATGCACAATGTGCCGTATGGATACCACACCGTCTCGACTATCAGTCCGTCAGACAGAGTGACCGGAGTCAGAGTGTTCATACGCCCAGCTTGTCCGAGATTTCAGACAGCGAGGCGATAACAAAAGCGATGTGCTCGTCTCTGTCCACTCCCATCTCTTCTATCCCCTGCTCTATATCATCACGGCTGACAGCTCTGGCGAACGCCTTGTCCTTCAGCTTTTTCTTAACACTCTTCACCTCAACATTGGCTATGGACTTATCCGGACGCACATAAGCGCAGGCGAGCAGAAAACCGCACAGCTCATCCACAGCGAACAAGGTTTTTGCCATCATGGTCTCCCTAATTACATCTGTGTGTCTGGCGTGTCCCAGAATAGCGTCCAGAATATCCTGCGGATATCCGAGACCTTTCAGGATTTCTACCCCCTTAAAGGGGTGGTCGTCCAGCGTGGGGTATTTTTCATAGTCAAAATCATGCAGAAGACCCGCCACGCCCCATCTTTCGGCGTCTTCACCGAATTTTACGGCGTATGACCGCATAGCCTGTTCAACGCTCAGAGCGTGCTTAATCAGCGAATCGGACTTGGTGTATTCTGTCAGCAGTGTGTAGGCTTCTTCTCTGTTCATGGCATCCTCCGTCAGGAGCCAATATACTACAAAAGAGGTGATGTTAAAAGGCTGGATTGAAAGGAAACCGGGCGGAATAAGGAGGTTGTTGTTGTATGAAGACTATTGTGTTTCTCCGCCCGGCAGTCCAGACAATGTTTGTTGCTATACTATAGGGTTTCTGTATTAGGATTAAGAATATTAATAATAGTTATTTGAATTATTGTCAAGACAAAAACTGTCCGATTATGAAAAATATTTAACAGATACGTTATTCGCCTGAATCATCATAGCTTTTCAGGATATCCATAAAGACATCATGGAGCCTGTCGAAAGAAGCCACCAGAGCAGGATCGAACATCTTTCCGCTGTTTTTCTGGATATAAACTATAGTCTCGCCCGTTGTCCATTTGTCTTTGTAGGGTCTTTTGGACATCAGAGCGTCAAAGACATCGCTGATAGCCACGATCCGTCCGCTGATGGGTATATCCTCTCCGGAGAGCTTTTTCGGATATCCGCTTCCGTCCCACCGCTCGTGGTGAGATATGGCTATCTCCGCTCCCATTTTCAGATATTTGCCGTCCGCCTCGTTCAGGATGCCGTGACCTATAACCGTGTGCTGCTGCATGATGACAAACTCGGAGTCGGTCAGCCTGGCGGGCTTCAGCAGAATGCTGTCCGGTATGCCTATCTTGCCTATGTCGTGCAGAGGAGATGAATAAAAGAGCGTGTTGATATAATCCTGATCCAACCCCAGATCTCTCGCCAGCTCACGGCAGTAATGCGCAACCCTTTTTATATGGTTGCCCGTTTCCATGTCTTTGTATTCGCTGGCACGACCTATGATAGAGAGCGACTCGAACTCACGCTGTTCTATCTGTTTGGTGGCGGTCAGAACTTCGTCCTGAAGCAGAGCGGCTCTGTCTTTCAGCAGGAGCTGGTTTCGCCTCATGCTCAGCAGGTTTTTTATCCTCACCTGAAACTCATACAGTTTCAGAGGCTTATACAGAAAATCGTATGCTCCCGCCTGAAGAGCGGCTATCTTCACATTGTCGTCATCATCCACGGCTGTCACCATCACCACAGGGATATCAGCGTCTATCTCTCTGACATGTTTAATGAAGGAAACCCCGTCCATCACCGGCATCATATAATCGGTGAGGATTATATCCGCCGGATTCTCCCGGATAAATTTAAGAGCAGTCAGAGGATCGGTGAAGCTGGTTATAGCTACGTTCATGCTTTCCAGCATGGATTCTATCAGCAGGAGATTAAGCCTGTTGTCATCCACCGAAACGATCTTAGCTATATATTCCATCATCAGCTCCCGTTTAATTCCTCAAGCACATGGTTCAGAAACAGCAATATCTGAGCGTGATAATTTCTGTATTCCGATATATCTTTCTTCCTGCCGGATTCTTCCATATTTTTCAGAAGCTGACAAACCGAATTTAACCCGAAATTGCCCGCAGTGCTCCGCACAGACTGAAGAAGGTCTTTATTCTGCTTCGGATTATCGTCTCTCAGAGCCTTTTCCGCCTGATTAACGGATTTCACCGACTGTTCCACAAACTCATACAGGATCGGCTTCAGCACCTTTTTATCCAGCCCTATTTCAGAGCAGACTTTTTCCAGAGAGAAGTCGAAAGTGATTCCGGAAACGTCCTGTTCCGGCATATGCGTTTCACATATATTCATGAATTTATCCCTGGTGTAAGGCTGGGAAACAAATCCGTCTATTCCGGCATCTTTCAGCACACCCTCTCTGCCTTTATATGATTTCAGCGTGAGCAGTATCACAGGCACCGCCGGTCTCATGGAGGAGTGTTCATACTGTCTGATACTCAGTGAGGCGCTGATGCCGTCTTTCACCGGGAGCGATTTATTGAGAAATACTATGTCATATTTTTCGTGCTGAAACTTTTCCACGGCTTTCTCGCCATCTTCAGCCATGTCCACGGTGAGCCCTATTGAGCTGAGAATATTTTTCACCTCATCGGAGCCGTCCGCCAGAAGAGCCCTGCCGTATAATTTTTCCGTCTTCTTTCCGCCCTGAGCGTCCGCCCCTGCATACAGAGTAAAGCTGAATACCGAGCCCTCTCCTCTTCTGCTTTCCACTATAATGTCGGAGTTCATGGCGTTCACCAGTTTTTTTACATACGCCAGCCCAATTCCCGCTCCGTCATAGTTTCTGGTAACGCTGTAATCTTCCTGACTGAATGACTCGAATATCTTGTCCTTATAGCTCTCTGAGATGCCAATCCCCGTGTCTGAAACCTCAAAAAGCACAGACCCGCCGTCAGCGTTTTCTGTTTTCAGTGCGACTGACCCGCCGTCCGCAGTGAACTTAACGGCGTTAGACAGCAGACCTTCCAGAATCCTGATTATCTTTATGCTGTCGCCGTTTATGTATTCCGGTATTGAGCCGTCATATTTATATACAAAACCGATTCCCTTGTCTTTCGCTATGGCGGAATAAAACTCAGCCAGCGTATCCATCTCCGGTTTCAGCCTGAAAGGGCTGATATTAACGCTCAGACTGCCGTTTTCCAGAGCCGCCATATCCGCCACGGTCTCAAATAGTTTTTTAATCTCGGTGGCGCTCTTTCTCACCGTTTCGGCATATTTTTTCTGCTTATCTGTGAGCTCGGTCTCCGTGAGCAGATCGGTAAAGCCCATCACGCTGTTCAGAGGCGTCATCACCTCGTGGGAGAATATGGAAAGGAATCTGGACTTCAGTTTCTGCGATGACAGAAGACCTTCCTGTGAAGCGCTTTTCTGTATATCGAACATGCAGACATAGCTCATCACCTGTCCTCTGTCGCTGTGCACAGGAACAATGAGAACCTCTTTGTCCGCAGTCTCCCCGTTCTTCTTTTTCAGTGTCATCGGCTTTCTCAGGCTTTTATTGGATGAACCGCTGATGTCAAAGCTGTCCATGAAAAAAGTCTTTCTGCCTAGAACCTCAGACATAGGATACCCTGTGAAGGATTCGAACGCCGGGTTGGCATATTCCACATTGGTCTCGGCATCCGTGATGAAAATCCCCGCCGGGCTGTATTCCACCACAGAAGCCATCTTCCTGATCTCTTTTTCCGCCGCTTTTCTAAGGGTGATATCCCTGATGTAGAGCACCAGCCCGTCTACATCGTCATCGTTAAGCATATTAACGGCGGACGCCTCGGCTATTATGGGGTCTCCGCCGGATCTTATCAGCCGGAATTCGGTGGTATTTATCTCTTCACGGGACTGCGCCGCGTCATCCAGCCAGTATTCCACATAGTTTCTGTCTTCGCTGTGAACGAAATCGCTGAAAATCTTGCCTTCGGCATACATGGCGGAATATCCCAGCTTTCTTTCGGCGGACGGGCTCAGATAGATTATCCGTCCGTTTCCTTTTATGACGGCTATTATCTCAGAAACGTTTCTGATTATCCCCGCCAGCTTGCCCTCATTCTGAAGAATAACTTCCTGCGCCTTCATCCTCATGTCCGATTCTTCCCTGACGAGACGGGAATAATCCGTGATCTTCTCCTCCAGCATGCTCTGCCTGTGCAGAAGATTTTTCTGGCTTCTCTTCCAGTCGGTGATGTCCAGAGAATATTCTATCATCTGGATGAGATTTCCGGATGAGTCATAGACAGGATATCCCCTGACCTCGAAAAAGCCCTCCGTACCGTCCGGAAGCAGGTGAATATGCTCCACCGTAACCTCTTTTCCTGTGTTTTTCACAAGCTGGAGCGGGCAAGGATGCTCCAGACCGCTGCACGGAAAAGCCTGATGATGCGTCAGCTCATAGCAGGTTCCGCCAGACATTCCACCTATGGCATAGGCGGCCTTGTTGGCGAAAATTATCTCGTATGTATTGGCATCTATAACGTAAAAAGGATGGGTCAGAGACTCGAAAATCCTCTTCAGTTCTTTGTATTTTGTTTTGAATACCGTCAGTTCGGAGGTTCTCTCCGCCAGCTCGGTGCTCAGCTCTTTTGTTCTGGCGTTCAGCGAAGTGTTGAAATCATCCGTGATGCTCTTTACCCTCACCTGATATCCGCTGTTCTCCCTGAACATCCTTACGACATAAATATAGAGCAGGATTCCGGCGCCCACACAGAGTAAGGCGCAGATGATACAGACATAGTTTTTGATTCTGTTAAGCGTTTTCATCTGGTCTGAGCGGAATTTTTCCAGAACGGCGATATCCCGTACAGCAGACAGATAATATCTGTCGGCAGAACCGGAAAACACGTTAAAAAATGTCTGGAGCTCCTTCTCGTCCACGCTCAGTTTTCTTTTATAAAGATTCAGAACAGGCAGGTTGCCAGACTGTTCGGCTATTATCTTGTTAGAGAGCAGGTTGCGGAAATCATCCGTCAGAATAGTCAGCTCCGCCAGCAGAGCCCGCATCTCTATGATGTTCAGGTCATATCCCTCTTCATAGAGCTTTTCATATTTTATCTTATAGTTCCCTGTAAAAGAGTTCGGCGCGCCCACAGGCACCGTCTCTTCCACTGTGCCTCCGGACGAAAGAATATCCAGATTCTTTCTGAGCAGAACCAAGATTCCGGAAATTGACCGTTCATATTTATCCGTTTCGCTGAATGAATCAGACACAGAATAGCCGTATGCGTAATATTTCAGATTCCCGATATTGATCTTTACATGGCTGAGAATATCCATCTTGGCGTGGGCGTTGGACACCAGACTGTCCATATACGCCGACCGTTTAATGGCATAGTTCTCTATGCTGATCACCGAAAACAGCGCCAGCGAGGCAAAAACCACATAAAATAATGTGAAATAAATAATCTTTTTATTCATTTTTATTCGATATCCGAATATTTATTAAAGACTGCTTTTCCCTGCTCGGACACTGCCATCTCAATAAATTTTTCGGAACATTCCCTGTTTTTTGTGTATTTCAGAAGCCCTATAGACATCGGAACGCCCTTGACTTCTGTGTTCAGAGCGATGGCGGCGATATCTCGGGAGAAATAGTCCTCCGATCCGGAGTGAGCCCAGCCTATCACGACATCCACACGTCCCTCTGTCAGCTCGTTCATCAGCTGTCTGGAATCAGAAGCCAGCACAACGGCGTTGTGCATCACTTCGTCATAAACGCCCTCTTTTTTCAGCAGATCAGCCGTCACCAGACCTATTCCGCTGGAAACAGGCGACCCAAGCCCCACACGGATGGTGGGATCTGTCAGAGCGGACAAATCTCCGGTGATCCGCAGAGGATTGTTCTTTCTGACATAAAGCACGGGAGTGTAATATCCTATCTTCTCCACACGGAGAATGATTTTTTTATCCGATAGCTGGTCGTTGTGCAGTCCTATGCCGGGGATGAAAACATCTCCCAGATGTGTTGCCTCCACTGCGTATTTCAGATGAGAGCTGCCTCCGTATAGAACCACGGCACGGCATCCGGACGTCTGGTTGTACAGATCGGTGATGTCAGCCACAGCGTCTGAAACAGCCATAGCCGAATAGACCAGTATCTCTCTGGAAGTATTGTCTTTTTCCAGAGGATTCGGCGCTCCGCAGGATACGGCAGTGATAGTAAGAATGGTTAATAAAACAGTAAAATAAAAATGTCTCATTCCGTCCGCCTGTTTTTCAGATGATTAATTTTACACTAAAATATCACAGGAAAAAACCATATTTCACATTCACGACAAATAACCTTTCGCTCAAAAACGATTTGAACTATACCATTATTGTGTTAAAATCTTTTAAACTCACAGGAGACCGAGAATGAAAAGATTTATGATTGTTATTATGCTGCTCTTCTCTCTTTGCGCTTTTGCCGAGGCTGAGTTTGAAAAAACCGCCTCCGGCACTCCCGAGATAATCCAGAAAGGACCCCAGAAAATGTGGTGTCCCATCTGCGGGATGAATCTCAAAAACTATTACAAAACCAGCCACGCAGTGGAACTGAACAACGGCAACACCCGCCAATACTGCTCTATCCGCTGTCTGGTAAACGATTTCCCCAACCTTGAGGGGCAGATAAAAAATATTCTTGTGGTGGATGCCAAAACAGAAAAACTGATTAACGTAAAAAACGCTGTTTACGTTGTCGGCAGCTCTGTTCCCGGAACAATGACAAAAACCAGCAAGATAGCCTTCGGGTCTATGGATGACGCAGCCGCTTTTCAAAAAGAGTTCGGCGGCGAGATCACAGATTTCAGCACAGCCTTCAAATCCGCTCAGAAATCCATGAGCACTGACGTTGCCATGACTACCGCGAAGAAAACCAAGATGATGTATCCCATGGGAGAATCAGTTTACAAATCAGTCTGCACCCCCGTGGAGCCCGCCAATTTCGAACAGATCAACAGTCTGAAAGCATACATCAAAGACAACAACATCTGTAAAGATATCAACGAAGGAAAACTTCAGGCAGTGGCTCTCTATCTGTGGGATGTTGTCAGGGTTAACCAGGACACAGGATATTCCTTTATAAAAGTCCCTGAAGACGCCAGATGCCCCGTCTGCGCCATGTTTGTGGCAAAATATCCCCGCTGGGCGGCTCAGATGACATACACCATGAAAAACGAGAAAAAAGACGCCTATTTTGACGGTGTTAAAGATATGATGAAATTCTATTTCGAGCCCGCAAAATGGGGATATAAAGGCATTAAACCCGAAAAGATGATGGTGAGCGACTACTACAGCCAGAAAGCGATAGACGCCAAAGAGGCATACTATGTCGCAGGATCAGACATCTATGGTCCTATGGGCGAGGAACTGATTCCCTTCGGTTCTGAAGACAACGCGAAAGTCTTTATGAAAGACCATAACGGTAAAAAAATATACCGTTTTCAGGAGATCAGCAGTAAACTCCTGAAATAATGAAAAAGAGCTTACTCTATATTCTAACCATTACAGCATTGTCAGCGGGAGTTCTGGCGGAGGCAGTCATTCTGCGTTCCACCGGGACTCCGAACGCTGACGAAATATCATACAGACAGGGGTTCACCGCCTCTGTCATGATGAATGATTTCTCATTCTTTTCCGAAGAACCGGACGGCGGACATTTCACATCAGATCTTCCCGCCGATATCCTCAGATATGACCCTTTCATATCAGACACGTCATATTCATCTTTTTCCAGAGGATACAGACCATGATAAACCTGAAACTGCTCGAATTCGCCCTCGGCTCTATCTCCGCCAGAAAGGGCAAATATATATTCATATCTCTGATATTCACCCTTATCATTTTTCTGTCGGCGTCTGTGTTTTACATAACCGGAGCTCTGAGGCTGGAGGCTTCATACACTCTGGACACCATGCCGGACATCATAGTGCAGAAGCAGACAGCGGGACAAAGACAGTTCATCCGCAGAGACACAGCCGATGCCCTGCTGGAGATCCCCGGGGTCAGCTACGCCGTGCCCAGAATATGGGGCACATACAGATACGAATACCTTAACTCGAACATAACCATCGTAGGTGTGGACGTCTTCGCCGAACACCTGCCGAATGACATAGAGACCGCCGTTACAGGCGGCGGGATGGAAACCCTGATGAAGCCGGACGGCATGATAACAGGGGCAAAGCTGGCAGACACCATCAGAAGAATATATAACCACGATGAGTTCAGCTTTCAGAAGCCGGACGGCGAATACGTCACCATGAAGACAGGAACCGTGTTCAGACCCCAGTCCGGCATGATATCGTCATCCACCATCCTGATGAATCAGGAAACGGCGGCGGATATCCTGGGCATAGCGGAAAACAGAGCCACGGATATTGCCGTCTTTGTGCCCAACCCTGTGGAGACAGACACCATAGCGGACAAGATATCCGCAATGAACCCCGACTGTGTCATCATCACTAAGGAAAAAATAAAAGCCATGTATCAGAACATGTTCGACTATAAAAGCGGAATATTTCTGCTGATATTCTCAGTCTGTCTGTTCACTTTCTTCGTCATCGCGGCGGACAGATTCACAGGGATAGGCAGAGAAGAGCAGAAAGAGATCGCCGTTCTGAAGGCGCTGGGATATACGGTGAGCGATATTCTGAAGATAAAATTTTATGAAGCGGCAGCTGTGGCTGTGTTCGCTTTTCTGCTGGGAATTTTTCTGGCTCTTCCATATGTTTTTGTCTTCCACGCTCCCCTTCTGAAGAATGTATTCACCGGATATTCCTATCTCCGCCCGGAATTTGTTCTGCCTTTCAGTTTTTCTATAGCGGACACAGCGATCATATTTCTGTCGGTCGTGCCTGTCTATACGGCATCGGTAATCATTCCGGCATGGAAGAGCGCCGTTACGGACGCCGGGGAGAGCATCAGATGATAGTGATGGACGCTGTAACCAAAACATACGGCGGAGGGGTTTCTCCCATATCTAACTTCTCGCTGGAGATAAAAGAGGGCGAAACCATAATCCTGAGCGGAGAGAGCGGCAGCGGAAAGAGCACCCTGCTCTCGCTGATGGCGGCTCTCATCAGACCCACATCCGGCGACATAACCGTGGACGGCAGAAAGATAGCCAAACTGCAGGAAGATTTCGCCGCCGTCTACCGCAGAGAGAACATAGGCATAATCTTTCAGAGCTACCATCTCCTGCCGCATTTAACCGCTGTGGAGAATATATGCGTGCCTCTGCTCCCCACAGGACTCTCTATGAAAGATATCACGGCGAAAGCCATGAGCATACTCTCCACGCTGAATATGGCTGAAAAGGCGAATCTGAACGTCACAAAGCTGTCCGGCGGAGAACAGCAGAGAACGGCGATCGCCAGGGCTCTGATAAACAATCCCAAAATCATTCTGGCGGACGAACCCACGGCAAATCTGGACAGAAAGCTGACCGACAGCCTGACGGAAACGTTCAGACAGATGTCCGGCGAGGGACGCACTCTGGTGATAGCCACCCACGACAGCGCCCTGACAGACGCCCTGCCCCACGCCAGAGTAATCAACATCGGACACGGTAGATGAGCTTCCTGATACCCGAAGTCTTCATACTATTTCTCTGCGATACGATCCTGCTGATATTTCTTAGCTTATCGCTGTTCATATCATCCGGCATCATCAGACACTGGGATTTCGGCAGCACCTCCGACAGCCAGTACAGGCTGGAAAAGAGGAGCGCTCTGGTGAGTGTCCTCATAAAATATTCTCTGGCGTTGAAAATTCCTCTGTTCATCCTGTTTATCTATGCGGAGGATAAGCTGGCAAACGTTCTGCCCGGAGCCATGTGCGCCGCCGGCTCGGTGAACGCCACTCCTTACGGCAAACTTCTCCTGTATATGAAAATATTTAATATCTATTTCTTCTCTGTCTGGCTGGTTATCAACCGTCTGGATATGAGGACTGAAAATCTGAAATATACCCGTCTGAAACATATTCTGATTCCGTTCGTGTTTGTCTGTTTCCTGGCGGAAACGGCGCTTTTTGTTCTTAATTTCGCAGGCATAGACCCTGCCGTCCCTGTGAGCTGTTGCAGCACCCTTTTCACATCAGAATCATCAGTATTTCTATCCATAGGCGGGCGGAACTCGTTCATCATTTTTTCCGTCAACTACGCTCTGCTGGCTGTGTTTTACCTTCTCAGAAAACACATTCTCTATTTCACTGCTAACGTCATATATTTTTTCACATCCATCGTTTCACTGATACTCTTCACCGGAACATACGTTTATGAGCTCCCCACACATCTCTGTCCTTTCTGTCTCTTGCAGAGCGGATATTATTATGTGGGATATCTTTTCTACGCTCTTCTGTTTCTGGGGACTTTTTCCGGTGTTTCCGCATTCATCACAGGGCTGATCGACAAAAAATCAGCGTCCGTGTCCGAAAAAACAAGTTTCGTGTTCAACTCGCTTTATTTCATACTGTCAGCATATTATCCTCTGTCATACTTTCTGATTCACCGCACCTGGCTCTGAAAATAAAAAGACATTAAGCTATTTACTATTGACTTTTATCTTAAGGAGACAATTTTAGTCTTATAAGAAAAAACAGAGAGGTTAATCATGAAAAATAAAGTATATATCGTCTTCCACAGTTTCTACGGACACGTTTATGAAATGGCAAAAGCAGTGGCAGAAGGCGCGTCCCGTGTGCCTGACACGGAAGTGAAACTGTTCAGAGTCCCCGAGACTGTGGACGAAGCCACCCTGAAGGCATATGGAGCGTTTGAGGCGCAGAAGGCTTTCGCCGATGTTCCCGTCATTTCGCCGGAACAGCTGGCAGAGGCAGACGCCCTGATCTTCGGCACACCGACCCGGTTCGGCAACATGAGCGCGCAGATGAGAGGATTTCTGGACAGGACAGGCGGTCTGTGGGCTAAGGGAGCTCTGATAGGCAAGGTGGGCAGTGTGTTCGCTTCCACAGGAACACAACACGGCGGACAGGAAACCACCATCACCAGCTTTCACACCACACTGTTTCACCACGGCATGATTGTGGTGGGCGTTCCTTACAGTTGCGGAAATCTGGTGAATATGAATGAAATAACCGGAGGCACACCCTATGGTGCCACAACACTGGCCGGATCAGACGGCAGCAGGACTCCATCGGAAAATGAGCTCGAAATAGCGAGATTTCAGGGAGAACATGTGGCTCGGGTATCAGCCAAGCTGAAATAGATAAAAAACAGGCGGTCTATGACCGCCATTTTTTTATAGCAACCCTGTTCGGTAAGCAAACTGAACCAAAGAAGCTGAGTTTGTGATATCCAGCTTCTGAAGCATTTTATTGCGGTGGGTATCTACAGTATTCTTGCTGATACAAAGCTCGTCCGCAATCTCTTTGCTGGTCTTGCCCGAGGCGATAAGTTTCAGAATCTCGCACTCTCTGGCAGTGAGCGCCGAGGAGTTTTTCAGATCGCAGTAACATCTTCCGGCGAATGCCGATAGAAAAGCTCTCCTGATCTCCTCTAAACTGTCGTCCGCAAATACAAAATTAGTAATTCCGCAATAACTCTCATAGTAGCTAAGGTGTCTGTTATCAGCGGTAGTCAGAATAATGATCTTATCCCTGGGGATAAATTCCAACATATTTCCGATAACATCCAGACCGTTATTTCTTGAATAAAGGTCAGCCACTACAAAATCCGGGCAGCTCTTGTCATACTCACTACAGAATTCTGAAAAATCGCCAGTTGCAATTGTTGTCCCGATATTGTCAAACTCATTGATAAAACTAGTCAAAGACTCTCTGTTAAGAGTGCTTTTACTAAAGACTAAGACATTTCGCATAGACGTTGCACCTGTCATTTAAACACTGTGAAACTTTACTTCTAATATTATATCATGTAAATACTGAGAATTATGTATTTTACTGAAATATCTCACTTTTTTGTCTATAATTAAGGCTGAGAAAAGTCCTTAATAGACACAATATGTGAAATCATCTGACACACTTTAGCATTGTTTTATTTATTTAAAATCATCATAATATACTAATAAATTAAAAAATTATTATGAAAGATATTTTTAAGACCCCGTGTTCACAATTCGCTTAATGCTAAGTAGTTGAATACTATAAGAATAATCTGATTTTAAAATAATTATTTGGTCCCGTTGAATTTATCATAAAGAAAGCGTGATAATTCCGGTGAAACCGCCATAATGAACTGCTCATACAGATCATATGAGTCGTGAGATTTCAGCCCGCAGACACTGCACCCCGCCTCGGAAGCGATGACGGCTCCGCCCGCTATGTCCCAGGGGCTGAGGTTGAACTCATAATACCCGTCAAAAACACCCTTCGCTGTGTAGCATAAATCCAGAGCCGCAGAACCGGCACGCCTGATGCCTCTGGTGTTTTTCAGGATATATTCGAGTATGCTGAAAAGCCTGTGGTCTTTGTCATAAACGATGCTGTATGGAAATCCGGTGGCGATGAGACAGTCTTTCAGATCGGTTTTATGTGTGGAGTGTATGCGCTCGCCGTTGCAGTAAGCCCCCTGTCCGTATTCCGCCTTGAACATTTCGTTCATCACCGGATTATACACTATGCCGTACCTGCCTACGCCCTCTTCATATACGCCGACTGAGATACAGCAGAAAGGAAACCCGTGGACGAAGTTCGTTGTGCCGTCTATGGGGTCGATGTATACGGCGTTTTTCTTGTCGGTCTTCTCCTTGCAGGTCTCTTCCGCCACAAAACCGTATGATGAATCCAGAAAAGACAGCTCCTGAAGCAGAATCTTCTCCACCTCCACATCATATTGGGTGACGATGTCTATCTTGCCTTTGAAGCTGATTTGTTTTGAGCTGTTAAATCCTTTCAGCAGGTGTTCACCCGCCTTCAGAACGGCTTTTTCTATCTTTGAAAGCATTTGATTTTCTCTTAATTATGATTTATATATTCATTTTGCTTATTTCAGCGATCGGGAGATATTATACATGAATACCGCCGAAAAGTACATAGACTTAAACGTACTCAGCTTCGATATTTCTGTTGAGCAGTGTTTTGAAAACCTGAGACCTCATCCGAAATTCTCCGGCTGTACTTTCGACAACTATATCCCCGATGAACGCTATCAGTCACAGGCACAGATCAAACAGCTCCTGCAAGACACACTCATGAAGATGAAGATGTTTCACACGGCGCCTGCGAAACAGTCAAAATCGCTCTTCTCCTTTATGAAAAAATCAGCGCCCAAACAGGACAGCGGAAAACCCAGAAACATATACATAGACGGAAGCTACGGCATAGGCAAGACCCACCTTTTGAGCTCATGCTACAACATCTGCCAGAAGGGGAATAAGGCGTTCATGAGCTTCGGCGAGATGAACTATTTCTTCCACTATCTCGGTGTAGAAAAGTGTATAGAGCACTTCTCCGCCCTAAGCCTCCTGCTGATAGACGAATTCGAGCTGGACGATCCCGCCATGACGCATATCATGGCAAAATTCTTCCGTGAGATCAACGAAAACACGCTGATAATCACCACATCGAACACCCTGCCCACAGAGCTGGGCAAGCTGAGATTCCAGACGGACAATTTCACCAAACAGCTTGGCGAAATCGCCTCCACCTTCGAAACCGTGATAGTCGAGGGCGAGGATTACCGCAAAAGGAACAAGCAGTGGATGAAAACAGTGTCGGAAGACAGCTTTCTGGATACTTTCGCCATGTATACGCCGGAAACCAAGCCGAAATCAAAAATATCTTTCGATAACCTGATAAAAATACTGGAATCTACCCACCCGTTTCGCTATTTCGTCATACCGGAAGCGATCGAGGCGATTTTTATAGACGGATTACAGCCTTTTCCCACGCTGAACAACGCTCTCAGGTTCAATCAGCTGGTAGATCACTGCTACTATTACAACACTAAGCTGTTCATCAGAAGCAGCTGTCAGCTTTCGGATATTTTTCCGCCGGAGCTTATTGAGTCCAGCTTTCAGAAAAAACTGCTCAGATGCCTGTCCAGACTGGACGAGCTGGCTATATTCTACAGAGAGAGGGATTAATCCTTCTCGTTCTTGATATATTCTGTCAGGGTCTCTAATTTCAGGTGAGCGCTGAGTACCTGCGCCGTGGTGTCGTCCAGAGTGACAGCGGCATGGGGTATTTTCGCGTTGAAAGCGATGGAATCACCCGCCTTCAGCTCCAGAACTTCGTTGCCCAGACTCATTTTCAGCCCGCCTTTCACTATGTACATATACTCATAGCCCTCGTGGCTGAACAGCTTGTCATTGGGTCTGTCCGGCTTGATGGTAACCAGCAGCCAGTCCAGATAATCAAATGATTTGACCTTCGCCAGTTCCTCATACATATAGCCGTACTTAACGCCTTCTCTGTAGATGTATTTTTTGTCATCGTTGCGCACGACAAAGAAATCGTTCTGGTTGATCTCCTCTTCGAAAAAATAGGTCATTTTGACATTAAGAACCTTAGCTATCTTAGCCAGGGTATTTATAGGCGGCATAACAATATTGTTTTCTATCTGAGAGATGAGAGCTTTTGAAAAGCCGGTAAAATTAGCAACGTCCTGAAGGGTCAGCCCTCTTTCGTTTCTGATCTTACGGACTCTTTCACCTATCTTGATTTCTATATCTTCCAAGCGTCTCCTCCCTCAACTAAACGTTGTTAAGCATGACTTAATTAGAAGATATTGTCAATCAAAATTCGGCAATGGTGACAGCCTGTCCGCCCTCTTCGTTCGGCGCTGTCTTATAAGCCTTTACTCTGGGGTCTGTGCGCAGGAAATTCTGTATGCCGTTCCTGAGCTGTCCTGTTCCTCTGCCGTGGATGATATACAGCTTAGACCTGCCCGCCAGGACCGTTTCGTCCAGCACCTTGTCCAGCTCATCCAGCGCTTCTTCCACACGTTTCCCTATGAGGTTTACCTCATATTTCGACTGATTGGACACGGCTTTGGACACGATAACTTCTTTTATCTTGTCCTTCTCTTTGACTTTCTTACCCACTATCTCTTTGAGCTTGATGGATATTTTCAGCCCGCCTATGTCCATTCTGGCAGTGTCGCCGTCAATGGCGAGCACCTTGCCCGATTTATCGTATTTCTCCAGATGTATCACATCGCCCACAGACACTTCGTCCACGGGTTTTATGGCTTTTTTAACCTTTTTCAGCTTCTCTTCAGCTTCTTTTATCTCATTATCCACAGAATCTTTTATCTTCTGCGGTTTTTCCGCCAGCCTTTTCGCTCTGTTGTACAGGCGGATAGCCTCCTCCAGAAGCTCTGACTCCTTCTTAGCCAGTTTATCCCCCAGCTCCTGCTCCCTCAGCGACAGATATTCTTCCTGATAGTCCAGCTTTGCCTTCAGCTCTTCATAATCTTTCGTCTTGCCTATCAGCTCAGCGTTCAGCCTGCTGATCTCCTCGACACTGATCTCAGAATCGCTCTTGCGTTTTTCTATCATTCCCACGGCGTCATCTATGACATCCTGCGGGAATTTAAGCCGTTTCGCTATCACCAGAGGGTCGGATTTTCCCGACACGCCCTTCAAAAGGCGGTATCTGGGGCTGAAGTCCGTATAGTCGAAATCAACTGCGTATATAACGGCGTGGTCTTCTGTCAGAGCGTATGATTTCAGCTCGCTGAAGTGTGTCGTCACCACGGTCTTTCCTAATTTTTTCGCCAGCCTGCGGCACACGGCAACGGCAAGCGCCGCTCCCTCTCTGGGCTCTGTTCCTGTGCCCGCCTCATCCAGCAGGACGAGACTCTCTTTGTCCGCCGCTTTTAAAATATCCCTGATGTTCACCATATGCGCCGAAAAGGTAGACAGATCCATCACCAGCGACTGGTTGTCGCCTATATCTGCCAGTATGTTGCTGAAATTGATTATCTCGGCGTATTTGCCAAACACCGGAAGCCCGCATTTGCCCAGCACATGGTTAAGCCCTATGGATTTCAGGGCGGCGGTCTTACCGCCTGTGTTGGGTCCCGTCACCACGGCAGTGTATTCGCTGTCAGACAGGGAGAAATCCAGAGGCACGGACTCAGATCCCTTCTCCAGAAATATTATGGGATGATGAACGTCTCTGAATATTATTTTGTCTGAAAACTCCGGAAACACGAAATCACGCCCCTTAAAGAACTGCGCCGTCTCCAGATGGAACACCACCTCGGTATATGCGCTGACGCTCGTCTGCATCCTCTCATAGCTCTGAAAGATGCTGTCGGCTATCTCCTTAAGTATCCTGACGGTCTCTTCCCGCTCCAGGGCCAGAAACTCCTGAAGCGTGTTGTTCATGCCCACGGTAGAAGACGGTTCCACGAAAAAAGTCTGACCGCTCGCCGATCTGTCGTGGACGATACCCTGCATGTACTGTTTGAAGTTGGTTTTACATGGAATGGTGAAACGCCCGCTGCGCTCTGTTATCACCTGTTCCTGAATGAATTTTGAGGCGGAGCTCATGCCGAAAACATTCGCCAGCTCACGCTGTATCTGTTTTCTGACGTTTTTCAGCTCTTCCCTGACGTCTCTCAGCTTGTGAGAGGCGGTGTCCTTCACCTCTCCCTTGTCGTTGATCGTCTCATCTATGCGGTCGGTTATCTCAGACAGGGTGGATATGTCGGAAAGATAGTTTTTCAGGTTTTTTGCGCCGAAATCTATCAGATTTTTCTTAATTTTGCTTATATTTTTGAAAAAAGAGCAGAAAACCATCAGCTCGTCCGGTTCCAGAAAAAGGAGCGGATCGTTCAGCTTAGGCATGAGAGCCATGAACTCAGCGTCTGAGCTGACGGAGATATCCGCCACAGAAGCATAGTCCAGAGCCTCGCTCAGCTCGGATTTATATTTTTCGATTTTTTCCAGAGCATAGTAAGGCTTCAGCGCGTCCAGCCTGCCCACGGCAAGGGACGAGGTGAAACCTCTGACCATGTATTTTTTGAAAAGCCCGAATTCGAGGGTATCCAGATGAATCATCAGTTTTTCTGGAACTCGTCCTGAAGGTCTTTCAAAGGAGCTGAGTCTTTCACAGCTTCTCCGGCTTTTCCCGCTTTCTCTGCGGTTTCTTTCACAGACTCCACAGCGTCCTTCACCTTATCAGTTCCTTCATCTATCTTGTCCTGAACCTTCTCAAAGGCTGTTTTCTCAAACGGATTATCTTTCTTCACCTGAGGAATTTTGTTCATCAGGTCGAAGACGAAAGGAGCCAGCTTAGCCACGTTTCCGGCTATGGCGCCGGAACGGATGCTTTTGCTGAACTGACTGTCATAGGGCAGTGTGGAAAGAAGCATGCTGAGTATCACACCGGATATCGCCGCCGCCTTGAACCCGCCGAAGACTGCCCCGCCGCCTTTGTTAGCGGCGCCCATCTTCATCTCTTTAAACATTCTGGAGAGGAATACTCCCAGCAGAAAAACAGCGATGTATGTGACTATGAAAGCCGCCGCGTATCCCAGAACGCTGTTGGTTCTGTCGGTGAATCCGAAAAAACCAAAACCCTTCCCGAAGAAAGCGGAATATTCATATGCCACGAAAAAAGCGACAAAAATCGCTATGAAGCCGAAAAGCTCCATAACCAGCCCCTTCAGATATCCTCTGAAGGCGAATACGGCTATTATGATAAGCAGTATTGCGTCAAATGTTCCCATCAAAAACGTCCTTCACTATCTGGTTGATAACCTTGCCCTCGGCTTTGCCGGATACTTTGGACATCACAGCCTGCATAACCTTGCCGAAGTTTCTTTTATCGGTTTTATCCACGCCTTCGCATGCCGCTCTGACTACTGCGGTGATCTCTTCCACAGACATCTGCTCGGGCATGTATGCCATGAGGATCTCAGCCTCTTTCAGCTCTTTTTCAGAGAGGTCGTCACGTCCTGCGTCTTTATACTGCTGGGCTGCGTCTTTGCGTTTTTTCACAGCGGTGGCTATCACCTTCTGCACGCCGGCGTCATCCAGCTCCCCTTTTTCTTCTATCTCAACGTATTTTATCTCAGATTTCAGCATGCGCACTGTGTCCAGAGCCATGTGATTTTTCTCTTTCATGTATTTTTTCATGTCTTCGGTGATGCGTTCTTTCAGTGTCATTATTGATTCTCCTTACCCACAAGCCTCGCCATAATATATAAAAAATCGGAAAGCCTGTTAACATATTTTAAAACAGCGGGATTCAGATTAGCATAGCCGGACAAACTTATCAATCTTCTTTCAAATCTGCGGGCAACTGTGCGGCATACATCGGCTTTCGCCGCTTCCCTGTTTTCGGATGGAATGATGAATCCTTTCAGGCTGAGCTGTTTTTCGCCCTCGTGGACAAAATTTTCCAGAAAATCTATCTCCGCTTCTGCCGGAATGAATTTTTCGCCTCCGGTGTCGGCGCAGTGGGAATTGATGGTAAAGATATTTTTCTGCACACGCTCAATGATGTCACGATACGCAGGCACCATAAATTTCAGCTCGCCCAGATTGCTCACCAGCTCGTCTCCTGTGCCCAGCGCCTCTATGCGTATGTCGTCTTTGGACACACGCTCCCCGCTGAAAAGAGATGTCTGACCTTTGTCTCCGCCTTTGGTGGTAACGCTCATTACAGGCTCAGTTCCTCTGCTATTTTTATCATGGTTTCGTCCAGGTCACGCTTGTTTGTCAGCACTATATCCAGATCGGTGAAGACTATCTCACGTCCGCCGAGACCTGCCATCACGCCTGTTCTGCCTTCCATCAGCCCTCTGACAGCGCCTGAGCCCAGACGTGTCGCCAGTGTTCTGTCGAACACGGACGGAGCCCCGCCCCTCTGGAGATGTCCCAGAACAGTGATTCTGGTGTCGAAACCGCCGATGAGCTGAAAAGCCTTGCCTATGTCATAGGCATTTCCGGCGCCCTCCGCCACTATCACTATGCTTCTGGATTTTCCTTCGATGTATCTTGTTTTTATTTTGTTGATGATGCTTTCGATATTGTAGGGAACTTCAGGAACGATAGCCGCCTCCGCTCCGGTGGCGATGGCAGACATCAGGGCGAGATAGCCGCAGTTGCGCCCCATGACCTCTATGATGAATGTTCTGTCGTGGGAGCTGGCTGTCTCGTTTATCATGTCCACAGCCCGGCATATGGTGTTCAGAGCTGTGTCCACGCCTATGGATATGCTGGTGCCGAATATGTCGTTGTCTATGGAGCCCGGCAGACCGACCACTTTTATTCCGTATTTCTCGTGAAGCACTCTGGCGCCTGTGAGCGATCCGTCACCGCCTATTATCACCAGCCCTTCTATGCCGAATTTCTCAAGCTGGTCTATGGCGGCCTGCTGTCCGGCTTCTGTTTTGAACTCAGGGCATCTGGCGCTTTTTAAGAATGTTCCGCCCCGCTGAATCATGTTCGCCACATCTTTGCTTTCCATCAGCTTTATCTTGCCTTCGATGAGTCCTTTGTATCCCTGCTCGATGCCGTATACCTCAAGGTTATGTGCGATACCCGTCCTCACCACGCTTCTGATGGCGGCGTTCATACCGGGGCAGTCCCCCCCGCTGGTCATTACTCCGATTCTTTTCATATTTATCTCCGAATTTTATTTAGTCTTCATTGTATAAGTTCCGTCCCAGTCATGGTCCGGAGCGTCTTTGATATATTCTCTGCACCTCTCGGCGAAAATTCCGGATGTGAGATCGCCTCCCTTCTCCAGCTCTTCAAAGACAGCCAGAGCCTCTTCAAAGTTCCGCTGAAAATAGAGATTCAGACCTTTTTCATAATTCTCTGCCACATGGCGGTTTTCCGGAGTCTCCTCCATCACCTCAAAGATAGCCACGGGCTCTTTCTTTCCTTTTACCTTAACGCTGTCGAGCTGGCGCATCAGATACTGCTGTTTGCAGTGGTCTTTTGTGTGTTCACTTATTACTATTCTGGTTTTATACGCCTTACACAGCCCTTCCAGACGGGAAGCGAGGTTCACGCTGTCGCCTATGGCGGTGTATTCGAACCTTACTGTCGAGCCCATGTTTCCGCATACAGCGGGACCTGTGTTGACACCGACACCCACATCTATGTTAGGAAGCCCTGTCTCAGTGAATTTAGCGTTTATCTCATGGAGCTTGCGTATCAGCTCCAGAGCGGTTTTCACAGCCATGTCGGCGTGATCCGGCAGATCCAGAGGCGTGTTGAACAGCGCCATCATGGCATCGCCTATGTATTTATCCAGCATCCCCTTGTTGTGCAGAACAACTTTCGTCATAGGGTCGTGTATCTTGTTCAGCATGGAGACCAGCTCCGGCGCGGTCAGCTTTTCAGACAGAGTGGTAAAGCCCCTGATGTCTGAAAACATGATGGAGATAAAGCGTTCCTCTCCGCCCAGCTTCAGCCTGTCCGGGTCTTTCTGAATCTCTTCCACCAGCTCCGGAGAGACATAAGACGTGAACGCCTTCTTAATCTCCTTCGCCTTGCGCTCCACGGTGAAGAAAGCGAACGACTCCAGAGAGGCAATGAGCATCACGGAGGGAGCGACAACATAGAACTCATGCTGCCAGAAATTCCCGAAAACAAACATAGCGTATGACGCAGAAACGCCGCCTGCTATAACGAAGAAATAGGAAATCAGTCTGTAATGCTGTTTTCTCAGATAGCTGATGGCTACAATAATCAGCATGATGAGAGCGGCGGCGGAATAATCATACGCCTTCGATGTGGTGAGGAACTGATTATTCAGCAGGTTGCTGAGCGCCACATAGTGCAGAGAAACCCCGGGGGTGATGGAATCTATAGGCGTGGGACGCATATCGTATATGCCTACCTCTGTAACACCCACGATAACCATCTTATCCTTGAAAAAAGACGGCGGAATCTCTCCGTTAATCACTTTATAAGCGGAAACATACTCCACGTTATCATAAAAATTGAGCCTGAAATATGTAGAGTCTTTTATCTTAACATTATCTATTTTAAAGGATTTCACTCCTTTGGAATCCAGCTTCATGTCCACGTCTTTGTTCAGCCCGTAACGCATCATCTGCACAGCTATAGGCGGAAAGATGTAGCCCTTGTGGATGTACGCCAGCGGATATTTGCGGTAGAGACCGTCCACATCCGGCTCTGTGCTGAAAGAGGCGCAGGTGAGCCCAGCCTCCCCTATCTCCGGAATGTTCACCTCGGCGTATGGAAACTCTTTAACGCCAACGGTGTCGCTCAGAATCTCATAGTTCAGATAAGCGCAGTTCTCCAGAATATCCACATCCTGCTCTGTGGTCTCCTCTGTGGCGGCGTCTCTGAAGAAGAAGCCGAGGATTATGTTCTGGTTGTTGTATATGGCGTCTGCCAGCTCTGTATCCTGTTTCGGGTCCGATTTTTCAGAAAAAACGATATCGAGCCCCACCACTGTCGCCTCGTTCAGGTTGGAAAACAGCTTGGCTATGGTCTCTCTGGGCCACAGCCAGCGCCCTATCCTGTTCACACTGGGCTCGTCCACGGTGACGATCACCAGTCTCTCGTCCGCCTTAGGCGACATGCCCACGGCAGAGCGGAAGGGAAATTTCAGATCTTCCAGACCGAGAGAAAATTTTTCGACATACTGGGGTTTATGATAGAGACCGAGGCATCCTATTATGATGAAAACCAGGAAGCAGATGACCCGGTAATTTTTGAGCATTTGTTTCAGAAATGACATAATTAACCTTTATAAATAATGTTACATAATTCTGTCACAGAAAGTTACGGCTATCAATCATATTTTCAACAAAAAAAAGGCGGCTTAATAAGCCGCCTTATATCACAAAATCGTTAATATAATTTCTGAACCTGAATCTTGTAGTCGCTGAGCTTCACTATTTTATAATTTGCTCTGCTGCTGATAGCGGTGGCAAGATACAGTGTTTTTTCAGGATATTTCACTGTCAGGGTATCGGCTCCGTTGTCGTTCACTTCCAGAACCCACGCAGTGTAGTTCAGAATCTGTTTCAGTTCCATCAGGTCTTCCAGATTGGTCTTGCCCACCATCTGAACGCTGATGACCTTATCGTTAACACCTTTAATGTTTTCCATTACGATGCTCACCAGATTGGTGGAGACCTCATCGTTCATGTTCTCCATCATCTGGTTGGTAGCATCCTCCAGAGTGGCGCCCATGCCCTTGGCGGCGAGATATCCGCTGGCAAGAATCTTTGTGCCTGCTCCCTGCTGGATTATCAGTCTGTATGTCAGTCTGCCTGTAACCACGTTAAAGGGGATGGCGACACCGTATCCGATATCAGAGCCCTCTTTGGCTGTGGCGACTGTATCCACCTTGCCTATCAGTATGGTTCCTGAAAGGTATTTGGCGGCGATATTTCTCATAGCGGTATAGTTGTTGGTCTTCATGGCTCTGTTCAAATCACCTGATGTGGCGGCGTTGGCAGAGGCGATGTCAACAACTTCGAGCTGTCTGGATGTCAGCTCGTTAATGACTGTTTCTGTAAGAATGTTGGTCTCCTCAACATGTTTGTCGGGGAAAACAACGGGGATCATAACGGCGATAGATGTATTTCTGGCGACAGAGCTCATGGCTTTCTGAGCTTTTTCGGGGATTATCACGGCTTTTATCATCACACGGTAGATAGAACCGTCCTCCTCTTCGCCTGTGATCTTATAGCTCTGAACCACACTGCTGATTTCGCTTTTGATAGCTTCGTCAACCAGCACGGCATTCTGGACAATGGTATCAGCCTTAACACGGACGCCGGAAGCATCCTCGATGGCGGCCCATTTAGCGCGGGCAACAGCCTGAATTTTTGCGGCGGACTTATCTCCGTTTACGATATCCGCCTCGCCCACAGCGGAAACTGTGACAGCGGCGGCATATGACATCATCGTAAAGAACAGGGATATGACCAGTGACAATAATAATTTTTTCATATCAGTCTCCGAATTTCGCAGATATATCAATGTTAAAACTGAAATCCGCATTTATCAAGGTAATAAGACCAAAAGGGCGGGTTGCCCCGCCCGTTTTATTAGAACATTTTCTTAAACATGCTCTGCCCTTCCAGCTTCTGACGCTGGATGATGCTTCCCACTTTTACTCTCATGAGAGCTTCGGGTTTGCCGTCCAGTTTTATCCATGCCTGATTGGGCTGAATCTGATCTGATATAACAGCTTCCACGGGGATTTTTGACATGTTGCAAGATTTTGCGTTTGTCATGGGGTCTTCGATCTCCATGAAGTCATAGATATCGAATTTCTGACCTGACTCTATTCCTTTCTCTGAACCGAGGTTGATCAGAGCCACTGTTTTGTTTCCTCTGAGCTGCTGGATGTAGCCTTTCTGAGCGAATTTCTCGGAAAATTTAGGTTTGATATCGTCCACAGCTTCGCCCATAGCTTTTTTAGCAGCCTGAACAGCGTTTTCAGGGTTGAAGTTAGCGGCGGCGCCGGCTATCTCTCTTCCGTTCACTTTTTCGTTCAGAAGGATCTGACCTGTTTCAACATCGATGAGCTCCACAGTCATCTCTGTGTTGACGATCCATCCTGTCTGAGTGTTGGCAGCCATAGTGGCAACGCTTAAGAAAGCGCCCAGTCCGCCGCCCACGTTGTTGTTTGTATCCATTTTAGGAACATATTTTACTGAAATGTTATCAACTGTACCTGTCACGATGTATTGCACGCCTGCCATCTTGCCAAGTTTTACTGCTGTTGAGGGGTCGCCCATTGTCATCTGGAATTTCTGCTCGTTCATAATTTTGTCGAGCCTTTTACGGTCATACATGCTGCATCCGCCCATTTTAGTCATGGTGGTTTCTACAGCGGATTGAGCATATTCGCCCAGTTTTGAAGAAATCTGGCGGTGGAATGAGTCAATCTGTGTCTGTGACTGCATAGTGGTTTTGTTAGCGCCCACATATCCCACGCCGACAGCTCCGGGAGTGGCAACCACACCGGCGGCTCCGGCGGAAACAGATTTTCTTGTTCCTTTGTAGTTCACGTTAGTGTTTGTCGCTGACATTTCACCGTATGTTGTGTTGTTGGTGAATTCCACAACGGCGAGCCTGGGCATCTCTATTTTGTAGGAAGCCCTGCACACATCAGGGATAGAAACTTTTTCAGCGTCTGAGGGTGCGAGCTGATAAGCCATGGGATCCACCTTAGGCCCTGTGGCCGCACAGGCGGAAAGCATAATGATACCCGCAACGAGAGCAGCGGGCTTAACGATTCTGAGCATAGAAAAATCCTCCGGTTTAAGTATCTCTGCGTAAATTATAACCACTTAAAGATAGTTCGGTCAATTCAAAATTAGTTGAGATTGAGCTCACGCATAACTTTCTGAAGGTCTTCCCAGCAAGGCTTTTTCATGTTGGGATTACGCAGAAGATAGGCAGGGTGGAAAGTGGGCATGACTTTTATACCATTAAGGTCCACAAAAGAGCCTCTGATCTTGGTAATTCCCACATTTGTCTTCAAAAGATTCTGGGCGGCGACACTGCCCAGACATATAATTATCTTCGGTTTTATAAATTCTATCTGACGGTACAGATACGGGATACACGTCATGGATTCGTCTTCGAACGGGTTTCTGTTCTCCGGCGGTCTGCATTTCACGATGTTGGCGATATACACTCTTTCACGGGAGAGAGTCATCGCCTCTATCATCTTAGTCAGAAGCTGTCCGGCACGCCCGACAAAAGGTATCCCCTGAGCGTCCTCTTCCGCCCCGGGACCTTCGCCCACGAACATCAGATCGGCTTTATTATCGCCGACGCCGAACACAACGTTGGTTCTGGTTTCGTGCAGACGGCATTTGGTACACTGCATCACCTCTGTTCGGAGCTCCTCGAAAGGATCACCGCCGGACTCGCATCCGTCAGCCAGCACATCGCCGATGCCGTATACTTCTTTTATCACGTTCTTATCAAACAGAGCCATTCTTCTTCCTGTATATTTCCAGAGCCTGAGCCAGTATCAGCTCAGCTATCTCGGTTTTTGATTTTTTACCGGAATCCGCGGATGTCCCGTCACTGAAAAATATGGTGACCTCGTTATCATCCGTCTCGAATCCTATATCTTTTCTGGAGATGTCGTTTGCCACTATCATATCCAGCTTTTTCTCAATCAGTTTTTTTCGGGCGTTCTGAGCCAGATCGTGCGACTCAGCCGCAAATCCGGCAAATACCTGATTCTCTCTCTTGCCGCCGGACAGGCTTTTCAGAATATCCGGATTTTTTGAAAGCCTGATAACCATGTCGTCATCGGATTTCTTTATCTTTTTGTCGGAATACTCCGCCGCTTTATAGTCTGCCACAGCGGCCGCCATTATCAGGATATCGGCGGAAGGAGTCTCCTGTTTCAGGGCGGTGAGCATCTCGTCCGCCGTCTGCACACGCACAGCGTCAAGACCGGATATGTCGGCGGTCACGGGTCCAGCTATCAGACGCACATCAGCGCCCATCACCTTCGCCTGACGGGCGAGGGCAATACCCATCTTTCCGCTGGAGCGGTTGGTTATGTAGCGCACAGGGTCTATCGGCTCGGATGTCGGTCCGGCTGTCACGACAACCTTCAGCCCGCTGAGCGGTCTGTGGGAAAAAACAGCGTCAAATATCTCTTCCGGTTCAGCCATTCTTCCTTTGCCTTCCGCTTTGCATGCCATCTCTCCGGTTCCGGGATCGATAATGATATGTCCCAGTCCTGCGACCGTATTCAGATTCTTCTGGGTAGCCTTGTTGGCATACATATCAACGTTCATGGCGGGAGCGATGTATATTGGTCTGGTGTATGGAAGAACGGTGGATGTCAGCAGGTTATCGGCGATGCCGTTTGCTATCTTTGCTATGGTGTTCGCTGTGGCGGGAGCGATGATGAACTCATCCGCCCAGCCTGCCAGCTCGATATGTTCGATTATCTCGGGTTCTGTTCCTGCCTCGAACTCATTGACATACACCCTGTTTCTGGTGATGGACTGAAAAGTGAGTGGCGTGACGAAGGAACATGCGGCGGGGGTCATGACGACCTTTACACTGTAGCCCGCCTTTATAAGAAGTCTGCATAAATGAACGGCTTTGTAACAGGCGATGCCGCCTGTTACCCCAACCAGGACATTAGTCTTCTGTCTGCTCAAAGTCAATTTTACCTGTGATGATCTCGCCAAGAGCGTTTGTGGTGTTCTTGCTGTACTCATCGATCTGTCTGTGGATAGTCTCTTCTTTAGGAGTGTTGAGCTCTCTGGCGCGGAGTCCTGCCACATGAACAAGTTTAAAACGGCTTCTGAGTGTGGGTTTCTGAATTACTTTTTCAATGTCTAATAAGGGCATTTATCTATCTCCTGAGTGTATGGATTACATTTATTATAAATATTTTCTATCCCCCTCTTTTTTAAAGAGGGGTTAGGGGAGATTTTTTTCTTTAAAGAAATCCACCCCAGCCCTCCTTTGGGAAAGGAGGGAATTGTTGTATTAATAATATACCTTAGTCAAGATTCATTATATCGTCAATAGTGTCAACATCACAAGCCTTAAGATGCTCCGCTATGTAAATACATTCCAGATCGTTTGAGGCTCTGTTGATATCGCTGTTAACTATCAGATAATCATACTCTTTAAAATGCTGAATCTCCTCACGGGCATTGGTGAGGCGCAGACGCATGATCTCTTCGTCCTCTGTGCGTCTGTTGCGCAGCCTGGTTTCCAGATCTTTCATGCTGGGGGCGGTGATGAAAATATATATGCCGTAATCCAGAGATTCTCTGAGCTGGCGGGCGCCTTTGGGATCTATGTCCAGAAGAACGTCACGCCCCGTTTCCAGAATCTCTTCCACCTTGGTTCTGGATGTGCCGTAATAGTTGTTGTGCACCTTGGCCCATTCCAGAAACTCGCCACGATCTATCATCGCCTCGAACTCAGCCACAGAGATGAAATAATAGTCTTCTGTGTCGGTTTCGTCATGTCTGGGTGTTCTGGTGGTGTAAGACACTGAATATCCGATGGTGTTGAAATTGCCCAGCAGCCTGCTGCACAGGGTTGTCTTTCCGGCGCCGCTGGGGGCGCTCACGACAAATAGTTTTCCTTTATGTGTTTTCATATCAGATTCTGTACCTGTTCACGGATTTTCTCAATCTCGCTTTTTGCCTGCACGACATTATTTATAATGTCCGTCTTGCCGCTTTTGGATCCGATGGTGTTGAACTCACGGTTCAGCTCCTGACACATGAAATCCAGCTTCTTACCGCTCTGGTCTTCTGTGTCGATTATCTTTCTGAACTGCTCCACATGTGAATATATTCTGGTGACCTCTTCTGATATGTCCGCTTTTTCAGACATCACAGCCGCCTCCTGAATTATCCTGTCTTCGGCGTCCACGCCGAATTCCGCCATGCGCTTGGTGAATTTGTCCTGCCAGTAGGCATAGACATCCTCACGGCTTTTATCCACATCCGCAGCGATATTTTTTAATATATCCAGTCTGGTTTTTATGTCATCAGCCAGATTAAGACCTTCCTGTTCTCTCATGGCGCTCATTTCACTGGCGCAGGTATTCAGCGCCCCCAGAACGAATTCCGCCAGAAGCTGACCCATGTCGTCCGCCTCTTCCGATTCCAGAATATCGTTGAAAGAGAGCAGATGCTCCAGCCTGATCTCGCCGTGCACACCGTATTTCTCTTTCAGCTCGGTGAAGATAGAAAGATAGCTCTCCACCGCGTCCGATCTGAGAACGGGTTTGAACTGCTGTTTTTTCAGTTTAAGGTCGATGTTCACATCCACCTTTCCTCTAACCAGAATATCTTTCAGAGCGTTTTTAAGCGTTATCTCCATGAAGTTAAACATTCTGGGCATCCTGACATTACAGTCAAAATATCTGCTGTTTACAGACTTCATCTCGACCTTCAGATCGCAGATATCGTTGCCTGTCATAATTTTTCCGTAGCCTGTCATGCTTTTCGCAGTCATTTGTCAACCCGTCAGAAAAGATTTGCCCATAAGGCATTTTGGGATTAAGATAATAACCAAGTATATCACGGAGGTCAATATGTTTCAGATACCGTTAGTGTTTCTGGTGCTCGTAATCATGGTTCTGCTCAATTCTATCAAGATCCTGAAGGAATATGAAAGAGGCGTTATCTTCCGCCTCGGACGTTACACTGGTGTCAGAGGCCCCGGTCTGATAATCCTGATCCCTGTTCTGGAAAAGATGACCAAGGTCAACCTGAGAACATTTGTTATGGATGTTCCCCCGCAGGACGTAATCACAAAAGACAACGTTTCTGTTAAGGTGAACGCCGTTGTTTACTTCAGAGTTCTGGAACCGAACAAAGCGGTTCTCGAGGTTGAGGATTTTTACTATGCCACCAGCCAGCTTTCGCAGACCACCCTCAGAAGTATTCTGGGTCAGTTCGAGCTGGACGAGATGCTTTCCAACAGAGAGCACATCAACAAAGAGCTTCAGGATGTTCTGGACAGCCAGACAGATCCCTGGGGCGTAAAGGTATCATCCGTGGAGATGAAACACATAGACCTGCCCACAGAAATGCAGCGGGCTATGGCGAAACAGGCAGAGGCAGAGAGAGAAAGAAGAGCCAAGATCATCAACGCAGAGGGCGAGATGCAGTCCGCTCAGAAACTGCACGAGGCGAGCGACATTATGGCGCAGAACCCTCTTACTATTCAGCTTCGTTATCTGCAAACACTGAACCAGATAGCCAACGACAAGACGAACACCATCGTCTTTCCCATGTCGCTGGAAAGCATTGTCAGCGCACTGAAAAAATAACACAATTTTTAAGGCGGGGCTTTTGTCCCGCTTTTTTTCTTGACGCGTTAGAGCAAATACTCTAATTTAGAGTAAATACTCTAACGGAGCGTCATATGAAAATTCTTCTTATCCAGCCCCCCAGTCAGGATGATTTTATGGATCAGGTCTTTCTCTTCGAGCCGCTGTCTCTGGAATATCTGGCGGCGGGAATGCTGGAGGAAGGACACGAACCGGTCATACTGGACGCCCGCATAGACCGTGATATAGACAGCATGGTAAAAGATTTCAGACCGGACGCAGTGGGCATAACATCCTTCACGTCTCAGGTGAACATCACCAAAAAGACAGCCGCTGATATCAGAAAGATCATGCCGGATACAAAAATATTCATCGGCGGGCACCACGCCACGGTGAAGCCGGAAGACTTTAACGAGACATACATAGACGCCGTGGTGATAGGTGAAGGCGTTTTCACTCTGAAAGAGCTGATGAAAGCCGTAACCGAAAAGAAGGACTTTTCGCATATAGACGGCGTGGGGATACCGCATCCTGAAAAAATGATTCTCACCAAACCCAGACCATACACCCCGCTGGACGAGCTCCCCTTCCCCGCCAGATACCTCACGAAACAGCACAGAAACAGATATTTCAGCGAATGGTTCAAACCGCTGGCATCACTGCGCACATCTCTGGGATGCACCGCCAGATGCAATTTCTGCTCTCTGTGGTCTATCACTGGTGGAAAATATCTGACCCGGGGTCACGATTCGGTCATCCGTGAGCTGAAAAGCATAGAAGAGAAGAACGTCTTCTTCTGCGATGACGAATCCATGTGCAGCGCAAAGCGGATGGACGAGCTGGCAGACCGCATCAGAGAGGCGGGCATCAGAAAAAACTATTTCCTGTACGCCCGCGCGGACACCATAGTACGACATCCGGAGCTGTTCAGAAAATGGGCTCAGATAGGGCTGAAGCAGGTATTTGTCGGCATGGAGGATTTTTCTGACGAGCGGCTGAAATCCATGAAAAAGAACATCACCACCAGCCAGCAGGAAGAGGCGGTAAAAATCCTGCGTGACAATAACATCATGATGTACGCTTCGTTCATGGTGAGCCAGGACTATACCCCGGCTGATTTCAAAGCGCTGAAAGCATATATCCGCAGGCTGAAGCTGACATACGCCACATTCACCATAATGACTCCCCTGCCCGGCACCGAGCTTTACCATGACAACAGACACAGGATGCTGTCGGAAAAACCGGAGCTATTCGACATGCTCCACACACTTCTGCCGACAAAAATGCCGATGAAAGATTTTTATCATGAGCTGGCGGAACTGTATAAATCAGCCGTTCCGGCATACAGGCTTCTTCCGGTGATATTCCGGTTCAGCTTTTTCGGATTTGTCCAGAGGCTGAAACTGCTGGGAAAATTCCTGAATAAATTAGAGAACGCTCATCTTGATTACTGACGTCATTCCAAGTATATATAAACGATGACAAGGAAACAGCAGATAATCGAAACCGCTATAGAGCTCTTTAACGAACAGGGGACAAAGAACGTCACCACCAATCACATAGCGGCGAAACTGGGCATCAGCCCCGGCAGTCTCTATTATTATTTCAAGAACAAAGAGGAGATAATAAGAGAGATATTTGCCATGATGGACAGAATCGGCATGGAAGAATACGGCAAAGTCGCCTCTCAGTACCAGATAGGAACTCTTGAAGCGATGGAGCATACATTTGTGATGGTGCAGAAGTTCAACTGGCGGTTCCGTTTCTTCAAACGTGAGCTGACTTCCCTGCTCCACGGAGACAGGGAGCTGATGGAAGCCTATACCAGAACCCATCAGGGCATGCTGATGATAGCGAAAACGGGGATATTGAACAGTATCGCATGCGGAAATATGGTTCAGATGACTCAGGAGGAGATAGACCTTTTTACCGAGGAACTCTGGCTTCTGCTGATATTCTGGCTGAATTTTCTGGAGATAGGCGGAGAAGAGGTGAATGACGAAACCCTCGCGCGGGGCAACGCCGTGCTTAGAAACGCCATAAAATTCCGACTCACCGAAAAAGGACTGAAAGAGCTGAGATAGACTTTATCTCAGTCAGCCGCCTGTCTGGCATCCGCCAGCCATCTGTCCCACTTGCTCTTGTGTCCGGCTATCCACTCGGTGACATGACGCTCTATATCCTTTTCGGATTTTTCCCCATAGTGCATCTTGCTGTTCTGCTCGCTGATGTTATCCAGCGACAGCGAAAATACTTCAAAAAACTTTCTGACAGCGGGATTTTTCTTCAGAAATCTGCTGTTGGCCGTAACCCGGATGTCGCTGACGGCGAACCCCAGCCTTATCTTTTCTGTCACTGCTCCGGCTATGTTCACAGCCTCCAGCCTGTCCTGACTGCCGCTCTGAGATTTATACGGCGCGGTGAAGGGAACATTGATCCACACAGCGTCCATACCCGGAATCATCTTTGAGTTTGTCCAGTTCGGCGCCCAGTTATAGAAAAGAACCGCCCTGCCTGCCGTATATCTGTCCAGAATCTCTTCATAGTTTATATCTTTCGGGCTGTCCGCCAGATTTATGAAACCGCCCAGATTGTATTCTTTCAGATGAAATTCGGTTATCTCTCTGCACATCCAGCCCTTCGGACAGACGCTCAGATCAGCCCTGCCGTCTCCGTCAATGTCGAAAGCCTTTCTTACATCCGGTCTTCTGAAATCTTCCAGTGATGTTATATGGTATTTATCAGCGTATTTCTTCGGGATCATATACCCCTGAATACCGCCTCTTTTGAGGACATATCCCACGTTTTCCGCCTTGTCGTAATATCCTCTGGGGAGCTGGCTCTCGTGATCGGGAAACCATCCGTCCGCCATATAGTCAGCGCTGCCGTTCATAACGCTTTCATACATAGCGGCATTCGGCATGACCTTCGGCTGTTCGCATGTGTAGCCCAGCTCAGTCAGGGCGCGCCTGATGAGCGCCTCCTGAAAATATCCGGTGTCCCACTGGGGTCTGACGGACGTAACAGTCTTTCCCCTGCCCGGATACAGGTCATAGGCTAAGGCGGAACATGACAGAAAAAAAGATAGCAGTACAGCTGAGAAAAACTTCATCTGCCCTCCGGCGTGAATTGTTATAAACATATTGTAACATAAAAAGAAGCCCTCAAAAAGAGGGCTTTTAATTATTTAGTCAGCGGCTTTTCTCGCTTCCTCGATCCATCCGTTCCATGTGTCCTGATGCTTGGCTATCCACGCCAGAGCGTGTCTCTGGATATCTTTGTCAGATTTTTCACCTTCATTCATTTTGGTGTTCTGCTCGTTTATTTCTGCCAGCGACAGCGAAAACAGCTCGAAGAATTTTTTTGCCGCCGGATTTTTCGCCAGAAATTTTTTGTTGGCTACCACACGGATGTCGCTCACGACAAACCCCAGCTTAACAGGGTTGCTCACGGCGCCTGTCACATCCGCCACGGTCATTCTGTCCACAGCCTGCGCCTGTGACCCTGCGGGGTCTATCTTAGGCACGTTTATCCACACCACATCCTGACCGGGCTTCATCTTAAAGATTGTCCAGTTGGGCGCCCATGTGTAGAAAAATACAGGTTTCCCCGATTTGAACTTTGCCAGTTCCTCCGCCATGCTGGCGGAATATGACGCTTTTATCAGGTTTATGTCTTTGCCCAGTTTATATGCCTTCATATGGTGGGCGATTATCTTTTCGCATCCCCATCCGGGAGGACAGGCGGTCAGGTCGGCTTTGCCGTCTCCGTTCGAGTCGAAGGCTTTTTTCACCTCTTCTCTTTTGAAATCGTCCAGAGATTTGATATTATATTTCTCGGCGTATACCTTCGAAACCAGATATCCCTGAAGACCTCCCGCCTTCACCACATATCCCACCTTGTCCGCTTTGTCATAAAAGTTTTTGGGAAGCTGGTTGTCGTGAGTCGGAAACCATCCGTTCGCCCAGTAGTCCACATCGCCCAGATACAACGACTGGTAAAAGAGCGGGTTAGAAAGATCTTTCGGCTTCTCCACCTTGTATCCCAGCTCCTGCATAGCCTCTCTGATTATGGCTTCCTGAAAATATCCGGTATCCCATGTCGCCCTTGCGGGCTTCAGTGTCGTTCCCTTTCCGGGCAGTTTGTTATAAGCAAAAGCCGAAGACACCACAGCCAGACATACGGCTAAGATTATTAAAATTTTCTTCATCTATTCCTCCTTATTTTCTTTTTGCTGTTCCCATTCCCTGCGTGATTCTGTCCAGCACCATCGCCAGCAGAACTATGCAGAGACCGCCTATGGTCGCCAGTCCTATGTCCAGAGTGTTCAGCCCCAGAAAGACAGGCATACCCAGTCCGCCTGCGCCTATCAGCGCCGCTATAACCACCATGGACAGCGACATCATGATGGTCTGATTCAGCCCCGCCATGATAGACGGCATGGCAAGGGGTATCTGCACCCTGCGCAGAACCTGAAAAGGCGTGGCGCCGAACGACACGGCCGCCTCCACAAGCTCCGGATGTACATGGCGTATGCCCAGGCTCGTCAGCCTGATTATGGGGGGCATAGCAAAAACAATAGTCGCCAGAATCCCCGACACAGTACCGATGCTGAAAAGCATCACCACAGGCACCAGATACACAAACGCCGGAGTGGTCTGCATGGCGTCCAGAAAAGGACGGATAAATCCCTCGAACCTGTCGCTGCGTCCCGCCAGTATGCCCAGCGGAATACCCACAACAGCGCAGAAGAGCACCGAACAGAACACCATAGCCAGAGTAACCATAGTCTCTTCCCAGAAACCCAGCATGCCCGTGAGCAGAAGAGTAAAGGCAGTGAAGAGCGCCAGTTTTTTACCGGAATATCTATAGGCGGCGGCGCAGAGAGCGACTATTACTATAAGCGGATGCAGATATGTCAGAACCCACACCACACTGTTCAGCGAGACCTCCACAGGCATCTTCATCATCTGAAAAACATCCCTGTAGTTCTCTACCAATATATCAACTCCGCTCTGAATCCATGAATCGAGCGGTATTATCCTTTCGTCAAAATCAAAAAAACTCATTCGCTTTCTCCGTTTCTATGCAGGGTTTTCAAAAACTGCTTTCTGGATATCGTTCCGGCGTATACGCCCTCGGCGTCCACCACCGGAACAGGCGCTGTACCGGATATCAGCTTAGGCAGGATATCCTGCATGGAGTCCGTTTCACGGGATGGCTCGATCACATTCAGCCTGCCGGCGTCCAGCTCCCTTTCGCCCCTGTCTATCATCTCATCCAGAACGTCTCTGGTGAGCACCCCCAGATATATCTCCTCCTCATCCAGAACATATATCTGATCCTTCTCATATTTGATAAGCCTCTGAACGGCGGTTCTCGGTCCGTTCCCGGGGCGCATCTTTATGGTGACGTCATTTTTCTGGGCTATATCTTTCGCTGTGAGTATGATGGTGGGGTCAACGCCTCTGAAAAAGGCTCTGACATAATCGTCCGCGGGGTTCAGAAGAATATACTCAGGCGTTCCCACCTGAACCACTCTGCCCCCTTCCATGATGGCGATCCGGTCGCCGATGCGCATAGCCTCGTCCAGATCGTGTGATATGAATACTATTGTGCGTTTATTTTTTTTCTGAATCTTGAGCAGTTCATCCTGCATCTCGCAGCGGATGAGCGGGTCAAGAGCCGAAAATGCCTCGTCCATCAGCAGAACCTCGGGATTGGTCGCCAGCGCTCTCGCCAGCCCCACTCTCTGTTTCATCCCGCCGGAGAGTCCGTCCGGATAGCTGTCCGCCCATGCGTCCAGCCCCACCTGCCCCAGAGCCGCCAGAGCCCGTTCCCTGCGCTCGTCTTTCTTTACTCCGGCTATATCCAGCCCGAAAGCGGCGTTCTCCAGAACGGTCATGTGCGGCATCAGGGCAAAAGACTGAAAGACCATGCACATCTTCCTCCTGCGTATCTCCGTGAGCCTGTCCGTGCCCATCTTCGCAACATCCTCGCCGTCCAGCCACACGGAGCCGGACGTGGGTTCGATCAGTCTGTTCAGAAGACGCACCAAAGTGGACTTGCCGGAACCGGAAAGCCCCATGATAACAAAAATCTCGCCTTCGTATATTGTGAATGAGGCATTGTTAACCCCCACAGACATCCGGGTTTTTTCCAGCACCTCTTCTTTTGTTTTTCCATTTTTCAGCATAGACAGAGCCTGTTTAGGCTTGTTTCCATAGATCTTATACAAATCTTCGATTTTGATTTTTTCTTTTTTGTCCATTATCCAACCATTTTGTTTATAGATATAAGCGTATTACACGATATAAATTATTGGTATAACTAACTTATAAAAAATAAGAAATTAGCGGAATTATAATTAATAAATCAGCTATACTTGACATGTTCCACGGGGTTTGACCCATAGAATCATAATGATTTAAATCAAATTATTTTGCATATATCTATGCTAACAAAGCCTGAGCGATTTTTCAAGGACTTTTTACATGTTTTAATATTTCATAAGTAAAATATAACAGCATAGCATGTTATTTATTTTTCAAATAACTCACATTTCCTATTCTATTTTTCATAAAAATAATATTTAATACGCCTCACAAAAATACAGACCCGCTTAATTAATCTAGGAGTGTACGCATGAGAACAATGACAGATGCATACATGAAAGACTGGACAGAACGCGAAGACATAGCCACCGAAATGGTTCCGGTGATAACAAGGCTTTATAAGCAGAAAGGCATTGTTATCAGACTCTTCGGACAGTCTCTTGTGAGAAAAAACCCCATACAGCTTATGAAGATCCACAGATTCGCCAGACTGATAATAGATAAGGAGCTCTCTGTAAGAGAGACCAAGCCTTATCTGGACGTGGTAGCCAACATGGATCTGGCGCCCGCCACCATCGACATAGGCAAGCTCTACGCAAAATATGAAAAAACAGATAAAACACAGTCAGTTGCAGACTTCGTTCTGAAAGAGCTGGCAGAGATAAACGTGAGCGACTACGAGGACAAACCGGAGAAAGACGTTGTTCTTTACGGTTTCGGACGTATCGGACGCCTCATGGCACGCATCCTCATCAACCGCTCCAGAGTGGGCACAGGACTCCGTCTGCGCGCTGTCGTTATCCGCGCCGGAGAGAAGATGGACATAGCGAAACGTGCCAGCCTGCTCCGCAGAGACTCTGTGCACGGAGCCTTTGAGGGAACAATCATCGTGGTGGAGGAAGAGGATGCCATCATCGTTAACGGCAACTATGTAAAATTCATAGCCTCTGACGGACCCGACAAAGTAGACTATACAAAATACGGCATAAAAGACGCCATGATTATAGACAACACCGGCAAATGGAGCACAGAGGAAGGACTCGGTCTGCACCTGAAATGCCCCGGCGCCTCACAGGTAATCCTGACCGCTCCCGGAAAAGGCGACCTGCCCAACGTGGTTTACGGTATCAACCACAAGACGCTGACATCCGACAACAAAATTGTCACAGCCGCCAGCTGCACCACAAACGCCATCGTGCCCGTGCTTAAGATCATGCACGATAAATTCAACATCGTTAACGGACATGTGGAAACATGCCACTCATACACCAACGACCAGAACCTGATAGACAACTATCACAAAAAAGATAGAAGAGGACGCGGCGCCCCTCTGAACATGGTTATCACAGAGACAGGAGCGGCGAAAGCCGTGGCGAAGGCTCTGCCTGACCTTAAAGGCAAGCTGACAGGGAACGCCATCCGTGTCCCCACGCCCAACGTATCTCTGGCTATCCTTAACCTGACTCTGGAAAAAGAGACAACTCTGGACGAGGTAAATGATTATATCCGTGACATGTCGCTGAACTCCGGCCTGACAGACCAGATATCTTTCGTGAAGAGCACAGAGGTTGTTTCATCCGACTTCGTGGGCAACAAATTCACAGGAATCGTGGACGGTCTGGCTACCATCGTGGACGGCAACAGAGCCGTTCTCTATGTGTGGTACGATAACGAATACGGATACAGCCGTCAGGTGAACCGCATAGCTGAGTACATGTGCGGACTGAGGCTCAAAACTTATCCCGAAAGCTACTGATAAATATGATATAAAAACCGGAGTTTACAAGCTCCGGTTTTTTTTGGAAAATGCTTGCACTTTTCAGAAAAAAACATAAAATTCGTAAGCAGTATACTAAAGAGGTCAGACACATAATGAAAAAAGCATATCTGGTACTTTCTGACGGCACGGTCTTTGAGGGCAGAAGTTTCGGAGCGGACGCCACCAAAGAGGGAGAGGTTGTCTTCAATACATCCATCACAGGATATCAGGAGATTCTGACAGACCCTTCTTACTTCGGTCAGATGGTCTGCATGACCTATCCCCTGATAGGCAACTACGGAGTGAACTCAGAAGATTTCGAATCAGACAAAGTATGGCTGTCCGCCTTCATAGTGAAGGAATACAGCAATATATACAGCAACTACAGAAGCGATAAAAGCCTCGGCGATTTTCTGAAAGAGCACGGCGTAATCGGCATCGAGGGCATAGACACCCGCATGCTGGTGAGACACATCCGTGAGCAGGGCTCCATGAACGCCGTTATCAGCACAGAGACAGACGATGTCGAAAAGCTGAAAAAGATGGCGGCAGAGATGAAAAGTATCGAGGGACAGGATTATGTGAAGAACGTAACCTGCTCAAAATCCTATAAATGGACTCAGAAAACATGGGATCTGGAAAAAGGATATACTGACCTCACAGACCCCAAAAGACACGTTGTCGCTGTGGATTTCGGCATTAAGAAGAACATCCTCAGATACTTCGCCGACCTGGGATGCGAGGTGACAGTAGTCCCCGCCACCACCACATATGAAGAGATTAAGGCGCTGAACCCTGACGGAGTTTTTCTCTCCAACGGTCCCGGAGACCCAGAACCCGTTAAATATGCCATAGAACTGACAAAACAGCTCATAGGAAACTACCCCCTCTTCGGAATATGTCTGGGCAACCAGATTCTGGGGCTGGCTCTGGGCGGAAAAACATATAAGCTGAAATTCGGTCACCACGGCGGAAACCAGCCTGTGAAAGATTTCGAGACAGGCAGAGTCGAGATCACGGCTCAGAACCATTGCTTCGCTGTGGACGTGGACACTCTGGGCGACCAGGTAGAAGTGACACACATCAACCTGAACGACAAAACAGTGGAAGGGCTGAAACACAAAGTTCACCCCCTCTTCTCTGTGCAGTATCACCCGGAAAACGGACCCGGACCCCAGGACGCAACATATCTTTTCGAGCGTTTTGTGGATATGATCGATAAACATAAAAGTGCCTGATGCTCAGAATCATCGTTATCGCTCTCATAGCGTCTCTTTTCGCCGTCACGTCAGCCTTCGGCTTCTGGACTGTGCGCTGCGAAAAATTCATCAATGAGACACGAATAACAGCTGAGGTCACCATCCCCAAAACAGGGGGATTCAACGTGATGTATAACGAGGTGTTCAGACCGCTGGACACCCCTTTCTTCTTCAAATATTATCTCACCCGTGTCAAAGACATCGATAAAAACCTGAAATACGGCTATTACAAGGTCACAGACACCACGGTAAAAGATTTTCTGGATATGATGACCAAAGGCGCTCAGTCCACCATGAAAATCACCTTTCCGGAAGGCTACAACACCTTTGACATGGCGCAGAGGCTGGACAACTTCATTGTGGATGACGCCGGACAGTTCTTCCGGCTGACCCGTGACCCGGAGTTCATATACAAACTCACGGGAATGAATCTGAACAGTCTGGAAGGCTATCTGTATCCGAACACATATAACTTTCCCCCTTTCTCCAGACCTAACTTTGTCATCCAGACGATGTACTGGCTCTTTACCCAGCAGCTGCCGAAAAACGCCGAAGCCAGAGCCGCCGAGCTGGGGATGACTCTGAACGAGATTATAATCCTCGCCTCCATCATTCAGAAAGAGACGTTCGATCCTTCTGAGGCACCCGTCATATCATCAGTTTATCACAACAGGCTTAAGAAGAAGATGAGGCTTCAGGCGGATCCCACCGTAATATACGGTCTGCTGCCGGAGTTTGACGGCAACCTGACAAAAAAGCATCTTCAGGACGACACGAACCCATACAACACATATAAGCGTAAAGGACTGCCCCCAACCCCCATCTGCAATCCATCGAAAATGGCTATCGAAGCGGCTCTGTATCCCGCAGATACCCGCTATCTGTACTTTGTCGCTGACAAAAATCATGTCCACAGTTTCAGCGAAAACTACAACGACCAGATCAATAATGTGAACAAATTCCAGAAAAATCAGTAAATTCCTGATGACACAAGGTATATAGAGTATTATTATCTATATATGCAGAACCGGATAAATGTCAGAGTCCACAACAGAAAATCGCTGGAAATAAAGCTGGATTACGTCCCGGAGGGCGCTCCGGACAGGTCTGACTATAATATCGATTTCTTTCTGTTCTTTCCTCAGGACATGGAGATAGACCACACCACATATGAAAAAAAGCATTTCTATCAGGATCTCAGCAGAAACATCCGTCTGAAAACACCTGACTTCTATCTGAACAATTACTACAAACGCCTGAAACATTTCGATGAAACATGCGACAGAAAAGAGAACAAGCACACATGCGAATATATGTATAAGAAATTCGTGTGCGGATACAGAGCCATGCTGAGAAACCACACAGCCGGACTCAGCGACACCAGCAGGAAGGAAGAGATAGAGCTTCTTCTGGAACATGTGAGAAAAACCAGAAATATCTTCCGCAAGATTCAGAAAATGTATTCTGAAAACGACATGGTTCAGATGGGAGACGAGTTCACCAGCGTGGTAACCAACATATATCTGGTAAGACTCTATGACAGGCTCACAGCCCCCTTTAAAGACATCATACTGGAAACGATAAAAGACGAGCTGAAATACCGTAAAGAATTCTATCCGCACGCCACAGCCGGAGATGACGAACAGAACGAAAAACTGCTGAAAAGATACTATCAGCTGAAGGAATATTTCTATTCTGTCCTGCACCTGAAAGCAAAGAGAAAAAAAGCCGACCGCACCACCAACAACATACTTTATGCCGTGGCGGCGGGAATATCCATGATATTCGCCACCGTACTGGCTTTCTGGGCGCAGCAGAGATACGGCAATTTCACAGTCCCCTTCTTTGTGGCTCTGGTGATCGGGTATATGTTCAAAGACAGGATAAAAGAGGGTTTCAGGGATATTCTGAAAAGAAGATTCAACTCGCTCATATACGATTTCGAGACGCAGATATATGAAAGCACTAAGAAGCACGCCATGGGCAAAACATTTGAAAAAGCAGTATTCATCTCCCCGGACGATCTTCCGGACTATGCCAGAAACGGCTATGACGACAACGACAGGATCATCCGGTTTACTAAAAAAGTTCGCATCTTTCATAAAAAAATAAACACGCTGATGGACAGCGAAATCAACGGCGTCACCGATCTGATGCTGTTCAAGCTGAACAGGATCATATCCGGGCTTGAAGAACCTCTCTCGCTGGTGTACTCTGTCTCCGGAGAAGGACCGGAGAAGAAGTTCGTGGAAAAGGTCTATGACATGAACGTCATAGTCCGGATCAGCGCAAAAGACAAAACAGAAATGACCCACGGCATCCTCACTGTATCTGCCAGAGGAATAAAAAGATTTAGGATAATTGAATGAGAGCAGCAGCAATCGACATAGGTTCCAACGCCGTACGCCTGATGATAGCGGATATCGAAAACGGCAAAATAATAAATATAGTGCACAAAGACAGACACGTCACCAAGCTGGCGGAAGTTTTAAGCACAAAAGGGATACTGAGCGATCTTTCCATAGAAAAGACCATGAACGCCCTCAGAATCTTCGCCGAGGCTATGGCTCTGCACAAGGCGGAGAAGTTCCACGCTGTGGCCACCAGCGCCGTCAGAGAGGCAAAGAACTCTCAGGTTCTGCTGGACGCGGCGGCGAGAATGGGCATCAAGATTCAGGTGATTCCCGGAGAGACGGAAGCCGCGCTGATATTCAACGGCGTATGCTCTGCCATAGACACCGCCGGAAAAAAAGTTCTGGTTGTGGACATAGGCGGCGGCTCCACCGAATTTATCTATGCCGAACCGGGCAAACCTCAGAAAAAGATAAGCGTCCCCATGGGCGTGGTAAAGATGGCTGAAAGATACGATTTCAGCGGTATTCTGGACATGGAACAGATGGACAGAATGAGACCGCCCATATTCGGCGTTCTGAACGAAGTGGTTAAATTTCTCGACTGCAAGCCGAACCTGATTATCGGCTCATCCGGAACACCCACCACACTCGCCGCCATAGAGATGCACATGGAAAACTACGACCAGATAAAGGTCAACGGTTTTGAGATAAAGAAAACTCAGATAGAAGCGATTCTGGAAAAGCTCTGCTCAATGACAGCGGAGGACAGACTGCTGGTGGCCGGTATGGAAGCCGGACGTCAGGAGGTTCTGATCCCAGGGATTCTCATCACGCTGGAGCTGATGTGCATGCTGGGCATGGATATTCTGACCGTCTCCGATTTCGGGCTGAGGGAGGGACTGGCTCTTGCTGTCGCAAAATCTTAGTCTGCTCATAACACCCTTTGTCACCGGAATGGTGGGCTACGGCACTAACTGGCTCGCCATAAAAATGCTTTTCCGCCCCCACCAGAAAACCCTGTGGTCGTTCGGCTGGCAGGGCGTGATCCCTAAAAACAGAGCCAAGCTGGCGAAAGAGATAGGCGAACTTGTGGGCGACAAGCTCCTTAGAAAAAAAGACATTCAGGAGGCGTTCTTCGGCGCCGCTGTTCAGAATAAGCTGGAAAAAGCGGTGGAACACGAACTGAAAGCCTTTCTGGAAAAAGATTTCGGTTCTGTGGGCGAACTGCTCGCCAAAACCGGATACAGACCAAAAACCATCATCACAGTCCTGCTGGATTCACTCCACTCGTCAGGTTTTCTGGATGAAATATTCCGTGTCACCGCCGACAGTGTAAAAGACAAAATATACGCATACAAGATCGGCGATCTTGAGCAGTATAAAGACAATATAGCAAAGCTGGTGGAAACCTTCCTCTCTTCGCAGAAGATTCAGGAGGAGACAGGCAGCGCCATATCAGCATATATCAACAACTTTGTCATGTCCGGAAAGAGTCTCGCCGACGTTGTTCCCGAGTCACTGATGGGCAAGATACCCGCCGTTTCATCGTTCATCACGGAAAAGATATTGTCCTCCATGGAGGCGGCGTTCGAAGACGAGCGCACCAGAGGCAAAATATCCGCTAAACTGGTGGAGCTGAAAGACGGACATTTCGGAGAAGGCACTTTCGACAAGATGAAGCTGGGATTTCTGAACATGTTTCTGAACGAGGACACCATCAGGGAAATTGTCGATAAATATATGCCCACACTGATAAAATCAATAAAAGACAGTGACGACATCAAACAGAAGATAAATAATTCCATCACCGAATATATAAAATCAGTGGCGGAAAAACCGCTCTATATGCACGCCGGAAGCATAGGGCTGGAGAACATCTACAGCCTGAAAAGCTCTCTGGTGACTACAATCCAGAAGGCGATGGGATCTGAGGATATCTCTAAAAAAATCAGCTCAAAGATTGTGGAATTCGCCTCTAAGAACCCTGATAAAACCATCGGCGGCATACTGAATGACGCGGGCATCGATTCTGTCATAACAGAGAAAATAAACAGCTCTTTTTCTCCGGATATCTCAAAGATGGCTTCTGTTATAGCCGGCGCGGTTGACAATATCAGAATAGACAATATCTATCAGTATATTCCGAAGAAAATGTTCAGCAGGATAAAATCCGCTTTTATAAAAGAAATAAACAAGATAATAGAAAAAAACACAGATAATATAGTGACATCAGTAAATTTCCCGAAAATTACGGAAAACAGGATCAATTCTCTGGATCTGTACGAGGTGGAAAAACTGCTCTTCTCTTTTATGAGCGATAGTTTTAAGTGGATTAATATTCTGGGATTTGTGCTGGGATTTCTGTTCGGAGCTCTTCAGTCAGCGCTGATTTATATGATATCCTGATTGTTCTTCTGCGCTCTCAGCTCTATGATGAATTTCACGCCGTGTTCGCTCTGTTCGAAGTAGAGTCTGCCCTTCATGTTCTGTTCGATGATTATCTTTGACATATAGAGCCCGACGCCTGTGCCTTTGCCCTCTTCCTTTGTGGTGAAATAAGGCTCGAAGATGCGCTCTGTGACGTCTTTTTGTATTCCCGCCCCGTTGTCGGACACGGATATTTTCACTACTTCGTCATTCTCTTCGACCTTAACCTCGATATGCCCTCTGAATTTCTCATTCTCCATACGCTCCATGATGGAGTCTCTGGCATTCTGCACCAGGTTCAGCAGAACCTGTTTGAACTCATTGGGAAATCCTTTCACATAGCTGGTCTTGTCGTATTCATGCTCGAAAGAGTCTATCTCATCGAATGTAACGATAGAATCGTGGAAATTCAGCACAAGATCGATGCCGTTTCTGATGAGCTGAACCCCCAGCAGAGACGTGGCGTTGGCGGATTCCATACACACGTCAAAGACCACCTCGTCTTTATCCGGCTTAAAGAAGTTTTTAAAATCATCTATAGTTTTAGACATGAAATTGATCTGTTTCATAGACTGAGAAACAAGATCCTCAACATAAGCGGCATCCAGCTCGCCATGTTTGAAAGAATCCTCAAAATCCTGAATGAAAATGGCTATGGTGTTCAGAGGCTGCCGCCACTGGTGGGCGATAGCGCTCATCATCTGTCCCATTGCCGCCATTTTTGACTGCTGCATCATCAGACGTTCGTTCTGGCGGCGCTTGTGAACTTCCTGCTCCACCTTGCGTTCCAGATACTCCTGTCTGCGGTTCAGAAGCTCGCTGGCTTTCTTTCTGGATGTAACATCCATGATAACAAGCTGTATGAAGGTTCGCCCGGAAATCTCCAGACGGCTGGCGGATATCTCGGCGTTAAAAACGTCTCCCCAAGATTTCACAAAATCCAGCTCAAAAGACCATTTCTTGGTCTTGTTCATTTTGTTGATGATCTCTTCAACCTTCGGCACATGCTCCTTAACCACCAGCATCTCCAGAAACATCTGCAAAAGCTCTTCTCTGTCGTATCCGAACTGAGCCACCATCTCGCCGTTCACATCCGAAAGCGAGCCGTCCTCGGCTATGATGGCGATGGGGTTATATGACGTGTTGAACAGTGTGCTGTATTTGTCCTGATTCTCTTTGAGCTGTTCTTCTATGCTGATGCGGTCCTCGATCTCACGCTGAAGCTCGATGTTCTTCTGTGTGATCTCTCTGGTTTTTCTGCGCACCTCAGCTCTCAGGATAAATACGATAGCGGTAACTATCAGAACAGGGATGATGAGTATGGTTACCATCACCTTGAAGTTAGACATGATGGAGGGACGGTTGACGAAACTGAGCCATTTTTCATAAGAAGTCTGAAAAACAGAGCCCTCTTCGTGCTTCATCCTCACGATGTGTTTGTCGATTGTTTTCGCCAGATCGATGGACATGGCTTTGTTGCGTGGAAAACCGAAACGGACTTCTATGGGGTTTATCAGAATGGAGCTTTTTTCCAGCCCATATTTCTCGGATTCCAGCAGGATAAAGAAACGGCTGGCAAGACCGCCGTCCGCTTTTCCGTCTTTCACAGCCTGAAGCACGTCTGCGTAGTCGTTGTAATAAACGAAATTTATCTTGATATTGAAACCTTTAGCCATGTTGGCTATTCCGGTGGTGCTGTTATAATAGATGTTGTTTCTGACAACGGCGATTGTTTTGCCATCCAGATCGAGCATGGATTCTGCGTCCAGCCCTTTTTTAAGAGCGATCTGCCCCCAGTTGCTGGCTATGTTTTCGCTGTTGTAAATGATGTTTTTACTGCGTTCGATGGTGAATCCGCATGGAAACAGCATGTCCACATCGCCGTTCTCGAGCTTTTTATAGATGCCGGGCCAGGTGTCGAAGACAAAGGTGAGATTCCAGCCTTCCTGCTTCGCTATCTCTGTTATCAGATCATAGCCGAAACCTTTTATTACGCCGTCATCATCTTTAAAAATCAGGGGTTTGTTTTGAAACGCTCCAACGACAAGGTCGAGCGCAAAAACATTGAACGAAACCGTCAGAAATATGATTAAGGCAAAAAAAGTCTTATTTAGCAAGTCGTTCCCCTTGTCTCTTGTGTTATATATTAACAAATTTTTCATCAGGAAACAACAATTTACGAGATTTTTGATTTAATTTGCGCATATTTTGATTTTGTTTGACAATATCGTTCTGTTACAATAACATGACAGCTCTAAAAAGCGACACCGCCGGAATGGTGGAACTGGTAGACGCGTCGGACTCAAAATCCGAAGCCAGCAATGGCGTGCGGGTTCGATTCCCGCTTCCGGCATATAAAAAAGCTCAACCTTGTGGTTGGGCTTTTTTATTTACAGGGGATCGAACGACTGCGAACGCCGACCGAACAGGGAGGACGAGCGGACAGGATGTCCGCGGCAGTGAGCAGGCTGGCTTTTTGGAGTGTTCAGGACGAACACGAACAAAAAGCGATTCCCGCTTCAAGTATAGAAAAGCTCTTACGACTTCCACTTCCCGCAGCAACTTAGTTTGACAATATCAGCAATCATCATATTATTTAATTAGTATGCCAAAAACTCCCGCACGGCATTATGAGGTGAATAATGAGCAGAATTCTGAAAAAGACACAGCTCTCCCGGGATGTCTTCCGCATGGAGCTGGAAGCGCCGGACATAGCCAGAGAGCGGAAAGCGGGTCAGTTTGTAATCATTCAGGCTGACAGCGATTTCAGCGAAAGGATTCCACTCACCATAGCAGATGCGGACGAAACGGCAGGCAGCATCAGCATCATCTTTCAGGTGGTGGGAAAATCGACCCTGAAACTGGCGCAGAAGAACACAGGAGAGAGTGTTGAAAACATCCTCGGACCGCTCGGTATGCCCACACACATAGAAAATTTCGGCACAGTGGTCTGTGTTGGCGGCGGTATAGGCGTTGCCCCCATGCACCCCATAGCGCAGGCGATGAAAAAAGCCGGCAATAAAGTTATCATCATCATTGGGTCGAGGACAAAAGATCTGCTGATTCTGGAAGACGAGATGCGAGCCATAGCGGATGAGTTTATCGTCTGTACCGATGACGGCTCATACGGGCGGAAAGATCTCGTCACCGTTCCGCTGAAAGAGCTTTGCGAGCGTGGCGGAATTGACCTTGTGGTTGCCATCGGTCCGCCTATCATGATGAAATTCTGCGCTGAAACCACACGCCCTTTTAATGTTAAAACATACGCCTCTCTGAACACCATCATGGTGGACGGCACGGGGATGTGCGGCGGGTGCCGTGTGACCGTGGGCGGAAAAACAAAATTCGTCTGCGTGGACGGTCCGGAGTTTGACGCCCATCAGGTTGATTTCGACAACATGATGCTGAGGCTCAGATCTTACAAACCGCAGGAACAGGACGCTAACCACCGCTGTCACCTTCAGGAGGCAGTGGACAGACTTCAGGAGCAGAGCAAATGACATATATACCCGCTGAAAAATTGAGAGAAGAAGCGGAACAGCTTCTGAAAGAGATAGATTTCGATAACCTGAAACCCAAGGACAGGCTGAAAATCCCCATGCAGGAGATGCCCTCGCAGGAGCCTGTCGCCAGAGGAAAAAATATTCAGGAAGTGGCTCTGGGTTATTATGAGGCGCAGGTTAAGCTGGAGGCGGAACGCTGTCTTCAGTGCAAAAACGCCCCCTGCATAAAAGGATGCCCGGTGGCGATAAACATCCCCGGATTCATCAAAGCCGCCGCCGAGGGCGACTATCAGAAATCCGTGAATATCATCAAGGAATCCAGCATGCTCCCCGCCATCTGCGGGCGTGTATGTCCGCAGGAGACACAGTGCATGATGGAATGTACCGTGGGAAAATCGCTGAAAGACGTTGACAAATCTGTCGCCATCGGGCGCATAGAGCGTTTTGTGGCGGACTGGGAACGTGAACATGGCAAGATGTCGCTGCCGCATATAGCTCCGCCAACAGGTAAGAAGGTCGCAGTGATCGGCTCCGGTCCCGCCGGACTGACAGCGGCGGCGGACGTTCGAAAGGCTGGACACGAAGTGGTGCTTTTCGAGGCGTTTCACAAGCTGGGTGGTGTTATGATATACGGTATTCCGGAATTCAGACTGCCAAAAGTCATTCTGGACAAAGAGATAGAAACTCTGCTGTCTATGGGTGTGGAGATCAGAAAAAACTTCCTCGTGGGTCGCACCAGAAAACTGAGCGACCTGATAGAAAAAGACGGTTTTGACGCTGTGTTCGTGGGCACTGGCGCCGGACTACCTAATTTCATGAATATAGAGGGCGAATCGCTGGTGGGCGTTTCATCTGCCAACGAGTTTCTGACCCGAGCAAACCTGATGAGAGCGTATGAACCGGACAAGGCAGACACGCCCATATTCACAGGCAAGAGAACAGCAGTGGTGGGCGGCGGCAACGTGGCTATGGACGCCGCCAGGATGGCTCTGCGTGTGGGCGCTGAAGAAGTCTATGTGGTCTACCGCCGCACAGAGAAGGAGATGCCTGCCCGCCGTGAAGAAGTGGAGCACGCAAAAGAGGAAGGTATAAAATTTATGTTCCTCACCAGCCCGAAACGTGTCATCGGAGACAGTGACGGCAAGGTGAAATCTCTGGAATGTGTGAAATATGAGCTGGGCGAGCCGGACGATTCCGGCAGACGCAGACCGGTGGAGATCAAAGGTAGCGAGTTCACACTGGAAATGGACAGCGTGATAATGGCGCTTGGCAACTCTTCTAACCCGCTGATAAGCCAGACAACGCCGGAGATTAATGTGAACAAATGGGGCAACATTCTGGCGGACGACACACAGAAAACGTCTATGGACAGAGTCTATGCCGGAGGCGACATAGTTTTGGGCGCTGCCACGGTCATTCTGGCTATGGGCGAAGGACGAACCGCCGCCGAATCAATCAACAAACTTTTAGCCGAATAAAACAAAAAGCCCCGCATCTGCGGGGCTTTATCACTTCTCTATGCATTATCTACAGTTTCAGCGTCAGGAGCGTTTGTCATAACAGATTTAATACCGTTTTCCATAGCGGCTTTTGACTCATACATTTCGCTCATACCGATGATTTCGTGATTCTTTGCTTTCAGGACAAAATAAGGTTTGCCGTTTTTAGCTTCTTTTCTTTCAAACTGGCTGTCTTCCTGTGAGTTCTTTTTCACTGACTCAATGCCGTTTTTACAAGCACTCTTAGTGGTATATGTCTCGCTGGTCAGAATAACCTGACCGTTACCAGCCTTGAGATTAAAAATAAACTCTCCGTTTTTTGCGGGATCGATAACAAATTTTCCAGCCATAATTTCCTCCTTTCAAATAATATTTAATCATGAACGATTAAATATACAGCAGGAGAAATATTATCGCAATATTACTACTCACAATTCAATGTGATTATTCACAAAGCGGCTTACTCTTCGTCTGCCAGAGCGTTGATTATCTGGTCTTTCAGCGCCTCATAGTTCTTCTTGTTGTCGAACTCCACTGTTCTCTCAGATGTACCGTGATCCACAGTGATTATCATTTTTGTGTCGTCAAACTCCACAGTGTTAAAGTTATTCAGATTTATCACCAGAGTGTTCTTTTCGTTTTCCAGTATAAAAACAAATTCTTTATTGAGCATGTCAGCCCCCTATTTTTTGCACATAGTATATGCAGTCACCGTCTAATGCAATCAATAAAAAAAACCCGCCTGTTACAGCGGGTTTTTTATAATCTATAATCTTTTAAAGATTAAACGATTTCAGGCACATCCCAGTTGTCGATTTTCATTGTGCCGTTTTTAGCAAGGTTCATCTGCATTTTGAAGCATCTGTCGAAGAGCTGGGGCTCGTGACCGATACCTTTAGCAAGACAGATTTTGCTTGCTTGGTCGAAGTAGTCCTGAAGTATGGGTTTATAGTCAGGGTGTACGCATTTGTCGATGATTCTCTGAGCTCTGTCTTTAGGAGCCAGACCTCTAAGGTCTGCCAGACCCTGCTCTGTAACAACCACGTCAAGGTCGTGCTCTGTGTGGTCGATGTGCGGAGCTTTAGGAACTACACATGTGATACCTGTGGGGTCTGTTTTTGTGGGACGAGCTGAGGGGCAATGCATGATTTTCAGGAAGCCGTTTCTCAGGAAGTCTCCGGAACCGCCGAGACCGTTGATCATTCTTGTACCGCCAACCAGTGTGGAGTTAGCGTGAGCGTACATATCGAATTCAACGGGTGTGTTCATGGCTATACAGCCTAAACGACGGATGGGCTCGGGTGCGTTAGAGATTGAAAGAGGACGAAGAACGATCTTCGGAGCATATTTCTCTCTGTTTGCGAAGAATCTGGGGAAGCCTTCTTTCTCTGAAAGTGACAGAGAGCAAGAAGAAGCCGCGTCCAGTTTGCCTGAATCGAAAAGATCAAGCATTGTATCCTGAAGAACTTCAGTGAAAACTGTAAGGTTGCTGAAGGGTCCTTTAGCCAGACCGCCCACAACAGCGTTAGCGATTGAACCAACGCCTGACTGGATGGGAAGCAGGTTTTTGGGGAGTCTTCCGCATTTAACTTCATACTGGAAGAATTCCATGATGTGTCCGGCGATAGCCTCTGAAGTGTCATCCATTTCAGAGAACGCGCGACCTTTATCAAGGTGTTTTGACTCAACGATAGCTATGATTTTGCTGGGGTCGCAAGGACAGAATGTTGTACCGATGCGGCTGTCAGCTTTTGTGATGTCGAAAACTTGTCTGTTGGGGGGTGTTCCGGGAACGATGATGTCGTGCATGCCTTCGAAAGAGGGCTGACCTGTGTTTACTTCAACTATGATTTTGTCGCAAACCATCAGGATCTCGGGGATAACACCGCAAGAAGATGTGGGAACAAGTCCGCCGTCTTCTGTGATGGCTGATACTTCTATGATTGCAAGGTCAAGTTTGCCTGACTCTGTGTCTTTTGTGTAGAATCCATAGCCAAGATCCTGAGCGAAAAGAGAAAGGTGTTTGTCACCCATTCTGATGCGTCCTTCGTTGATACCTTTGGCGATGTTTTTACCTGTCTGATAAGGCCATCTGCGGTCTATCATGTCGAGTGATGCCCATCTGTCTTCGGTTTCAGCACCGACAGAAGCACCGATGAAAAGGTTGAATTTCAGCTTGCCTTGAAGGTTGTTAGCCTCTACATAGTCGGCAAGGGCGATCGGAACAGCTTTGGGATAACCGGCAGGAGTAAATCCTGACCAGCCGAGGTTCATACCGTTTTTGAAATATTGGAGAGTCTCCTCAACTTTAACAACTTTGCTGAGAAGGCTCTTACATCTGATGCGTGACTCTAATTCGGACATTTGTTCCTCCATATTTGAGTATAGTATCAACTAGTTTTGCCTTTAATATCAAAATATCCCTTAGCGTCATAGAAGCTGGGGATCTTTGTTCTGATGTCATTCACCACCGAGACGTCCGCCTCTGCGGTGTATATGCCCTCTTCCGCTGAGGGCTCGTATAAAAACTCGCCCCAGGGATCCACAGCGGCGGAAAAACCGCAAGGCATATCTTTTTTCCCGTGCATAACGCTGGTGTTGCACCCGGCTATGTAGCACTGGTTTTCTATGGCTCTGGCTTTCATCAGAGTCAGCCAGTGGTCTTTCTTCATCTGCGGCCAGATGGCTGGAACGGCTATAATGTCCGCTCCGGCGAAGGCTGTCATCCGGAACATCTCCGGAAAACGTATCTCGTAGCAGAGCAGAAGACCGACCTTAACACCTTTAAAATCGAAAACGACCGGATCGGCGTTTCCTTTGTCTATGTATTCATCCTCACGCATGGGTGTGAAGAGAAAACTTTTTCTATACTTTGCCTGAACACCGTTTTTGCTCACGGCATATACGGTATTAAAAACCTTGTTCTGATTTCTTTCGGGGAGTGCCGAAATGACGAGCGTATTATCATTTATAATACCCTCTATAGATTTTAGAACATCATCTGTCCTTTCGGAGAATTCTGTCAGCCGCCCATAGTCGAACCCGCACATCCACATCTCCGGCAGGATAACGATAGTATCTTGCTCATCAGACAGTTGCGCCAGCGCATCTTTAAACTGTTCAAGATTTCCATCCACATCGGAAAGCCTGACAGGAAGCTGCAGAGAAACAATTTTCATATGACTCCCCTAAGTCTTCCGGATTTTAAAACATAATTTGTATGATGTCAAGGCGCTAAATGTTGATTATCCGTATATTGGAATATAACTTGTGCTGAAATTATTAACAGAAGAGGGTTTGCGGGTGTTTTTCAATTTTTAAAACACCCGCGGAATTATTTTGATTAAGGCTTTTTTTATCTTTTATTTACAGTGGTAATTAGAGGGCACATAATCGCAGAAAGGCTCCTCCGCCATATAGTCGCCGGTGACGGCGTATGACCTGGCACGGCATCCGCCGCAAACGCCTAAGTGTTTGCAGACGCCGCATTTTCCTTCATAGTCCTTGAAACTGCGCATATCTTTCATCAGCTTGGCATTGTCCCAGATGTCTTTGAAAGAGGTCTCGAACACGTTTCCGGCGTTCACCGGGAAGTATGAGCAGGGCAGAACATCGCCTTTGGAATTAACCAGAGCTATAGACTGTCCGGCGATACATCCCTTGCCGCCGCCGGTGCCGAATGTGAGGCTTCTGCGGTCTTTGTCCAGCCCCTCCGCCTTGCTTCTCTCGTGCCATATTCTATAGTATTGCGGAGCGCAGGTAGGACGGACGAGAATATCCTCCTCCTCTCTCTCCATGTCATAGTGCCAGTTAAGAATGTCCTCATAATCCTCTTTGCTGATGAGCTCTTTCATCAGCTCCTCTCCCCTGCCCGTGGGCACTATCAGAAACATGTACCATGCGGTGGGCTGAAGAGATTTCGCCAGTTTATATGTGTTTACGATATCGTGCTGGTTGCGTTTGGCGAATGAAGAGTTGATTATGAACTTTATCCCGTGCTTGCGGAAATAAGCGGCGGCGTCCATAACAGCCTGAAAAGACCCTTCCTGCTGGCGGAAATCGTCATGCACAGCCGGAGTCGATCCGTCCAGACTCAGAGACACTATGCGGATGCCGGACGCTTTCATCTTCTCGCAGACCTCATCGTTCACCAGAGTGCCGTTTGTAGCCATAGCCATGCGCAGACCCTTTGACGTGCCGTAAGACGCTATGTCGAAAACATCCTCACGCATCAGAGGCTCGCCTCCTGTGAGAACCACAACGGGGCTCGCCCACTCTGTGAGGTCATCTATAAATTTTCTCGCTTTATCCAGTGTGAAATCGCCCACAGCGGAATGAATCCCCGAGGCGGAACGGCAGTGAACACACTTCAGATTGCACTTGGAAGTGATTTCCCACGCCATCCATTTAAGTTCCCAAATCTTTTCAGACATCTGATTCTCCTGACGGGAGTATATCCCTGATGAGATTCTACATTAACAGCTAAGAACTAAATTTCAATGTTAAAGATGTGAAAATGCGTTTTTTTATCTGAAAACCGCTATTGCCTTAAAATTTCTCTTGATTTGTGTACAGATTTAGCTATGCTATCCAATCACATTATCTGACCGATTGGGTCAAAGGGTTGTATATGAACATTTATGTAGGAAACATCAGCTATCAGACAAAAGAGGAAGATCTCGTTGATCTTTTCTCAGGCATGGGCGCAGTTGACTCTGCCCGCATCATCAAAGACAGAGAAACAGGACGCTCAAAAGGCTTCGGTTTCGTAGAAATGCCTAACGATGAAGAGGCAAAAGCCGCAATTGAAAAATTCAACGGCACAGAGTTCGGCAGCAGAAACATCACTGTTAACGAAGCTAAACCGAAAGAGGACAAAGGTCCCAGAGCCCCCAGAGGCGGCGGTTTCGGCGGCGGAAACAGAAGATATTAATCTTTTAAATTTATCAAAGCTGAACATAAAGCGGGTCCCATGACCCGCTTTTTTTATTTATTTCAATCTTTTCTATTGCTATTTAATTTTTATACTGTATAGTTAGCTATGTCAGACCGATATGTCGGTTTAGGTTGTTAGCAAATTGACCCCGGATTTTGAACCAGAACCTGATCAGTTTCCTGCTGTTGTCTATGAATTTCAAAGATACCCCGCAAAATTGTTCATACGTTCCGCATATCCTGTTTAATTATCCTGTCCATTGCGCACCGTTTTTCCCGAGTATGTTTTGACAAAATAATTTTATGAGGATTCATTATGAACATTTATGTAGGAAATCTTAGCTATTCCACAACAGAAGACGATCTTTTCGCTCTTTTCAACAACCTTGGCGGCGTTGATTCAGCTCGCATCATCACAGACAGAGAAACAGGACGCTCAAAAGGCTTCGGTTTCGTAGAAATGTCAAGCGACAACGAAGCTAAAGCAGCTATCGAAGAGCTTAACGGCGCTGAATTCGGCGGCAGAAACATCACTGTTAACGAAGCTAAACCCCGCGAAGAAGGCGGCAACAGAGGCGGCTTTAACAGAGGCAATACAAGAGGCGGCGGTTACGGCGCTAAAAGATATTAATTTCCTGACGGAATATTGATACAGAAAGCCGGATTAATCTCCGGCTTTTTTTTGGCTTCATAATAAGACCAAACTTATCTTTTAATGTTGATTTATCATACATTGTGTGGTAAAATACAGGTATGCAAAATACACAAGACAGCATAAAAAACCGCACATTATTCAGGCTTTCCGTTACTCTGGCTGCGCTTCTGGCTTTGTTCACTTCTGTTAAGTATCTGCTGATATACAATATTCACCATAAACACCCGTCAACAGACACAATTTTGGAGATTATATCCGGACTGGTGTTCATAATCACAACGGTTTTCATAGTGAATATCAGTTTCAAGATGTACGCCAACAGAGTGAAAAAATATCAGGAATCGCTGAACCACGCTCTGGGTGAGCTGACCTACACCCACGACATCATCGACAAGTACATCATATACTCCGAGACGGATACCAAAGGTTTCATAACCAAGGCGAGCTCCGCTTTCTGCGACATCAGCCAATACAGCAGAGACGAGCTGATAGGGGCGCCGCACAACATTGTACGTCACCCTGATATGCCACCGGAAGCGTTCAGGGAAATGTGGAAAACCATACAGAAAGGCGGGACATGGAACGGCGAAATCAAGAATATGAAAAAAGACGGCACCTACTACTGGGTAGACGCAGCTGTTCTGCCGAAATATGACAGCAAAAACAATATCATAGGCTTCGCCGCCATCAGAACAGACATCACAGACAAGAAACGTGTCGAAGACCTGACTATCACAGACGAGCTGACCAGCCTTTATAACAAAAGATATTTTAACAGAATGTTCGATTTCGAGCTGAGACGTGCTCAGAGAAACGGCACAGATATAACGCTCGCTGTAATAGACATCGACTTTTTCAAAAACTATAACGACACTTACGGTCACCTGAAAGGCGACAAGGTTCTGCGCCGTGTGGCGCTCACGCTTAAAAAACACCTGAACAGAGCCGGCGACTATGCCTGCCGGATAGGCGGTGAAGAGTTCGCCGTCATAACAATGGACATGAGCCCTGAGCAGTCATTCAATCTGCTGGAAAAAATCAGAAAAGCAGTGGAAGATCTGAAGATAGAGCACTCCGCCAGCGAAATATCATCCCATGTAACCATTTCTGTGGGGCTTTACTGCGGTGTTCCGCCGATGAATACAACTGTGAATAACACATTCAGAAAAACAGACTCCGCCCTTTACAACGCCAAGCAGGCAGGCAGAAACAGAATATGCGTTTATGACGGAAACGTCACAGAGCAGATCAGGTTATAAGATTATGCGCCAGGGCGATAGCCACGGCGTGCTGTCTGTTGGAAGCGTTCAGCTTTCTCTTTATATTCTTGATATGAAAATTGACGGTATTTTCGCTAATCTCAAGGATCGTGGATATCTCCCATGATGTTTTGCCTGATTTCAGCCATCTGAGAACTCTCAGCTCCTTTTCGCTGAGAATCTCCAGAGCGGTATCCTTCATGTCGTACAGCTTGAAAAAAGCCTCGGAGACGTGCGGACACAGGAGCTTGATTATCTGTTCGGTTCTCTCTGTCTGAACAAACTGAGACCCGCCGAAAGATATCAGCGCAGTCTTACTTTTATCAGAAGAGACTCTGGAGCAGGTATATCCGCTCATAAAATCCCCAGCCATTCCGTTAACCATATCGTTGATAACATCTGGAACCTGTTCCCACCACACGAGACCTTTTCCGGCGGAAACCATGTTGCACACCGGATCGCCCTCGCTGTAGGCGGTATATTTAAAAAGAGACCAGTTGTTCATTATAGATACATTGGTGTAAAAAGTCTGAGCAGACCAGTCTTCAGAAAAAGAGACCGAGCCCACATGGACAAACTCGAAAGGAAACAGACCCTTAATGTCCATCATCGCTTCGCAAAAGCGTGAATAGGAGCGGATGTTAATTAGTTTCTCGAAATAGTTTATCAGGTTCAGAAGTTCTTTTCTTTTCAGATTATACATTTTGACCTATAAAGGCATAAAAAATGCCGTTGGCGGCAAAGCCCGGAAAAATGTTGCCGTCAACGGCCAATTGCGGGACACGGTTTGCACCGTGTATGACTTTTGCAAAAACTTTTAGTTTTGGTGAAGTTTTAGCTGCCATATTAATACCCCCTATTCCGTTATTTTTAAACTACCAAAAATGGTGTATTGACGACATATAATCAAAACATATCGTAAGAATCTTTTCAACCCATTTAATATGTCAGATTTTAACATTATTTATCAGTGATTTAAAAATAGAGAAATAAGCAATTTAAGAAATATTTAAGATTTGAACTTTTCTTTAAAAAAGGGGCTTAAAGCCCCTTTTTTATTTTCTTATTGTTTTGCACCCGCCGGGACAGCCCGCACAGGAACACTGCATGTTTTTTCCTGACTTCGCCTGGGCAAAGAACTCCCGGACTTTCACCGCAGAGTAAACCAGCGCCCAGCCGACTATCAGCGCCATAATTATGTTAGAGATCATAAACACCTCCTAGAACAACAAGGCCGCCTGATAAACAGCCACAGCCGCCACAAAAGCCACAGCGGTGTAGCCGAATACTGTAAAGGAAGCCCATTTCCATGAGCCTGTCTCTTTTCTGATAGCTACCACTGTGACGAAACACGGCGCATAGAGAAGTACAAACACCAGCAGAGACAGAGCGTTTGCCATTGTCCATCCGGACGCCACAAGCTGTTCGGACAGTGTGGATGAATCCTCGGGATCCACCTCGCCCAGAGAATAAGCGGTACCCAGAGTGGACACCAGAACCTCTTTAGCCGCTATACCGCCCAGCAGAGCGATGTTGGCTCTCCAGTCGAATCCGGCGAACTTTGTCAGAGGCTCGAAAGTGTGACCGATAACTCCGGCAACAGAACCGGAAAGCGATGCTCCGGCCTCTTCAGAGTCCACAGCCATCATAGCGTCTCTATATGCCTGAGCCTGCTCGGAAACCTCTTCCGCGTCACTGTCGCCCTCTTCCACCACAGAAGCGTCATACTGAGATGTTACGGTTTCTCTCTGCTGTTCAAAAGATTTCACTTTTTCATCGCTGAGTCCAGGGAACGTCATCAGAACCCACAGGAGTATGGAGATAGCCAGAATAACCGTACCGGCTTTTCTGACGTACATCCAGCATCTCTCCCAAGCGTGAATAGTGAGACCTTTCAGCGTGGGCATTCTATAGGGAGGGAGCTCCATTACGAAAGCGGAAGCGTCTTCTTTTACAAAGAACGTGCCCAGAATTCTGGCTATAATAAGCGCCAACAGCCAGCTCACAACAGTGATGCCCAGCATGATGCCGCTTTTGTTTGTCTGAAAAAACGCGTCTATAAGAAGAGCGTAAATAGGCAGTTTAGCGCCGCAAGGCATGAAAGGAGCGGTGAGAATAGTTATAAGTCTCTCTTTTTCGCCCTTGATGGTTCTTGCCGCCATAACACCGGGAACGGCGCATCCGCCGGCTATACCGCCGGAAACTATATAAGCCACTACCGAGTTGCCCTGAAGCCCGAATATCCTGAATACCCTGTCCAGCATATAGGCTGTTCTCGCCATGTATCCTGAATCCTCAAGAAAAGCGATGGCAAAGAACATAAAAAGGATCAGCGGCGCAAAGCCCAGAACCCCGCCCACTCCGTCTATGATACCGGAGATCACAAGGGATTTCAGCAGTCCCTCTGCCATATTCGCCTCGGCAACGCCGCCCAGCCAGCCGAAGAATGTTTCCAGCCAGCCGACAGGATATTCGCTCGCCCAGAAGGTGAACTCGTATATTCCGTAAAGAAAAGCGAGCATCAGAACAGGTCCGAGCATTTTATGCGTAAGCACCTGATCTATACGGTCGCTGAGATAAAGCCTGTCCAGAGGAGAATCCGCCGTCTTCACAACAGATTTCAGAACTGAGCTGATGTATCCGTAGCGGTAGTCGGCTATCAGGTTCTCTGCGGTGGTGCTCTGTGTGGATTTAAGGTGGGCGTTCAGCCTGTCGGTGAATCCAACGAGCTGTTCGTGGATGCCTCCCGCCAGTTCGCCTTTTTTCATTACTATCTCATCATGCTCCAGATATTTCAGCGCTGTCCATCTGGGCAGATATATATCTGTCAGAAAAGATTTCTCTTTAACCAGCGCTTCCATCTCTATCAGCACTTCGTCTATATCGGGTCCATAAGATATGCTGAAACTCTCAGCCTGACCGTCAGCGGGAGAAAATTCCGCCACAGCGTCCATCAGTCCGTCTGTTCCTTTGTTTTCTCTGGCGACAGTCTCTACTATCTTCACGCCCAGCTTTTCAGACAGAGCGGGAATATCTATTGTGATGCTGCGTTTTTTAGCGACATCCACCATGTTCAGCGCTATGAGCACGGGTGCGCCCATCTCCATAAACTGAACCAGCATATACATGTTTCTCTCAAGGTTGGAGGCGTCCAGAACGTCTACAATGACATCCGGTTTCTCCTGAACCACAAAATCTCTGGCGACTACTTCCTCCAGAGAATAAGGGCTGAGGCTGTAAGTCCCCGGGAGGTCGACTACATTGAATTCCTGACCTTTGTGGACTACTTTCGCTTCTTTCTTTTCCACAGTAACACCAGGGTAGTTCGCAACATGATAGTTCGCCCCTGTGATATTGTTGAAAAGAGATGTTTTACCGCAGTTCGGGTTTCCGGCAATGGCTACAGTTTTCATTAATCAATAACCTCCACATCGATATGATCCGCCTCATTATTTCTGAGCGTAACGGTAAAGCCCCTGATCTTCAGAGCGACCGGGTCTTTCAGAGGCGCCCTGCCGATAATCTTGAACTCGGCGCCGGGGGTGAGCCCCATATCGTTGATGCGCTGGCGCAGCTCGCCCTCGCATTTCACAGAGACAATGCGTCCCTTCTGGTTCATCTGCATCTTTCTCATAGACATAGACATCTGGTACTCCTTAAGCCATTTTAATCCGAAAACCGTCTGGGATTAAAATAGCGCATATTAAAACTGAAATCAATTATCAATATCACAGTATTAATAAAATCATTTTTAGCAGGTATTGAATATCATTATCAGCAGGCGGTGTCAATAGAAAATGATATTCATTCTCAATTAAAGATACTGACATCTATGGAATATGACATTGACACAGATCAATAAAAACAAAAAGGCAGCCAAGGCTGCCTTAATATTCATAGCATCGACCGACACTTTATGCGTCAGCCTCAGGAAAATCCGGATGAGCCGCATCCGCCTGACGGACCGCCCGAACCACCGGAACTGGAACTGATTGCGGATATTAGCTTATCCACATTATCTGAAGAACATCCCGGACATTCAATCTTTGCGGATTGACTGAACACAAGTTTGGAAAATACGTTGCCGCATTCGTTGCACTTATATTCGTATATCGGCATAAGATACTCTTAGATATATTTTTTCAGAGCGTCCTCATAAACGCCTTTAGGCTGAACGCCGATAAACTGCTCTACTACTTTACCATCTTTGAAAACCATAACAGTAGGTATGCTCATGATGCCGTATTTTGCGGCGAGCTGCTGATTTTCATCAACGTTAACTTTTCCTACTTTTACTTTACCTGCGTATTCTGAAGCAAGTGACTCTATAGTGGGAGTAAGCATTCTGCAAGGTCCGCACCAAACAGCCCAAAAATCTACAAGAACGGGCATGCTGCACTCGAGTACTTCATTCTGAAAACTGCCTTCATTAAGTTCTGCTGCCATAGCAATCCTCCTAAATACTTTCATCTTTTATACTATACATTTTTCGCTGATTGTCAATCTCTATAGCCGTTTTTTATTAATATGTATATATATGGTTTATGCTATAAATATACAAGTCCCGCATCTGCGGCAGACTGTACACGCCGAACAGGACATATACTTGCATCCGTTGGCTATCCCCAGACGGGTGAGAGCGAAGTCATATTTTGCAGGGTCTTCGGGATTCAGGCTGCGGAAAAAACCGCTGACCGTTTCCAGATTTTTTCTCGTGGCGCCTGTGGATGTTATTATACCGTTATTATGAGCGAACCGCAGAATGTGCGTGTCGATAGGCATCATCAGCTCTGTCGGTCTGAATTTTGTCCACAGTCCGAAATCCACATCGTCCTTTCTTATCATCCATCTCAGAAACATCCGGAGCCTTTTAGAGCCGGATGTCACGGGGTTCGGAAACAGGAAATGGAGCCCTGTGTCCGCCTTCTCCGCATAGCGTTTGATGACGGAGTCGAAGTGGAGGATAGCCTCCTCCAGAGTCTCTCTCTCGGCAAAAATATTCTCTATCGAGCCGAAATCGCCATATATCCGTGTCATCATATCGGCATAGAATTCTATGTCCGGCTTCTTCTGAAAACGGTAATACAGCTCTCCGCTCTCTTTTTTCAGGCTGAGAGGGTCAGTGCCGTAATAGTCCAGAAAAGAGCGTATAAAGCCCTGAATAGCCTTCACGTTGCCATAGGCGAACACGGCAGCGGTGATGGATATGAACTCCCTGTTTCCCTCATATCCGTGGGGAAACATTATGGGGTCGGTGTGTATCCATTCCTTATTGTTGTATTCTCTGTATATATCTTCCAGAAAAGACTTATATTCGTCCAGCTCTCTCATCACGCTTCCTCTTTAGGCACCAGATAGACGTTCTTTCTGATTATATCTATCTGCCAGCGCTCATATCCGAGGCTTTCGAAAAACTCAAAACAGTTGAAATTACCCGTTGTCTCGGTTTTAAAGACAATATCGCCTGAGCCGATATGGGCTGTGAAATCCTTAGCGTCCATCACTTTCGTAAGCCCTTTTTTATTCAGCTTTTCGTATTTTGCCTCATTTTTGTCATATTTTTCTCTGAATATCTTGTGAAGTTCGTCAGAAAGCCCTAATCTGACATACACGTCAAAATGTTTCGGGTTGGTTTCCAGAGTCGCTATATGCTTAATCCGCACTTCCTGCGGCAGAATTCCGTTCAGCTTGTCCTTCATGGCTTCCGTGTCTTTTATCTCAGCGCACTCGAAGACAAGCACCTCGTTCTCTCCCTGAAGCCCGGTGGAAGCCGCCTGAACATAGCTCAGCTTGGGCTGGGGGTTGAACCCGTAAGTAAATTTCAGCCCTGTGTCGGCAATGGTAAGCACATGCATAAAAAATCTCTGGGTCTCTATGGCAGAAAGCAGAGACAGCCTGTTCATCTTAGAAAAGACGGCGGCGTATCTGTGATATTCTGCTTCCGGCTTGTTCTCCTCAACCTCAGGCAGAGCCATTTCGGATTTGGCGGAGAAGGTGTTTTTGATCTCTTTAAAGTCGCAGACACCGCAGCCAGTGCAGTCCCCTTCCGTGCAGTCGGGGGTGAACTCGAAGCGGGTTGATTTCTCATATTCTTTTTTAAGATAATTGATGTCCACGCCGGAATCGATATGCTCCCACGGCAGTGTGTCATCCATCCCGAAAGTCTTTTCGGCAAAATCAGAGACTTTGTAGCCGAATTTTTCAAAAGCCTGCTCCCAGAGGGAGAAATTGAAGTGTTCAGTCCAGGCATCGAACATCGCGCCTTTTCTGACAGCCTCTTCTATAACATCTCCCAGCTCTCTGGAGCCTCTGGACATAGCGCCCTCAAGGACGCTGGTCTTTATCCCGTGGAAAGCGTGGGGGATTTTATATTTGATAAACAGTTCCTTGAGCTGTTTTCTCTTTTCATAGAATTCGTCTCCGCTGTTCTGTCCGCACCACTGATAAGGCGTATGCGCCTTAGGCACGAAGTTTGACACGGATACTTTTATACTGAATCTGCCCTTACGCAGATATTTCGCCTTTCTGGACAGCTCGGCGATCTCCAGCACGTCTTCCATTGTCTCACCGGGGAGACCTATCATGAAATAGAGCTTGGCGCCGTTCCATCCGGCATCGGAAGCCTTATGCACAGCCTCCAGTATAGCTTCCTCAGTCAGCCCTTTGTTTATGGCGTCACGCATGCGCTGTGACCCCGCCTCGGGGGCTATGGTAAACCCGGCCTTGCGCACCTTAGACAGCTCACGGAAGATATATTCCTGAATCCTGTCCGCCCTGATGGATGGCAGAGCCAGAGAAACGCTCTTGTCCTGCGTGAGACGCACCATAGTCACCAGCAGCTCTTCCAGCCTGCTGTAGTCGGAAGCGGAGAGCGACAGCATGGACGCTTCCAGATAGCCTGTCTTCTCCAGCTGATACATAGCGTCGCAGGCTATGTTGTCCACGCTCCTCTCACGGTTGGGGCGGTATATCATGCCAGCCTGACAGAATCTGCATCCTCTGGTGCATCCTCTGGATATCTCCACCGCCACCCTGTCCTGAACGGCAGGGATGGACGGCACTATCAGATCCTTTATGGTGTAGTCTTCGGAAAATCCTGTATGTATAGAACGCTTAACGTGTTTTTTATCATCTATCGCAGGGACGTAAGTATACGGCAGACTGTTCAGCCAGCCGAGTATATCCGCCTTTGACCTGCCCTCTTTTTTCATCTCATGGACTCTGTTCATGGCTTCCGGAAGGGTCACTTCAGATTCGCCGATGAAAAACACGTCCACAAAATCAGCTATAGGCATGGGATTGCACACGCAGGGACCGCCTGCTATCACGATGGGGTCAGTAGCCGATCTGTTCACCGTGCGAACCTCAAGCCCTGACTCAATGAGGATTTTCAGCATGTTGGAATACGCCAGCTCATACTGAAAGCTGAACCCGAGCACATCGAATTCTTTCAGGTCGGTGGATGATTCCAGACTGACGAACATCTCCTGTCCGTATGCGGATATGGCGTCCGGCCACGGCATGAAAAACCTTTCGCAGACTATGCTGTTCTCAAGATTCAGACGTTCATAGAGCATTTTGTAGCCTATGTGGCTGATGCCCACCTCGTAAACATCCGGGAAAATAAGGCAGAATGTGGTTCTTCCGCTGTGGTCTTTGTGTATGGAGTTTATCTCTCCGTTGATGTATCTGGCAGGTCTGGAGACCTGAAGGAGCTTTTTAAAATCTTTCATTATACCTCACTGGGGCTGTCAAATCTGCGCATTGCCACACTGTTCACCAGTCCGAGAATAGACATGAAAGTGATGAGCGATGAACCGCCGTAGCTGACCATGGGCATGGGTATCCCCACCACCGGCATCATTCCCACCGTCATGGACAGGTTTACAAAAAACTGAAAAAAGAAGAAGCCGCCGGCAGCCACACAAACCAGCTTTCCCGCCGCCTCCTTCGAGTTTACGCCTATGTATATAATCCGCGTGACAAGCAGCAAAAACAGCACAACAACAGTAGAACCGCCCACAAAACCGAACTCCTCCGCTATTACGGCGAAGATGAAGTCGGTGTGTCTCTCCGGAATGAACTTCAGGTGGGACTGAGTTCCTTTCATGAATCCCTTGCCCATCAGACCGCCGGAGCCTATGGCTATCTTCGACTGGATAACGTGATAGCCGGAACCGAAAGGATCAGCCTCCGGGTTAAGAAACGTAACAACCCTCTGCTTCTGATAGGGCTTCATGTGCGTCCATAGTATGGGGGCGGCGAAGAACAGACTGGTGATGATGATGATAAAAGTCACCCTCTTGATCCCCAGAAAAATAACCACTATACCCCACACGGCGAGGAAAGTTCCCGCCGTACCCAGGTCAGGCTGAAGAAATACCAGAAGAAAAGGCGGGATAACCCACATGATCTTTTTTATCAGGTCGAGCATGCCGAATTTGTTCATGTTAAAATCCAGAAACAGTCTGGCGAGCATAACCACCCAGACGAATTTGAAGAACTCAGACGGCTGAATCTTCAGCCCGCCCAGAGATATCCATCTGGTCGCTCCCTTGCCCACATGCCCCATGATAAGAACGGCGAACAAAACGCCAATTCCCAATATAAACAATATATACGAATATTTTACCAGTTTTTTATAACCGATGATACTGAACGCCATATAAAGAAAATAGCCCATCAGCAGAAAGTAAATCTGCTTGAGATAAAATGTGCGCACCTTGCCGTCCACAGGGTCAAAGCCCGCGCTGTATATAGCCAAAACACCGATGGTCGTGATCAGAAATATGATCACTAAAAGGAAAACATCAAAATTCTCAATGTGTTTCCTGTCCAGTTTCACGCCTAACATAACCCAGATCCGCCATTTTATTTACTAATGCTCCGACAATGGGCGCAGAACCCTTACTGCCGGCTCCGCCGTGCTCTATCATCGCCACGGCTACATATTTCGGTTTTTCCACGGGAAAGACAGCGGCAAACCAGGAGTGGTCCCTGTAATGCTCAGGGATGTCGTCCTCGTCCATGTCTTCCGTGCGTTTCAGACTCACCACCTGCGCTGTTCCCGTCTTTCCGCCGATGTGAACGCCGGGCACTTTCGCCCTGTATCCGGTGGCTCTGTCTCCTTCCACAACTCTGCGCATACCTTCCAGAGCGACATCCGCCGCCCATTTATCGATATGCACTTTATTCACCAGAACCCTGTTGGGCTCTATCACTTTTCCGTTAACAGTGTCTTCGAAATATCTTATCAGGTTAGGCTGATAGACGTTTCCGCCGTTGAATATCCCCGCCAGCATGACAGCTATCTGCATGGGTGTGGTGGCGATATACCCCTGTCCGATTGATGTGATGATGGTTTCACCGGGATACCACGCCTCGTGTCTGACTTCTCTTTTCCACTGTCTGCTGGGGAAAAATCCTGATTTTTCGTTAGGCAGGGCTATGCCTGTCTTTTTGCCCAGTGACAGTCTGCTGGAGTAGTCGTATATGGGGTCTATGCCCAGCAGCAGACCGAGGTTATAGAAATAAACGTCACATGACTGCTCTATGGCGCTCACAAGATTGATAGTTCCGTGCCCCTCTTTTTTCCAGCATTTATATTTGAAGTTACCGTACTGCATTTCGCCTGTACAGGTGAACGTGGAGTTCGGATTTATCTTGTGCTCCATCAGTCCGGCGACAGCCATCAGAACCTTATATACCGATCCGGGGGGATATTTTCCCTCTATCACACGGTTCAGCAGAGGCTTGTTAGGGTCTTTTATGATAGCCAGCCTCTCCTGTGATGTAGCGAAAGGGGTGAACGACATCAGATCGTATGTAGGGGCGGAATAAAGCGCCAGAACATCGAAATTTTCAATGTTGATGACCGCCACTGCGCCCTTTTTATTCTGCATAAGCCTGTGCAGGAACGTCTGTATGTCGTAATCTATGGTAAGTGTTATGTTCTCGCCGGGAGTGCTCTGCTTTTCAGAGATAATATCTATGGGTCTGCCGTATGAGTCCACCTCGACCTGACGGGCGCCGTCAACGCCTCTGAGCTGTTCCTCATACACTTTTTCTATGCCGGTCTTGCCTATCATGTCACCGGAGCGGTAGTAGTCCGTGTCTTTCAGCTCCTGCTCGTTCACCTCGGACATATATCCCAGAACGTGGCTGAAGGCGCTGCTCTCCATGTAGCTTCTGACGGCTTCAAGCCCTATCTCAACACCGGCGTAATCATCGGAGTGTTCCATGATCTCCGCCACCTGTTTGAAGGTGAGTCCTCTCAGGATGATAGCCGGCTCATAGAGATATGATTTATCCACCTGTTTTTTTGCATAAGATTTATCGATGGGCAGAATCTTTTCCAGCTTGTTCAGAATGGCGTCCAGATCCTGAACGTCCTCTTTCACTATCTTCAGTTCATAGCTGGGGGAGTTTTTTACTATCAGCCGCCCTTTTATATCTTTTATAAATCCCCTGTCCGCCTTGATGCGCACAATCCGGATACGGTTGTTTTCCGACAGGGTTTTGAACTTGTCATAACTGATGATCTGCATCCAGAAGAGCCTGAGCGCCAGAAAAGAGAAGAAGACGGCGAACAGGATGTAGCCCAGCATCGCCCTCTTTTTAAAATATTCGAGGACATCGTCCTTAAGCGTTCTTAACAGCACGGATATACCCTATGAATCTTATAATTGAAACAGCCGCCCCCACGTTGAGCAGGGTGCGGAAAACTGCTATAACAGCCAGAGAGTCTCTGTCATATCCGCTCAGAAAAAGGTTGAACGAGCAGTATATCATAGACATCAGAGCGTACAGCATAACCTTCGAGTTGAATTTTGTCATGTCCACAACCAGATCCGCCTTGAATCTGGAAAAAGAGAACAGGAGAAAAACCATGACGGCGGGACCGAAAAAACCGCCTCTGTAATAGTCGGCGAATATGCCGAATATCAGCGACAGCCCTATGTAGTTGTCCTCATCTATGGTTTCGTATATCAGAAAATATATGATAAGCAGCAGGTCGAAATTGCTCATGAAAGGAGGAAACACCATAGTCACCACATGGCTCAGAACCAGAGCGATGATAACTATGAAATAAATCTTGTCGAGTTTCCTTCTCATTGGCTGATAACCAGTACATTCTCTAGCTTATAGAATTTGACTTTGGATTTCAGCGTCATGGTTTTAAAAAGCCCTGTCTCCGCTGTGGTGACGCTCTCTACCTGTCCCACAACCAGCCCTTTGGGATATACCCCTCCGAGCCCGGATGTAACCATGGTGTCGCCTTTTTTCACGTCATCCAGCCTGTCATAGAAATCAACGGTCATCTTTCCGTGTCCGTCACCGTGGACTATCCCCACGGTTCTGGTTCTGCTGTTCATCACGGAAACGTTGCTGGCGGGGCTGAGCACCACCTCCACATCAGCGGAGCTGGCGTAAACATCCCTTACCATGCCCACCAGACCGTTATAGCTGATGACAGGATCCTGTCTTTTTATACCGTCATTAGAGCCTTTGTCTATCTTGATTACTTTCAGATAGCCCTTTATGTTTCTGCCTATGACAGCGGCAGTCTCATAGTCCAGTTTTGAATATTCGCTGAATTTCAGAAGTTTCTGAACACGTCCGTATTCTTTCACCTTTTCGTGGAGAAGGGAATTCTCCAGAATAAGCTGACCGTTGTCCTCTTTCAGCTTGTCGTTATCACGGCGCACGTTCACCAGATTGATGTACCCGCTCCAGATGTCGCTGAAAAAGCTGAATGACTTTTCAGTGTAATATACGAAAGGATTGACAAAGTTGCCCAGTATGCCCCTGAAAGGACCCTTGATATCAGGATCTCTCGCCTGAATAATTACAAGGATAAGCAGGACAACAAAGGCTATAAGTGTTTTTTTCCAAAGTTTCATTTGCCCCGCAACCGATTACCCTAGTCGATGGTGACTTTCTTCAGCAGATCGATGTTGTCCAGAACCTTTCCGGCGCCGATAGCCACAGCCAGAAGAGGATCGTCAGCCACGATAATGGGCAGACCTGTTTCGTTGGAAAGTCTTCTGTCCAGTCCTTTAAGAAGGGCTCCGCCGCCTGTCAGCACTATGCCTCTGTCCACTATGTCGGCGGACAGCTCGGGCGGTGTTTTTTCCAGAGCGATTCTGACGGCATCGATGATTTTAGTCACCGCTTCGTCCAGAGCCTCTCTGGCTTCGGAATCTGTGATTTCGATTGTTTTCGGGATACCGGTGACGAGGTCACGGCCTTTGATTTTGATGCTCATCTCAGCGTCCATGGGGAAGCATGAGCCGATTTTTATTTTAATCTGTTCTGCGGTACCGTTACCGATGAGCAGATTGTACTTTCTCTTAACATAGCTGACGATGGCGTCATCCATTTCGTCTCCGCCCACTCTCACAGAGTTGGCGTATACGATACCGGAAAGTGATATAACGGCGACCTCTGTGGTACCGCCTCCGATGTCGACCACCATGTTGCCTGAGGGATCTTCTATGGGGAGTCCGGCGCCGATAGCGGCTGCCATAGGCTCCTCAACCAGATAAACCTCACGGGCTCCCGCCTGAATGGCGGAATCTTTTACCGCGCGTTTCTCAACCTGAGTAACGCCGGAGGGAACGCATATAACTATTCTGGGTCTGACCAGTGATTTTCTGTTGTGAACTTTCTGGATAAGATTCTTAAGCATGCGCTCTGTCACTTCGAAGTTGGCGATAACGCCGTCTTTCATAGGACGGATAGCGACTATATTTGCCGGAGTACGCCCCAGCATGCTCTTAGCCTCGCTGCCCACAGCGAGAACTTCGTTATTTATGTTATTGATGGCAACAACACTGGGCTCGGAGCAGACGACTCCCTTACCCTTTACATAGATCAGTGTATTGGCAGTGCCAAGGTCAATTGCGAGATCATTGGAAAAAATATCGAAAAGCCCCATATCAGAAACACCCCCGCGTGTTTGGGTTTATAGATTTAAACATGATAATCTAGACTATCGCCCAGAATTTTTCAAGCAAATTAACTATTTAAACTCAAAATTTTATTCAGTGTTTTAGCTTAAAGCGTTTTATATGAGGTGTCAAATAAATAAAAGTGCCGACACCTCATTTTTTCGTTGCAATAATGCGACTAATGAAGTTAATGTAGACATTATTACATTCATTCAGGAGATTTTCACCAAAAATGGAACAGCATCGTTTCGATAAACTGCAAAAGATCAAAGAACTCTCAGAACAACCTTTCGTCAATTATCACAAAGTAGAGAACGATATCATTCAGGTAACTGATAAATATAAAGATACCGAGAAAGAAGACCTGCCCGCGCAGGATGTCTATTTTGACGTGGCGGGACGTATCATGGCTCTGCGCCCCTTCGGCAAGGCGGCTTTCCTCACCATCAAAGACCGCACGGGAATGATTCAGGTCTATGTGAAAAAAGGCGAGATTCCGGAAGAGGACTACAATGTTTTCGACCTGACAGACGTGGGCGATATAGTAGGCATCAAAGGCTTCCTGTTTAAAACAAAAACAGGCGAGCTCACCATATGCGCCAAACACTTCCGTCTGCTGACAAAAGCTCTGCGCGACCTGCCGGAGAAATGGCACGGGCTCAAAGATATCGAAACCAGATACCGCCAGAGATACGTTGACCTCATAGTTAACGAAGACGTTAAAGACACCTTTAGAAAAAGAAGCATAATTGTTCAGGAAGTCAGAAAATTTTTCATAAACAGAGATTTCTTCGAAGTTGAGACCCCGATGATGCACCCCATCGTTGGCGGAGCCACAGCTAAACCTTTCATAACACACCACAATGCTCTCGATATGCCCCTGTACCTGCGTATCGCTCCGGAGCTCTATCTGAAGCGTCTGGTGATAGGCGGATTTGAACGTATTTTCGAAATAAACAGAAATTTCCGCAATGAGGGACTCTCAACCCGACATAATCCTGAATTTACCATGATTGAGTGGTATAATGCGTATAACGATTATCACGGGCTGATGGATATGATAGAGGAAATGCTTCAGCAGATTTCTGAAAAACTCTATGGTAAACTCGAAGTGGAGTTCAACGGAAACACCATCAGCATGAAGGGACCCTGGGCAAGAATGACAATGCAGGAGGCTATTTCAGCCTACTCCAATGTCAAAGGCGAAGAACTGACAGACAGGGAGAAAGCCTGCGCCGTTGCCGAAAAGATCGGCATCAACGTCATGAAAGAATGGGGCAAAGGCAAGATCATCATGGAGATTTTTGAGGAGCTGGTTGAGCACAAGCTCATCAACCCCACATTTATTATAGATTATCCCAAAGAAGTATCACCTTTGGCGAAATCGAAAAAAGACGACCCGGAAACAACAGAAAGGTTTGAACTGTTTGTCGGCGGTTTTGAGCTGGCTAATGGATTCAATGAATTGAACGATCCTATAGATCAGAAGGAGCGATTTGAAAAACAGGTCGCGGCAAAAGAGGCAGGAGACGAGGAGGCGTGCATGATGGACACCGACTATATCCGGGCTCTGGAATATGGTCTGCCCCCCACCGCCGGTGCCGGACTGGGCATAGACAGGCTTGTGATGCTGTTCACCAACAGCCCTTCTATCAGGGATGTAGTTTTATTTCCACATATGAGGCCAGAGGATGCCGATTAAAGCAGAAATATTTGCCAGAGTAAAAACAGAAGATACTAAAACACACGTTGAAAGTCTTTTCGAAAGAGTTGAGCTGCTCTCTTATGAGGATATTCTCGATAAAAATCACGAGATAATCCTTTATGAGCTCCTAAGCACTGACAATATCGGCAGGATTGAAGAGCTTCTGAAAACAAATAACTTTTTTCTGTTCATATCTGACGAGTTCCACGACTCGCTGCTATTGACGCTTTCGCAGAAATACTACTTCGTATTCATGCTGAAGAGCGACCCGGCGAGCGAGATGGAGATCCGCTTCAACACTCTCAGACAGCACAAAGATATGAAGAGAGAGCTGGAAATAAAATCCGAAGAGCTCGAATCCACCATCTTCGAGCTGGCTTTCGCCTCTACCAACGTTCTGGAACAGAACGAATTTCTGGAGCAGATGGCTAAGAAAGACGGTCTGACCCTGCTCTATAACCACTCATTCTTCAAAGACAAACTGAAAGAGGAGATAATCCGCTCAGAAAGATACAACAACATGTTCTGTCTGGCTCTCTTCGACCTGGATTTCTTTAAGAAAGTGAATGACAACTACGGACACCTTAAAGGCGATGAGGTTCTGAAAACCTTCGCCGCTATCATAAAAGATTCCATCAGAACAACAGATATAGCTGCCAGATACGGCGGAGAGGAATTTGCCGTTATCTTCACAGAAACAGATCTGGAGCACTCAGTGATGGCTATCGAGAGGATCAGGACAAAACTGTCCGAAACAGTCTTCAACAGCGACAAAGACTGCTTTAAGATCACTTTCAGCGCAGGGATAACACCCTATCATCACTGTTATAAAGATGTCGAGTTTATGGTGGGAATATCTGACAAGGCGCTGTATCTCAGCAAGTCCACAGGCAGAAACAAAACAACCATCCTCACAGGAGAGGACGTCTGCGGTTAAAGACCTTATAATATCAAATACTTGCCTCTTGATATAAATTTAATATATCCTTTGTCTCGCAGGACTTGAAGTTGTTGTCTGATTTTTGCATGGATATTGCTATTATCAGGGTGGCGCTTACTAAGCCATGGTTCAAAATGATAAACTTCATCAAGAGTAAACTGCGGCCTTTTTAACATTTCAATACACAATATTATGTCCAGTAACCATCCTTTATATTGGACACCCTCTTCAGTTTTGAAAAAAGTCAATTGACCCCATCGTTTATGAATATCTATTTTGTCCTGAGCTATCCCCTTCTTAATATAATATATTTTTGTATATTCAGGAATCATATTAAATAAGATATTACAGCCAACCCAACCAGCACGTTTTGCAGTTTTGCAAAGTGGTTTTCTGCGTTCAATAATATTTATATCAAAAATATGTTTAGGTATTAGTATGTAGTCATTGACAGTCATATTAGTCATGTCGTACGACATGAAGAAGAAATTTGGATTATCTGATGCATTAATTCTTGAAATCATCGACTCATATGCGCCGTCAGTGATTTTATTACCAAAGCTATTTCTTTTAGACTTAAGTTCAAATTGATTCCCGCATTCAGGGCAGAAGAAATCAGCAACAGGCTTATTATTTGGAAATTTATCTAGACTACAAAGACAATTTGCACAAAATCCATTTTCATAAACCCATTTTTCTGTAGCGACTCTGGCTATCTGGCTTTTGCTCGACTTATCAGGAACTTGAAAATTAATAAAAGTATTCATGACGGGATAAACTTCAGAAAAACCTTTCTGCTTCGGGGTCCGTCAAACTCACAGAAATATATCCCCTGCCATGTACCCAGTATCGGTCTGCCGTTTTCCACTATAATCATCTCTGACGCTCCCACGAGCGAAGATTTTATATGGCTGTCGGAATTGCCTTCTGAGTGCCGGAATTCTTTCATGGCGGGAATCAGCTTAGACAGAAAAGAGTTCATGTCCGTCTGAACGTCCGGGTCGGCGTTTTCGTTGATGGTGATGGCTGATGTGGTGTGCGGGGTATATACGAGAAGTATTCCGTCCTGCCAGCCGTTGGCCGTCAGCCTGCGGACGATATCGGCTGATATGTCCACAAACTGACAGCGGGCTGAAGTCTTTATACTGATGGTATCCATATTACAGAGAAACTGTTTTTGCCTCTTTCATGCCGTCAATGGCAAGAATCTCGCTGAGAACGTGGGGAGGAATCTTGCTGTCCACACGGACGAATCCGATGGCTGTTCCCTCTTCCGCTCTGGAAAGCTCGAAATCGGCGATGTTGATGCCGTTGTTGCCCAGAACCGTACCCAGTTTTCCGATCATGCCGGGTCTGTCCATGTTCTGGAAGTAGAGGAATGTTCCCTCGCCGATGAGGTCGAGATAGTATTTATCATAAACCAGAATACGTCCGACTCCGTCACCGAAGACTGTTCCGCCGAGGAGTTTTTCCTCTTTATCGGTTTTTACCTTGATGGTTACAAGGTCGTTGAATTTTCCGAATGAAGCCTGTTTTGTTTCCACGATGTCTATGCTGCGCTCTTTAGCCACATAGGGGGCATTGATGAAAGAAACGTTCTCTTTCACAGCCACTTCCATAAATCCTTTCAGACCGGCAATGGAGAAAGGCTGGAAGTTAAAGGGAGTGTCAAAGGTTCTCTCGCCGAAGTCCTCATCGAACTTGTGTCCCACCATGGTGAACTCGATGGTCTCGGGTCTGCCCTTCACCACCTGAGCGGCGAGGTGTCCCATGCTCTCCATCAGCTCGAAATATTTCTGCATCTCTTCGGGAAGCTGAGACTTCATGAAGGGAATGTTCACTGCGTTTCTGTATGAGCGTCCGTGCAGGGCGTTTTTCACCTGCTCGGCGATAATCACCGCCACGCCGTACTGTCCCTCGTGGGTGTTGGCGCCGATGTGGGGAGTCAGATATATGTTGGGAACATCGAAGAAGGGGTGGTTCACGGGAGGCTCAGCCACATAAACATCGAGCCCTGCCGCTGTCACCTTGCCTGATTTGCAGGCTTCCACCAGATCCAGCTCGTTCACTATCCCGCCTCTGGCGCAGTTGATGATGACGACACCGTCTTTCATCTTTGCTATCTCTTTGGAAGTTATCATGTTCTTTGTTTCGTCAGTCAGAGGTGTGTGGAATGTGATTACATCAGCCTGAGAAATCGCTTCGTCCATTGTGTCGCAGAGCTCCACGCCCAGCGCCTCGGCTTTTGATTTTTTGATATAGGGGTCGAAGGCAACCACACGCATCTCGAAGGCTTTGCATCTTTTGGCTACGTTGCTTCCGATGCGTCCGAGACCCACGACTGCCAGAGTCTTTTTATAAAGCTGGAGACCCATGAATTTTTTTCTGTCCCATTCGCCGGATTTCACAGACTGGTTGGCGGCAGGAATCTTGCGCACGACAGAGAGCATCATGCCCATGGTCAGCTCGCAGGCGGCCAGCGTGTTTCCGGTGGGAGCGTTCATCACGATCAGCCCTTTCATACTGGCTGTTTCTATATCTACGTTATCCAGACCCACTCCAGCGCGTCCGATTATTTTCAGTTTTCCGGGGTTTTCCAGCAGATCGGCGTCCACGGTGGTTCCGCTTCTGGTTATTATAGCGTCATAGTTTCCGATGATTTTTTTCAGGTCAGCGTTTTTTATCCCGGCCTGTATATCCACCTCAATATCGGGGTCCTTTTCGAGTATATCGACTCCGTCCTGAGATATGTGGTCAGTGATGAGAACTTTATATTTTGCCATCATATACCTCTGATGAGATTTTTTTGGAAATCAGATAATATCAAACCGAAGAGCAATGCGCAAGAATAACATACCTTTTTAATAGGGAATAATTTCATAACATGGTTAATTTTGTAAAACGGCTTGACAGACAACACTTTTTTTTGCTTCTATATATCATTAAACAAGACGGAGAAACATATGGCTTTCAACGACCTGCTCTTAAGAACTTTAAACGGTGAAAAGACCGACAGACCGCCCGTGTGGTTCATGCGCCAGGCGGGAAGATATATGAAGGAATATAGGGAAGTGCGCAGCAAAGTGACCTTTCTGGAGCTTTGCAAATCACCGGAACTGTGCACCGAAGTTACGCTTCAGCCCATCAGGGCGTTTGGTTTTGACAACGCCATACTCTTTTCAGACATCCTGATTCCTGTGGAACCCATGGGCATCAATCTGGATTTCAACCCCGCTCCCGTGATAGCGAACCCCGTCAGAACCCTTGCGGAGGCGGATAAACTGAGGGTCATTGATCCGTATAAAGACGTTCCGTTCGTGATGGAGACTGTGAAGATGCTGGTGAAGGCGCTGGACGTGCCTCTCATAGGCTTTTCGGGCGCTCCTTTCACCCTCGCCTGTTACATGGTGGAGGGTAAAGGCTCCAAAAACTTCGAGCATATCAAAATAATGATGCACACAGAGCCCAAGGCATATGCCGTGCTGATGGAAAAACTGACAGCATCAACCATAAAATATCTTCAGGCGCAGATAGACGCAGGCGCCCATGTCGCCCAGATGTTCGACACATGGGCAGGCATCCTGTCTCCCTATGACTACGAAAAATTCGTATTCCCTTATGTGGATGAAATAGCGAACAGCCTGAAAGGCGCCCCGCTGATATATTTCGCCAAAGACAGCTACAGCTTTTACGACACCATAGGAAAGCTGAAATGCGCCGGAATGGGCGTTGACTGGAAAACAAAGCTGGTGGACGCTGACGCTAAGCTGGGCAAAGGAAAATTCGTTCTTCAGGGAAATTTTGACCCGGTTCTGCTCTTCGGTTCTAAAGAAGCCATAAAAGAGCAGGCGGAAAAAATTCTGGCTGAGGGAAGAACTCTGAAAGGACACATATTCAATCTGGGTCACGGCATCCTGCCAACCACACCGGTTGAGAATGTGGACTATCTGGTAAAAGTGGTAAAAGGTCTGGCATGAAAAAAGATCTGCTCTATGTGATGTACATGGGCGGTCCGGACAGCATAGAAGGGATCGAGGAATTCCTCCGCAACCTCTTCTCCGACCGTACCATTATCGATTTTCACATAGGCGGTTTTCTGCAAAATATTCTTGCGAAAAAAATAGCCAAAAAACGGGCGGTAAAAGTCGCCCCGGAATATATGAAGCTGGGGGGACGTTCGCCCCAGCACCCCTATCTGGTATCTCTGCTGGACAGAATACGCCCCATGTATCAGGAGCGCACCGGAAACAGTCTGGCGACTGCCGTCGGCATGTGCTATTACCATCCGTACATAGAACAGAGCCTGAAAATCCTGAAAAATATCCCGTATGACAGCATCTATGTAACCACCATGTATCCGCAGTATTCATACACCACCACAGGCGTGTGTTTCGACAGGTTCGACAAAGCCCAGAGGCTGAGCGGAGACATAAAAAAGATAGAGAGCTGGCACCTGAACAAAAGCTACAACGAGTGTCTGATAAAGCGCATCAGAGACGCCGCCTCAAAGCTGGGCAAAGAGATATCCGAATGTCATATTCAGTTCTCCGCCCACTCACTGCCTGAATACACAGTGAAAAAAGGCGATGCCTATACCTATCAGATAAACGAACAGGTGCAGTATCTGGTAAACGCTGTCAGCCCGCTGTCATGGGGGCTGTCATATCAGAGCCGCACAGGTCCTGTGAAATGGGTCGGACCGTACACCGACAGAGAGCTTGCCAGGCTGGCTGATGAAAAAACCGACAATATAATAGTAGTGCCGATATCTTTTGTTTCCGACCACATAGAGACGCTCATCGAGCTGGACGAACAGTACATCCCTCTCGTCAGGGCTAAGGGACTGAACATAGTAAGGACGGAAAGCCTTAACGATTCCGATGATTTCGCCGACAGCATTCTGGACATAATCTTATCTTGAAAAACTCCTCCGTTTTGTTTTAGTATTAACGATCATTTTCACGGAGCATTATTTTGGAAAAGCTCAAAACATTCTTAAGCATGATAAAAGTCGAGCATACCCTATTCGCCCTGCCCTTCGCCTTCACAGGCATGTTTCTGGCGGCTGGCGGTCTGCCGGATATAAAGACTATAGCTTGGATAGCCCTTGCCGTTCTGGGCGCCAGAAGCGGCGCGATGGGCTTTAACCGCATAGCGGACGCTAAGATAGATGCCAGAAATCCCAGAACAGAGAAACGTGATATCCCCGCCGGAAAAATTTCCGTGGCGGAGGCATCGCTCTACGTCACTCTGTCGTTCGCTCTCTATTTCTTCTCGGCTTATATGCTGAACCCGCTCTGTTTCTATCTGTCCCCCGTACCCTTCCTTGTCTTCATACTCTATTCATATACAAAGAGATTCACCTTTCTGTGCCACATAGTGCTCGGGGTGGCTCTGGGCATCGCACCCATAGGAGCCTGGGCGGCAGTCACAGGAACGATAACCCTGCCCGTCAGCATCATGGGGCTTGCCATACTCTTCTGGGTCTCCGGTTTCGACATTGTGTACGCCTGTCAGGACATCGAGTTTGACAAGAACGAGGGGCTGTTTTCCATCCCCCGCTTTCTGGGGCTCTCCGGTTCACTGACCCTTGCCAGAGTTTTTCACGCTGTCGCCTTCGTGCTTTTCATCTACACATGGTACGGAATGGGCGCCGGATACGTCTATCTGGCGGGAATACTCCTGTCCGGCGGATTCATGGTCTATCAGCATGCCATCATAAAACCCTCCGACCTCTCACGTCTGGGCATGGCATTCTTCAACCTCAATGCGTATATTAGCCTTACCATATGCGTTTTCACGTTCATAGACGTGATGATAAGGAAATGATATGAAAAAGATTTTTCTGGGCGTGACAGGAGCCAGCGGAGCGGTATACGCAAAAGATATGCTGGAACAGCTCCCCCGCCACGGGTGCGAAACGCATCTCTGTGTGACGCCGGACGGAATGACAAACATAAATCTGGAGCTGAAAAAAGACTATAAAACCGCTAATGACTTTATTGATGATATAGGCGCTAAGTCTGTGATATACGATCACAAAGACTTTGCCGCCCCCGTGTCCAGCGGTTCATACAGGGTGGACGGATACATCATCGCTCCTGCGTCCATGGGCTTCGTGGGCAGAACGGCGTCCGGTGTCAGCAGCAACCTGATAGAGAGATGCGCCGATGTAGCCATGAAGGAGCGCCGGAAGCTGATTATACTCTTCCGTGAAACACCTCTGAACCTGATACATCTGGAAAATATGGCGGCTCTCACCAGAGCCGGAGCGGTAATTATGCCCGCTGCCCCCGGATTTTATCATTGCCCTGACAATATAAGTGAATTAATATCTTTCATAACAGGAAAAATATTTGATATAATGGATATAGAGCATAGATTATATAAAAAATGGGGCTCAGGGGGATAGAATGTCTACGAACTGGATTAAGGATACTTTTGAAAAAGGTATAGACGAGATTCAGAAACTCGCCAGAACAGGCAGCATCAGGATTGATATTGCCAATCTGAAGAAGAAGCGTGACGAAAGGGTCAAGCTGATAGGCAATAAAGTTCTGGAAAAAATCAGAACAGGCGAGCTGAAGGCGGATGATTTCGAGCCGGACTATTCATATATCCTCGATATAGACAAAAAAATAGACGCCAAAGAAGCCGATCTGCTGGAAAAAGAACCCGAAACACAGAAAGAACCCGATTCTGTGATTGTCGCCCAGCCGGCGCCCAATGAACCCATGCAGTCTCTGCCCACTCCGTCTCCGAAACCTGTGGACAAGGAAGACGATGAACGTGACCCCCACGAAGACTATATAAACAGACCCGGTTAAACATCAAGGAGTCTTATTATGAAAAAAATCATTATTGGCATGCTTGCGGTGTTTTCACTCATCCTCACAGGATGTATGGATGTGGCTATGCAGTACAGACCTGCGGCTAAGCTCTCTGAAACATATGCCCACTCCGCCGGAGACGAATATCTCACCATCTACTACAGTCTGAAAGAAGCGCCCGAAGGACAGGTTCTGATGATGACCGTGAAGAACACCGGAAACATCTTCATGAAAAACATCAGCATAAACTATGACGAGTGCTGTCAGCTGGTTGTAAAAGGCGAAGGATCTTATAACTATAAAAATCTGGGAAATCTGAAACACAGAGCGTCTAAGCAGATGACTCTTAACCTGCCGAAAGGCGAAATACCTTCCGTCAGACTGTCATACAGATTCACCCCTGTTCAGGAAGACAACTTTCTGGTTCCCGAATCCTCAGCCGGATTCGATTATGCCGCTCCCATCGAGGGAATCATAACCCTCTACTTCGATAAATAAATAATATTAAGGCAGGTCATTGACCTGCCTTTTTTATAATATTGTTTCGTTCAGCTTTTTTCTGTATATAGCGATATCACTCACAAATCACCATTTATACCCCCAACATATCCGCAAAATTAAATCCGCACGCTACTTTTATAGACTTATTACGAAATAATGTTATATTATTATGTCAGATACACACGGGGTACATCTATGAGTCAGTATTTAACCAGATTAAAATCTAACTTCGAAAATTACCAGCGAACTGAAATGTCTGTATATGAGCTGAAAAGGATTGAGGCGATGACCGATCCTGAGGAGCTTTATGAATATCTCGGCTCCAGATTTCTCATCTGGGAGGAGAAATATTCGAAGGCTATCACACCTGATCTGACAGGTGGATACACCTTTTTCAAATCCGGCATGCTCTGTCCTATCAAAAACATTCTTCTGAAACATCTTAAAACTCATACAAAAAATAAAGCCGCCATAGTGTGGGCCGGCAGTGACGGCACACAAAGCATCATGACGTATCAGTCATTGTACTCCGAGGTTATCAAGTGCGCCTCAGCCCTCCTGAAACTTGGCATCAAAAGGGGCGACAGGGTTCTTCTGCATATGCCGAACATGCCCGAGCTGATTGTTATGATGATAGCCTGCGCCAGCATAGGCGCCGTGCATGTGGTTTACCATGCCGGATACGCCACGGAATCTCTGGCGGACAGGATAGACGACTGTAAGCCGTTCATCGTTGTCACCTCTGACGAATCCGTCACCGGAAAACACGTCAACATGAAAGAGAAGCTGGACACCGCCCTGTCAAAATGCAAACATTCGCCGAAATACTGCATAGTCGCCTCCAGGACAGGAAAACGTGTGCATATGAAGCCTCTCAGGGATATCTGGTATCACGACATGATATCGGACGAGGTACACTGCGATGCCTCAGAGATACATCTGGCTCCCGTGAACGCAGACGACACCATGTTCATGCTTTATACCTCCACCAACATGGCGGAGCCGAAGGCGCTGACATTCTCATACGCCGGATATATGCTGTGGGCGTACATGTCATACCTCACCCTGTTTGACAAAAAAGACACGGACACCTTCTGGTGTACCGCCGACATATCTTGGATCACAGGTCACTCTTATCTGGTCTATGGTCCGCTGATGGCGGGACAGACGGTGCTGATCTGTGAAGACACAATAGACATCGACAACGCGAAAAACTTTTATGACATATGCAGTAAATTCAGCGTGAACAAGCTCTATACCACCCCATCACTGTTGAAAACCCTTATGAACGCCGCCCAGAAAAAGAAAGTATTCCGTGAGCTGCCCGCTCTGGACATGGTGGCGACAGGCGGGGAAAAGATGCGTGAAGAGGTTCTGGAATGGGCATCCACCAAGCTGTGCGCAAGCAAAGCCGTCTTCTTCGACATATATTCGCTGACAGAAGCCGGCGGAGCGATATTCTCCTCCGTTCCCGGGTATGAAACGGTGGAATACGGCACGGTGAGCAGAAGACTTCCTGGCGTGCCCGCTGTTTTGCTGGACAAAACAACAAAAAATGTGATAGATAGTAGCCACATTCAAGGTGAAATAGTGATTAACGGACCTTTTGCCCCTCTGGCGAGGTCTATTTTCGGCCAACCAGGCGTTTTTGAAAAGCTCTATTGGAAAAAAGACGGAACAGGCAACCCTTACTTCAGCACGGGTGACGGCGGCGAATATGACGACAGCCGGAACATGGTGCTGACAGGTCGTCTGGACGATGTACTCCACATAGGCGGTAAACGTATAAGTCTCGTTGAGATAGAAGAAGCAGTCAAAAAATATCAGAATGTCAAAGAATGCGCTCTGATAAATGTTAATGATGAGAAACGGGGAGAAAAGCTCATCGCCTTTTGCGTTCTGAAAAACAAACAGGACGAAAGCTATCACGAGCAGTTTATCAGAGAGATAAAAGAGGTTATAATAGGAGAGATAGGCGAACTCGCCACTCCGAACGAAATACGTTTTACACGAACGATACCAAAATCACCTGACGGTGTCATTTTGAGAGATTTATTGAAAGAAATAGCCATGCAGATGTAACACAGGAGTTAAAATGAAAGTTAGTGATATTATGACCGCCAACGTCATCACTGCGGGACCTGACGAAACTATCAAAGAGGTCATACTGAAAATAAGAAAAAAGAACGTTTCCGGACTGCCCGTTGTGGACAAATCCGGAAAGGTTCTGGCGACATTCAGCGAGTCTGACGTTGCCAAGGCTCTGCCCGACATCCTGAACGAAGCCCAGTATATTCCTCTGGTGGATGTCAGAGAGCTCACAGCCGAACCCATAAAAAGAGTTATGCATATGCCGGCGGTGACTATCACCCCCGACACCTCCGTTGAGGAAGCGGCAACACTGGTTCTGGAAAAATTCCGCCACAGACTGCCTGTTGTTGACAAAGAAGGAAAACTGGTGGGGCTCGTTACCCTCGGAGATATTCTCAAGGCATTATTACATAAGATATAAAAACAAGGAGCTGAAAGGCTCCTTTTTTTATTCAGATAATATAGAAACACCCGCCGATAGTAGGGCGGGGTTTTTCAGCTAGCTCGGTACAGAAACACCCGCCGATAGTAGGGCGGGGTTTTATACCCCGCCGAGATTGCGACGCTTCGCTCGCAATGACGAAAATCGACTTCATGGATGAAGTCCGTGGAGTGAATGAATACAAACTTGTTTGGATGAATGAACGGAACGTAAGTGAAACGAGGATTACTCCGAGTGGAACGGTATCAAAAATTCTCCATGGACGGATGAATTTTTGCAAAAATAATCGACTTCACGGATGAAGTTCGTGGAGTGAATGAATACAAACTTGTTTGGATGAATGAACGGAACGTAAGTGAAACGAAGGCTTAGCCTGAGTGGAACGGTATCAAAAATTCTCCATGGACGGATGAATTTTTGCAAAAATAATCGACTTCACGGATGAAGTCCGTTATTCTTTGAAATATTTTTCTGAATTAAGTAGGGTGGCATTTTATATGCCGCCGTGCATTTTTCGGCGGGGTATAAAACCCCGCCCTACTGTCGGTAGGCGTTTCTGTATAATTTAAATAAAAAAGGGAGCTTTTTAAGCTCCCTTTTTGTTATATAGAAAGGACTTCTTTTACTTCGGGGATCATATCTTTCAGTCTGGCTTCAACACCGTGTTTCAGTGTCATTGTGCTGAAAGGGCATGAACCGCAAGCTCCTGTGAGCTGAACTTTTACGATGCCGTCTTCTGATACATCGAGCAGAGTGATGTCTCCGCCGTCAGCTTGCAGTGTGGGTCTTACCTGATCCAGAACTTCTTCTACTCTTTCTCTAAGGCTCATTGGTGATTCCTCCGTATATAATTAATTCTTTCTGATCTTAGCTTTCATTTCGTCAACGATGGCGGGATCCTGACCTTTCTCTTTGAAGTAGTTTTTCAGAGCTTCTTCAATAGCTTCTTCAGCCATTACAGAGCAGTGGATCTTCGCGGGGGGAAGTCCGTCCAGAGCTTCTACGATAGCCTGGTTTGTGAGAGCGAGAAGCTCCTCAACCTTTTTGCCGATCATAAGCTCTGTCGCCATGGAGCTGGAAGCGATGGCAGCGCCGCAGCCGAAAGTTTTAAATTTTACGTCTTCCACTACCTGATCATCGTTTATTTTGAGAAATATTTTCATAACATCGCCGCATGCGGGGTTGCCCACTTCGCCGATGCCGTTTGCGTCAGCTATCTCGCCCATGTTTCTGGGGTTCATGAAGTGATCCATAACTTTGTCGCTGTATGGTCCTTTAGCCATAGCTATCCTCCTGTAGAAAACCTTATTTTCTGTTGTACATTGGCGACATTTCGCAAAGTCGTGTAACTGTCTCGGGCATAACCTCAAGAACCTTATCTATATCGCCTTCGGTGTTGTATTTCGACATGGACATTCCCAGTGACCCTGCGCAGATGTCGCTGGGCACGCCTACAGCGGTCAGAACATATGAAGCCGCCAGATCTTCCTCATCCTCAGCGAGAATGTTGGACGAACAGGCTGAACCGCTGGCGCATGCAATGCCTTTGAGAGAGAGCCACATAAGCAGAGACTCGCCCTCGATGTATTCAATCCAGAAGCTGACGTGTCCGGGTCTGCGTCTGTCCTTGTCTCCTGTGAAATGCAGGAAGTCGAACATTCCGCCCAGCCCGTCCCAGAGTTTCTTCTGGAGTCTTACCATTTCGGGTACATATACTTTCATATCGTTTTGGGCTATCTCAGCCGCCTCGCCCATTCCCACTATAGCGGGAACGTTTTCTGTGCCGCTTCTGTAGCCTCTTTCCTGATGTCCGCCGTCCATTATTCCGGAGAGTTTCACGCCCTCACGGATATACAGTGCTCCGGCGCCTTTCGGTCCGAAAAAGTTCTGTGAGGCGATAGACATCAGATCGCAGTTAAGATCTTTCACGTTCAGCTCGCTGTATCCGGCTGCCGCCACAGCGTCCACATGAAATGTCACTCCGCTCTCTCTGCATATAGCTCCCAGTTTGTCGGTGTACTGGATAGTACCGATCTCGGGGTTGGTATGCTGGATAGAGACCAGAGCCGTATCTTTCTTTATAGCTTTTTTCAGATCATCGGGATTCACAAGCCCGTTGTCGTCAACTTTCAGTTTTGTAATCTCATAGCCGTCATTTCTGAGCTTGGCTGTCACGGAATCAACGGAGAAATGCTCGATCTCGCTGATGATGATGTGCTTGCCCTTGTTCATGGGGTTTTTCAGCAGACCTTTTATAGCGAGGTTGTTGGATTCTGTTCCGCATGAGGTGAAGACTATCTCTTCCGCCTTAGCGCCAACGAATGACGCTACCTGTCCCCTTGCTCTCTCCATAGCCTCGAAAGCCTCCCTGCCGATGGGGTAGAAATGGGCGCTCGGGTTGCCGTAATGCTCTGTGAAGTAAGGCATCATCTTTTCAACAACTTTTGCGTCCGGCTTTGTTCCTGCTACGTTATCAAGGTATATCATAATCTATTCTCCGGTAATGTCTTTGAAGGCGTCCATTATCTGGCTGCATATCAGGCTGATGTAATCCCCGGCTATGCTCACCCTGTTCTTCGTGCGTGAAAGCAGCACAGGACGGGGCTTTGAGCAGATATCTGCCATCGTGGGGATAAATCCTACCATATCTGTAATATTTCCGAACTCTTTATTTACATCTTTTTTGAAATATACGTCAAGAACAAATCCGGTCGACACAGCGCCTAACCTCAGGTCGGCGTCCACACCCGTTTCCGCTTCCAGTTTTTTTCTCATCCCCGCCAATATGCCCTCTTCTCTGTCTGAAAAGAACATGTTAAATGCGAGCCTCTCGTCAAAAACCTTGTTCTCGTTATTCGTGAACGTGAAAAGCTCTCTGGTCTGGTTGATCATATCGTCTATTCCGTTCTTTCCGAAGACAGCCGCGGGGACATATGCCACAGCGTCCATCTCTTCGGGTCTGGTCTTCATAGCGTTAATCAGATATGCCAGAGGCTCCTCTATGCGGTATACCTCGTCAGATGTAAAAGTTCCTGTGAAATCGACTATGTCTCCGTCAAAATCTTTCAGAACTTCCAGATCGTCTTTCGGGTCGGACAGAACGAGAAGAATCTCCTCCTCGCCCACCATTCCAGCCGGAAGAACATCATACTCGTTTGTGGCCGTGGTCAGTGCCGTGTGTGCCAGAGAGTTCCCGAAAACCTTAATCCCCATCATGGGAAATTCGTTCTCAAGTTTATCAAGCACCTCTGTCAAAAGCAGATTTTCGTTGGCATAGACAGCCGCTGAGTAATGACGCATAAAAACACCTTTATTGTCTTAATAAGATAGGCACCCTGACGTTATATTGCAAGGTTTATTTTAATGTTGAATATTTCAGAGACCCGTTTTCGGGGTTGGGCTCGAATTTCAGACCTTTTGCCGGCTGTTTGTATCCGCCCAGCCCGGCTATTGTCCTGCCGTTGTATGATACGGATGTTACCGCGGCGTTGCCTATGTCCAGAACGAAATAGTCCTTGAAGATAACATCTTTATGGGTTGATTTGTCAGCGATGAAATCCATCTCTTCGCCAGTGTCGGATTTCATATGCACCCAGCAGACGTCAGAAAAGTTAAGCACAGCTTTTTTCATGCCTTTGGGCAGAACAACCGCCTTCTCTTCTTTTTTGTCCGCTGTTTTTTCATCTGCCGCCGGAGCGGTTTTATCTTTGTCCTTTCCGGTCAGAGCCTTGTCGGCCGCCACGCCGTCTTCAGACTGAGGCGCCGGCTCCTCTTCGTTCACGGAGCTGATGGTCTCTTCCACTATTTTTTTGTCTACAGTGTTGAACTCATTGTCTTCCGCTTCGGCAGTCTGGGGAGTTTCCGTCTGCGGCTGAACCTGTTCGGATGTTTTCTCTTCGGTGGGTTTCGTCTTGTGGCTGCCGGATGTGGCTATCAGATATCCGCCGATGGCTATTATCAGAATGAAGAGTATTCCTATGAGGAAAAACTTAGATATCCCCACGGAATCATTCTTAACTATATCTTCCAGAGGCTCTTCAGTCGCCACTGTGATAGGCTCATGCGTAAAATTCTCTTTTGTGCATTCCTCAGCCAGCATAGCCTGAATCTCTTCGATATTAAGCCCCAGATATCTGGCATAGTTCTTCACAAAGTTTTTAGCGTGGTTATAAGACGGCAGTTCGGTAAATCCGCCATCCTCCAACTGCTCAATGATATCAGCGCTGAGTCTGATATCCTCCGTGACCTTGTCAGGGGAGAGTCCTCTCTCCTCTCTGGTTTTTCTGAGAAGCTCGCCAAGTTTACTCATTTCACCCGCCCCAGCTGTCCAATAAAGCCGTTATAAATTTTTTTCATATATAATTTTAAGACCTTCCAAAGTAAGGTTTGGTTCATATCTGGCTATGTACCTGCTTTCTCCGGCAAACACACTGCCAAGCCCGCCTGTGGAAATCACGGGGATCACCTCTCCGTTGAATTCCTCGTCCAGTATTCTCTTTATAATACCGTCCACCATCTCCAGATAGCCGAAATATATTCCGGACTGGATAGAGTGGATGGTGTTTTTGCCTATTATGGTGTCCACTTTTTCTATCTCCACCTCCGGCAGTTTAGCCGTGTTGGAGTGCAGAATCTGGCTGGACAGTTTTATACCGGGGCAGATAACGCCTCCGATATAGTTTCCTTCGGTGTTTATCACGTCAAAAGTAGTGGCAGTGCCGAAATCAACAACTATAGACGGAAAGCCGCATTTGACCTTAGCCGCCACAGCGTTGACAATCCTGTCCGCTCCCACTTCTTTCGGGTTTTCCATTTTTATGGAGATGCCGGTCTTAACCCCGGGTGCTATCACCAGAGGTTCTTTGTCCAGATATTTTCTGGCGAACTTGGTGAAGGTGAATATCAGCCTGGGAACAACGCTGGCGATTATCACGCCGGAAATATCCTCAGGGCGCACACCCTCGCTCTCCATCAGTCTCATTATGATAGCGGCGTACTCATCCGTGGTTCTGCTGGTGGATGACTGTACCCGGAAATTGCAGATTATGTTGTCGCTGCCCTTTTCAAAAATCCCTATGACAACGTTGGTATTGCCAATATCAACGGCAAATATCATACCCTATGTCCCCTGTAACGATAGTTTCCAGCCGTCCTTCGGCGTTCACCGCCCTCAGACAGCCGAAACCGTCTATACCTTTTTCGGTATAAATTGTTTTGACACCATCTTTATGTATACTTATCTTTTTGTCAAGAAAAGCGGAATAAAAAGACCAAAGTTTTGCGATATCCACACTGCCGTTTAAGAAATCATCATATCTGCTTTCCAGATTATTCATAAACGAAGCCAGAACTTCCTCCCTGCTGAATGTCTGTCCTGTCTCTCTTTTCAGAGAAGTAGCGATATCTTTTATCTCTTCGGGAAAATCCGTTGTGTTCACATTAAGCCCGATCCCCAGAACAGCCTTCTCCAGAACACCGCCGGAAAAAGATGTCTCCATCAGTATCCCCGCCATCTTTCTGCCGTTCACGGTCAGATCGTTTGGCCACTTAACCTTCACATCAGCATAAGGACTCAGAGTATCCGCCAGAATATACCCGGCGAATATGTTCATCGGAAGCAGTTTCGGAACATCCAACCCGTGGAGAACTATAGAAAAATACAGGTTTTCGCCTTTAGAAGAGTGCCATTTCCGCCCGCTTCTGCCTCTTCCGGCTGTCTGTGTCTCGGCTGTGACGCAGGAAAACGGGGGCAGGCTGTTCATGACCGCATAGGCATTTGTTGAATCTATCGAATCCAGAACCGTTATACCGTCTTTTTTCCCTCTGTGCTTTTCGTATAGCGAAACATCAAACATTACTCAGCTCTTTCACCTTTTCCACGAGCTCCTGAAGATCACAGGATTTCAAGACCACAGAGTCATACTTAATGCCGATCTGATGTTCCAGCCTTTCGGGATTGGCTGTGTAGATTATCACAGGTTTATCAGGCGCCGTCTGCTGCAGCTGCAGAGCGACCTCTTCGCCTGAGAGCTTCGGCATGTCCAGATCCAGTATGACCACATCCACATTCTGTTCGTTGAAAGCTACTAACCCCTCTTCGCCGTCAACTGCGGTCACTACATTGAACCCGTTGTCACAAAATTCATCTCTTAAAAGTAATCTGATACTCTCGTCATCATCAACGACAAGCAATGTTTTCAACTGTCCCTCCTATCAAGGCACTTGTATATTTCTTTGTCTATAAAGAACCGGACAATTCTTGTATCCAGAAAATTTCTTTCCGCTTCATCAACCAGTATATCACAGGCTTTTTCAATCGGCATCGGCTTTTTATATGGTCTGTCGTGAGCAGTCAGGGCGTCATATATATCGGCGATAGCCATAACCCTGCCCTGAATGTATATGCTGTCACCCTCCAGACCGAAAGGATAGCCGGAGCCGTTCAGCTTTTCATGGTGCATGGCGGCTGTGGCGGGAACAGCCCGCAGATCCGCCGTCCACGGAATTTTTACCAGAAACTCATATGTATGGCGAACATGGCTCTCAACAATCTCTCTCTCGTCTTTCGTCAGAGAACCCCGCTTGATGCTCAGATATTCGTATTCTTTAGGAGTCAGAAGGGTGTGTTCGTTCCCCTCCAGATCGGTGAATGAGTAGTTCACGCATTTATCAAGACCGATGGCGGCGTCCTCATCCAGCACAGTGGGGATATTGGCTTTAATAACTATCGCCAGAAGCCTGTTCAGCTCGTCCGCCGTCTTCTGGTCGTTGTGCATGAGCGCCACTGATTTCGCCATTCCGAAGCGGAACTTGATAACGTCAAGCATGCCTGGATACAGCTTATCGGCTTTCTGAAGCACATTTTCGCTGATTACCAGCTTTCCGAAGTCATGAAGCATGCAGGAATATTTAAGCGATCTGAGCTGAACCGGAGTCAGCTTGAACTCTGGAAACGCCTCGTCATCATCGCTCATAGCCTCCGCCAGAGCCATGGTATAGCCTGTCACACGGGCGCTGTGCCCGCCTGTCACCGGGTCTCTGGAGTCGATCGCCGTCATGCATGCCTGTATGAATCCTTCCCACATCGCCTCGATGCTGTCGTAAAGCAGGGCGTTTTCCAGTGCCATACCGACAATACCGCTGAGCGAATGAGCGGTGTTCTCGTCATCGGCGCTGAATGGAGTAACGGCGCGCTGGACTGTCTCGCTGTTAATCTTCACATTTTCAGATCTTTTGTTGATGAGCTGGAGTATGCCTATGAGCCTGCCGTTGATGTCGTTGATAGGAAAAACCAGCATGGATTTGGTGCGGTATCCGGACATCTCGTCAAAGCTGTGGTTGAAGCTGAAAGGAAATTTCGGATCGAGATGATACACATCGTCCAGCCTGATGAGGCTGTTGCGCACGGCGCAGAACCCGGCGATGCTCTTTTCGTCCGCTTTCATGCGGAACTGCTTAAAAGGCAGAGAGACCGAATCGTTCTGAGTGTAGCTGAAAATCAGCTCGTCATTCTCATCGTCATATATAAAGATACTTCCTGCATCAGCCGAAAGAATACTGCGTATTTTTCCGAGCATGGTGTCCAGAAGTTCATCCAGATTTCTTATCCTTACCAATGAGTACGCTAACTCAATGAAACCGTTTTCAGTAATCATATATTTTGTTCCGTTATCTTATATATTACTAATATATCAGTTTTTCCAATTATCAGAAATAAAAATTACTTGCACGTCAAAACTTAACATATATTCTTTTATATTGCTTGATAAATTTCTACTATTTGTGGTATTTCTGTATCCTTGATATGGAGGCTCCCGATGAAATACAACCCTTTAGCTGTCGAAGGTAAATGGCAGAAAATCTGGGAAGATAAAAAACTTTTTAAAGTAGAAACTGAAACAAATAAAGAGAAATTTTACTGTCTGGAAATGTTTCCTTACCCTTCAGGCAAGATACACATGGGTCATGTCCGCAACTATGCCATCGGAGACGTGATATCCAGATATAAATTCATGCAGGGATACAACGTTCTTCACCCTATGGGATGGGACGCCTTCGGTCTTCCGGCGGAAAACGCCGCCATCGAAAACTCCACACACCCCGCAGTGTGGACAAAATCCAACATAGACTACATGAGAGCACAGCTCAAAAAACTCGGTCTTTCATATGACTGGGACAGAGAAGTAGCCACATGCGATCCGGAATATTATAAATGGGAACAGAAAGTCTTTATCGAAATGTTCGAAAAAGGACTCATATATAAAAAGAAATCTCACCTGAACTGGTGCGATGACTGCAACACGGTTCTCGCCAACGAACAGGTGGAGGACGGAGCCTGCTGGAGATGCGGAAAAGAGGTGCGCATCAAGGAGCTGGACGGATGGTATCTGAAAATAACGGATTACGCCGATGAGCTTCTGGATTTCACCAGCAAACTCGACGGATGGCCCGCAAAAGTTCTGACAATGCAGCAGAACTGGATAGGAAAATCATACGGGGCGGAGATCAATTTCCGTTTTTCCCACAACAATGACACCATAACCGTCTTCACCACCAGACCCGACACCCTCTACGGCGCCACGTTCATGTCCATAGCCCCCGAACACCCCATGGCTAAGGATCTTCTGAAAGGCACCGAAAACGAGAAAGAAGGACTGGAGTTCATCGACTCTATCCTGAAAGAAGACAAAGTAAACAGAATGGCGGACGACAAAGAGAAAAAAGGAATCAACACCGGAAGATGCGTTATCAACCCCGTCACCGGATGCCAGATGCCTGTTTTCATAGCTAACTTTGTTCTGATGGACTACGGCACAGGAGCCGTAATGGCTGTTCCCGCCCACGACCAGAGAGATTTTGAGTTCGCTAAAAAATACGGCTGTGAGCTGAAAATAGTTATCATGCCGAAAGAAGAGATAAAAGCGGAAGAGCTGACCGAAGCCTACACAGGCGCCGGGAAACTCGTTGCCTCAGACCAGTTCACCGGAATGGACAACGAGCCGGCGAAAAAAGCCATCGTTGAGTTTCTGGACACTCACAATATAGGTAAAAGCACAGTGAATTTCCGTCTGAGAGACTGGCAGATATCTCGTCAGAGATACTGGGGATCACCCATTCCGTTTATCCAGTGCGACTGTTGCGGCAGTGTGCCTGTTCCCTTCGACCAGCTTCCGGTAAGACTCCCCGATGTGGATTTCAACCCCGCTATGAGAGGCAACCCGCTGGACAAAGTGGAGTCTTTCGTGAACACCACATGCCCCAAGTGCGGCAAACCCGCCAGACGTGAAACTGACACCATGGACACCTTCATGGAATCATCATGGTACTTCCTGCGCTATACATCGCCCAAATGCGACACAGCGCCTTTCAATAAAGAGGACGCTAAATACTGGATGAACGTTGACCAGTACATAGGCGGGATAGAACACGCCATCCTTCACCTGCTCTACTCACGCTTCTATACAAAAGTGCTGAGAGATCTGGGATACACAGACATAGACGAACCTTTTAACAGACTGCTCACACAGGGTATGGTCTGTAAAGAGACATATAAATGCCCCGAGCACGGCTGGCTCTTCCCCGAAGAGTCCAAAGACGGCAAATGCGTAAAATGCGGTAAAGACGTTCTGATCGGTCGTGTGGAAAAGATGTCAAAATCCAAAAAGAACGTTATCGACCCCAATAAACTCATAGAAACATACGGAGCGGACACCGCCAGACTGTTCATCCTTTTCGCCAGCCCCCCCGAAAGAGAGCTGGAATGGAGCGACTCAGGCGTTGAGGGCTCATTCAGATTCCTGAACAGGGTTTTCAGGCTGATAGACAACAATATAGAGCTGTTCAAGGGCGCTCTCCCGGCAAAAGCCGAGGACGAGCTGACAAAAGAACTGCTGTTCGCCATGCACTCCACCATCAAGAAAGTGACAGAGGATATCGAGCGCTATCAGCTCAATACCGCCGTTGCCGCTCTGATGGAATATGTCAACAGCCTCTACGCCGCCGAAACAAAAATGAATGACGGCAACAAAGCGCTGTTCAAAGAATGCCTCACGGCTCTCATGACTCTCATAGCCCCCTTCACTCCGCACATCGCCGAGGAACTGTGGGAAACAACAGGTCAAAAGGGGCTGATATCCAGAGCGGAATGGATGAAATTCGACGCGTCCATGACACAGAAAGATGAAATAACAGTGGCTGTTCAGGTGAACGGTAAACTGAGAGGTCAGATAGACATCCCCAGAGACATGTCTCAGGAAGACGTATTTTCTCTGGCGCTGTCCAATGATAATGTGTCAAAATACACTGACGGCACACAGATCATCAAAAAGATATATGTGCCCAATAAACTCGTTAACTTCGTGGTGAAATAGATTATGAGAATGAAAGCCGTACTGACTGTCTTTCTGCTGGTTATGATTCTTTCCGGATGCGGATATAAAATCGCCCTGAAAGACGCCGATTCGGCTTTCACACTCTATCCCGCCGATATTGTCAACGTTTCCAAAGAGATCATGCCGGAACAGCTTTTTGTGAACGCTGTGAAGTCATATCTCGCGTCAATCCATTCGCTGGGGACAAAAGAGAACTCTGACCTGACAGGCAGGTTTACGCTGACCGAGGTGACATCATCCGGAGCGGTAACACTGACATCCGGACGCACGGTCACCGTTGATCTGGCTGTGATAATGTCCATTCAGGTATCTGACAAATCAGGTAAAATTATCTATAACAGAAACCTGTACGCCTCATCCACATACAACATCTCCTCATCCAGCCCCACGTCCACCAGAAACAGGGACATCGCCATTGAGGAGGCTGTTCAGACAGCTATGGACACATTTAGATATGAGTTCGAAAACAGAAAGTAGCAATAAACTCTTTTACTACATAGCCGGCGGAACCTACTATGTGGACGAAAAGATAAAAAACATTCTGTCGGGCATAGACGACTGCGAGACAGAGACATTCAACCCGGAAGAACTCAATGACGGAAATTTCTTCAATTTCATAAACACAGCCCCCCTCTTCTCCGAAAACAAGGCGGCGCTGGTGCGTTCGTTCGACAGCGTTAAAAATCCTGAAAAAATTATAGACGAGTGCGCTTCATGCCGTGAGTCATATATCATCCTGACGGCAGAAGAAGTAAAACTGGGCAAAAAACTGTCCGATTCTCTGGATAAGTGCGGATTCACGCTGTTTCTGGAAGTAAAAGCCAAAAAATATGACCTGACAGGTCAGATAATCAGGATGTTCACCGAAGCCGGGTTCACCATCGACACAGCGGCGGCAGGAGAGATAAACGAGCTTTTCGCCGGAGACATGGCTCTGGTAAAGAGCGAAATCGACAAGCTGACAGCCTATTTTGCTTATAAGAAACCAAAAAATCAGAGCGATATACTTAACGCCATCACGGCAAAAAAACACGATAACGTCTTCACCTTCATAGACGCTTTCACCAACCGGAAGAAGAGCCAGTGCATGATTCTGTTCAACGACTTCGTTAATGCGGAGGAGAACCTGCCTCTGCTCATAAACATGACTTTCAAACGGATGAAAGACGTATATCTGTTCACTGTTTCCAGAGATCTGGTGAAAGAGAACAGACCGTTCATGCTGGACAAGATAAAGGCGGGCACCAACGCCTGGAAAAAGAATGACCTGATAAAACTGATGGGACTGTTCGCCGAGCTGGACTATCAGTTCAAAACAGGACAGGTGAAAGACACCGGATATCTGACAAGCCTCATCGCCGAAATCTGAGTTTTCCGCCCTCTGTGAGCCTCACACACCCTGTCTGCTCGTCAAACTCCGTCAGAACGGTTATCACATTCAGCCCCTTCTCCACAGCGTCCTCAAGAGCCTCAGCGTATTTTGCGTCTATCTCATACGCCGGACGGAAAAACGGACGGTCAATCTGACACACATATATCATGTATGGTCTATAGCCCTCTTTCGCCGCCTCCAGAAGCAGTCCCAAATGCTTTCTGCCTCTTTCGGTCACCGCATCCGGAAAAATGGCGTATTCATCATCGAACATGGTGACGTTCTTCACCTCCGCCAGAAATTTCCCATCCGGATTCTCTCCATAGAAATCTATACGTCCGTCACCATATTTATACTCACTTTTGAGATATGTTATATCTTTCAGCTCCTTAACCTCATTATCCAAGAGCCCGTGTCTGACTATCCTGTTCATCAGTATGGTGTTCGTCAGAATCCATCTGCCATCCGCCATAACCGCTTCCAGAGTGTGTTTCAGCTTTCTGTCAGGGTTATCTGACTCAGAAATCAAAACATCCGCCCCGTCACGGAGCACACACTTCATCGATCCGGTGTTCGGGTTATGCACAGTCAGAACATCGCCCTCTAAAAGCACGTCAGTGAAAAATCTTTTGTACCTTTTTATAAACTTTCCCTTCAATAACTTGCTATATTCATACATCTGTTTTCGGGTCTCCTGAAAAACTTTTTCCTTTACTTTTCCGCTTTTGATGAATATTTTGTCAACTGTAATTATAAAAAAATACGGTGAATATGCATTACTTCAGATTTTCTAACAGAGCACAGACAACATTAGCGGCGCTTTTTATAAGCATCACAGTGTTAGTTTTCGGCTTTCTCGTGATGAACGTGATCTATCTCACAGCGATAGGTTCCACGGTGGACAAACTCAGCTCGGAATCAGACATCGGCATCAGCTACAAAGAATTTTCCAACAGTCTGGAAAATGAAAAGAAGCGTCTGTCTTTCGCGTCTCATGTGCAGAACATTAAAAACATTCTGGAAATATACAGACCCAACACAGGCGGACTGAACTATATGGACATGTCCTACCTCATCGCCTCCGAATCTTTCGAAAAGGGCATCGACCCCTATCTGGTTCTGGCGGTGATAAAGACAGAGAGCTCGTTCAGACGTCATGTCGTCTCCAACAAGGGCGCTGTCGGCTTTATGCAGATTCTGCCAGGCACTGCCTTTTATGTTTCCGACATGCACGACAACATCAATCTGGAAAGCAGATCGGAGCTTTTCGATCCCACGAAAAACATCCGGATAGGCATCAGCTACCTCGCCTATCTGCTGAACAAATACGACAACCAGAAATACGCTCTGATAGCCTACAACATGGGTCCCGGCAACCTGAACAAAATGATCAAAAGCGGCTCAGGAGTGTCCGACAAATATTACAGAGCGGTCATGTCCAACTACAAAAGGATAATCAATATATCCGCCAGGCAGTTTAGTTGAGAGACATCCGTGTTCTTCTGGCAAATCCGGAAGGCGCCGTTAATATCGGATTCATAGCACGGGCGATGGCGAACACCGGTTTTTCTGATCTCTTTCTCTCCGGAAAACTGAACCCCGCAAACCCCACAGCGCTGAAATATGCTCTGGCGGCGGAAAACATCCTGCAAAACACAGTAAGATGCTCCGGATTCGATGATCTTATCTCCCACGCGGATAAGATAGTCGGCGTCAGCATGCGCACGCCGGAGACATCCCACGCCAACATAGGGCTTGAGGAACTGGGCTCTTATATTAATGAATGCCGTGAAAATGGGCTGACTGTCGGTCTGCTCTTCGGCAACGAAAAGGCGGGGCTCTCAAACACACAGCTCGCCTCCTGCGCTAAATACATCAGTTTGGATACCTCAGATACCTTCCCCAGCATGAATCTGGCACAGGCTGTTCTGGTGGTTCTCTGGCAGATAAAAAATATCCCGCCGAAAAACATTGCGGAGACAGAATACGCCGGCAGAAAAATTCATGACGCTCTGAACAACAAGATAGAGCAGTTTCTGAAAATGTTCGGATGCCTGAACCCGCAGAACCCGGAAAAGATCATGAACGAGATAAAACAGGCGGCGGAATCCAAGGTTTTCACAGCCAGAGAAGCGGAACTCATTCTCTCTGTTCTGGGAAAAGCAATAGCTGAACATAACATTCTTTTGAAAAAAACCGGAAAAATCTGACACAAAAACCATAATTTTACATTTCTCTGACATCATTTTCACAGACATCTTACAGTTTATATTTATTGTTGTCCCAGCGGACGAGGATTATTTTCTATTTATGATATATAATTCTTCATATTGTCCACATATTAAGAGGTGACACCACATGACAGCTTACAGGCACGATAAGGAATATATTCAGCTCAAAGGGATGTTAGCGGAGATGGCAACCACCGCCACAGGGATGGTAACCAACTCTATCAAATCTCTCGTAGACAGAAACGAGGCTCTTGCCATGCAGGTTATCCACGATGACGAGCTGATGGACAAGCTCGATGTGGATATAGACGAACACTGCATAAAGATGCTGGCGCTTTTCGAGCCAAAGGCTATCGACCTCAGATACATCATCACAGCCACAAGAATAATTACCGACATAGAGCGTGTGGGCGACCACTGCGTCAGCATATGCAGAGACAGCCTGAAGCTGATGGAGTATCCCCAGCTCAAGCCATATATAGACATACCCAAGATGTCCGCAATAGCCACAGGAATGATACACGACTCTCTGGAAGCGTTTTTCAACTCCGACACCAAGCTCGCCTATGACGTTATCAAGCGTGATGATGAGCTGGACAACCTCAATGAGCAGGTGACAAGAGAACTGCTCACATATACTATGGAGGATGTGACTAAGCTCCACACTGTGCTGGCGCTGATGAACATCTCCAGAAGACTGGAAAGAATCGCCGACCATGCCACGAACATCGCCGAGATGGTATATTATATGGTGGAAGGCAAAATAATAAGACATTCCTATGTTGAGCTGGAAGAGGAAGATTAATCATGATGAAAGTTCTGGTTATCGAAGACCACGAAGAGATCAGGGATCTCATCTCCTACAACCTCACTAGAGAGAACTGCGAAACCATCTGTTTCGACAACGCTAACGAGGGGCTGATACATCTGGAAAACAACGATGTGGATATCATCCTGCTGGACCTGATGCTGCCAGGGCTCAAGGGAATGCAGTTTCTGCAGATAGTCAGAAACAACAAAAAGTTTTCCGGTGTGCCTATCATCATCATATCCGCCAAGAATACCGAACAGGATATCATAAACGGGCTGGAGATGGGAGCTGACGACTATCTGACGAAACCGTTCAGCATAAAGATACTGGTGGCGAAGATAAACGCCATCCTCCGCAGAAACCCGTCTATAAAATCGAAGATCATCTCCATCAACGGCATCAACATAGACACAGGCAACTACACTGTGACGGTTGACGGCGACGATGTCAGCCTGACCAACAAGGAATATGAGCTTCTGCTGATGCTTCTGAAGCATCCTAAAAGAGTTTTTACAAGAAACCAGATTCTGAACGCCGTATGGGGTTACGAATCTGATGTTTACACCAGAACGGTTGACACCCACGTTTCGTCACTCAGAAAAAAACTGGGCGAAAAGGGCGCGTTTATAAAATCAGTACCAAAAATAGGATACAGAGCGGACATATGAGATCTTACCTTAAAGTTTTTCTGATAATATTCATCCCCATCGCCATTCTCATAGGCGCAGGATACAAAATAGCCAACAAGGCGGCCATAGACAACGCCACAAAAGAGCTGGCGCAGGAAATGAGAACCAAAGCTGAGCTCCTGAAAGGCTATAAACTGAGCACGCAGTTCGATCCGGATATACATGCCATCATCTCCGGCATATCACAGAACACCAATCTGAGGATAACTATAATCAGAAAAGACGGTAAGGTCATCGACGATTCATACTACAGCTATGAAAAGATACAGACCATGGAAAACCACTCCAAAAGACCGGAAGTGATAAACGCCCTGAACAGCGATGAAGGTTCTTCCGTAAGAAGAAGCACCACGGCGGAAGAATCCATGAACTACTACGCTGTCAGATACAACGATGATATAGTCCTGCGTATCGCCTATCCCATGTCTTACATTGACGCTCTTCAGGCAAACATGCTCCAGCAGAACGTGACACTCTATGTCAGCCTGCTGATAATAGTGGCGTTCATAGCCCTCTATCTCGCCAGAAGACTCAGCAGCCCCATACAAAAGCTGTCAGAGGTGGCGGACAAGATAGAGGCGGGAGAAAGCAAAATATATTTTCCCTCCTTCTCAGACAAGACAATGACTAAACTTGTCAGTGTGATCTACCGCATCTATAACTCCATGAACCAGAAGACAAAGCAGCTGGAACAGGAAAAACAGAAGCTGAACCATATCTTCAGCATACTGGACGAGGGAATCATCCTCTTAGACAGCAAAAACAACGTGATGCACTACAACTCTAAGGCGTCACACTATCTGGGCATCAAGATAAACATCGGCGAAAACATCCTCAGACAAACCAACAACATGGAAGCAATATCCTTTCTGACAGAGGTTGTGGGAGCTGAGGAATCAAAAAAACTGCAAAAGAACCTGAAAGGCAAGATATTTGAAGTTTTCGTAAGAATTTTCGAGAACGAAAAACTGATCGCCTTTTTCGACATAACAGAGAGAGCCGAATACGAGCAGTTCAAAACCGAGCTGGTGGGCAATATCACGCACGAGCTCAAAACTCCTCTGGCTATGATAATGGGCTACTCAGAAACCATCATGAACGATCCCGAGATGGACAGAAAATTTCATGATAAATTCATCAACATCATCTACAACAGCTCAAACAGGCTGAATCTGCTGATAAACGATATTCTGAAACTGCACAAGCTGGAGATGCTGAGAGAAGAGATAACCGTGGAAGAACCTACGAACATAGAGGATCTCTTTGACGAGATCAAAAACTTCTACAAAGACTGCCCCATGACTGTGAATACAGACTACACATCCGATGACGTGCATATCCTGCGCGAGCATCTGGTGAGTCTCATAACCAATCTCACAGACAACGCTGTGAAATATTCCAAAGGTAAGAATATATATATCAAGATGTATTCCGATCCGGCTTCCGGCAGGGTTGTTCTGGCTGTGGAGGACGAAGGCCCCGCAATCCCCGAGGATGAACAGCAGAGAATTTTTGAGAGATTCTACACCATGGACAAATCAAAGAATCAGAACGCCACAGGCACTGGACTCGGACTCTCCATAGTAAAACACATAGTCTCTCTTTACAACGGTGAGGTATCTGTAAAAAGCAACGAAAGAGGCGGCAACACATTCTCCGTAATCCTTGAAGAGAAGGAGAAAATTGAGCATAATGCCTGATTTGACAAAAATTTAACATAACATTTATCTGACTTTTATCTTGCATTTTTTTAACCGTTCTGTATTCTGTCACTGATTAAATGTGGCGGTGATACATGAGTTCTACATGGGTCAACATACTATTCGGCTTCGCCGGGGGACTGGGAATGTTCCTCTACGGAATGAAGCTCATGTCAGAAGGGCTGCAAAAAACAGCCGGAGCCGGTCTTAAGAAAATAATCGAAAAATTTACGTCCAACAGAGTAATCGGTACTTTCGTCGGAGCTATGGTTACAATGATAATCCAGAGTTCGTCCGCCACCACCGTTATGGTTGTCGGATTCGTGAATGCCGGTCTCATGGACCTGTTTCAGGCGCTGAGCGTTGTTTTCGGCGCAAACATAGGTACCACCATCACAGCTCAGCTTATCGCTTTTAAAATTACCAAGATGGCGCTCCCTGCTATAGGCATAGGCGTTGTCTTCGCAATGTTCAGCAAAAACCCGAAAATAAAATATTACGGAGAGATCACACTGGGATTCGGTCTGCTCTTCTTCGGAATGGAGACCATGACGCACTCTTTCGTTCCCTTAAGGGATATGGAGAGCTTCCGTCACATGTTCCTGTTCTTCTCCGGAAACCCCATTGCGGCTGCTTTTGCGGGCGCTATGCTCACTCTGATAGTTCAGTCCAGCTCCGCCACCATCGGTATCACCATCGCCATGGCGACCACCGGTCTGCTGGACTTTCCCGCGGCTGCGGCTCTTGTTCTGGGTGAAAACATCGGAACAACAATAACGGCGAATCTAGCGGCGATAGGAGCCAACAGAACGGCCAAACAGGCGGCATTCGGTCACTTCCTGTTCAACTTCATCGGTGTGGCGTACATGCTGATTTTCCTGAATGTGCTGATCCACTTCGTGGACATGTGGACGCCAGGAGCAGTGGATTTTGTAGCCGCTGACGGATCCAAGCCCAATATTGCCCGACACATAGCCAACCTGCACACAGCATTCAACATTATAAACACTATCCTGTTTCTGCCTTTCCTCCACATACTCGCCAGACTCTGCGAAAAAGTTATTAAAGGCGAAAAACCCGACACCAACAAAATATTCCGTCTGGACAACAACATCATAAAAACACCCTCCATCGCCATTGCTCAGGCGAAAAAAGAGGTTGCCAACATGTCCAAGATTTCCATAGACATGCTGAATCTGGCTTATGACTCATACATGACGAAAGCGTCCCGCCTGCCGGAGATCAAGGTTCTGGAAGAACGGCTGGATCAGTTCGAGAAGGAGTTTTCGGAATTCCTCACCCTGCTTTCGCAGCAGAACATCAGCGCCGAAACAGCTAAACTTATCAATGACCTGTCGCATGTCATATCCAACCTGGAAAAACTGGGCGACAACGCCGAAAACATAACCCGTTTCACCGACAAAATGCTGAAGAAAGAGATGAAATTCAGCGAAGAGGCGGACAAAGAGATCAAAGAGATGTTCGATGTGGTTATGAGGTTCGCCAGAACAGCCATAGAACAGCTGATCGCCGACAAGAGCACATGGGACATCGACCTGAATGATGAAGAGCTGATCGACATCATGAGAAAGAAATATAAGAACAATCACATGCAGAGACTGAACGAAGGAAGATGCAATATTAATTCCGGAATCATCTTTGTAGATATAGTAAATAATCTGGAAAAGGCCGGCGACCACGTTTACAACATAGCGCAGGTGATGGTCTATTCAAAACCCAAAGCGTCCTGATTAAACATTGCGGGAAAAGTTCGTCCTGAACTTTTCCCGATACCGTTTCGCTCGGAATAATCCTCGCTGCACTTACGTTCCGTTCATTCACCCGCTAAAAGCGGCTTCATTCACTACACGAACTTCATCCGTGAAGTTTTATAAACATTGCGGTAAAAGTTCGTCCTGAACTTTTACCGATACTTTTCCGATAGATAATCTCTGCTGTCACATTCCTTTAAGACTGTTCCAGCTAACAGGTATTCTTATAAAAGCGCCCTCTTTCAGCACGGCGTTGACATATCCGTCTTTCATCCCGTGCACCAGAAGGTCTTTCGTAACCTCGACATCCTTCTTGCAGTATTCGGCTATCAGGTCGATCCTGCCCTCTTTATACCACTGCAAAGCCTGAAGCCCGTCCGCAGATTTCTGCGCACCGATGGTCGCTCCGGCGATATTGTCCAGAGAGAAGCGTCTGCCCGTGGTGTTCAGCACATCCGCCAGAATATCAAAAACTATCGTCTTTGAAAAATCCGCCTGTCTGTATCCGCTGATAACTTTGTTGTCGAAACCGATATTGTTGAATCCGGCTATGATCTTAGCCGATTCCAGACGGCTGATGAACGCCTCCGCCATGTCTTCGGTATATACTTCATACTCGTCTTTTTCAAATGAATATATCACGGCGACAGAAATCCCCATTTTATTGGAAAACTTCCACCCGCCCACATCCTCGGCTGAGTGTTTGGTCTCTATATCGTAAACCAGCATGTCGGTTCTCGGCTTTTCTGTCACTTCGGCTTTCACTGTCTCAAACCCTCCTTTCAGAAGCATCTCCAGAATCATCACGGCGCCCTCTTTGTCCAGAGGATAGTTTCCGCTGCCGCATTTCGGCGAATAGATACACGCCGGACATCCGCTCTCGCAGTCGCATCCTTTCACCAGCTCCAGCGTCTTTTCCGTCAGAGTGTCTATCATGCCGTACACCCGCTCGTTTATCCCTATCCCGCCCGGATATGCGTCATACATGAAAACGGCGGAACTCTGAAGCTGTGGATGATACGGATAGGATATTCCCCCCACATCGTCACGGGCGGCGAGGCAGTAGAGCGGTATCATGGTTATCATGGCATGCTCGAAGGCGTGGATGCTGCCCATAAAATTATATCCGGCATCCTCCACAGCTCTTTTCACAGCTTCCGGAATCAGCACATACAGCCCTTTGGTGATGAACGTTATAGGCTGTTCCTCCAGCTCGTTATCGGAAATCTTCTCTCCGGTGCGGGACGATATTTTCGAGAATCCCACGAGCTGTTCGGTAACTTTCAGAGAGCAGAACGAGGCGGATATCCCTCTAACCTCACGCTCTTTGATATTTTTCTCCACCATGGTCTGTTTGGTGGTATTCGCCATTGTATAGTAGTTGCCGTTGAAGGGTTCGGCGTGAATCTCTTTCTTCGCTTTGTCCACGGTCTTGATGATAAAATTATTGCCCCTGTGCAGATAGACGGCTCCGGGGAAATTCTCCATATACGCCCGTCTGCCGGATGCCGTGGCTATCAGCGTATTACCGCAGTGTATGGTGTAGCTGTCGCCAGCCATGCGCAGATCAACCTCCATATACGGGTATTTCGCCAGAGTGAAGAACTCCGTCCCTTCCCCGTTTATGAACAGCCCGCTCTCCACAGCCATCTTGTCTATGAGCTCACGGTGCTTTTTGTAATATTCCTCTCCTGTGCTGATGGGGCGCTCATACGCCGCGCATCTGATATGCGCCCGGTTGACTATCTCGTTCTCCGTGTCCAGCACCACGTTCTCAAAAGTCCCCTGATACAGCTTTTCCGGATGTTTCACATAATACTGATCCAGAGCGTCATTGCCGGCTATCAGGATAATCAGGCTGTCTGTCCCCCGCCTGCCGCTTCTGCCCGCTCTCTGCCACAGACTCATGAGCGAACCCGGATATCCGGCGAGAATGGTGCAGTCCACCCCGCCTATGTCTATGCCCAGCTCAAAGGCGGATGTGGACACCACTGCCTTCAGCCTTCCTTCGGTCAGGTCTTTTTCTATCTCTCTGCGCTCCTCCGGCAGAAATCCGGCACGGTAAGACGACACAGTCTTTGCGTATCCGGGGTCGGCGTGGAGCAGGTTAGAAAATATGCGTTCTGTCTGGTTTCTGGATTTTGTGAAACAGATGGTCTTCAGCCCCGACTCTATGTTGGTTTTCAGCAGAAAACCGGACATGGTGGTGACCGGAACATCCGGACTCATCATGATGAAATGCCGCCTGCCCTGCGGAGCGCCGTTCTGCGATATATGGTGAAACGGACGGGAGAACATTGTCTCTGCCAGCTCTTTCGGGTTGCCTATGGTGGCGGAGCATGAGATTATCCTCACATGCGGATACAGGCGCATGAATCTGGCAAACAGATTATAAACGTGGTTGCCGAAAACGCCTCTGTATGTGTGGAGCTCGTCCACCACGATATATTTCAGCCCTGCCAGAAAATCAGCCCATTCGTTTCTCTTGGACAAAATAGAATAATGCAGAATATCCGGATTGCTGAAAATGATGTTCGGTCTGTCCTTCTGTATCTTTCTGCGGAGTTTTTTATCTGTGTCGCCGTCCACCACAGCCAGCCCTATGCCGGAGCCCAGCGGTATATGATCCAGAAAATTGTCCAGCGCCCTCTTCTGGTCTCTGCCCAGCGCTTTCAGAGGAAATAAATAAAGGGCGTTCACATTTCTGTTATGGTAGATGTCCTCGATGATGGGCAGGTTATAGCAGAGTGATTTTCCGGACGCTGTGGGTGTTGTTATCAGAACGTTTTTTCCGGAACGCACAGCCTCATAGCTCTGTGCCTGATGCGTATAGAGCTCATCTATGCCCGTGTCCGAGAGAGCGTCTCTGATTATGTCTGAGTCGATGATATCCAGAGGAACCGTTTCGGCGTTTTTGCCGTCAAAAACATGGTCGAAGGCGATGTGCCCGGCAAATCTGGACTTTCGGATATAGTTTACGACATTCTCAACACTCAGCATCAGGAATTGTATATTCTCATGCTGAGAGGGTCAACAGGTTTCACTGTCTGCGCCAGTTCTCCTCACCGCAGCAGGAACATTTTTTGTTGAACGGCGGATTTTTTGAGCCGCAGTTAACACATGTCTTCATCACCAGAAAATAGTATGGGACAAGAATGATGTAGAGCATGACTATGACCAGAGCCACAAGCCAGAAAAACTTAAACTTGAAGCCCAGAATGAGAGAGGCAATAAATATTAAAGAACCTGTACGAAGCATAATTCACCTTTGTTATTACTGCTTTATTGTATCAGATTTTTCCTCTTTTGGCGAATCATTATATATTTTCTTTGTGCCTTCATACATTTCGTATTCCATCAGACGGCACTCAATGTTTGAGTTGTGGAAGATGTGTCTTCTGGCCGCCTTCAGCCCGACTTTCTTAGCCAGATCGAGGTTGCCTGTGAAGATGAAGCATCTGCTTCCCTTGCACTTCTGTTTGAAGAAATCGCCCAGAGCCTCATATGTGGGAGCCAGAGCCTCCACATCGCCCAGACGCACGCCGTATTCAGGGTTAACCACCAGAATGAACTCGCCGCTTTTGGGCAGGTGGCTGTCTCTGAAATCGCATCTCTGAACGTGGATTATGTTCTCGAATCCGGCGTTGTTTATGTTCTGCTGAGCCGCAATCACTGCCTCACGGCTGATGTCTGACGCCTGTATTTTGATGTCGGATTTCTTGCGAACGCCGTCCATCGCCTTTTTGCGCACGGATTCATATACCTTGGGATCGTATCCGGTTATGTGCATGAAGCCGAAATTCTTACGGAATGCTCCGGCGGGAGTATTGGTGGCTATCATAGCCGCCTCGATGCTCAGTGTGCCGCTTCCGCACATTGGGTTTACAAATCCGGTGGAGCCGTCATATTTCGCCGCCATCAGAACAGCCGCCGCCAAAGTCTCCTGCATGGGAGCTTTGTTCGGGTTGGTTCTGTATCCTCTTCTGGAGAGGGGCTCGCCTGATGTATCGAGATAGACGGCGCAGTCGTTCTCTTTCCAGTAGAGGAAGATGACTGTTTTGTCTTCTTTCGGTCCGGAGTCGGGTCTGGAACCGTTTTTCTCTCTGATACGGTCGACTATGGCGTCTTTCAGTTTATAAGAGGCGAAGCGTGTATCTTTTATAGTGTCGTTCAGAACGCTGGCTGAAACACTGAAATATCCCTTCTGGGGAATGATATCCTCCCAAGGGAGTTTCTTTCCGTTTTTGTAGAGGACATCGGGGTTCTGTATGCGGTATTTGTCCAGACACCACAGGACACGGTGTCCGGTGCGGATGTGCATGTTCAGAAAAATGCAGTCATTGAGCGTGCCTTCGGTCGCCACTGCCGCCTTGCGGCTATAAAGAACAGGAAAGCCCAGCGCTTTCAGCTCCGCTTCCAGATATTGGGGAATCTCTTTCGGGCAGGTTATCAGAATCTCGCTCTTTTTGTTAAAATCCATTTATATCTCCATGCACTATTATACGATGAATATTGCCAAAGGCAAAGCCCGATATACTGCCAGTAAGCGGTCAATGTGTCAAGGAATATAAAAAATAACGCATAAGACCGCCCCTAAGGACGGTCTTATGCAGGTTGTCATGCGTGCGGGTCAATACAAGGAGGAAGCAATGTTAGAATGCCTTCACCAGTGTAACCCAGAAGGCATCGCCTTCGTTGGTGTCTTCGGCATCAAACTCTTTATAATACTTAAACCTTACCTGTCCCTTGATAGCGGGGATATCTATGTCCACTTCGGGTCCTATGCCCATGATATGGTCTTTCACTTCTGAAGCTGCATCGTCACCGTCATCGTCAGATAACTGCCAGTGAGCGTATCCGGAAACACCCACATCGAACAGACCTATCTTTCTGCCGATACCCCAGTCAAAGCTGAAGTCATCGCCGTATGTGACGTCTTTGTCACGGTTTTCGAAGTGTTTTTCATATCTGGTGAGAATGGAGAGACTCCATTTTTTTGCGGCGTCCGGATAATATGTGCCTCCGGTGGTGAGCATGAAGGTGTAGTGGTCTTTGCCTATGGATGAGGCATCGTCCTCGTCATAATATCCTGTGGGGACAAAGAGAGCCAGCCCCAAAGCCAGATCATATCTGTCGCCGTGCCATGCCAGTGTCACGGGTTCCAGAATTATATCACCCACATTAAAGCTGGACTCGCTTATGTCCGCAGCGTCTATGTCTATATCAACACTCACCAGAGGAATGATGATATTCATGCCGTAATCCGCCCCCAGAAACTTTTTATCTGTCATCCACACAAACCTGTGCACGTTCGCGAAGGTGTGCAGATCGAAACCGTTGTCGATCTCGTCACCGTTTTCGTCCTTCAGCGTGTCGGAAGAATATATCTGGTTATACATAAGATAATAGAAACCGGGACCGGGAACGGTACCCGCCTTGATACCTTCGGAACCGATGGCGTAATCCTGCGCATAAGTCACTGGGGCGGACATGAAAAAAACTGCCGCGACCAGCGCCAAGAGCACCTTTGCCGTGTGTGCCTTCACTTTTGAAAAAACTGAACACAACCTCATCAGAACCTCCTTTTGATATATGGCTATTTAAAGGAACTCCCGCATAAGGGGAGTTCCGTTTCCACTGCCGTCTGGTGTTATGAGACATAAGGAGAGAGCGGATCATACCGATCCTTTCATCACTCCGGCATGGCTAAGAAAACAGTAGGGGGCTCTGTCCCTCCTTCATAGCCCCCACCGGAAAGCTAATTGTCAAACTGCCAGCCTTTTGGCAGTTTTTCTCCCCAATTCGATTTATGACACTCGGAGCAGACCAGCCGTGAGGGCTGATGCGCCTTGTGACATTCATAACATGGTACTTCGCCCATGTGTGATTCATGCGGGTTACGCCCCAGCTCTTCTTTCAGATGTTCGGATCTTTCCGCCAGAGCCTTGTAGCTCTCATGACAGCGGAAGCAGAAATCAGCGTCATACTCTCTGGTGTAGAGCGGTTTTTCATAGTCCCCGCTTTTATACACCTCTTTTTCGTGCGCTATCTCCTCATCCGTTCTCTCGTGGCATTCCGTGCATCCCACTCCTGCCTGAAAGTGGCTGTAAACGAGCAGTTCTTTATTTGCGGCGCCCTCCTCATAGGGCTTTATCACATGGCAATCGCCTGAGCATGACGCTCCCGCGCCTCCCCCATATGCCATCGCCGTCAGAAAGAGGGCCGCCGTCAGAAAAATTAACCCATTTATGGTTTTTGTCATAAAAATCCCTGTTTATACTTCCAGAGAAGGAATTATCTTGTCGGGGTCTTTGCCTGCGGCGAGTATTCCCGCCATTCTGCCGAATGTCAGACAGCGTCCGTGTCCGATTCCGGGGCAGATTGTCGGGTAATCGTTAGCAAAGAACTCACCCTGTGCTGAGCCGACAACATAAAGTCCGTCTATAGGCTGACCTTTTTCATCCAGAACAAGCAGACTGCTGTCTGTTCTCAGACCGCCGCACATAGTCAGAAGTGTGCTGTAGAGTTTTCCTGCATAGAAAGGAGGATCGATGATCGGTGTCAGGAGCTGTTTCCTCTTTCCATAGTCCGCATCGTTCTGCATTTTGCAAAGCTCGTTGTATCTGGCGATGGTGGCTTTCAGGTTCTGCACGGGCACATCTATCTTCTGAGCCAGTTCTTCCACTGTGTTTGCCACGAGAACTTTACCGTCTTTTATGTGAGCCTGCTGAGTCATGATCTCAACATCTTTGTTCCATCCTTTGCCCCAGGGCTGCCACATCTGTCCATAGAACAGACCGCCGCCCAGGTTGTTGTCCACCTGATATTTCACCTGATCTGCCCAGTGCTTGTCATAGATAGTGTATGCGATGCCTCCGGGCTCCAGCTCTTTTGTACAGCTTTTTGACTGGGTGTTTACGTCTTCGTTTTTAAAACGTTTACCCAGAGCGTTCACATGGAGAAATCCATAGCTGGCTGCTCCGGCTTCCAGGTGGATAACAGCGGCGTGGGGTCCCTGTCTCTGCATGTCTCCGCCTATCTGCATAGCCATTATGTGACCGTCACCTGTGTTGCACTTATTGGGGAAATAGATCTGAGCGTCCGCCTTAAGGCTGAAAGGTGAGTAACACTCTTTCATCTCGTTGTTGGAGGCATAGTCGCCTGTGGCGATGATTACGCTTTTTGCCAGAAACTTAGTATATTTGCCTTTTTTGCCTGCGATGAGCCCTTTTATCTTGCCGTCAGATCCTTTGATAAGCTGAACGGCGGGAGTGTTGTAGTTGACTGCAACGCCTTTTGATTTAGCCTCTTTCTCCATAGCGGGGACGAGTGTTACGTTACCTATGCCTTTTGAGTTGCCGTATACATATGAAAGATCCGCGCCCTCTTCATAGAAGATGTGTGTCACGGGATATTCTGTGTAGTCGGGTCCTTTGTAGTAGCCTTCCCACATAGTGACTTCGAGACCGTATTTTTTGGATATGTCCACCGCCCAGTCCATACAGGCGCCGCTTTTATGGGCGAAAGACCAGAGGAGTTTCTCATCCACCCTGCCCTGAGCCCATGCTATCCAGTCACGGATTATCTGTCTGTAGTCATTCTGGATGCCCAGACTTTTCTGAACTTTACTGTTAAAAGCGGTGATGTGTCCGCCTCTGGCTGCCCATGTGGAGTTCTTCTCAACTATCTGCACATCAGCTCCGTGCTCAGCGGCGGAAACAGCGGCAGCAAGCCCCGCAAGACCGGCGCCGATGATAACCACGTCTGTTTTAACAGTTTTTTTGATCTGATTCTCAGGAATAGCCTTCATGGGGGCTTCCCAGCTCCATTTCCGGCAGTCGTGCGGAAGTTTTTCGCCCGCTTCGGATACACCGGGTACCGCTACTGCCGTTGCGGCGATCGCCGCTGTCGCCATACCTGCGACACTGCCTTTCAGGAAATCCCGTCTGGAAACTCTGCTTTTACCATCTTTGTCCATCTTTCTCTCCTTATAGCATATTAGGGATGGTCCCTTCGTTCTCATGCTTCCTGTACTGCAACAGGCGTGCCAATTTTTGATAATTCATAAGTTACTGATAAATAAGGAATCACAAAAAGAACTTTTCTCAACAAAATATCATTATGATACATATGAATATCAAAATGATAATCTCGCTTGATATTTCACGGTAAAAGAGCACATAATTAATACAGACGGCACAGGAGAAAATTATGGATATAGCCAAGATGAACATCAGCGATATGCTTCAGGTCGATCCTACGTCTGAAACATTGTTCCTGCTGGATCAGCGGGTGCTGATAAACGACAGCGTCTCTGAAGGTCTGCTGAGGAGAGAGCTGATACAAATTTTCGGAAAATACGGGGCTAAAAACGTCCTGACAAGATACGGATACGCCCACGGATGGAGAACGGCGGAGATGCTGAGCAAGAGGATGCCGTCTCTGCTGAACAGCCCGGTGGGCGGTGCTTCGCTCCATAAACTGTACGGGCTTTTCATCACCACCAAGCTGTCGGAATCTTACGGTTCCGGGGATGAGCCGCTTATCAAGTCCATCATCCACCATTCATACGAGGCGGAACAGCATCTTCTGCACTTCGGTCTGTCGGAGGAATCCATCTGCTGGACGCTCACCGGATTCGCCAGCGGATACGAATCATTCAAACACAACAAAGACGTGTATTTCATAGAGACAAAATGCATAGCCAAAGGTGACGAACACTGCGAAATAGAGGGTCGGTTCGCCGACAAATGGGGCGACAGGATCAAAAGCGAGCTTCCGTTTTATGGTATGGAATCCACCAACGACATACTGAAAGAGCTCTCTGAACAGATAAAACATACCGAAAAGAAACTCAAAAAGAGCCTGTTCAGCCTGAAAAACGTGGAGCTGAAGAAGAAGGCTCTGGACGGTATGGTGGTGCGGAGCAAACCCATGACCGACCTGATTAATCTGGCGGAGCGAACCGGCAAGGTTGATACCTCCGTGCTGATAACAGGCGAAAGCGGCGTGGGAAAGGAGCTTCTCGCCAGATACATCCACACCTGTTCCAAGCAGAACACCAAACCGTTCATAGCGGTGAACTGCGGCGCTTTCTCCGACACGCTTCTGGAATCAGAACTGTTCGGGCATGTTAAGGGCGCTTTCACCGGAGCGGACAGGGAACACAAAGGGCTGATAGAGGAGGCGAACGGAGGCACCCTCTTTCTGGACGAGATAGGCGAAACCACCCCCAGCATGCAGGTGAAACTGCTCCGGTTCATACAGGAGAAAGAGATAAGGCGGATAGGCGAAAATACGCCCAGAAAAGTCAATGTCAGAATAATCTCCGCCACCAACAAATGTCTGGAGGACGAGATTACAAAAGGAAATTTCCGCCGGGATCTCTTTTACCGCCTGAAAGTAATAGAGCTGAAAATCCCCCCGCTGAAATCCAGATCGGAGGATATTCTGCCCATGGCATACAGCTTTCTGAAGCAGGCTTCTCAGGAGATGGGAACGAAGGTGACAGGTCTGTCGCCGGACGCCTGCCAGTGCATGCTCTCATACGACTGGCCCGGCAACGTCAGAGAGCTGAAAAATGTTGTCCAGAGAGCGTGCGCCCTGTGCGACAGCGGCACGATAGAGTGCATCGACCTGCCTCAGGAGATTCAGGAGTCCATGTGCTCCGGCAGGGATCATGACAGGATCAGAACTCTGGAAGAGCTGGAGAAGGACCACATAGAAAGAACGCTGAAAATGACGAAAGGCGACAAAAAACAGACGGCGGACATTCTAGGCATCGGCATCGCCACCCTCTACCGCAAGCTGAAAAGCTACGGCATGGACGACAGCCAGTCTGGCGGCGGCTGTTCGGAATATATCACCAGATAAAAAAAACCCGGTCAGAGCGCAGAGCAGAAGACCGGGTTTTTTATGTATGGTACGGGGGTCGTTATGAATCTTTTGATTCAGCCACGGGTTCCTGTTTTACTCCCGAGAACATAGAGCCGACCATGCCGAAGATATATGAGGCATAGGCATGGATTATGGCGTATACAACCATTACCAGAGACAGAGAGATGTGCAGGAATCTGGTTGCAGCGGCGCCGCTCTCGAATCCGGGCATCAGAGCTCCGCTGAATCTGACAACAAGACCGAATCCGGCGGGAAAAACAAGAGCCAGACCGGTCAGAACCATCAGCGTCCACAGGAAGAACCAGCCCCACCAGGCTATCACTTCCGTGGGAACTATCTTTTCTACATATTTTTTCTTTTCAGCGTTGTACTGTACGGGGCTGTGAACCTGTTTGCCCTCCACAAAGCACTTTACCTCGTGCATGAAGAAGTCAAACGCCATCCCCACCCGGGACAGACCGAACCATTTATATTCACCGCTTATGATAAAATAATAAACAAAGAAGCTGATGGTTGATACCCAGAGCATCCCGAGGACTATATGAAAGCTCCTCGCCGCCCCTCTGCCTATCACGGAGAGGCTGAGATACTCGCTGACCCCGAAACCGGACAGAAGCAGAAGCAGAACCTCCGCCACAATAGCCCAGTGCAGGATCCTGTATAGCAGGCTGTGCCTTTTTACAGTTACTGTATTATTCTTCATCATCTTTCCCCTTGGTGATACGTTTGTTCACGGCGTGCGCTCCTATTCCGGCGATGGTGCCCACCACTGCGGCTCCCGCCCATGTGCCGACATCCGCTCCGTAAGCTGTCTGGAGCTTGTTAGTACCTTTGTGCGGTTCCATCTTCACATCGTGGCAGCTTCCGCAGTCCATGAATCCTCTGGTGAACTGTCCGGATTCGAACTTCTCACCCTTAGAGTGGCAGGAACGGCATCCGGCTGTTTCCTGTGACAGCTTCATAGGGAAGACTGATTCCAGCTCGCCTTTCATGGAGGCGTTCATCAGTTTTACAGCCATGGCGGCTATATCGCCTGTGATTCTTCCGCATCTCTCTGATCTCTCTTTTGATCCGCTGGCATAGCCGGATTTTTCGCACCATTTGCCCACGCTGACGTGGCAGAGAACAGAGTCGCTGGCAGACTGGAGCAGAGCTTTGCTGCTCTTCATTTTGGGCACGAGGAACTCGCCGTTCACGGCATATTTGTTAGACTCGTCAGTGGGGAATGTCTCCACCTCATAATATCTGAGGAGTCTGGGGATGATATCTTTCGCCTGATCAAAAGGCATAGCGTATGTGATGGCTGACGCCGCACCGTTGGGCGCTCCGCAGAGAGAGCCGAAGTTAGCCACGCCGCCCACGCCGTACTGCATGGGAACCTGATAGTGCTGTTTGCTTTCAGGATTTTTCAGAAATTCTATGAACTGTTCAGGGGTAGGCAGAGGTATCTGAGTATATGGATATCCGACCTTCTCTTTCAGCGCTGTCATGATAGCCCAGAAACATCCTCCCCCGCACTCTTCAAGATAATATCCGAGGTGACCCAGCTTCCTGACGTATTCAGGGTCGAGCTCCTGATATCCCCAGGGCAGAGACGGAATGTCGCCTTTTGCCTGCCCGGCTTCCGGTTCTGTCTCAGATGCTAAGGCTGTGTTTGCCGCGCCGCACATCGCGACACCGGACAGAACAGCCGCTCCTTTGATAAAATCTCTCCTGTTCAACTTTTTCATCTGCTACCTCCAAATAATAAAGTTATGCCATTTACTAATATAAAATTAACTGGTTGCTATTGGCCTTAATCAACATAGGTTCTGTTCACTAAAAGTAATATTATTGTTAAACAGCCACTTTTAGTATTAACACACGAAAAAAGTATTATTTATAACATCTTATATATTCAATTTCCTTCATAAACAGAGCTCATAAGTTCTGATATGGTTAAATTACACTTGCAATAATCAAACAATACCACTATAAATAAGCAAACAGTTTCAATAATACTTTAGTACCATATAAGGGTTTCTTATATGAACATATCTATCAGACAGATCGAGGCTTTTTATTACACGGCCAAACTCGGTAGTCTGTCCCAGGCCGCAGAAAAATTATGTATAACGCAAGCCGCCGCGAGCATGGCTCTGAAAGGATTTGAGGATCAGCTCGGCGAGAGGCTTTTTGAGCGCAACGGCAAAAAGCTCGTCCTGAACGAGCGAGGCAGCGCCATTCTGGAAACCACAGCCGAACTGCTCTCCAAAGCCTGCGAGCTTGTCAACTTTTTCTCTGACAAACCCTGCATGTGCGGCAATCTGTCCATCGGAACTATCCCGTCCATAGCTAACTATGTTCTGCCTGAATACATCACGAACTTCATCAACGTAAACAGAATGAGCAACATCTATCTGAACATAGGCAACAGCGAAGAGACCATAGACAAAGTAATCAAATTTGAAGTGGACGTGGGCATTATAGAAAAATGCTGCTGTCAGCCAGTGATAGACCTCATCCCCTGGCTGGATGACGAGCTGGCTATATTCGTCTCCGTCACTCATCCGCTGGCACAGCAGGACGCCGTAACCATAGACGATCTGCAAAACTGCGACTGGATAATGAGAGAACCGGGCGCCGGCTCCAGACGTGTTCTGGAGACTCAGTTCAAAACAGCGTCAATGAAGGTGAACGTGATGCTGGAAATGGAGCACAACGAAGCGGTGAAAAACGCCGTGGCAAAAGGTGGCGTTGTGGGATGCCTCTCCAGATATGTTCTGACTGATATGGAAAACTCAGGAAAGATAAAAATACTGGATACGCCGTTTCTCGATCTGCGCAGAAAGTTTCATATAGCCGTTCACAGAGAAAAATATCAGACCAGGATACTGAAAGAGTTTCTGGGCAGTCTCGGAATCAAAGAGGCGCTGAAACACTCCTAGGCGGGATCTCCCTTAGCGGAGACCGGTATTCTGATGACGAACTCCACCCCGCCGTGTTTATTCTCGAAATCGATAGTACCCCTGAAATGATCGTTGATTATCATCTTGCTCATATAGAGCCCTATTCCGGTGCCGATATCTTTTCTTTTGGTGGTGAAATAGGGGTCGAAAATTCTGTCTTTGATGCTGTCGGGGATGCCTCCGCCATTGTCCAGAATCCTGATGACTGCCTCACGCTCCTCGCGCCCGACACTTATTTCTATGCGGGGACCGCTGATTCCGTTCGCCATGAAAGCGTCTTTTGAGTTGTTGATGACATTAAGCATAACCTGAGACAGCTCATTTGGTATGCCGGATATGGCGCAGGGCGCTCCCTGTGTCACGTTCACTTTTATATCGTGCGCCCTGAGCTGGGCGTTAATAAGCTGAAGCACCCTGATAACCTGATACGCCGGATCAAACTCCTCGTTGTCTTTGGCTATCTGAAAGAAATTCCTGAAATCGTCAATGGTACATGACATATGCTGGAGCTGTTCCAGAACATTTTCCAGATATTCCGCCATTGTCTCTTTCGTCAGCGAGCTGTCGTTAAAATCATCAGATATATTCTGCACCACCAGAGACACAATGTTCAGCGGCTGTCTCCACTGGTGGGCTATAGCGCCGATCATCTCGCCCATCGCCGCCATCCTGCCCTGCTGCATAAACAGCCTTTCCTGCTCTATCCTCTTCTGTATCTCCTCCACGACTTTACATTCCAGATTAGCGTTCAGGTCGATCAGCTCGTCCTGCGCCTCTTTTTTGGATGTGACATCATTCATAACCCAGATAGAAGAGGATTCCGGCGTCTGACCTATCAGTTTTCCGGAGATGTCTACCCAGATGGACGAGCCGTCTTTCCTCACCATCTCCACCTGAGTCTGCGCATAGCCCTCTTTCAGCATTTTTTCATAGTTGTCCACATCCCGCCCGAACTGTTCATATTCAGTGTCGGACATATGCAGGATACTGGTGGAGTTGCCTATCATCTCGGCGTTGCTGTATCCGAAAATATCCTCAAAGGCTTTGTTGACCCATTCCACCTTTCTGTTGCGCACTTTCATAATGGCGGTGAGAGAGTTGTTCAGGATCGCCGCCTGCTGCATGCTCAGCTCCAGCAGAGACTCCTCGGCTGTCTTTCTGCGTGATATATCCTGAATGACGAATATAAGATATCTCGCCACGCCGTTGGTGTCGAAATAAACAGAGGCGTTTATCTCCGCCCATTTTTCACCGTTGGTTCTGGAGACTATTCTTTTCTCGGTTTTATACCCTTTCAGTCTGCCTTCCGCCATCTGCTGAAAGTTTTTCTCCACCTCTGCCCTGTCCGAGCCGGCTATAAAGTCCGTCAGAACCCTTCCGGCGGCGTCCGCCTCCGAACACCTTATAATATCTCTGAACGAGCTGTTGGTGCTCATTATCCTCAGATCCAGAGATGTGATGACAATACCCACTGATGCCTGCTCGAATGTTTTATGAAATCTGTTCTCGCTCTCCAGAAGCCTGTTGGCGATCCTCTTTGCCATGGCGTATGTCTTGTTTCTGGTGACAAGAAGTATCTGCGACAGCATGCTCAGCAGAAGACCGATCACAAACACGCCTGCGAAAATCACATAAGGCTTGCTGTTATCAAACTGAGAAAGATACTGCGCCGTGGCGTCAGCCTCAATTATCCATACCCTGCCGTACATCTCTATGGGCAGAGTGAGAGTATGCCCCTGGACTTTATCATTATAGTTATCTGTCTCGTAAAGGATGTTATCAGGACCAACGGCTGAATCATATATTCTGACGGCGAGATCTTTCATATCGCCTCTGAATATCCCGAATATCAGGTCATTGATGCGGAAAGGAGCGGATATAACCCCGAACAGCTCATCATTTCGAAAAACAGGGACAGACATCAGCACCCCTGCCGGAGCGTTTTTGTCCGTCAGCTCCTGTTTCAGCACTATTTTCCCGGAGAGTCCGGTGGTGCGGGAGCTGACCGCATACCGAAGCATCTGCGCCCGGACTGGCTCGCTGGACAGGTCAAAGCCGTAAACCCGCCTGTTCTCCTCGGTGTCCGGATACATAATATCCACCGCTATATAGTGAGATTTATCAGAATCTGAACGCAGAGCGTATGACGGATATCCGTCAGCTATGGCGTGCTGTGTGTGTTCTTTCACATGATCCGCCGAAATATAGCTGGAGAACCCCACCGCCTGCACCCCCGGCAGATTCTTTTCCATGTCGAGCTGAGCGGCGTATTCCAGCAGTTCGTGTCTGGATATATTATAGTTCTTAGAAACATACAGACCTTTTATCCCTCTCAGCACCTGCTCATATGATTTCATGCGGCTGGCGGTCTTGCCTGTTATCTCTCTGGCTATATATTTGATATTGCTGTTGATTTGAGTATTAAGAAGTTTCTCCTGATCTCTGAACAGAAAAATAGCGGTCAACATAATCAGAATAAACACCGCATAAGGAATGAATGATATAAACCGTTTTATAATACTCATAAATTTTGCCTGTTATAGTATTATAGCACATATATCGCCGCGGGATGTCCGTTATGGTTAGTTTTTGAATATACTTATCATAGAATAGATTTTAGAAAGGTTAAAGTGTCACGGTGCCGTCAGTGAATTCCAGCTTTGCTCCGGAACCGCCACGCACACGGATGCTTCCTGAACCGTCTTTCATAGAGATTACTTTTTCTCTTTTGCCGGATTCGCCGACCTCTTCCTTGATTTCGACATCATCAGACGACATACCGTTCATCACGATGGTGGTGTTCTCGTCAGCTCCGGTCACAATGTCGTGTCCGTCACCTTTATTATATGTCACTCGGGTCTGCACCATAGAATAGGTTTCCGTGGAGAAAGCCCGTTCCAGACTGATAAAATCGTCACCTGTGCCACCGGATATATTTCCGGCTCCGGTTATCACATCGCTTCCGCTGCCTCCGGAGATGGTTCCGTACTGTCCGGCTTTCAGAATGATCTGGTCGTCACCGTCCCCGCCGTCTATCGAGAGGTTGGTCGCCTGGGTAACATTTATTATATCGTTTCCTGCTCCGCCGCTGATATACACGTCCTCTCCACTCTCCACATTTATGGTGTCGCTTCCTGTGTCGCCGGAGACCACAACGCCTTCAGCGCCGTATATATTCACCGTGTCGTCCCCGTCACCCATATTTGCGGAGGCATTCTTGACGGTATCATTCATCGAAATCTGATCGTCTCCATCGCCCATATTGAGCGCCACGCCGTCAGCGTCATTCAGAAATATTTTATCATCGCCCTCTTTGGTATTGATAGTCACGCCGGAGACGTCTTCCACCAGCATACTGTCATCCCGGTCTGAAGCCATGAATGAGCTGTCTGTTCCGGCGGCAGAGTTCAGAATTTTGTCCCGGATTTCCGCTGCGGACTCGCTGTTGTCGTTTTCCGCCGTGGTTTCTTCCGTGCCGAAGATCTCTTTGAAATTATCCAGAGCGTTATCGGCGGATATCATAGATGTAGTGATATCCGGACCGAATGTGCCTGACGAATTATATGTCTCCGGCGTGCTGAACATTCCCGAAATATACTCATCCGCCGCTTTTTCAGCTATTCCTTTAGGGGTCTGCTGATGTGTGAAAGATGAGCCGGTGATGGTGTTCAGACTGCCGGTCTCAGAGATCTGCATAGAATGACTCCAATAATATTTCTTCTTATTTACTGCATCGTCCCGGAATCTGATCACTTAACGAAAACCGTACTTTTCACATATCCGTGACGGAAAAAAATGAGCGTACGCTAATTTTTTTTGCTAATATGAAGCATGAATATTTACACCATTAAACATAATAAACTGGCTTTCACGGCTCTTCTTCTGGCGCTGTTTCTTCTGCCCGCAACGGTGTTTTGCGCCGAAACAGCTCAGGAGCGTGAAGACAGACGGATATCCGAACAGATAAGAAAAACGCCCTCGCCTCTGCTCTATGAGCGGCTGGCGGTTCTGCGTGCCGGAACAGCCGCAGACGCCTACGCTGAGTGGCGCCGGAATAAAAAAACAGCGTCACTGCAAAAAGCGATATACAACGCCGCCTCCGCATGCGAGCTGAGCCCTCAGTGGAGCAAGCCGAAGGTTCTTCTGGCAGAGATATACTCAGAGTTTTCCGCCGACAAAGCGTCACTGGAGCTGGCTGTCAATCTGCTGATTCAGGCGGCGGAGCTGGATCCGGCGAACGCTCCTGCGAGGCTTCTTCTGGCGCAGAATCTGATGAAACTGGGCAGGTTCTGGTCTGCCATAGAGGTATATAAACAGCTTTTTGACGAAAGCGAAACAATGGTGACAGGCATCAACACCGCTCCTCTCGCCCTGTGTTATGTGATGGACGGACGGGTAAAGGCGGGCGCAGACTATTTCGGCTTACTGCGCACAAAATATCCTGACAAAAACGGAGTTGCCATCGCTCTGGCGGTTCTGAAACGCCACGCAGGAGAAAAACAGGTAGCGAAAAAACTGCTGAATATAAAAAGCAAAGACAAAGCCGAGGCAGACTATATACAGACCCTGCTGAAGCAGTGGGACAGGGAGGACGCTGATGAAAAACGCTAAAACCGCCCTGCTGTCTTTCATAATACTGCTTCTCTCTTTTCAGGGATATTGCGCCGGGTCAGACTACAGCGACCTGACAGAAGTGCTGAAAACATTTCAGGATTCCAGACTGACAAGAGACCTGAAAAACTCGGCGGATAAAAACGCTCAGAGGACTTTTACAAAAACTCTGGAAAACAATGTATATAAACCCGCAGACGCTGAAACAGTGAAATACATAAGCGATCTGCCTGAATATGAGGGTAAAAGGATAATCACCCACGACTTCAGGACTCCAGGGGCGGACGGTTCGTCCGTGAACACAGACAGGGACGTCCGGATTCTGGCGGAGGTAGAGCCCGGCAGATGGGCGGAAGTTCCGGCGGATAAGTGGAAAGACGTCTATTATAAAGAATTTGCCAAACGGACAGGATATTCATCTGACGACAGGCAGAAGATTCAGGAACACGCCGAAAAATTCCGTCAGCTAGCCACCGACAGTTTTCACATGGAGGCGAGCCACGACTATTCCGACCAGAACCTGAAAAACAGCGCCGACAGAATAAAAGTCACTCAAAAAGCTGACGGCAGAATATCTGTGGAATCAGTGCCGAATATTGTAAAGGTAAAATCCGGACAGGGAACGCTGGCTGACGCCGAAAGCATGTCCATGATGTATTTTCATAAATCATGGGAACAGCTCAGCCGGGTGGACAGCGCGGAAAACATCTCTCAAAAAAACATGCATACAGCCGAGGGGCTGGCGCAGATGAAAAAGGGCATGGAGACTCTGGAATCTGTGCGGGCATCTTATGAAAAACAGGGATACGATGTGGGCAGACTGCCGGAAAACTTCGCCCGGGCGGCAGAGATAATCATGTCTGTGGACGGTTCCAGTTCCACGGATGTGGAGGCTGTCGCCAGAAATCTTCAGGAATACGGGTTCAAAAACCCCGCCGACCTTGCCGAGTACATGAGAGGACAGACAGAATCCCTCAAGCTGGCGCAGAAAAAAATACCCTCTTCTCCGAAAATATCGCTGGAGACCGCCGGAAACATAGCAGGCTTTGCCGGAAATCTGATGTCAATAAACCAAAGGCTGAAAGAGGCTGAGCAGGGAAATCATCTTTTCTGGAATTTTGATAAAACTGACTCTAACACTGAGAAAATAATGAAAGCTGCTGCTGTGGCGGCTGTCGAGCTGATGCCTATCCCTCTTATAGACGCTCTGGAGAGGGGATGGGATGTCGGGGAGAGAGCCGACAAATATATGGAATATTTCAGAAAAGAGCTGGAACGTGGAGAAACCGACTGGCAGGTGCATCCCGCCTTCGTTATGTTTGCCATGACATCCACCGTCACGGCGGAGACTGTGGCGTCCATGACTGTAGAGCCTCTTGTATCCGGCGCTCAGGCTGTTTCTGAAGGCGTTAAGACGGTGCGGGACGTGTCTAATAATTTTCTCGGTGATTTCGAGCGTGAGAAGTCTATGGAGCTCCAGCGGGAAAAGATGACGGATGCCAGAGACCGCATCAGAACCATTGATATGGGCGAGATAAGGGGATTCCGGGGCGGGCTGAACGGACGGTCGCTTTATGACGAGGCGGACTACGGCGAGACACTCGCCTTTCAGATAGACAGAAACTCTAAATGGGAAAGCGGATACTTTACCATCTGGGAGCTGAAACTTCCGGACGGACGCAGTATCACTATGAAAGACAGAACCAGCGCATCTATGCCGGATTCCGCCAGCGTGATTTTCGCCATGCCGGACGGCATGCCTTCCGGACAGTACAGCGCTGTGGTGAGGGTTTTCGAGACGGACAGTCTTCTTCAGGCGGACTGGCGTGAGAAAAAATTCAGGCTGACAGACAGCGCCGGGATAGGCTCAATAGCATCCTTCACAGGGCATTTTCCGGAATCAGGCGGAAAGATTCTTTCCGGCACTGCAAAACCGGGAGATGTTCTGGCTTTTCGCGCGGCAAAGAACGGCGACTGGGACAAATACGAAGTTCAATGGCTGGTAAATGGAGAACTCTATAAAAAAACAAACGGCAAAGACCCGAAAGCCAATGTGCTGAGGTTCGGAACAGACGGCATGAGCAACGGCGAATACGAAGTTACTCTGAGGCTGATAGATGTTTCCGGCACCGTGCGCAGGATAGCAGCGTTCAGCCGTACAAAATTCGAAATAGACGACAAAAAACCGCCGAAAACTGAAACCGCAAAACAAGCTGAACAGCCGAAACCTGTAATAGAGCCAAAAACTATAACTCAGGCACCGATACCCGCCCCTGCTCCTGTTCAAACACCAGCTCAAGTTCAGTCAGTGCCTGCTCAAACTGCTCAGTCTGACTATGCGTCTCAGGGAAGAGCCAGATGGAGCGCCATGGCGGAAAATATACTGAACAACACGATAGATCCCTGTTACAGGCAAAACGCCCCGCAGGCGTATGATAAAATCCGGAAACTGCTCCTGAACTCAGATATGGACTATGACAGCATAGGCAGAAAAACCCGTCCGGAGCTGGACGCCTTCGAAAAAGAACAGGAAAAAGGCGTGGCACAGGTTATCTATAAAACAATAAAAGGCGGCGGGTTCAACATGGAATGTGCCGACAAAACACTTAAAAAGCTGGCGGACAGAGGGCATATCTCCGCATCCGAGCTGAGACAGGCTCAGCCGAAAGCACAGGCGCAGACCATCTATTGGGTTGTGCTGGAACAGAGCGGCTCTGTATCGTCCGGCAGTTTTAAATCCGCCTACAGCGCAGGAATAGTCACAGGCAAGACACCTCCGAAAACCGGCTTCTTCAACAGAAGCTCAGCGTCACCGTCTCACTATAACCGTTCTGTAAAAGCATACGGAACGCTCAGCAGACAGGAGGCGGAGAAAATAGCGGGTGATATCAATTCCGGCAGAGGTTCGGCGGTATTTGCCAGAACATCCAGCGACCATATAGGAATAAAATGGAGCGGAGATCCGAACACACCACTTGTCACCTACGGGCGTGGTGTCATGGGAGCCATGAAATAGAAGGAGACTTATTATGATCAGATTGTTTTTGCTGGGACTGACAATGCTGTTCTCGGGTTTTTCTGCCGTTGCGGCGGATGCGCCCGTTAAAATGACAGATTACATGAACGATGAATACAGGGAAAAATACACCCCTGTTTATCAGATATCCGATGACGGAAAGAGAGTTCTGGTCTCTTCTTTTACCAAAGGCAGTAATGATTTTGTCCAGAAATCCACCCTGTGGGACTATGACAGCTCTCTGGGCACCTATGTTCTGCACAGTTTCGATGGCATGAAGACGGACACTTCTAAAAAACTTTTCGGTTTCTTCGGCGAAAAACCGGAGGACAAATACTTTCTCGACTATGACGATTTTGAAAGCTGTAAAGACAGAACAGAGCTCAGATGCCCCAGACGGATACAAATGTCCGCTGACGGATCGACTCTTTTCGCTGAAGTCTATAAGCATAAGCCGGAACCAAACTCTCTCACCCCAGAGAAACTCTATGCCGTGTACCCTGACAAAAAAGAGTTCAAAGAGATACCCATAGAGCCCATCGGTTATGAACCTGTCATAGATTACAGCGGAAAGCACACGGCGGCTCTGGCGGAGTACAACGGAAAATACAGGATAGAGATTTACTCTCTGGCAGACGACAAAAAATATGAGCTGTTCTCTTTTCCAAAAAAAGGCGAGATGGTTGCCCCTATGAAATTCGACAGAGCCGGAAAACTCTTTCAATTCCGTAACAATGACGCCTACACAGTTTTTGATTTCGCATCCGGCGGACAGTTCAAAAACTTTTTCTCCAGAGTACACTTTGGATACGGCGTTATCAATGACGGACAGAAGATGGTTATACAGGGAGACGACTTTTCTCTGAGGCTCTGCGACATAAACAGCGGCACCAAAACCTTCTGGAAAGACTGCCGCACTCTGCTCACCGACTCAGATATAGCTCTCTATCTGAGCCCTTTTTCACAGTACGCGGTAAACACCAGCCACCATATAGAGTATCTGATTGATCTGGATAAAGAGAAAGCAGTCCCCTTCCCCACTGTATTCACCGATTCTTTCAACGGCGCAAAAGTATATTTCTCGCCGAACGGCAGACTGATAAATGTGTGGAACAACGCCGCCGATGAATATCTTATCAAAGACGGCAAAGCGATCTATCTGCAAACATTCTGGTATAAACAGACCACAGAGCCTAAGGCTGTGTATGTGCGGGACGCTGACGCATGGTTTTTGTTCCGTAACGGAGAGCTGATAAAAATGCCCTCAGCCGGAGAGAAGAACGTTAAAGCAGCAGAATATCTGGATAAAGGAATCGGTCTGATGGAGGCTGAGTTTTACTCCGCCGCCTTCGCCGAATACACAAAAGGACTCAATGAATATCCGGAGATGTTCATGCCCGTATATGACATTTTTGTAAAAAACATATCAGAAAAAATGCCTCTCAGATATATCGGTGAGTTTCTGCTGAAAGAACACGAGGTTTTTACCAACACCTCAAAACAGTACATCGCCCTGCTCTACTACGGCATGTTCGCCGTGAAAGCCGGACATACGGATTCCGCCATGCAGGCTGTGCGGCTCATGCGTGATTTCGCAGTGGAGAAAAAGCTCAATCTCTCTGTGGCAAATGAGATGGCTGACGGTCTGGAAGCGCTGGTTATCGCCGTTAACGAATCACCTGACAAGGCGTATGATTTCCTCGTTTCAAGATCAGGTCTGAAACAATCGTTTAGTTATTTCAAATATTTTCCTGAGCTGTCAGCGCCTCTGATGGTAAACACAAAAAAGATGGCATATATCACAGGCGTCAGCGAAGACGAACTGCCCACGCCCTCACCCGGAGCGTATCAGCAGACAAACGAACCATATCCGGATATAACAGGAGCTGTGAAAGGCGCTGCCGTCAAGCAGACAGACACAGACCGGAGCGGCTCAGTCAAAAAGAATGTTCTTGATTGAATAATAAAAAAAGCTCCCCGACATTTAAATGAGGGGGAGCTTTTTGATTTATAGAGAGAGTGAATATCCTACAGTCCGCCCCTGACGCAGATGGTCTCTGCCGCAGGTGTCGCTGATGTTCTGTCAGATGTATTCATTGAGCCGTTAGTAAAATTGACAATATAAGCATTGCCGGTATTGTCGGGAGATACTGTGGCTGTCCAGAAATCGTAGCCTCCATCGATCATATTACTGAAGTTAGAATTGATTGCAGGACTGGCAGACGTATTCACTATAGACATCAGCTCAGAAACGTTAGGCAGTCTCCAGTCGGTGTATCCGCCTGTTGTTTTACCGTGGCACAGAGAGAGTGCGCCTGACCATGTGGAAGCTGCGCCGTATGTTCCCACTGTCCACATGAGACCTGTGCTTCTGTCTGCGACTATGCCTGTATCATCATCTTTTTCATAGTTAGCTGATTTAGTTGTTCCGCTGACGCATCTGCTGTTATATGTAATGGTCGCATCCATAACACCGGTTATGTTGCCGCCGGCAAGCCACAAATAAGCAAATGAGGCATTAACACTATCAGATGCCCATGCGTTCGCACCGGTAGAGGTGAAGTGAGAGTCCATAGCAGGTGTTGCACTGCCGTATACTTTCAGAGACTCAAGCTCCATGATATTGGGCAGACGCCAGTCTGTTTTGCCGTAATAGTTATCTACTGAACTGAGGTCACTGCAACGGGTAGGCGCATTAGCCCATGTTGTTTTGTTACTTGCGTCAACAGCATATATCTGGTCTTCCCATATCAGTTCATGGACAATATCCTCAACAATGCCGTCCCCGGAATGGTCTCCAATCATTTCAGGATTTATGCCTGCCTGATAATATCCATCGTCATAGTCGGCATAGCTTGTTGTCTGTTTAGTCTTGTGCAGAACCCTGCCGCAATAGGAAGGTGACTGTTCTATCTCGCACACGGCGCCTATCCCGTTGTCATACAGAGCGCCTGATGCGGGCTCATAGCATGTTACATAGCTCACATAGGTATAATCTTCAGCAATCATATTGCCCAGATCGTTCACACCTTCGACCAGATCTGCGCCGTTTGTTCTCCATGCTGTACCTGTGTACATAAATCTGTATTTATCATCATCCATAGTGTTGGTAACGGTGAGCACCACGTTCTTTGATGAATCCATCGCCGTCAGTTTAGCCGCCAGTGCGGACGGGGTGAAACAGCCTGATGTCCAGCCTGCTCCCGAGCGGTAGTTCTTAGACAGGTAAACCCCGCTGATAAAGCTGGAGCCTGCCCAGATTCCATCACTGGACTTAGCCTGCAATTCTAAAGCAAGAGGAAAGTCATCTGTGGGTTCATAAGTTGATTTTGATCTGCCTGCCACATACCAAATCTCTGTGGGAGTACCCACCAGAACAATATCGGCATATGTGCCTGACGGGTCTTTTACATAGACCACTGATTTTCCGCCGTCCTCGCTGTATACCAGCGTTACGCCTGTTATAGGATTACCGGAGCTGTCCTGTGTGATAATTTCATAGGTGATGCCCAGTGTGTCGCTGATTACTTTCGCCTTGCCGGTATCATCGGTTGTCAGGCTCACTTTTGAACCTGTGTAGGTGACTGTTGAGGGGTCGTCAGAGTCAGTAGGATCAGACGCGCCGGAACCTCCTCCGCTGCTAAGACCGCAGCCCGAGAGAGCCAGTGAAAATATTAAAAGTAATGCAAACAGGTACCGCATAGAAATCCCTCCAAATAACGCATTATAAAAACATTTAATTATATTTCGTGCGCTAAAGGATGACAATTGCCCGCAATTGGGTATTTTTTATGGATATAACGTGTAGATTTTTAATAAGGTCCGTTGATAAATAAGGATTTTGTCAGATGAACAATATTACCCCCTATTGGTATCTGCGTAATGAGAAAATAAAAAAACTCCCCGGCATTTACACGATGAGGAGTTTTTTTTGTATGAGACGATTGGGGTTTCCCACATTAGACCTCCGGGAATGTATCCCGAGAAAGCCGATAAAAGATACTTACTACATAACTGACGCTGATTATATCTCTCGTATCAAAGCATGACAATTGCCCGCCGTGGGGTATTTTTCTGACGCTGAACAGACTGACATGGAAAAGGTTTTACTGATAATTAAGGCTTTTTTTGAATAGAGATATTGCCATCGATTGGTAATACGCGAAAAAAATATTCACATTAAGCCTCCCTTTTCGAAGGGAGGTTTGGAGAGATTTCCTGATTAAGAGAGGGGAACAATAATAAAATCAGAGAAGGGTCATTTTTCTCGCTTTTTTCAGAGCTTCGGTTTTGGATGTGACATGCAGTTTGAAATACACCTGTTTCAGGTGGGCATGCACGGTGTGTCTGCTGATGCCTGTCAGGTCGGCTATCTGCTTATATGTATACCCCTTGTCTGCCATGCGCAGAACCTCTATCTCTCTGGAGGACAGCGGTTCGCACTCCTCCTGTTTCTGTTCGTTGAAGAATGAGAGTATCCTTCTGGCTATTTTCGGGCTGATCGGCACCTCTCCCTTCTGCATCTGCTTAAGATATGTGAGAAACTCCAGAGGGGACGAACTCTTCAGAATGTATCCGCTGGCGCCCATGCGCAAAGCCTCGAAAAGGGTTTCGTTGTCCTCGTGAACAGTATGCACAAGAACTTCCGTGTCGGGACAGTTTTCTGAGACATATCTGATTATCTCTATTCCGCTGGTTTCGGAGCTGAGGTCTATATCCACCACTATTATGTCCGGCTGACTGATTTTCAGCAGAGAGACACACTGCTCAAAACTGTCTACCACGCCCAGACAGTTATATTCGGATGAAGCCTCCAGCATGGACTTTAACAGTCCAGCCAGCTTTATGTCGTCTTCTACTATTATTATGTCGGCTATCTTTCCAGTGTTCATCTTAATCCTTTATCGGGATTCTGCATGTGATCTCAGTCCCGCTGTCGCTTTTTATATTCAGAGTTCCCTCAACCATATCCATCCGTCTGGACATATTTTTGAGTCCACGACCCTTTTTCACGTCCGCCGGAAATCCTGTGCCGTTGTCTCTGACCTCTATTATTATATCCCCGTCAGATATTTTTATCACAGAATTGAGCTCAGATGCGCCGGAATGTTTCACGGCGTTCACCACACACTCTTTAAAAAACCTGATAATATTGACATATATTCCGAACGGAACCACCGTTTTCATGAGATCTTCGGCTATCTCCTCTTTAAGGCTGAACGCCATGCCGCTGTCTTCCGTCATAATATTGCCTATATGCCTGATATCGCCGGACATCTCTTCATATGTCGGGTTTTGTCTGTCATAGGTGTTCATCATAAACCGCACCTCTTTATGGGTGTCGTCCGCTATGCTCTTTATCCTTTTTACAGACTCAGTGTCCGCCTCTTCGCTGTCCAGCATGTTTTCGGCTATCATGCCTATTATGCCCACACTGCCGCTGATGCTGTCGTGTATGTCGCTTATTATCAGACCTTTCTGATATACTACCTCTTTTTCCTTCTCTATTTCCGCCAGCTTCATGTTTTCGGTCACGTCACTGACCAGAACCACATAGCCTTCTGTCACACGGTTGTTGTGCATCACCTGATAGAACACGGCGGAATAGCATCTGTCGTCCGCCTTCGCTGTCATCAGCTTCTGAGGCACAGGCTCTGCCCTGTCCGTTCCGCTGAAATAACCGCAAAGCTGATAGGCATCGTCAGCAGGAATAACTGATTTCAGTTTTTCTCCGGCTTTGTTTGCGTCCACCAGCCTGCCTTTAGTATCGTAAATGAAAACGGCTGAATCTATTATGTCAAAGGCTGTCTTCTGAGCCATGGGTATCATATCCATGAAACTGTATCTCTTAAGCACCATAAAATTAAGGATGAGGCTTATGGGAGACAACAGCCCGAACACATCATATGGGGACGACTGTCTGAACACCGGAGCGGTAAGCAGTATAGACAGCACCGTCAGCGCCAGCAGAAGCCCGTACGGCATGCGCCCGTATCTGCCGGCAGTGGAAAAAGCATAAAGCAGAAGCAATACGGAGAAAATAAGCGGAGCGTATATAGACGCTAAAGTCACTGTATAAAACCAGGGTCCGAACGTTGGATGCAGCTGATAATATGTGCCGATACCGTGCACCATCTCCGAGGATATTCTATATAGATGTAAATAAGGATCGGAATAGAGCACCGCTATGTTCACTAGAGGCACGAAAAACAGAAGAGTCATGACCGATTTTGAAGGTAGTCTTTTCAGGGTGAACAGAGTGGTGATGATAAGCCAGAAATACGGCAGGAACAGCCCGGCGGAAGTCTTTATATCTGCCCAGAAGATTTTCAGCTCCAGAGAAACAGCCATGGACTGCATTATGAGACCGATCAGATATACGCATTTTATCGCCACGGAAAGAGAATAATATTTCAGAACGGGCTTTTCAGACTCCTTCACTGAGAAAAAAAGGATTACTAATGAAATAATAAGTCCGACGCCCTGCGACAGGGCAACTGAGTTAAAAATATAGCTGGGTGACGGCAAGTCTGACTCCGCAATGAAATAAGCGCACATATAATCATTACAGAAGTTTGACAGTTGTCAACATTATTTAAGCCTTTTTATGCTCAGATATTCTGATATGGCGAACAGAACAACCGCTGATAACAAAAACAGACAATATTTTACAGAATCCTGCCAGACACCGGTCAGTATACCGTGGAAGACTGCTCCGGACACAACCATAGCGCCGATCATTACGAATTTGAGTATAATACCGCAGAGAAGAGGTTCTTTCGGACATAGTTTCTGAATGTTTATCATTTTACCGCTCCATATAAACAGATCAGAAACCGGTTTCTGCGTAAATATACATCCTGAGAAAATATAATGAAAATATTATTTTTTGATTTATAATATAACTAAATATTATACTTTGAGAAAAATAATGAATCTCGATATCTACAGAAACTATGTTGTCATAATAGACGAAGAGAACCTCACCGCCGCCGCCAGCAGACTGAACATCGCTCAGCCGGCGCTGACAAACCAGATCAGACTTCTGGAAGAAAAGTTCGGAGCGGAGCTGATTCAGACCAAGCGGGGGGTGCGCCGGATAAAAGTGACCGATGCCGGGAAGCTGCTTTATGAAAAAGCGAAATATCTGTGCGAGCTGGAAGATGCCGCCGCAAAAGAGATAAACGACATTAACAGAGGGCTTTCAGGGGTTCTGAGCATCGGTATCGCGCCTTCCATCTCCGAACAGGTCATCAACCGTCTGCTGATTGATTTCAGAAGGAAATATTCCAATGTCACTCTGGAACTGTATGAACTGGTAACCGGAAAGATCGGCGAACTGCTCATAACAGGCATTTGTGAAATAGTTGTTATCAGAGCGCCTCTGAAATCTCCCCACCTGTTCAACTATTACCTGATGGAAGAAGAGGTAATGAGTGCCATCTTTCTGAAAGACAACCCGTGGATAAAAGAACCCTCGGACAGCCTATCGGTAAGAGACCTTGTGGGCGTCCCTATCTGCGTTAACAGAACATACCGGGAGGCGTTGAAAAACTCGTTCTATGAGATAAACGAAAAGGCAGATATCATCAGCACCGCTGTGCTGAGGCAAAGCTGTGTTGAGCTGGCAAAATCCGGCGAGGCAGTTGCCATCGTTCCCGCCGGAGTTATGGACACTGTGGAAGATGATATGCTGTGCATACCCGTCAGGGGAGACGCACATAAACTGCAAAAATCAATAGTAACGCTCAAAAACAGAAACCTGTCCGCCGTTGCCGCAAATTTCCTCAGATTCTGCAAAGAGAATCTGGAACAGGACTGGGACATTACATAACAGGAGATTCAAACTGTTATAGCTACAAAGAATATAGCTCTCATTTACAGCGCACGGGCCAGACAAATTTTGCATCAGCCGGGTACAGAGCGCCGTTCTCAATTTCATATGGTATCTCAGGATTTTTCTGCGATTCTTCCGGATGTATACTCTGCTCGACTGAGTTAAGACCTTTGATATAAACAATCAGAGGATCAACGAGATAGCCTTTTGTCATTACTTTATCGCCCTTCACCTTATACTCATCTGATGCTGCCGCAAAAATCGTCCAGTGTAAGTGGGGATAGCCTCTGCTGCCGTAATATCCGCCCTCTGTGCCTGTCTTACCTGAAAATCCTATAACATCGCCTGTTTTAACTCTGTCTCCGACAGAAATATTCGCCTCCTCGCTGAGGTGCTGATATTTTGAAAAGAGATAAAAAGGAAGTCCTGTGTCTTCAGGCGTATGGATTGTCCAGATAAAGATTCCGGTCATCATTCCTCCCATCCCTTTGCTGATGACTGTGCCAGAGGCAAATGCCAAAAGAGGCGTTCCAGGTTCAAGAGAAAGATCAAGCCCGCCGTGAAGACCATTATTTCTGAAATTCGGTCTCCGGCTTCCGTCATATCTTGTGGGCGATGCAAATAGTGACGAAATCCCTGTACAGTCGGCGTTATTATAAAATCCGGGGATAATTCCTGTTGAAAAAATCTCGGTGGTGTCAACCTCTTCCGCGGGAACTCTCATCTTCATATTCTTCTGACCCGCAAAACCGTAAGAAGCTATAAAAACAGTCAAACACAAAAAAATAAATCTGCTCATCCTGCACCTCTTAAGAAATTATAACGTCATCAAAAATAGTATCATATAAAAAATGGAGAGTCTGGAAATCACGCAATTTAGCGCAAAATTTATTACTAAGTTTCTTTAAGGACAAAACGTTGAAGACAAATCTAGCGGGTTCATCATAATCATATCTCAGAAACGAAAAAAGCCCTATAAAAAGACAGGGCTTTTTTTATCTTTCGGTGAAAGCCGCCTGTTTGGTTTTCAGGATCGGTTTCAGGATATAGCTCATGATGCTCTTTTTCCCAGTGATGATGTCCGCTGAGACAATCATCCCCGGGATGATTTTGTGCTTTATGCCGTTTTTTACTATCACGCTGGAATCAGTCTGCAATTTAACGATGTAATATACCTCGTCCTCGTTCACGGTGGTGTCGGGGCTGACATGGGTCACCACTGCTTCCAGTCCGCCGTATATGCTGAAATCGAATGCCGTCAGCTTAATCAGCGCTTTCTGCCCTTCGTGGATAAATCCGATGTCCGAAGGCTTGATCTTCGCCTCCACCTCCAGCTTATCGCCCAGAGGCACTATCTCCATAATGTCCATGCCGGGCTTGATTACGCCCCCCAGAGTGTTGATATACACCTGTTTGACGATGCCTTCCACGGGTGAGACGACTTCGCTTCTGGAGACCTGATCCTCAAATCCGCTGATCTTCTCGGATAATTTATTGATGTCCGCAGACGCCAGGTTATAGTTCTCCTGCGCCTTACTGCGGAATTCGCTGTCTTTCTGGTTCAGTTTCTGTCTGTATTCCTGAACGCTGGCGGTATTCTCCCGCATCTTAATCTGAGATGATTCAATATCCGAAGCGGTTGATGTATATTCTTTTTTCAGCTTAATCAGATCCACTTTGGAGGCGGCGCCTCTGTAAACCATCGGCTCTGTCATGGAAATCTCTCTGTTGGTGAGTTCCAGAGTGTCTTTCAGGCTTTTTATTCTGGATGTCAGCTCCTGATTGCGTATCACCACCTGATTAATCTGTTCCTGAATGATATATTTATCGGTTTTCAGAGCGCTCATGTCTTTGTTATAGAGGTCTGTCTCGTTCAGAAAAAGCTCTTTTGGAATATCCATATACTTCAGCCTCTTCTGCGCATCAGCCATGGAAAGCCCGTTGCTTTCTGCATACAGCCTGACGGCTCTCGCTTTTAATCCGTTTGCGCTGACGGTGTTTTCTCCCAGACCTGTTTCATAGACCTTGTTGTCTATTTTTATCAGCTTCTGCCCCTTAGAAACCACATCGCCCGGCTGAACGTAAATATTCGCCACTATCCCTCCTTCGAGGTTCTGGATGACCTGAACGTGTCTGGACGGAATAATTTTACCGCTGCTGCGGACTATTTCGTCCACCTGAGCCAGTGACGCCCATAGGGTGATCGAAAGTATAAACAGGATTATTCCCCACAGTATCATTCGGGACGGTTTCGAATGCGTTTCATAGAGTGACGCGTTTTCTATGGATATAAAATCTGCTTCTTTCAGCTTAACTGACTTAAACACTTAAGACACCTTCTCTGTAAATTTCCTGAACATATCCTCTTTCGCACCGTCAAAAACCACTCTGCCCTCGTCCAGCACTATCACCCTGTCCACCATCTTCAGCAGATTGTTTTTATGGGTGATGAGAAAGACGGTTTTGTCTTTCAACGCCGTCTGAAGATTGCTGATAATCTGGGCTTCCGTGTTGAAGTCGATGCCGTCCGTGGGTTCGTCCAGGAGGGCTATGCGGCTCTTGCCTATGAAAGCTCTGGCGATGGTGATGGACTGTTTCTGTCCGCCGGAAAGGTTATGTCCGTCTTCGTCAATCTCGGCGGCTATGCCTCTGGGATGTCTGCTGATAAAGCCTCCGAGGCATGCGGTGTTCAGAGCGTTAATAATCTCGGAATCCTCTGCGCCTGTGTTTCTCAGCACGATATTGTCCTTCAGCGTCCCTCTGAAAAGCTCAACATTCTGGGGAACGTATGCGATGGTGTCTCTGAGTGCCACGGGGTTTATCTGGGACACGTTTATTCCGTCCAGCAGAATTTCCCCGTCCGTGGGTTTATAAAATCCCAGCAGGAGCTTTTGGAGTGTGGTTTTGCCTGACCCCATCTTGCCCAGAACAGCTACTTTTTCGCCCGCTTTTATGTGAAGGCTTACGTTTTGTAATGCGTAATTTCCTTCTTCAAAATATTTAAAGCTCACGTTGTTAAAAACGATGTCGCCTTTGAAGTCGGGAATATCCACAAAAGTGTCTTTGCCAAATATCTCGGAATCTTTCTGCATGATGTTGTCTATACCTTCATAGGCTACCTTTGCCTGCTCATATGTGATTATCAGCGATATGAACTGACCGAGGGGAGCTACGGTTCTGGAACCCAGCATAACGCTGGCTATCAGCCCGCCAGTGGTCAGCCTAAGGTCGGCTATCAGATATACGCCCGCTATGACTATAAGCACGGTGTTCAGGTTTACCATGAAATTGAAAAAAGTATTCAGCGTATATGAATAGCTCTTCAGCTTTTTGCTATGATCGGCCGCCTTTGCCACTGTTTCGTCCCATTCCCACATCTTATACTTGTGAAAATTGAACGATTTTATCGTTTCTATCATTTTCAGCGATTCTATGAGCATCCCGTTCTTGTGGGATGATATGGTGTAGTTCTCCTGCACCAGATTCTGCATCGGTCTTTTGATGATGAAAGCATACACGAGTGTGATGATGTTGATAGCTATGGGGATGAGGACTATGAACCCTGCTATGTAGCTTATCAGCAGAAGAAAGATAATCATAAAAGGAAAATCCACGAACACGGATATGGACGAGGACGACATGAAATTGCGAATCATATCAAAGTCTTTGATGTTTGACGCAAAAGAGCCTATGACCTTCGGTCTGTCTTTCATGCCGAGATCCATCACCTTTTTAAACAGTTTGCCAGAAAGGAGCATGTCCGTCTTCTTGGCGGATATTTCCAGAAAATGATGCCTGAGATATTTCAGCACAAAATCAAAAATAAAGACAATCACAATGCCTGCGGACAGAGCCCACAGGGACTCCACCGCATGGTTGGGAACTATGCGGTCGTATACGTTCATGGTAAAGAGAGGGGTAACGATGCCGAACAGGTTGATGAAAAGTGACGCTGCGAGAACATCGGCGTATATCCATCTGGACAGCCAGAGCGCCTCGAAGAACCACTTCTTGTCCTTTTTTGTGTCGTCTGATTTTATCAGCTCTTTTTTAAGAAGCAGGGCTGAGGTCAGGAATGAATCTCTCAGCTCCGCCTGTGATAATCTTTCTGACGAGCCGCTCTCCGCTGTGCGTGTGAAGGTGCCGTCAGTGTTATATTCGATTACAAAAGACATTCCGCTTTTATCAAAACCAATAAGGGGAAACGCGTCCGGATTTATATCCGCCGGATTTTTATCAATGAGTTTAGTTCTCATTCCGCATCTTTTCGCCATGAGCGAGATGTTGCTCTTTCCGCCTGAGAAAGAGAGCATTTCGGGGATTTTCTGTCCGTATTTTACAGGGATACCCGTCAGAACAGATGCTTCAGATATATTTTTTGCGTATTTATGAATGAAGAATATGAAAGTCTTATAAAGGCTTTCGTTATTAATCTCTATATTTTCCATTACAGCTCCGAGTCAATAAAAAGCCGGAGGATCAAAAAAATCCTCCGGCGAAAGCGCTTATCTGGTATGCATGATAAGATAGGTTCTGTTTTTCAGCGACATAGCGCTGTCTACGATATCATCGCCCAATTCGTAATCTATTCCGAATGAAGTGATTTTCACATTGCCCATGCCTATCTCTTTCAGTTTGCCGGCTATTATCTCCGCTCTCTTGTCGCTTGCCTCTTTGTTGGCTACGGCGGATTTTTTGTCATAGCTGAAGTTAACAACGTCCAGAGCGACATTATCACCGGATTTCTTTGACATCAGGGCATACTGCGAGAGTGTTCCCATAAATGCGGCGTCCGGCGAGCCTGTTTCTGATGTTTTTTCCAGCCCTTTGCCTCTGAAAGATATGTCTGAGTTGGTGAAGATGTCATACACACCGTCAGATACCTCGGCAGAGTCTTTCACAGATATAGTTATATAGTTCATAGGCATATCTTTTTTGTCGGCGGGATAGCTCTTTCCGAAAGATATGACGGCTGACTGGCTGATGTTGTTCTTTATCAGTATGCGGTAAAAGTTATATGCTCTTTTGGAAGACAGGATGTAGTCCACATCCTCAGAACCGTTGTCGGCGGAATATACCTTTATCTCGATAGTGTTGTTGTTGCTGAGTTTGCGGAGCTGAGTCACTATCTCTCTGGAGAGCAGTACAGCATCCTGGCTGAGCTCTTCCGAATTCTTTTCAAAGAACTGTATGCCTGTTGTCATTATAGTGTTTTTTTCCAGTTTTCTGTTCTGAAGCTCTTCCGGAGCGGACACTGTGAATGACTGCATTTCGGCTTTCGGCTCCTGAAAAGGATGTGTCAGAAAAGCGTCTGTGGTTTTCGCGTCACATCCGCTTGCGACCTCGTTCCCTTTGGAGGTCTGACAGAAGTCGGTTGCGTCATTTATCTTATCCTCGTCCATATCCATGCTCACGGGGAGCTTGTCCAGCATTTCGGGCTGTTCAGTGTCTCCGTATTTTATGGGAGTGGCTATCCGGAGAGCCTCGGGCAGAACGCCCAGAGTGTAAAGAATCTTGAATTTCAGCGTCAGAATTTCATAGTTTGCCGCAAGAATCTTCGTATCCACTGAAAAAATTTCATTTTCGAGGTCTATTATGTCGACAATCTTTCTTTTGCCGAGCTTATATTCATTTTTGTAGGTTTTAAGCACTTTATACAGAGCGTTTTTGTTTCTGTTGAGAAACTCTACCTGTCTGCCGAGCATATTGTGGGCGGACCATGTGAGCTGATAATCGTTTGCCAGGTCTCTTGCCACACGGTTTTTCGTGTCCACCGCTTTGAAGATAAGGCTGGTGTTCTTCTGCACCTCTCTCTTGTCTTTTATGCCGTTGAACAGGTTATACTGAAGCATCAGCATAGCTCTGGTCTCTCTTTCGAAACCGTCCACACCGCCCATATCGTTGTTCAGGTCGTGTGAAAGCTCAGCGTATATGTAAGGATAATACTCTTTCTCGCTCTGCTTTTTGTTGAATTTCTGATAGTCGATGTCGTTGTGGACAGATGCCAGCATGGGGTTTGTTATTTTCATATTGTCCATGCCCGCCTGAAGGCTGACCGGCACCAGTGAATCATCGAAATCAGGCTTTACCAGCTCTCTGCCGTCTATGTAGCGTCCGAGCAGTTTGCCGAGTTTTATGAGAGATTCTTTGTAGTCGTTCTCTTTCATAATGTTGTCGGCTTCCAGATTAGCCAGTTTTGCGTTTGCTCTTTCCAGATCAGAAGCGAGATCAACGCCTGAGTCCACTCTGTCTTTTATGATGTTTAAGTATTCTTTCTGTCTTTTGATTATCTCGTTTGAATTGTCGTAAACCACCTGATTTCTAAGAACAGTCAGATACTGCTGAGATGTTTCGAACGATATGCGGTTTATCTGGTCGAAATACTGGTTTTTTGCTGATTCCAGCTTCGCCTGTGATTTTTTAATATCATTCTGCGTGCCGAATCCTTTAAAGATATCCTCTCTCAGAACAAGTCTGGCCTGAGACACATCGCTGTCTTTGTTTTCCCATCCTGAGTTAGAGTTGTTCACCCATTCGTGACCTATACCCGCATAAAAGTCGAGTGTGGGCAGATAGCCGCCTTTCGCCTTTTCATATTCCTGATAAACAGACTTATAGTTCTTCAGTTTTTCCTGCACAGACGGGTTAGAGTTAGCAACCTCCCCCGTTAATTCCTGCAAAGTTGCCGACCACGCACTTGTAGAAATAAAAAGAAGTGCGCTTAATAATAATCCTCTCACTTTTTTCCTCCTAAGAAACTGCCGTATTAATATCAACATCTATTTTTATGGTGTGTCCGTCATACTGATAAATGTGGAATCCGCCTGATACTCCGCCGTCTGCCCAGTCGCCGCCGTCTCCGTTTTTCAGCGAAACCGTGTCGTTGCTGTCGCCTGTGATGGTGATGGTGTCCGTGTCGCCGGCCATATCGATGAAATCATTGACGCTCAGGTTGGTGATGCTGTTAGAGCCTGTTGTCATGTTGATGTTTTCGATATTTGTCATGGGTGCAGAGATCAGCTCCAGGTTTATGGACTGTCCGCTCATGTTGACTGTGTCTGTACCCTGCCAGCCGTCATAATAGTCGCCGTCAACGTAACTGAACGTGTCATTACTGCCGGAGCCGTAGTGAACTGTTATCACCTGCGCCTCTGTGGCGCTTCCTTCTGTGATGTTTGCGGAAACTGTCACATTGAATGCGCTGTCGGAACCGGGTGTTATGGTGAGCCCCGCAAGCTGTGCCGATGTCAGCGTCCATGTGCCGTCACCGTTGTCTGTGCCGTGGTTCAGTGCTGCATCGGTTGTAATGGTGACGTTCCCGCTGATGCTTTCGCTTCCGTCTCCGTCCTGATATGACAGTGTGAAGTCAGATGCGCTGCCTGTGGTGCTGCGGGCAAAGTCTATAGCCTCCAGCCCCTGAATATCTGAGGCGATGGTTACCTGAAACGTGCCTGTCTCAGATGCGGCAGAGGTGATGTATCCGCCTGAGCCGTCATTCTCCTGTGAAAAGACCTCAGCATTCAGAACTATAGTTCCGCTGGTGTCTGTGGAGACTATGGACAGTGTGTCCAGCTGGCTCTGGGTGAGCCCTTCCACCGTATAGGTGTTAGATGCGGCGTCTATATCCTGAAGCAGGACATAACTGCCGTTGCCGTCCTGATAATAAAAACTCATTCCGGCGTCCACTCCGGTGAAGATGACTTTATAGAGCTCATCCATCATGGAGCTTTGGAGGTTTGCGGGATCGTAATATGTTGACTGGAGATAGTTCTCCGTCTCTATCAGCGCTCCCTCGAGGAAACCTGTGTCTCCTGCGGGGCGGATATAGCCTCCCTCGTTTCCTGAAGCGTTGTGGGTGGTGATTACCACTCCGTCAGCAACGGGGGTGACATTCACGTCAAAAGTGACGCTGTGTTCAGCGGAAGCAAAGGTGTCTTTTTCGATGGCATAGGCTGTCAGCCCGAGCGTCACCGTGCCGCTGAAGTTAGGGGACGGAATAAAATATATATTGCCCAGAGAAGCGATCGGAACATTCCATGTGCCGTCACCGTTGTTCTGACCGATAGCGTTTCCGGAAGAATCCACAATCAGAGCGCCGTCCGGGATTCCAGTGAGTTTGAGAGAGTGTATCTCGGAACCGTCCATGTCGGGGAAAACAGCAGTGATATTAAGCTGTATCGCCGTGTCTTCATCTCCTGCGGCGTCTGCGACAGACAGAGTGGAGACATCTCCGCTTCCGTCCGTGGAGCCTGCCGGGTCGGGGGATGATGAAACACCCACAGTAAAGCTGTCTGTCCAGTTATTATGAGTATCATTGACCGATGAGCCTTCCACTGTGCTGTTGTCGGTGGAATTAGCAGTCACGGTTATCGTTACCGTGTCTGTGGTCTGGCTGCCGGGTTTTACAAAAACCTGCTGAGCTCCGTAAAATATGTTGTTGTTAGAGTCTATGGTGACTGTTATGTCGTTGCCCAGAGACACGCCGGCGGAGTTAGTCAGTGTTCCGTTGTCTATATGTATCCTTATGCTGCTCATGCTTTCGGCAAGGTCTGACGCATCTGTGTATGTATCCAGAGACGATATGCTGAATTTAAGAGCGGTGAGAGTGTCTTCCGTGATTACGCTCATAAGTGACGCAACGTCTATGCCGTCTGCCACCGGAGAGAGATAGAGTTCCGCAGTGTCTGTCACCGGGGCGCTGGCGTCTATGCGGGGAGAGTCGAACGTTTCCAGAGCGATAGCGTCAACCTCGAAAGTGAGGTCGCCGCTGAAATCGGCGGGAACTGTGACTCCTATCCCCTGAAGCTCTGCTGTGAGAGCGGCGGTGTTGGTGCCGTTATTATTCAGCGATATACGGACACAGTCTTTGCCGTTCTCATCGGTGTAATACACCAGATCGTGCGTGGCGGATGTAAGCTCCATGCCCGCAGGCAGATCTTTTATGATAAGAACCAGCTGTTCCGAACCGCCGTCACTGTCGTTGGTGTGTGTGCCCGCCTCGTTAATGAAATCAGCCAGAGTCAGAGAAGACGTGTCTTCTGTGGTGCGCACGGTGTCCAGAGCGAGACTGGGATCCTGAGCGTATTTCCATGTTCCGGAGCCGGAGCATGTCCCTGTCACTTCCACTGTTATGCTGTGTGTGGACGGGTTGTCTGTGATGTCTCCGTTGGACGCTTCTATGGAGTATCCTTCGAGGGTCAGCGTGTATGAACCGAGGTTAGCCGTTGCGTAAACGCCGACACTGCTGAGGTTAGCCTCTGTGACATACCATGAGCCGTCACCGTTGTTTTCGGCATTGGTAAGATACCATCCGACCGGTACGTCCTTTATTATAAAGTAATGGAATTCAGAGCCGTCAGAGTCTGCGTATTCGGCGGCAAGATTCATGTCGAAAGTGCTGAAACATGTGCCGTTGGCTGAGCCTGCGCTGTTTCCCAGTGTAGGCGCATCGGCAACGGCATCTATGAAAATGCCCATATTGCCTGTGACTTCCGCGTCTGTCTCGGTAGATCCGCCGTCAGTAAGGTCGTTGATTCCTATTATGATTCCGGTTATCTCGGGTATGGCGGGCGAGCCGTATGTTGTGTCTTTGTTTGCCCATACTCCGCCTGAATTCACCTGAAGAGCGGCATATCCGCTGAGATACTGCGCCACTGAGATATCGTAATATCCATCGTGATTGGCGTCAGAGGCGGCAACCCATGCGGAGCCGTTATAGACCATCAGGGTAAAGCCGTCCGGTATACTGCCTGTGGCGGCTATTTTGATGTAGCTGATCTCCTCTGACTGGTCGTCAGAGTTACCGAAGTTCAGGACTATCAGCCCGTCCTCACTGCCTGTGGAATCAAGGATCACCTGGGATTCCGTGGTTGTTATCTCCGGTTTTATATCCAGAGTAAATACAGTGTCTACGCTGGTCTTGTCTCCATCGTTTTCTGTGACGATTGTCGTCAGCGTCATTTCAAAAACGCCTGAATATTTCTCCGGCGCCTGAAACAGAAGACCCTGAATCTCTGTTTCGGTGAGAGCCCACTGCTTTGTCCCTGCGGTGTCGCCCGCTCCCATGTATGTACCCACCAGATTGCCTGATGAATCCACGAGCCTGATATCATCCGGCACGTTGTTCATGATGTATGAGATGGTTTCAGAATCATCAGACCCGTCCGCCACTGACGAATAGGCGGGACTGTCTGAGGTGGTTATGCTGACTATATGTTCGCTGCTTTCCGCAGATATGCCGAACGGTATGCCTGTGAGACCGTTCGAGGCTGTTCTTTCATCGCCTGTTATGCGTATGGCCGGCTGGGTATCCGTGCCTAAAAAGTTATATGTGCCGCCATCGCTCATATCAGAGCCGTTAAGCGCTATGATGTTATCGGCGGAGTCATGTATTGTGATGTACGGGGTATCAGCCACACCCTGAGAATAGACCGTTACGGTTACCGGGTTGCTTGCCTGGCTGGAGTTGGTGTTCTCCTGTACCAAAGGCGTAACCAGCAGATCAATAGACCCGTTGAAATGAGGCGGAGGAGTGAACGTCAGATCAGACAGATCAGCCAGCGTTATAGTGCCTCCGGTGCTGCCGGAAGCGCTGTGTCCTGTTTCTGTCGATCCGCCCACTGTGAAAGTGTAGCTGGCGTCTGATGCTGTATCATTTATAAATACCGTTGTTCCGTCTGAAAGTTTTATTACCGCGCCGGGGGGGATATTGTCCACCTTTACGGAGATAACGTCTTCACTGCCGTCAATGTCGTTGATCTGGGGTCTGATATCCAGACTGACCGCATGATCTTCGCTGGTGAAAACGTCTCTCACGATAATATCCGGCACGTCCGCCACTGGAGTTACGTTGACGGTGAAAAGGTCTGTCTGTGTATTAACGTCATCCACAGTGCTTCCGTCCATATCTTTCACAGTGGTTATCATCGCCAGATTAAGGGTTCCGCCGAAATCTTCTCCGGGGAGAAAATGAGCGCTCTCTGCCTGTGCCTCAGTCAGGAGCCATCCGTTATAGACTCTGGTGCCTATCTGGTTTCCGGCGCTGTCCACAATGGTGAAGCCGGAGCCGTCTCCGGTAGCGGTATTCTGAATTACCACTGTGATAACTTCGGAATTGTCGGCGGAGCCGTTTGTAACATTTTCATAGCTTTTAAGCACTATGCCAAGGTCAACTCTGGTGTCTTCGTCTGTGCTGAATGTTGTAGCAGCTCCTGTGGTAAGGGTATTGTCGAGTTCGACATACAGTCTGCCCGCATCAATGGTGTCGTTATCGCCGAGGGTTGTATCCACAACGCCTTTAACGTCTATTGTCAGTGTCTTGTCTGTTGTCAGAGTATCTCCGCCTGTCTCCAGTGTTGTCACGGAGACGGTGAGGGTGATTGAGCCGTTATAGTCCTGCGGAGGCAGAATGGAAAAAGTGCCCGCATAGCTGGACGAGGCATCGGAATCATAAGCGGTAACGGTCACGGAACCGCCGGAAACGGTAAGCTCGTTTCCCAGTGAGTCATATACCTTAGCCCCTGCGGGTATGTTTGAGATAACCACGGTGGATATCGATTCTGATCCGTCTGTGTCTGTGAGGTCTGCGGATACTGTGAAAGGTATTTTTGTATCCTCAGGACCGTTCACTGCTGCGGCTGTTATTGTCACAGCGTCCGCCACGCCTGTTACTGTGATGTCGGCGGTGAGGTTTACGCTGTCTGTTTCTGTGTCTGTTGTCACTGTGGAGTCGCTGTCGCTGTCTTTGGAAGCGACAGTGGCGGTGAGAACCAGAGACGAATAGTCAGCATCGCTGTTTGTCGGTGTTTTAATGTATATACTGGCACTGGTGGCGCCCCCTGCGGGGATGGTGACCGTGATGGAGTTATCACTGCCCACCAGAGTTCCTGCGCCTGTGCCTGTCGTGCTGTAGAAAAAGTCGGCGGGAAGCCCTGATATTGTTATTGTCTGAGCTTCTGACCCGTCCGTATTGTCGCCTGTGGTAAAGGTAAAATACTGACCGATGTTTATCCAGCCGTCTTCTGTGGCGGGGATGGCAACGGTGCTTGCTCCTGTGAGAGATATATCAACCGTGTCGGTGACGGCATTGACCTCAACATGAACGGTGGTACTGCTTTCCGCTCCGGTTACTGTGCCGATGGGTGCGCCTGAGCCGTCCACCTCATAGCTGACGGCGGAAACGGTCATGTCTATGTCCGTGCCGGTGTCGTGCGCCGGGAGTATCTGCATTGACTGATATTCCGCTATAGTCATAGCAGCTACGTTTGCGCCTGTGGTGCTGAGACCTGTGTAGTGATAGGCTGTGTCAACGGCACCTCCGCCGTCAACGAGAACTATCTTCATGGTGTTTGATCCGTCTGAGGTAAAAAGGACTGTGCCGTGACTGTCCAATATCTTTGTTCCGCTTTCCAGATCGGTTATAGTGATGTATCCCAGTTTTTCCGTATGGGGAGTGTCCGTGTCTGTTATCACGGGGAGCACGAGCCCTGTCAGGGACACCTGCGTGTCTTCGTCTGTGCTGTAGCTGGTGGTTCCGCTCCATGTGGGGGCGTCTGCCACAGGGTCTACGGTTACTGTTACCGTGGTGCTGAATGAGCCAAGCTCTGTCACGGTGGTGTATGTAAAAGTGTCTGTCCCGCTGTAATCCGCATCGGGGGTGTAGGTTATCTTGCCGTCGCTGTATGAAACGCTTCCGTGCGCCGGGTCGTTCAGCGAAACAGAGATCATGTCGGACACCGTGTTGATGCTGGCGGAGCTGTCCTCATTCACTGAGAGTGTCTGGTCTGTGGGGACGGTGTTATTATAAACTGTCACGGTAAATCCGTCTGAATCGTGGTCGCCGTCCGAGTCGGTGACTGTTACGGAGAGGCTCAGAGGGACGTCATCGCTGGTGTCCAGAGATTTTTCCAGAGTAAAATCATATCCCGCCGCCTCTGCGTCCGGGTTGGTTATTGTCACTGAAAAGACCGTATCCGAAGTACCCGCTTTATATGCGGTCAGGGTGTGACCGTCCGCCGATATGGAATAAGTCAGCCCCGCTCCACCGGACTGAAGCCCGAGAGAATTAAGATACGCTATGTTGGACGGGCTGAATGTAATGTCGGTGCTGTCGCTCCCGTCCGCAACGTTTATGGTGCCGGAGACTGTTGTCTGAGCCGGATCCGGCTCTGTTCCTGACGGCAGATATTTCTCATAAACAGCCTGATCGCTGATGCTGACTACGGACGGATCTGTTCCGTCTGTTATTTTTATGGTCTGGCTGGCGGTGTTTGATATGTCTCCGTCACCGTCTATCAGATTATAGTAAAATACTTCTGAAACAGTTTCAGACGCCGAGTGGTCTATATTGGAACTGAGGGTATAGGTATATGCCCCTGTGTTTTGAACGGTGAGTTCGCCGTACTGTGTGGACACTGTGACGGAAGAACCTGTCATGGCGGCTGTCTGGAGATTTCCGTTAACATCATAATACTGAACCTGATGAACGGTTGCGCCGTTTGACGGGATATAGTCATATCCTGCGGAATAGTTTCCCGCTCCGCCGTCTGTTTTCAGGTTTCCGTTAACCGTTACGTCTGCCACAGCGTCATAGTCCTTTTCTGTGATGGTGACATCCGCCGCTGTGTGAGCATAGGGGACATCATCCACTGTTATTGTGGCTGTGCCCGCTGTTGCGGAGTATTCGGTTCCGTTTTCATCGTCTATGGACAGATAGGTGAAAGAGACACTGCCGGATGTGTATTTATCAGCGCCATAGGGGTTGGTAACTCCTGAGCCCGGCGCCGCGGTATAGTCGGGTTTGAAATAAAGGGTAAGTGTTTCGTTAGTGGCGGCATATTCAGTGTTTACCTGAACAGCCTGAGTCATAGCCGCATCCAGATAGAGCGTGCCGTTCGTGGGCAGGCTGGTGAGTTTGAACGCCGCTATTTCGCTGTCTGTGTCCTGAGCTGTCAGAGTTATCGGGATGTTGGCATCGTCCTTGTCGCCTGAGGCTGACACGTTGTCGGGTATTGAGAGAGCGTTGGGAGTGATGACGGATACGGAGGTACCGACTCCCGTTCCGGCAAGGTCGCTGTCGGCATCGTACACAGTCCATGTAACCACTCTGTTTACTCCGCCCATTCCGGAGAGGTTTTCATATTGAACGGATCGCAGCGCCGCTTCATATTCCTCCACGGTGGCTGTGCCGGAGAGCGTCAGAACACCTGTTGCGCTGTTGTATAAACCTGTGATGCCGTTCTGGTCTGAGAAATTCAGTCTGTCGCCTAAGGCGAATCCTGATGATATCTCTACTGTGGCACCTGTTATTTCAGTGTCGTCAACATCGGTTAGCGTCAGCGATCCGGAGACAGTCACTTCTGTTTCTCCGGAGTTAAGCGCTATGGTTGTTTCAGCGTCAATGACAGGGTGATCTGTCAACGCAGTGATTGCTATCATTGTGCTGTATGTGGATGAGTTGTTCGCTGTGTCGGTAATGGTCCAGACTATGTCTCTGGTGGGTTCGGTATCGTTTACCGTAGGATCGTCTGATGTGGATGAATATGAGATGGTTTCCAGCACAGCCTGATACTGCTCCGCTGTGGCGTTTCCTGTCAGGGTCAGCATGCCTGTGGACGGGTCATAACTGCCTGTTATCCCATACATGGGGGTGTAGGAAAGTATATCTCCGCTGACGAAATCGGCTATCTCTACCACAGTTCCGGCGATTGTTGAACCATCGGCGTCTGTCAGGGTTATATGACTGTTCAGAACGACCGGGTCAGAGTTTTCAGTATAAACCTGATTTTCTAAACCGCTGATTATAGGGGCGTAAATATCCGGCGCCGGGGGAGTGGAAGCCGGGTTGTCGCCGGGCGCATAGCCTTCAGACAGAGGGGGTGCAGTGTCGTACTGCTCTTCCGGCAGATCATCCGGAATAGTGTCATATGTGATTACTTTAGCATCGACATGCTCTGCCGGAGCGCCGAAGTTAGGTCTCAGCTGAGCCGGTTCGTCATCGTGTGTGTCTTCTGCGTGTCCTCTGAGAACCTCACGCTTCTCATCAGTATGTTCAGGATAATTCCTTTGAACTGAGGTGTTGTCTGAGCCGGCAACATTTGAATCAACCAGAAAATATGATGAATCGGTCAGTGTTACCTGTTCGCCGTTGGTATAGCTGAGCTGAATGAAGTCTGTTTCAGAAGAATTGCCGTTTCTGGAATAAACAGCATCGCCTTCATAGATGGGGTCGCCTGCGGCAAGGAGTCTTTTCGTTCCGTCCGCTGAGATCGCATAGTATGTTCCGGTGACATTTTTGACGTGGGCTATAATATTTTTCATCTTATACCTCTTATGGCCAAGAACGCACGCAGACAATAAACGTACAAAAGCGAGCCGCTTCGCGTCCTGGTTTATCCATGAAAGGATAGGAAAAATATTTTCGGGTTTGGTATTCCCGTGGTGTAAGCCTGAAAAGAAACTAAATTAGCTAAATTTAAAAAACTATATCAAATTATAAAAATTATTAAAGGTAAAAATCACATTAAAAACAAAAAATGCCTAAAAACCTATAAGTTACTATAGATTAGGAGAAAATTTTTTTCATACAGAAAATTTGTGATTATTGACCGGAATAATCTGTGGTATTATGCTTAAAAATAAGCAGGTGAAGATATGCCTCAGTTACAGTTTCCTCCTTTTGCGATAATCATTTTATGCAGTGCTCTGCTAACACTTTTACTGAGTTTCTATACCTTCATATCGGCGAAGGACAGGACTTTCTTCTATTTTGGTTTCGCATTTCTGATAGAGGGGCTGTGGCCTTTGGTATATTTTATCGAGCTTATCTCTGCTGACCCTCAAATATCGCATGCGCTTGGGAAATTTCGCCCAGTTCCTATCCAGATGCTGCCATTTTTGCTTACATGCGCTACATATTTGCAGGTGAAAAGAAAAATGCCGCCGAAATGGATGTATATGACTCTGGCAGTATCCGGTATCCTGCATATCATCATTTTCATAGTATTCGGTGATTCCAGGTATATCTGGGAAATATATGAAACGCTCAAAACCGAAGATGGATATGTGCTCACATACATGAAGCCGGGGATATTTACAAAGCTGAGCCATTTGTTTTTTCATGACCTGACATATCTTTACGGCGTCTTTATGCTTGTAAACGCCATAAGAAAGAATAGAAAACCTTATCGGCTGCAATTCATCATTCTCTCCATATCCATAATTTTCGCTATAATATTTGTCGCCTTATACGGTTTTAACGTGATTGATTTCGGGTACTACAACCCGAGCTCCACCGTATTCGTTTTTTTGAGTGTGGCGTATCTGTTCTCTATTTCTAAATACAACATGCTCGACACCATCCCCTATGCTAAAGAATCCGTTTTCGATATTATTCAGGTTGCCGTCATGATACTTGACGAAAATGAGAAACTTGTCGATTTCAACTTGCAGGCAAAGACAACATTTCATATTGATGATAAGCAGATACGGAATGATATCAGGGACGTTTTGAAAAATATGAATGTGAAATGGGAAGATATCACTACTGACAATCCTCTGACTGTTCCGGTTAATTTATCTGATACCGACAAAAGGTTTTTCAGCATATTAAAAAAAGAGGTCAAACAGTCTAATATTCCCGGATACATCATCGTGTTCGCCGATATCACTCATCAGTACAACGCTATGAAGGATGCGCACGCACAGGAAATTGTTACTTATAAAGAATCTCTGCTGGGCGATATGCATGACGGAATCGGAGGCGTTGTGGCGTCAGCCGCCCTGCTCTCTCAGTCTGCCCGTGACGACAGTGATGTCGGGGAAAAGGATAATAAGCTGGACAGGATAGTCAGACTTCTGGAAAATGGAAGTTATGAACTGCGCTCCATGCTGAATCTGCTCGATAAAAAAAACATCAGCTGGGACACGCTTGTGTCTGACATGCGGGAGTTCAGCTCCACTGTGCTGGAAGCAAAGGGAATAAAGAAAAAATTTAATATTGTCGGAGAACCGTTCAAAAACGCCGTTAATTTTGAGAGATATATCAGCATATTCAGACTGTTCAAAGAAACGGTAACCAATATCGTAAAACATTCTGAGGCGACTAAAGTAGACATCAGCATCTACTTCTCCGCCGACAGTCTCCGGATAACGGTTTCTGACAACGGCATAGGTATAGACTCCTCGAAATCCAGAGGGTATGGTATAAAAAATATGCAGAACCGGGTGATAAAGCTCGGCGGAACCTGTGATATAAGCTCAGAAAACGGTACTACTGTGGATATTAAAATAAAAATATCGTAAATAACTGAAATACTTAGAAACAGGCACATAGGAGATAAAATGTATCAGTTCCAGCTTCCTCCATTTGCCATTATCAATTTACTGACAGCGGTATATGCGCTGGCACTTGGCATATACACTTTTGTAAAGATAAAGGACAAGGCGTTTTATTATTTCGGAGCGGTGTTTATAATCGGCTTTTTGTGGTCTCTGTATTATTTTATTGAGCTCACTGTAGCCGATGTCACCATCTCGCACGAAATGGCTAAATACAGACATGTGTTCCTTCAGGTTGTCCCCTTTTTTATGATATGCGCTATCCATCTGCTGGTGAAAAGGAAAATGCCGCCGAAATGGATATCCATACTGCTTTTTGTATTTGGTATTTATCAGATTATTCTGCAAATATTATTCAGCGGATCAACCATGGTCTGGGACATATATGAGACAGCCGTCACCAGTGACGGCTATGTTCTGACACGTCTGGAGCCGGGAATATGGATGAAGGTAAACTATATCATCTTTCAGAATCTGCCCTATCTCTATGGCATTTATATCCTGATCAGCGGCATGAAAAGCAGTAAAAAATCATACAGGGAGCAGTGCGGTATATTTGCGGTTTCCATAATTCTCTGCCTGATCTTTCTTGTGGTTTATAAATTTCATTTAAAAGATTTTGGATATTACAACCCTACAGCGTTTGTTTTTATAATGTTATCTATAGGATATACTTCTGTCGTATATCAGAAAAGTATATTTATCTCGGTTCCTTATGTTAAGGAATCGGTTTTCGACATTATCCAGCTGGCAGTTATGATTGTGGATGAAGAGGAAAAACTTATAGACTGCAACACGCAGGCGAAGAACCTGTTCCGGGTGACTGATAAAGATTTTCAGTCGGATATCAGAGACGTCTTCGGCAGATTAAATATCTGCTGGGAGAGTATTACAGTTGAAAAACCGGCATCGATAACCGTTGCAGTGGAGAATAATGAAAAAAGAATTTTCAGCGTTCTGAAAAAAGAGGTTCAGCATAAAATCAGCGGATATGTGCTGGTGTTCACCGATGTAACCGATCAATACGCCCTCATCAACGCTGCTCATGCCAGAGAGATTGTCACATATAAAGAATCTCTGCTGGGAGACATGCACGACGGCATAGGCGGCGTGATGGCGACAGCGGCTATGTTGTCTCAGTCAGCTCATGACGAAGACGATATGGACGAAAAGAATATAAAGCTGGAGAGAATAGTCAGGCTTCTGGAGAACGGGAGCCATGAGCTGCGCTCCATGCTGAATCTGCTCGATAAAGACGACATAAGCTGGGCTTCGCTGGTTTCTGATATGCGTGAGTTCAGCTCCACTGTTCTGGAAGCGAAGGGGATACAAAAGAAGTTTTTGGTGGTGGGCAGTCCTTTTGACAACGAAGTAAATTTTGACAGATATGTCAATATGTTCAGGCTTTTCAAAGAGGCTGTGACGAATGTTGTTAAACATTCCGATGCCACTGTTGCCGAAATCACGGTCGTTTTCTCAGGGGACAGCCTCAGGATAACGGTTTCGGATAACGGGATAGGTATAGACTTCTCAAAACAGAAAGGTTATGGTATTAATAACATGCAGAAAAGGGCAAAAAAGCTCGGCGGGACATGTGATATCAGTTCAGAAAACGGTACTGTGGTGGAAATTGCAGTTAAAATACTTTAAAAGGGCACAATAAAGGAATAACGCAGTGAGCGAGATAACGATTTCTATTCTGGATGACAATATAGAGCTGCTTGACAACCTGTCTTACATCATTAAGACAGATCCGGGCTTTAAACTTGTTAAAAAATATCATAACGCTGAACAGGCTATCATCGGGGTACCAAAAAATCCCTGTGATATTCTTATTGTAGATATTAACCTTCCTGACGGAAACGGTATCGATGTTATCGAAGCGCTGAACAAACAGGATATTAATACGCAGTATCTTGTTTACACCGTCCATGACGGCAGCGAATATCTTTTCAAAGCGCTTAAGGCGGGCGCTTCCGGATATGTGTTAAAATGCGCCTCTACTCTGGATATTGTTAACCATATCAAACTGCTTCATTCCGGCGGATCGCCCATGACCCCCAGCATCGCTCGGAAAGTGATAAACTTTTTTCAGGATAATCCGAACAGCGGCGGTTCTGAGAATCTTACCAAAAGAGAGATCGAGATACTGAAATATCTTGATAAAGGATTCAGCTATAACGATATTTCCGCTGAGCTGAGCATCAGCAGAAACACCGTCCACACCCACATTAAGAACATATATGAAAAACTTCAGGCCTCCGGCAAGGAAGACGCCCTGAGAAAAGCAAAATATAAATCTTTTTTATAATTTTTTCACCCTTCTTATCAGTCAGTTACACTCGTATATACCCATTTTCTCACCCTACATGGCGATTGTTATCTCATTATAATTATGGATATGATGCCTCACTGAAAAGATAGGAAATATTTTGGTGTAAGCTCTGACGCAATAAGCACTGCCGGCTATATGAAAACCGGGCAGGTGTTTTTGTGTGAAAAGAAATTAAATGTCAACATTCGGCGGATCGTGGTGGATTCCCGAATGTGAGGATGACTGGCTGAATAGTAAAAACGAATAATAAGAGTCTGTAATGAATAAAGTTAAAGTAAGCAGTCTGCAAATCGGAGACGAGATTGTCAAATTCGATCAGTCTTGGCTTCAGACTGACTTTATATCTCATAAAATAAAAATTTCCGGTCAATCCGTCATCGAAAAACTCCAGAGAAACGGTGTTGAATACGTTTATATCAAGCCGAAAAACACTGAGCTGAAAAAGCTGGAACAGCTCGAAAGCGGTAACAACGATGAGGCTATTCAAGAGCTGACCGGGAGTATCCCACATGCTCATATCAACCTTAATGAATTAAACCATGCTTCTGAAATATATTTCGAATCCATGAAAATAATCAGCGGTGTGCTGGGAGACGTCAAATCCGGCAAAATGTTCAACAGTACCGCCGTTAAGCACATAGCGGAAAACATAACCGATATGACTCTGAGAAATAAAGGCGCTATGGTCAGCATGACTAAGCTGAAAAAATTTGACGATTATACCTTTCATCACTCCATGAATGTCAGCATTTTTGCCGCCAGCCTCGCCTCCCACCTCGGGCTGGACAAAGAGGATATAGCCATAGCGGCATATTCCGGTCTTATGCATGACATAGGAAAGGTGCTGATTCCGGAATCAATCCTTAACAAACCCGGCAAACTCACTGATGAAGAATTTAAAATAATAAAAAACCATGTGCTTCTGGGATACGAATTTCTCAAAAGACAGGGCGTTGCGGATGAAAACCTCGCTCTTGTGCTGGAACATCACGAAAGACATGACGGTTCCGGCTATCCGGGAGGACTGAAAGACGACCAGATAAGCATCCATGGCAAAATCGGCGCTGTCGTGGATATATATGACGCTATCACCAGCGACAGGGTATATCACAAGGGACTGGCAGCCACAGATGCGTTAAAGCTGATGTTTCAGTGGACAGACAAACACATAAACAAATCCGTATTCGAGTTTTTTGTGAAAAACATCGGTATCTATCCGGTGGGTTCCATCGTTATCACGGCTTCCGGAGAGCTCGCTGTTGTCGGCAAAATTAACAGCGGCAAACCGACCGACCCGGTGATAGTATCATTTATGAAAAAAGACGGGACGGGCATCCCTATCAAAGTCACCGATCTTTCAAAAAGCTCCATAGAAAGGCAGAAAATTATCGGGCTGATGAATCCGGAAGATGTCAAAATACCTGACAATATTTACAAATATATCGACAGCCTTAACAGACTGGTATAAACACAAAAAAAACCCGACCTGAGCCGGGTTATTTTTTATCTTTCAGCTTTTTCTGTTACCGTCAGAATTATTTTGCGGATTTAAGCACACCTACAATGTCTTCAACGCTCATGGGAGGACGGCTCAGAAGTTTTCCGCTTCCGTCATTAACCACGAGCATGGAATCTTTCGCATACTGCTCAAACATTGCCTCGTCTGTGATTCCCACTTCTGAGAGCCTTGTGGGGCATCCGATGGATTTCAGAAATTCTTCATAGACATCTATACCTTCCAGTGCAAAAGCAGAATCAGTCTTAGAACCCTGCTCCAGACCGAGTACGTTTTTAGCGAAAAGAACGAAGCGCCCGGAATGAGCCTTAGCCGCAAAACGCATCCATGCGGGGTTGACGATGGCAAGCCCTGCCCCGTGGGTAATATCGTGGTGAGCGGAAAGAGCGTGCTCTATCATATGCACAGGGGGCAGAAAGTTTACGCCGGAGCTCACCCAGCCGTTAAGAGCAAGGATTGACGCCCACTGAAGCTGTGCTCTCGCCTCAAGATCACTGCCGTCTTTCACTGCTATCCTGCCGTATTCCATCGCTGTTCTCATCACGCCTTCGGCGAAGCTGTCCTGAATAGGAGTCCCGCCGAGACCGTTAAAATATCCTTCCGTAACGTGAGTGATGATGTCGCAAACGCCGTAAGCTGTCTGGTCTTTGGGAACGGAAACAGTCAGCTCAGGATCGACAACGGCTTCCACAGGATAAAGAACCTCATTCTGTACAAATGATTTGATCTTTGTCTCATCGTTGCTGATAACAGATCCGCAGTTCATCTCTGAGCCCGTTGCCGCCAGAGTGGGAACAGTGATAATCGGAAGCGCTTTTGTGGGAATATATACGTTTGCCTGACCGTGGAAGATCATATCCCAGGGATCGCCGTCATAATAAAAAGCCGCAGCCATAACCTTTGCGGCATCCATAACGCTTCCGCCGCCGAGAGCGATAACAACATCGCACTTTTCAGCTCTGGCAGTCTTCGCTCCTCTGTCTACTGTCGTAATGCGGGGGTTGGGCTCAACACCGGAACACTCTGCGTATTCCACACCTGCCGCTTTCAGACCGGCAACAGCTTTATCGAAAACACCTGTTTTCTTTACACTGCTTCCGCCTGTAACGATGAGCGCTTTTTTGCCGTATTTTGATGTGACTTTACCCAGTTCCGCAAGTTTTCCTGCTCCGAAGTTGAGTCTGGTGGGGTTATAATATTGAAAATTCATTTAGATCTCCCTATTTATTTCGTCTGAACTTAAATATAAACCTCTTAAATAAATTCTGTTAGCCTGATACACCGCAATTATTGCCTGATACTATAAAACTCACATGTATTGTATTGCGCTCCCGTTTAATCACAAATATATTACTCTTTATCGATAAGGAGCAAAAAGCATGACAGATAAGGATAACGCCGCATCACATCTTCAGACAGCCAGATTACAGCTTACGGATATGATTGAACAATTAGTAAAGAACGGCAGGCATTATGAAACAAATATCCCCGGACTTTCACTGCACAGATGGGAACACCCCACCGAACCTGTCAGCTATATGCATGACCCCAGCATTTGCGTGATTCTACAGGGCAAAAAACGTGTACTGCTCGGTGAAGAGAACTACTATTATCAGACAAATCAGTTTCTGGTCTCCTCCCTCGATCTGCCGATCATAGCGAATATTGTTGAGGCGACAAAAGATAAGCCCTACATCGGCATAACATACCGCCTAAACCAGAAAGAGATCGCGAATCTTCTCGTAAACAGCAACATTCCCGGCAGAATAGGAAAAAGTGACTCAAAAAGCATGGGTGTAGGTGATATGTCCCTGTCTCTCTATTATTCATTTTTAAGACTTATCAGCCTGATGGATGAACCGGAAAATATAGAGATGATAGCTCCCATGATTCACAAAGAAATTCTTTTCAGACTTCTGACAAGCGATCAGGGACCCAGACTGAGAGATATAGGAATGGCAGGGAGCAAAGAAAGCCAGATTGCAAAGGCTATCGGCTGGCTGAAATCAAACTACAACACTCAGCTGAAGATTGAAGCGCTCGCCTCGCATGTCAGGATGAGCACGTCATCCCTTTATCTGCATTTCAGAGAAATGACCAACATGAGCCCCCTTCAATATCAGAAATGGATAAGACTGCATGAAGCCAGGAGGCTTATGCTGACTGAAAAAATTGACGCTTCCAACGCCGCTTTCGAGGTTGGATATGAGAGTCCTTCACAGTTCAGCAGAGAATACAAAAGGCTTTTCGGCAATCCCCCTCTGAAAGACATTAAGCTCATGACAGCAAGCCAGTAAAATATACCCGGCAACGCTGTGCGCCTTTTCAGATGTATGATTCTTTTGATATCGGCACTATTCGCCTTTATACTGCTCATCCGACACATGTTCCATCCAGTCGGCAGCAGAGCCGTTAACGGCTTCCGTAATAGCGATATGGGTCATCGCTGTTGTGTCTGCCGCTCCGTGCCAGTGTTTTTCTCCCGCCGGAAACCACACAACATCACCCGCACGGATATCTCTTCTCTTTCCGCCTTCGCTCTGAACCCATCCGCCGCCGAAAGTGACTATCAGCACCTGCCCGGCAGGATGTGTGTGCCATGCGGTTCTTGCGCCGGGTTCAAATGTTACATATGCTCCGGTTGCTCTGGACGGTTCTTCCGCTTTAAGAAAGAGAGGATCGATCCTGACTGTTCCTGTAAACCAGTTTTCAGGTCCTTTTATTGATGCCAGCTCACCGCTTTTTGTGATTTTCATGGATACGCTCCTGATATTCTGTTGTTTTATTCAATATAAGAGCATTTAGATTAAAACAGTTAGACTGATTGAACTGAATTCTTGCCTGATAATCCTGATAATTTTAATTTCTGCCTATATGCGCTGAATGTGTGACATAAAAAAACCCGACCTAAGTCGGGTTATTTTATGTATGCCGAGAGGGGACTCTCTTTTTATCGCAGACGTCGTGTCTGCTCAAAAAAGCCAGTCGGCTCACTTCCGCAGGCATCGTGCCTGCTCATCCTCCCTATCCGGTCGGCGTTCACCGCCGTTCTCGTCCCGTAAACGCAAAAAAGCCCAGCAAATGCTGAGCTTTCTTTCGTATGCCGAGAGGGGGACTCGAAATCAATAACCTATGGGAAACAGCGGGAAATAAAAGGATGTAAAGTGAATAACTACAAACACTTTACCAAACATTCCATTTCCCGCATATTCCCTCTTTTTCCCGCTTGCTGTCAGAATTCTGTCAGAATGGAACCAGTGATAATTACATCCAAATACATAGTGGGCAATTTTTTTATATTTAATATAGACAAATATAAAATAATTTTACACAATAGCAGTTATGGTTTTCTTGATGTTAAGTTTTGTTGGTGTAATGTGTGTCCAAAACTACAAACTCAGATTAAAGATACTACACAAGTTAGAAATGTCTTACAACGAATTGACCATGAAGTAATGTTAAAAGACGGAACAGTTGTTGATACTTGTCTGATACATCTTCCATGTAATAACGGTGTTTGTGAAGTAAGTGAATTATTTAACTTGATTAAAGAAATTCTTTTTATACATTTCTGTTTTTCTATAACAGAAATCAGCAATAAACTTGGAATAGAATTTAACGAATCTCAAAAACAACAATTATTTTTAAAAGCCGTTAGAAACACCAGTCAGCACACAGCACAGGGCGAATTAGGCGAATTGCTTCTTTTCGCTCTATTGGAAACGTATTATGATGCTCCAAAGATTTTAACTAAAATGTCACTTAAAACTAACAGAAGAATGCCATATCATGGGGCAGATGGTGTTCATGCTCAATTCCACCAAGGTAAACTACGCCTATATTTAGGTGAGTCAAAACTGCATGAAGCATTTGATGGAGCTAAAAATGACGCAATATCATCAATCGCAGAATGTTTTCAACAAGACAAATATGACTTCGAGTTTGACAAAATTGAAACTCATATAGATTTCCCCAACATGGATAACGACCTAAAGGATTTAATCTTAAACCTTACAAATCCATTTAATAATCAGAATATCCAAAACAATATCTTACACACTCCATGTTTTATAGGTTTTACAGACGCCGACATTTTTTCAGACACTTATGATGAGTATATAAAGAAATATAAAGAAATGGCCAATCATCATATTTCTAGTTTTTACAATACATTACAAAATAAAAACCTTTCCCCTTATAAAACACCGCTGCTACTGCTGCCATTTTCCTCTGTTGAAGAAGTGGTAAAACAATTTATTAAGTATATGGGGATTACAAAATAATGAATTTCTATGAAGAACAATCACAAAACATTCTGAATAATGATGGCTATAAAGAAATCTCACATAAACTTTTTAATGCTTATATTTTAAAAATGCTCAATAGGGAATATGAACTCCCACTACCTGATATAAAGAAATTAGTTACTTCTATACAGTTTTTTTATATGTCAGGTAATGATAGGATTGTAAGAGAAGGAACAGAATTATTATCTATGCTTTTAGAAGTAGCTGGTAGAGATTACGATACCTTAATTACTTTTGCAAACTATCTTTTCACAGAATCCGGTGATTTTCCCAATACAACTCTAATAAATGAGCGTTACCCTGACAGTAAACTTCGATTAAATTTCTTTGATGAATTTAACATGGATATAAGAAGGGAAGTCAATTCAGTCCCAGAGATAGGCCATGTGCTTACTGATTACCAGCGATGTTTATGGGGAGACTTAACCAAGGGACACGACGTACTAACATCTGCCCCCACGTCAACCGGAAAAACATATATTATCTTAAAGTATATCATCAATAGCATACTGAATAGTGATGGTGCTTTTGCTGCCATTGTGGTTCCATCTCGTGCATTGATAACTGAAGTTTCAAAAAACATATATGATATTTTGAAAGGAACCCCTCAAGCAGATGATGTTGAGATAGTCACAGTTCCAAATAAAGAAAACAAGATATATAAAGATAAAACATTTTTTGTAATGACACAAGAAAGGCTATTTGAAATTCTTCAAGCAGGCGACATTTACTTTAACTTTCTTTTTATAGATGAGGCACATAATATTGCCTCAAAAGACAGAGGGGTGTTATTGCATTTAACCTTACAAAAGCTCCTTGAAGATAGTACTCCTCAAATAATTATAAGTATGCCATCTCAAGAGTACCAAAATAGCTTCGACTCTGTTTTTGACGTTAAATTCAAAAAAAGAATAACTAACCACTCATCCGTTGCTAAAATCATCATCTCTGTAGCTTTGCAAAGCAGAAACATGACTATAGAACATTTCAACACACAAAGGACTTTAACAACAAAAAAAGGATTTAAGGGTAGTAGCATTGAGGACATTGCAAATCATTTTGGTAAAAATGACATCAACATCATTTTTAGAAACGGCAAGGCCTCCTGTGAGTCGACAGCTAATGCTCTTACGAAACTCTCATCTGAAACAGTCAATGATCAAGCTCTTGAGGAAGCAGCTGATTATGTTGAAAATTTCCTACACCCTAAATTTACCTTAGCGAACAATCTGAGGCACGGCATAGCTTTTCACTATGGTTCACTCCCTTCCACGACTCGGCTCTTGATAGAAAGCCTTATGCGAGAAGGTAAAATTAAGTTTATTGCTTGCACAAGTACACTGGCAGAGGGAATAAATTTACCAGCAAAAAATCTTTTCCTTTTTAACCCAAAAATCTCAGGAACCTTTATTCGTTCAGAGCAGCGCCGCACTCCTGATAAGAAAATCGAAGATGTGCAAATCAAAAACATAATAGGAAGAGCAGGCAGAATGTTAAAGCATTTCTCAGGAAATGTATTTTTGATTACTCCTGAGAACTGGGACTTTGATTATGATATAAATGATACTGAAGAGAAAACTGAAAAGATTCCAACATATTTTGAGTTACTCAACACTGACCTTGATGGTATCATATCAGTGTTACAAGGAGATGAAATTGATACGTCAAAGGAAGTAACATCATATTACTCTATTGCCAATAAGCTCATTGGAGAATATGAAAATGAAACACTTTCACGTACTTTTGAGGCAAAAGAGCTTATTCTTGACAAGGATGCAAAGGAGTCTCTTTTAAATAAGATTAAGCAAGCACACAGTAATTTAACAATCGATCCTTTCACAATGAGCGCAAACCCAACAATAGGATATATTCAACAAAACACATTATACAATTACCTTAATGAACAAAATGATCTTTCTCTATGGACATTGCCACATCCAGAGTCTGGAGATGTCTATAACAGATTATTTAATATCTTAAATGAATTAATTAATATGCAACTTTTCTTGCCAACAGAAAGCAGATTAGGCTTTTTAACTACTATTGCATGCAAATGGTTTCAAGGTAAACATTTAAAAGAAATCATAATTGAACACAAGGACAGGAATCCTGAAAGCACTATAAACAAGTGTATCCGCGAAGTTATTAAGCTAATTGATAGTGATATTAGATTCAAAATGGCATATGCATTAAAGTGTTATGATACTATCTTGTCGAATATAATTTTTTCAAAAAAATTAGACCTACAAACAGTCAAACTTCACTCATATATTGAAGTTGGAGGTTGCAAAGAGCGTTTTATAGATTTAGTCAGACTTGGTCTTTCAAGAGAAGCATCAATTGAGATTAATAATAACCTATCATCAGACATTACAATAAAATCATCATTTGAATTAAAAAAAGCATTCGATGAGCAACAGCTAGAAATACTACATCCTGTTATCAAGAAAGAAATAAACAACTTACTGAATTAAATCATTTAGCATTTCTGAGGCATTTATCAAAACTTGATGAGCACTGTTTTCATCAATATAATTATTTCTAGTTTCAATCTCTTCTCTGTAGACAAAAAGACTATGATGAAAATCAAGCTTTACGGGTTCTCCATCAATATCCTCGCCTTCTACAGTCAGCTTACTACAGGCATCATTTTCATTTAAAAAGTCTACAATTTCAACGAGCTCTCTTTCTGGCAAACCATTTTCATCTTCAATATGATTATATTTAATATGTATTTCCGCATTTCTGGCTATGATACTTAATTCCCTAAGAGTATTCGGTGCATAGGTGTCAATTTCACCTAATTCACTGAAATCTACTTTAAGCTCAAAGTTCTTTATATTTGAGAGGTGATTAATCTTAGCTGAATCATCCTTTTTCATAATTGGATTTAAAGCTATCTTACTTAATCTATCTTTTTGAAATTGAGTTAAAGTTGTCTCCCCAACAGTTCTTAAACCCTCATTCCCGCCTGTTGTTAAACCGAATATTACTTTTTTATCAGAATCTAATAAGTAATAGTATGGATCTCCAATAATTCCCTGATTGATTTGAATACCAGAAATAGTACCATCTCTAAGTGCCTTCGTTTGCCAAGTATTCCTTTCTTTAACTACTGTTATTGAATAAATATTTCTTCCTGAGATAGTAATTTTATCTAATTTAATAAAATACTTCTTCTCTTTATGATTTATTATGCGTGTCTTTTCGCCGCTACCTATACTTACTTGATACACTGCCGAAATATCATTCAACAATGCTTCATTAGACTCTATTTCATAAAAACGGACAGTGAGTTTTTTTTTATTTCTATTCATATCGCACACTCTGTTTTTCTAAATACTAATATATTTATTTCAATTTATCTATAAAAAGAATAAACCTTTAGTTTTCAGATAGTTATTGAAACAACCCCGGTAACCAGAATTCTTTTGCTTCTTCGGTGATACCGAGGCTGACAGGGGCTTTTTTATCTGCCGAAACAAGCAAGCCTCTGCGGAGAAGTTCTGATAATGTCTGGCTGGCGACAGTACGGCTTTGGATGCCCATGATGTCAGCTGCCTCCCCTCTTCTGAATTCGCCTTCTTTGACTGCGTAAGCCAAAAGTTTAAATGATTTAGGATGTATACCTTCTTTGCTGATTAAAAGTCCCATATAGGCTTCTATGCGATCAAGTAAGCCTTTTTGGTCTATCAGTCTGCCCATGAACTCAACCTGATCAATGCAACATTTCAAAAAGAAAATGCTGAAGTCCTGAAGACCTGAGAGAGACAAACTTCCTCTGCCGTCTAAATCTCCTGATCTCGTTGCATCAGCCTTTGCCAACATCTGTTTGTACTGTTCTGACTCTCTGGCAAGCCCTCTGGATACAGACCATAAGTCACTACCGATTCCTATGCTCTTCAAATAAGCATGACTGAATAACCTTGCTACTCGTCCGTTACCATCAAGAAACGGGTGAATCCACAACAGCCTATGGTGGGATGCAGCGGCAGCAGCCATTTGCTCATGTTTACCAAGTTTTTCAATGTCGTATGATTTGCAGAATTTATCTATGAAGTCTGATATATTCTCATGAGGTACGCCAATATGACGACCGACAACAACATCTCGGGTTCTGAATTTGCCGGCTTCCACTTCAACCCTACTGCCTTTATCATCTGTAACAAATTTTAGACTGTCCGGAAGCTCTTTATAGAACTCCTGATGTATCCATTTGATGAAGCCTTCAGAAACTATCTCATCAAAGCCATGAGTGCCGTAATCAATCTGCCTTTGAACTTCTATGTGGGCTTTAGCCTCAAGCTGTAAGTCTCTGGTTTCTGAGTTATCAGAGAAGTCACCATTCATAGCATCCTGAATATCTTTTGGTCTGGTAGGGTGTCCCTCTATAAGGTTGCTGTAATAGCAGTTCATTAGGCGTACTTGGTCACCGACAAGCGACAGCACTTTTGGATGCAATTTACTGGTGAGTAGCACAGACTTCTCACGTAAATCAGCAATCAGGTTGTCAATTTCTCGCCTTTTCTCAGGACTTTTACCATCCTGCAAAGGCATCATTGGTTCCATATATGTTATCTTCATACGAACAATATAACGAACATTAAAATAAAATTCAATTAAATTAAATTTCTACTTTATTTAAAATATATTACAAGTCTTACAATTATCATTACGAATGATAAAACGAACAATAAAATAAATCATAATTATTTTACAAAAATAGACTCATAAATTATAATTATTATAAATAATCTCATTCAACAAGGAAACATATGCTCAACATTGCCTTAACATGGGAACAGATTTTAAATATCTATTTCTCTAATAAAAGCGCAGCATCAACCCATACTCTAAAAGTATCTAATGTTGTTTGATGACGCCGTTGAAGTTTAAAAACATTACAAATATAGTCAACCGGGTCTAATGGTTGACGTTCTAATGCTTCTTGTGCAAGGCCAAGAGCTTCAGGATAGGCAATTTCTGACCAATTTCGTTCGTATTCAAATGCATTGACACCTCGCCATGGTATTATTTCAGCCACATCTTGGGGAGACACCCAATAAACAGGATCTTGACCTTGAATCTTAAGAGTACCGGCCCAACTATCAACAAGAGGGAAAAGGTGCAACAACTGTTTTTGGGAGGTTCTAGATAGACTATGTCTCTGTGCTATTTCTAACGCTAACGCTTTTTGAGTAATACATGGACGCTCTGTTAGTATTGATTTTGCCATTTCTGCCAAACGTATTTTATGGCTTTCTTCAAAATAAACATTTGAAGCGTACTCTGCTCCCTCTGCTATGTCATTATCATTTTCTGTAAATTCTTCAACATGTAAAGAAACATGGCTTTCCAAATCTATATCAAAGTTATTAACTTCAAGAGGCTCAATCTTTTCCATGTTAGAACTATTACGATCTTCAATTAAAATTTCATTTAATCTGTTATGAATCTTTTGAATTTCATCTTCTGAATCGCGAAAATAATCTGTTGACCACACCCGAATTAAACGCCATCCAAGAGTCTCAAGAACAGCATGTCGAATTCGATCCCTATCTCTTGCGCTAGGAGAGCCATGGTATGCTGCGCCATCGCATTCAACGCCAGCTAAATATAAGCCTGGGCTATCTGGATGTACAACTCCTAAATCAATACGAAACTTACTCACACCAATTTGTGTTTGGACATTCCAACCTAAATCCCTAAGAGCCCAAGCTACAGCCTGTTCAAAATCACTATCAAACTGATCTACACCATAAGTGGTGGAATTTTGTTCTACTAGGGCTATTGGACCTTTCTCTGCAAACTCTAGATAATGTTTGAGATGCTCTACTGCTTTAGCTGATGTTCTTGAAAGATCAATCATACTGGAATCAAAACTAGCGAAAACCATCACTTCAGTTGTAGCTCGAGTTATAGCGACATTAAGACGTCTTTCCCCTCCTGACTTGTTAAGTGGTCCAAAATTCATAGACATTGTTTTGCCACCCTGTTCGGTTGGTCCGTACCCCAAACTAAACATAATCACGTCTCGTTCATCACCCTGAACTGACTCTAAATTCTTTACAAAAACAGGATCATAAGTATCAGTTGCTTGAAAATAACGCTCTATGGAAGGATATCTTCTACGAGCATCATCTAAAAGATCTTCTATCGTTCGTTGTTGTTCACTATTAAGAGTTACTATCCCTAGAGATTGTTTACAATAATACGGGTGTAATAATCGCCTCACAACTTCTTTTACAACTTCACTTGCCTCATGAGGGTTGTTTCTCCCTTTTCCTTTCGCATAAACACCACCGACACGACGGAGTGTTACCACAGACTCTTTTGTATCCGAAGATGGATATGTAACTAATTGATTATCATAATATTTTGAGTTAGAAAATGCTATCAACGTTTCATGTTTTGAACGATAATGCCCCATCAATCTTAAATGTGGAAGCCCTGCTGCCAAGGCTTGATCTAGCACCGACTCAAGATCTTCTTCTTCTGAATCTTCATCACTTATAGAGGCGTTGAAAAAATTAGTAGGGGGCATCTGTTTAGGATCACCAACAACAATAACATTCTTACCACGTGCAATAGCCCCAACGGAGTCCCAAGTTGTTATTTGAGATGCTTCATCAAAAACAACCACATCAAAAGCATTAAATTTTGATGGCAAAAATTGAGCTACAGATAAAGGAGACATCATCATACAAGGACAAATATCAAGAAGTCTTTCACCCATATCTTCAAACAAAACTCGGATAGGCTTATGTCTAGACTTTTTTTGCAATTCTCTTGATAGCGTAGCAAAATGTTGAGAATGTTCTTTACTTGAAATATTTGGTGCGTTTTGTGCTATTAAAGCTGAAATATATTCACTAGTTGTTCGAGCTACCTCAGCGTCAAGTTGACGAAATTCTTCAATCCTTTGATTATGCTCACTTGCCTTAAAGCTTCTCAGAGCCTTTCGTTCATCAATAAGACATGGAGTAAGCCAAGCACAAAAAGCAGTAATGAGTTGGCTCTCCGCATCTTTATGCATGATCTTTCCAGTTTCCAATGCTTCACAAAGAGAGCTAATATGTACTGATTCGCATTCTCTCTTTGCAGCAACCCACTCAACCCACGGTTTCAACTTTTGTTCATGTTTTAATACAATTTCAAAACTATTACTATATTGTGCAATAGGTGTGTATATTTCAATTTCTACTCCAGATGTTCTTAACATTTGAGAAGCAAGAGTCAACGACTTAATAACATCATCAAACTTCAACTTTGCCCCTAGAACTTTAGAGTTTTCTAGGAATTCTCGCCCATCTGCTAATTTTGTCTTTATAATAGACACTAATTCCATAGGGTCATCAGCGAGGCTGATTATATCTTTTATAGCACTATGAATATGCTGACCTTGAGTATGTTTTGCTCGCAAATCATCAGTACTACTGTTCCAACCTGTCCAAACATTATAAGGTACAAATTCTTGTGATAGACTTTCGACTATGGTAGCCAATTCTTGTGCCTTTTTTAACGAATAAAGTATCTCTAAATCACTGAATTTTTCATACCCAGCCTTTTGAGCTAGTTTATTAAGTTTCCCTTTTATGAAGAGCTTCTTAATCCAACTTCCTTGTGCAGCTTCAAACAATGCTATCCACTCGGTAACAGGTGTTCCAAGCAAACGCAATGCTGATACTCCGTGTGAAATATCTTTTAACCTCGCATCCAAATCAGACTTATTATCCACCAGTTTATTCAAACGCTCCAAGCGCTTTGTTACGTCTGACCCAATGGCAAACTCAATCGAAAAGTCTTTTGCGATATCTATAAGCTCTGACAATTTGCTTAACTTATCAACCTGATATAAATTAACTGAATCAATGCAAACATTGAATTGGCTAGCAAAATCTGAAATTATCGGAGTAACACTTGTTGACGAATGGATAAAATCTGTTATGTGCTGAATTAGCTCGGCCTGCCATGAATATGACCATGATGTTGCTGTTATAGGTCTAAATGCACTAACATCCAAATGAGCTACATCACCAAAGGCAATACCTGCTTTCTTAGCTATCGTTGTCAGCCTATCAAACCCATCTCGCCCTTCAACAGGACAAGCAGAAAGATTACTGCCCCAGTTAAGCTTGATTTTTTGATTATTTTTACAAACAGCTACTCGTGAGATAGCAGATCTAGGGGAAATACCAAAACTCGAAGGCTGATGTAAAGCTTTAACGAACTCATTAAGTTTCTCACGCTTATTCCTTAAATTATTAGCATCTTTTACCCATTCTTCAGTTGTTTTTTCTTCTCTGATAGCTGTGGCTTGTCTTAATTGATCTAAAACAGCCTGTTTATTTGCTTTATTGGAGTGTAGTTCAAGCACCAAATGATCTAAATGTATCTTCTGTAAGCGGCGGTAAACCACTTGGAGAGCTGCTATTTTTTCAGCAACAAATAAAACCTTTCGTCCTTTAGCTAAATTGTTCACTATCATGTTTGCAATGGTTTCGGACTTACCTGTCCCAGGAGGGCCCTCGAGAACGAAATCCTGGGGTCTTGAGCTTGCTTCGACTGCTACTAACTGTGAACTGTCACAATTCAAGGGAATATAAATATCAGATGGATCAATTTTTTCATCTAACTCTTCTCGAAGAATAAACGATGCTTCTTGCTGGTACGCTTCTTGAGGATGGTCTACCAGATGTCTAACAAAAGGGTTCTTTTTAAGATCATTAAATCTGTCTCTCAAATCCTTCCACATTAGATATTTGGCAAATGAAAAAGAAGCAATCACACATTCTTCTACGACTTCAAAACCTTGTTGTTCAGACACTGCATCTCTAACATCTTGCCAAATACCATCAACATCTATACCTGACTCATCTTCTGGTAGATCATTGCGAAAACGAGAAAGGTCAATATCGTGTTCGCTAGAAAGAAACTCTATAAGCGTTAAATTAAATATTGGTTCCTCATCTTGAAGTTGACGCATCTTAATTTGTGCTCTAGCACTACGTCTTTGTAATTCAACAGGGATTAAAATTAGTGGGGCTTTGTACGATCTGGTATCCTTTGGGTTTTCTTTCCATGATAACATGCCTAATGCAATAAAGAGTGTATTTGCCCCGCCTTCTTCGAGATCTCTCTTTGCTTTTCTCAAAAGATTGACTAAGGAGGTTTCAACCTTTTTCTTTGCCATATTGGCAACCAGAGTATTTCTTGCTAATTGTTCTAGAGCGTATTCTTTATGTAAATCATTCCCTGATGCTAAACGAAATGATTCTCGGCTGCGCTCTTCGTCATTAATTGGGCTGTCTTCAGAGGAGATAAAAGAAAAAGTTGCGTTATCAGCTAATTGATCCTCCATCTGACCTATATTAGGGCAGAACAACCTGACACCTGTAGTCCTATCATTAAAGGAGAGTAACGGGTTACGCTTTGTCAAATCTAACAACTTGCGTTGCCAATTATCAATACGAGTTTCTGGGGTTTCCTCAATAACACGCTCATATATATGAACTGGAGGTAGGGGCGGTATTGGTAACAAAGAAATATCCCCCTCGTCATCTGCGGTAGTCTCTTCCTTTCGCTCTTCTATTGTTGCTAATGGTTTAATTTTCCTTGATCTGGCCTGACTGATGTCAATCGTGTATACAAAGTCATCTTCATGCTCTTCTCCAATAAGTGAACGTGCATAATCGCAGGCCTGTATGAAAGTAGGCACATGAGAATTGGTAATCATAGTGGACTCAAATAAGATAAGGTCTCTTGAATCAATTCTCTTTCTAAGTTCCATCGGATAATCGTTTGTAAGTAAAGGAAACATGTGATCTATGAGCCATACCCCAACCATGGCATGTGTTTTTGTGAGAGCAATTACGGTATTTAGCCCCATTAGTTCTAGACAGCTAGCAAATAGTAGAGATAAATCAAGACAAGCACCCATTTTACTGTTGCTAATATCAGAAGCAAGACGAATCAGCTGACCATTATTCGCAAAACTTGGTGGCGGTGAAACATAAGCTATTTTTTGTTTTGTTAAGATACTCCATAAAGCTGCTGCCATTAAATATGGCTTTTCTCGTGTATTCGACTGATAACCATCAGCCATTCTATCATGACCACTTTTTTCAAGAACATCAGTTACTTGCTTGACCAGAGATTCAACATAAACGCCATTTGGCTTTACAAAAGCTGCCAACAACTCTGGTTGCCGAGTTTCACCTCCCCAAAAATTGGCAGGGGCAACATTTATGGTCTCAGATTTGGTAAATAAACAAATATCAGGATTTTCAGCACAAAAAACAGTAAAAGTAAAACCAAGTCGAGTTTCATCCGATAAATTAACAAGATAATCATGAGAAAATTTTAATGATCTATCCTGCAAACTGATACATTGACCATGACTAATTTGAGAAATTTCCCACTTCTCTGAAACAAGCACTCCTCCATCACAGTCTAACTTAACGGTCAAGTCTCTAAGAATTGGATTATTTTGCTCATCATCATCTTCAAGATAATTAAGTTTAATATTAGCAAAAAGATTATAAGAATTTTGCTGGGCAGCTAAAGAATAGATTGATAAATTTCTATAGTTCAGATGCAGTCTACTCATCGAAATACCTCTCTGCTTATTAGATCCCAATGCTTTTTGACACAAAAGGATCACATGACTCTAGTGTAAAATAAGAAAATCAATTTCTCAGAATTTCTCGCATCGTAATGTTATCTCGTTTTTATAATCATTGTTAATAAATTTTTGCTTATGAACCTGAGAGATTACATTCACATTATGCTATATTTATGACTAATAAGCAAATAAACCTAAAGTTTTATAATCAATAAGTTGTATACTTTCTCTTGTATTTACCTAGCTTGCGACTAAAACAGCACCTTTTCAACCGTTATTAACTCACTGAGCAGCACTTTTAGCGCATAATAAACTTTGCAACTAAGATACTGCTAATATTAATAAGAAATAATATACATATTAAATTTATACTCAGTGAAAATTAGCTATTTAAGAACCTGAGAGCAATTAACTTCCTCCAACATCAAGATCATCCAGTCTTCAAGAACAGGTCTATATTGACATATTATAATTCCGATGCCCTGCATATATACATGGTTAAATAGCCATTCAACGCAACGATATCTCTGCAGCTTACAGCCTCTTCTTAAAATGAAAACCACTCTAATATTACATTTAGCCAAGATTTACCTGCTTTTTTGCCCGCAGGCTGGGTAACTGTGTTGAGTCCACCATGCATTTTGTTGTTAGAAGGTGCAAGAACTTCTATCATTGCCAGATATGCTTTTTACAGAAGTAAAAACAAACACTACACAGACCCATTTAGAGTTGTGCTGGCAATGTAGCTCTTTGACACCGTTTGAGCGAACGGAAGTGTAACTAGACACAAACTACGATAAATCGAGTTGAGATTTGAAATATATTAATATCTCAAGTTTCGCACCTTTGAAACATCAGATTCTGTATTGAAAGCCTTACCATTTCCTGTATTCCAGCCAATTTATTCATAAAAACTGTAAATGTTTCCTTTGCTCCATCAATTATTGATAATAATCG
>JBFWMA010000001.1:337586-518262 GCA_050251875.1 Deferribacterales bacterium | reverse complement strand
TTATTATCAATAATTGATGGAGCAAAGGAAACATTTACAGTTTTTATGAATAAATTGGCTGGAATACAGGAAATGGTAAGGCTTTCAATACAGAATCTGATGTTTCAAAGGTGCGAAACTTGAGTTAATAATATACAATTCTGATTTGCCACTTTTATGCTCCTATTAATTAATGTTTAAAATAAATCATGTTTTTTTGAATGCACATGAAACAACATATAAACAATACATTAAATATGTTACCAATAGGATATAATAGCAAAAATAGCGGCTATATGGTAGAAATTTTTAATTTTATATAGTCGCATTCAAATAAATAAGGCAGTCTTTAGGACTGCCTTTTTTGTTATCTGCTGAAAATTTCCTTCAGATATTCCGTAAATCTCTGCCATGATTTTTCGTCAGCGTCCCTGCGGTAGCTGGGCGCGCCAAACACTGTGAAGGCGTGGGGGGCTCCGCTGTAAGTGTGCATCTCGTGCTTCACTCCGGCTTTTTCCAGAGTTTCCGCCAGCGCCGCGAATTCGCCCATGCTGACAGAGGCGTCAGCCGTGCCGTGAAAAACCACCACCTCGCCCTTTGTCCTGCTGTAATCCTGCCCGGCGGGGGTGGCGAGTCCGCCGTGGAACGGAATAAACGCCTTCAGAGGCGCTCCGGCTCTGGCAAACTCCAGCGCAACAGCCCCACCGAAACAGTATCCGATCATCACGGAGTTATCCACATTCGCTCCCAGCGCCTTCGCCTTATCATATCCGGCGAACAGCAGTTTTCTCATCTTTTCCCTGTCGGCGTAAAGCTCTCCCGTCAGCCGTTTTTTCTCGGCTGTCTCGCTCGGGCGCACGCCCTTGCCGTACATATCCACGGCAAACACTGAATAGCCCAGCTTGTTCAGCATCTCCGCCCTCTTTATCTCATATCCGTTCAGACCGTCCCAGTCGTGCACGATGAACACCAGAGGCGCACGGGCAGACACAGGGGCGTAATATCCCTCATATTCCATATTATCAACAGAGTAAGTGACTGACTGCCCGGCATAAACCGATGCTGTCAGCAGAAACGTCATCATAAGCGACAGAACATATTTCATAGAACACCTCTTAAATGAGAATCAATATCTATAAACTATAATCTGTAACCGGGATGAAGATATCAATAGGTTTTTAATCGGCGGAAGCCTGTTTCAGCGTTTCTTTGAAATAATCATGAAAATCGGCAGGCGATTCGATGCGGATATGCGGAATCCATGTGACGCACAGCTTAAAACATTCCAGAGCGGAACCGCAGACAAAACCGAAACGCACGGAACCGTCCGCCAGCTCTTCCATCGTCTTCTGATGCGGGAAAAACTGTTTGCGCCGGATATAGTCCGCCATGTCTTTCGACATCAGGCACACCACGTCCCTCTTGTTATGCGGGTCAAAAAATATGCTCTTCGCCCCGTCTATCTCCCTGTCCAGCCCTTCCGGCAGCTTGTCATACACCTTTCCGGTGGTTTTCACTCCGGACATCAGGTCGAGGCTGAATTTTCTGATTGAGCCGTCCTTACCCGCCGCCAGATACCAGAAACCCTCGCTGAATATTATGCGGTATGGAAGCACTGTGTATGTTTTGCCGTTTTTCTCATAGATAAAGCTGATCTCCTGTTTCATCAGGATGCAGTTTTCCAGATCGGTAAAGATGTCTGATATTTTTTCAAAATCTATGGAGTCGCCTTTTAGAAAGCGGATGATGTTTTCACGGTTGGATGCTGAGATGACCTTCTTTTTTATCCGTCTCAGGGTGCCGGAATATTCGTTCTGGAGAATATTTTCCGCATAATCGAACAGACCGGACAGCACAGCCAGCTCGTCCTGTTTCAGATAGCTCTCCGACAGACCGTACTTATCCGACATATACCAGCAATGACCGGCATCGTCATAGCACACCCCCGGCAGATAGCTCATCTCGGAAAGATATCTCTGCGCCGTGCGCAGGCTGATGTTCATATCTTCCGCCACCATCTGGGATGTAACACGGCGGTTCTCGTTCAGAAGTCTTATCAGGTTCAGAGCCACATATAATTTATTCATAAAAGATCATATCACACGACAGAACCTGACGCTTGATTATTTTATTCTGAATTATAAGGAGGAAGTCATGGAAAAACATATAATAAGCATAGCCACAGCGATATTCGTCAGCATACTGATGCTGTTCACATTCAACTCCGGCGGACTGAAAAAACAGGAAAGACCCGTCAGCATGGTGTTGGCGGAGTAACGGTTATTTTTTTCGGTATGTCGATGATGAAGACAACGCCGTCCGGTCTGTTTTCGAAAGAAACACTGCCGAGCATATAGCTCTCTATCACCACTTTTGCGTTGAAAAGTCCGATTCCGGTGCCTCTTCCGTCCTTTTTCGTGGTGAAATAGGGGTCAAAAATCTTGTCGGCGATGCTGTCCGGAATGGTGTATCCCTTGTTATAGACGGATATTTTCACAGAATCTGCGGAAACGTCCAGACGGACTTCCACCCGTCCTCTGCCTGTCATCCCGCCTTTGATAGCCTCCATACTGGCATCCATAGCGTTCTGAAGGATGTTCAGCATAGCCTGGTTGAACTCGTCTTTATATCCTCTGACCTCCGTTCCGGCAAATCTGCATTTCGGAACCAGAGTCAGGTTTTCACTGACAAAAGTCTCTCTGTCGCATGCGCAGGTAAAGGACAGGAATATATTATGGTGAATCATCTCCGCCTGCAAAATCAGGAGAAGCTCATAGATATCGCCCGCCACCTCAAAATTTTCCATTTCGGCGCTGGGTCTGAAAAAGTTTCTGAAATTGTCTATGGTGCATGAAAGACTGTCCACAAGGTGCATGGTCTCTCTGCCGAACCGCTCGACATAAATATCGTCCAGCGTGTTGTCTGTGTATCCCTGGCACATATCCTGAATATAGAGCCCGATGGCGTTCAGAGGCTGGCGCCAGTGGTGGGATATGGAGCTCATCAGCCTTCCCATATCCGCCAGTTTTTTCTGATTATAGAATATCTGCTCATACTGTCTGTTCTTTTCCACTTCTGTGCTGATGTTCTCTTCCAGAGTGCTGTTCAGCTTCTCCAGCTCGGCGGTCTTTTTATCCAGCTCGGTGATATCCCGGCTGATGCCCAGCACGCCGATGATATTTCCGTCTTTGTCATAATAGGGTGTTTTCAGGGTGAACAGCAGCTTTCTGGAACCGTCAGGATATGAAACCCACTCGTTGTTCTGTCTGGATTTTCTTATCCCTATCATCTTTTTATCATGCGCCACAAACTCTTCCGCCACGTCCGCCGGAAACAGGTCATAGTCCGTCCTGCCAATTATATCTTCCACAGGCACACCGACGAACTCTGAAAAAGCGGGATTGCACAGAACATAATATCCGTCCAGATCCTTGTAAAAGATCAGGTCGGGCACACTGTCCAGAAGTGAGTTAATAAAAGCGGACTGACGTTTGATCTGGTTCTCCGCCTCTTTTCTGTCGGTGATATCACGCCCCAGAACCACAAGTCCCTTTCTCTCTGTCTTCGCCTCATCATAAAAAAGAGGCACTTTAACCACGTCAAACACTCTCTGTTCTCCGGTCACTCTGGGGATATATTCTTCCATGTGGCTGGTTGTTTTGTTCTGCCACGCTTTCTCGTCAGTACTTTCGCACCCCATGAAAGCATCTCTGTAAAACGCCGGCGTAAAATCCGCCAGAGCGGAATCCGTCTTTCCTCTGTAATCAACCCCGGTGAGAGAAAAAACCTCCAGATTGCTGGCGTTAGCCTCCAGCCATCTTCCCTGTCCGTCTTTAAAGCAGATGATATCCGGAGTGGAGTTGATAAGGGTTCTGAGGTGCTCCTCAGATGTTTTATAGTCTGTGACATCGCTGAAGACAGAGGCGTACACGCCCTCTTCGTCCTTAACGGTTCTGACACAGAACCATCTGTTCGTGCGGCGGCAGAAATATTCGGACTGAAACTGCTCCTCTCCGCTGACATGATTGGCGTTATTTATAATCCATGAATTGAATAGTTTATCAGAAAAGTCTATGCCTGTATTCGACAGGAAATCATCGGTGAGTTCAGAATCCGGAATATCGACTCTGCCGTCCGAAAAAGAGTAATACAGCATGTTAAGGGCAAGTCTTTTAAAAAAATCACAGTAACGATCGTCACGCATAAAAATAATCCTATATAACTGTCAAATAATGAGGTTTACACAGAATCGTAAAATCATTTTTGCTTTGTCTATTTAGTAATTTGACAAATTATATACAAAGTTGAACACATAATCAAGAATTACTTAAAGACAATAAAAGTCCTATTTAAACTTTTTCCGGCGGAACAGGTCGGTTCTTTTTGATATAACCCTGTCCAGAAAGAGAGTCCCTTCCAGATGGTCTGTCTCGTGCTGAAGAAGCACAGCCTCAAAATCCTCCGCCTCTATCACCTTCTGCTCAAAACTCTCGTCATGATAACGCAGAAGAATCTTCTTCGCTCTGTTCACGTTTCCGGTGTAGTCGGGCACGCTCATGCATCCCTCACGAAAGGATATCATGCCCTCCCACTTTATTATCTCGGGGTTAATGAGAACAAGTCTGCCGTGGTGGTTTTCGCACTTGGCGTTTTTTGACGCGTCCGCGACCACCACCCGGATGTTTTCGCCTATCTGTGTGGCGGCTATCCCTGTGGAGTGTCCTGACGCTTCCATTGTGTCTGTCAGGTCTGTTATGACCTGGCGGACATAATCATCTATTTCTGTCACATCCTCCGCCATCTCTTTCAGGCGGGGATCCGGATACACTAATACTTCTCTGACTGCCATTCGTTAAAACTCGTATGTTTCTATCTGTCTTATGTTAACGTCTGTACCCATATCTCTGGATATTTTTTTCAGATCGTCATCCCAGCCGGTGCCCATCATTTTCGGATCGATAACCACCTCGAGAACCATAAGATATATAGGACTTTTTTCAGATCCCGCAACCTTTGTCTGAAGATCGAGGATATTGATCTCTTTATTAGCCAGATATTCAGCCACTTTGTTCACTATCCCGGGTTTGTCCGAGCCGTATACGGATATGATGAAATGCTCGCCCACGGGTCTCACGCCCGCCTCGCTCATCTCCTGTACATGAATATCTATGTTCATTGTTTTTTCCAGAGGCATGAACATCTTCTTAACGCCGTCAGCATCCACTCCGTCTTTGCTCACTATGAAAATAGCAGAGAAAAATCCCTGAAGAAGGGTGGAGCTGGAGTCCTCGATGTTAAAGCTGTTCTCAAAGAAAATCTTTGATACCGCTGCAACTATTCCGGGTCTGTCCGCCGCGATCAGAGTAACCGCGAAAAGATTTTTGTTCGTCATAAAACACCCCTGATACAAGTTACTTATATTATTATTACGGCAGAGGTCATATGTGTCAACCCAATTCTTTATTGCGACCGTATATGTCCGGTTATATATTCTTAAATAACATTTAGTATTGCGAATATACCCATGAACCACTTATAATAAATTAATTATTGATAAGGTTGAGTGAACATGTTTGAATTATTTACCGATAGAGCAAGAAGAGTAATAATTTTCGCGAGGGAGGCTTCAGAAAAACTGATGCAGTCCTCCATAGATACAGAGCATATCCTTATGGGTCTGCTCAGAGAGCGTTCCGGCATCGCCTCCGAAATTTTCACCAGGAGGGGTATAGATGTCACCATGCTGATGAATGACGTCACCAGCATGAGCGAGAAGGGACGCAATCTCATGATAAAAGGCAGCCTGCCTTTCAGCCCCAACGGCAAGAACGTTCTGGACTATGCCGTGGACGAGGCAAAAATCCTTAATACAAAATATGTCAACACAGAGCATATCCTTCTGGGTCTGCTGAAAGAGAAGAAGGGCAAAGCGTCCATGATCCTCTCCAAGCTGGGACTGGAGATAGTCTCCCTGCGTGAGGAGATATCCGGACTGATGAAGACATACACCAAAAAAGCGGGCTCTCAGTCCACACCCACCATAGACGAATTCGGACGAGACATGACACAGCAGGCCAGAGAAGGCAAGCTGGATCCCGTCATCGGACGTGAGAGAGAGATAGAAAGGCTCATCCAGATTCTCGGCAGACGTATCAAAAACAACGCCGTGATAATAGGCGAGCCCGGCGTGGGCAAGACAGCCATAGTGGAAGGTCTGGCTCTGCGCATGGTTTCCGAGGATATTCCCGATTTTCTCAAGGACAAACGTCTGATATCGCTGGAGCTGGGCAACGTGGTTGCCGGAACCAAATACAGAGGTCAGTTCGAAGAGAGGATGAAAAACCTCATTAAAGAGATAGAGACAGACGGCAACGTCATTATATTTATAGACGAGATACACACCATGGTCGGAGCGGGCGCCGCTGAAGGTTCCATAGACGCCTCCAACATGCTGAAACCGGCTCTCGCCAGAGGCGTTTTCCAGTGTATCGGCGCAACAACGCTGAACGAATACCGCAAAAATTTCGAGAAAGACGGCGCTCTTAACCGCCGCTTCCAGACCATCAGCGTGGATCAGCCCGGCGTATCCGCCACAGTGGACATACTGGCGGGCATCAAGAGATATTATGAGGATTTCCACAAGGTATTCATCAGCCACGATGTTCTGGAAGAGATCGCAAGACTCACAGAGAGATACATCACCGACAAGTTTCAGCCGGACAAGAGTATCGATGTTCTGGATGAAGCATGCTCACGGCTCAAACTCAGGGTGCGTCAGCTCCCCGCCTCTCTGCACAAGCTGAAAGTAAAGCTGACTGAGGCGAAAGAAATCCGTGACGAAAAACTGCGCAACAACGACTATGAAGACATAGAAAAATTCTCCAGAAACGTTGAAAAACTGGCGAAGAAAACTGCCGAATCAGAAAAGATATGGCAGAAAGAGCTGGACGACAACTGGCCCACACTCACAGTGGAAAACATCAGCGAAGTCGTGGCGCACATGACGGGTATACCCGTGCAGAAGCTCCAGCAGGATGACAAGGTAAAAATAGCACACATAGATAAAGACATTAAGAAACATATAATAGGACAGGACGAAGCGGTGGAAGCGCTGGCAAAATCTGTTAAACGCAGTTTCGCCGGACTCTCCAACCCGAAACGCCCACTCGGTTCGTTCATCTTCATGGGTCCCACAGGCGTGGGAAAAACAGAAGTGGCGAAAAAACTCGCCGAGATCGTTTTCGGATCCGAAAGCGCCCTGATCCGCATAGACATGAGCGAATATATGGAGAGGTTCAACGCATCCACTCTGGTGGGAGCGCCTCCCGGATATGTCGGCTATGAAGAGGGCGGAAAGCTAACCGAAATGGTGCGCAGAAAACCCTACTGCGTTGTTCTCTTTGACGAGATAGAGAAGGCGCACCCGGAAGTTCTGAATATTCTGCTCCAGATACTGGATGACGGACATATCAACGATAATCTGGGACACAAGGTTAACTTTAAAAATACCATAGTAATCATGACGTCTAACCTCGGAACCAAGCTGACTCTGAACAGAAAAGCTCTGGGATTCGAACAGGGCAAAACAGAAGGCATAGATTACGGTACATTCAGCAGCAACGCCAACAAAGAGCTGAAAGACAGATTCCCGCCGGAATTCATCAACAGGGTGGACAAGCTGATAGTCTTCAAACCCCTGTCGAAAGAGGTTCTCTACGAGATCATCGATCTTCAGCTGGCGGAGATCAACGAAAGACTGGCGGATATCGGCAAACAGATATCCATAGACGATACAGTCAGAGAGCATATACTGAGCCACGAATATGACTATAACTACGGAGCGAGACCCATCAGGCGTCTGCTTCAGTCTCTGATAGAAGACCCGCTCAGCGACATGCTGCTGAACAACAAGTTCTCGAACCGGAAGAACATCAAGGCGACCGTGACAGGAAACGAGGTCGTCTTCAAATAACTTTTAAGCACAGGCAAAAAACCTGTGCTTAATTTTTTATTGGATGGATCACGCTTATGAAATCAGACAAAAAAATCCTTATCGCAGGCGCCGGAGCCATAGGCAGCTTTTACGGCGGACTAATGGCAGACGCCGGATATGACGTAACATTTCTCGCCAGAGGAAAACATCTGGACGCTATGAAAAACACCGGACTGCTCCGGATGAAGAGCACCAGCCACGGAGAGAAAAACATCCCGGTGAAAGCCGTGGGAAAAGCTGAGGGTATTTTCGATATCATTATCTTCTCCGCAAAACTCCACGACACAGAGAGCATGTGCATGGCGCTGAAAGACAACCTGTCTGATGACGGATTCGCCGTGTCTTTTCATAACGGCGTGGAGGGTCCGTACCTGCTGGCAAAATATTTCGGAACAGACCGCACCATAGCGGGCAGCCTGTTCATAGCCTCGTGGGTCGATCCGGCAGGAACTATAAATCAGGACAGCACAGGCGAATGTGTTTTCGGAGCGATCTCCGAAAAAGGAAAGGCGCTGGAACCGGTATTCAAAGAGATTCTCGACAACAGCAGAATTTTCAACAACCTCAGCCCAGACATAGCGCACACCATCTGGCTTAAGCTGGTGTGGAATGTTGCCTATAACCCCCTCTCCGCCCTGCTCTTAAGCGCATGCGGACCGATGATAAAAGACCCCGGTCTGTCATCGCTGATGGAAAACATGGTGAAAGAGGTGGTGGACGCCGCCGCGTGCGAAGGTGTCGTCATTACGGAAGAACAGTGGCGGGATAAGATAAAATACCGCACAGCGCTGGAAACATACAAAACCAGCATGCTTCAGGACATAGAAAAGAACAGAAAGCCTGAGATAGACGGCATATTGAAACCCGTCATAGACACTCTGGAAAAACACGGCAGAAAAGCGCCCTACTGCGAGAGCATCTATCAGGCGCTGAAATTCAAATACGGACGATTCTTTCTCTACACACCCAAACTGGCGGCGGACGTTATAGCCAGAAAAGGCGACAGCATCCTGCTGATAGAACGCAAGAACGAACCCCACGGCTGGGCTATCCCCGGCGGATTCGTTGACTACGGAGAGAAGGTGGAGGACGCCGCTGTCCGTGAGCTGTTCGAGGAAACAGGAATCAAAGTGGACAAGGTGGAGCTGCTCGGCATCTATTCCGACCCGAAAAGGGACAAGAGAGGACACACCGCTTCCGCCGTTTACTACGCCGATACAGACATGGATCCGGTGGCTGGCGATGACGCCAAGAATGCTGTTTTTTACCCGGTTAATGCACTGCCTGAAAACTTAGCGTTCGATCACGCTGAAATTATTGCGCAATACGTTAATACTATATTTAATAAGGGATAGCATTTAACTTTCCCCTTTACATATTTATAGTTTTTGCCGATATTACTACCAGAAAAGGTAGGTAAGCATGACTAACTCTAACACAAACAGAAGAGAGAGCATGCGTGTAAAGCTCTCACTTGATTTCTGCGTAACTGCAATACTACATCCCGGCGAAAAACATGCTGACGAAAGCTCATGTTTCGTAACCAAAACAGTTGACGTGGCAATGGGCGGCGTATGCGTCTCTCACAAAAATATTCTCCGTCAGGGCGACATGGTGGAACTGCGGACAAAAAACTGTCTGACTAATACCCAGTGTCTTTCCTGCGAATACGCTTATTTCATGAGCAATAAATATGAAATGACACCCATCAAAGCACAGGTTGTCTGGGCGACACCCACCAGAGCAGGGCTGAAATTCGTAAATCTGGCAGTCAGAAACGAAAATATCCTCAGCAAAATAGTCTGGGACGCTCACCTGAACGAAGTGCGCGGCAACAGGGAAAAAAAAGTTAATATCTGATACTTAATATCTTTTTGTCCTGATACTTTCCTGTTATATTCTGAACTTTAAAAAGACATATTTCATCTCATTTTTATATTGACATCCTGCTTAAATAGGGATACAGTTAATAAAATTTATCACTTAACCAGATTTGACAGGAGGAATAATAATGAGTCTTGTAACAAAACTTGCTCCCGCATTCACAGCAGAAGCTGTACTTAACAAAAACTTCAGCAACGTAAGCCTTGAAGATTACAAAGGTAAATGGGTTGTTCTTTTCTTCTACCCCCTCGATTTCACATTCGTATGCCCCACAGAGATCACAGCTCTGTCAGACGCTAACGAAGAATTCGTAAAACGCGGCGCCCAGATCATCGGCGTCTCCACAGACAGCAAATTCAGCCACCTCGCATGGGTTAACACTCCCAGAACAGAGGGTGGACTCGGCGACATCGCTTATCCCCTTGTTGCTGACTTCACTAAAAAAATCTCCGAGGACTACGGCGTTCTTCTTGAGCCCGGAATGGCTCTGAGAGCTACATTCATCATCGATCCCGAAGGCAAAGTTCAGTTCGAGCTTATCCACGATCTCGGCATAGGCAGAAACGTTACTGAAATCCTCAGAAACCTTGACGCTCTTCAGTTCGTGCGCAAACACGGCGAAGTATGCCCCGCAGGCTGGACACCCGGCAAAGACACTATGGTTCCCGATCCCGTTAAAATGAAAGACTACTACAAAAACAACCCCTCAGGAAACCAGAAGTAATTCTGCCCCGAGGATAAATTATTAAAGCCGTGTCGTTTGACACGGCTTTTTTTTGCGCTGACTTTTCGCAACATACACAAAAAAAAGGCGGATCAAACGACCCGCCCTTTTACAACATCAAAAGAGTGTCACACAAGACGTACGATCAGATCGCCCGCCTCGATTTTGTCTCCTTCCTGAAGGAGTATCTCGTCTACCTCGGCGTCCACAGCCGCGGCTATTTTGGTTTCCATCTTCATCGCCTCGGTAATCAGCAGGATGTCTCCCTTTGTCACCTTATCGCCCTTTTTCACATTCATCTTAGTGATCTTTCCGGGCATTGTGGCGCAAACGTCTTTGGGGTTAGCTATGTCTCCCTTAGCGTTTGATTTTATGATTGCTGTCAGGGTCTCGTCCTTAATAGTCACAGATCTGGGCTGACCGTTCAGCTCGAAATATACTTTTCTGCGTCCCTTCTCGTCCGGTTCGCTGATGTTCACATATCTGATGATGAGAGTTTTTCCCTCTTCGATATCCACCTCTATCTCCTCCTCCTTGCGCAGGGGATAGAAGAATGAGCGGGTGCAGAAGATGGAAGCGTCTCCGTATTCGTTGTGGAATGTCACATAGTCTTTGAACACTGCCGGGTACAGAGCGTATGAGATCAGCTCTTCGGGGGAGAAGCTCCTGCCGAACTTCGCCTTCAGCTCATCATGCGCCGCTGTGAAGTCATAGTCTTCCAGAAGCTCGCCGGGGCGGCAGTCCAGAGGCGCTTCGCCTTTCAGGACTATATTCTGAAGACGTTTGGGGAATCCGCCGTAAGGCTGACCCAGCATCCCTTTGAAGAATGACACTACAGAATCGGGGAAGTTAAGAGTTTCACCCTTCTCATATATATCTTCCACTTTCAGGTTGTTGCGCACCAGGAACAGGGCGAGGTCGCCCACCACTTTAGATGAGGGAGTTACCTTGATGATATCGCCCAGCTCGGCGTTAACCGCTGTATACATGTTGCGCACTTCTTCCCATCTGTCGATGAGCCCCATAGCCTCCACCTGTACTATCAGGTTGGAATACTGACCGCCGGGAATCTCGTGGATGTAGACCTCTGCTGTGGAAGCCTTAAGCCCTGATTCGAAGGGGAAGTAGTATCTGCGCACTCTGTCGAAATAGTCAGACACCTGCTGTGTCCAGTATTTGTCCATGTGAGAGTGTTTCGGCTGACCGTCCAGCGCCGCCATAACAGAGTTAAGGTTGGGCTGAGATGTCAGACCGCTCATGGAGCTGACGGCGGCGTCAACGATATCGGCGCCCGCCTCTATACCCATCAGAACAGCCGCTTCGGCGTTTCCGCTGGTGTTATGTGTGTGGAAGTGGACAGGAAGCCCTGTCTCTTCTTTAATAGCTTTTATCAGAGCCTTTGCGGCATAGGGTTTCAGAAGCCCCGCCATGTCTTTGATGCCGATGATGTCTGTGCCGGCTTCCGCCAGCTCGTTGGCTATAGATGTGTAGTATTTCAGAGAATATTTTGTTCTCTTGGGGTCTGTGATGTCGCCGGTATAGCAGATAGCGGCTTCTGCTATACGGCCGTGTTTCTTCACTTCTTCTATAGCGGGCTTCATCTGATCTATCCAGTTGAAGCAGTCGAATATTCTGAAAACGTCCATGCCGTTCTCGCAGGCGAGACGGATGAATTCCTTAACCACGTTGTCGGGATAGTTGGTGTATCCCACTGCGTTGGACGCTCTGAGGAGCATCTGGAAAAGGATGTTCGGTATCTTTTCTCTCAGCTGAGCCAGCCTGTCCCATGGTGATTCTTTCAGGAATCTGTAGGACACGTCATATGTCGCCCCGCCCCACATCTCCATAGAGAACAGGTTGCTCATATGGTGAGCGTATACGTCTGATATCTCCAGCATATCCTTGGTGCGCAGACGAGTGGCCAGAAGAGACTGGTGCGCGTCTCTGAATGTGGTGTCCGTGAACAGAGCCTCTTTGGATGTTCTCAGATACTGCATCACTCCGTCCACGCCTTTTCTGTTAAGGATATCTTTGGTTCCGGTGGGCATCTCTGTGCCGAAAACCACCTGAGGGGGGTTTATGTTGGGCAGGATGATTCCCGGCTGGAGCACAGAACCGGAGGGGTTGTTAACTATGTTGTTAGCAAGGAATTTCAGCGATTTTGTCGCTCTGTCCATGCGTTTTTTGAAATCGAAAAGATCTTTTGACTGATCCACAAAAACAGTGGAGGCTGAGCCGTCCAGAAATTTGGGATGTGATATCACTTTCTCAAGGAAAGGGATATTTGTCTTCACGCCTCTGATACGGAACTCGCTGAGAGCTCTGTTCATTTTGCTGGCGGTGTTTTTGAAAGAGTGGGCGTGGGTGGACACCTTCACCAAGAGGGAGTCATAATGAGGTGATATTTTGGCGTTTGCAAAACCATTTCCGGCATCCAACCGCACGCCGAACCCTGTGGCAACTCTATATGCCTCTATTTCCCCTGTGTCAGGGAAAAAGTTATTTTCCGGATCTTCTGTTGTGACACGGCACTGAATAGCGTATCCGCTCTTTTTCACAGTTTCCTGAGACTGAATGTCTATGTTAGGAGAGCTTAAGGGCTCTCCGGCGCTGATGAATATCTGGCTCTGAACTATGTCTATGCCTGTGATAAGCTCTGTGATGGTGTGTTCCACCTGAAGCCTGGGGTTAACTTCGAGAAAGTAGTAATCCTGATGTTTATCAACGAGAAACTCCACAGTGGCGGCGTTCACCAGATTTGATCTCCTGCCGACTGCGATAGCGGCGTCATACATAGCCTGAAGTGTTTTGTCTGCCACGTTTATAGAGGGCGCTACCTCTATCAGTTTCTGGTGGCGGCGCTGAATGGAGCAGTCACGCTCATACAGATGGACTATGTTTCCGTGTTTATCCGCCAGAAGCTGAATTTCTATGTGTTTGGGTTCTTCTATATATTTTTCGATGATGATGTCGCCGTTGCCGAACGCTTTCAGCGCTTCGCTCTTGGCGGAGTCAAAGTTGTCCGCCATCTCTTTTTTGTCTCTGGCGACCCTGATCCCCCTTCCGCCGCCGCCGGCGACAGCCTTAATCAGCACGGGATATTTTATGGATTCAGCTATCGCAAGAGCCTCGTCCAGAGTGGCGACCACGCCTGCGGAACCCTCTATAACGGGAACGCCGCACTCCTTCGCCAGAACTTTTGCGTTCTTTTTGTCTCCGAACATATTGATAGTGTCGGAAGAAGGACCGACAAAGAGAATCCCCGCCTCTTCGCACTTTCTGGCGAATTCGGCGTTTTCAGACAAAAAGCCGTAACCGGGATGGATAGCGTCCACATGTTTGTGAATGGCGAGCTGGATGATTTCATCCATGCTGAGATAGGCGGCAACGGGGTCGAGTCCCTTGCCCACAAGATATGCCTCGTCCGCTTTATACCTGTGCAGAGAATACTTATCCTCATCGGAATAAATGGCAACTGTTCTGATGCCGAGCTCTGTGCAGGCTCTGAAAGTACGGATTGCGATTTCGCCTCTGTTGGCGGACATTAGCTTCTTGATTCTCATAATGACTCCCATCCTTCCTTTTGGTTTACGGATAATATAACATCATATCTAAATTGTCAATAGCCTAAAAACCCTCCATAGACAGGGATAGAGCCTATACATGACGAGAAACCGTGCCATATAAGGTTTTCAAATAGACGTGAAATATAAAAATATTTTTTTTATATAAAAACACCTCTTTCGTATGAATACTTATTAGTTTTAACTATAATGCTAGACACCATTCATATACTTTTGTTGATATTACTTATGTTTTTAATCTATATACCAAATGGTCTTTGTCACTTTACACACGGGGCATAACGATATATATTCTTACAAAGCAAAGAGGTGCGGGATGAAAAAAACTCTTATTATCATATCTGTATTACTGTTATCTGCGCTGGCATATGCCGAGAACGCAGCGGAGGTTCTCTCCGGACTGAATAAGGTGCAGAGCTATACTGCTGATTTTATCCAGAAAACAGAGATAGAAGGATTCGGATCAGATACCTATTCAGGCAAGCTGTATATCAAGAGCAGATCAAAAGCGTTCTGGGATTATCAGAAACCATACAGACAGTTCTACATATTCGATCAGACAGGAATGCAGTTCTATGACAGCGAATCAAAACAGCTCATCCGCCAGCAGCTCGACCCCTCCACAAACGCTTATATGCGTCTGATGATGAATCCCGCTGATATCAAAAAGGATTTCACAGCTACATATAACAGCACCACAGGAAAACTGATTCTCGCCCCCGCCGCTCAGGGCACGGGAATAGACAGCATGGTTTTCACCATAAAGAACGGTCAGATAGCCGGTATATCCACAAAAGACCAGAACGGGAACAACACATCTATAATGTTTACAAACATAAAGATTGACCCGCAGATTCCCGACAGCGTGTTTAACCCTGTGATCCCTAAAGATACTCAGATTTTCAGCAGATAACCTGTGGTCACTGCGTGCAGATGTGATCTGCGCGGCAGTCTTGTGAAGATAACGACCGCATGAGATTGCTTCACTCTAAAGAGTTCGCAATGACGATAAGTACAACACCTAACTCCACGAAATTAGTTCATATAATCGGTAATGTCGGCGACAGGTTTTCCCACATGGTAACCCTGAATGTAGTCGATACCCATATCTATAACCTTCCTGCGCACATCCTCTGAATGGACGAACTCAGCCACGGTCTTGATATTGAGCTGGTTGGCGAATTTGATGATAGTCTCCACAATGATCTGAGACTGTCTGTCATGGTCTATATTCTTAATGAGCGAACCGTCTATTTTGATAATATCCACGTTCAGCTCAGACAGATATACAAAGTTAGAGTAGCCTGATCCGAAGTCGTCTATGGCGACCATAGCGCCTGTCTTTTTGATCTCTTTTATAAAATCGTTGATAACGGAGAAACTCTCGATGCCTTCTGATTCCAGAAGCTCAAAGATAACCCTGTTGGCTATTCCGCTTGTCTTCAGCATATCCAGAATAAATCTGGAGGTGGACTCGTCCATGATATCCTCGATGGACAGGTTGATGGTGAACGAGAAATCATTTTCGGCGAATATCTCGAACGACTTGGACATCATACGTCTGGTAACATGCTGATAGAGTTTTGTCTTTTTAATGATACCCAGGAACTGGAACGGGGTTATAACCTCTCCGTTCTCTATGATCCGCACAAGACACTCGAATTTTTCCACAGTGCCTGTTTTCGAATTGGCGATGGGCTGGAAGAAAGGAACAAGATTGTTGTCGCTGAGCGCTCTTTTCACAACCTTAGTCCAGCGGATGTCCTTCTCATACTCGTCCACCATATCGATGGAGTTGTCATAGATCATATACGGCTGTTTCTTCTTCTCCGCCAGACGCATAGCCATCCCCGCCTTTTCAAATACGTTGCCCTTCTCTGCGGACACGCCGCATGTGATGGAGATATCTATCTCTATCTCCAGCTCTTCGTATTTCACGGTGAATTCCAGATGTTCAGAGAGTCTCTGCATCAGAACAGTCAGAGCCTCTTTCGACATACTGCAATCGATCAGCATAGCGTATTCGTTGCCGTGGAATTTATAGCATTTCGGTTCCGGGTCGCAGACGAAGGATGAAATCCGCTCGCCGACGTCTATCAGAACAAAATCGCCGATGATGAAACCATAGGTTTCGTTTATCTTCTTAAACGAGTCGATATTCAGCAGAATCAGAATGGGATTCGTAACCAGATTAAGATCGTTCACCAGTTTGTTTCTGTTCGGAAGCCCCGTCAGATGGTCGGTATACAGCTGGTTAGTCAGCTCTATGTTCAGCTCTTCCAGATCTCTGTTTCTGTTCTCAATATCCTGTCTGTATCTGTTGAAAAGCCTCTGAACGTGGGATGAGAAATACCATGATATAGCCGCCGCCACCAGAGCGGAGATGGCGAATATAATCAGAGAATATTTCTTGTTTTTGTTCAGCTTCTCTTTCAGAGCGACATTGCGTTCGTTTATTATGGGCGTAAGGTCGTTCATGGGCACAGTGGCGCAGAGCAGCCAGCCCCATTGTTCCATTATCCGGCAGTGCGAAACCACCTGAATATCTTTGCCCCAGTCGGTGTATGTCATGTTATAGAATGAAAAATAACTGTTATCCTGAAGAGAGTGACTGATGAGGTCTTTGTAATAGTTCACGCCGCTGTTGTCTCTGACACCGAGAACACTTTCCCCCGCCTGTGAGCTGTTGCCTGGGGTCGCCACGGCTTTTCCGCTGAGAGTAAGGATAAAGTAGTGTCCGGAATCATCGAAGATAACCGAGTCCACACGCTTAACAATCTGAGCTTTCACTATATTTTTCACATCTTCGTCTGTGAAAGATGTGCCTATATACCAGTCAAAATATCCGAGTTTTTTCACATAAGCCGTGCGGTTGACATATTTGTCAGATCCGGCTGACTCCGGCATGGAGTTGTCTATGAACCCGCCGCCGGAAAAGGCAACGGATATCTCATCTTTCACGGGAGAAGAGCCGTATGGTGTCGCCAGATTATAAAGGTTGGTTCCAGCCGGATATTCAGGATGGATTATCACCCTGCCTGTTTTATCCAGAACATAGAGCCCGCCTTTTCCCTCGTCCCATGTATATTTCTTCAGAAACTCGGCTGCGGCTCCGGCGGATTCGGACGCGAGCCCCTTCGCCTGCATAAGGGCGACTATTTTGGCGGCGGAAGAAACTGCCTCGTCCACCTGTGTGGATGATGAAGATTTCAGCGATTCCCTGACGCCTGCCGTATTGAATTCAACATAGTCAAACAGCCTGTCGACTTCATTCATCAGGATAGTTTTTTTACTGCTGATAAAATTTTTGACAAGCTGAGCGCGTTCCGCCTCGAACTCATTATTGGTCTGATTAGCTATGAAAAGGAGCATGGTGACAGTAAGCACAAGAATAACGGCAACCATATTGATAAGACTGATTTTACCTATATTCTTCTCGCTAATATACTTACCGATCATGACACGTCCTGAATGTTGTATATTAATAATAGCTTAATCAATATATCATAAGCAACAGATAATTAATTATAATGGATAAAAATAAGCTTCCTGCATGTCAAAATCAATTCGCTCCACCATGACCTCCAGGGGGTCGGCGGCACGGTACATCACGCCGGTTCTTTTACCCTTAACTATCTCCGCTTTCTTAATATACTGATAAACATCACCCTGAATGGCTTCCAGAGTGATGGTACCTTTCAGCATTATGGTCGGCAGATAAACCGAAAGACCGAATGCGCCCACGGATGTGATAATGGCGGCGTACGGCTCTTCCATATGCTTCATCAGGTATTTTATCTTCTTGAATCTCTCTATATCTCTCTCGGCATTCTCCGCTCTCTGCTCATTCTCGGTGGATTTCTGGCACGCTGTGTCCAGATCGTTTTCGGAATGATAGTCGGCGCCGAACAGCTTGTTGCATATCAGCCTGTGCACCATCAGGTCTGGATAGCGTCTGATGGGGCTGGTGAAGTGAGTGTATGATGTGGACGCCAGACCGAAGTGACCTATGTTGTTGGTGTTATACTCAGCCTTAGCCATGGTGCGCACCAGCGCCGGTCCCAGAATGTCGCCGTAATCAGAGGCGCTCACGGTCTCGCTGACCTTCGCCACCTCTTTAGGCGTAATATCCTTTATGGTGGCTATAACGCCGAAAGTCTCCGCCAGCGACACGAAATCACCCAGTTTCTGGGGATCCGGCTTGTCGTGGATACGATAAACGGATTTCGGAACGCTCTTCTCCAGAAATTCGGAAACGACTTCGTTCGCCTCTATCATGAAATGCTCGATGATGCGGTGCGACAGGTGTCTTTCCGATTCACGGATGGCGATTATCTCGCCGTTTTCATCCAGATCGAACTCCGCTTCCGGAAAGTCGAAATCCAGCATCCCGTCTTTCTTTCTGCGTTTCATTATCTTCTGCGCCAGCTCTCTGGAATTTATCAGAAGCTCAGCCACCTTCGGGTTGTCCTCTTTCTCTTTTCCATCCAGAAAAGCCTGAACATATGTATATGTCAGCCTCTTGTCGCTCATTATGCGTGAGCGGAACAGCTCCGCCTTCTTTCTGGAGCCTGTTTTTGTATAATATATCTTTGCCGACAGAGTCAGTTTTTCTTCATCGGGACGCAGACTGCACAGGTTGTTGGAAAGCATTTCCGGCAGCATGGGCACAGCAAACTCGGGGAAATAAAAGCTCGTTCCCCTGCGGTATGCCTCTCTGTCCAGAATGGTGTCAGGACGCACATAGTGGCTCACGTCCGCTATGTGGACATACAGAATATATTCATTGGAGGTCTCCTCCACAGAAATAGCGTCATCAAAATCTCTGGCGGTCTCGCCGTCTATGGTTACGGTGGTCAGCTCTGTGAAATCCGTTCTTTTGCCCGGATTTTTCAGAAACTCAGGACCCGTGGCGGCTACATAGTCCTCCACCTCTTTGGGATATTCTCTTGTGATGTCGTATCTGTTCAGAACTATCAGGTCTTCTATTCTGGGGTCGCTGAGCTTGCCCAGTTTTTTAGATATGACGCCTCTGCCCGCCTTCTGTCCGTCCGGATATGACGTCAGATCGACCATCACCACGTCATCGTTCTCGACACCTTTTGCGGATGCCGCTGAAACATATATGTATGAGTTGAATTTTTTCGTCATGGGAACGACACGCAGGATGCCTGCCAGATTCTCAGCCCTGCCGATAATGCGCTGAACAGCCCTCTCTGTGATAGCTGTCACTTTCGCTTCGGGTTTATTGCGGAAATATTCGATGTTCGCCTTCACCTTGTCGCCGTGAAGCGCGCCGCCCATCTTGTTTCTGGGGATGAAGAGGTCTTTTCCTCCGCCGTCTAGAATCAGAAATCCGTATCCGTCCGGGTGCTGATCCACCTTTCCGGTTACCTGAGACGATGCATCGCCGCCTTTACCCTGTTTTTTGTCACAGGTATAGGCGCCGTTGCGCAGAACTCTGATTTTATGTTTTTTTACCAGATCTTTGAGGTCTCTCTTAAGGTCTTTCGCGTCCAGACCTGTCGCTGATAGAAGCTGTTTGAAACTTACCGGATGCTGACTCTCGGTGAGTATTTTAATTATCTTGCTCAAAACCGTGTTCCCTCACTTTTTTGCGGAAGGTGTTCCTGTTAATGCCCAGCACTTTTGCCGAGATAGACTTATTGTTGCCTGTTTTGTCCAGAACTGCCTTCATCAGAGGGTATTCAACGATTTTCATATATTCTTCGTAAGCGTTGTTTCCGTCCGACAGGGTTTCCGATTCGATAATGTCCAGCGCCAGCTTATAGAGGTCGCCGGAAGTGCTTTTCGATCCGGGAGCCGGGTTATTGTCGAACAGTTTCGGAGGCAGATTCTCCGGCATGATGATGTCGGTTTCAGCATTCACTATGGCATACTGGATAGTGTTTTCCAGCTCACGGATGTTTCCGGGCCAGCGGTATGCTGTGAGAGCTTCCAGAGCCTCTTCGCTGCATGTGAGAACCTTGTCCTTGATATTCTTGTGCTTATGAAGAAAGTGGTTTGTCAGATAAGCTGTATCCTCTTTCCTCTCATAAAGGGGGGGCAGCTCTATAGACACCACGTTGAGTCTGTAATAAAGGTCTTCTCTGAATTTTCCCGTCCCCACCAGTTCTTCCAGATTCCTGTTGGAGGCGGCTATGATCCTGGTGTCCAGCTTCAGCGTTCTGCTGGAGCCGACACGGGTCACTTCTTTTTCCTGAATCACTCTGAGCAGTTTCGACTGAAGCCCCAGATCCATCTCGGATATCTCATCCAGAAAGATGGTTCCGGTGTGCGCTTCCTCGAACTTACCTTTTTTCTCCGTGACGGCGCCTGTGAAAGAGCCCTTTTCGTGACCGAAAAGCTCGCTCTCCAGAAGCTCGTTAGGGATGGCGGCCATGTTGATGGGGATAAACGGTTTGTCAGCCCTGGCTGACTGGCGGTGAATCATCCTCGCCACAACCTCTTTTCCCGTACCGGATTCGCCCAGAATCAGGACGTTTATATTGGTTTTGGAGATCTTGCCGATGAGCTTATAGATCTCCAGCATTTTTTTGTTTTTGGTTTCGAAGTCATATTCTTTTATCTCTGTCATGGGGTGCTGTTCTATCTTTCCGCAGAGAGTAATGACTTTATTTTTGAGCTGGTTCAGGTCGAAAGGTTTCGGAAAGAAATCCTTAGCCCCTGATTTGATCGATTCGATAACGTTGGATCCTGTGTCCTGCGCCGTCATAATTATGAAGTGGGTGTCTTTATAGGCGGGTGCCCATTTTTCGGTCAGTTTGATTCCGTTGTGCTCACCCAGAAATATATCCACAAGGCATATATCCACGCCTTTGGAAAGATAAGTCTCTGCGGTGTAGGGATCATCGGTGGTAAGGACGTCTATCTTCTCGTCCGCGAGCCCCTCTTTCAGCAGCCACAAAATGTTTTCTTCGTCATCGACAGCCAGTACACGTATTTTTCTCATACTGCTACATTACATCATGATGAAAAAATAATCAACAGACACTATCGAAAATACTAGAAATATTGCATATTTTTTACTCAATATTCATATATATGCAAAGGGGGCGCTCTGCCCCCAATTTATTTGATTATATTGGATATTTCTTTGAACTCGGGTGTTCCGGCTCTTTTCACCAGCTGAAACAGCACTGTTTCGGTACATGTGATTACCGCTCCGGCGCTCTCCATCATACGCAGACCTGTCTTCCAGTTGAATTTGCTTCTGGAACATACTGCGTCCGCCGCTATATGCACGGCAAATCCGGCGTTCATCAGATCAAGCGCTGTCTGAAGCACGCAGACGTGGGTCTCCATGCCGGCGAGGATAACGGTCTTCACGCCCTTGAGCCCTTCGTTAAAAGACGACTCGCCGCAGCATGAAAAATCCGTCTTCTCCACATGGTCGCCTTCCAGATGCTCTTTCAGCGACATAATGGTGTCTCCAAGCCCCTTTGAATACTGCTGTGTAAAGAGAGTTCTGATACCCATAACATTAGCGCCCTTTACCAGACGCAGGGTGTTGTCGGTGATTTTTTTCAGGACATCATCGTCCATAGCCTTCACCAGCCTTTCCTGAATATCGATAACCACAAGCGCCGTTTGGTCTGTCTCCAGAATGTGTTTCATCGGCATCTCCTTATATATGAAGCATTTCTTTCAGCTTAATAATATCTTCGTCCGGGTCGCAAAACAGCAGCGTGTTCATTCCGCAGTTTTTCGCTCTCTCTATGTGTCCTTCGTTGTCATCCACGAAAAGAGCGTTCTCTATATCCACTCCCAGATCATCGCACACCATGGGAAAAACTCTCTCGTCCTTTTTTCCGATTCCCAGGTGATATGAATTATATACCCTGTCGAACAGACTGAAAAATCCGTACATGTCGTTGAACTCATCCAGCCAGTTCACCTGATCGCTCAGAATGGCTGTGCGGAATCCGGCTTCTCTGATTTTTCTTATAACGTCCAGAACATCCTGTCTGATTACGAATTTTTTGAATATCACGTTCCGCATCTCATCCACGGTCATGCGGAAGTCATATCTCTCTCCCAGCTTCTGCCAGAAGGTGTTCTCATCCGCCCTGCCGTACATATATCCGGTGCTCCAGAGCACATCGCAGGCATCGTCAAAAAACATAGGCGGATAAAATCCGTGATGGTGGGCTATGTCTGTTAAACCGTTCACCCAGCCCTCTTCTGCTATAACTCCGCCAAAATCAAAGAATACAGCTTCTATCATAAAATAATCTCCTGTCTGATATTAATACACTGTAAAACAGTGTTCTGTCAATCAGCTTACAGAAATTTGCCCATCCATGGGAAATTTCTGATACCGTTACGCTCGGAATAAATCCTCGCTACATGAAGTTTTATGTGTTACTCCCTCCTTTTACAAAGGAGGGTCGGGGTGGATTTCTTAAAAACAAAGAAATCTCCCCTGTCCCCTCTTTACAAAAGATGGGCAGCCGAAAACACTGTTGAAAATATGACCGCATAAGTTTATGTTATCAGCATATTTAGCACACGGAGAAAGCATTGAAAACAAAAGTATTGATTGCCATGAGCGGAGGTGTGGACAGCACGCTCTGCGCCCATATGATGAAAGAACAGGGATATGACGTCACAGGCGTCACCATAAAATTCTTCGATGAGCAGGAACAGGCGATCGCCGATGGGGAGAAAGCGGCGAAAGAGCTGGGAATAAACTGGTATTACGCCGACTATACAAAATTTTTTCACGAGGACGTAATAGCCTATTTCGTCCGCACATATAAGATGGGCAGGACTCCGAACCCCTGCTGTCACTGCAACAGACACGCCAAGTTCAACTATCTGTTCCGTGAGATGAAAACATCCCAGTGCGAAAAGATAGTCACCGGACACTATGCCAACAAAAAAATGTATAACGAAAACTGGCACGCCGCAAAGGGGCTGGACGAAAAAAAAGATCAGTCATATTACCTCAGCCTTCTTAAATCTTTTCAGGTGGAAGTCATCGAGTTTCCTCTGGGCAGTCTGAAAAAAGAAGAGGTAAAGGCAAAAGCGGCCGAGCTGGGGCTCTCTGTGGCGGATAAGAAAGAGAGTCAGGATATCTGCTTTCTGATGGACGGCGACTACAGGGACTTTCTGGAAAAACGCCTGTCGCCTGAAAACATCAAAAAGGGCTGGTTCATTATGAACGGCAAAAGACTGAAAGAGCACAAAGGAATCATCTATTATACGGTGGGTCAGCGCAAGGGGCTCGATATCGGATATCACGAACCACTCTTTGTAAAGCATATAGACGCTAAAACCGGAGATATCATCCTTTCGGATAAAGAGAATGTCACAGGCAGGGGCGTTAAGCTGCAATTCTGCGAATTTCCCGCCAGCCATGACAGAATTTTCAAAGCTCAGGTCAAAATACGCTACCGTATGGCTCCCGTGGACTGCATGGTTGAGATTCAGCCGTCAGACACCGCCACCATCCTTTTTGATAATCCGGAATTCGCACCCACACCGGGTCAGGTCGCCTGTGTTTATAAAGACGACATAGTTGTAGGCGGTGGCTACATTGCGGAAGTTTTTTAGCGGATTCAAAACCGCCTCTGTCGCTTTCAGCGGCGGGGCGGACAGCACATGTGTTCTGATGCTCGCCATCGAGTTTCTGGGAGCGGAGAACGTGACGGCGTATACCTGTGCCAACAGCCACATCTTCCGCTATGAGATAGAGAACGCCGCCGTGATTTGCGACAGGCTGGGTGTAAAACACGTTATGTTTCAAGCGGATATGCCTCCGGAATTTTTCACGGACAAAGAGACCAGATGCTATCACTGCAAAAGAGCGATCCTGAATAAAATAAAAGAGCTGTCTGACGCCGATGTTATTCTGGACGGTACAAACGCTGACGACAATCCTGACGACCGCCCGGGCTACAGAGCTCTTAAAGAAACCGAAACGGTCTCCCCTTTGAAAGAGCTCGGTCTGGGTAAAGCATTCTCTCTGCGCACGGTCAGCGAGCTGGGTATAGAGTTTCACGATGAATCCTGCAAGGCTTCCAGACTGATAACCATAGATGAAGGGAGCATGTATGAGGTGGAGGCGGCGGAAGACTGCCTGCGCCACAGATACAAGGGCATCCGCTACCGCAGGGACGAGAACAGGGTGGTGTTCAAACATCCGGCAGTTCTTAGAGAAGATGATTTTCAGACTATCAAAAACATAATAAAAGACACTATGGGATTCTGATGGATTTATATACCGCTTCAGTGGTTTTTCTTTCAGGCGTTTTCGCCTGGATGCTCAGCACACTGGCAGGCGGCGGAGGAGGAACAGTCTTCATCCCCGTCACGGGTCTTTTTCTGCCGATCACAGCCATCACGCCGGCGACTTCCATAGCCGGGTCGCTTTCCAGCGTTCAGCGCTTCTTCCTTTATCTGAAAAGCATTAACTGGGAGCTGGCAAGGCTCACCGTACCATTCATGATTCTGGGCTCATTCTCCGGAGCGTATCTTTTCAGCAGGCTGGATCACAAATCACTTTCTCTCCTGCTGGCGGGTTTTTATCTGGTTAACGGAGTCTGGTCTCTTTTCACAAAAATAACTTTCAGAGTCAGAAAATGGCATTTCCCCATAGCCGGATTCATCAGCGCCTACCTCTCCGGACAGATAGGTGTCGGCGGTCCTTTCATGAACCCATTTTACATCAATTACGGAGTGCGCAAGGAAGAGATGCTGGGAACCAAAGCGGTATCACTAATGGCAATCCAGACCACAAAAGTGCTGACCTATGCTTATTTCGGAGTTTTTACAAAAGAGATAGCGCTGATAGGACTGACCGCTGGGTGCGGCGCCTTCGCCGGAAATTTGATCGGGAAGAAACTTCTTAAGAAAATATCCGACAGACTGTTCAGGGTGCTGATAAATCTTCTTCTGATCGTCTGCGCCTTCATAATACTGAAAAAATACTGGTTCTAGTCCCTGCGAATAGTCATCCGGCAGAATCTGCACAGAACGGCGTCTTTTCTTATTGCCTCTTTGCAGTAGGGACAAGGGGCATAGAGAGATTCCTCCTGAATGTCACAGCACTTGTCCCCGATCAGAAGAAGAATAATCAGAGCAAAAGGGAATATGACACAGAGAAAAGACCAGCCCAGAGCGCTTCTGTGTTTTGAGTGCGCCACAAAGGCGGCAATGATTCCGGGAAGAATCCACAGCAGATAACTGAATCCCGCGTTAAAAATTAAATGATGAATTGACATAAAATCACCTGAAATAAAAAAAGGTCTCCGAAGAGACCTTTTCTTTGTATGTAATCTGTGTTGATTAACGTTTGGAGAACTGAGAAGATTTTCTGGCTTTAGGTTTACCAGGTTTCTTACGCTCAACAGCTCTGGAATCTCTGGTGAGAAATCCTTCTTTTTTCAGAGCGGGACGGTTAGTAGCATCGAACTCACACAGAGCTCTTGCCAGACCGTGGCGAACAGCGCCTGCCTGACCTGATTTTCCGCCGCCTTTTACTGTAATGTAGAGGTCGAATTTGCCCTCAGCATTAATAGTAACCAGAGGCTGAAGGCTGATCATAGTGAGAGTAGGTCTCTCGAAATATGCAGCCGCATCTTTACCGTTTATTGTGATGTTGCCTTTGCCGGGTTTGATGAAAACTCTGGCGCAGGATGTTTTTCTTCTGCCTGTTCCGTATGTATAGTCAGCCATCAATATCTCCTTACTTCAGCACGAAAGTTTCGGGGTTCTGAGCAGCGTGGGGGTGCTCTGAGCCTGTATAGATCTTCAGTTTAGTGAGCATAGCTCTGCCCATTCTTGTTTTGGGGAGCATGTTCTTAACTGCCAGTCTGATAACATCTTCAGGTTTTTTATCCAGCATTTCTTTCAGAGTTCTCTCTTTCAGACCGCCGAGGTGACCTGAGTGTCTGTAGTACATTTTGTCATCCATCTTAGCGCCTGTAACGATGAATTTATCAGCGTTAACAACAACGACAAAGTCGCCTGTGTCGATGGAGGGTGTATATGTGGGTTTTGTTTTTCCCATCAGAGTCATAGCTATCTGTGTAGCTATACGTCCGAGTACCTGACCTTTAGCGTCAAGCACATACCATTTCTTTTCTATTTCGTCGGGTTTTGCCCAATAGCTTTTCATTATAAACCTCGTCAAATATGTGAGCCTTGTAATCTATTAAATATGCATTGATATGTCAAGCAATTTGTGGATTACAGACCTTTCCTTCTTTCTTTAATTCTGGCAGCTTTACCTTTCAGTTCTCTCATGTAGAAGAGTCTGGCCTGGCGTACTTTACCCTGTCTGATCAGTTCGATTCTGTCGATTCTGGGTGACATGTAGGGGAAAGTTCTTTCCACGCCTATGTCGCCGACCATCTTTCTGACGGTGAAGGTAGAGTTGGTGCTGTTTCTGTGGATCTTCATAACAAGACCCTCATATGCCTGAATACGCTCTTTGTTTCCTTCGATAATACGGAAGTAAACTCTGACTGTATCGCCTGAGCGGAAAGCAGGAATTTCTTTCTCTGATTTGTACATCGCCTCTACAGAAGCGATCAGTTTATTCTTCATGGATGAGCCTCCTAAAAACTATGTATCCTGTCTAATATAATGGCCACAGCGCTTCTGACCGAGAGGTGGTTGAATCTGCCAGCCCCTTTAATCGGTTTAAGCACCCTGTCCGACATTTTAAAAACATCCTCGGTGAATCCCCAGCCAGTACCAAAAATGATAAGGCACGGTTTATCCTCCGAGAGCCTCGCCGTCTCTTCAAACCCAATGTTCGCTCGTGAGTCCCTCGCCGTGGTGGCGATGACAACCGGACGCTCGCCTTCGAGCTTTTCGATTTCGGCTATCACGTCCAGAAGCCCTTCAGAGAGAACAGTGTTCTCAAAGGCCTGCTTCCTGTTGACGTTGTAAGTGGCTCCGTATCCCTTAAGCCAGTGCTCGATAACCCGTGACGCGATGTCACGCTGAGCCTGCAGAGGCGTCACCACGAAGTATTTGCGTACGTCATATGTGGTGCAGCTTCTGGAGATGTCGTGGAGATCCATGTTTGTGATGGATGTCGCCACGTTTACCTTCTCCTTGTCCTTCATGGGATAGTGGAGCAGAGCGACGTATATTTTCTTTTTCGGCACGCAGATGTCAAGAACTTTTTTATCGTCCTCTGACAGCTCCGTGTCTTTCAGCATGTCGGGTCTGTTTTTCGCTGTGATCTCCAGAGAGAGCTTGCGCCTCCACTTTTCGATCTCTGCGTGGTGTCCGGATAGAAGAATGTCCGGAACCTTCAGCCCTTCATATTCATAGGGTCTCGTGTAATGCGGGAACTCGAGCATGCCCGATGAGTGAGAGTCATCTACATGTGAGTTTTCATCACCTAAAACGCCCGGCAGAAGCCTTGCTATGGAATCTATCATAACCATCGAGGCAAACTCGCCTCCCGTCAGCACAAAATCGCCCAGTGAGAGCGACTCATCAACAACAAGATCGACAACCCGTTCATCAACGCCTTCATATCGGCCGCAGATGAATGTGAGGCTATCATACTCAGAGAGCCTTTCGGCGTCCTTCTGGGTAAATTTCTTACCCCTGGGGTCCATGAGCACAACGTGGGTATCGCCCTCTTTTTGTTTGATGTCTCTGACAGCGTTTACAATAGGTTCCGGCTTCATGACAAGTCCCTGTCCGCCGCCGTACTGATAGTCATCTGTGATGCGGTGTTTGTCTGTGGTGTAGCTCCGAATATCAACGGGGTTAATGGTGAAGAACCCGGATTCCACAGCCTTAGACAAAACGCCCAGCGAGAAAGGCACTGAAAACATATCGGGAAATATCGTAAGGATATTAAACGTTTTCACTAATCAGTCCCTCTCTTGCCACTATCAGCTTTTTCTCTGTCACATTTATCTCTGTAACATGATTCTTATTATTGGAAATCAGCCAGGTCTCCTTCTCGCCTTTAATACGGAAAACTTCGGCAGCGCCGGCTTCCATATAGTCGATCAGAGTCCCGACCAAATTACCTTCTGTGTCAAACACCTGACATCCCTCCAGCTCGTGCCAGTAGATACCGTCATCGAGATCGGGAAGCATGTCCTCGGGAATGACTACGTCCATTCCCTTATATTTCAGGGCGGCATCAACATCGCCTATCCCTTTGAACCCTATCAGGAGCATTCCCTTGTAAGGATTCATATATTCTATCTCGAGAGAGGCTTTCACATTGCCGTCTTTCGACAGCATCATGTACTGCATCTCATCGAGAATTTCCGGACTCTCGGTAGTTACCTGCATCATGAGGTTACCGTCCAGCCCGTGTGTGTTAACAAGTTTGCCTATCTTTATAAACTTCATGAACCATGCGTAAAAGGACGCTTCTTCACTGCGCCCTTTTTATATCCCATTTTTATTATGCGGATCAGTCCAGAATTTCCAGAACTGTTTTTTTGCCGCTTTTCACACCGGAGGCGTTCAGAATAGTTCTGATGGCCTTCGCTGTGCGTCCCTGCTTGCCGATAACCTTGCCGAGGTCAGCCTGATCCACCCTGAGCTCCAGTATTGAGGCTTTTTCACCCTCAACTTCTGTGATGCTCACAGAGTCCGGCTTATCCACCAGCGATTTAACGATAAACTCAACAAGCTCTTTCATGGTTCACCCCGTTTGAGACGCCAGGCTTACGCTTCGGCGAATTTTGCTATTACGCCGTTTTTAGAGAGCAGGCTTCTAACTGTGTCAGAAGGCTGAGCGCCTTTTTTAAGCCAGTCGAGAGCTTTTACCTCATCGATCTTAACTTCAGCAACCTCAGGCATGGGGTTGTAGTAGCCGAGAATTTCGATAAAGTTACCGTTGCGTCTCTCTCTGCTGTCACATACTACTATTCTGTAGAAGGGTCTTTTTTTGCGTCCAAGTCTTACAAGTCTGATTCTGGTAGCCACTGAATGTACCTCGCTAAATTATTAGTTTATATATACTTTTATCTCATTTTGAGAAAGTCTCTCATCATCGCAGGATTCAGTTTGTTCGATCCGCCCAGCTTGTTTTTCATCTGCTTCATCATTTTGTTCATCTGAGTCAGCTGATTGACAAGCCTGTTGACGTCCGCAACAGTAGTACCGCTTCCTTTTGCTATCCTCTTGCGTCTTGAGGCGTTGAGGATCTTGGCGTTCTTTCTCTCCTTCATTGTCATGGAGAATATGATTGCCTCTACCCTTTTAATGGCCTTATCGTCAAGTTCTCCCATGGAGACATTGCCGAGACCGGGGATCATCCGGAGAATACTCTCCATAGAACCCATTTTTTTGATCATTTTAAACTGTTTCAGCATGTCTTCGAAATCGAGACCATGCTTCGCCATCTTCTCCGCCATCTCTTCGGCGTCTCCGCCTTCGATGGATTCCTGTGCACGTTCTACGAGGGTTACGATATCGCCCATGCCCAGAATTCTGGAAGCCATACGGTCGGGGTAGAACTGCTCGAATTCGTTCATTTTCTCGCCCGTACCGATGAATTTCAGCGGTTTGCCTGTCACTTCCTTGATAGAAAGAGCGGCGCCGCCTCTGGCGTCACCATCCATTTTTGTGAGGATGATACCTGTGGCTCCGAGCTTTTCGTTGAAAATCTTCGCCACGTTCACCGCGTCCTGACCTGTCATGGCGTCCGCCACGAACAGAACCTCGTCAGGGTTAACGGCTTCTTTGGTAGCCACGATCTCGTTCATCAGCTCATCGTCTATGTGCAGACGTCCGGCCGTGTCGAGTATCATTATATCTTTCGCTGTCTTTTTAGCATACGCCAGAGCGTCTTTAGCTATCTTTACAGCGTCTTTTGACTTTTTATCGGAGTAAACATCGCAGTTAAGCTGTTTACCCAGTGTTTCCAGCTGGTCTATAGCCGCCGGACGGTAAATGTCGCCGGCAACGAGCAGAACGGAACGTTTCTGCTTCATGAAGAAGTTAGCCAGTTTTCCGGCGCTGGTTGTTTTACCGGAACCCTGTAATCCCGCCATCATAATGACGGTGGGGGGCTGTGAATTCAGCCTGATTTTGGCTTCGTCATAGTCCTTTCCGCCCAGAATGTTCACCAGTTCGTCATTGACTATCTTGATGAAAACCTGATCGGGTGTGAGGCTCTTCATAACCTCTTCGCCCATTGCCTTTTCAGACACGTTGGCGATAAATGTTTTTACGACTTTATAGTTTACGTCAGCCTCAAGAAGCGCCATGCGCACCAGTTTGAGAGCTTCGTTTACGTTCTCTTCGTTAAGGCGTACCTGTTTTCTGATCTTCTTAAATACGCCGTTCAGCTTGTCATTCAAAATTCCGAACATATTTAAACGCACCTCTAGGACGTTATTAGGGTGAACTAAAGTTTATAGGTGAAAGCCCTACCTATGTCAATCAATTTTTCAATTAATGCAAAGATTATTCATCGGATTCAGAGGCTTTGAGACTCATGTCGGTTTTTCTGAGTCTGGAGCATAATGTGGTGATTATTCTTCTGGAAAGTATGCTGTTGTCTTTCAGTATCTCGTCAAATTTTTTCGGCGACAGTTTCAGCACACGGCTTTCCGTATCGGCTGTTATGGTGGCGCTTCTGGTTTCGCCCGTTATATGCGCCATCTCTCCGAATATCTCGCCCTCGTGAATGTGCCCCACATGGCGCCCTTCTATAATAAGGTTGAGTTGTCCCTCCTGAAGGTAATATATGTCATAGGACTCGTCACCCTGATTAAACAGTGTGTCGCCCTCCTTCAGCCTGTGGGTATATTTCATCAGCAGGTGCCTGTTCATGCGCATGAAAAGCGCTGACGGTCTTTCGGAGCTGAACAGCATATTCAGTATAAGAATATCCGCCCGGTAGCAGACAAACACGAACTGGGCGCAGAACAGAAATATCATGAACACGAAATAAGCCCACATCAGAATAACGATGATAGATCCGATGATGCCGTATGCCGTATTGATGCTGAACATGTGAAACAGCTTAAAGGCGGCGAACTTAACCAGCGTATAGAGCACCAGAAACAGCAGTGTTCCGCTCAGGGCGCTTTTCGCGTCCGGTTTTTTCACCGGAAGATATTTGTATGATAAAAATATGATTATAAATCCTATAAATCCGGAAACCAGCATGGAAACCATGCCCAGCGCCTTTATCACCACCGGTCCGGCTATTCCGTAAAACTCGATATACTCCAGAATAAATCCCTTAGCCCCGCTGAACATAGACAGCGCAAGCACGATGGTGAACACCAGAGGCAGGATGATGAACGCCACCCCGTTCTCCAGAAAGAAATTGCGCTTCTGCTCCGCCGGAAATATCACGAAAAAGGCTCTCTGGAGAGCCAGCAGAACCAGTCTGCTGCTCCACACAAGGTTCAGAAGACCAACTATACCGATAGCGCCGCCGACCTGCTTGGATATGCCCAGCTCGCTGAACATCTGCGGGGACAGACTGTCTGATATGGTTGACAGCAGATAAAAAAGCTCGTCTGAAAAGTTAGGATATTTCGCCAGAAATGTATCGAAAATATAGAAGAAAAACAGCACAAGAGGGATCAGGGACAAAAGAAGATAATAAGCTGCCGCGGCGGCGTGGTTTCTCAGCTCGTTCCGCAGAAAATATGTATAAGATATCACCATCCTCTGGATGAAGGACAGAATAATTTTTTCCAGTTTACTCTTCAGCAGCATAGCCCGGCACCGCCTTAAACAACTTTAACATGCCACGGCTCAAAACGCACTCCGAATGGATTTTTTTTATCATATCTTATGCGCATATATCCGGAATCTATCAGTTTAACATATTCGTCTGTGGTGGCGAACTTATCGGTGAAGTTGTCAGCTCCCCATCCCTTTATCCCCACATCGAAATCACCCACGCCGTGATATGAATATCCGGCGGGAGCCAGCGAACGGGAAGCCATGGACAGGTTGCCTTCGGTCTGAACCGCTTTGTTCATGAACAGAAAGAGCTGTTTCACAACGCCTCTGACACCGGATGTCAGCACCAGAGTGTTCATATCGCTGGTGATTTTGCCGTATACAGACACCGCCTGCGCCTTATAAAGATAGTGTCCGGTACCCGGCATCTTAACCACATCATTCTTTCTGATGGTGTCGGTCAGTCTGGAAAAAACTTTTTCTCCGTAAAAACCGTATCTGGCGGCGTCCCTGTGAAAGAGCATGTCGAGATACGCCTCCTCTTTCGCCGTGAAGGGTGTCAGATTCGGGTTTCTCTTCATCAGCCGCAGAGCATCGTCAAAGCTGAGTATGTTAAAATTGCCGTAACCGGCAACGGAAAGCACTCCGTACAGCTTTCTCACACAGGAGCGGATATAGTCGTATTCCCATCTTTCGGCGTGCATATCATCGCTGAACGGTTTATCGAACTCTTTGATTTTCTTGAAATATTCCTGATTGAGAAACACTGACTTGTCCAGAGAATGATCGGACGCGAAAACAGACGGCGCACCCGCGGACAAAGCGAAAACCGAAAAGGCTGATAATTTTAAAAATCCCCGTCTGGATATCATAGGGTCATATCTCCGGCATACATGTTACTGGGATAATACTAAAAATTGAAAATCTTGAAAAGAGAAAATGAAAAAGGCGCCCGTAAAAGACGCCTTTGTTATTATATCTTAGAACTTATATGACGCTGTAATACCGAAACTCCAGATGTGACCTTCAGCCACAGCCTCAACCTCGGCATCGTGTATGCTGTATCCGAGAAGCTCTCTGACATAGCTGTCGTTCAGGTTTTCAGAAGCGCCCAGATTGATAGTCAGTTTTTCGATATAGATATACTGAACAACTGTGTCCAGTGTCACGTTTCCGAAGTGGAAACCGGCTCCCAGTGAGAAAACGTGCTTGTTTGAGTCGGGCCACAGAACATCGAATGTGTCTTTGGGCACTGTAGACTCGTCATAATAATATCCGGCTCTCAGATCCACTGTATCGTTGAGCTTGTACTCCATGCCCAGTCTGTACTGCCATGTATCCATCCAGTGTCTCTGATATACCTCTTCAGACGCTCCGGCGACATTCAGCAGATCATCTTCGAACTCAACAGTATATGAGTCGATGTTGCTCCAGAATGTTCTCACGATGTCAGCTTCCACTCTCAGTTTAGGTGTGATCATGTACTGAACGCCGAACTGAACGGAGTCGGGAGTATCCACAGATGTGTTTGAATCCAGATCATCGTTGCCCCAGAGAGGCTGCTCGGGGGTTACTTTCGCTGTTCCTTCCAGATCAACGTGAGAGAAACTGCGGTATGTTATACCGGCGCTCCACTTGTCGTTGAACTTGTACAGAGCTCCGAAGTTATATGAAATGTTAAACTCGTCTTCATAGCTCATGTTGAATGTGGCGTCACCCAGAGCGGTATATTTCGCAGCCAGTCCGGCAGCGGTGGCCGCGTTTGTGGGGTCTCCGGGTCTCAGCGCACTCAGAACCGCTGTCCATGCGGCGGAGCTTTTCAGCTTAGCGGGGACGTATCTGATTCTTTCGTTGCCCGCCTGAGCCTTGCCCAGAGAGATACCGGCGCCGAGAGAGAACTTGTCATTGACTTTGTATGACAGTGAAGGTGTGAGAACCTCTCTCTTGTACCATGAATGGAATGTGTTATAAGCGGCGGGGTTTGTGGCGCCGTTGTCATCCCATCTCAGGTCCAGACCGTAGGGTACATAAAAAGCCATACCGAATGTAAATTTATCATTGATAGGTGTTACATATCCGAAGTGAGGAACTACCAGCAGAGGTGATCTGTCGCTGATATCCTCAGCGCCGAAAGAAGGATCGGCAAGGAGTCCGGATGTCTCCACATCATATTCCTTAATAGTCAGAGACGGATCGACAATGTGAGTACCCAGAGACAGAGTGGGTCTCTTGATGTTCACCATAGCCGCGGGGTTATAATAAACGGCGTAGGGATCGTCTATCCCTGCAACAACAGCGCCGCCCATTGATGTGGCCTTCGCGCCGATACCGTAAGTATCAACGTGTCCTGCGAAAGCTGACAGGGCGGAAAATACAACAAATAATGAAAATGATAATATCTTCTTCATACTTCCTCCATTAAAACTTTATAACATTATTATAATGGTGCGAGTTTGGCAATAATAAAGTTAATGTATTAATTAACGTACATAATTAATTATTATACTAATCACAGAAAAAAACAAAGGGGGCATAATGATATGCCCCCTGATGAATATCTAAGAAAAATTATCAGAACTGATAGATCACAAGACCTGTCTGAAGTTTGGGATAGAAATAGGTGGATTTCTGCGGCATAACCTGACCGCTCTCTGATATCTCTCTGACAATATCGATATCCACGCCTTTCAGAATGAATCCCACTGCTTTTTTGCCCTCTGCCAGCTTTTCTATCTGGTCGAGTTTCTGCACGAAATAGACACCCTCTTTTTTCAGCAGGCGGTCGTCTGACACGCCGAGGAATTTCTTCATGATACCTTCCTGAAGGAGGTAGGTGTCCACCTTTCGGTAGACGGGGTTCAGTTTTTCTATAACGTCATCTTTGGCTTTTATGCCATAGTAGGTGTTGTCGAAATAGATAGCCATAGCACGTCCGGACGCCGGATCGTTCACATATCTGTCCGCCGCTTCTGCGCAGTCGAGAGTCTCTATAACAAAGTCGAAAGAGAGTTTCTCAGTGAATCCTTTGAAATCGAATCCTTCTTCAACCTCAAGAACTCTGTGTGTGGGGAAAATTTTCAGACCTTCGTCATAAAAGTTAACGAACATCATCATGACATAGTCATAGGGTTTTTCCTCTTTCTCCACGTCTTTGTTCAGCTCTCTGGCATAGTCACGGTAGTTCAGAGCTGTTTCATATCTGTGGTGACCGTCAGCGATATAGATAGCCTTGTCCTTCATGAAATCTTCTATCATGCGGACAGTGTTCTCATCGCTCACAGACCAGATGGTATTTTTTACGCCTTCGTCATCCAGAGCGGAAGCCGTGGGCATATTCTTTTTAGCGTCATTGAAAACAAGGTTCATCCTGTTCTCTTTGTCCATATAGAGACCGAATATCTGGCTGAAGTTGGTTTTGCACGCTTTCATCAGCTCGAACCTGTCCTTTTTGGGACCGGAAAGGGTCTTTTCGTGGGGATAGACTGAGCCTTTTCCCAGCTCCTCTATCTTTAAAAGTCCGATAAAGCCTGTGCGCACATATTCCTTACCGCAGTATTCATATACCTGCTCATACACATAGAATCCGGGTTTCAGATCTTTTACCAGAACTTTTTTGTCCAGATATTCCTGATAGAGCTTAGCGGCGTTGTTATATTTTTCGTCCTCTCCGTCCGGAAGATCGAGAGTCACTACATTGTATTCACTTTTATCTTTCAGAGCCTGTTTCATTTCCGGGGAAATCACATCATAGGGCGGAGCGACTACTCTTTTTAAGAGCACCTCTTCCAGATTGTATCTTACTCCGTTGAACGGTCTTACAATAGACACGGGTATCCTCCTAGCTTACTATAAGTTTGGCAAATCTGCGTTTGCCGACTTTCAGAACATATTCGCCTTTCGGCAGTGATTTATCTATGTCATCGGTCTTTTCACCGTTTATGGATACACCGCCCGCTTTTGCGGTTCTTCTCGCTTCGCTCTTGCTGGGAGCCAGCTTCAGAGCGTCTACAGCGTCTATGATTTTGTCATCCTCGCCCATTGTATATTCGGGCATATCTTCGGGGTTTTCTCTCTGAGAGAATACTTTCTCAAATCCGTCTCTCGCTTCCTGAGCTTCCTGAGCGCTGTGGAAGCGGGTGATAATCTCGCACGCCAGCTCTTTTTTGGCTTCCATAGGATGCTTGCTGCCGTCTTTCACCGCTTTTTTCAGCACGTCTATCTCGCTCAGCGATTTATCGGAAAGCAGAAGATAGTAGCGGAACATCAGGTCATCGGATATGGACATCATCTTTCCGAACATGTCGGAGGGAGATTCGGCGATGCCTATATAGTTATTGAGAGATTTGGACATTTTATTCACGCCGTCCAGACCTTCGAGGATGGGCATGGTCAGGGCAACCTGGGGAGCCTGTCCGTGTGATCTCTGGAGGTCTCTTCCCACCAGAAGGTTGAATTTCTGGTCGGTTCCGCCCAGCTCCACATCGCTTTTCAGCGCCACAGAGTCATATCCCTGCACCAGCGGGTACAGAAATTCGTGTATGCTTATAGGTTTGTTGTTAGCGTATCTTTTGGAAAAATCGTCACGCTCCAGCATTCTGGCGACAGTATACTGAGAAGCCAGACGGATCATATCCTGAGAGTTCATGGCTTCCATCCATGTGCTGTTGAACGCCACTTCTGTCTTCGCCGGGTCAAGAATCTTGAACACCTGCTCTTTGTATGTTTCGGCGTTTGCCAGAACCTGCTCCTTTGTGAGGGCTTTTCTGGTCTCGCTCTTTCCTGTGGGGTCGCCTATCATTCCGGTGAAATCACCGATCAGGAATATAACCTGGTGACCCAGATCCTGAAAATGTTTGAGTTTTTGAATGAGAACGGTGTGACCCAGGTGAAGGTCGGGAGCGGTGGGGTCGAACCCCGCTTTTATTCTAAGGGGTTTTCCCTCGTCATATGCTTTCTGTAGCTTTTTGAGAAGATCCTCTTCGCTGATTATCTCCTCTGTTCCTCTTTTGATCTGTTCTAACTGCTCTTCAGGCTTTAACACGTCTCCTCCGGTTATCTGCGCCGCCGTCCGGCAAATGCGCAACAGCGTTAGTTATATATGATATTGCCTCAATGTTCAATAGGCTGTTGGGTTTTTCCGGTTAAATTCCGAACAGCAGTGTGTCCAGAATTTTTCCATAGAATAGATAAATGACTGATGCCAAAGTGATGAAAGGACCGAACGGTATCATCATGTTTTTTTTCTTAAGAATAATCTGCGCTGTGATGCCGATAACAGCGCCGAAAAACGCTGATCCGAATATGATAAAGAACACTGACTTTGCCCCGAGCATAGCCCCGAACATAGCGGTGAGCTTTATGTCTCCGCCGCCCATGCCCTCTTTCTTTCTGATGATTTTGAAAAGATATGAAGGAATGAACAGCCCCAGAAAGCCGGTTACAGCGCCATATGCGGGAAAAATTATTGAGTCGTTGGCGAAATACGAAAGTACGATGCCCACGCCCAGCCCGCTGTATACTATTCCGTCAGGAATTATCCCGCATTCGAAATTTTCCGTGTCCAGCGCCGTCATCAGATCGGCAAAAGCCGCCGCCAGACCAAAAAATATAACAGAGAAAGCAAGATACATCTGAGATGTCATGCCGAACTTCATATATGCCGCCAGAAAAAGCGCTCCGGTCATTATCTCCGCTATGGGATACATGACGGAAATTCTGGTGCCGCAGTTTCTGCATCTGCCTTTCAGTATGAACCAGCTTATTATGGGAATATTGTCGAACTGACGTATCCTGACACGGCAGACCGGACAGGATGAAGGCGGGGTGACGATGGAACAGCCTCTAGGCAGTCTGCATGTCAGCACATTCATAAAGCTGCCCAGACAGGCTCCTATGCAGAAGATATAAAAAGCGGAAAGACTTTCCATAGGTTTATCAGGCTCCCTCTTTCAGGGCAACCTCTATCACGAAGACCTCGTCATCTACCTTAAAGGTCATTCCGAGGCATTTAACATTTTTCTGTTTGCCCACAACGTGGTCTTTTCCAGCCACCACGTTGGGTATGGATATTTTAAAGCGGATGCCGGTACGGGAAAAAACCTGTTTTGCCCCTCCGGCGATCATGTTCAGAATCTCACCAACGGCGTCCATAACATCTTCGTCTATCTTGTCCTTCTTCTCACCGATGAACTTCTCCACGACTCTCAGCGCCAGTGTCTCTGTCATGCTGATGATGACGAAACCGGATGCCTCACCCGCCATGCCGATGATGCCTGATATGTCATAGGGGAGTTTTTCGCTCGACTTAACATAGAGCTGTCCGCGGACAGGATCAATGCTGAGCATCGTTCTGAAGACTTCACTCGTTGCCGTTATGAACGGGTTGATGTACTCTGCTTTCATAGTTATATCGCCATAAAAATAATATTGTTCTTGTCAGCGTAGTTAACGCAGGCCTCTCTGTCCACCACAAAGGTTTTGTCTGCCTCCACGGCTAAAAGACCACCTTTATTATCCGCTATATTTTTTAATGTGTCAACACCGACAGTGGGAATATCATAGCGAAGATCCTGCGACGGTTTTGCGCATTTGACAATAACAGCTCCGCTTTTGGCAAGCTGACAGCCCCTCACAACGGCTTTGTCTGTTCCTTCAATAGCTTCCAGAGCCATCACCGCCTTGTCCTTAACCACCACAGTCTGACCTATGTCCAGCCTGCCCAGTTCCTTCGCCGTCATCAGCCCGAACTCCACGTCCTCCAGCTGTTCTCTGGACGGTTTCTTTCTGGTGTATACGCCTTTTGGCAGATACAGACAGTCCAGCGCCTCCGTCTGGGGCATGATCTCGAACCCTTCGGATATCATCAGGTCGCACACGGCGTCCATAACGGTGTCATCTTTGCGGTTTCTGAGTGACGCCAACAGCTTGACCGCTGTCAGGTCGAACTTCAGGCTGGAAAAAATAATGGTCTTGTTCACCTTTCCGGCGAACAAGACCTTTTTAACATTATTATTTTTGAGCGTTTTGATTATTTTGCCTGTCTGGGTGACGCTTATTCTGATGATATCCGCCTGCGGAACGTCAGAAAAGCTCTCCGTCACCTCTTCGCTGAGAGCCACGACAAAAACATCGTGCCCTTTGGACAGCAGATTGTCATAAGCGATTTTCGGCAGAACGCCGTAACCGGCTATGAGTCCGGTTTTCAAATCGTAACCTCAAGCCTGTTGTCGCATTTCTGTTTCAGAAGCTCGTCTATCTTCAGAGCGACTTTCAGAGAACGCAGTTCGTGCGCCACAGTAACCTTGCGCTCCTGTTTTCCGGCAACACACTCAAGGAAGTGTTTTATCTCCATCTTAAGAGGGTTGTCTTTATATACGAAGAGTTTCTCATAGATGTATTCGTTCTTGTATTTCATCTCTCTGTCGCCGAATACCTTGCCCTCTTTCGCCTCTCTGTAGATGTTGATATCCTGAGTGGTGTAGTCGAGGTATATGTATGCGCCTTCCTGAGAGATTCCCATTGTTCTGTCTTTTTTCTGTGTCACACGGCTCACCAGAATATTCGCCACGCATCCGCCCTCGAAGTGGATAGAGGCGTTCGCGAGATCGGGTGTGGGCGACAGAATACAGCTTCCTGTGGCAGAAACGCCTATTATGTCACGGTTAACCATGTTCAGGATGATGTCGATGTCGTGGATCATCAAATCGAGAACGATAGAGTCGTTCTTGAAATTAGGGTTATAAGGTCCCACACGTCTTGATTCCACCAGATAGGGGTTTTCGGTGATGGATTTCAGCTCCTGCACAGCTCCGTTGAATCTTTCAACGTGACCGATATGCAGAACCAGATTGTTCTTCTCCGCTATTTCGAAAAGCTCTGTAGCCTCTTCCAGATTCACAGTGATGGGTTTTTCCACCAGCAGGTGTTTTCCTGCCTGAAGACACTCTTTTGCTATTTCGTAGTGATATTTTGTGGGGGCGGCTATGGTGATAGCGTCCACCTTATCAAGCATTTTATGAAAATCCGCTGTGGATTCATATTTAAAATTTTTAGCGACTGCCTCACGCACTGCGTCAGAAGGGTCGCATATCATCTGAAGGTCTGATTCGGGCATCTCGTCATTCAGGTTCAGATGGTATCTGCCCATTCTGCCGAGTCCGATTATACCTGTTTTAACCATATGATCAGCTCCTTTGGAAACTTCTCTTGCTGTCCTGTATGAAGTCTATGAATATTTTTACTTCGTCAAACTGTTTCAGCTCCGCCAGCTTGTCTGTGACATCGGCGAGCTTTACTGTGAGGTTCATGTATATCTTCAGAGCTCTTTTCAGCTCCATGCGCACCTCGGGAGTGACGCCTCTGCGTTTCAGCCCCACAAGATTCAGCCCCTCTATCTCTGCGGGGTTGCCCGCAACCATACAGAAGGGGGGAACGTCTTTTCTGAGACCGGACATACCGCCTATCATACAGCCTGTGCCGATGCGGACGAACTGGTGAGCTCCGGTGAAACCGCCTATCACGGTGTTAGCGCCCACACGGCAGTGTCCGCCCAGGGCTGTGAAGGTAGTCATGGTGATGTTGTTCTCCAGCTTGCAGTCGTGTCCAACGTGGGAATACGCCATCAGAAAGCAGTTGTCTCCCACTCTGGTCTCCCATACATCCTCTTTCGTGGAGGCTCTGTGCACAGTGGCGAACTCTCTTATCATGCAGTTTTTGCCTATGATAAGTTTTGTGTCTTCGCCTTTAAAGCTGTAATCCTGAGGTTCTCCGCCGATATGAGCGTTGGCAAACACTCTGGTGCCGTCACCTACTGTGGTGTGGCATTCTATGACAGCGTTGTATCCCACTGTCACGTTCTCTCCGATAACACAGCCCTTACCTATGTAAGCGCCTTTATCGATCTCTGCTGAGTCCGCGATTACGGCGGACGGGTGGATGTATGCGTCTTTGTGTATCATATATTTACTCTGAGCCTCTCATTATTGCGGTGAGCTCTCCCTCGCAGGCAAGCACGCCGTCTACATAGGCTTCTCCTTTTGCTTTTACCAGATCTCTCTTCTTTTTCAGAACTGTTATCTTCATAACGAGCTGATCGCCGGGGACGACCTGTTTTCTGAATTTCACTCCGTCCACTCCCATGAAGAAGAAAAGGACGTTATCGGGAACATTCTCCGCTGTGGAGATGGTGTGGATACCTGCCACCTGAGCCATAGCCTCTATTATCAGAACACCGGGCATAACGGGATAGTCCGGAAAATGTCCCTGAAAGAAGGGCTCGTTCATAGTCACGTTTTTTATTCCGGTGATGCTCTCGCTGTCCATCTCTGTTATTTTGTCCACCAGCAGAAAAGGATATCTGTGGGGGAGCTTTTTCATTATTTCTTTAATGTCCATCTGCATCTTTAAGTTTCCTCTCTATGTCTTCGATTCTTTTAACGAAATCAGGCAGTTTTCTTATGAGAACCTGCTCTCTCATCCATGATTTTCTGGCTGTGTGCGGCGCCCCAGCGTATATGCCGGGTTTCTCTATGTCGGAGATAACCCCGCACTGAGCGGCGAGTATCGTTTCTGAACAGATTTTGACATGTCCTGCCGAACCTGCTCTGGCGCCCATGATAACATAGTCGCCCATTGTGGTGCTTCCCGCCAGAGCGGCGTGTCCTGCCATGATGCATCCTCTGCCGAGGACGCAGTTATGGGCTATCTGCACCTGATTGTCTATCTTGGTTCCGTCACCCAGAACAGTGTCGGAGAATTTTCCCCTGTCCACACAGGTGTTGGAACCGATCTCCACATCGTTGCCGAGATATACTCCGCCGATGTGGGGGATTTTTACATGTACGCCTTTTTTGAAATAATATCCGAAACCATCCGCCCCGATCACGGTGCCGGAGTGGATCATTACTCTGTCGCCTGTTCTTGTTCCGGAATAGATGCTGACATTGGGAAATATTTCGCAGTCTTTGCCCAGAACAACACCGTCCGCTATGCTGACATTGTTGTGAATGACGCTACCGCTGCCTATCACGGCGTTTTCGCCTATGTAAGCGAAAGCTCCTATGCTGACACCCTCGCCCAGCTCGGCTGAATCAGCCACAAAGGCGGAGGGATGAACACCGGCGGGCGCTGACTTTTTCGGATAGAGCAGATTAATCACGCTCACCAGAGCCGTTTCGGCGTCATCCGCCAGCAGATATGTTCTGCCGTTGTCAGGCTCGCTGCCTGTTTTCATCAGAAAAACAGACGCATCGGAACCGTATACGTCTTCGGGGATATTTTTGTCAAAAAGGGGCACAATTGCCCCTTTTTGTATATCTTCGTATGAACAGACTTTTAAAACCTCAGCATCAGCACCCTTAAGTGTGAGTCCGAGCTTTGACGCTATTTCAGAGGATTTCATTTTTTCTGTTTAAATACGTTGTTGTAACGCTGAATCACGTTGTCTGTGATATCTATTTTGGGGCTCATGTAAAGAACGCCTGAGTTGTTCACCTCGAGGATGACTTCCAGATCAAGCTCTTTTCCCATAGCCTCGCATATTTTCAGAACATCATCCTGAATAGTTTTCAGATATCTCATTTCCAGTCTTTTCAGCTCTTTGCCGTAATCTTCTTTAGACTGGTTGAAATCTCTGATCTGTTTCTGGATATCGCTTCTCTTTTTATCTTTTGCGGCATCGTCATACACGCTCTCTTTAGCGGCGTATTCCTGCTGCATTTTTTTGATTGTCTCGCCCACGCCTGTGAGTTTATTGTCATACTCGTCAGCTTTGCTCTTCAGTTTAGAATAAACGTCTTTGCCTCCGGCAGACTCTTTCAGAACTTTCTGAAAGTCAAGCACGCCTATTTTAGCAAATGCTGTCGCGGAAAAAACTGTCATAACTACAAGCAGTAAAAAAAGTTTGGTTTTCATGTATCTACTTCCTCCTGAGATTACATAGTTAAAAGACTTATATCATACCGCCGATGGAGAATTCCCATCTGCCGTGGTCTGTAAGACCGTCTTCGGGATTGATCGGTATACCGTATTCGAATCTAAGCGGTCCGATGGGGCTGTACCAGCGAACGCCCGCGCCGTATGATCTGGCAAGCTCTCTGCCGAGGAATGTCTCATCCTCGCCGTATGCCTGACCCTGATCGAAGAACATAACACCCATCAGCTGAACACTGGTAACCAGCGGGAACACCAGTTCGAAGTTGTTCTGGATGTATTTTGTACCGCCGAACTTGTTGCCGTCATCATCCACGGGAGAGATATCTCCGTAATCGTAACCCCTGATGCTGTACATACCGCCCATTCTGTAACGCTCGGCGATGGGAGCATCGTTGTCATCGAACATTTTTATCATACCCGCTTCAAGGTGAGCCATGAAAACGAGTTTTCCTATCACTGTCACATACTGGGTTGTGTCCGCTCCCACCTTGGCGAAGTCATATGTTCCGCCCAGAGGACCGCCCGCCATCTTCACGAAGACGCTGGTCTGGTTACCCCTTGTCGGCAGATAGGGGTGGTTTGTGGAAGACCACTTCAGCATGGGAGTGATACTGATGATTTTTGATTTTCCTTCCTGAGCCCTGATGATGTCAGCGACATTGTCATCGAGGTCGGTCAGTTCGTTGTCTTCATATTTATATTTGATAGTTCCGTAGAGTCTTCTTTTTATAAGCTGATGACCCACAGACAGAGCAAAACCCTGTGATCTTTTGGTGTATTCGTCATATTCCCTTTTGGTGTTGAACAGATCCACGCCGAAGCTGTAGGGTTTGTCGAACAGCCAGGGGTTAACAAAGCTGACGGTATAGTTGGTGGATGAGCTGGAGAACTCGCCTTTTGTAGTCAGCTCATATCCCAGACCGAACAGGTTCTTCTGTGTCAGAGACACTGTACCGATGAACTTGTCGATGGTAGAGTAACCGGCGGCGATGCTGAACATACCGGTCATTTTGTCGTTCACATCAACATCAAGATCTATGGTGTCTTCGCCCACACGTTTTTCAGCCACCCTTACGGAGTCGAAATAGTCGGTGAACTCAAGGTGTCTTCTGGAGTCGTCTATCAGCCTGCTGTTGTAGAGCTCGCCCTCAACAATGTCAAACTCTCTTCTGATAACCCTGTCTCTCGACTTGGTGTTTCCTCTGATGTTGATTCTGTTGATATATACGAGATGGTTCTCCTCCACATCATATCTGATGGAGATGGTCTCTGTCTCGTCATTCATGCTGGTGTTGGGAGAGACGTTAGCGTAGGCATAACCTATTTTTGTGAAAACGGATGTAACTGATTTAACGTCATCCTGAAATCTTTCCACATTGAAGAAGTCTCCGGTTTTCAGAGCGACTGACTTCTGGAGGTCTTCCAGCTTGGCGTGCTCATATCCGGCGAACTCTATCTGAGATATTTTATATCTGATGCCTTCATTGATTTTTATAGTAACGTAGATTTTCTTTCTGTCGTCAGAAAGTTTGATATCGGGGTCGCCCACGATCACTCTGGCGTATCCGTCTCTGAGATACATAGCTCTGATGCGCTCAATATCTGTTCTCAGCTCTGTTTTCTTCAGAGTTCCTGAGCCGGAGAGGAATGACCAGAATCCTTTCTTAGAGGTTTCGATCTCTTTCAGGATCGCTTTTGTTTTGAAGTGTTTGTTCCCTTCGATTTTGATATCGTATATTTTAGCCTGAGCGCCTTCGTTAACGGAGTAAACAACGTCAACAGAGTTGTTGCCTCTGTCCTCCACTTCGGCGGTTATCTTGGCTGAATAGAATTTTTCTTCGGAATATTTCTCCTGAACCAGCTGCAGGTTGGACTCAACCTTTTTGCTGTCCAGAAGCTGACCGGACATGGGAGTGATGGCCTCTTCCAGAATACGGGTTTTGACCTGTGTGTTACCGTTGAAGTAAACCTTGTTCACATAGGGCTTTTCCTTAATGTCATATACCAGAACCAGCCTGTCGTCATCCACACGCATGTCAACTTTGACATCGGTAACCAGACCGGAAGCGAAAAGATCTTTAACGCTTTTGTCCACTTCGGCGAGATTGAACTCACGTCCTTCGTGAACAGTATATTTCTGAAGTGTCTGGGTGGGTACTCTGCGGTTTCCTTTGATAACCACTGAGTCTATCGAGGCGGCAAAGGCATTAAGAGAAAAGAGGAATACGAGGGTTATAAAAAAAAAATTACGTCTCATGCTGACTCCACTACATCCAGTATTTCCTTGATTCTAGCATATTTAACTTTAGCCATACTTTTGTTGCCTATGAGTCTGGCGGTGGATTCGAGCATCGTCTCAACCTCAACCAGCCCGTTCTTTTTCAGAGTCTGACCTGTGGATACCAGATCGACAATGAAGTCGGACAATCCGACTATCGGTGAAAGCTCTATAGAGCCGTACAGCTTAATAGTCTCTATGAAGACACCCTTACCCGCAAAAAAGTTCTTTGTGAGTGTGGGATATTTTGTCGCTACAACCATATCGTGGCGATATGACAGATCGGAGTCTTTGACGCCCGCCACGCACAGGCGGCAGTATCCAAACCCCAGATCCAGATATTCGTAAACATCACAGGCGGATTCCAGCAGTATGTCCTTGCCCACAACGCCGATATCGGCGGCGCCGTGTTTGACATATGTGGATACGTCCATGTTGCGTACCATCATGAATTTAATATTGTTCTCTTCGTCATAGAAGGTGAGCATGCGGGAGTTGAAATCCACAACCCCTTCTTTAGTGATCCCTTTTTTCAGAAAAAGATCTATGGTGTCTTCCGCCAGTCTGCCTTTGGGCAGGGCGACATTAATACAGTTATCGTTTCTCATTATTCCTTTTCCCGTCTGAGCACAGCGCCCACTCCGGCCAGTTTTTCCACGAAATCCTCGTATCCTCTGTCCAGATGATACAGTCTGGATATCTCGGTAACGCCGTCAGCCATCAGCCCGGCAATCACAAGACTGGCGCTGGCTCTGAGATCAGAAGCCATAACGGGAGCGCCCGTCAGTTTATCCACGCCTTTTATTATAGCAGATTTATCTTTAAGTTTTATATCCGCTCCCATTCTTTTCAGCTCGGCAACGTGCATGAACCTGTTTTCAAAAATGGTCTCGGTTACAACAGACACCCCGTCCGCCATACACATCAGCACCATGAACTGTGCCTGCATATCGGTGGCAAACCCGGGATAAGGCTGGGTTGTGACATCTGTAGAACCTATCTTGCCGCCAGTTGTCACTTTCAGCGTTCTGTCGTTTATCTTTTCTATCTTCAGCCCTGTTTCGGCGAGTTTATCCAGAGTAGTGCGCATCTCGTCCACGGGGACGTTTGTCAGCTCCACGCATCCGCCCGCTCCTGCCACACAGCAGATAAAAGTGCCTGCCTCTATGCGGTCTGGCATAACGGTATAATCGGCGCTGGAGAGTCTCTCCACACCTTTTATGCGTATCTCTTTCGTGCCTTCGCCCTCGATCTTAGCGCCCATCTTTTTCAGGAATCTGGCAAGGTCAACGACCTCCGGCTCCTGTGCGGCGTTGCGCAAGATGGTTTCGCCCTCCGCCAGAGTGGCTGCCATCATTATATTCTCTGTGCCTGTCACGGTCACTATGTCAAAGGCGATCTCAGCGCCTTTCAGTCTTTCACATTCCGCCTCAATGTATCCGTGTTCCACGTTTACAGTGGCGCCCATAGCCTCCAGAGCCTTCAGGTGCAGGTCAACGGGACGCTCGCCGATGGCGCAGCCGCCCGGCAGAGATACTTTCGCCTTCTTCTTTCTGGCGAGAAGCGGTCCCAGAGTCAGCACGCTGGCTCTCATGGTCTTCACCAGCTCATAGGGAGCTATGTATTTTTCGGGACAGAACTCGCTGTTCAGCGTGACGGATTTCCCTTCCCTGACAGATGTAATGCCGAATTCGTTTAACAATTTAAGCATGGTGGAGATATCCACCAGTTCGGGAGCTTCCGCTATTTTGAACTGACCGTCTGCCAGTATTACCGCGGAGAGGATGGGGAGAGCGGCATTCTTCGCCCCGCTGATGCGGATCGTGCCGTTTAGTTCGTGTCCGCCTTCGATTACGAGTTTATCCAAACGAGTACCCTTTCTATATTCTGATAGTCTCTGATGAAACGAAACTTTCCGTCCGGAAAAAGACCGCGGATTATATCCGCCTGCCCCGCTCCCAGCTCAAAAAGTGCCGCACCATTTTTATTACACAAATAAGGTATCATGTCTATTAATTTTTTGTAGAACACCACTGCGTCATCTCCGGCGCTAAGGGCGTTTTTAGGCTCGAATTTCAACGATTTATCAGATGTTTCCCATTCATATTCCGACAAATATGGCGGGTTGCAGGTAACCAGATCGTACCTTTTGGGAAATCCGTAACTCAGAGCGTCCGCCAGCACCAGATTAAACCGTCCGCAGGCATATCGGCTGATGTTTGTCTCCGCCACATAGAGAGCGTCACGGCTGATATCCAGCAGATCCGCCCGCATCTCACGACATACGCTCAGCACGGCGCAAGGGATACATCCGGAGCCTGTGCATATGTCCAGCATAGTGCCGTATCCGTTCTCTTCCGCCAGCCTCACAGCCTCTTCCGCCAGAATCTCTGTCTCGGGTCTTGGAATAAGAGCCCTATGGTCTGTATAAATATCCAGCCCGAAAAAGTTTTTATTGTTTATAACATAGGCGAGAGGCTCTTTCTGTCTGAGCCTCTCTATGAGTTTTTCGGTTGCGTCTGTGACGATGATATCGTCAGACATATGCAGAGACAGCTCCCTGTAAGGGATACCTGTTATGTGAGAAACAAACTCCAGCGAATCGCTGAAATTGGGCAGAACACTTTCACGGAGTTCTCCGATGAATTCCGCCAGTTTCATTAAAGACCTGATTCTCTCAGCCTTTCCGCCTGATCGAAGGCGATGGTGGCGTCTATCATGTATTCCATCTCGCCCAGAAGAAATCTGTCGAGGTTCATGGATTCTTTTATTCTGTGGTCTGTCACCCTGTTCTGGGGAAAGTTATATGTTCTGATCCTTTCGCTTCTGTCGCCGGAACCCACTTGCAGTTTACGCGCGGCGGCTTCTTCTGCCTGCTTTCTTGTTATTTCCGCTTCCAGAATTCTGGATTTCAGAAGTTTCATGGCTTTTTCACGGTTTTTGATCTGGCTTCTCTCGTCCTGACATGTAACCACTATTCCGGTGGGGATGTGAGTCATGCGCACGGCTGAGTCTGTGGTGTTGATGTGCTGTCCGCCCGCTCCGCCTGAGCGGTAAACGTCCACACGGATGTCCTTCTGTTCTATGTTCACGTCCACGTCTTCCGCCTCGGGCATAACAGCCACTGTGCAGGCAGATGTGTGTATACGCCCGCCGGACTCGGTCTCCGGCACTCTCTGCACCCTGTGACCGCCCGCCTCGAACTTCAGCTTGCTGTACGCTCCGTGCCCCTTCACCAGAGCCACCACCTCTTTATATCCGCCCACGCCTGTGTCGTTGAAATCCACAATCTCAACTTTCCAGCCGTTCATCTCGGCGTATCTGGTATACATCTTCAGCAGAACAGCGGCGAAAAGAGACGCTTCGTCCCCGCCTGTGCCAGCCCTGATCTCCAGAAAGATGTTCTTATGATCGTAAGGGTCTTTTTTCAGAAGAAGTTTTTTAAGCTCCTCCTCCATATTCTCCAGAGTGTCCTTATTCTCTTCCAGCTCCATTTCGGCGAGCTCTATCAGCTCTTTGTCCTTTGATTCGGCGATGATTTTCTTCGCCTCTTCCAGAGATTCCTTCACCGACATGTATTCGTCATATTTTTCCACAACGGGACGCATCTCGGCGTGGTCCTTTGACGATTTCATAAAAAGTTCCTGATCGGCTATAACGTCAGGATCGACCATTGACTTGGTCAGGGCTTCGTATCTTTCTTTTACTTCCTGTAACTTATCAAACATTTATATCCTCAGACTATTGTTATTCCCTCTGTGGGTATCTCCATATCCAAAGAAGCTCTGATGGAGATGAGAGCGACCTCGAGCTGGCTGTCGTCCGGCTCTTTGGTTGTTATCTTCTGGAGCATCAGCCCGGGGGCGATAAGAAACCTGACTATCGGGTGTTTATGATGTCTCCCGCTGAATTTCAATATCTCATAGCTGACGCCGGCTATCACGGGAATGAACACCAGCCTCGCTCCCAGCTTTATAAAAAAGTTAGCGTCATTGGGTATCAGAGAAAAGGTCATGATGCACACCAGCATCAGGATTATCAGAAAGCTGGTTCCGCATCTGGGGTGAAAACGGCTCATTTTTCTGGCGTTTTCCACTGTCAGCTCCATCCCCTCTTCATATGTATATATCGCCTTGTGCTCGGCGCCGTGATATTCGAAAACCCGCCTGATATCTTTCAGAAACGATATCGCCCACACATACACCACGAAGAATATAACCCTGATAACGCCGTCCACAGCATTATACATCAGAGACGAATCTTTTATGGAGGGGATAAGGTGTTTCAAAAGATCGGTTATCTGCAAAGGCAGATAGATGAAAAGCAGTAGCCCGAGACCTATGCCTGTCACCATACTGAAAATGGTGGCGGCTTTGCTCATCTGTTCCTCGCCCTCGCCTGTGGAGTGATAAGCGCTGAAATTGAGCGCCCTGATGCCGAGAATCAGCGAATCATAGAGAGCTATCAGCCCTCTGATAAGCGGTTTTTTGAAAAGTTTGTTTCTGTCTATCTTCACATCCTCTTTCTTGAGGACGATTTCGTCTTTGCTCTTGCGGACGGCTATCACGAATCTTTCGGGGGCTCTCATCATAACGCCCTCTATAACCGCCTGTCCGCCTATATTTGGTTTCGACATGTTCTTTTCTCCTTTGATACACGCATGCGGCACGATATCACACACCGCCGTCCGGATTACACTCTTTCAGGGAATATAAGAATAATGAACAAAAACGCTAAAGAAAGTTTTTGGGATTCTGAAATTTTTCTCTGATCTCTTTCGCTTTTCCGCAGGTGAAGGCACCTTCGGGGCATGCTCCTCTGGAGCATCCGGGACCGGCATTTTCAAAAACTGCCGGAGCGGCTTTTTTCGCCAGCTTCAGCATTTCAAAAGACATGTCCCTGATCTCCCACTGGGCTCTCTCGCAGCAGCGGACAGAGAAGAAGTGCAGAAGCTCACGGGCATTCATGGTTATGATTATTTTTGTTTCGCATCCGTTCGGCAGAATATACCTGGCGTCCTCAGCGGGAACACCAGCCTTCGCCAGCCTGTCGTATATCTTGCCTATCTCGTCCATAGCTTTGTCATATTCGGCGAGCAGATTTTCATCCGCCTCTATGGTCTTAGGCACGACATACTGAAAGCTGTCTCCATGTCCGACGTATCTCTGCGATTTCTGAGAGAAGCTGGCTATGCGGTGACGCACGAGCTGGTGGGTCAGAGCACGGGAAACGCCCTCCACGCCGAATGTGAAATTAAGGTGTTCTAAAACTGAATGGTGTCCTATGGATACGATCTTTCGGATAAAATCGGACTGTTCCTTCACCTCGAGCTTTTCTTTCAGCCCATCGATGTCGGAATCGGAATAGCACAGTTTAGCGGCCAGCGCAGAAACAAGCTCCCCGTCCTGAGTGTTTGCAATCAGTTTTACGTTGAGCCGCGCCTTGCGGCTGCCGCTTTTTTCCATGCAATATAATTATTTTGATTTGTTGTATTTCTTCATGAATTTTTCTACACGGCCGGCAGTATCGATGAACTTCTGCTTGCCTGTGAAGAAGGGGTGGCATGAAGAGCAAATGGCAACAGCAGCCTTATCAGGGTTAACTGTTGATACGGCGGGTATTTCAGCGCCGCATGCGCATTTGAACACAACATTGTTAACTTTGGGATGTCCTTCTTTTTTCATCTATCTTTACCTCGGTTCTTTTCTGTACGGAACAAGGGTTATATCACAATAGGTCACAGGTTTCAACATATTTATTATCAAATTTATTTCAAGCGCTATATATGTGAATACATCATAGTTTTATCCGACAACACCTATTGTATATTGATTTTTCTTTTAATAGAGGTATTATTGGTAGTTCGTTTAATTCAATGGAGGTTTTTTATTATGAAAAACAACAAAGGCTTTACACTTGTGGAACTTGCGATCGTTCTTATGATTATCGGCGTTATCTTAGGCGGCGTTATCAAGGGAACAGAACTTCTTAACAACGCCAAACTGAAAAGGGTATATAGGGACTTTCAAAACATACAGACCGGATATCTCGCATATTATGACAGAAACGGCGTTGCCCCCGGTTTCAAAGGCGGAAGCACATGGTCTTCGGCTAACTTCTGGGACGACCTTTACAATGGCGGAAACTCTTTCTTCGGCACATCTGCCAACGCTCCTAAAGACGCTTTCGGCACAGCTCTGACTGTAGCCAATGACGGCGGATCATCAGCTCTCGGCTCAGCTAATAAGTTTTCCGGTACATATGTAATCTGCGACTCTGTAACAACAGCATACGCTGTGTCTCTGGACAAAAGTTTCGATAACGATACAGCAACGACAGGCAACCTGCGCTATGCCACAGCAGAAGGCGCCACAACATCAACTATCTGCATGCCTCTGGACTAAGAGAGCATAACAAAAATATTAAAGGCGGTCTGCATGACCGCCTTTTTTTTGTGTTGTAGGGCGGCATTTTACATGCCGCCGCATATCTTTCGGCGGGGTATAAAACCCCGCCCTACTATCGGCGGGCGTTTCTATTCCTCGCTTGCGGTAAAACCCCGCCCTACAGCAAAAAGAAAGCAAAAAAAAAGACCGGTGTTTCCACCGGTCTTCATTATCAATCTATTGTCTGTTATTTTCCCATGCTTTCCAGGAAATCCGTATTGGACTTTGTTCCCTTCATCTTGTCCAGCAGGAACTCCATAGCGTCTATGCTGTTCATATTGGCAAGGAATCTGCGCAGAATCCATACCTTGTTCAGCTCCTCTTTGGAGAGCAGAAGCTCTTCTCTTCTGGTACCGGATTTGTTGATATCCATAGCGGGGAATATTCTTCTCTCCACCAGACGTCTGTCCAGATGGAGCTCCATGTTGCCGGTACCTTTGAATTCCTCAAAGATAACCTCGTCCATTCTGGAACCTGTATCCACGAGCGCTGTGGCGATGATGGAGAGAGAACCTCCCTCCTCTATGTTACGCGCGGCGCCGAAAAATCTTTTAGGTTTGTGCAGTGCGTTAGAATCCACACCACCGGAAAGAACCTTGCCTGAGGGCGGTTCGATAGAGTTGTAGGCACGGGCGAGACGTGTGATGGAGTCCAGCAGGATCACCACGTCTTTTTTGTGCTCCACAAGACGCTTAGCCTTGTTCAGAACCATCTCTGAGACCTGAACGTGTCTGTAGGCAGGCTCATCGAACGTTGAGCTGATTACTTCCGCGTTAACGGATCTCTGCATATCTGTAACCTCTTCGGGACGCTCATCTATCAGAAGGATGATGAGATATACTTCGGGGTGGTTTGCTGTTATGGAGTTTGCGATGCTTTTCAGCAGCATTGTTTTACCTGTTTTGGGAGGAGCGACCAGCAGACCTCTCTGTCCTTTACCAATGGGGGAGATGAGGTTCATGATTCTGGTTTCATATGATGTGGGTTTTGCTTCGAGCTGTAATCTTTCTTCGGGGAAAAGGGGTGTGAGGTTTTCAAAGAGAGTTCTCATTCTGTTGGCGGCTTCAAAGTTGACCTCTTCGACTTTGAGCAGGGCGAAGTACTTTTCGTTGTCCTTCGGCGGCCTTATCTCTCCTGCCACAGTGTCTCCGTTTCTGAGACCGAACTTGCGTATCTGGGCGGGTGAGACATATATATCATCAGGACCGGGCAGGTAGTTATAGTTAGGTGAGCGGAGGAAACCAAAGCCGTCAGGCAGAATTTCCAGAACGCCCTGACCATAGATCTGCCCATTCTGAGCGCTGGTCTGTTTAAGGATTTCAAAGATGAGCTCCTGTTTCAGGAGTCCGTCCGAGTTTTCAATTCCTACGGAATTAGCAATAGTGACAAGCTCTTCAATAGCTTTTTTCTTCAGATCGGTAAGATTCACGCTATTCTCCATTTAAAGGTATAATATTGTTCACAGGTAAAAATCTGCATATAAAAAATAACAACGGGTTTTTGCCTAAAGGATTCACTTTTCTGTATGATTTTATGATACGAACAACTGTAGCAAGCCTTGCATGACTGTGTGCAATAACAAAGCGAATTTAAACTTTAATATTACCTCTGTCAACATGATTTTTGCTCGGCGCCTACAGCTCCATATCTCGTCCGTAAACAGAGTGAATTATCTCTCTGGCAGTCTCCTCGATAGACTTATTAGTTGTATTTATCATATTCCACTTGCGGTTCTTTCGCACCAGATCGTAACAGAACTCGACTTCTTCGAATATCTTATTGATATTGTTATAGTTACTGCTGGTTTTATAGTGTTTCAGCCTGGCGCTTCTGATCTTTTGCAGAACCTCCGGATCCATCATCAGGATAACCACCTTGTGCTGGTCTATCTTGAAAATATCCTCGTTAATGGGTATCTCGGGGACAAGAGGCACGTTGATAACCTTAAACCCCTGCTGAGCCAGATAAAAAGATGTGGGGGTCTTGGATGTTCTGGAGAGTCCCAGAATAACCAGATCCGCTTCCGTGATCCCTTTCAGCGATTTTCCGTCATCGTGGGTCAGGGTAAACTCCATCGCCTCGATACGTTTAAAATATTTTTCATCCACCTTTCTCAGAACACCGGGGGTCTCCTGAGGTTCTTTGCCCAGATAGTCCGCCAGCATGCGCAGAGGGGGACCCAGAATATCCACATGAGAAAGGTTGTTCTCTTCGCAGTATTCATGTATTATCTGGCGCAGTTCCCCGCTTACCATCGTATACGCCACCACGGACTCGTCCAGCCTGGCATGCTCCAGAATGGACATAAGCTGAGCCTTTTCATTCACCATGGAATAGACCGTCAGCTTGGTGTGCGGCTCGTTGAACTGCAAAAGAGCGGCACGCATTATATTCACGGCGCTCTGACCGGTACCGTCAGATACTATGTATATCCTGTCAGACATTTATCATCTCCATAAACTCTTCTTCGCTGATTACGGTGACTCCGAGAGACTGCGCTTTGGCAAGTTTGCCTCCGGCATCCTCGCCCACAAGCAGAAAATCAAGATTTTTAGACACAGATGACAACAGCTTTCCGCCGTTATCCCTGATAATAGCATGAAAATCATCTCTCGGTCGGCTTAGTTTTCCGGTCACCAGAAATGTTTTTCCTTCCAGAGTGTTCGAAGAGCGGGTTTTCTCCTCCGCCTTCAGCTTCAGCCCGGCTTTTCTGAGTCTGTCTATAATATCCGCCAGCTTATCGTTCCGCATGGCGTCATATATCGCCTTAGCGGTCTCCGGACCGATATCCTTCACCTCTGTCAGCTCTTCTGTGGATGCCTGCGCCAGCGCCTCCACAGTGATGAAATGCTCCGCCAGAACCTGCGCCGTGCGCTCGCCCACATGCCTTATCCCCAGACCGAACAGCACCCGGTCAAATGATTTCTGTTTAGACTCTTCTATGGCGGCGTTCAGATTGTTCACGGATTTTTCGCCGTATCCGTCCTCATCCGCCAGAAAGCTGAAATCTGTTTCATAAATATCTGCCACATCGTCTATTCTTCCGGCATCCACCAGCATCTCCACCAGAGCCTCTCCGAACCCCTGAATGTCCATCGCCTTTCTGGAGGCGAAATGCAGAAGCCCCAGCTTCAGTCTGGCAGGGCAAACCGGATTGGAACATTTGGGCGATACATCGCCCTCTTCCATCACCAGCTCAGACGAGCAGACCGGACATTTTTCCGGATAGACTATCTCCCGCTCATCCCCTGTGCGGGCTGATTCCACTGCGCAGACCACCTTGGGGATCACGTCTCCGCCCTTGCGTATCACCACCCTGTCGCCCACCAGAATCCCCAGACGCTTTATCTCGTCATAATTATGCAGAGTGGCGTTAGAAATAGTTGATCCGGCTAAGAAAACAGGTTCAAGCTTCGCCACAGGCGTCACAGTGCCTGTTCTGCCCACCTGAAAATCCACATCCAGAAGGGTCGTGGTGATCTCCTGTGAGGGATATTTATAGGCGGTCGCCCATTTCGGAGATTTTACAGTGCTTCCCAGCGATCTCTGCACCGCCTTCGAGTCCACCTTTATCACCGCTCCGTCTATGTCGTATTCCAGACTGGAGCGGATGCTCCCTATATATTCTATGTGCTCCGCAACTTCTTCTTTTGAATAACATTTTTTGATATACTGATTCACCTTGAATCCGAGGTTTTTCAGCATATCCAGATCGTCCGAATGGCTCTCTGTCCCGCCTGTATCCACACCGTATAGAAAAGCATCCAGCCCTCTGTTTGCCGCTATCCTGCTGTCTAACAGCTTCAGTGTTCCGGCGGCGCAGTTTCTGGGGTTGGCGAACAGTTTCAGCCCTTTTTCCGCCTGCTGACGGTTCAGCCTCTCGAACGCCTTCACGGGCATGTAGACTTCGCCTCTGACTATCAGTTTATCTTTGTGGGAAATCTCCATAGGCAGGGTGGTTATGGTTCTGGCGTTGTGCGTAACGTCCTCGCCTGTCTCCCCATCGCCTCTGGTGGCGGCTCTGGCGAGTTTTCCGTCTTCATATGTCAGCACCACCGCCAGACCGTCTATCTTCGGCTCAACCACATAGGCGTCAGCCGAGCAGGTCTCCAGAAACCGTGTAAGTTCCTCTTCGTTATATACGTTTGACAGTGAGAGCATTTTGAATTCGTGGGTGACGCTGTCCAGATCGCTGACAGGCTTGTCCCCCACCCGCTGGGTTGGCGAGTCCGGAGAGATTATGGAAGGATTCTCCTCCTCCATCCTCTTCAGATCGTTATACAGAGCGTCATATTCGGCATCGGACACCACGGGATCGTCCTCTGTATAATATTTTGCGGCATAATAATTCAATTTATCTATCAGTTCTTTGTAGTTCATATTTTCCTTATAAACCTCCCTTTCTCAAAGGGAGGATGGGAGTTATTTCTTCTTATTCACTGAGTTTATGGTCGCCTTTTTCGTGCCTGCGGATGATGCTTCCCTCATCCAGCTTTATTCCTTTCAGGATATATTTCATGGCGGGCTTGGTGTTCGGCTGTTCGTTGCCGTTCATGTCCAGAAGTTTGCTCACCAGAATATCCACCTCGCACATATCAGGTCCCAGAACGCTCACCGCCTCGTCCGGATGAAATTTCGCCTTCGCCTCTATGACAGTTCCCAGTTCGTGGTGATAAAGCGCCAGAGCCAGAAACTCGCATCCCCTCACATATGAGTTCGTGCCGTAATTCATGCTCTCCGTTCCGGCCTCTCCGTCATAGAAAGCCTCGGTATATTCCCTGTGGCTGACGCTCTTTATCAGGCGCACCCACTCAGGGTCTACCTCATAATTGCCCTCGGCGGCTCTGTCTATGGCTTTTCTGTATACGCCTGTGATGACAGACACATACATGATGCTCTTCATGCGTCCCTCAATCTTGAGGCTCTTCACACCCATGTCCGCCAGCTCGCCCACATGGTCGAGCAGACACAGGTCTTTGCTGTTGTAGAAATATGTCCCTCGCTCATCCTGCTCGATGGGAAAATACTGTCCCTCACGGGTGGATTCCACCAGCGAATATTTCCATCTGCACGACTGGGCGCAGTCTCCGGCGTTAGCGTCCCTGCCTGTCATATAGTTGCTCATCAGGCATCTGCCGGACATGGAGATGCACATGGCGCCGTGCACGAAAACCTCCACCTCGCAGGCGGAGCTTCTGCATATCTGCGCTATCTCGTCCCGGCTCAGCTCCCTCGCCAGAATCACCCTCTCGGCGCCCAGACTGTGCCAGAACTCCACCGTCTGAAGGTTGGTAACGTTCGCCTGAGTGCTGATGTGTATGGGGATGTTCGGAGCGTGTTTTCTGGCGGTGGCAAACACGCCGGGGTCGGATATGATAAGGGCGTCCGGTTTTATCTCGCTGAGTTTATGGAGATAATCCTCCAGCCCGTCAAATTCGTTGTTTTTCAGATAAGCGTTCACAGTCACATAGCCCTTTCTGCCTCTGTCGTGCAGATATTTCAGGGCTTTTTCCATCTCGTCCGGCTCAAAATTGCCCGCCCGGGCACGCAGTCCGAATCCGCTTCCGGCGAAATATACAGCGTCAGCGCCGTAAAGCACCGCCGCCTCCATCTTATCGAAACTGCCCGCCGGAGCCAAAAGCTCAGGTTTTTTCATCCTATCCTCTGTATGTCACCAGCACCCCGCCGCCTATGGGCAGGACGCTGTGGTCTCTCGTGTTTTTTATTCTGTGCAGAAAATCTCTGAAAACGCCCGCCAGCGCCCGGTATTTTTCGGGAATCTCGCAGTCTTCGCAAAAGATATATCCATAGCAGAACACATCGTCCATTATCACCGCTCCGCTGTCTGTCAGGAGCTGTTCAGCGTAATGGTACATCACGGGATAATCTTTTTTGACAGAATCTATAAATATCAGGTCATATTTTTCGGCGGAGTTCCGCATAAACTCAACGCCTTCAGACTGAACAAATGTAATATTTTCTATACCGCCGGCGATCTTTTTCGCCTGCGCCAGACGCACATGGTTGTGATCCAGAGCGGTGATTTCAGCATCAGGTGCCGCTTCTGCCATATATCTGGTGGAGACGCCGATTCCGCAGCCGATCTCCAGAATTTTTTTTGGTTTAGCCGTTTTGCAGAAAAACCGCAGAAACAGCCCCACGTCAATCTCCACGGACGGTGTCTTCAGCTCCGCCGCCAGTGCGTGCAGGGGAGATGATGTCACGCCGTAGATGTTTCTGTTACTGCGCATTTATCCCCTGTATCTTGTCGGGAGTCAGCTTTTCGGACAATTTAGCGGCGTATTCCGGGTCTATCGTGCCCATGGCGGACAGAATTTTTCCCGCCGTCATGCTGGGCAAACGCTGAAAAAGCTGAACTGATTTTTCTATATCCATCTTAACTATAACCTGCGCCGCTGATTTTGCTTTGGCGGAGCCGTAATCCTTCGCCAGTTTATCCAGATTTTTATCTTCCTGAATTTTGATCTCTTTCAGGCGGGCAACGATGCTGTCCTGCATCTTTCTGATCTCTATATCTTTCTGAATGAGGCTGTCTTCCAGAGCTTTCAGACGCTCCTCTTTGGTTCTGATATCCTTCTCCCGCTTGTCCAGCTCCAGCTTTCTCTTATCCAGCGATTTGGATATCGCCTGAAGATCGGCGAGCGATTCGGCGGAAGCCGTAAAAACCGCGCAGAAAAAAATGACAGACAAAAACACAGCCAAAGGCACGAGATTATTTTTAAGATGATATCTATTCATTATTTCTGGCACTCCTCGAGATGGCGAGCTCGTCAATGAGCTTCATCTCCTCTTTATTCAGATACGAGCGGAAATTTTCCACATGCTTCTCTTTCAGTTTTTCCATCACCTTGTGGCGGTCGATGGCTTCCATAACCTTCTTTTTCTGAAGTTCTATCGTCATTTCTATCTGTTTTTTCATCTTCACCAGAGCGGCTTTTTTCTCCGCCAGCGATTTCAGATATTTATCATACATAAAAAGGATGGCGGTGTCAGCGGTCTCCATCTCGGTCAGCTTTGCCGATGCCTCGTTCTGTATGGCGAGTATGCTGTTTCTGTTCTCCAGCAGACGGGTGTGCAGATCAGCCAGCTTAGCCTTCTCTATGGTGACTATGCGCTCTCTGTACTCCAGCACCTTCTGGAGCCTGAATTCCCTTTTCATCAGCCGTTAATGATTTTGTCCAGCATGGCGGCGCTGTCTTCCATGCTGAATGACTCATCTATCTTCTGGCGCAGAAAGCCGTTGATATCGTTTATCTTCGCCAGCGACTCATCGATCTTCGGGTTGCTTCCTTTCACATACGCCCCGATGTTAATGAGGTCTTCCGCCTCGTTATATGTTGCCAGCAGGTCACGCAGGTGCCCCGCATTGTCGAACTGTTTTTCGTCAACTATCTCTTTCATCAGACGGCTGGCGCTGTTCAGAACGTCTATGGCGGGGTAGTGGTTCTTTCCGGCGAGCGCCCTCGACAGCACGATGTGACCGTCAATAATCGAACGCACGGTGTCCCCCACCGGGTCGTTCATATCGTCAGCCTCCACCAGAACGGTGTAGAGACCTGTTATTGTTCCTTTGCCTTTTTTGGTTCCGGCTCTCTCCAGCAGTTTCGGCAGAAGCCCGAAAACAGACGGGGTATAGCCCTTTGTGGTGGGCGGTTCGCCCACGGTGAGCCCGATCTCTCTCTGAGCCATGGCAAAACGTGTCACGGAATCCATCATCAGCATTACGTTTTTGCCCTGTTCCCTGAAATATTCGGCTATGGCTGTGCCGACAAAGGCTCCCAGCTTTCTCACCAGAGCGGACTGGTCGGACGTAGCAACCACCACCACGCTCCTTTTCAGCCCTTCCTCGCCCAAATCTCTCTCTATGAACTCACGCACCTCACGTCCCCGCTCTCCTATGAGCGCTATGACGTTGACGTCAGCGTTGGTGTTTCTCGCTATCATGCCCAGCGTAACTGATTTTCCCACACCGGAACCGGCGAATATGCCCACCCTCTGTCCGGTTCCCACGGTTATCAGGTTGTCTATGGTCTTTATCCCGGTGGATATCGGGTCTTTGATTATCTCTCTGTCCAGAGCCTGCGGAGGGGTGTTATATACATTCACCAGCTTAAAGTCCCTGATGGGTCCTTTTCCGTCCATGGGATTTCCCAGAGCATCCAGAACACGCCCCAGAAGACCATCGCAGACCTTTACCGTGTTGCCGTATGATTCGTTCACCACGGGGCTTCCGGGGGCGATGCCCTCACTCTCGCCATATGGCATCAGAATGATCCTGTCGTCCTTGAACCCTATGATCTCGGCGAGGATCTCTCTGCCGTCATAGCCTTCTATCCGGCATCTGGTGCCGATGCCCAGAAGGGGACCGTCCGCCTCGATAGTGAGACCGACAATCTTCGTCACCTTGCCTTTAAACTGTATGGATGGTTTGTTATCAACTTTCTTCAGGCGTGCTAAATTCTTCATGTATTCTATCCACAAACTCCTCAAGCATCTTCTGTATGCAGAAATTCAGCTCTCCGATGTTTGTCTGAACTTTCAGGCTGCCCTTCACAACTGTTCTGTCGGGCTGGGTTTCGTATTCCGGAAAGACATCCGTCATAGTTCCCACATCATCGGGGTTCACCATGAAGATAATCTTGTCCATTTCTTTTAAATGCTGAAGACTGTTCTTAGTGATGGAAACCACCAGTTTGTCGTTCAGCTTGCGTTCTGTGCCGATGATATCCGTAACCATAGAAGCGATCATATCCGGCAGTTCCTCGTCCAGCTGAGCCACCGCCTTTTTATATACGTCCATCTCAGCCAGTACGCTGTTGTATGTTTCCTGCAATTTCGCCAGATAATCGGACTTCTGAGCCTCGTATTCCCTTCTGGCCTTCTGTTCGCCGTCCGCTATCCCACGGGACAGACCGTCCGCCATACCCTTCTGATACGCCTCTTTGCGGATGGCTTCCAGTTCCTCTTCCGTGATGGCGGGCTGTTCGGGCTCCGGCTCCGGTTCAGGTTCGGTCAGAGGCTCCGGTTCGGACTGTTTTATCAGCTCTTTCGGTTCCTCGTCAAAGGATTGGGGCTCATATTTCTTGCTCTTCACAGACTCGTCCTGCACCACTATGGCTCTGTGCAGTTCCACGTCCTCGTCAAAGCTGCCGACATTATATGATGTCTCGCCGGGGACATAGTCCATCTCTCCGACTTTTATCAGCTTCTGTATCTTTTCGCCCCGCTCCACATCGGCATATACCGTGTAGTCGAAGCTGCGCAGTTTTTTGGGATTGAGTTTGTCGTCTTTAATGATTCTGGACATTGCACCCTGCAAAAATTTTCTGTCCTAGAAAATTTTAGATACCGTTACGCCAGGGATGAAACCCGGCTTCACTCACGTTCCACTCGCTCACACGCTAAAAGCGCACTCGCTCGTTCCACGAACTTCATCCATGAAGTTAAGTTAGTGTATTACCCCTCCCTTTCTAAAAGGGAGGACGGGAGGGATTTCTTAAAAAATAAAGAAATCTCCCCTAGCCCCTCTTCACAAAGAGGGGGACATAGTTTTGATTAAACGTATTGGTCTTCTTCGCCGCCGCCGATGTTCACGATGCCCTCTTCCTCGAGCTCACGGACGATGGAAACAATCTCGTGCTGAGCTTTTTCCACCTCTTTCAGCTTAACGGGTCCCATGTATTCCATCTCTTCTTTCATAGTCTCCACAGCACGCTTGGACATATTGCGGAAGAAACGCTCCTGCATCTCGTCATCGGTTCCTTTGAGAGCCATGGTGAGAGCTTTTTTATCTGCTTTCTTAAGGATTTCCTGGATGGCGACATCGTTGAGAACCTTGATATCGTCAAATACGAACATCATATCCCTGATAGCCGCAACAAGCTCGGGGCTCTCTTTTTCCAGTTTTTCCAGAGTGGTCTTGCTGGTGGTTCTGTCCATACGGTTGAAAATCTCGGCAACGGATTTAACACCGCCCACTTCAACATTGTAGGACGACAGAGACTCGAATCTCTCCTCCAGCACTCTGGCGAGTGTTTTTACAACGGAAGGCGATATATCCTGAAGGTTTGAAATTCTCAAGGTGATGTCGGCTTTCATATCCTCCGGGAGCTGAGCCAGAGACTCCGCCGCCTGTGACGGGTCCAGATGCGCCAGAATCAGGGCGATGGTCTGGGGGTGTTCCGTCTGGATAAATTTTGCGAGCTGTTTAGGGTCGATCTTAGCCAGAAAGTCGAAACCGGACGACTGTTCCAGCATCTTCGTCAGACGGTCGATGATCTTTCTCGCTCTTTCCGGTCCCAGAGATTTTACCAGAACCGTTTTAGCGTATTCCAGACCGCCCTTGGCGATGAATTTCTTCGCCAGCATCATGTTGTAGAAATCTTCTATATATTCGTCCATCTTCTCGGGCGAGACTATCTTGGTGGTGGCGATCTCTTTGGTAAGTTCGCTCACCTCGTCATCGTCCAGATGAGCGAGAACGGGCGCGGTGATCTCTTCGCCCAGGGCTATCATTATAGCGGCTGCTCTTTTGATTCCTTCTTCTGAAACCATATCCCCTTAATCTCCTTTCAGCAGGCTTTTGATAAGGTTGGCCATTGCCTCCGGGTCTTCCGCTGCGAAATCTTCTATCTTTTTAAGCATAACTTTCGATTTGACTGTTTCCACATCCAGAGGAGCGCCTTCGTTGAGCTCGCTCTCGATCTCTTTTTCGAGCTCTTCCAGAGATTTGGGATAGCGCTCGTTCATGTTGAGCTCCAGCCCCACATCGTCTCTGCCCAGATCTCCGTATGTGATGGAACCGTCCTCGTGAACAGTGACGGGCTTGTCCATTTTCTTGAGGATTCTTCTGATAACGAGGAAGTAGAACAACAGAACAATGACCGCCGCCAGAGCGTATTTAGACAGAAGTCCCACCAGCTCCATGGTTTTCTCCCTTTTTATCAGAGTTGTTTCCTGATCTTTTGACGATGTATCAAACGATATGTTGGAAACCTCGATCTGATCCTTTCTGGTTTCGTCATAACCCACTGCCATAGCAACAAGATTTTTGATGGAAGTCATATCTTCCGGTGTTCTCGGGGTGGATTCCACCACGTCTGTCTTGCCGTCTTCGGCTTTTTTGGTGGTTTTTTTATCATCCACCACCACGGCAACGGTTATACGATTAATTGTACCATAGGGTTTCTGCTCTACGGTAACAGTTTTTCCTATCTCAAAATTCTGAGTCTCATCGCTCTTGTTATATTCAGAAGTGGTGCCGCCCTGCGTGATGTTGGGCTCGGCGAGGTTGGACTGCACTCCCGGAACACCCTGAGGAGTGTCCGGGGAATTTTTGCTGTTTATCTCTGAAGACTGCTGAGAGCGCAGAACGGGGTTGGGGTCATATTCTTCCTTCGTGATGTCCCGTTTGGCGAAATCGATGTCCGCCGTAACCTTTGCCACGGCGTTGCCCACGCCCAGTGTGCTTCCCAGAATCTCGTTAACTTTGTTTTCCAGATCTTTTTCGACCTTGCGCTGATATTCCAGCTGGGTCTGTGTCAGCATCAGGGGTTCCGCCTCGTTGGTGAGAAACTCGCTGAGCAGTCTGCCCGATGTATCGACTATCTGTACGTTCTCCGGTGTCAGCCCCTTCACAGCGCCGGAAACAAGAGACGCTATCGCCTTCACCTGTTCACGTCCCAGCGTCTCTCCGCTCTTCAGGCGGACAACGACAGAAGCCTTAGACGCCTCCTCATCAGAGATGAAGAGCCTATCTTTCGGAACAGAAAGGTGAACCCGTGCCTCGGCTATCTCTTTCAGCGATGTGATGGTTCTCGCCAGCTCACCCTGAAGAGCGCGCTGAAAATTGACATTCTGCATGAACTCCGTCATGCCGAAGGATGATTTATCGAAAAGCTCCAGCCCGGCGCCCCCGCCTTTGGGGATGCCCTCTTTTGCCAGATTGAGTCTTGTTTCATAGACGAATTTTTCCGGAACGGTGATTTTCGCTCCGCCGTCTTCTATCTTATATGGGACGTTTTGTTCCTTGAGTTTTTCGATTACGGTGGCTGCGTCATCGGAAGTCATTCCTGCGAATAGCATTTTATAGACAGGTCGATTGGCCCAGTAAACCACCACAACGACAGAGATAACCACTGCCGCCACAGCTGACATTACCGAGACTTTCTGAAGAAGAGTTAGTTTTTTAAATGTTTCCTGAAATTGGGAAATTATGTCCCCAAGAGCCATACACCCTCACAATTAGACCTGAGTACGCATGATCTCCTGATACGCGTCCATCATTTTGTTACGGACCTCGAGCATCATTTTGAGCGATACGTCTGCTTTCTGCAGGGCGATCATTGTGGAAGATATGTCTTTTGTCTCACCGCTAAGGACTTTCTGAACGGCATCATCAGCGGTCAGCTGAGCATCGTTAACGTCTTTAAGGGCGTCTTTGAGCAAAGCGGCAAAGTCCACACTCTCGCCGGCAGACTCAGTGGTCTTGGCGGAGGATGTTCCTGTGTCCAGCTTGTTGGGCAGTAAAAAATTTATACTGTTAATATCCGACATACTTTTACCCCTGCTCTTCTAATATAATATACATCGCCCTTATTTTACAACAGAATTATTATGTATTTATGCCTTGCCGATCTCTATCGCCTTGAGAGCGAGCTGTTTGGCAGTGTTCAGCACTGTTGTGTTCGCCTCATAGCTTCTGGAGGCTTCCAGCATGTTCACCATCTCTTCGATGGGGTTCACGTTGGGATAAGCCACATAGCCCTCTTCATCCGCATCAGGATGATCGGGCTCATATTTCAGAATCGGCGGTTTATCGTCTGTAATAACCTGATTAACTTTCACGCCGCCGGCGTTCTGTCCGTCCATGATGGTCTGAAAGACAACATCCTGACGTTTATAGGGTCCGCCGTCAGCGGTTTTTGTCGTCTGAGCGTTAGCCAGGTTGGAAGAAATAGCTGTTATTCTGATTCTCTGAGCGCTCATGCCTGTGGCGGCTACATTCATTACGTCAAAATAGCTCATGTCCTACTCCCTTACTTGCTCTGGATTATCTCTTTCAGCTTGGTGAACTTGCCGGCTGTGAGCTGCGCAAGCATCTGATAGCGAACGCTGTTTTCAGCCATCTGGCTCATTTCATAATCTTCGTTCACATCGTTGCCGTCATTTCTTACGGAGGGATTGTTCTGGTCGTATATGAACTCGGAAGGATTAAGTATCTTGTCCTGAGAGGGAAGATGTTTCTCATTGGTGCGGGCAAGAGGCAATTTTTTCCCTGTGCCCATCACTTCGGACATAACATCGAAAAATTTCAGATCTTTCGCCTTATATCCGGGAGTGTCAACATTAGCAATGTTTTGCGATATCACATCGTTCTTGGTGGACGCTGTTACCAGTCCGTATCCAAGTTTGTCGATGCCCATCTGTGAGAAAATTGAGTTCATATCTTCCTCCGTGATAATGTAATAACAATATCCGTGCCAAAGTTATGGGGAAAATATGAACAAAAAGAGTTGTTTCCGTGGATCAGTCGCCTGTGATGTCTATGCCCTGCTCTCTGTATTCGTTCAGCTTGTTGCGCAGTGTCCGGACAGTGATTCCCAGCAGCTCCGCCGCCTTCGTCCTGTTGCCGTCCGTCTGTTTCAGAGTGCTGAGGATGAGCTCACGCTCCATGTCAGCGATGGTGCCCGACAGGCTGTGGGCGTTTGTCTTCTGTTCGGATGCCGCTGATGTCTGAACATCATCCTCATCAGCGGACGCCGCCTGAATCTCATCTTTATCCAGCAGAAACTGGTTTATCGTTATCCCGTGCAGGAATAGATTTTTTTCGTTGATAATGTCGTCACGGCAGAGCACCACAGCACGCTCTATGGTGTGTTCCAGCTCTCTGACGTTGCCCGGCCAGTCATATTTCAAAAGGGCGCTCTCGGCGTCCTGTCCCAGCCTGCAAAGATTTTTTCCGTTTATCTGACAGTATTTTTCGGTGAAGAATGACGCCAGCTCCATGATGTCGTCCTTGCGCTCTCTAAGAGGGGGGAGCTCGATGGAGATGACGTTCAGACGGTAGAACAGATCCTCTCTGAAGTTGCCCGCGTCCACCTCTTTTTTCAGGTCACGGTTGGTGGTGGCGAGGATGCGCACGTTGATGCGCACGGGTTTTGTTCCGCCCAGCCTCTCTATCTCTTTCTCCTGAAGCACTCTCAGCAGTTTCGCCTGAAGATGAAGCGGTATCTCGCCCAGCTCGTCCAGCAGAATAGTTCCGCCGTCCGCCAGCTCGAATTTACCCGGCTTGCGGTTGACAGCGCCTGTGAACGCTCCCTTCTCATATCCGAAAAGTTCTGATTCTATAAGATTATCCGGCAGAGCGGCGCAGTTGACAGCCACAAAAGGACCGGACTTTCTGTTTGAGTTCTCGTGAATGTATCTGGCAAAGACTTCCTTACCCGTACCGGATTCCCCTGTGATGAGCACTGTCGCCTCGCTGGCGGCAACATCACGGGCGAGCGAAAAGAGCTGTGCCATGAAAGCGCTGCGGAATATCGCCGTGTTCTTCTTGCGCTTGGCGGCGGGGGCTGTGTCCTCCAGCTCCAGCACACGGCGGACGAGCTCCTCTATCACCTCCGGGGCGAAGGGTTTTAATATATAATCATAAGCTCCCAGCTTGAGCGCCTCCACAGCATTGTTCACCGTGCCGAAGGCGGTGACGAAGCACAGAGGTGTCTTTATGCCGGAGTTTGTCAGCAGTCCCATCATGCTCATCCCGTCCACCACGGGCATGCGCATATCACTGATTATGAGGTCATACGGACGTGTGGAAGCCTTCTCGAAACCGTCCTGACCGTCCACGGCGTAATCCACGGAAACGCCCATCCTGCGGACTGTTTCCACCATGGCTTCACGCATATTGTCGTCATCGTCCACTATCAGGATTTTTTTCGATGTTAAGTCCATATCAACCCCTTACTTTACCGGAAATTCAACCGTAAACTTTGTATAGCTCGCTCCGTCGCTGTCCACCGATATAGCGCCGTTGTGCGCCTTGATAATCTTGTAGACGATGGCGAGCCCCAGCCCTGTTCCCTTTGCCTTGGTGGTCTGAAACGGGATAAAGAGCTTCTTGCGCATGGATTCGCTGATGCCTGTTCCGCTGTCGGTGACGGTGAATCCGGAAACATCGCCCTTCTGAAAGGAATCGATGATTATCTTTCCTCCGTCCGGCACAGCCTCGATGGCGTTGTGAACTATGTTCATCACCACCTGCTTGCACAGCTCAAAGTCGCAGTTGACCATGTGTTCTTCATCTATATTATTAATAAATTTTATATTTTTATCTTTCATCAGGTGCGACAGATAGAGTATCACATCATCCACTATGTCGGCTGTGTGCCTGCGGATGGGTTCCAGTTTTATCTCTTTGGTAAACAGCAGAATATTCGATATAATGCTGTTGATGGTGCGCACACCTTTCACTATGGAGCGTGTCAGCTTGGTTCCGGACTCGTCCCCTTTCAGGTCACGTTCCAGCAGAGAGGCGAAAAGCTCTATACTGCCCAGCGGGTTGCGTATCTCGTGGGCGATGTTCGCCGCCATCTCACCCATCAGAACCAGCTTCTCGTCACGCTGGCGCTCGCCTTCCAGCTTTTTCATATGCGTTATATCGTTTATGACAAAGACAAATCCTTTTTGTTCATCCAGCAGTCCCACAGACAGACGAAACGTTCTGCCGTCCAGCTCGTGGTCGTATACCCCCGGTTTCTCATGGCTTTTCAGCATATCCATGAACAGATCCATGCCCAGCTCCTGAATAAAGCTGTCGGCGACAGGGTTTTTAACCAGAATGTTGTCCTGACCGTCTATGGCTGTGACACAGCTGTTCGAATTATCCAGAACGGAGGAGAGAAGACCAGACAGTTTGGAGAGCTGAAGGTTTTTTTCCTCCACCTCTTCACGCAGTTTCTTCGCCTCTTCCTCTATGATAACATATTTCTCCTCCAGCTTGGCTGACGCTTCGCTGAAAGCGGCAAACGCCTGCGCCAGCATCTCCATCTCGCCGGATTTATCTATTTTTTCAGGTTTTTCCGCCATTTTGCGTCCTCCAGCTCGGATTTTGCGGCACTTGCGTAAACTGATTTCGGCACACTCTCCAACAGCTCCATATAGGCGTTGGAGGCGCTGTCCTGATTGCCCTGTTTGGCATATGCCTTACCCAGATAATACAGCCCTTCGGCACGTTTGTCGTCTCTGGGGGTGTGCAGAAGTTTGAACTGTTCCAGCACCTTCACAGCGCTGTCATAGTTATTTCGCTTAAAGAAAGAAATACCCGTGTCGAGATATATCTCCTCATATCCTTTGAATCTGGATTTCGGATCCATATCCACCTTCATATACAGATCAAACAGCAGTTTTTCACGCTTGATATCGTCAAAAACGCCTTTGCTGATGCTGTATATCTGCTGGGCGGCAAACGCCGGATCTTTCTTGTATTTCTGAAGCAGGCTGATGAGCATATCGGGATTTTTCTTCTCCAGCTCCTGCACCAGAAAATCCATCATCTGTCTGGAAAAAACGTTCGGATCGACATCCGGCATCTTTCTTCCCAGAAGCAGAGAAGTCATTATGTAATAAGGATTTTTTGCTGACTTATTTCTATCCAGAATTTTGTTCGCCTTGTCCGCCATGCCCAGTTTATAAAGAGCGAAAGCGGCATAGCTGTTCATTCTGTCTTTGAATGCGGCGTCATTGCTGGTGAGTATCGGGTTCTGGTTTTTATCGAAAACATCCACCAGCTGGATGTATGACTGTTTGTTGTAGAGCCCGGTTATCACATTCGATATGGATGATTCCAGCATTTTTCTGACCTCATCCTTGTGTATCCCGTTGGGAAAAGAGATCAGATATTCTTTAGCCGCCAGCATTGTTCCGGTGTAGTTTTTCGCCGTGAAGAGCTGTTTGGCGTAAGAATATTTCGCCTCCTGAAGCATGAACATCCACTTCTCGGGATTTATCAGGTCCGTGTTTTCAGACAGGAAAACAGTCAGATCGTCCACAGTCTCTTTGAATTTTCCGGCTTTGTACTGTTCACGGATGTCGCCGAAACGGATATCCTGAAGAATTTCCAGAGCCTCTTTTTTGAAAGGAGTGTCGGGATATTCCTTCAGCATGTTTTCCGTAAGAGTCTTGGCAGTGACGTAATCCGAGCGTTTATAGGCGTCTTTCGCCTTCGTCAGGGTTATCCGCTGTCTTATTCTGTATACCTCGTCCAGATGTCCGGAGGCAAAATTCTTTCTGATGAAATCGGCCGCTTTTTTATCCGCCTCGTCATAGTTGTTTTCGGCAAAGAGCGACTTGATGACTATCATCTCCGCTTCGGAACGGATATCCAGATCGGATGATTCCAGAGCCGGTTTCAGATATTCCAGCCACTCGATGGATGTTTTCTCGCCCAGATGCCGTCCGGCGTATGTCACAGAGCAGAGGAGCCCGCCTTTTTTCCTCGGATAGGTTTTGCTGCAAAACTGCAGTCTTGCGTCTGTGGGCTGTTTCTCGCCCAGTTTTTCCAGCATTTTCGCTGATTTATACGCTGACATGTCGGCTCTCTGATCGGACGGATAGAGCGTATATACCTTTTCGTAGAGCGTCTTAGCGTGGGGAATCTGCGATTTGATGGCGAAAACCTCCGCCATGTTATACAGCTCCTCGGCGCCCATCTTAGAAAAATCAGGGTTGCTGTCCATCACAGACAGGAAAGAACCGTAAGCGAGGTCATAATCCTTCATCTTGGTCTGGAGCATGCCTATCTTGGACCGCTGATCCACATAGGAGTCCCTGAACTTGTTTATTATTTTTTCTCTGGTGTTTATGGCGTTCTGAAACTGCCCCATCTGGGCATATATATCCGCTATGCGCTCATAGGCGGTTTTCACCACGTCCGGAGTGCGCAGGGTTTTTATCACATTCTCATAGGCGAAGATCGCCTCGTTATACAGCTGAGCCATCTCTTTGGCTTCCGCCAGTTTTATCATGGCGTCTTTCTTGCGGAAAGATTCCGGATATTTTTTTAAGAAATCCTCAAAAACCTTGGCGGCATAGACATAGTTGTTATAGTTGTCCTTGCCGGTCAGGAGATATATCATGCCCATGCGGAAGTAAGCCTCCTGCATGTAATACCCGTCCTGAAGGGTTTTCATGAAATTATCCGTCAGGCTGAGCGCCTGTGTATAGTCTCCGGACGCCATCAGGGCATCGATCTTAGCCAGAACATTTTCATAGTCGGCGTTTTCGAACATTGTCATGTCCGCTGTCGCCACCGGCTGTTCGATTCCGTATCCGGTCTTTATGTCGTTGGTCTTTTTGGTTTTAGCCGCCACAATGTGCAGATCTTTTCCTCTGGGGGTCACTGTGTAGTCGCTCCCGGGAAAGAGAGAGAATGTGAGAATCTTGCCGTTGACGGTGATGGATTTGAAAAAAGGGTCGTTGATGCGGGATCCTTTCAGCCCTGACAGGGGTTCTGACATCTCCACCGCCAGCATATCCGTTCCCTTGCTGACGGAGATGACCTTATCGGCGACATCCGTGATGACACATTCGCTGAAGTGACCCTTGCTCCGCAGATATATCCCTGCCGCAAAAGTATCCAGGCTGATCAGAAACAATATCAGAATTAAAAAGTATTTCCGCATTTTTTCATTTTACATTATACCCGCTTTTTCGGCAACATCCGTTTTTCAGCCGGAGTGTGCCTTTTTTCCATCCGCCGGGCTCACTTTGCTCATTATGCCTTGAACAGACCCGACAAATATGGTATTTTATTAATGCAGATAAAATCTTTATCCTTGCGGGTATTTATTTACATCCAATTCTCAGGATAATAAACAAGAGGGTCAGATATGGCATTAGATCACGGCATTCTTCTTGAAACTGGTACAAACGAATTTGAAATCGTTGAATTTATTATTAAAGCGGGGAACAAAGAGCACCATTTCTGCATTAACGTTGCCAAAGTGAGGGAGGTCATCAGATTTCCACAGATAGTCCGTGTTCCGGACGCTCACCCGTCTGTTGTGGGCACAGCCAACATCAGACAGAAACTGATCCCCATCATCGACCTCGCCCAGTGGCTGGGGCTGAAATATGACAACGACTACAAAGATAAGAAAATAATAGTCACCTTCTTCAACCACGAATACAACGGCTTCGTGGTGGACGAAGTTGTACGCATACACCGCATCACATGGGCGGATATTAAAGACTATTCATCCATGACCGATTTCAGTATGGTGGAAACCGTTCTCGGCGTTATAGATATCGGCGGAAACCTGATCCAGCTTCTGGACTTCGAAAAGATCGTTCTGGAGCTGAACCCAGACACAGCGCTGAAAGACGTTAATATCGACTACTCCAAATCTCACCTGAGAGAGGGCAGAGTGGTTTACATGGCGGAAGATTCTGCCGTTATCAGAAGATTCCTCGCCACCCACCTGGAGCAGGCGGGATATTCCATCATGGCTTTTGAAAACGGAAAACTTCTGCTCGATCAGGTAGCCAAGAAAGCTCCCGAGCTGATAATCACCGACCTTGAGATGCCCGTGAAAGACGGCGCGTTCGTGGTGAAATCAGTCAGGGAAAACCCGGAGACTAAAAATATCCCCATCATAGTCTTCTCATCTCTGGCGTCTGAAGAGAACGAAAGAAAGGTAAAAAGCGTCGGAGCGAACCTCTTCATAGGCAAGCCCGATACAGATATACTTGTACAGCAGGTTGACAGATTTTTGCTATAAAACAAGGAGGTACGATGAAAAAATCAGCAGCCGTAATTCTGGCGGCTCTCACACTCTCCGCTTGCGGAGCGGACCAGGAGCTTATCCAGAAGAGCATGAACAACATCAAAGACGAGATGCTGGGCATCCAGTCCACCATGGGCGACATGCAGGTGAAAATGCAGGAGCTGGATAAAAACATCCGTACAAACTCTGAAAACATTAATAAAAACTCAGAAGGTATCTCTCAGCTCAGAGAGGAGATGACTGTGATGAACACAGACATCATCGATCTGAAAGACAGAGTCGGCGCCATAGAAAAAGGCAAAACAACACCGGCGGCTTCCGACATGCCTTTGCCCGCAGCTGACAGCGGCGCCGTGATGGCTGCTCCCGCGGCATCAGGCGGAAAAGACAACGTCATCATCATCGAAGACAACATGCAGGACAAACTCAGCCTGTATACATATGCCTATGAGCTCTACAGAAACGGGAAATACGCCGAAAGCGAAGCCAAATTCTATGAGTTTCTGAAAAAATTCCCCAACGAGGAGAGATCCGACAACGCCATCTACTGGCTGGGTGAAATCAGATACGCTCAGAAAGACTATCCCGGCGCCATCACCAGATTCAAAGAGCTTCTGGAAAAATATCCCGATGGAAACAAGGCTCCCGATGCCCTTCTTAAGCTGGGATACAGCTATGGCAACATCGGCGACAGAGAGAACGCCATAATCACTCTGCAAAAACTCACTGCCGAATTCTCCGACACTAACGCCGCTAAACTCGGCAGACAGAAACTGGCTCAGTGGAACTGATATCAGACAAAATCAGATAAAAAAAAGGCATCCTTCCGGATGCCTTTTTTATTTTATCGTTCTTCAGACTGTTAGAATACAAATCCGAAATTGAATGTGAAACCGTGTGACTCATCAGAGAAAAGGTATGTCAGACCGCCGCGAAGCTGGCTTGCATAGTTCTTGATTCCTTTGCTGGTCTCTTTATCAACAGATTTTCTGAAGCCGTATGAGAAACCGACTTCGTTATATGTGTCGATGAAGAGGTCAGAGCCGTAGTATCTTGTATCTGTACCGAAAAGCTCCAGGCTGGTCGCTTTGCTTACAGGGATTACGAAGTTCAGACCGTTTCTGAGAACTGTGTTCTGGATATCAGGATCGATGCTGTAGTCGCCTGTTTTGAAAGGAATAGTTTTGTAATGTCCCAGCATGTTGCCCATGAGGATGTCGAATTTTTTCAGTTTGAAAGTATAAACACTGGTAAGTGATCCGGAAATGATCTGTCCCACTGAACCCATATCGATAGAACCGACAGCGCCGTATCCAACGGAGGGAGTCAGCTTCCATCTGTCGTTCACATAATATCCGAGAGCAAGCCCCAGACCGAGGTTGTATGCTTTTGAATCTTCAACGGATACCATAGAGATAGGCATTCTGATAGCCAGTGTGTTTTTAGTGTTGTTGAATCTGATGGTGTAGGCAAGAGGAATAGCGTATTCCTTTGTCTTTACGCCGTCAGTTGTGTAGTTACCGTATTTTGCGAATACGGAGATCATGTTGGCGTTTATGTCTGATTTTGTTTCGCCGTTGATCTCGACAGCAGAATCAGGGTTAACCGCCTGATCGAAGTCCATGGAAACCATACGGGACATCAGAGATGAGGGGTTACCGGCGATGGGGTCTGAGGGAGTTTCAGAAATCAGCTCTTTTTGCAGAGCGGTCAGAGCGTCTCCGCCGTCTTTTTCAAACCAGTCTTTCAGCATGTCAACACTGTCGTCTCTGTCAGATCCGTTGAACTCCTCATATACTCCGATGGAGGGGATAGACAGAATCAGCTTTGTGCTGTTGGTGGCAAAGCTCAGAGTGATCGGAACGCCTCTGAAGTTCATTTCCACATCGGCGGATGATGTATCTTCATCATATCCGGCGAAGTGCGACAGGATCTGATCTGTGTCCAGCTCATCGATCATGTCCTCAACAGAGTCAAAACTCTGATAATAGGGGCTGTAGGCATCGACAGCGATAGTAATGTCGAAAATCCCGGCCATAGCGTACAGCGGGAGCGCCATCAGCGCTAAGATTAGAAATATTCTCTTCACAATATCCTCCTAGGGTTCTAACTAAGAATATTTTAACTTTAACACAGTGATTAAATATTCATCAAGACAAATGTGTGTGAAATTTGAACATTAAAAGGCGTTTTATTGTCCGGATTTAACTTTACTGAGAATAGTTTCCGCTAACTTACCGGAAATTCTGCATATTTTCGACAATTCTTCGGCAGATATATTACTACTGTAAATATCTGGAAAATTCTCCAGAATTTTCTTAACAGTCTTTTCGCCCACCCCGTCAATATCCAGAAGCGGCGATCTCTTAAAGTTTTTCAGCGCCAGACTTCTGCTGTATGTGATGGCGAACCTGTGGGACTCGTCCCTTATCTTCTGCACGAAAAGCAGAACAGGATTGTTCTTCTTCAGATTCAGCGGGTTCTTTCTGTTCGGAATGTGGATCGACTCTATGGACTCATCCTGAGCGTCTTTCATATATTTTATGGAGCGCCCTTTCGATATGGAGATAAAATTAGCGTCCACGCCCTGTTCCTCTGCCGCTCTGACTGCGCTGTTTAGCTGACCTATCCCGCCGTCCACAATATAAAGATCGGCGAGAGGCTCAGAATTTTCTTTGATATTTTCGAATTTTCTGCTGAAAAGCTCATAGATCGACACGAAATCGTCATTTTCAGCCGATTTTATCTTATATTTTCTGTATTCTCTGTTCGCAAACTCACCGTCCAGTGTAACAACGGATACCCCTACTGTGCCTTTTCCGCCCAGATGGGATATATCCACGCATTCCACCCTTCTGATGTCTCTTTCCGATTCGGTGATCTCTTTCAGACGGGCGCTGATGTCCTTCCGTTTCGCCAGCCTTTTCATATACAGCTCCGTCTGCACTCTGGCATTTTCCATACCAAGATTATGCAGAGCGGCGAACCCTCGTTTTCTCAGAATTATCTTCCGCCCGGACATCCTCTCCACAGCATCGCAAAGAACGTCCGTCTCGTCCAGGTCGAAGACCGAGATCATCTCCGGATAGCTCACCACGGAGGAGTAAACCTGAATGACGTATGACTCCAGAACCTCTTTCGGGTCAACGTCCTCGAAAATATCCGTGCGGCTGCCGATCAGCTTTCCGCCTCTGATAAACATAACGGTGATGCCTGAAACATTGTCTATGGTGTGCGGAACGAATATGTCTATGCTCCGCCTGTCCTCCGGCAGAACCACCGTCTGTTTTATGAACAATCCTTCCACGCTGCGCAGTCTGTCCCGAAGTTTCGCCGCCGCCTCGAACTCCATCCTGTCGGACAGACGCATCATCTCGGCGGTCATGCGTTCTTTCAGCCCGGCGAAATCACCGTTAAAAAAATCTCTGATCTGCGAAACCATTGACAGATACCTGTTTCTACTTATCAGGCTTTCGCATGGACCGGCGCATTGTTTTATCTGATATTTCAGACAGACCTTCTTCTCTCTGAACCGGCTCTCACGGCAGGTGCGCAGGGGAAACGCCCTCAGAAGCTCGTCCACTATCCCCCGCAGAGCGGCAACATCCGTGAAAGGACCGAAATATTCGCCCTTCTGACCGGATTCACGGGTAATCATCAGCTTTGGGTATTCGTCATCGGTAATCAGGATATAGGGATAGCTTTTGGAGTCTTTCAGCCGGACGTTATATCTGGGCTTTTCTGTTTTGATTAGATTGTTTTCCAGAAGCAGAGCCTCCGCTTCTGTGGTGGTGACCACAAACCGGATGTCCACGGCGGATTGAAGCATCTTCTGCGTGCGTAATGGTTTGCTGTCCATGTCTGAAAAATATGAAGATACCCTGTTCTTCAGGTTTTTCGCCTTGCCGACATAGAGTATCTCGTCATTTTTTCCAATGTAGGTGTATATCCCGGGATTTTCGGGAATATCTTTCAGTTCGGGCTTAAACATATCAGAGATTATATTTAATATCTCAGATAACGTCAAAGTCTAAAAAGTGATTACTTTCGCTCCGTTTCTGAGCATCTCTCTCACAGGCTCGTCAACACCGTGCACAGTGATCCCGAGATTTCTCAGATTATCAGCAACCTTATGCTCGGCGGCGTGCTTATCGCAGGCGCATATGCTCACCCCGGCTTTCAGAATATCTCTGAGCTGGTTCTGAATCTCAGAATCGTGGGCTGCCAGTTTTACTGACGGACCCCATATGACCAGATGGACATCAGACCACCAGTCACGGCATCTGGCATTGAGCGTGTAAGTGAACACGTTGTTTCTGGCGACCTCCTTGTCAGAAGAGCTCCAGATAACCGCCAGGAGGGACTTGTTACTGTTAGCGGCAGACATATTCGCCCCCTGTTTCATTTTTATGGTTACTGTTGATTAACAATATAGTCTTTTCATAACCATATTCAACAGTAATAAGACGAAACAGGTGTATTTAATTTGTTAACTACCGCAGTCACACTTGCCGGAGCCGTATCCCAGAGCGGGCAGAGCGTTGTTCTGGTAGCGCTCCAGATCTTCCGAAACCACTCCGGAGAGCGCCTGGAAAACATAAAGCCCGGCATCCAGAAGCCTGTTAAGAGCGCCTGGACCTATGCCTGATGTGATGACGATATCTATCCCCAGCTTTGCCAGCTCCGCCGCCGGATTGCACGAGTCGTCCCCTGCCAGATCCTGCGCATAGAGCAGCCCAGCCTCTTTGGAATCGGTGTCAAAAGTTATGAAAAAAGGAGCGGAACCGAAATGTTCGCTGATTTTGCTGTTCAGACCCTGAAAGTTTTCCACAGGAAAGCATAGTTTCATAAGAATCCTCCCCTGCTGATAAAATCATACAGGGGAGGTAATTTGTCAATGATATAAAGCGTTATCCGCCGTTCTAAGGAGTGAAAACGGCGGACGCCGGATAATTAAAATGTTGTCGCAAGTAGCAAAAGCCGTCCCCCTTAACAGGGAACAGCGGACAAGTATATTAATGACCGCCGCAAACGTGGGCGCCGCCGCCGCATGTCTGCATATCACGGCTGAGCTTAATAAGACCGGAAAAACCGTCTATGTCTTCTTTTACTCTGCCTGATTTCGCCTGATACACCGCCACGCCTTCGGACATCAGACGCATCATAGCGCCCTGACCTATTCCGCCGACCACAACAGCGTTAACACCCGATCCTGCCAGAGCGGCGGCGGGGTTGCATGCGCCGTGTTCGTGCACAGCGTTCTTGTTGTCGATGTATCCGCTCTCTTTTGTCTCTGTGTCATATGTGACAAATCCGGGAGCAGAGCCGAAATGACCGTATATTTCGCTATTGAGACCGTTATTGATCTCTACTGGAAAACAAATCTTCATGATTCACCTCACATAAACATGAATATATTAAGCATATGCTCAGAAGTCAATAGCTAATACTAATCCATGTCATTTAAATGTGAGAATACCTTATACTTTGAATTTCTGCATATCGCTCTTCAGCGTGTCGGATATTCCCGCCAGCCCGGAAGAGTTCTCCGCTATGCTGTCTGATGTTTTTTTAACTTCAGATGAAATGATAGCGACATTCTTTATATCCTCAAAAATCTGGTTGCTGGTGGAAGCCATCTCCTGTGTGGCGGAAGATATGCTGTGCACCATCTCCTGAAGTTTAGAGACCTCGCTCTCCAGTTCTTCCAGTATTTTTGATATCTGTTTCGATGATTCCACGCCGTCATGCACCTGCTGTGTCACCCCGCTCATGGATTGCGTCACTTTCTGCACTTCTGTTCTGGTGCCGGACACCAGAGACGAAATTTCTGTGGTGGCGGACTGTGTTCTCTCCGCCAGTTTACGCACCTCGTCTGCGACCACGGCGAATCCTCGCCCGTGCTCTCCGGCTCTCGCCGCTTCTATAGCGGCATTCAGCGCCAGCAGGTTGGTCTGGTCAGCGATATCGCTGATTACGTTTACTATGTTATGTATCTCATCCGACTTCTCGCCAAGCCCGTTCACCAGCTCAGCGGAGCCGTCCACTGTTGTTTTGATGCGCACAACTCCGTCCAGCGAATCCTCCACCGCTTTCTTGCCTGTGTTTACCTTTTCCCATGTCATCTGGGCAAAGCCGGATATCTCTGTCAGGTTTTCGGCGATGTCTGATGTTGTGCGTGTCATCTCCGTGGCGGCTGTGGCTATGATGCCTGTGCTCTCCGACTGACTGCTCATGCTCTCTGAAAGCTCTATGGCTCCGGATGAAAGATCACTGCTGGCGTCTCTAAGCCTGTCGGCTGTGGATCTCAGCTCTTTTATCATGTTGCTCAGGTTATTTATCATGCTTTTTATGGAGTAAACCATGCTGAAATTATCGTTGTTTTTCAGACGGAGCTCAGCGGTGAAATCCCCCGCCGCAACCTTCTGCATCACGCTTATTACTTCATCCGGCTCTCCGCCCAGCTTTCTTATGAGCTGGTTTACAACTATCAGCAGGATAACTATTACCACCGCTGTCGCCGCAACGGCTATCACGAGCACGGTGTATTTCAGACTCTGAAGAACACTGAATACCTCGCTCTGCGGAACTTTCACGCCGAACACATATGTATAGTCAGTTTTGCTGATCTTTAAGGGGGTGTATATGGTGATGCTGCCGGAATCCATAACAACATCTGTTTTGTTGTCTTCTATAACCTTCGTAACCTTTTCGTCTTCAGTCTTTTTGCCGTTCAGCTCAGCGTCTTTATGAGTGATATAGCTTCCGCGACCGGAAAGAAGAAAGGCGAAACCTGTCTCATAAAGGGTGATGTCAGATATCATCGTCTTTATGTCGTCCAGAAGCACGTCAACACCGGCAACCCCGACAATCTTTCCGTCAACAGTGAAAGGATAAGACACGGTAACAGTCACTATATCTTTGCCGTCGAATGAATATGTGGCAGGCTCAGCTATGTATGGTTTTCCGTCTCTCAGAGGAGTCTGATACCATGCGCTCCCGTCCCCGCCGTCATTCATCCCTGTGGTGAATGATCTTGCTATTCCGCCCTTGTCACGGTAAGGCATAGGGCAGAACTGCCCCTGTTCGTTGGTTCCGTCCGCTCCGGAATCAGCCAGCTCGGAATCTTTTCCGTCATACATATTCGGTTCCCAGACTATCCATACGTCAAAGAGTTCCGGATTGAGTTCCAGAATGTTCTGAAGCATATCCATAACATCTTTTCTGGGGACCTCAGAGCTGTGCTTGGTTAAAACAGCAGCGGAACGGGATATGGTCTCCGCTATCGACATGGCGGAATCCATCTCCGCCTTGAGTTCGTTTCCGTATCTGTATGAAAGGTTGCCCGCGTTATCTACAGCAACCTGTTTGATATCGCCTTTCATACTGGCATATATCAGTATATCGGCGAAGATGAATGCCACGACTATGGCTATAATAACGGGGATAAGAAGCCTGGTTTTAAAAGACAATTTCATACAGCCCTCCAAGTACACTAAACCAGATATACGTTCATTGTATTTATTCTAAATTATTACATACATATTACTATTTTCAATGTCGATTACTGTATTTTTTATTACATCAAAGTATTAAAAAATTGTAACAATCCTTTAAGTTTTAACAAAAAAAGCCCCGCTTTGTGGGCGGGGCTTTACAACCTTTTTAGGTTAAAAGGTCAGTTATTTCACTGCTTTAGCCAGTTCAACACCGGCAGCGATAGCGTTCTTGTTGAGTTCTTCAGTACCTTTGGGAACTCTTGAAAGAACAGCAGCTTCAAGTGTTTCAGGTTTAACAAGACCACAGATCTCGTTAAGGGCGCCAAGCGTAACCACGTTAGCAACCATAGCCTTACCAACTTTTTCAGCGGCAGTTCTGATGATAGGCATGCTGTAGATTTTCCAGTCGCCTTTGGGGGGAGTCTTAACCATGAGGTCATCAAGGATAAGGATTCCGCCTTTTACAAGGTCTTTGGAATATTTATCAGCTGCTTCCTGTGTAAGGGCAACGAGAATCTCGGGAGCCATTACTTTAGGGTAGTAGATCTCTTCGTCGCTGATAATAACTTCAGCTTTAGAAGCGCCACCTCTGGCCTCGGGTCCGTAGGACTGAGACTGGATAGCTTTTTTTCCTTCAATAACGGATGCACCGGCTGCAAGGATGATACCAGCAGTAATCATACCCTGTCCGCCGGAACCGCTAAGTCTGATCAGATGTCTAGCCATTATATCACCTCTTAGCTAAGCCCGACGTTAGCGTCGTATGCTTCTACGTATTCGGGTCTTGATGTTTCGTGAAGAACACCAATGGGGAATTTATCAGCTTTCTCTTCAGCAGTCATTTTTTCCCACTGAGCGATAGCAACTGAATGATCTTTTTGCCACTCGATCATGCCTGCGGGGCTTGCGAGTTTGTTTTTACGTCCGTAACCTGTGGGGCATCCGGCGATGATCTCAACAACTGAGAATCCTTTGTGCTCGAAAGCCTGTTTCATAAGTTTTTCCATAGGTACAGCGTGGTATGTTGTTGTACGGGCAACGAAAGTAGCACCTGCGCCGATAGCCAGCTGAGCGATGTCGAACTGGTTGTCTGCGTTACCATAGGGAGCTGTTGTTGCACGAGCGCCTTTAGGTGTAGTAGGTGAGTACTGACCGCCTGTCATACCATAGATGTAGTTATTGAATACGAAGCATGTGATGTCGATGTTACGACGGCAGGCGTGGATGAAGTGGTTACCACCGATAGCTGTCATGTCACCGTCACCGCCCATAGCGATAACTTTCAGTTTAGGGTTAGCAACTTTAACACCTGTAGCGAACGCAAGTGAACGTCCGTGTGTGGTGTGAAGTGTGTTGAAGTCAACATAACCGGGAAGACGAGAAGCGCAACCGATACCGGAAGAAATAGCTATGTCGTCTTTTTCCCAGCCGAGTGCATCAATGGCGCGGATCATAGATTTCATAATGATACCATAACCGCAGCCGGGGCACCAAATGTGAGGAATTTTTCCTGCTCTGAGGAATTTACTGTAATCGTAAGCCATTATTTGCCCCCCTTAATTTTGTTGAGGATTGTAATAGGGTTAATCGGCTCGGAGTCGATCTGGAAGATACCTTCAACTTCGGGCTGTCCTTTAAGCACTCTCTCAACTTCAAGAGCTGTTTGTCCGAGGTTCATCTCGGGAACGATAACTCTTTTTACTTTACCTGCGTATTTTTTCAGGTGTTTGTCGGGGAAGGGCCAGATTGTCAGAGGTCTGAAAAGTCCGACTTTGATGCCTTCTTTTCTAGCCATCTGAACAGCTTCTTTAGCTGAACGAGCTGTAGATCCGAATGCGAAGATAAGGATTTCAGCGTCATCACAGTTGATTTCTTCAACTTTAACGATTTCATCATAGTTATCATCAACTTTTTTCTGCTGGCGGATTTCGTCAGCCTGAGCAAGTTTACCGTCGTTTGAGGGGAAACCGTCAGCAAGGTGGTTAAGACCTGTGATGTGATATCTGTAACCTGAACCGAAGTCAGCCATGGGAGGCACGCCGTCAGCGTCAGGTTTGTAAGGCAGGTAATCTTTGGGATCGCATGTAGGACGTTTACGGTCAACTACGGGCAGATCTCCGGCTTCGGGCATATTAACAGCCTCTCTCATGTGACCGATGATTTCATCTGTAAGAAGAATAACGGGCATGCGATATTTTTCAGCAAGGTTGAAAGCTCTTACTGTTTCTTCGAGCTGTTCTTGAACAGTTGAAGGTGTCAGAGCTATACAGGGGTGATCCCCGTGAGTTCCCCAACGAGCCTGCATAACGTCAGACTGTCCGGGACCTGTGGGAAGACCTGTAGAGGGACCGCCTCTCATTACGTTAACGATAACGCAAGGGATCTCTGTAAGGTAACCGTAACCGAGGTTCTCCATTTTAAGAGACATACCGGGACCGGATGTTGCTGTAAGAGATTTTTTTCCAGCGATAGAACCACCGAGTGTAGCAGCCATAGCTGACAGCTCGTCTTCCATCTGGATGAAACGTCCGCCTAATTTAGGCAGTTTAGCCGCAAGCACTTCTGCGACTTCTGTGGAAGGAGTGATGGGGTAGCCGGCGTAAAATCTGCAACCGGCGTAAAGAGCACCCTCACATACTGCTTCGTTCCCAGAAAGGAACTTTACTTGTTTAGCCACAAAATTCCTCCTAATATTATTTCTTATAAACTTCAATAGCGAAATCAGGACATCTCAGCTCGCACTGCATGCAGGCGATACATTTGTCGAGATCTTTCACAGCAGCCTTGAAATCTTTCATTTCAAGAGCGTCAACAGGGCAAAGTTCTACACAAATCTCGCATCCTTTGCAGAGGTTTGCATAAATTTCGATTTTTTCTGCCTTAGCCATTTACCTCTCCTTATAGAATTTTCGTTCTATAGTTAAGCCGCTGAAAAACAGCGACTTTTATTCCCGGAACTATATACAGGACAGCATTATACCTGTCCGGTGAGATTGCTTCGTCACTGTGCTCCTCGCAATGACGCCAGTCGATGTCATTGCGAGCCGATGTAATCGGCGCGGCAATCTCAAAAGCACATTAACCGCCTAAACGGTTATCTGCCGAGTACCTCGGCAACTTTTTTGCCTATGTCAGCGGGAGAGTGAACCACATGGACACCGCATTTTGTCAGAGCTTCCATCTTGGCAAGGGCTGTGTCGTCCCCGCCTGATATGATAGCGCCTGCGTGTCCCATTCTCTTACCCTTAGGAGCTGTCTGTCCGGCGATAAAGCTGACTACGGGTTTGGAAAAATTCTGCTTAATCCATTCTCCAGCCTTCACTTCCGCCTGTCCGCCGATCTCACCGATCAGCACCACAGCTTCTGTCTGGGCGTCATATTCAAACATCTCCAGCAGGTCGATGTATTTCAGCCCGATGATCGGGTCGCCGCCGATGCCTATACAGGTCGACTGACCGAATCCGTAAGAGCTCACCTGCTTAACAGCTTCATAGGTAAGAGTTCCTGATTTGGAAATGATACCTACTGTGCCTGGTGTGTGTATCTCGCCCGGCATAATACCCATCTTGCACTCGCCGGGGGTTATTACTCCCGGGCAGTTGGGACCGATGAGCATTGTGCGTGATGTTCCTGTTTTCATCATTCTCTTGACTTTCAGCATGTCTTTCACGGGGATACCCTCTGTGATGCACACGCAAAGGTCTAGGTTGGCGTCCACAGCTTCCATCACGGCGTCTGCGGCGAATGCCGGCGGGACATATACTATGGATGCGTTTGCGCCTGTTTTGCGAACCGCCTCCATCATAGTGTCAAACACCGGAGTGCCGTCTATCTCTGTACCGCCTTTGCCTGGAACAACCCCAGCCACAATATTGGTACCGTATTCTTTCATTCTGGCGGCGTGGAATCTGCCCTGTGAACCGGAGAGACCCTGAACCACCACTTTTGTTCTGTTGTTTACAAGTATGCTCATGTCGTCCTCCTAGCTCGCTTTGGTCTTTTTAGCGGGTTTGCTGTCGTTTGCCAGCTGAACCGCCTTTTCTGCCGCGTCTGCCATAGTATCGCCTGTTACGATACTGAGTCCGTTCTTATGAGCGCCCTCGTCCAGAATCTGTCTGCCCTCTTTCACATGTGTTCCGTCCAGCCTGACGACTATGTGCCTGTCTCCGGGCACCTCTTCCGCCGCCTTCAGAACACCCTGCGCTATGAGGTCACAGCGGACAATTCCGCCGAATATATTAACGAAGATCACCTTCACCTTAGGGTCTGTGAGGATGATCTTAAATGCTTCTCTAACCTTGTTGACATCGGCTCCGCCGCCCACATCGAGAAAGTTCGCGGGCTGTCCGCCGAAAGACTTTATAATATCCATTGTAGCCATGGCAAGTCCGGCACCGTTGACCATACAGCCAATGTTGCCTTCCATGCTGACATACGACAAATCAAATATAGACGCTCTGACCTCCTGAGGCTCGAGCTCGCCGTAGTCTTTCATCTCTTCTATCTTCGGATGCCTGAACAGTGCGTTTTCGTCCACTGTCATTTTAGCGTCCAGACAGACTATATCGTTATCGCCAGTGACTACCAGAGGATTGATCTCCAGCATCATGGCATCGTGATCTACAAAACACTGATAGAGTCTTGATGCGACATCCGCAAATTTGTTAAGCTGTGATGAGTCGAGACCCATCTTCTTAGCTATTTTGCGTCCCATAAAAAGACCGAGTCCTAAAACGGGGCTGATGTGCTCTTTTACAATAGCGGTGGGGTTGTTCTTGGCAACTTCCTCGATCTCCACGCCGCCCTCAGAACTGGCGATTATCATATGCTGTTCTGAGTCTCTGTCCACAAGAAAGCTGAGGTATATCTCTTTTTTGATATCTGTCGCTTTCTCTACCAGTATCCTGCGGACAATCTTGCCTTCGTCTCCGGTCTGTTTTGTAACAATCTTCATACCGAGCATCTGTGTGGCTACATCGTAAACCTCGCTGAAAGCGCTTACGACCTTCACACCGCCCGCCTTGCCTCTTCCGCCTGCGTGCACCTGGGCTTTTATAACCCACTTCTCGCCTTTCAGCGATTTTGCCACTCTCAGCGCGTCACTTGCGGTAGAAGCGACACCGCCGTCCGGAACCGGGACACCGTATGATCTTAACAGACCCTTCGCCTGAAACTCATGCAAATACATGGCTCATCCTCCTTTTATTTCGGACTGCAATTACCGTTTTTACGTTCATAAAACCGTTTTTGCAAGTCTTTTTTTCTGAAGAATGAGCCATGATTTATTCATTTAACCGTTGATAACCTAAGTTAACTTATGCTTTCAGGAAGCCAAGTCTTTTAAGGTCTTCTACAAGACCTTTAACAGCGTTAACTGATACATCGAACATGCCTTGCTCTTCAGCGTTCAGGTCAACAGAGATGATTTTCTCTACGCCGTCTTTACCAAGAACACAAGGAACGCCAACATAGTAGCCTTTTACGCCGTATTCGCCGTTAAGCTGAGCGCAAACTGCGAGTACTCTTTTCTGGTCGCGCATAACAGCTTCTGCCATCTGGATAGCTGAAGAAGCGGGTGAGTAGAAAGCAGAACCGTTTTTAAGCAGAGCAACAACTTCGCCGCCGGCTGCTTTTGTACGCTCAACCATAGCTTTCATAACTTCGTTAGCTTTAGCTTCGCTGCCGTATTTTTTGATCAGCTGTTCCATAACCGGTACGCCGTTTACGTTAGCATAGCGAACCAGGGGAACCATTGTATCGCCGTGACCGCCAAGAACCATAGCGTTAACGTCTTTTACAGACACGCCGAGTTCCCAGGCGATGAAAGATGCGAATCTGGATGAGTCAAGAACACCGGCCTGACCGAATACTCTGCTGGCGGGGAGTCCGGAAACTTCCTGAAGAAGAGTAACCATAGCGTCAAGAGGGTTAGAGATAACGATTACAGTAGCGCCGGGGCAGTACTGTTTAACGCCTTCAGCAACAGCTTTGATGATTCCGGCGTTAGTTGTAAGCAGGTCGTCTCTGCTCATACCGGGTTTTCTGGGAAGACCGGCTGTAACGATAACCATGTCAGCATCCTGAAGACATGAGTAGTCGTTAGAACCTGAAAGAGCTACATCGAAGCCGTCAACTCTTGAAGCTTCAGCTATATCAAGTGTTTTACCCTGAGGAAAATCAGGTACGATATCAAACATTACAACATCGCCGAGTTCTTTAAGTGCTGAAAGCTGAGCAAGTACTCCACCGATTTGTCCGCCGCCCACAAGTGCGATTTTAGGTCTTTTGAAGTTAGACATTATAGCCCCCTATTTTATTTGGCGCCCGGCTCTGCGGGCGCCTGTCATTTTATTTCGGAACTTTTGATTACATTTTGTCGATGATGGCGTTCAGAGTCGCGCTGGGGCGCATAGCTTTTGCTGCCATCTCGAATACGGGTTTGTAGTAGCCGCCTACGTCTGTAGGTTTGCCTTCGGCAGCGGCTATTTCAGCCATGATTTTCTCTTCGCTGTCAGCCATAGCTTTAGCGATGGGAGCAAATTTGTCGGCAACTGCTTTGTCTTTTGTCTGAGCGGCAAGAGCCTGTGCCCAGTAAAGAGCCAGATAGAAGTGGCTTCCTCTGTTGTCGATTTCGCCTGCTTTTCGGGAAGGAGCTTTACCGTTTTCAAGGTGTTTGCCCACTGCCTCGTCAAGAGCGTCAGCGAAAAGTTTGGCAGTGTCGTTTTTATAAACGGCTGCTACCTGCTCCAGAGAAGGAACAAGGGCGCAGAACTCGCCGAGTGAGTCCCAACGCAGGTGACCTTCTTTAAGGAACTGAGAAACGTGCTTGGGAGCAGAACCGCCCGCACCTGTTTCGAACAGACCGCCGCCGTTAAGCAGGGGAACGATTGACAGCATTTTAGCTGATGTTCCAAGCTCAAGGATGGGGAACAGGTCTGTGAGGTAGTCTCTCAGAGCGTTACCTGTTACAGATATAGTGTCGAGACCTTTTCTTGCTCTGTCGCAAGATGTCTGCATAGCGTCAACGGGTTTCTTGATGGAGATATCAAGACCTGTTGTATCGAATTCTTTAAGGTAAGCGTTTACTTTTTTGATAAGCTCGGCATCGTGAGCTCTGTTTTCATCCAGCCAGAAGATAGCGGGAGAACCTGATGCTTTTGCTCTTGTAACTGCAAGTTTAACCCAGTCTTTAATAGGAGCATCTTTAGCCTGGCAAGCTCTGAAGATATCGCCGGTTTTAACTGTCTGAGACAGGATTGTTTTGCCTGATTCGTCGATTATGCTGATAGTACCGTCAGCGGGAGCGAAGAATGTTTTGTCGTGTGAGCCGTACTCTTCTGCTTTCTGAGCCATCAGACCGACGTTGGAAACTGAACCCATAGTAGAGGGATCGAAAGCGCCGTTCTTTTTGCAGTCCATCATGATTTGCTGATAGATAGTTGCATAGCATCTGTCAGGGATCATACAGATTACATCGTGAAGCTGATCGTCGCGTCCCCACATTTTACCGCCGTCGCGAACAACAACGGGCATAGAGGCGTCGATGATGATGTCGTTGGGAACGTGCAGGTTGGTGATTCCTTTAGCGGAGTCAACCATAGCAAGCTCGGGCTGTGTTTCGTAAACAGCCATGATAGCCGCTTCGATTTCAGCTTTTTTGTCAGCGGGAAGTTTTGACAGTTTAGCATAAACATCGCCGAGACCGTTGCTTGTGTTTACGCCGATTTCTTTGAATTCTTTAGCGTATTTATCGAATACCGCTTTGTAGTAAACCTCAACGCAATGACCGAACATAACCGGGTCGGATATTTTCATCATTGTTGCTTTAAGGTGAAGTGAAAGAAGTACGCCTTCTTTTTTAGCTGTTTCGATTGTTTTAGCATAGAAAGCACGCAGAGCGGCTACATCCATGTGTGTGCAGTCGATAACTTCGCCAGCCTGAAGAGCGAGTTTTTCTTTCAGAACTTTAACGGAACCGTCAGTCCCTTTGAACTCAAACTTAACGTTAGTGGCTTTGTCCATAGTAGCGGCTGTTTCGTTAGCGTAGAAGTCGTTAGCGTCCATGTGAGCTACATATGATTTTGAGTCAGAGGGATAGGGTTTCATCATTCTGTGGGGTTTTTTCTGTCCGAATTTTTTTACGGAAGCGGCAGCTCTTCTGTCAGAGTTACCTTCACGCAGAACGGGGTTAACGGCAGAGCCGAGAACTTTAGCGTATCTGTCTTTTATTGCTTTTTCAGCATCGTTCTGAGGATCTTCGGGATAGTTGGGAACATCGTATCCTTTAGCCTGAAGTTCAGCGATAGCTTCTTTCAGCTGGGGGATAGAAGCGGATATGTTAGGAAGTTTTATAATGTTCGCTTCGGGTTTAAGTGAAAGCTCGCCGAGCTGTGTCAGATAGTCTTCTACTTTTTGAGCGTCTTTAAGTTTTTCGGGGAAGTTGGCAAGGATTCTTCCTGACAGAGAGATGTCTCTAGTCTCAACGGAAACTCCTGTACCTTTCAGGAAAGCCTGAACGATAGGGAGCAGTGAATAGGTTGCCAAAGCGGGTGCTTCGTCAATTTCAGTCCAGATGATAAGTTGCTTAGACATGATTTCTCCTTATACAATTGATTAATGTCGTTACTCTATAGTTATGCTTTGTCCTCATGCTTCACGGTATAATGCCATTTCGTTTTTTATTTTGTATACAGTATACTGTTATATATTTTACTAAGTTTTTGTCAAGCATTATTGCCCTTGTCTATGTTAAAACATTATTTAAATTTTATTTTTCCTGCCTTTTCAATCCCTTGCGTTCTGACAAACTTACCGAGGCGTAATTCACCCTCAAAAGCTCCTGAAATCCTTGCTCAGAAAGAACTATAGTATTTATTGAATATTTCAATACAACTATGAGATATGGTTTCACAAAATCAGCCTCCGCACAGGATTTGACAGTTTTGCCGTGTGATGGTTCAGATTTTAAACAGTGTTTCCATTACGAAATATTCACAAAATTCTATATAGGATTCAGACGACCAATAACAGACAGCCGTACTGACCGGATGTTAATTAAAAATTATATTCGAGCCCGGTTCGTGTAATAAAATATTGACATGCATCACAATGCCTTTTACTATTTAATATAATTCAAATTTTCCTGATCTTATTTCTTTTTGCTCGCCAGGCGGGGTTTTATGCTCCTATATATAAATAGATTATACACAGGATGAAGAAATGGATAAGGTTCCCGTTTCCGGCCTAAGGATAGGCGATCATGTTCTGAAGTTCGACCGAAGCTGGCTCGGCACCGATTTCCTGTCGCATAGATTTGTCATCAAAGATCAGGCAACCATAGACCGGCTCGCCGCCAACGGAATAGAATTCGTATTTATAGAACCCAGACGTGAGGAAGAGAAGAAGATAACCGATCTATATGAAGGCAGATCGGACGAGCTAATCAACGTGCTGGCGCAGGAAGCGCCGAAGCACCAGCTGAACCTGAAAGAATTCAACCACGCCACAGACGTATACACCGAATCGGTAACTATGGTTGGCAGTGTTCTGTCAGACATCCGCTCCGGAAGATCATTCAACAGCTCCGCCATCAGAAGCATATCCGACAGCATAGCCAAAGTAACCGTAAGAAACAGAGGCGTTCTGGCGAGCGTTACAAAGCTCCAGAAACATGATGACTATACATTTCACCACTCTATGAATGTCAGCGTATTTGCCGCCAGTCTGGCAGCGCACCTGGGCATGAAAGAGAACGAGATAGAACGTGTGGCGAACGCAGGACTTGTGCACGACATCGGAAAAATGCTTATACCGCAGGAGATTCTGAATAAACCCGGCAAGCTGACAGACAGCGAGTTCATCATAATGAAACAGCACGTTCAGAGAGGATATGACTATCTGCTGAAACAGGGGATGCAGCCCGATATGCTGAAACTGGTGCTGGAACACCACGAAAGACATGACGGTTCCGGATATCCCAACGGGCTCTCAGACGAACAAATCAGCATAGACGGAAAGATAGGCGCAGTTGTGGATATTTATGACGCCATCACCAGCGACAGAGTATATAACAAAGGCATGGCGGCTACATCCGCCCTCAAGCTGATGTTCAGCTGGACAGACTCGCACATAAACAAGAGTGTTTTTGAATTTTTCATAAAGAACGTGGGCATTTACCCCGTTGGCTCGCTCGTGATGATGAGCACGCAGGAATTTGCCATAGTCGGCAAAACAAACAATAACAAACCCACCGACCCCATCGTGATAGTTTTCATGAACAAAAACGGCGAGAGAACTCCTCTGAAAGTGGTGGATCTCTCCAAGAGCGCCATCGACCGCCAGAAGATCATCGGTCTCATCAACCCCGAAAACGTCACCGTCCCCAAAGACGTCTACAAGTACATCGACAACCTTAATAAGATAGCGTAAATTTTTCTACAATCACAAACTGGCTTGATACAGAAACGCCCGCCAAATGTAGGGCGGGGTTTTGCCAGCAAGCTGGGAACAGAAACACCCGCCGATAGTAGGGCGGGGTTTTATACCCCGCCGGGATTACTACGCTTTCTTACGAAAGCTCGTAATGACGCAAACTGACTTCATGGACATAAAAAAAGCCCGCTTTTTTAAGCGGGCTTTTATATTCAAGGTCGAAAGAACCTTAGAATGCTACTGTTTCGATGTATGACAGCTCGAAGTCGCCCATTTTATCGAACTCAAGATATTTGTATATCTCAGCCGCTTTAGGAGCAACTTTTGTAGTCATATACTCGAAGTACTGCTCTTTTGTGGGCAGTTCGCCAAGTATAGCGGTGATAGCTGTCAGCTCAGCTGAACCGAGGAAAACGTTAGAGTTATCGCCGATTCTGTTGGGGAAGTTTCTTGTGGATGTAGACAGAACTGTCGCTCCGGGAGCAACACGTCCCTGGTTACCCATGCAGAGTGAGCATCCGGGAACTTCTGTTCTGGCGCCTACAGCGGAATAGATGCTGTAGTATCCTTCTTCCATCAGCTGCATCTCGTCCATACGAGTGGGGGGTGTCAGCCACATGCGTGTTTTGGGATAGGGAGCGCCTTCCCATATTTTACCGGCCGCTCTGAAGTGACCAATGTTTGTCATACAGGAACCGATGAAAGTCTCATCCACTTTTGTTCCGGCAACGTCTGAAAGAAGTTTGACATCATCAGGGTCGTTGGGGCATGCGAGGATGGGCTCTTTGATATCGGCAAGATCGATCTCGATAACAGCGGCGTACTCGGCGTTAGCGTCTCTTTCCAGAAGAACGGGTTTAGCCAGCCATGCTTTGGCGTCTTCGATACGTTTCTTCAGAGTGTTGGCATCCTGATAACCTGCGGCAATCATTTTCTCCATAAGAGCAATGTTTGATTTAAGGTAGTTAGCTACAGCTTCTTCAGAAAGTTTGATAGTACCGCCGGCAGCAGAACGCTCAGCAGTAGCATCTGTAAGTTCGAAAGCCTGCTCAACTGTCAGATCGGGAAGACCTTCCATCTCGAGTATGCGTCCGTTGAATACGTTTACTTTGTTCTTTTTAGGAACAGTAAGAAGTCCTTGTTTGATCGCCCAGTAGGGGATAGCGTTCACAGCGTCTCTCAGAGTGATTCCGGGGTTGAACTTGCCTTTGAATTTAACAAGAACAGACTCGGGAACGTCCAGAGGCATGAATCCCAGAGCTCCGGCGAAAGCAACCAGACCGGAACCGGCGGGAAGTGAAAGTCCCATGGGGAAACGTGTGTGTGAGTCGCCGCCTGTTCCCAGTGTGTCGGGAAGAAGCAGTCTGTTCAGCCATGAGTGGATAACACCATCGCCGGGGCGAAGGGCAACGCCTTTTCTGGCTGATACGAAAGCGGGCAGTGATTTGTGCATATCCACGTCAGCTTTTTTAGGATAAGCGGCTGTGTGGCAGAATGACTGCATGAACATAGGTGAAAGGAACTCAAGACAGGCGAGTTCTTTGATCTCGTCTCTTGTCATGGGTCCTGTTGTATCCTGTGAACCTACTGTTGTCATTTTGGGCTCACAGGCTGTTCCGGGAAGAACGCCGGCTACGCCGCATGCTTTACCGATGATTTTCTGAGCCAGAGTGTATCCCTGACCGGGTTTAGCAACGGGGTTGTCAGCTTTTGTGAATACTTCTGATTCACCGAGTCCCATAGCTTTTCTGGCGTTGTTTGTCAGTGTGCGTCCGATGATCAGGTTCAGACGTCCGCCTGCTCTGTATTCATCTTTTATAGTGCCGGGTTTCAGTTCGAATGTAGAAAGAACTTTTCCGGACTCATCTTTGATTTCGCCTTTTTCTGTGTTGATAACAACAACATCGCCTGTGTTAAGGGCGTCAACGTTACACATGATGGGCAGACCGCCGGAGTCCTGTGTTGTGTTGAAGAAGATAGGAGCGATAACGTTACCGATGATGGTACCGCCGTTTTTCTTGTTGGGAACGAAGGGAATCTCTGAACCGATTCTCCACATTACGGAGTTGCAGGCAGATTTACGTGATGAACCTGTACCGACAACGTCACCCACGAAAGCGACTTCAAAGCCTTCAGCTTTGAATTTTTCCATAACCTCGTTTCCGTCAGGGAAACCTGTCTCGCCCATAGCCAGAGCGTGAAGGGGGATATCAGGACGGCTCCATGCGTGTTTAGCGGGAGAGAAGTCGTCAGTGTTTGTTTCGCCGGCGACTTTGTATATTTTAACTTTGTACTCTTTTCTCAGTTCGGGTTTGCTGGTGAACCACTCAGCATCCGCCCATGATTTAAGAACAGCCATAGCGTTCTCGTTTGATTTGGACAGAGCAACGATCTCGTCAAAAGCGCCGTATACGAGGATAGTCTTTTTCAGAGCGTCAGCGGCGTCTTTGCCCAGCTCTTTGTCAGCGAGCAGGTCAACCAGAGGCTTAACGTTGTATCCGCCAAGCATCGTTCCCAGAAGGAATACAGCTCTCTTTTTGTCTATGAGTGAGCATTTTGTCTCGCCTTTCGCTACTTTGGCAAGCCATGCTGCCTTAACCTCGGAAGCGGGGTCAACACCGGGAGCCACTCTGTTTTCGATAAGGTCAACCAGCTCTTTTGTGGCTGACTTCTCAAGAAGCGCGCAAACTTCAGCAGTAAATTCTGCTGTGAGAGGGAGAGCGGGGATGCCCATCTTCGCCCTGTCTTCAACTTGTTTCAGGTAATCCTGCATCATATCAATCTACTCCTGTAATAAAAGGACGCAATACGACCTTTTTGATTTTTCCAGATTGTATTCTGTATACAATATTGCGCTATGGTTTGTCAAAATATTTTAGAACATTTTTCTAAGGATTCTTAAGATTAAAAATTGAAATATAATTATCACATAATTATTAAAAAACCGGCAGATTGACTTCACAAACTGATATTCGTGTGTGATAATTCAATATAAGGTAAGACAATGTCAAATAGATACTTATTTATAATTATACTACTGCTCGGAATCCCTCTTTCATCCTTCGGAATGGACGCGCTGGCTGTTTATCCCGAACACTTTCCCCCTTATTTCTTTAAAACAGGCAACGGCGAAACAGCCGGACTGGGGATTGACGTTCTGAAAAAAGCCACGGAAAATACTGATATCAGAATAACATTCAAACCTGTTCCGGACTGGACAACCGCCATAAGGATGGTAAAAACCGGAGACGCCGACTTAATCCCCAACATTGGAATATCTGATGACAGACTGGGATTCGTAAAATATACCGTGCCTATAGACACATCCACCCTGTCGCTCTTCGTCCGCAAATCTTCCAGAGTCAGAAATCTGGACGATCTGAAAGGCGAGGTTCTGGCGACAACCCCCTACAGCGTGGGCATGTCATTAGTAAAAGACCGCAAAGACATGACTATAATCACATCTGACGACCCTGCCGGGCTCCTCTATATGTTAATGTCCGGACAGTGCGATGCCGTTCTCTTCTCCTATGATGTGCTGAGAAGCATGATGAAAACCATGAAGATGGACAAAGACATCAAGGTAATCGAGCCCCCCCTGGCGGATATAAAAAGATCAGTCGCCGTCAGCGTGAACAATCCGGCTCTGTATGAAAAGCTGAACAATGCCCTAAGCGATTTTGTGGGGACTGACGAATATCAGAAAATATACGACAGGTGGCACCTGACGATGAGAAACGGACACACATCCGATTCTCTGTTTAAGATTCTGCTCGGGATAGCCGTTGCTGTGGCGGCGGCTCTGGCTGTGTGGAGATATTTTTCTCTGAAGCAGGCGAACAACCTTCTCCAGATAACCAACGACAAGCTGGAAAGCACCCGCTCCGCTCTGAACGAGGCAGAGATCAAATTCACCGCTATGGCGGACACTATCAACGATATAATATGGTTCACCAATCCGGAGCTGACAAAACTTCTCTATGTGAACAGCGCATATGAGAAGATATACGGAAAATCTGTCGAGTCGCTCTACAGAGACCCGAGATCTTACATGGAGTGCATACCTGAGGAGGACAAAGCCGGTCTGGTTCTGAGCAAAGGCGGACAGGTAGAGCCGAAAAACAACATCAAGCACAGAGTGATAAACGCTGAAACAGGCGAAACCCGCTGGGTTCTCAGCCAATACTATCCATATTATGACGAATCAGGAAAGCTGTTGTTCTACACAGGGTTCATCAGCGACATAACATCCGTGGTGACGGCTGAAAACGAAAAATCCATGCAGCAGCAGATCACATCCCAGCAGTCCAGATTCGCCGCTCTGGGCGAAATGGTAGGCTCCATATCCCACCAGTGGCGCCAGCCACTGAACACGCTCTATCTATGCCTTCAGCTTATGGAGGATTCCTGCGACACCGACCCGCCCGAAAAAGAAGCCATCAGAAAATATATAAAAGACTCGATGGAGCTGGTGGAACATATGTCCGGCACTATTGAGGATTTCAGAGATTTCTTTAAAACCAACAAGAAAACAGAGTCCTTTGACGCTCCCAGAACAGTGCTTCACATCCTGCGGATGATAACTCCTCAGCTGAAAGCCCACAAAATCACATATAATCTGGAGTGTACCTGCGCCATGCGGTCATTCTCATGCGTGAATAATTTCGATCCCGGAAACCCGCCCTGCAAAAACCTGATAAACGGTATCCCGAACGAGTTCAAACACGCTGTGCTGAACATTCTTCAGAACGCCAAAGAGGCGCTGACACACAAAGATTCTGAATCAAAAAACATATACATCAATATGTCCAGCGCTGACGGGCTCTTTGTGATATCAATAGCCGACAACGCAGGAGGAATAGACGAAAAACTCCTGCCGAAGATTTTTGAGCCGTATGTATCCGGAAAAGATGACGGAACAGGAATGGGACTCTATCTGGCTAAGTCTATAATAGACAAAATGATGGGAACAATAAAAGCGGAGAACGTCAACGGAGGGGCGAGATTTATAATCACGCTCCCGGTCATCCACGTTCAGGAAGAAAAGCCAGAGCCCGGACAGGAGACCCGTCCCCTTTAGGTATATTCAGCGGAAAAACACCCAGATAAAAATCCAGCCCCAGAAGCCTTTCCAGACCTTTCAGGTTTTCAGCTACAAATATTTCTGATTTAAAGAGAACTCTGTGCACATCCAGATTCACGCAGTCCACGCTGTCCACGGATATCACATCCACAGCCAGCCCCTTTATCCCGGTGCTCACCAGATATTCAGCCGCCGGAATATCCATCACGGGAAAGTCATTATAGTATCTGTCCTCTCCCCAGTATCTGTCCCAGCCGCTGTAGAAAACCGCTATTTCTGAGTTTTTCAGCTTTTCCGAATATCCTTTCAGCAGGTCGGCGGTTATTTTGCCTGTCACCCCGGAAACATCTATCAGGCAAGCCTTTCCGTACAGATCGTTCACGTCTATGTCCGAAAGACTCTTTCTGCCTTCCAGAATATGACAGGGAGCGTCCATGTGCGTTCCCGTGTGGGAAAACATTGTGATGAGCTTTTCGGCGAAGCCGTGCTCTTTTATGGTGTTTGCCTGTTTGAGCAGGGGCGGCTCTGTACCCGGATAAACGGGCATACCCTCTTCTATGGTGTGTGTTAAGTCTATGATTTTCATAAAATTTATTTATGCCGACAGCAAGATTAAGTCAATAAAAAAGGCGGGGTAAACCCCGCCATTTTATCAGTTTATCTTAACAAGCTCCACACGCCTGTTCTTCGCTCTGCCCTCTTCTGTGCCGTTGTCAGCCACGGGTCTTGTTCTGCCGTATCCGGCGGATTTCATTCTGGAGGGGTCGATGCCCATTATCTCCAGAGAATATTTTATCATCTTAGCCCTCACCTCAGACAGCCTCTGGTTGCCGTCAGGAGAACCTGTGTTGTCTGTGTGACCTTCTATAGCCACTCTCAGACCGGGGCTCTGTCTCATCATTTCAGCTATATCATACAGAGTCTGATAAGAATCCTGCTGAATGAAGAAACTGCCTGTCTCGAAATTGAGATAAAGTGTAACTCTGCCTGTTTTGTTGATGGAATCAAGCAGACCGTTGGCCTCTATCTCCTGGTTCATTCCGGCTTTTTCAACAATAGTAACAGAGTACTGAGTTCCTTTTACATTACTTGAATGTACGCCCACCCATATTTCTTTACCGTTTTTCAGTATTTTACCGGTAACCAGTTCATTTGAGGAAGGAACATAAACTATTGTTCCTCCGGCGTTCTGGATAGCGTTAGTATAGTTTCTGATGATATACAGTTTGCCCATCGGGGTAGCCTGTTTGTCTAAGGAATAAACCATTTTGTAATATCTGCCTTCGACAGTCTGTTTCTTAGACTTGCCGACTACAAACGCGTTATCACCATAATCAAAAGATTTGCTGAGTTTTTCATTAAGGCTGTAGTTTTCCAGCGTATTAAACAGCGGGTACTCTTCAAAGGCGAAAGAGACCATTGATACCAGCAACAGACACATTATCAGGAACGTTTTTTTAAACATTGCACACCTCGGTGTAAATAATTGCCGTTTGCACGGCAATCATATTATACACACAAAAAACACAAATTTGCTGAGAACAGTGTTTTTTACATTGGTAAAAATTACATGATAATAAAAAGGCGGCATATAAAACCCCGCCCTACTATCGGCGGGCGTTTCTGCTCCAAGCTAGCTAGAATGACGTAGAGAAAGGAATATTCGAATCCTGTTCAGAAACGAGCAGTTCCAGGCGGAGTGTAAAAAATCTTTTGAGTGTACTGAAATCGTACATGATAAAGATTTTTTACAAGCTAACGCAGAAAGACGAAGGCTTCCACGGAAAACCCCCATGAATGGGGGTTCGCTTGCGTGAGACCTTGTCCGGATTACTCCGGACAAGTCTTATCAAAAAATTACACGGACGTGATTTTTTGATTATTTATTTGGGTCCTGTCATGTTTTCGGGGATAACATACTCGTCAAACTGTTCCTCTGTCAGATACCCCAGCTTCAGCGCCGCCTCTTTCAGAGTGGACTTATCTGCGTGGGCTGTTTTGGCTATTTTTGCCGCTTTGTCATATCCTATATGCGGGTTAAGCGCTGTCACCAGCATCAGAGAGTTTTTCAGGTTGTGCTCTATTTTGTCTCTGTTGGCTTTGATGCCTACGGCGCAATGCTCGTTGAATGACAGCATGGCGTCTGACAGAAGCTGTACGGACTGAAGAAAATTATATATTATCACAGGCTTGAACACATTCAGCTCAAAATTACCCTGACTGGCGGCAAAGCCTATCGCTGCGTCATTGCCGAAAACCTGACACGCCACCATAGTAACGGCTTCTGACTGGGTGGGGTTCACCTTGCCCGGCATGATGGAACTGCCCGGCTCATTCTCCGGAATCTCCAGCTCACCTATACCGCATCTGGGACCGGAAGCCAGCCAGCGGATATCGTTTGCAATCTTCATCAGGTTCGCAGCCAGAGCCTTCACAGCTCCGCTGACGCCCACCAGAGCGTCATGAGATGTCAGCGCCTGAAATTTATTATTGGCTGATTTGAATTTTTTTCCTGTAAATTTAGATATCTCCTCAGCCGCCATAGGAGACAGTTTCGGGTGGGCGTTCAGCCCTGTTCCCACGGCTGTTCCGCCGATGGCGAGCTCTCTGACATGATCCAGAGCCTCGGTAATCTGTCTGGTGTTGGTCTCCAGCATGGCGACATATCCGGAGAATTCCTGACCCAGCGTCAGCGGTGTGGCGTCCTGAAGGTGCGTACGCCCTATTTTTACAATATTTGAAAACTCATCGGATTTGCTCATGAGTGTGTCGTGCAGAACTGATATGGCGGGCAGAAGATCGTCTTCAACCACTGTCACCGCCGCTATGTGCATGGCGGTGGGAAAGGTGTCGTTAGAGCTCTGGGACATGTTCACATGGTCGTTGGGGTGAATGAGTCTCTCTTCTCTGAAATTGCCGCCCAGAATCTCTGTGGCACGGGAGGCTATCACCTCGTTCATGTTCATGTTGCTCTGGGTTCCGCTTCCTGTCTGCCACACGGCAAGGGGAAACTGATCGGACATTTTCCCGTCTATGATCTCGTCACATGCCTTGATGATGGCTTCCGCCTTCTGTTCGTCCATTTTGCCCAGACGGTTGTTCACCACCGCCAGAGAACGCTTCAGCACGGCGAACGCCTTGATAAGGTTCACGGGCATTTTCTCCCAGCCTATTTTAAAATTCTCCAGACTTCTCTGGGTCTGCGCTCCCCAGTAGACATCGTTAGATACCTTTATCTCTCCCATCGTGTCTTTTTCTATTCTGTAGTCCATTTCCTTCTCCCTCGTGTGTGTGTTTATAGCTATAATTATACCCTTTATGTCCTTAAATGCCAGTGAAATACAATCACATCTTATTTTAAAACTATGTTCAATTATACCCTTGTATTTTACATCCTTTTTGAGTAATAATGTAGCGGTTTTATAAAAATAAGATCGTATCCAATAAATTTTTGCGAGGTGGCTATGGAACTCAAAAACGCAATGCTTGAGCTTATCCGCAGAGCATCCACTGACCTTTCTCCCGATGTGGAAGCGGCTATCAAACAAGCATACGACAGAGAGGACGAAGGCACAGCGGCTAAGAACGTTTTCGGCACTATCATCGAAAACATCGGTCTGGCCCGTGAAGCGTCCACACCCATCTGTCAGGACACTGGCTCAGTTATTATGTACATCGACCTTCCGGTCGGCGCTGCAGAAAAACCTTATAAAGAAGCGGCAGAAGCCGCAGCTATGGAAGCTACAAAACTTCAGTATCTGCGTCCCAACGCCGTTGATCCTATCACAGGTAAAAACTCCGGCAACAACGTGGGCGTAAACGCTCCCTACATCCACTTTCACCAGTGGGAAAAGGACGAAGTCAGAGTCCGTCTGATGCTGAAAGGCGGCGGTTCTGAAAACGTGGGCGCTCAGTACAAACTTCCCGACACTCCCCTGCATGCGGGACGTGACCTGAAAGGCGTTAAAAAAGTTGTTATAGACGCAGTTGTCAAGGCTCAGGGTCAGGGATGCGCTCCCGGAACCATCGGCGTGGGCATCGGCGGCGACAGAGTGACATCATATGCCCTTTCCAAAGAGCAGTTCTTCCGCAAACTGGGCGAACCCAGCAGCAACCCTGATCTGGCGGCTCTGGAAAAAGAACTGTATGAAGACCTGAACAAACTCGGCATCGGTCCCATGGGATTCGGCGGAAAAACAACCTGCCTCGGCGTCAACATAGGCGCACAGCACAGACACCCCGCCACATTCTATGTAGCGATATCCTACACCTGCTGGGCATACAGAAGAAAACAAATGATAATCAAAGGAAGCGAGGTGACCTATGATTAAGCTCACTACACCCATTTCAGAAGAAACAGCCAGATCGCTGAAAGTGGGCGATGAGGTTCTTCTTTCAGGCATTATCGTTACAGCCAGAGATGCCGCTCATAAACTTATGATCGAAGAAAAACCCGATTTCCCCAGAGAATACATGAAAAACGGCGCTATCTATCACTGCGGACCCGTTGTGAAAAAACACGAAGACGGTTCATACAGCTTCGTAGCCGCCGGTCCCACTACTTCCACCCGTGAAGAGCCCTATCAGGCGGCTGTCTGCGAGGAATACTCCGTCAGAGCAGTAATAGGAAAAGGCGGAATGGGTCCCCTGACAATGGAAGGACTCAAGAAAGTCGGCGCTGTTTATCTCCACGCTGTGGGCGGAGCTGGCTCTCTGATCGCTAAAAGAGTTAAGAAAGTCAAAACTGTTTTCAAACTTGAAGAATTCGGCACACCCGAAGCCTTCTGGGTTTGCGAGGTTGAAGATTTCCCCTGTGTTGTCACTATGGACAGCCACGGCGGATCACTGCACAAAGAGATCGCTGAAAAATCAGGAAAAGTAGCCAAAGATCTTATGGGGCTTTAATAAGCGCCATGATAATCATAAAAAAAGCCCGCTTTTAAGCGGGCTTTTTTATTTTGTTTTTCCTGTGACAGGATGAACGCCTGTCGCCTTTTTTACCTGTCCGGGCGCTGTCGCCTTGCCTCCGGCGTGCTCAGCGCAGCCTATGAGCCCAAAAGCGAAAACAGCTATAACAGCGGTTATCACCAGTTTTTTCATATCATACTCCTGTATGTTTTGCCGATGATATCACCTTTGGGCAATAATGAAAGGTAATTATCACGTTGTAAGAGCGTATAGTAGGGCGGCATTTTACATGCCGCCGTATATTTTGCGGCGGGGTATAAAACCCCGCCCTACTAGCGGCGGGTGTTTCTGCTCCAAGCTAGCTATAAAACCCCGCCCTACTAGCGGCGGGTGTTTCTGCTCCAAGCTAGCTATAAAACCCCGCCCTACTGTCGGCGGGTGTTTCTGTTCCAAGCTAGCTAAAAAACCCCGCCCTACAAATTTACTTTTCCAGCGCCCTCATCCTCTCTTCGGGATAGCGCATGCCCTTTACCCTGTCCGGGGAGATTATGCTCTCCAGCAGTGCCACTGTGTCCGGATTCAGCTTCACGTTCACGCTGTTTATATTGTCCATCAGATATTTCATCTTCTTGGTGCCGGGGATGGGAACTATATCGTCTCCCTTAGCCATGACCCAGGCTATGGCGAGCTGGGCGGTGGTGCATCCCAGTGACTGCGCTATTTTTGTCATCTCATCCACCAGCTTTTTGTTGCTGTCGAAGTTGTCCCCGCTGAATCTGGGGAGATGAGAACGAAAATCGCCCTCAAACGATTCTTTTTTCACATCCGCAGACAGAAAACCTCTGCTCAGGGGGCTGTACGCCACCAGAGATATCCCCAGCTCTCTTACAGCCGGAAGAATCTCCGCCTCTATATCTCTGCTCCACAGAGAATATTCCGTCTGAAGAGCAGATATGGGGTGAACCTTGTGCGCCCGTCTGATGGTCTCTGCTCCGGCTTCTGACATTCCCAGATATCTGACCTTGCCCTCTTTCACCAGTTCCGCCATAGCCCCGACAGTGTCCTCTATAGGCACATTCGGGTCTACCCTGTGCTGATAATAGAGATCGATGGCCTCTATCCCGAGGTTTTTCAGACTCTTTTCGCATGCCTGCTTCACATATTCCGGTGTTCCGCACACGCTGAATCCCATAGAGCCTGCTTCCCTGACTATGCCGAATTTGGTGGCTACAATCACGCCTTCACGGCGGTCTTTCACGGCTTTTCCCACCAGACGCTCATTATGTCCGGCGCCGTACATGTCCGCCGTATCCAGCAGGGTGACTCCGTTGTCCAGAGCGGCGTGGATGACCTTAACGGATTCCGCCTCGTCTGTTTCTCCATAGAACTCGCTCATGCCCATGCATCCCAGCCCGATGGCGCTGACTGTCAGCCCCTGTCCGCCTAATTTTCTTGTTTCCATAACTCACCTCAATAAAAGTAAACTATACGGTGTAGTTTAGTTCTCTTGCGGAAAAAGTCAATACAATTTATTGTAATTATATCACCTGTTATCTATAATCCATTTCTGTGAGGTGAATGTGGAAACCAGACTGACAGACAAAAAACGCAAAGCCATTGTTGAGTCCGCTTCGGAGCTTTTTCTGGATAAAGGATACGGCAGTGTGAGCATGGACGGGATAGCCGCCCACGCCAAAGTGTCCAAAAGAACCGTCTATAACCATTTCAGCTCTAAAGAAGATCTGTTCTCGGAAATTGTCACATACATCTGGACAGAACACAAAGTGCCGGAGCTGAAATATCATGAAGGCGCCGACATAAGGCAGGATCTGATAGATTTTGCCGAAAAGTCCATGGATCTGCTCTACAGCGACAAATTCAACAGACTCATAAGGCTGATAATGGGAGAATCGGGCAGATTCCCCATCCTCACTGAAATATATTCCGAAAAAGGTATCCGCTCGCTCCTCTTAACCCTCTCTGACTATCTGAAAGACGCCGGAAAAGGCGGAATAGACGATACCTTTCTGGCATCTCAGTATTTTCTGGGCATGGTGAAGGAGGCTCTCTTCTGGCCTGTTCTTCTGGGAATCATCCCCATGCCGTCACCGGAGAAACAGAAAGAGATCATCAACAAAACAGCCGGAATATTCACAGGCATATACGGTCTAAAATAGAGTCTCCAGATATCCTTTCAGCCCGTCTATCTTAAGAGCGCTCTCAGGCACGTCTTTTATCCTCTCTTTTGAGCTGAATATTATCAGCGGTCTTTTATAGTCCTCCGGATGGTCAGACCCGTGGATCTTCTCATGCCCGGCGTGATCGGATGTCACTACTATCAGAGACGAGGGACTCTTTTTTATCTTTTCAAAAAGAGAGCCGAGCTGTTCGTCTATAAAATTAAACTCGTCCATATATTCCGCCGACATCCAGCCGGAGACCGGACCTTCCGTGTCCAGCCCGCTGATGTGCAGAAAAATGAACTGTTTTTTTGATGTATCCAGCAGAGATGAAGCGGCGTCCACAGCATCTTCGGCGGAGAAAATCTCTCTGTCTGCGTCCCTGCCCAGATATCCCAGCTTCTTCTTGCTGTAGATCAGGGCGGTGGCGTATCCTTTTGACTTAGCGTATGACAACAGAGTGTCCTGCGTAACCTTTCCGTCACCCGGCTTCCAATCGTTGTCCTTCTTTCCGTTTTTTTCAGGCGGCATGCCGGTCAGCATAGCGGTGTGGGCTATCAGAGTTTTCGGCGGGTCGGTGCTCAGGGCGTTTCTGCTGATTAACCCGTTCTCAGCCAGACGAAATATATTCGGACAGGTTTCTATGCCTACAGCGTCCGGATGCAGAGCGTCCACGGAGATCACCACAACGGTATTATAGCTCCCGCCAGCGGCATAACACACGAATGACACTAAAGATATCAGAATAAAAAGCAGTCTTTTCATACGCACCTCTTGTATGAAGAATATTAGCACATTTAGCGAAATAATGTATGCGGACTTTACATATCCATATCAAATCCGATATACTTTTAACGCAAATCATAGATGGAGGATCATTTATTTTGGAAAAATTCGAAGCAATTCTTAATCTGATAGGCGGTTATGTGTGGGGTCTTCCGCTTCTCATCCTTCTGGTGGGCACAGGTCTCTGGCTTACCATTAACCTCAGGTTTCTTCAGTTCACAAAACTCTTTCATGCTCTGTGGCTGGCTCTTGTAAAAAGAAAAGAGAGCGATGACGAGCCGGGCGACATCACGCACTTTCAGGCGCTGATGACCGCCATGTCCGCCACAGTGGGAACAGGGAACATAGCGGGAGTCGCCACAGCGATAGCCATAGGCGGTCCCGGGGCGATGTTCTGGATGTGGGTTACCGGACTGGTGGGCATGGCGACCAAATATTCCGAAGCCGTGCTGGCTGTGAAATACCGTGTCACTGACGAGGCGGGCAGCATGAACGGCGGTCCCATGTATTATATTTCTAACGGTCTCGGCTGGAAAAAGCTGGGAGCGCTCTTTGCCGTGTTTGCCGTTTTCGCCTCTTTCGGCATAGGCAACATGGTTCAGTCCAACTCAGTGGCGGACGCTCTGCACTCCACATTCAACGTGCCGACATATGCCACAGGACTTGTTCTGATGGTGGCTACCGCTCTGGTTGTTCTGGGCGGGATCAAGGCGATAGGCAGAGTTACCAGCGTTCTTGTTCCTTTTATGATAGTTTTTTATGTTATCGGTTCTCTGGCTATTCTTGTTATGTACGCTTCCAGCATACCTCATGCCTTAGCCCTTATCTTTGAAAAGGCTTTCACACCGGCGGCTGCCGGAGGCGGTTTCGCCGGAGCGTCTGTTATGCTCGCTGTGCGCATGGGTGTGGCGAGAGGCGTTTTCTCCAACGAATCCGGTCTGGGCAGCGCTCCCATAGCGGCAGCGGCGGCACAGACAAAACACCCTGTCTCACAGGCTCTGGTCTCCATGACCCAGACTTTCATAGACACACTGGTGGTGTGCACCATGACAGGTCTGGTTCTGATATGCACAGGAGCGTGGGACACAGGCAAAAACGGAGCGGAACTGACATCATACGCTTTCTCCCTCGGGTTCAACGGCGGAGCAGTAATGGTGGCGGTGAGTCTGGCTCTGTTCGCCTATTCCACCATACTCGGCTGGTGTTACTACGGTGAAAAATCCATGGAATATCTCTTCGGTATAAAATCCGTGAAACCCTACAGATATGTCTTCATCCTGTTCATCGGCGTCGGCGCCATGGCCAAGCTGGACGTGGTATGGACGCTGTCTGACATATTCAACGGACTGATGGCGTTCCCCAACCTTGTGGGACTTCTGGGTCTGTCGTCTGTGGTCTTCGCTGAAACGAAAGACTATTTCTCCAAGATGAAATAGACATAAGGCGGAAGTTATCTTCCGCCTTTTTTATTACCTTGCGCAGTTTATGGGTGAATGATATATTTCAAAACAAAAACGGCAGGGATTATGAAATTCATTCTGAAACTATCAGCCGCGATTCTTATACTGGTCTTCGTACTTGTTTTAGCCGCCACAGCTTATATCCGTCTGGGCGGAAACCTCCACGCCGTGGTGGAAGGCGAGCTCTACCGGAGCGGACAGCCGACACCTGAGCGCATCGAGGCATATCACAAAAAATACGGGATCAAAACCATCATAAACCTGCGTGGTCCCAGCATTTATAAAAAATGGTATCAGGATGAGATCAAAACATCCACCAGACTGGGCATAATGCACTATGACGTGCCGTTCTCTCCCACCGTGGCTTCACCTCTGGAGAATATGGATCACTTCCTCTGGCTGATGAAAACAGCCGAAAAGCCAGTTCTGGTTCACTGCAAAGGCGGCTCGGACAGAGCCGGACTCGCCTCCGCCATATATCTTTACGGAGCAAAGAACTATGCGCCTGAAGACGCTAAAAAAGCAGGATTCAGAGCGATATACGGACATGTCCCCTACCTGTGGTCAGATACCAGCGCCGTTCAGAGGAGCTTTGACAGATTCGCCAGCTGTATCAAAAAATACCGTGGACTAAAATAACAGTTAAATATTTGCATACTTAATACAACTAAATTTACTGCATAGAAATAGCTGTCATCTAAATATATATCCACACATATACAAACAGGGGTTTAAATTTTTTTAAATCTTCAAGTAAAATTCACATTTTTTTTCACTACTAACTCTAGTAGTTGTAAATAGGTGAATTTTTAACTACGCTTTTTTTAATCGATAAAATAAATTCCACATTATCTAACCTTTACAAAATTATGGATATTTCATGTCGTTATATGTGACAAAACACCGTAATAAATTTTGATTGGTTTAATATTTAACTATCGATAGTCGCCTTGACAGTAAAGGGCTTCCGTGATTTCATTTACTATAATCATTCGTTATGTAAGGGGATTAAGATGATAAGAAAACTATTCAAAGTCGGGATGGTGGCGACAGCTGTCGTCGCTTTTTCTGCGACTGCCTTCGCAGAGCCTTTCACTCTGCAAGACGCGACCAAGGAAATCTCCAGGACCAATCCTGAGATCCTTGAGTCAGTAAAAGTGTATGAATCAGTGAAAGATGAACTGAAACTGGCTCAGGCGGGGTATAACCCCACATTGAGCGCCAGCCTGTCCGGCGGGCGTGAAGTGACACAGGGCATCGATACCAACGATGAAAAAGTATCACTCACCGCAAGCACAGCCACTCTGGCAGCCAGAATCAATCTCTTCAACGGATTTGGAACAACAAACTATGTAAACGAAACCAAAGCAAGAATGGTAGCGGCGGCGTTCGATGTAATGAACACAGCCAACACCGTATTCCTTGCCACATCTGAGGCTTACCTCTCTGTTCTTCAGGAAAGGGAGCTTCTCCAGATCGCTTCCGACAATGTTCAGACACAGGCTCAGATCCTGAAACAGATCGAAGAAAAGACCAACTCAGGATTCGGCAGAGCGTCTGACCTCACCAGTGCCCAGGCGAGACTTGCTCTTTCCAGAGCAAACTATCTCTCACAGCAGCAGAACGTTAAACAGGCTCTGGCAAGATTCCACAGACAGCTCGGACGTTTCGTCAAGGCTGAGGACTTTGTGATTCCTGAAAACTCAAAGACAATGCCCGTCACAGTTGAGGGCGTTATCGAACAGTCTATCAAGGTTTATCCTGCCATCGCAGTAGCCGACTATAACGTTGTAACAAAAAAATATACCAGAAAACGCGCTGAAGCGCTCTACTGGCCCACTATCGATGCCGAGCTGAAAGCACAGAGAACCAACAACACAGGCGGTGACGAAGGCACAAACGACATAATGTCAGCCATGCTCTCACTGAACTGGAATCTCTATGACGGCGGCGTCAGATCAGCCCAGAAAAAGAAAGACAGCTCTGATATCCTGAAAGAGCTCGAAAGAAGCTATATCGAGCGCCGTAACCTGATCGAGGCCGTTCACCTGGCATGGAACATCAAAGAGGCCGAAGAAAACAAACTCCCCTATCTGGAAGAGTATGTTGACCTCACCAAACAAACCAGAGACTATTTCGTTGAGGAGAACGGACTGGGCAGAAGAACCCTGATCGAAGTTCTCGATATGGAAAACGAATATCAGTCATCCAGACAAACACTCGTAACAACAAAATACTCCGCCAAAACAGCATATTTCAGACTGCTTCAGGCTTCCGGTCTGCTGCTTCAGGAATATGACGCAGAACTGGCAGAGAAAGTGGGACTCCCCGAGAAAAAACCTGTAGACACTATCGAAGACTACTATCCTCTGGAGTACAACAGAGACAAAGACCAGGTGCAGGATAAAAAAGACCAGTGCCAGCAGTCTATCCAGTCTGAAACAGCTCCCTACGGATGTATCGGAGACGATGGTCTTCAGATAGGCTATAAGGTTCCTGAAAAACTCGATCCCTATTTCAAACCTAACACTGCCGAAGGACTCACAGCAGAACCCGCTCCCAAAGCAGAGGAAGTGATGACAGCGCCCGCCACGGAAGAAGCCAAACCGGCAGAAGCCGCGGCTATGGTCATCGATCCTGAGAAAAAAGAGCAGACTTTTACATTCAGTAACGTGATTTTTGCTTTCAACTCATATATACTTACTCCTGATGGCGAAAAGCTCATCGATGAAGTAGCCGCTGAAGTTGGAAAGCTGGAAGGATATCAGCTGAATATATACGGTCACACCGACAGTGTGGGTTCCGCCGCTTACAACAGCAAACTCTCAAAACAGCGTGTAAACACTGTTTACAGCAGGCTTGCTGACAAAGGCGTTTCCAAAGACATTATGCATGGCTATGGAAAAGGCGAATCAATGCCTATCGCTCCCAACAACACAGCAGAAGGCAGAAAACTGAACAGGAGAATTGAGTTCAAGTTAATCAAGAACAACATGTAATTTATGCACTTTAATAAGTTCACCGCAGCGATAATTATAGTGATTATTTCAGCAGCACTCACAAACTACATTGTGGGTGCTGCTCTGCGGTTTTATGTACCTGATGCAGAGTTTGCCGCATATGAGAAGAAGTATGGGAAGTACGCTGTAGTGCGTCTCAACGCTCTTCTGGACAAGATGAATAAACTTGTGGATGAAAATGCGTCCGATGATACGAAAGTTATTGAAATAAATAGTTTTTTTAATCAGGTTCAATACCAGTCCGACATCAAAACCTGGGGTAAAACCGACTACTGGGCGAGCAGACTGGAATTTCTGGGTGTGGGGCTGGGCGACTGCGAAGACTATGCCGTTTCCAAGTTTCTGACCCTGATACAGATAGGCGTTCCTCAGGAAAAGCTCTTCTTGACATACGTTAAGAGAGGAAAGGAATCGCACCTTGTAGTAACTTATTATAAGCAGCCTAATACAATACCTTATGTTCTTGATAACTACGACAAGTCCATCCAGCTGGCGACCAACAGAAAAGATCTCGCGCCTGTTTACAGCTTTAACGCGAACGATCTGTATGTTCAGAGACAGCAGGGTTTAGGTGCCAGGGTTGACCCGTCTCAATCCAAAAACCTGAATAAACTGAATGCAATAAATCTTGAGATTATGGCGAGGTAGATATGACACTCTTCAAACAGATTCAGCTTCTTATCACCTTTATACTGATAGTGATGCTGATAGCGGTGCTCAAAATTAATTTTGACAACACTAAAGAGTTTATAAGAAACCAGCTATACACAAATTCCAAAAACACGGCTAACTCCATGTCGCTGTCGCTCAGCCCCTTTGTGGACGACATGGGCATGATGACCACCATGATTAACGCCATGTATGACGGCGGATATTTTGAGGAGATCACCCTTCTGGACAACGAAGGCAAGATTCTCTATCAGGCGAAACAGATACCCAGAATTCAGGACGTTCCTGAAGTTTTCATAAAGCTGGTTAATCTCCAGACCCCCGTGGGCGAGGCGAAAATATCCAGCGGATGGACTATCTTCGGCAGTCTGAATGTAAAGGGACACCCGGGTCTCTCCTACATCCAGCTCTGGGACAGCTTTAAGTCACTGTGCATCTCTTTCGTGGTGATAGGCGCCATAGGCATAGCGCTCAGCTATGTCATCCTGAAATTTCTCCTGTCCTCTCTGGAGAGGATACGTCTTCAGGCAGAAGCCATCGGCGAGAACGAGTTCATCATCAACGACAAAATACCGAAAACACCGGAACTCCGTCAGGTTGTTCTGGCGATGAACCAGATGACCGGAAAAGTTCAGACTATATATAACAGAGAGATAGAAACACTGAAAAACTATCAGGAGCTGCTTTATAAAGATCAGCTCACAGGTCTGTTCAACCGTAAATACTTTGTAAATAAGATAACCGAATATATCGAATCAGAATCGCAATATTCTAACGGCGAGATCGTCTTCATCTCCTTCGAGGGGCTGGACGCCGCCTTCACAGAAAAAGGGCATCAGGCTATCAAACCCTACTATGACAAAATAGCCGAACTCTTCACAGGAAAATTCGGAAAACAGGGTGTGGTAGCGGCATGTTTCAACAAACAGGAATTCGCCCTGATACTCCCCTCTGTCACACAGGAAGAGGCGGAAAACTCACTCAGCGCCTTCATGGCGGCGGCGGATACTCTCATGTCAGAAGTCAACGCTGCGCTCCCTATAGCAACCAAAGCGGGTATGGCGACATATCATTACAACGAAACAATGGCGAGAGTTCTTTCCAAAACAGACTATGCTCTGTCTGTGGCGAAAAGCTCCGAAACATCGCATTACAACCACTTCAATGATGACGCCAGCCAGATGGTTCTTGGTAAGATGGAGTGGAAAACCATGATAGAAGAGGCGCTCAGCTCAGACAGATTTGTCCTGACATCTCAGTCGGTCAAATCCTCCACCGGAGAGCTCCATCAGGAGATATTCGTCAACATGCTGGATAAGGATGGAAACATACTGCGGGCCGGATATTTCATGCCCATGGTGGTGAACCTCAACCTTGCCAACAGTCTGGACAAATATGTGCTTGAGAAATCAACAGAATATCTGACACAGCACGAAGAAGGCACGCTGGCTATCAACATCACCGATGTCTTCCTGAACGACAGGATGTCATTCACATGGTTCAGACAGCTTCTGCTCAACTCCAAACATCTGAAAGACCGCATGACCTTCGAGATATCCGACAACGCTATCAACAGCAATCTGGATATATGTCTCGACTTCTCCGGTCTGATCAAAGGTCTCGGATTCACCTTCGGTGTGGACAGGTTCTCCATGAGCCAGACATCGCTGGAAAATCTGCAAAAACTGAAACCCAACTACATTAAAATAGACTACGACTATCTGATGGGCACAGACGACAGCGCCCACACAGCCATCAACTCTCTGATGACTATCACAGAAAGTCTGGGAATCAAACTGATTGCGACGAAAGTCGAAAACGATGAGCTGAAAAACGCTCTCGAAAGCCAAAACATAAAATACTTTCAGGGACGCGGCATAGCAGATATCTCGCCGCTGGTTAAATAACTATGAACAGAACCATTTCCATCGACCCATTAATGCAGTGTCTGGTCATCCTGACCAAACTTAATAATAAGCCCGCCAGCGCCGAGGCTCTGGCATACGGTCTTCCTATGGACCCGCAGAAGAGGGAACAGCACCTCTTCACCATTGACGGCGCGAAATCTAACTTTTCCAGAGCCGCCAACAGAGCCGGCTTCAACTCCAGTCTGGTAAAAAGAGAGCTCACAGATATTCCCAATCTGGTTCTGCCGGTCATCCTTCTGCTGAAGGACGGCGGAGCGTGCGTTCTGACCCAGATGGATGTCAAAGAGAATGTGGCGGAAATAGTAATCCCCGGGGTGGACGAAGAGCCACAGGAGATAGCTATTGATAAACTTCAGGAAGAATATCTGGGTTTCAGCTTCTTTCTGAAGCGCCTGTATAAACAGGACAGCCCCGACCACGAAGGCGAGGAGGAGGATAAATCACACTGGTTCTTCGGAACTCTGTGGAGGTTCAAGGATCTCTATATCAACGTTTTTATCGCCTCTTTCCTCATCAACCTTTTTGTCACCGTCAGCCCCCTCTTCACCATGAACGTTTACGACAGGGTAATCCCCCACAACGCCGTGGACACCCTGTGGGTTCTGGCTATCGGTGTCTGCACCGTGTATATATTCGATATTATTATCAAATATATACGAACATATTTCCTGGAGATCGCCGCCAAGAAGAGCGATATCATCCTTTCATCCAAAATATTCGAGCAGGCGCTCAACATACGCATGAAAGAGAGACCCAGATCTGTCGGCTCGTTCGCCAACAACATCAGAGACTTCGACAGCATCCGGTCATTCTACGCCTCCAGCGCCATCACTGCTTTCATAGAGCTTCCTTTTGTTGTTATCTTTCTGGTAGTAATAGCATACATCGGCACATGGCTGGTTGTTATCCCCCTCTTCACCATCATGCTGATAGTCGGATACAGCCTTGTGGTCAGAAAACCGATCCAGAGGAGCATCGAAAGCACATATCAGTCATCCGCCAAGAGAAACGGTATCCTCATCGAGGCGCTGTCTAACCTTGAAACCATAAAATCTTTCAACGCCAACAGCTACATACAGTGGCACTGGGAAGAGAGCACAGGGGACATAGCCAACAAAAGCATAAAATCCAGAATGCTCTCCAGCTCGCTGACATCCGTTGCGGGGCTTCTGACCCAGATAACCACCGTGGCGATTGTCGTTTTCGGCGTTTACCTGATAAAGGCGGGAGACATCACTATGGGTGCGCTGATCGCCTCCGTAATTCTGTCTTCCAGAACCATATCGCCCATGACACAGGTCGCTTCTCTGCTCTCTAACTATGAGCAGATGAAAACATCTCTCACAGAGCTGAACGGGCTCATGGCGAAAGATGTCGAAAGACCTGAGAAAAAAGGCTTTCTCCGCCGCCCTGTTTTTCAGGGCGCTATCGAGTTCAAAGACGTCAGCTTCAGCTATCCGGACGAACCCAAGACCGCTCTGCATAATGTCACATTCAAGATAAAGCCGCAGGAGCGGGTGGGAATCATCGGCGCGGTTGGCTCGGGTAAATCAACGCTGAGCAAGCTGATCCTCGGACTGTATGACGCTGACGAGGGCAGCATATTCATAGACGGCATAGCCGTGAAACAGATAGACCCGGCGGATCTCCGCCACAACATCGGATATGTTCCGCAGGACGTGACACTGTTCTCCGGTTCTGTCCGTGACAACATAATATTCAAATCGCCCGCCAGTGACGATGCAGCCATCATCCGCGCGGCGCAGATAGGCAATGTTATCTCTTTCACCGACAAACACCCTGCCGGTCTCGACTTTTTCGTGGGAGAAAAAGGAGCGAACCTTTCCGGCGGTCAGAGACAGTCTGTCGCTGTTTCCAGAGCCATGCTGATGGACAGCCCCATCATAGTGATGGACGAGCCCACCAACTCCATGGACCACACCACAGAGACCACCGTCATCAACAACCTCAACGAGGCGACCAAAGGAAAGACCACCATCGTCATCACCCACAAACCGTCCATCCTGTCCATAGTGGACAGACTGATCGTGATGGACAACGGAACTGTCGTTATGGACGGTCCGAAAGACGAGATCCTCAATAAGCTCGGAGGAGGCAGCCGTAAATGATGGAAAAAAGAAAAAACAAGATAAGCGATGCTGATATAGAGTTCATGAACAGCCTTAATGCGGCTATTCTGCAAAAATCCCCTGCGAAAACAGTCATGCTGCTTTACATCATCGGGGCGCTGATAGTCGTGTTCCTCATCTGGGCTAACTTCACCTATGTGGACGAACTCACCAGAGGACAGGGAAAGGTAATTCCATCCAGCCAGATACAGATCATTCAGAACCTTGAGGGCGGTATAGTCAACAAGCTGCATGTGAAGGAAGGCGACAAGGTGAAGAAAGGACAGGTTCTGCTGGAGATAGACGACACTGGTTTCGGCAGTTCTTTTAACGAAGGACGTTCGAAATATTATGAGCTGAAAGTGCGCATAGCCCGTCTTCAGGCGGAGGCCTCCGGTCAGCCCATTCACATGGACGAAGAGCTGATGAAGGATTTTCCCAACCTGACAAGCTCAGAAATGAACCTCTATAATATCAATAAGCTGAGGATAACCAACGAGCAGGACGTTCTCCGTGAAAGGCTCAGACAGAAGCAGGTGGAGCTGAACGATGCTCAGAACAGGATAAAAAACCTGAAAAGCGCCAAAGAACTGATCCAGAGAGAGATGAACCTCACAAAACCTCTGTATGAAAAGGGGCTGGTATCCGAGGTGGAGTATCTTCAGATCAAACAGAAACTGCTGGACAACCAGAACGATATAGAATCAACGATCAACATGATGAACTCAGCCCAGTCTAAGATTGTGGAAGCCAGAAACATGCTGAACGAGTCCGCCACAAAGTTCCGCAGTGACGCGCAGGACCAGCTCAGCCAGGCGCTGGCGGAGTTCAACAGAACATCTGCCACACAGGTAGCTCTTCAGGACAGGGTGAACAGAACACAGGTTCGATCCCCCGTGGACGGCACAGTGAAGAGGCTTATGGTGAACACCATCGGCGGTGTTGTTAAGCCCGGTATGGACATTATGGAAGTAGTTCCCGGAGAGGATACGCTTCTGATCGAGGCAAAGATAAAACCTTCTGACATTGCGTTCATTTATCCCGGTCAGGAGGCTATAATTAAAGTAACAGCATATGACTTTGCAATATACGGAGGCGTGACAGGGGTCGTGACCCACATCAGCGCCGACACCATAGAGGACGAACAGAAGAAAGAGAGCTATTACCTCGTACACATAAAAACAGACAAAACATACATCGGTACCGAAGATAACAAGAAAGATATCATGGTGGGAATGACCGTCATGGCGGATATTGTGACCGGAAAGAAAACTATAATGCAGTATCTGTTGAAACCCATATTAAGGGCGAAATATAACGCTCTGAGGGAGAGATAATGATTATTGTAGTCAGTTGCGATACCTTTTTCTGCAATTCGTGCGCTGAGGCATTCGACAAAGGGTCATTCATGTCGGTGCGGAAGCTGGACGAGCTGGGAAAACCACTTACACAGGAAGATGTTGTCATACTTGACCTTAAATATCTGCCGCCGACAGATGTCAAAGCGATAACATGCCCTATAGTTATTCTGTCTTCCGTTCCTAAGTTTGAGGAGGCGGTGCATATGCTCAGACTGGGTGCGAAGGGATACGGCAACAGGATGATGCACCCGTCTAACCTTCAGCATGTAGTCAGCACAGTGATGGCGAACCAGATATGGATGCCGCCGGAGATACTCACACGTCTGATAAACGCTCTCCCGAAAGAGGAGGCGAAAGATGAAAAAGGCGGACAGTCCGTCTCATACGCCACTCTGTATAATCTAAGCGAGAGAGAGGCGGAGGTTGCGGAGCTGATAGCTAAAGGAAGATCAAATCAGGAGATATCCGATGCTCTGGATATCACGGTGCGCACAGTGAAAGCGCATCTTTCGTCCATCTTCATGAAGACCGGGTTAAGAGACAGACTGGCTCTGGCTCTCAAGTTCAAAGTTTAGTTTATTCTTTCATAAATTAAAAAGGCGGGGAAAAAATCCCCGCCTTTTTTTATCCTCACATATAATTATAAATTTGATTCCAGATTCAGTTACATAACAATACAAAGAAAAACCGCCCCATAAGGGGCGGTCTCTCTCATTTGTTATGTAGTAAGGTTAAAAAATTAACCTAAAGGGTTACCTTGATCGTCAAATGTGACGATTTTGCCTGCGTCAGTATCGACAGTGTTCACATGTCCGCTGAACTCCACAGTAGCTCCCTCGCTGGACTGATAGACGTTGGTTGAGCCAACCTGTGTCCATTCGCCGCTGAGAGTGACTGTGTCGCCGTTGTCACCGCTGAGAACAAGTGTGCCTGTTTCGTTGCCGTCTGTCATATCCAGAACTGACTGAACATCCAGAGTAACGTTGCTGACTCCGCTGTCTCCGCCTGTCATATCGATCGCCTCGATATTAGACACGCTGTGGACATTTGAGAAGTCTATGCTGTCTGTAACAAGCAGTGTGTCGTGTCCTGTTCCACCATCGATAGTGTCTCCTGCGTGGTAAACGATTGTATCGTTACCGGCTCCGGCATAGATAGTATCGTTTCCGCCGTGACCATCGATGTAGTCGTTACCGGCGCCTGCGTGGATTGTTTCACTGGCTTCTGTGCCTATTATCACGTCATCGCCTGCTGTACCTGTGATGATATGATCACCATCGGTATCAGTAATGGGAGATACGGTTGAGGCACTGCCTTTGATATCTATGACAAGGCTTGCTGTGTCATAGTCTCCATCCGGCTGCTGCAGTGAGTATTGGAATACCTCCTGCTGTCCGATGTTAGCGGCGTCAGCGTCCGGCTGATATGAGTAGCTTCCGTCAGCGTTCAGTGTCAGGTCGCCGTATGTTCCGTGGAGAACCATACCGTCTGTAACCTGAACATAGTCGCCATTGTCATTCAGCACATACAGTGATGCGCCTTCTGATCCGGCATTGTCTGCGGTGCCGTATACATCGCCTGTGCCGATGAAATCGTTCAGGTCGGTCAGCAGGTTGCCTGCTACAAGAGCGGCTGCTACATTTGAGTAATAGTCTTCATACACAGTTGTCAGCTTAACGTTGCTGATTGCGACTTTATAGTTGTACCAGTAGCTGTTGTCTGTTGCGCTGAAGGTTATTTTGTACTCGCCGGGCTGCAGACTATCGATAATAATCCAACCGTCTGCGGTCATTTCTTTATCAACGCTGACATTTACCCACTGTCCGTTCACCTTAACCTGCAGAGTCCATTTAAACACATCATCACCGCTGCTATAGCTCTGAAGATCAACATACGCTTTATATTCGCCTACTCCGCCGGCAGCAACAGTGAATGTCTGTTCTGATGTTTTAGCTCCGCCATCGTAAGCGGGGTTGAGGTTCACATTGTTCAGGTTAGTCTCAACTGTACGGTCAGAGTGTGTTGTTGTTATCAGAGCCTGAGCATAATCGTCAGATGCGTACACTTCACTGGTATCTGTTGTTGTCAGAGTCAGCGTATCTGAATAGGCTGCTCCATCGTGAGTGAATGTGTATGTGAGCACTGATGATAAGTCATCGGCTGTGTCGCTGCCTGCGGTGAATTTGTAGTCGCCGTTGGCATATATAGTTACGGAACCGTTTTCACCCAGATCAATGGTATATGATGTATGGCTTGCGTCAAACACATAAGTTGTTGATCCGAATGTCACTGAATCCAGACTGTCTGTTCCGTGCAGAGTCGCACCGTTCAGAGTGTCGTTGTCCAGAACGTTTCCTTCTGCGCTGAATGTTTCAACAGTGTTGTTCAGCTGCATAGTGAGATCTGAATCGTTTGTAACGATTATCAGGTTGTCGTCTGTAGGACCGTCAGCGTCAAATGTCAGAGCCGCAAGGTTACGCTTACCGCTTGTGCCTATGCCTGAACCAACAGCCACAGCGTATACTTCGTCTACGCCTTGAGCAGTCAGGAAACCTGACCATGAACCGTAAGTGCCGTAGTCAGCTTTTGACAGGTTACCCGCTGTGGGGTCTCCGTCAGACAGGAAGTACACATATGTGTTGTCAGCAGGCTCGGGAGCCGGTGTAAGCGAACTTACAAGTTTTTCAACCGCGGCTTCATAGTTTGTGCTGCCGTCAGCCTCAAGATTGCCTATCAGTGTTTTGGCATCATTAACGCTCAGCCAGCCGGATATTGTTGCTCCGCTGGCGAAGGTAACAACGTTGATGTACTGCACTGAATCGCCGTATGTTCCCAGCATTTTGGAAAGAGCGTCTTTCATCAGCATCAGACGGGTTGTGTTGTCATCATAAGTGTATCCATCGCCGTCCATGTCGATTTTGTAATCCATACTGCCGGAGAGATCGAGCATAAAGATGAGGTTAACACTGCCGATGTTCACAGAACCTTCGCTGGCTGATGCCGCATCGGCTGTGGTGGCTACGGATACCTCATCCTGACCGTTAATTGTGATTGTCACTGTATGAGCAGTGCCGTCTTCTGACTTAACGGTGAATGTTTCCTGAATTGATTGTCCATCGTCCAGATTCTGAACATCGGCTTTGCTGTTGTCAATGGAGTATGTCCAGTGACCGCTTTCGTTTATTGTCAGAGTACCGCCGTATGAACCTGTTGTGCTGCCGCTCTGGAATGTTTCAGGGCTGTCTATATCGCTGACTGTCAGGTCGCCTGATGTAGTGATATATCCGCCGGGTGTAACATCGGTATCCTCAGTCACGCTGCCTGTGTCATCGCCGCCGAATGTTGCGGGATCGTTCACAGGGTTAACTGTGATGGTTACTGTGGCATCATCTGTGCCGCCTTTACCATCGGATACTGAGTAGTCGAATGTCACTTCTCCATTGAAATTAGCAGCGGGAGTAAATGTCCATGTGCCGTTGTGGTTATCAACCAATGTACCTGAAGAAGGTGTTGTCACACCTGTGATTGACAGAGGTCCGCCGTCTACATCTGTGTCGTTGCCGAGCAGATAAGCGGATGTGATTGTCAGTGTGCCGTCTTCATTCATGGTGTATGTGTCGTCAGCGGCGATAGGATCATCGTTAACGGGTACAACGTGGATTGTGGCTACCGCTGTGTTGCTGTTCGCCTCGCCGTCATTTACCACAACGTTGACTGTTCTGTCTGTTGTGCTGGGGTCATCTGAGCTGTTTGTAAATCTTACAGATTCGATGATCTCCTGATAGTCCGCTTTAGAAGCTGTGCCTTCTATGCTTACAGTAACAACGCCGTTCTCATCTGTAACTTCGATGGTTACGCCGTACTGGCTTTCCAGCTGAGCTTCGTTAGCGACAAACAGACTGTCTTCTGAGTCTATTTTTGTCATTGTCAGAGTAGCGCTCTCCATATCTGTGTCGTCCACGTCTGTTATGATAGTGTCGATGTCGGATATGGCAACCGCCGGTCCGTCTTCTGTGAATGTTGTTTCAAATCCGGTACCGTCAGATTCCACTGATTTCAGTGTAATGGCGTCTAACAGAGCGCCCAGGGTATCGGAGTCGCCTTCGCCGGCGAATGTAAGGTCGGCTGTGGCTCCTGTCAGTCCTGTATAGCTGACTGATACTGTGTACCAGCCGTCAGCGCCTTTTACCATGCTGACTTCCAGACCTTCGGGAGCGGTGTATGAACCATCGTGGTGCAGAGTGACTTCCACATCGCCGAATTTCACTGACATATCGCTGGATTCGCTATTCTGTCTGGGTTTATAGCTGAATTCCAGTTCATATGAATCAGCGCCGTCAACAAGATTAACAGTTGTTGTCATCTGAGTATTGCCGTTGCCATGGGGATCGAGCTCCGCCATGTATCCATCGCCGTCAGAGCTGTCTGTCACTGTACCATCGGGCTGGATTTCCACACCGGCATTTGTCAGAGTCCATTCAACTCCGTCACTGCCTGTCAGAGTACCGTCTTTACCAACAACAGTAAAACCGCCTGTTATGTTGGTGATGTTGTCGAAGTGTTCCTGAAGCAGCAGAGTTTCCACTTTGCCGTCTCCGTCCAGATCGATAACGGGTGCATCGTTAACAGCCACTACTTTTACTATGAAAGTATCAGGAGCGCTGGTGAGACCTGTATCGTCTGTAACAGTGACAGAGAACACTCTGTCTGATGTGTCGGGATCTTCGGATGTGCTGCCGAACTGAAGAGCTTTAAGAGCGGCTTCATAGTCGGCTTTAGAAGCGTCACCGGAGAATGTCACTGTGTCTCCGCTGATATCGAAAGCTATTCCTGAGCCCAGAACGCCGGATGTCATTCCGCCTATTGTCAGGAAGTCTCCGTCCATCAGGTTTGTCAGAGTCACAGACATTCCGCTCATGTTGTCGCTGTCCACATCGCCTATGGAGGCGTTGTTTGCGACATTAACGGGAGCTTCGTTCTCTGTGTATACGGGGATGTCCTCTACAGCGTACATTCTTACGTCATCGAAGTCGTGGTCGCCGCCGCCAAGGATATCTTCCACACCGATATGAACTGTACCGTCAGCGTCTATAGATATGTTTTTGAAGTAGTCATAGCTGCCGGAGTTCAGTGATTCATCTGAATACATAACATCGTCAGCAGTGAAGAGAGTACCGTTGGAGTACAGTCTGCCGTCTGCGCCGATTGTAAAGTTGTAGCTGGGGTCTGTGTAGTCAACACTAGCTGATGTATCTGAGATTATGAAGAATTTCAGATCAGCGAGCTCCATGTTGTCAAAACCAGCCAGTCTTACATCATGAGCAGTATCCTGCATATCGGCCATAATCACTTTAACCACATAGGATTCGCTCTCTGCGTCCCAGTAGTATGCGCCGATGGCGTTGTGATATCCGGCTTCGATAGGTCTTTCGTTGTAGATTGTCACGCCGCTGTCCACACCGATGGTAGGACCATCGTTAGCGCCAGCTACATTGATAATGAGCTCGGCTGTGTCTGTGGCGTTGTACTGATCGGATACTGTATATGTGAACTTGTCTTCAGCGGATTCGCCGTCCTGCATTCCAGCCGCTTTTGACTCATCCAGAACATATGTGTAGGAACCGTCAGCTTTGATTGTCAGCGTACCGTACTGACCTACTATTGTCATACTGCCGTCAGGGTTCAGTGTGGGATCAACTGTGTCGTCACCGGACACGGCTATGTCTTTCACTGAAAGAACAGCGTTGTGGTCAACGTCTGAATCCTGTGAACCTGACTGGAATACTCCGTCATCATATCCTGTGATAACGTTGCCTTCCACCTGATGTACGCCTTCGGAATATACGCCGTCCTGATAGCCGTCTTCAGATACATAGTTGTAGTCTGCTCTGGCTACGGGAGCATCGTTTGTTCCTTCTATTGTGATGGTTACCCATCTGTATGTTGTGCTTGCTTCGCTGTCGCTGTCTGCCACTGCCACTCCGCTGTCATCGCTGATGGCTACCTGGAATGAGTAAGTGACTTTCTCGCCTTTGGCAAGAGACTGAACAGCATCGGAATCGTTGTCGAGGTTATATGTCCATGACACTTTTCCGCCGTTTCCGCTGTTGCCTGTATCGTGGGCAAGAGAAGCGCTGAAAGCGTTGATGAACGCGTTGTAGTCTGCGGGGTTAACGATATTTCCGTTGCCGTCTTTAACAGCGGTAACATCCACTGAGTGAGAATCGGCTATATCCACATCGCTGAACAGGATCATACCGGAATCTTTGAGAGGATCGGAAGCGTCCTCTTTCACATATCCGATAAAATCTGATCCGCATTCTTTGATATCGGGTGAGTCGTTTGTACCGACTACAGTTACTTTTACTTCTTCATAAGCGTATCCGCCGTTACCATCGCTTACCCTTACGGTGAAAGTATCAGTTTTTTCTTCGCCTTCAGCAAGATACTGTGTGGCGGAGTTGTTAACTGTGTATTTCCATGCGATGGTGTCAGAGGTGTTGTTCACTGTTACGGAAAGTGATCCGAGGTTGTGAGCGCTGCTCTGGTTGCCGGATGTTACAGACGCTGTATGAGTATCGTTAACATCTACATCACCGAAGTACAGGTTGCCTGTGGTGATTATTTTTCCGCTCTGGTTAGCGTGGTCTTCTGTTACCTCGCCTGTGGTGTCGGAATCGCTGGTGTAGATAACGGGTTTGTCGTTTGTACCTTTGATAGTGATTTCAACTATCTTGGTTGTGGACGCTCCGTTGTTGTCTGTGACTATCACGGCGAAATACTCTTTCATAGTTTCGCCAACGCCGAGAGCCTGAATGGCTTCGAGTGAGTTGTTCACAGTGTAATCCCAGTCGATTTCGCCTCTGTGGAGGAGATCGTTGGTAGAATCATCATCCACTTCCGCTGTAAGTGTTCCGAGGTTGCTTCCAGAGGTGAGAGGATTGCCGAATCTGTCCACAGCTACTACAGATACTGTGTGAGTGTCTATGGAGTCTACATCGGAGAAGCTGAATGAACCGCTGTCATCCAGTGCACCCTGATGAACATGTGAATCTTCCTGAACTGATCCGTAAGATTTGCTGCTGGACACTTCAGGTTTGTCGTTTGTACCTGTGATTGTAACAGTTACAGTCTGATCAGCGAAACCGCCGTGACCGTCACTTACTCTTACAACAAATGTTTCGTCTTTTGTCTGACCTTCAGCAAGAGACTGAGTATAAGAGTTATTCACAGTGTATTTCCATGAAATAGTGTCTGTGGCGTTGTCAACGCTTACGGAGAGAGAACCGAGGTTCTGCAGAGGATAGTTGCCGGATACAACAGACGCTGTGTGTGTGTCGCTGGCGTCTATGTCGCCGAAGTACAGGTCGCCGGTGGTAGTCAGCTTGCCGTGGCTTACCGCTGTGTCTTCTGTCACGCCGCCTGTGGTGTCGGAATCGCTGGAGTAGATAACGGGTTTGTCGTTTGTACCAACGATGGTTACTTCAACTATTTTGGTAGTTGATCCGCCGTTTCCGTCAGATACTTCTACAGCATAGTATTCTTTAATTGTTTCGCCCACAGCCAGAGACTGGATGGCGTAAAGGCTGTTGTCAACATCGTAATCCCAGTCAACAAGACCCACGGGAAGAGTGTCGTTAGTTGTGTCGTTCACAACAGACGCTGTCAGTGTTCCGAGGTTGCTTTCGCCTTCGGCAAGAGGATTGCCCTGAGCGTCAACAGCCGTAACAGTCACAGTGTGGACATCGTGTGTGTCTACATCTGTGAAAGCGAAAGAACCGTCATCGCTGAGTGTTCCGTCATTAACATGATAGTCTTCTTTAACATAGGCATGTTCTGAAGAACCTGTAACCTGAGGAGCATCGTTTGTTCCGAGGATTGTAACAGTTACAACCTCAGACTGTGATCCGTCCTGTGAGTATACAGTGAATGTTTCTGTAATGGATTCGCCGGCGCCAAGTCTCTGAACCGGGTTCAGACCTGTGATATTATCATCGTTCAGAACTGTGTATGTCCAGTTGCCGTCTGAATCCATGGTGAATTTGCCGTACTGTCCGTTCTGAGATGAAGGAGTGAAGAAATCTTCACCGGCGTCCACATCCTGAATATCCAGGTTGCCTGTGGCAGTCAGAACTTCGTATGAATAGGGGAAAGGACCGATGTGAGTGTTGATAGTCTGAGCGTTCACATCTTCCTGGATAGTAGCGGAGTTGTCGCCGTAAACATAAGGAATGTCGTTTGTTCCCTGAATGTTGATGGTGAGTGTCGCTGCCTCGCTGGGAGCGCCGTAAACATCCTCTACTGTGTATGTGAATTCTTCTTTGGCTGATTCGCCGTCTTTCAGAGCCTGTGTATCAGGATCTTCGTTGTTCAGCGTATAGGTGTATGAACCATCTGCATTGATAGTCAGGAAACCGTATTTGCCTTCAACTGTGAAAGAATCTGAAGTTTCGTCATATTCGGCGTCTGTTCCGTTGAAAGCGAGGCTGGCAACGGAAAGCTCAAGGTTTGTGCCGTCATATGATGAGTCTGATTTATCAACGTTGTCGATATCGGTATCGTTGTCGAGCACGTTGCCGCTTACAGTGTCGCTGTATTCGGTGTAAGACTCTGTGGCTGTACCGTCTTCGTTATAAACGATGTCGCCCTGCTCTACCAGTGTAACCTCATTGGTCTCACCGTATGCCACGGGAGCATCGTTTGTGCCGTTGATGTTGATAGTCAGGTTGGCTGTGTCTGTCAGGTCGCCGTCAGACAGGGTGTATTCGAATGATTCAGACAGTCTGTCTTCAAAATTAAGTGCCTGAACATCGGGATTGTCATTGTCGATTTCATAACGGTATGAACCGTCTGCGCTGATGTAAAGTGTTCCGTAAAGACCCGCAATGGCTGTTTCGCCGCTGATGGCTGTGCCGTCAACGCTTGCCACGAAGAGGTCTGAAACGGGGTTGTCTATGTCGGAGTCAACGCCTGCGCCGTTATCGTCAGTGATAACATTGCCCATAGCGTTAGCGCCGGCTTCTTCCCATCCGGATTCTGTGGCTTCGCCTGTGTTGTCTGTGGCGATGGGGGCATCGTTCACAGGTGTCACGGTGATGTTCACTGTGGCTGTGGATGTTCCGCCGTTGCCGTCAGATATTGTATAGGTGAAGCTGTCTGGACCGTTGTAGTCGCCGAAGGGGGTGTATGTGAATGTGCCGTTGTCGTTCAGTACCAGAGTACCGTTAGAGGGCTGTGTGAAGGAGATGATCGTGAGGTCATCGTTGTCAGCGTCTGTGTCGTTAGCCAGAACATCGATGACGATGGTTCCGTCTTCCGCAAGGACAACTGTGTCGTCAAGAGCAACGGGATCAGTGTTGCCGTCTCTTGCTCCGCCTTCGGGTGTTTCTACGCCTTCGCCCTGTGTTCCCAGAAGATAGCTGCCCACGAATCCTTCTGATGTATCACCGAGGTCATAGTCAGAAAGATTGAGGACTCCCGCTGTCTCCTCACCAGCCGCGGTTTCTTCGTCCTGCTGGTCGAGCCCTTCGCCTTTTTCCAGAGCCTGCTGCATGCTGTCAGCGTCAACAGAGTCCGCATCAGCGAGAGGAGCCATAACTGATTCATCGAACACCACTTCAGAAGCGGGTCCGACATTTATTTCTTTGCCGTTGTTAAGAGCGACAACTACATTAGATCCGGCAGACGTTTCAATATAGTCGCCGAGATTAATGGAATCTCCCACCATTAAGGCCTTGACAAGGCCGTCCGCGGTATGTACCGTTGCGGATCCTTCAATCGATTTTACTATTCCTATAGCAGACATAGTATACCTCCAAAAAACAAATCATATTCAACTATACCGCCTTCGGAAAATGTAAACATCGTACCTCGGTACAATCTCCAAAAAAAATAATGATTATTTTATAATTTTTTTCGGAAAATATTGATTGACGTCTTTAATTATCGACAAAACCATCAGAATGGAGCAGGATAAATACTTATTAGATAAGGACATGAGGACTATAAACAGAAATATCACCGCTTTTGAACGGCGGTGATATTTCACAAAAATATTATTTATTTTTTTTGGAAAAAATTATTTTCTTACGGATGTAGCCATAATCTCGTTCACTTCGGCGTCTGTCAGCTTGCGGTTGTAGAACAGATTATAGAACTCTTTTGTTTTCGCTTTGATATCCACTTTATAATATTCGGGATACAGCAGGTTTGTCATCCAGATGACACCCATTATCCTGTTGATTGAAGGGGGTCTGTCCATCCAGTTGAAAGGAGCGAAGGGAGTCTCATAAACGTTTTTCGCCTTAACAGCTTTCAGCCCGGACCAGAGGGCGTCTGTGAATATAGTTGTGTAGAATCTGTCTGTGGAAAATCCCTGATCAGAACATACTATTATCACGTCTGCGTTCCAGCTGAGCACCTGTTCCATAGAGACGGGGGTGCGTCCGTATCCGGCCTGCTCCTGAACGTTTGCCACGTTAACACCGCCGGCGATGTCTATCACCTCTGAGTGTCTGCTTCCTTTGGGGTCGGTCTCCAGCCCTTTTGCGCCCTCAGCGTAATATACCCTGACTTTCTTATCAGCGGGCACTTTAGCCAGAGCGGCTTTTACGTCACCCATAGCTTTGTCCACATAGGTTGTCAGAACTTTGGCTTTTTTTTCTGACTGTGTCAGTTTTCCTATGATGCTGATGACTTCGGATGTTTTGTTGATATCACCGTCCAGCAGTATTATGGGGATATTCAGCTTAGCCTGAAGTTTGTCCACGCCGTCCACGACAAAATTATTTATGTCGGCGACAGCTATGATGAAATCCGGATGAACCTTAAGTATCTCCTCAAAGTTGAAAGTAACCATCTTCCCGCCGAAGTTTCCGCCAAGGTTGGGCAGTTTCTGATAGGCTTCGGATGTGTATTTCTTTTCCATGGGGGTCACGGGCCAGTTAACGCCTGCCAGCTTATCGGGAGCGATGGCGTATACATACAGAGTACCGATGGGGTTGGTGGAAAAAACCTTTGTCACCTTAGCAGGGATGTCAACAGTTCTGCCCGCCATATCGGTGAACTTAAATGTGTCGGCGGCAAAGGCAGACACGCAGAGAAACATCATCAGAACAACAAGTCTGAAAGTTTTCACAATATTCATATTATTCCTCCTATTTTTTCAGCACGGGACCAAGCATGGTCTCCGCCTGTTTTTCACTCAAACTGATACGGTAAAAAAGTTTATAAAACTCTCTGGTCTCGCTCACCATGTCCCACTTGAATGTGTCCGGGTACAGCACATGGGTCATCCAGATGAGACCGATGATTCTGTTGACTGACGGCGGACGGTCGAACCATCCGTACATTCCGCCGGGGGGTTCATAAATATGACCCTTCTTCACCGCTTTGATACAGGACCAGAAAGGATCGGAAGGCATGCGGTTAATCAGCCTGTCCTTCGACTTCATCTCGTCAGACATTATTATGATTACGTCAGGGTTCCAGCGGAGCAGATCGTCAGCGCTGACTTTTGTTTTTCCGCATCCCCTCTGTTCAAAAACCTCGGCGGCGTTCACGCCTCCGGCGAAATCTATCACTTCTCCGTGTCTGGCGCCCCTCGGCTCGGTGAGAAGCCCTGTGGGCGATTGAGCGTAATAGACGGTTTTTCTGTCTTTAGCGGATATTTTCGCCAGCTTGCTCTTTATCCTGTCGTATTTTTCATCGAAATAAGACGCCAGTTCCTCCGCCCTTTTGCTCACGCCCAGCAGATCGCCTATGCGCCTGATAACGTCCCCCGATCTGTCCAGAGCGCCGTCATATATCAGAACGGGGATATTCAGCTCCGCCTGAAATTTTTCAGCGGTCTGCACCTCTATCTCGTCCACCTTGGACAGCGACAGGGAGATAATCACGTCCGGCTTGGCTTTTTTCACCGCATCCGGATTGAAAGTATGCACTCCGCCGCCGAACAGCTCGCCCATGATTCCCAGCACAGGCAGATTAAGATACTGTTCGTCCGCCATCATCCTTTCCGGCGGCATGGGGGGCATGTTCAGCCCGGCTATCTTCTCCGGAGCCAGACAGAATGTGACGGCAGTCACCATCGGGTTGTACCCGAAGACGCTGTTGATCTGGGATTTCACCAGAACTTTCCTGCCCGCCATATCCGTCACCAGACGTGTCTCGGGCATCATCAGAGGCTTCATTTCGGTCATGCTCTCCTCTTTTTCACGTTTTTTTGTTATGTCTTTAAGTTTCATGAAGGGTATTTTTTTCAATTCTTCCCCCTGTTCATTATTATCTTTCAAGAGCGGGACGCAGGTTTTCACGCCTTTTTCGTCCACGTTCATCATCTTCACGTCTATGCCGTACACACGGCGCATGCTCGACTCGTTAATCACGTCATCCGGACTGCCCTCGTCTATTATCTCGCCGTGCTTCATCAGAGCCACTCTGTTGCCTGAGAGGAATGCGTGGTTGGGAAAATGGGTAGTCATGACTATTCCCAGCCCTTTGGAAGACAGCCTGTTGATGCTGTCCAGAACCCGTATCTGGTTGCCGAAATCCAGATTGGATGTCGGTTCGTCCATCACCAGCATCTCCGGTTCCTGCGCTATGGCACGGGAGATAAGCACCAGCTGGCGCTCTCCGCCGCTGATCTCGGTATATACTTTGTCCCTGAGATGCGATATGCCTAGTGAATCCAGAGCGTTTTCCGCTATCTCTATATCTGAAGCGGAGGGAGAGGCGAACGGACTGATGCGGGATGTGCGCCCCATCGTCACGACATCTATCACGGAAAAAGGAAACGGCGGAGTGTGCGACTGCGGAACATAGCCCACAGTGTTTGCTATGTCTGTGAAGCTCATATGGCGGATGTTTCTGCCCTTCAACAGAATCTCGCCTGCCCTGATGCCTATGAACCCCATCATCGCCTTGAAAAAGGTAGTTTTTCCTACGCCGTTGGGTCCCAGAATACAGAGTATCTCGCCAGCCTTCACGCTCAGCGATATATTCTTCACCACGTCCCGGGATTTGTACCCGCAGGTCAGATCTCTTATCTCCAGCACGTTTTCCATGTCAGCTCCAGCTCTTCTTGCCGTACATCATCAGATATATAAAAAAAGGCGCGCCGATTATCGATGTCAGCACACCAAGAGGTATCTCCATAGCAAAGGCATTTCTGGCGAAATTATCCACTATCAGCAGGTACAGCCCGCCTATCAGAACAGACACAGGCAGAACAGCCTTGTGATCCGGTCCTGTTATCATCCGCACCAGATGCGGGATAACCAGCCCGACCCAGCCCACCAGACCGCTGATAGACACGGATGAAGCCGTCATCATGGTGGCGCAAATTATGATTATCAGCCGAAGTCTGGAGGTATCCACCCCCAGCGCCCTCGCCTCCTCATCGCCGAAAGACAGAACGTTCAGCCGCCACCGGAGCATCATCAGAGGAATTCCCGCCAGCACGACAGGAAATATCAGCATGGCGACATCGCTCATCGCCACGGACGACAGACTGCCCATCAGCCAGAAGGTGATAGCGGGGAGCTTGCTGTATGGATCCGCCACATATTTTGTAAGAGAGATGAAAGAGGTGAACAGAGTGCCGACCACTATCCCGGTAAGCACCAGAACCAGAGTGGGGTTGCTGCTGCGCCCGAAACGCAGGCTGATGAAATATGTGACACCCACCGCCACCAGACCGAAAACGAATGACAAAATCTGTATCCAGAAATAGTTAAAAGAGAGCAGTATTCCCACAGCGGCGCCGAATCCGGCTCCGGCGGCAGCGCCGAGTATATCCGGCGAAACCATCGGGTTGCGGAATATGCCCTGATATGCCGCTCCGGACATGGACAGAGCTCCGCCTATTATCACGGCGGCGAGAAGTCTGGGCATGCGTACGCTGAAAACAACGGTGTGGAGCATGGCGGCGTCCTGTCCGTCATTCACGTCCAGAAGCCACGGAAAGAAGGTGGCGGTGAGGTTTCGCATGGAAATCCCATACCTGCCGATCACAATGGAAAAGAACAATGCCGCCAAAAGCAGGACGAAAAGGATGAGTAATAACGCCCCCAACGAAAGACCGTTATTGCTTTCCTTTTTCCCATATACTGTTCTGAACATACTCTCAAGCCTCTTTGCGTTATTCTAACCGTAAATCACAGATACCAAAAGGTTTTTACGTATCGTTATTCCTCTATATATATAACGTAAACGCAGGTTTTGTAAACGGTAAAGATATGAATAAGAGCATTAAGAAAGTAAACATAAAACAAAAAAAAAGCCCCGGTGTAACCCGGGGCTGTGAGGATGTTTAGAATTTATATCCGGCGGTGAGTTTGAAACTCATGGAGTCGTAGTCTGCGTTGGCTGAGTATTCGCCGTATGCTGATGTATACCAGTTAACTTTGCTGAACTCGGTGCCCAGACCCAGCTTATGGGTGCCGTTGTCCACGGACTGCTCAACACTCAGGTCGCCTGTGTTAAGACCGGGGACTGACTGATTGATAACTATGTCGTTGTTGCCTATAGCTATGTCATATCTGTACTGACCAAACACTTTAAGCGCTCCGCTTCCGAGCTTAATATTCTTCTCGGCTGATACACCTGCTATAAGGCTGGTATCCCAGTCTGAGTATGAATCGTAGTAAGTGTTATAAGCATCGTTGGCTGTGCCCGCAACGTCTGTGTTATAGGCATCCATATCGTAGTAGCTGAGAGACAGACCGCCGAAGGGTACTAATCTCACACCCTGAGCTATCTTAAAGCTGTAACCGCCTGTCAGTTCCATCTGCATACCTTTTGATGAGTAATCTGCTGACTCTGAGTACTCGTTGTCCGCACCGTTATAGCCTTCATAGTTGTTGTCTGTCATGAAGCCTATCAGAGATGCGCTGGCGTAAATGCCTTTATCATAGTTAAGAGCAGCACCGAGGAAGGTGGAGTCTGACTCTGTTTTATCCATAGACACTGAATCGTAATCTGTATCGGTAGACATCCTGCCGAGATAGGCTGTGCCTGTCACGCCGTCCATAAACCTGCGCGCAAAGCCAACACCCATACCGGATGTTTTTGAGTCGTATCCGTCACCTGACTGTTTTGAGTAGAAGGGGAAAGCGAATACGGATGATTTCTTTTTAGCGGGGACATAGGACAGTCCTGCGTCTGTGGCTATCTCGCCGGAGTCAGCCAGAAGGATGTCTGAACCGCCGAGGTATGAAACATCGCCTGAGAAACCTGAGAATCCGCCGAAACCTCCGCCTGCTCCGCCTCCTGCGCCTCCGCCGGAGAAGAAACTGCCGGAAAGCACTCTGCCGGAAAACAGGTTAGACACAACGCCCATAGCTCCCGCAACGCTTGCCACAGTATGTGCGGGTGCTGATTCTTTGGGATCATAGCTGATGGTTACCTCCGCGTCTTCGCCCCTCTCGCTGGTTGCCCATGCCAGAGTGTAGTCTGCGTTTGTAAAGGGTCTCAGACCGCTGAATGTGCCGTCCACAGTACCGCCGTCATTCTCTATCACTTTATATGCAGTGTCCAGAGCGAGGTGGCTGTTCATTGTAACGCCGAGGATTGAATCATTCAGGTGCAGGGTTGAATTGTTATCTACATATATAGCTCCCACGTTTTCTGAACCTGTAAAACCACCAGCCGCTATGGTGAAATAATCGCCGAAGGTTGCATCAGAATATTCTATATAGAGAGTTCTGATGCTTGAATCTGAAAGGTTGCTTTCGATGTAGACTTCGCCCGGGTTGTTGATAGTGATAGCTGAGCTATCTACACGCATAGCCGCAACGTATGTGGTTGTTGACCCTGAAGCTCCGTTGACTGTCAGGCTGATATCGCCGTTGTTGGTGAAAGTATCAGAACCACGCAAATATACAGCGCCGACATTAATATATGACGCCTCAGATTCAGAGGAAACAGTAGCAGACAGTGTTCCGTCGTTAGTAACATCAGTAACCCCGGAAGGATACAAAGCGTATACATATGAAATAAAATGGGGGTAACTATAGCTGCCTGTGGCTGAGAATGAAACGCTTATGCTTCCGTTGTTATCAAAGCTGTTGCCGCCGTAATAGGCTGCGCCGTACAATTGGTCTATACTTATGCCAGCAGCAAGACTGTCGGTGACATTTACAGAAGCACTGATATTGCCATTGTTGGCAAAGGTGGTCACCGAATCACCCACATAAACACCGTAGATATATGACAGTTTAATAATATCACTGGATTCCACACCTGACAGGTTTGCTGAGGTGGATATGGTTCCATCGTTCGTAAACGTAACGGCTGAGTTTTCAACATATGTGCCGTACAAACGCTTTGCTTCAAGCGCGACACCGTAACCGTCGTTACTGGTCAGAGATAGGCCGTCTATATCAAGAGATGTAGAAATAACTCCGCCCGTCTGGTTTGTGAAAGAGTTGTATACATCTCCATTCACATACACTCCGGTCGTGTCATAGAGTTTGAAATAACCTAATTTGCTGTTTTCCATTGAAACATCCGCAGTTATTCTGCCGCTGTTCTCAATGTAAGATGCGCTGGAAGAATCGACATACAAACCATATATAGCGCCACTATAAAAAGATGAAGCAGGATTACTATTGTCAACATCTTTCACAGCGGTATCGGCATAGATTGTGCCTGTATTGCCTATATAATCCGCACCAAACATATATGCGCCATAGATGTAATAATATTCTATCTCGCCAAGGCTTGTAAAAGAAGGAGAGTCCAGGTCAATACTTGCGCCTATAACTCCGTCATTCTGGAAATAATAACTTAATGTCCCATCTACATCGACTCCGTAAAGGTAGTCTACATACAGGTCTCCGCCAAAAGTTGCACCTGTGGATGAAAAATAACCCAATATATTGCCTGTAGTTCCATTGGTAAAATAACTACCGCCGGCGTAATAAATACCGGCTATTTTATGATCTCCAAATGAGGATCCTGCTATGACGTCATAGTTTGAACCGTTTGTGGAATCGAATGTAAAACCGGCGATGATGTCAGAATTGTTCTCAAGGTTAGCTATCTGAGTGTTGGCGTATATGCCGTAAATATCTAATGCATCAACCTCAACGCTGCTCGCCCCTCCGGTGATAGACGCCTCTGCATATATACCTGCATTAGATGTAAGTGAGGCATAAGTAGATCCCGAATCTATCTGAATACCGTAGATATTGGATTCACTGTGATAACCAACAGTTAAGCCGGTGGTATCGCTGCTTACATTGATAACACGATTATTGATGAGGGTTCCTGCAGCATGAGTATCATAAATACCCCTGAGATAACCGCTGACAACATCACTTTCTGTGGTAGAGGAGTAGTCGTTCGCCACTGAAATAGTGCCGTTGTTGGTGAGAGTCAATCCGCTTGTGCCGCCGAACAGTAAACCGATAAAGTAGACATTATAACCGTCATCGTCATAGATGGTTCGAAGAAGATCCACATCTGTAGTGTTTGTGACATCGGCAGAAGAACTGCTGTCGTCCTGACCGATGGATGGACCGCCTGAAACAGAATTGGTGGCAAAAGACACGGCACACGTTAAGAACATTAACGCGACTAGAATAAGCTTACGCATAAGAGCCTCCGCATATAGTAAGATTCCCCAATCGTTCCATACGCGAAGATCGCTTAGTCAATTTATCTTCACACTAATTTCAAAACATTTCAAGTCAAATTAATATGTATTCTATGTGCAAGATATTATCAGATAATAAAACAGGCATAAAAAAAGCCCCGGCGTTAACCGGGGCTGTGAGGATGTTTAGAATTTGTATCCTGCGGTGAGTTTGAAGCTCATGGAGTCGTAGTCTGCGTTGGCTGAGTATTCGCCGTATGCTGATGTATACCAGTTCACTTTGCTGAACTCAGTGCCCAGACCCAGTTTATGGGTGCCGTTGTCCACTGACTGCTCAACACTCAGGTCGCCTGTGTTAAGACCGGGTACTGACTGGTTGATAACTATGTCGTTGTTGCCTATAGCTATATCATATCTGTACTGACCGAACACTTTAAGAGCTCCGCTTGCCAGTTTGATGTTCTTCTCGGCTGAAACGCCTGCTATAAGGCTGGTATCCCAGTCGGAGTATGAATCGTAGTAAGTGTTGTAGGCATCGTTGGCTGTGCCTGCAACGTCTGTGTTGTAGGCATCCATATCGTAGTAGCTGAGAGACAGACCGCCGAAGGGTACTACTCTCACGCCCTGAGCCAGTTTAAAGCTGTAACCGCCTGTCAGTTCCATCTGCATACCCTTTGATGAGTAATCGGCTGATTCGCTGAACTCGTTGTCTGCACCGTTGTAGCCTTCATAGTTGTTGTCTGTCATGAAGCCTATCAGAGAGGCGCTGGCATAAATGCCTTTATCATAGTTAAGAGCAGCACCGAGGAATGTGGAGTCTGACTCTGTTTTGTCCATAGATGCTGAATCGTAATCTGTATCGGTAGACATCCTGCCGAGATAGGCTGTGCCTGTCACGCCGTCCATAAACCTGCGTGCAAAGCCCACACCCATACCGGATGTTTTTGAATCATATCCGTCCCCTGACTGTTTAGAGTAAAAGGGGAATGCGAATACGGATGATTTCTTCTTAGCGGGGACATATGAAAGCCCTGCGTCTGTGGCTATCTCGCCGGAATCTGCCAGAAGGATGTCTGAAGCGCCGAGGTATGAAACATCGCCTGAGAAACCTGAGAATCCGCCGAAACCTCCGCCTGCTCCGCCTCCTGCGCCTCCGCCGGAGAAGAAACTGCCGGAAAGCGCTCTGCCGGAGAACAGGTTAGACACAACGCCCATCGCTCCAGCAACGCTTGCCACTGTGTGTGCGGGTGCTGATTCTTTGGGATCGTAGCTGATGGTTACTTCAGCGTCCTCGCCCCTCTCGCTGGTTGCCCATGCCAGAGTATAGTCTGCGTTGGTAAAGGGTCTCAGACCGCTGAATGTACCGTCCACTATTCCGTTGTCATTCTCTATCACTTTATATGCAGTATTCAGAGCGAGGTGGCTGTTCATTGTCACGCCGAGGATGGCGTTATTAATATCAAGACTTGAATGGGAATCAACATATATAGCGCCCACGTTCTCTGAACCCTCGAAACCGCCCGCCGCTATGGTGAAATAATCGCCGAAGGTTGCATCAGAGTTGACAACACGGAGAGTTCTGATGTCTGCGTCTGCAAAGTTGCTTTCGATGTAGACTTCGCCGGGGTTGTTGATAGTGATGGTTGAGCTGTTTGCTTCCATAGCGGAAACAGTATCAGTCGTTGACCCTGATGCTCCGTTGACTGTCAGACGGATGTCTCCGTTGTTGGTGAAATTATCTATTTGGTACAGATATGCAGCGCTGATATCACGAAATTCTGTTTCTGAATCAGAGGCGACTGAAACGGATATTGTTCCATCGTTTGTCATATCTGTCACTTCATAAGAATATAATGCGTAAACACTTCCTACATAAGATGTGCTGCCGTATGTACCGTCTGTATCAGACAAAGACACGCTTATGCTTCCGTTGTTGTCTATGCTTGCGACAGTGTCGTTATAGTAGATACCGTACAGTCCGCTGATATAAAGAAGATCAGCCGTACTGTCTGATACACTGACTGAAACCCTGATATTCTGATTGTTGGTGAAAGAGTTTATCTGACCGTCTGCAAAGAGTGCATAGACACTATATATATCTATTTCATCGCTAGAATCAAAATCAGATATATTTACAGAGGCAGACATTGTTCCGTCATTGGTAAAAGTGGGTATCGCTCCCAGATATGCGCCGTAGAAGTAATCTATATACAGTCTGCCGACTGAAGAACCTGTGCTGATACCGACAGAAGTGGATACTGTTCCGCTGTTGGTAAAAGAGTTCATATCGGCTGTCTCTAAACCGTAACCGTCAGTTATCTCAACAACCCCGTCCGATGTGATGTTGCTGGCAGTGAACGAAGCGGATATTGTGCCTGTGTTGGCGAAAGTATCCAGATAATATAACCCGAGACCGTAAAAAGCGTCTGCTTTCATGTCGCCGTCTGAATGTACAGTGTTCAGGATATTGTAACCGCTTATTACTGAATCGTTTCTGAAATCAAGCACCTTGTTGTTATTGTTTGCTATTGCGCCGTATACTGTGTCCAGAGATAAATCGCCTCCGACTGATACATTGCTTAAGCTGTTATAGGCTGTGATAGTGCCAAAGTTTCTAAAAGAAGTAACATCCTGAAGAACAGCGCCTTCGACAGTGTCTATAACCATATCGCTTGTGGTGGTAACACCTGTTAAAGAGTTTTTGGCTCTGATTGTTCCCGATAGGTTTGTAAAAGAATCTATGCCGCTGTAATTCAATAAAGCATAAGCCCCATTCAGGTTCACAGCACCTGCATCGATATAGCTGAGCACAGTGTCTGATGTGATGGAGCCCGAATTGACAATTGAAGTACCAGTCTCAATATGTGCACCGACAACATTATCGGTGTACAGCTCTGCGTGTAAGACAACATTATTGCCTGACGCTCCCCGAACAGTGAGACCGGATGAGATGGTTCCATTGTTTACGAAAGAAGCCGTATCACCTGCCAGAAAAACACCGTACACATTCTCTGCGGCCAGAGTGCGTCCGGAGTCATCGCCGTTCAGATCTGTGTTGTCAAATGTTACAGATGATGAGATAGTTCCGCCGTTTATGTTTGTAAAGGCGGTGGTCACGTTGCCGTCTACATATGCGCCGTAAATATCAGATAAAGATGCGTATCCGGCTGTACTGTCTTCAACAGTTAATGCGGCTGAGATATCGCCTGAGTTTGAAACAGTGCCTGCACCGTCTGAGCCGACATACAGTCCATATACACCGGAAACACCTATAGACGTCGGATATTGTGCAGTGTCTGTATTTAAAATACTGCCGCTGACAGATATTTCGTTCGTATTGGTAATTGAGGCAGCACCGTAAACCAAGGCGCCCTCAATACTGGATACTGAGATATTACTGTGGTTTTGAAAATCGGGAGAATCTATGGAAAAAGCTGAACTGATGATTCCGTTATTGGCGAAAGCTCCAGACAGACTGCCTGTTATATTAACACCGGATATGCTGCCTACAGACAAATTTTGCGTGATAACAGAGCCTGTGGTGGAAAAATAACTCTCTATATCGCCATTTGCCGAATTGGTAAAAGCTGATCCGCCGTCATACTCCACTCCGGAGACATTGCTTACAGAGACAGTGCCTGTCGCAACTGAATTATATGCAAAACCGAGATATATATCATTATTTACAGACACACTGTCTATGGTGTTGCCGTTGTTATATATTCCATACATATCACTGAACTGCACCGACATAGTTTGCATGGCTGTCGGCAAGGTTTCTCCCTGAATATATATTCCTCCGGAAGAGATAAGAGTGCCGAAGTTCTCTGTTAATTGTATTCCGTAAATATCTGATTGATTCAACTGTGCACCGGCACCGGTATAAGACGTTGTAATATCGATAGTGCCATAGTTAGTAAGATTACCTGACAAAGTGGCGTCATATATTCCGACCTGATAGCCGGAATAAACAAGCCCTCCACCTAGATCAACCGTATACCGCAGAGTAATCCCGGCATTGTTGACAAGAGACACTCCGGTCTGACTGTCAAAATACAAACCATAGGTATAGACGTCAGTTCCGTTAGAATCGTAATGATCCCTTGTCAAATCGACAGTACCGTTGTTGGTAAAATCAAGGATTCTGCCGCCGTCACCTACATAAATACCATAAATAGTACCATCGGATGATATGTCATAACCGGCACCCGTAGCGTCAGTAGAGTTTTCAGACAAGGCCGAACCAACATCAACCAGAGGAGCCATGGCATAAGACACCACACACGTCAAAAACATTAAAGCAACCAGAACCAGCTTTCGCATAAAACCCCCAAGAATATAAGATAACCCCAATATTCACATATTCTCATCAAATATTAAATAATTCAAGTCGCTAATTATATGTACAATGGGTATAAATACCTGTTAACGGCATATTCTACACATGAAGCATTGCTTTACACGGTATTAAGTTATTAATAAAAAAAGCCCCGTAGCAACCGGGGCTGTGAGTATGCTTAAAGTTTGTATACTTAGGCAATCAATTTACTTTGAAAGAAGCGACTGAATCTTTTTAGAAAGCTCCGCCTGTTTCACCACATTCACCAGAACCGATCTGACCTCTTCGAATGTAGCTTTTCTGGCAGGTCTGAAATCTTCCAGATAAACAACCTGCCATCCTCTGTCGCCAGCCTGCTGTTTCAGCAGATCTCCGGCTTTTTTGTTTTTCAGAATCTCCTGAAAGGACGGCTCCATCTTACTGATATCCATCCATCCGGCAGAACCGCCTCTGTTCCTCGTGATAAAATCATCTGATTCAGACTGAGCCAGCTCAGCGAATTTTGCCATTCTTTTAGCAGGATTTTTCACTGCGGAAACAGCAGCGATTATTTTGTCAGCAGATTTTGAATCCTTCACCAGAATATTACGGATATTATATGCCGCATCCAGCTTAAACTCTTTCGAATCATAGATTTTCTTCAGAACGTCATCAGTTATATTCAGACCGTCAGTATATTTCTTTGCCCATATTTCAAAAGCAATGGTGTTAGAGGCAACTTTGTAATCCGGATCATCCTTCAGACCAGTCTCTATCAGACCGGGAGCCAGAGCCGAGATCATGGAGTATTCTCTGGCTATATCCTCTTTAGATTTCTGGGTCTGTTTGAAATAATCCGTCTTATATTTCTGCGCAGTAAAGACAGCCAGCTCCCGCTCGGAAGGAGCTCCGGCAAAACATACAGCGGACACGAAAACAATCATCAGCGGAAGAATAATTTTACGCATTTAAGCTCCTTAGACTTAAAAGATCAGCCTATTAAAAGATATTAGAAAGTATTTAGTAGATTATATCACATGCAGTCAACAGACAAAAAAAGGGAAGCGTCCTGCTTCCCTTTTTCTTATGCGGATGGAGGTAAACGGGATCGAACCGATGACCTCTACAATGCCATTGTAGCGCTCTCCCAGCTGAGCTATACCCCCGCAATGGAAGCGACATTATACTTAGAATTGTCAGATAATCAATAACTAATTTTCAGAATCACCGATTTTTTTCGCCTTCGGCATTTTTACAAAAAACTTTACATCCTGCCAGACCGCTTTTCTTACATTTTACTTATCACCACACAGCTCCCAAAATCATAACAACCTGATAAAACAAGATAATACCTGACGCAATATTTTACATTTTTATTTACATTTTATATGTAAAATTACTTTACATCTATTTCGGATAGTGGTATATAAATAACTGTGGTTGATGAATTTAAGTTTTACTTTTTAAAGTTCAAAAGGGGTTACATATGGTTGGTAAAAGAGTGGCGGTTTCAAACAAGGGGTTCTCACTGGCTGAAAGTTATGATATTTCAGAATTACAGGAATTACTTACCAGAGCATCTATACTAAACAACACCATATCGGATATACCGATGCTGCCCCAGCAGGCGTCAGAAATGGACACGGATATAGCAGTTCTGTCCATCTCGGGCACGGCTTCTCTGGAAGGAAATGCATTTTCAGAGGATGATATCCGCACAATGATCATCACAAAACACGGAAAAAACTACTCCGCTAACCAAAAGACCGAGATTGCCAACCTCATAAAAGCATATAACCAGCTCGACAGCACAGAAACAGACGGATCGCCCCTTATTGTCACCGAAGACTTCATCAGATCACTCCACCAGACACTCACCACAGGAATAGACATAAACGGAAGCACACCCGGACAGTACAGAAACAAACTGATAAAAGTCGGATCAGAGGAGATGGGAGGAGTATACAGACCTCCGGTGAAGGGAATCGATCTGCACATGGCGCAGTTCATAGAATGGATCAACTCAGAAGAGATGCTGAACGCATCTCCCTACATCCGCGCGGCGCTGGCACACTATCAGCTTTCCATGATCCACCCCTTCTTCGTGGGTAACGGCAGAACAGCCAGACTGCTGGAGGCGCACATACTCCACAGCGCCAATGTGAAGCATGTGGCAAAGATGCTGTCAAACCACTACTACCGCCACATAGACACCTATTTCAAAACATTCACTTCCGGAAGAAAAGGTAAAAAAGATATCACAGCTTTTATAAAATTTGTTCTGGAAGCGGTTAACGCATCTCTGGATGAGCTGAAAAACCGTGTGTACGGATATCTTTATGATCTGACTATGAGAGAATATCTCTGTATCCTGAAAGAGGACGGCGATATGAATCAGCGCCAGCACGACCTTATTCTGCTGATGATGGATGAGAACAGAGGAATCACTCTGGCGACTCTGCACACAGAAAAGCCCTTCTCCTACCTTTACGGCAAAGTGACCGAACAGACTGCGAGACGAGACCTGAAAAAACTGACCGATATGAGGATTCTTACAACGAAAGACAACAAGACTTATGAGATTGGAACAGACATTCTCTGTTTTTGATGGGAAATAAGGCTAAAGCTCCTGTAGGGCTTTAAATTGCGATACACGTACCCGTAACTCTTCTTTTAGCCGATGTAAAACCCACCTCCCTGTCGGTTTTACATCACATAACTGCCGAAGTACTTCCCTGTACTTCACCCAAAAAACGCCCCGTACTGCCATTGCGGGGCTTTTTATATTTGCGCTACCCTCTCGAAATCGTCCGCGAACTCTTTCAGAGAATAGATTTTGGTCGTTTTGTCAAAATCCCTGAGAAACTCTCCCAGCGCTATGGGGTCCTGCTTGGCATATACATTTTTCGATATCTCCGGCAGAACTCCGGTGTCGGAGGTAATCAGCGGCACTCCGCACGCCATAGCCTCCATACCCACTCTGCATATAGCCTCTGAGCCCAGCGAAGACACAACGCATACATCAAAAGCATTGTATATATCCGCAATATCCTCACGAAATCCGGTGATGGTAACTATCTCACCCAGCTCATTTTCTGCTATCATCTTTTCCACTTCTTCCGTCCGGCTCACGGCATCGAACCCGGCTATCAGCAGCCTGATGTTCTTTCTGCCCTGCTTATAGAGCTCCGCCACAGCCTTTATCAGAACATCGTGTCCCTTGATAGGGTCAAAACGCCCCACTATGCCGACAACGAAATGCTCGTCCGTGTATCCGAACTCGTCTCTGATCTTTATTCTGGCGAACGAAGACTGTTTGAACACTTCCGTGTCCACCCCGCCGTAAAGAACGTTCAGCGCTGATTCGGGAGTTCTTAATACCGACTTGAATTTCTCTTTAATAAATTCGCCGGAACATATTATGGCGTCCGTGCATTTGTTGTGCATCAGACGGTTAAAAAATCCGCCCTTCGGCGGTCTTATGTCGCCCCTCACCCTTATCAGTTTGAAATTCTGTCTGGTGATGCGCTTCCACACAAAATACCAGAAAAACTCGCCCCTGTTGCAGATGACGACCTCCGGCTGAAAACTCATCATTATCCTGTCCATAGCCCCCATAACCGCCAGCGCCCCGAACGGGTTGGAGGTGTTAATGCCGGCCTCGAATGTATCGAGACCGGCACTACGAGCTTTAAGGACAGGAGGTGAGCCCGGCAGTCCGCACACAGCGACATCGTGCCCCTTGCACTTCAGGGCTGTCGACAGCGAAACGGCGTACCAGGCGGTAGCGTTATACCACCGTACATTTACTACGTTGAGTATACGCACCTCAAACTATCTCAGTCTGCCTGATTCCTGAGATATGCGGGGAGTTCAGACTCCTCCTCATTGAAATCAGTCAGAGTTTTTAACCTGTGGTCAGTTTTTCTTATTGAGCCGAGTGTACTTTTTATCTCTCTTCCGACCTTTGCTTTCTCGGCGAAACTTTCAAGGTCGACCGGCTTTTTTTCACGGGATTTACCAAGACCGGTAGCGACTACGGTTACTCTCAGTTCGCCGTTGGTTATCTCATCGCTCACTACCACGCCTTTAAATATGTTTGCCTCATCGCCAGCCGCTTCATAGATTTTGGTGGCGATACGGTCCATCTCGAACATTTTGAAATCTCTGCCGCATGTGATGTTCAGCAGCAGTGCTTCCGCTCCGGCGATAGACACGTCTGTTATCAGAGGTGAGCTCAGCGCGCGGTCTGCGGCTATCAGGTCTCTGTTCTCTCCTTCTGCCGCTCCGATACCCATCAGAGCCATGCCTTTGCTGCTCATGATGGTGCGGATATCTGCGAAGTCCACGTTCACAACACCGTTGGAATTGATGGCGTCACTGATACCCTGAACGCCCTGACGCAGAACATCGTCCGCCATCTTGAACGCCTCTTCAAAGAGCGTCTGCTCTTTGCACTGATCCATTATTTTGTCATTATGTACAACGATATATGTATCCACATGGTCTTTCAGGAATTTCAGACCCTGCTCTGCGTTATCGTTTCTTTTTCTTCCTTCAAAAGCGAAAGGTTTAGATACCACCGCCACTGTCAGAGCGCCCAGATCCTTTGCGATGCTGGCTATAACGGGCGCGGCTCCTGTGCCTGTTCCGCCTCCCATTCCCGCTGTGACGAATACGAGGTCAGCGCCTCTAAGGTGCTGTTCGATGGCTTCCATATCCTCGATCGCTGATTTTTTTCCAACTTCAGGAACTCCGCCCGCTCCCAGACCTCTGGTGATTGTTGTTCCCAGCTGAATCTTTACGGGTGCGAGGTTAGACGCGAGTGCCTGCGCGTCTGTGTTAGCGGCGATAAACTCTACATCGGCTATCCCCGCCCTGATCATATTGTTGACGGCATTACCGCCGGCTCCGCCGACACCGACAACCTTGATGACCGCATTTTGTGCTAATGGAGCAAATTCAAACATGTCATCCTCCTGTTTAAGCTCTTTCTATCCTTACTGCTCGTTATGTATTAAAAACTTTTTATCACCTCCCTTTATTAAAGGGAGGACGGGAGGGATTTCTTTAAGAAATCTCCCCTAACCCCTCTTTGTAAAAGAGGGGAACAATTACCTTAAAAGAATTCACCGAACCAGCTTTTCATCCTTGCCAGAACGTTTGTAAACTGTTTCTCATCGCTTCCTGTCAGCTGTTTTCCGCCGGACACATGTCCTTTCTTGGCGGCGCACAGCGCCAGTCCCACGCCTGTGGCGTATTTAGGATCCTGAACATAGTCAGCCAGCCCGCCTACATTATGGGGTCTGCCCACTCTCACAGGAACGCCCAGTATCTCCGCCGCCAGAAGATCTATGCCCTCGTGGTTCGACAGTCCGCCTGTGATAACCACTCCGGCGCCGAGATGATCCAGCAGTCCTTTATATTGCAGTTCGCCTTTAAATATCTGAAACACCTCTTCGGCTCTCGCCTGAAGAATCTGTGTCACTGTCGCTTTGCTCACCAGTCTGGGAGGACGTCCGCCCACTGTGGGCACTTCTATCTTGTCGTCCTCTTCCACCAGAGGCATCCAGACGCATCCGTTCTTCACCTTCAGCTTTTCCGCCTCAGATTCGGGAGTGTTCAGCCCGATGGCGAGGTCTTTGGTAAAGTTTCTGCCGCCGATAAGCAGCGCCGCTGTGTGAAAAACAGCCCCCTGCTTAAAAACAGCCATGTCGGATGTACCGCCGCCGCCGTCTATCAGGCAGACACCGATCTCTTTTTCATCGTCACTCAGAACGGATTCTGAAGACGCTAATTGCTCTAAAACTATGTCATTAACAATAATTCCGGCTTTTTCACAACTTTTGATGATATTCTGGGCGCTGGACACGGCACCGGTAATGATGTGAACATCCGCCTCCAGACGCACGCCTGTCATTCCCACCGGGTCTTTGATCTCTGACTGCCCATCCAGAATGAACTGCTGGGGCAGGATCGCCAGAATCTCATTTCCCACTGTGATGTTTGTGGCGGCGGCTGTCTCGATAACCCTTTCCACGTCTTTCTGGGATATCTCACGCCCGCCCTTCACCGCGATGGTTCCTCTCTGGTTAAAGCTCTTTATGTGTCCGCCGGCTATTCCCGCCGTAACAGATTTTATCTGCACGCCGGACATGCGCTCCGCCTCCGCTATAGCGTCTCTGATGCTGTTCACGGTGGAATCTATGTTCACCACGACCCCTCTGCGGATGCCGTCGCTGGGAGCTTTGCCCAGACCGATAATGTCTATGCTGCCATCGCTGTTCTTGCTGGCAACAACTACGCATATCTTGGTCGTGCCGAAATCAAGACCAACGTAGATGTTATCCTGTGCCATTACATCACCCCTTTAACGTAAATCTTTGCAGGTATACGCATATCTACATATTCTATAGTTTTATATCTTTTTTTGACTGTACGCTCATATGTGCCGTACAGACTGCTGAAATCTTCCTGCTTATAAGGCGCCATCAGAGTTGTTCCGTTGTCGTTCATTGTGAAATAGAACTGTTTCAGATCAATGTCTCTGTCTTTCAGATATTCAGCGTTCTGATATATTTTGATGAACTCTTTAAAGTCCTCTTCCTTCACTCCGGCGTCCATTTTTATCCTGGCGCCATCGCATGAGTCCTTTATCATCAGACCTGTACTGGTGGCTGTGAAGCATCCTTTGGTGTATTTCAGCTTGAACACGGGGCGTTTTTCGAAAACCACCACGTCCAGCTTGTCCGGAAATACCTTGCGTATCTCCATGCGCTCCACCCATGAGTCTTCCTGATAGTTGATAGAGGCGGTGTTTACGTCAAAAATGCTCTGACCCACCATGCTCTTTATCATCTTCTCTACTTTCTTTCCGTCAGCCTTTATCAGTCCCTTCACATTCACAGCCTTGACCCTGAAATATGAGCTGTCCTGAAACGCTTCCTTTCCAATGCTGATTCCGTACGCAGAGGCACCAACAGTGCCGGCGGCCAGTATTGTAACGAATATAAATTTAAGAAATCCTTTCTTATTCTTCGCCATCACCTAACTCCGTTCAAGCAACCCCATCCATGGGTATTGGCATTTATTTATGCTTTTCAGCCCCGTGGAGCATCCTCTCCACCATCATGTCAAAGGTCATCCCGGCTTTTCCGGCGGCCTTCGGCAAAAGACTGGTCTCTGTCATTCCGGGCAGTGTATTCACCTCGAGGACATAAGCCTCTTTTCCGTCAAAGATGATATCCACTCTGCCGTATCCTGAACAGCCCAGGGCGTCAAACGCTCTTTTGGCTGTATCCTGAACATATTTATACTGCTCGTCTGTAACTTCTGTTTCGAAAACATACTCGGTCATGCCCTTGGTGTATTTCGACTCATAGTCATAAACACCTTTTTTCGGGCGTATCCAGATAATGGGAAGAACCTCAGAACCCAGTATGGAAACTGTAAACTCCTTACCGTCCACACATTCTTCCAGCATTATCTTGCTGTCGTATTTCTCGGCGTCTTTCAGCGCCTCTTTGTAGTCGTTTTCGTTGTCCACTATATGTATGCCCACAGACGATCCCTGTCTGCACGGCTTCACCACGCATTTTTTGAAAGGCATTTTATCAGTCAAAAGACTGTAAGCGGGTGTCGGAACGCCGCATTTTACAAACTGTTCCTTGGACAGCAGTTTGTCGAAGGCGATCATGTTCGACTCGAAGTTGGAACCTGTGTACGCCATATCCATGATGTCCAGCATCCCCTGTATGCGCCCGTCCTCTCCGTATGTCCCGTGCAGAGCGATGAAGCAGACTTCCGCTCCGCTCTCTTTTATTCTGAAAGCTACATCCTTATCCATATCTATCAGAGCGGTTTCATAACCCAGACGAACCAGAGCGTCATAAGCCGCCTGCCCGCTTCTGAGCGAAACCTCTCTTTCGGCTGACATCCCGCCGTAAAGGACCGCAACCTTACTTTTTCCCACGTTTTTCCCTCACTCTGTCGGCCAGCTCGAACGAAAACTTTGTGATGGACCCGGCGCCCAGTGTAACCAGAACCGTCTCGTCACATCCCTCATCGTCCAGATAGTCGTATATGTCATCGAACGAGCCTATGTAGTGCACGTTCTTGAATCCTCTCTTTTTGATCTCTCTCACCAGCGTCTCGGAATCCACACCGTCTATCTTGTCCTCGCTGGCGGCGTATATATCGGCGATGAAGAGCTGATCCACATCGAAGAATGCCATGGCGAAATCCTTGATAAGCGCCTGTGTTCTGGTGTATCTGTGGGGCTGGAATGTCGCCACTATCTTCTTGTCGCCGTATGCTCCCCTGATAGCCTTCAGGGTGGTTTTTATCTCTGTGGGGTGGTGTCCGTAATCGTCCATCACGATACAGCAGCCGTCATCATATCTGGCTGTGAGCCTTCTCTGAACGCCTTTGAACTTTTCCAGAGCTTTTTTAATCACTTTGAAGGGAATGTCGAACTCCTGAGCCACAGCTATGGCTCCCAGAGAGTTCAGCACGTTGTGTTCGCCGGGGAATCCGAGCTTGATCTTGCCCATCTTCTGTCCCTTAATAACCACGTCATAGTGCATTCCGAATCCCTTCTGCTCTATGTTTACAGCATGCACATCCGCCTGCGCCTTGAATCCGTATGTCACGAATCTTCTGCCTATGTGCGGGATGATGTCCGCTGTGTTCATGTCTTCCAGACATATAACCACACTGCCGTAAAAAGGCACACGGGCGGCAAAATCTATAAAAGTCTGTTTAACATCATCCAGATCGCTGTATGTATCGGGATGCTCATAGTCTATGTTGGTGATGAGCGCTATGGTGGGCGACATCAGCAGAAAGCTCCTGTCGGATTCATCCGCCTCAGCCACTATCACGTTGCCCCTGCCCAGAGAGGCGTTTGTATCCTTGCTGTTGAGAATCCCACCCACGACAGTTGTGGGGTCGAGCTTCGCCTCGTTCAGAATTTCGGACACCATGGATGTGGTTGTCGTCTTGCCGTGGCTTCCCGCCACCGCTACAGAATATTTCAGCCTCATCAGCTCCGCCAGCATCTCGCCTCGCTTGATAACTGGTATGAAATTATCTTTGGCGCAGACCAGCTCGGGGTTGGTCTCTTTCACCGCAGATGTATAGACCACAACGTCAGCGTCCTCGGCGTTTTCGTATCTGTGTCCTGTGCGGATGTCGATTCCCATATTCATAAGGCGTTTAACGTTGCCGCTCTCAGAAAGATCCGAACCGCTCACGGTGAAGCCCATGTTATGCAGAACCTCCGCTATACCGCTCATTCCGATACCGCCGATACCGACAAAATGTATGTTTTTGACCGTTCCGAACACCTTATCCAATGTTCATTCCCCCTGCTATTATCTGTGCGCTGTTGTATTTTTTTACGCTGTTCAGCTTTTCTATATACAAATCGCTGTTTTTCTCATAATCTTCAATGGTTTCTATAATTTTTTCCACAGTTGCGGATTCTTCTGTCACAACTTTTGCGATTCCTTCTTTTTCAGCGAACATGGCGTTGTGATACTGATGGTTGTCCGCCGCCTTCGCAAACGGAATATAAACGGCGTATCTCCCGGCGTTCATCACCTCAAACACTGTCCCTGAGCCGCTTCTGGCTATCACGATATCCGCCTCTGCCAGAGCGTCCGCCACGTTCTCTATATAATCCGTCAGCTTCAGTTCATCTTTTTTCAGAAGTCCCTTCAGCCTGTATTTTTCCTCTGTCTCACCCAGCAGCGCTCCGCCTGTCTGGTGCATAATGCTGAATCCGCGCTCCAGAAGCACCGGAGCGGCGTCCGCTATCAGGTTGTTCACTATGCGGCTGCCCTGTGACCCGCCGAGAACCAGTATCCTTTTTCCCGCTGTCTTCATAGCGCCTATCTTAGTGAACTCTTCCCTAACCGGGTTGCCCGCTACCTCTGTGTTTCCCTGTGCGTTTATCGTTTCCGGAAAAGACAGAAACACTCTGTCGCATCCTCCGGCGAAAAGTCTGTTGGTAAAGCCCATCACGCTGTTCTGCTCGTGCATATACAGCCTGAGTCCTTTCATTATGGCGATGAGCCCGGGAGCCGCCGAGGCGAACCCGCCTGTCATCAGCACTATATCGTGGCGTTTTATCAGTCTGTAGCAGACCATTATCTCTTTCATCAGCCTGAACACGGAGCGTATCTTCGTGCCGAATCCCACTCCTTTCAGAGGAGTCTGCTTCTGCTCATAAAACTTATATCCGAGCCCGGTCAGAACCTTTCTCTCCAGCCCCCTGTCGGAGACTATGAAAAAACACTCTACGTTTCTGTCTTTCAGATACTGCGCAACGGCTATACCCGGATACAGATGCCCGCCCGTGCCGCCGCCGGCTATTATCAGTCTCTGTCTGCTCATTGTTTCTGCCCCTGCGCCTCTTCAGCGCTTCTGAGCAGAACCCCCGTCATGAACAGGGCGAATATCATAGACGAACCGCCATAGCTCATATACGGCAGACCGATTCCTTTTGTGGGCAGAGCGCCAGACACCACGCCTACATGCAGTATCGCCTGTATTATCATGGTGTAGGCCATGCCGAATGTGAGCAGTCTCTTGAATTTATCTTCGTGTGACTTAGCCACCTTTATAAGCACATAAAAAAGAAGCCCGAACAGAATCATAATGCCGAACGCTCCCCAGAGACCTGTCTCTTCGGAGATGATGGCAAAGATGAAGTCTGTGTGCGCCTCCGGCAGGAAGTGCAGTTTCTGTGAAGAGTTGCCCAGTCCCTTTCCGAAGAGACCGCCGCTGCATATCGCCGCCAGCGACTGAACCAGCTGGTATCCCACGCCGTATCTGTCCTCCAGCGGATCGAGGAAGCTGAGAAGCCTCGCCTTGCGGTAGCCCATCATAAGCCCGGCGATCAGTATGGGGGCGATGAACCCCAGAACGCCGCCTATATGCATAATGCTCGCCCCGCCTATGATGAACATGGCGAGGAGCACTGTTATCAGAAGAAATGTGGTACCGAAATCCGGCTCCATCAGTATCAAAGCGCCGATCAAACCCAGCATGATAGACGCCGGGAGAAAGCCTTTTGCGAAATCTTTCAGCTTGTCCTCTTTCTTGTCCAGATAGTGGGCGAGATAGAGAATAACCGTGAACTTAGCCAGCTCGGACGGCTGTAAGCTGAATCCGGGAAGCAGTACCCACCTGTGCGCTCCGTTGATGGGGCGGTAGGCGAATACCGTCACCAGCATTATCAGCGTGGCGAAATAAAAGACAGGGGTCAGCTTCCGCCATGTGTTCAACGGCACACGGTATGCGGAATACATGATGAAACATCCCACCAGAACGCTGATAAGCTGTTTCTGAAAGAAATACAGCTCCTGTTTGCCCAGACTGAGGGCAACCATTGTCCCGGAAGAGAGCAGAAAGATAAGACCTAAAATTACCAGAAACGAAGTGATAATCAGAATTTTAAGTCTGTTGTCCCTTATGTCGTTCATTTTCCGCCTTTAAGTGTCTGTACCAGTTCCATAAAATGCTCGCCTCTGTGCTCGAACCCTCTGTAAAGGTCGAAGCTGGCGCAAGCGGGTGAAAGCACTACTTTCTCTCCGCTTTTAGCGTTTTTGCGGCAGACCTCCACCGCCTCGTTCATATCTTTTACCCTGACAACAGGAATATTCAGCCTGTCCTTCAGAGTCTTTTCTATCTTTTCGCCTGCCATGCCGTATGCAATCACACGCACAGCCTTTTCATTAAGTACGTCCGTCAGAACGGTAAAATCCCCGTTCTTGTCCTTGCCGCCCAGAATCACGTTAACGCCCTTGTCAAAACCCTTGAGGCAGGTCAGCGTGCTGTGCAGGTTGGTTCCTTTGGAGTCGTTTATCCAGTCCACCCCGTCTATATTCGCCACGAACTCGCATCTGTGAGGCAGTCCGGTGAGCCCTGTCACCAGATTTGTCACATCGCCTTTGAATCCGCATATTGCGTCAGCCGCCAGCAGAGAGTAGGACAGGTTCATTATATTGTGTCCGCCCTTGAGCGGAAATCCTGTTATATCAGCGTAAAACCTGCCGAAATCCAGCTTTGAGCCTGTCAGTTTCGGCATATTTCCCAGTTTCGGATCTATTTTTACTGTTTCGCCCTGATAAAATGAGGATTTTTTCACCAGATACGCTTCGTCCTCTATTATCAGTCTGCCGTCTTCTCTGATGAAATTAATCAGGTTCATCTTGTCATCGGCATAGTCGTCCATGTCTCTGTATCTGTCCATGTGGTCTTCGGCGAGGTTGGTGACTATCACGCACTCGGCGGAGAACTCATGAAGCATGCCCGTCTGAAAGCTGGACAGCTCCACCACATAGCACCCGTATTCGTGCGCCAGCACACATTCGCCGTATGTCAGTCCGATGTTTCCGCATGCCACGGAATCCACTCCCGCCAGAGTCAGTATCTGGGCTGTGAGGGTTGTCACTGTGGACTTTCCGTTTGTGCCCGTGATGCCTATCACTTTGGCGTTCTTAGGCTTATGCTTCTGCGCCAGCTCTATTTCGCTGGTATATTTTTTCGGAGCGTTCTGCATCTTGCGCAGGTCGATACCCGGGCTCACCGCCACACAGTCGTATGTGTCTGTGAACTCGGAGATCTTTTTCGCCCCTTCTTTTTTGTCGTCATATACGGTGATGTCGGAGTATCCTTCCAGCTTCAGAAGGTTCTCAGCCGCCATACCGCTTTTTCCGTATCCTATTACCGCCGCTCTCATCTCTTACCTCAGTTTCAGGGTGGAAAGAGCTATCAGCGCCAGAATGAAAGAGATGATCCAGAACCGCACGGTTATCTTGGTTTCGCTCCAGCCCGCCAGTTCGAAATGATGATGGATGGGAGCCATGCGGAACAGTCTCTTTCCTTTGGTCATCTTAAAGTACCCAACCTGAAGTATCACGGACAGGGTCTCCATGACAAATATTCCGCCCACAACAGCGAGAACCACTTCGTGTTTGGCTATGACAGCCACTCCGGCGAGCGCTCCGCCTATGGACAGAGAACCCACATCGCCCATGAAAACAGACGCCGGATGGGCGTTGAACCACAGAAATCCCAGTCCCGCTCCTGCCATAGCTCCGCAGAAAATGCTGAGCTCGCCCGCGCCGGGAACATAGAGAATGTTCAGATAGTGAGCGAATTTGAAGTTACCTGTCATATATGTCATGAATCCGATGGTACCGAATGCTATTATGCTGGGTGTTATGGCGAGCCCGTCCAGCCCGTCTGTCAGGTTCACGGCGTTGGATGTGCCGATGATGATGAACACGGCGAAAGCGCAGTAGAATATTCCCATGTCCACCACGAATCTTTTAAAGAAGGGCATAGCCAGCTTGGTCGAAACTCCGGTATGGTCCGCCATGTATATGAAAACCATAGCGATGACAGCCACTATGAGCTGTCCGGAGAATTTCTGTCTGGGTGTTATGCCGTTGGGGTTTTTCAGTATAGTTTTTTTGTAGTCGTCCACGAACCCGAGAAGCCCGTATGCGACAAAGATGAAGAGCACTATCCAGATATAGGGGTTTTTGAGGTCTGCCCAAAGGAGCGTGGAGAGCGCCGCTGAGCCTACTATCATGATTCCGCCCATGGTGGGAGTTCCCTCTTTCACCTTGTGGCGTTCGGGCTCATAACCCTTTGATTTCATGCTGAATGACATATCTTTCAGTTTTCTGATAACAAAAGGTCCCATTATCAGAGTGATAGCCAGAGCGGTAACGGCCGCATAGGCGGTTCGGAATGTAATGTATCTGAATACATTAAGAAAACTAAGATAATCTGATAACGGTACTAAAAGATTATACAGCACGCTGTTTCTTCTCCTTCTGAAGATAGTTTATAAAATCCTCGAACCTCTGCGAACGTGACGCCTTGAACAGCATCACGCCGCCTTCGGCTTCCGCTGTTTTTCTCATCGCCTCGTCCTTGGAGGCTATTATCTGTATGTTGCCTGATTCCTCGAAACGGGCAAAGCTCTTGCCCACGAAGATAAAATTTACGTTTGTCAGCTCTTTCGCTCTCTTTATCAGTTTGAAATAGAGCATATCCTCATATCCCTCTATCTCGCCCATCTCGCCTATCACGGCTGTTTTGCCTTCGGAAGGGATCTCCGCCAGATTGTTCATCGCCGCCAGAACGGATTCGAACCCGGCGTTGTATGTGTCGTCTATCACACGGATACCGCCGATGTCTGTCAGCCTGCCTCTTCCCGCCTGAGGCTGGAAGTTTCTGATGCCCTTCATTATGTCGGTGTATGAAAGCCCGCATGCCATGCCTATGCCTATGGCGGCGAGGCTGTTCTGCACAAAATGGCTGTATATATGGTTCAGTTTGAAACAGTAAGGCGTATTTCTGGCAACCGCTGTGAAATAAAAATCCCCTGCGGCTGTTCTGTTGCTGTCTGCCAGAATAATATGGGACGCCATATCTGTTCCGAAATATTTTACGTTTACCTTTGATATCTCACGTTCGGAGATAAATCTTCTGCATGAGTCATGCACCCAGAGAGTGCCGCCGTCCATGCCGTCCACTATGGACAGTTTTTCTTTTGCCAGCCCGTCTATGCCGTCGAACCTGCCTATGTGGGCGTGTCCGATGATAGTCACCACGGCGATGTCGGGTCTGATGTATTTTGACAGAGCGCTGATCTCTCCGGCGCTGTTTGTCCCCATCTCGAAAACGGCAAAGCTGGTGCGCATCTTAAGGTTTGCGGCGCAGATAGCTGTGCCCAGTTCATTGTTATAGTTGCCGTAGGCAGTGTAGACCCTCTTTCTGCTGGACAGAACGGATGAAATCAGTTCTTTTGTGGTGGTCTTGCCCACGGAGCCTGTGACGGCTATCTTGATTCCTTTATATTTGGAGAGGTTATAAGCTCCGATGGTTTTCAGAGCGTCCAGACTGCTCTTCACCAGAACCCTGTTGCCTGTCATGCTGTCGAACACGCCCTCGTCATCCAGAACCACGAGCGCCGCTCCCGATTCCTGCGCTTTCTGAGCATAGAGATTGCCGTCTGTGTTCTCACCTTTAAAAGCTAAGAAACAGCTTCCCTTCGTCACCTTTCTGCTGTCGATGACAAAGTCCCTGATCTCGATGTCGTCCTGCACGGATGTACGCAGGACACCGCCCATGGCGTTGATCGCCTGTGTGACTAGCATCCCTGACCCTCCAGACATTTTTTTACTTCTTCTCTGTCGTCAAAGTGTATCTTCTCTTTTCCGATTATCATGTAGTCTTCGTGACCCTTGCCGGCTATCAGGACTATGTCCTTGGGCTCAGCCATTCCCACCGCCTGCTGGATGGCGTGTTTGCGGTCGGGAGTGAGAATCACGTTCTCAGCGTTCTGAAAACCTTCCAGAATATCCCCGAAAATCTGCTGGGGGTCTTCTGTTCTGGGGTTGTCGCTGGTCACCACCACTATGTCGGCGTGGCGTTCAGCGGCTTTTGCCATTCTGGGTCTTTTGGTTCTGTCACGGTCTCCGCCGCACCCGAAAACACAGATCAGTCTGTGTTCCTTAAAATTCTCCAGAGCTGACAATACATTTATAAGGGCGTCATCTGTGTGGGCGTAATCCACGAAGATGAAAGCGCCGTTGTCTTTTTTGAACTTTTCCAGTCTGCCGGGAACGTTCACCATCTCCTCTATTCCGTCTCTGATATGCTGAGAATCGATGCCCAGCATTATACAGGCGGAAGCTGCTGACAGCAGGTTTTCCAGATTATGCAGACCCACCAGTTTAGAGTGAATCTGTATTCTGCCTGCGGGGCATGTCAGAGTGGCCTTGATGCCGTCCAGCCCGAACCATATCTCCTCGGCGCTGATATCTGTTTTTGATCCCACGCCGAAAGTAACTCTGTCCACCTGTGACTCTTTCGCCATCTTTTTGCCGTATTCGTGATCTGTGTTTATCACGCCGATCTTAGAATATTCCGGAGTGAAAAGCCTGAATTTGGCGGCGTAATACTCGTCCATGGTCTTGTGATAGTCGAGATGGTCGCCTGTCAGGTTGGTGAAAACACCGATGTCGAACACTGTGCCGTATATTCTGTCCTGATCCAGAGCGTGGGATGAAACCTCCATCACCATGCAGTCGCACCCTGCGTCTGCCGCCATTCTCAGTGTTTTGTAATAGTCATAAGTGGAAGGAGTTGTGGAATCCAGATCCACTGATTTATCCATAAAGCTGACGCCTGTGGTGCCTATGCGCACAGGCTTGTGTCCGGCTTTTTTCATTATGGATTCTATGATATATGTTGTTGTTGTCTTTCCGTTGGTTCCGGTCACCCCTACCTTCACCATGTCCTCATCCGGTCTGCCGAAGAGATTTCTGCATGCCAGAGCCATCGCCTTGCGTCCGTCTTCCACCACTACGGTGGGAACACCGTCTATGGGACGCTCCGCAACGACAAAGGGAGCCTTTGAGTTCTCATAAGCCTCTTTGGCAAAGGAGTGTGAATCGACCTTAGCGCCTCTGTATGCGAAGAAGGGCGCTTTTCTCTTAAGGTCTCTGCTGTCGAAGCTGATGTCCTTCACATCCGCTTCGAAATCAACATCCAGATCAAAACTGACGATATTCAGTCCGTCAAGAAGTCGGGACACTTTCATATACATAGCTCCTTTTTAGCCCCAGATGCATCGACACCTGTTCAGCCAGAGTCTTAAAGGTTTTTGCGGCTGTTGAACCGCCGTATATGGAGCTTTTCGGCTCCTTATACACCACAACCATGGCTATTTTGGGATTGTCGGCAGGGAATATTCCGGCGAAACTCGCCACATATCCGCTCTTGCTGTAGGTTCCTGTCTCCTTGTCTATCCTCTGTCCGGTACCTGTCTTTCCGCCTATCTCCACATAGTCGGAGTAAGCGTTTTTACCTGTGCCGTCTTTAACAACTTTTTTCAGAAGAGTGTGAAGCCTTCCGGCAGTCGCCTCGGAGAACACCCTCACCCCGGCGTCTTTGGGTGTGTATGTGTCCTCACCCTTCACAACCTTCTTTACTATCTTCGGATTTTTCAGCATGCCGCCGTTGGCTATGGCGCTGTAGAAACGCACCATCTGAAGAGGCGTAACCAGAATCTCCTGACCTATGGATATGGAGGGCTTGCTCAGCCCGGACCATCTCTTATAGTTTCTCAGGAGTCCGTCCTCTTCCAGAATACCGGCAACGCCTGTCTTCTGTCCGAAGCCAAGTTTTTCTATATAATCATAAAATTCTTTTTTGGTTACTTTCTCGGACAGCTTTATTGTTCCGATGTTGCTGGACTGAACCAAGACCTGCTCGGCGGATATCAGCCCGCTTTTATGCACGTCTTTTATGTTGTGTCCGTATATGTTGTATATTCCGTTTTCGCAGTTAACCAGTTCGTTCAGGTTCAGCCTGTGGCTGTCCATCAGCAGAGAGAATATCACCGGCTTGAAGATCGATCCGGGCTCATAAAGAAATGCCGCAGGATAGTTTCTCCATTCTCTGGAGGGGTATTTCTTATACTCGTTCGGGTCAAACCCGCCGGAGGACGCAGCAAAAATTATTTCCCCTGTTTCGGCGTCCATGGCGATGGCAATCCCCTTGTCCGCCTGAAATGTATCTGTGTCCTCCCGCAGGATTTCTTCTGATAGTCCCTGTAGGTATTGGTCTATCGTCAGGTAGATCATTGTATCTACTTCTTTTTTCTTCTCAGGATCTTCCAGTATTATGCGTTTTCCCTTGTTGTCTTTGAGCCCCAGTATCCTGAATTTGCGCCCTTCCAGCACACTGTCGTATCTGTACTCTATTCCGCCCAGCCCTTTGTTATCTGTTCCGGTGAAGCCCACTATGGACGCCGCCAGCTTCCGTTCGGGATAGAGTCTCTGTTCTTCGAGGATATACTCGACCTTGTCCACATATTTCTGCACACGCTCGGCGTCTGCCACATCTATGTTTCTGGCGAGCCAGACAAACGAGTTGCTCTTTAAAATCCGGCTGCGTTTATCCGCCGGAAGACGGATGCCCGCCTGTCTCAATTTGTCGATAAACCCTTGTCTGTCCTTGAGTTCCGCCGGGAAAACATAAAGGGAAGCGGACTTCTTATTTATAGCCAGAGGATGACCCTGGGCATCCACTATAAGTCCCCTTCCCTTTGAGCTTTCCATTACGCCCGTTGACTGTTTGGCGGCCAGATCCGAGTAAAACGCGCCGTCAAAATTCAGCCAGACAATGCGGAGCCCCATTAGGCAAAATACAAAAATCGCCAGCCATGAAAAAAAGCTGATTCGGCTTTTTTCATTCTTTAACATAGAACGTCCTCTTCACATCGGGCAGAACCATACCCAGCTCCTTCGCCCTGTTATAAAGATGCTCTGAGTCATAGCTTTCCGAACGTTTATCCAGAAGAGCTGTGTACTCTATGTCTTTTTTCTCTATCTGAGACATCATGCTGCTGATGTCGTACCCTGTTCTGATGCTCATCTGACGGATGTATACTATGGAGAACAGAAGCACCATGATGACAGAACCCAGAATCAATGTGCTGACTCTGACTCTTGAAACATTTTCTGTCTGAGATCCTGTGAGTACCTGTGCTTTCATATGTACGTCCTCCGTTTTTGTTCAATCAAAACTTATGAGATTGCTTCGTCACTACGTTCCTCGCAATGACGAAAAGTCTTGTCATTGCGAGCACCTTCAGGTGCGTGGCAATCTCATAACAACTTTTTCCAAAAAAATTCCGTCCTGGAATTTTTTCGATACCGCTTCGCCTCAGTAAAACATCGGCTCCGCTTACACTCCGTTCGGCTTTCGGCGGTAAACGCCTCTGCCTCCTTCCGTGAACCGCATCCTGCGGTTTTAGTTTTATAACCTTAAACCCTTTCAGCCACCCTCATTTTGGCGCTTCTTGAAAGCGGGTTCATCTCCAGTTCATCGTCCTTTGCGGTGATGGGCTTGCGTGTTATCTGGCGGAAGGTTCTCGACTTGCCGCAGACACAAACGGGAAATCCCGGCGGACACACGCATTCTTTTTCAAACTCTTTGAAATAATCTTTAACCAGTCTGTCTTCCAGAGAATGAAACGAGATAAAAGCAGCTCTGCCGCCCTTATCTATCCGTGCTTCCAGCTTGCCCAGCATCTTTTCTATGGCGTCCAGCTCGCCGTTCACATATATGCGCAGCGCCTGAAAGGTCTTGGTGGCGGGGCTGATGCCCGGCTTTTGAGCCTTTCTGGGAATCGCGGACGCTATGATCTCCGCCAGCTGCAATGTGGTGTCTATCTTTCTGATAGCCCTTGCCGCCACGATAGCTGTTGCTATATTCCAGGCGAAATCTTCTTCGCCGTATTTTCTTATCAGGTTTGCGAGAGTCTCCCTCGAATAGTTGTTGACCACCTCATGAGCGGTCAGCCTGTCTGCGGGATTCATCCTCATATCGAGGGGTCCGTCATTACGGAATGAAAAACCTCTCTCCGCCGATTTCAGGTGAAACAGAGATACGCCGAAATCAGCCAACATGGATGAAACGGTTGATATGCCGAGGCTGTCGAGCGCCTCGTCAAAGTCGGAAAAGTTGGATTGCACTACCGTTACGTTGGCGTGCTCTTTAAAGCGTTCCTTCAGCCTCGCCACTGCTTCGGGGTCTCTGTCTAAGATTATCAGTCTGCCTTTCACAGAGATCTCTTTCAGCATGGCAGCAGAATGTCCGCCGCCTCCGCCTGTCATATCCAGAGTTATTCCGTCCGGATCAACGGGCAGAAACTTGAGCACCTCCCTTATAAGAACCGGTATGTGCTTCATTTCCTCTTACCGTCCCTTCCGCCGTGCCGAACCGAAGCTCGACAAAGCTGCCTTTCTGCATAAATTTTCTGCATTCAGCCCCCAGATCCTTTACAGTCTGACTGTGCATGTCAAACATGGAAAGATCGGTGCGGTTGTTCAGTATACGGGTCAGCCATGAAAAAATGTGCATGTCACACTCCTTATTCCGGAAACGCTTAACGAATCTTAGAAGCGAATTTCCTGAACAGTTCTTCTTTTCTGTCGTCTGAGGCTTTTTCTCCCCAGATGGCGGCAGGCCATATCTCGAAATGGTTTCTGAAACCATTCACGACACAGTCTCCCTGTATACCGTTTTTCTGTCTCAGCTCAGAAGAGATCATGATACGTCCGTTATTATCTATGGACAGCTCGTCCATGTCAGAATACAGGTATCTTAAAAACTCCTGAAACTCAGCGTCATCACTGGATTCGGACTCCAGCCGTGCTTCCTCTCTGTCCCATTCGGCAGATGGATACAGTCTCAGATGGTCTCCCATGGACAACAGCGTAAGCTCATCGCTGCCATACTTGACCTTCAGTATCTCACGGAACTTCGATGGAACAGAGATACGTCCGGTGTCACTAATTTTATGTTGGTACTGCCCTCTAAAACTTCCTGCCATTTTTATACCAATCTATACCTTTCAATGACAATATCGTACAATTTATGCCAAAGTTAACAAATTAAATTTCTGTAGTCAAGGGATATTGAAACTGCTCAAATAAGCATCACTTGGGGGTTTCAGCGTTAACACACTGATATTGCTCTGTATTCAGATGTGTTTAAATTATGATGGGAAAAGTGCCCGGAAAAAATATTTGTTACTTTTTGATTTTAATAAACATTCCATGTCTGTTGTGGATAATTTTTCATCATATTCACCCATTAACGATGTTTTTTGGCAGAAAATGCGGTCTCGTTGTCATTGTGCGTTTTTCAGTTTCAGCCCATCATCCGGATATGCAGACAAAATAACTGCAAATAACTTCCGGAGAAGCATCATGACACTGAAAACAGCGGTTCTTATCTATGACGGAGTGGCCGAGCTCGACTTCGCCGCTCCCTGTGAGGTTTTCAACGGGTCTAAGGCGCTCTTAGACAGCAAAAGCGACATGGTTTTCACTGTATCCCACTCAAAAGACACGGTAAAATGCTACGGCGGGTTAAAAGTGACCCCTGACTACACTCTGGACAATATGCCCGAAGCGGACGTTCTGATAGTCCCCGGCACCATTCTGGTGAAAGAGCTGGTGACCGACACGGCTCTGGTGGGCTGGCTGAAAAGAGCGGCGAAATCGGCAAAATGGGTCGCCGGAGTATGCACCGGATCTATGCTGGTGGCCGAAGCAGGGCTCCTGGAAGGCAAAGCGGCGACAACACACTGGATGTGCATAGAAGAGCTGAAAAAATATGAAAACATAACCGTGATGGAGAAAATACGCTACGTCCGTGACGGAAACGTCGTCACCAGCGCGGGGGTGAGCGCCGGGCTCGACATGGCGCTCTGGCTGGTGGGAGAGCTGAGAGGCAGGGAACACGCCAGAGAGGTTCAGCATCTGCTGGAATATTATCCGGCGCCTCCTTATCAGGCTGAGGTATAATAAATATAAAAAGGACAGAATATGGATTTCTTTTCCGGCATATCAGCGGAGCCGTCAGGTAAAAACACGAAAAACATAATCATAGCGGTGTATGACGGCGCCGCTATGCTGGATATCACGGGACCGGCGGAGGTTTTTGCCGCCGCCAACGCCGTTCTGCACGCAGGCGGCAGGGAGCCGTTATACAGCGTGCGCATTTTAGCGGCTGAACGTGGGGCATGCAGAACCCTGTCCGGCGTATCCATCTGCGCTGACGATTCATGGAAAGACTGGCACGACCCCATAGACACGCTGATAGTAGCTGGCGGCGACATAAGACACATATACAAAGACGCCGGATTTCTAAGCTGGCTGAAAAAGAGCGCCGTGTCAGCGAGACGTCTCGCCTCCGTATGCTCCGGAGCGTTTGTTCTGGCGGAAGCGGGGCTTCTGAGCGGCAGACGGGCGACAACCCACTGGGTCTGCGTCAATGAGCTGGCAAAGAGATATCCGGACATAAAGGTGGAGCCGGACTCCATATACACCGTGGACAGAGGAGTCTACACATCAGCGGGAATCACGTCCGGAATGGATCTGGCGCTGGCTATGGTGGGAGAAGACACGGACAGGCGGACGTCTCTGGACACCGCCCGCATGCTGGTGGTCTATCTGAAAAGACCCGGCGGTCAGTCACAGTTCAGCTCCCGGCTGAAAGCGCAGAAATATGAGGGAAAGAGGCTGGAGCAGATAATAGAATGGATCGGCGACAACCACATGCTGAGGGTCAGCGTGGACGATCTGGCGGAGCGGGCATGCATGAGCCCCAGAACATTCGCCCGGACTTTTGCGGCGGAGACCGGATGCACTCCCGGCAGATATATCGAAAACCTGAGGCTGGAACACGCCGTTCAGCTCCTTGAGGACAGCGCATATTCCATAGGCGAGATAGCCGACAAGTGCGGGTTCGGCAGCACAGACAGTTTCAGGCGAATATTCCACAGGGCATATTCCGTGACTCCGCAGGACTTCAGACTGCGGTTCGGCAGATAATCAGTTTTACATTAACCACGTCTTGTCATATACTTCATGTCACATACAGGTGACATATGCGCAAAGGTATAATTATATCGGGTATCTTCCCGTCAAAAAGCCTTAACTGGGTTATGAGACCCGCCGTCAGAAACGAAGTGTATCCCCCCGCCGCGTGCGATGTGAACGGAGAGCTTTATCAGATATGCGGTTTCGAGAACGAAGAGAACGAATATTATGTGATAGAGGCAGAGAGCCTGACCCACGCCCTTAACATGTCCGTTGACATATACGGTTCCGCCACGCTGAACACTGTGGAGCTGGCAAACCTGACGGTCATCTGCGACAGAACAGATATAAACCACACAGGCATAGACGTATTCTGCGAAAGAAACATAAAAGGACGCCAGAGTTTCGACACTCTGCGTGCCCTCACGGGGTTCTGTCCTGTTCTGAAAAGATATCTCAGCGTGAAAGACGTTCCGCTGAAGACCATTGCGGTCTTCGACAAGCTGAAGAACGACTGCCGCAGATATGTGAAAAACACTGTGGAGGACAGAGACATCTCGGTGGGCGATTTCCGCAAACTCGTCAACCTTCTGTTCGACATGCAGTCACAGGCGGACGAAGCGGATTTTCAGGGGGATATCGTAAAAAATCTCTCCATAAAAAAGGACAATGCCCGCATCAGCTTTATGAAGCAGTTCACGGAGCTGACATCTCCTCTGGCTTTTAAGGCTGAATCTATGGACAATTTCGAAACCGGAAAGCTGACATTCTCGTTCACGGCGGAAAATGCCGGAGAATATGAAGATATTATAAAAAAAGCGTCTGAGCAGACGGACAGGGTAAAAGAGATTTTCAGGTTTTTTGATGAGCAGAATATTTCTTAACAAAAACGCTGAAAACAGCTATCCGGCGCTATATGCCGCCAGAAACCACAGCATAACCCTTGTAGACGGCGCAGACGAAGTACCGGACAACAAAAACTGCGTCTATATCGCAGATGAACAGAATACCTTCGTCCACAGATGCCCCGCCACCAAAATATACAGATGCTGCGACTACTACGTCACCGACATATCGGAAGGATGCCCCTTCGACTGCTCCTACTGCATCCTTCAGGCATATCTGAACCACGAATATATTAAGGTGTATTCCGGTTTTGAGACAGTGAAAAACGAGATAATGAATATGCCGAAGGACAGATTCTTCCGGCTGGGCACGGGGGAGCTGACGGACAGTCTGGCGCTGGATCATATATTTAATTTCAGCGGATACATCACCGAGATCATAAATGACTCGGAGAACATACTTTTCGAGTTCAAAACAAAATCGGCGAACGTGAAAAACCTGCTGCACTGCAATCCGAAAAACATCATGGTTTCATGGAGCCTGAACCCTCAGGAAATTATGGAAAAAGAGGAATACGGCACAGCGAAAATATCCGACAGGCTGAAAGCGGCAAAAGAATGCGCCGCCGCCGGATTCGGCATAGGTTTTCACTTCGACCCGCTGATATATTATGACAATTTTGAGGCGGGCTACTCAGAGATAGTGAAACAGATGGTCGAGAGCGTGCCGGAGAAATCCGTGAAATACATCAGCGTGTCCACCTTCCGCTTCATGCCGGAACTGCTGGACATAGTGCGCCAGAAATTCGACCGTTCCCTCCTTTTGGAAAACGAATATGTGAAATCGCTGGACGGTAAGATGCGCTATTTCAAAACCCGCCGTTTTTACATGCTCGATTTCTTCGTGAAAGAGGTCAGAAAACACTGGAAAGACGCCTTCATATACTTCTGCATGGAACACGACACAGTGTGGAAAAAGATAATGGGATACGACCCGGGCGAGCGGGAGGAATTCGAAACACACTTTCCCTGCGCCAGAAACTTTGTTAAATAACGAGCCGCAGTTTTTTTTCTTTGTATTAATATTTCTTTCTGCATATAATACCCTGCTTAACGCTTGGAGGCTTCATGGGATTTTTCGGAATTTTCAAAAAAAACAATGATAAAGAGATACAAAAAGAGGAAGAAACCTCTGAATCGTCAGGTTTTTTTCAACGTCTGAAAGAGGGTCTGGCGAAAACATCCGGAAAACTCGTGGGCGGGATGGAGAACATCTTCCTCGGCAGAAAAGAGATAGACGAAGAGCTTCTGGAAGAGCTCGAAGAGCTGTTCATCACTTCTGACGTCGGAGTGGAAACCACCATGCGCATCATCGATTCCGTGCGTGATCAGGTGGACAGAAAAACCCTGAAAAGCCCCGAAGAGCTTAAAACCGCTCTGAAAAAACAGATACTCGAAATACTCGACCTGCCCAACGACCTGACCCCCACAGAAGACCGTCCCTATGTCATGATGGTGGTGGGAGTGAACGGCACAGGCAAAACGACCAGCATAGCCAAGATGGCGAAAATGTTTAAAGAACAGGGACTGAAAACATGTCTGGCGGCGGGGGACACTTTCCGCGCGGCGGCTGTGGATCAGCTCTGCGTATGGGCGGAGAGAGTCGGCGTGCCTGTGGTGAAACAGGCGGAAGGCTCAGACAGTGCCGCTGTTATCTTTGACGCTATATCATCCTGCAAGGCAAAGGGATTCGATGTCCTGATATGCGACACGGCGGGAAGACTTCATACAAAATACAACCTGATGAAAGAGCTGGAAAAGATAGTCCGTGTGGCTAAGAAAGAGCTTCCGGACGCTCCCCACGAGGTGCTTCTGGTGCTGGACGCCACCAGCGGACAGAACGCTCTGTCTCAGGCTCAGAAATTTCACGAGGATATCGGGCTCACCGGACTGGTGCTGACAAAGCTGGACGGCACAGCCAAAGGCGGAGCCATCATCGGCATAGTAGACGAGCTTAAGATCCCGGTGAAATTCATCGGCTTCGGAGAGGGGATAGACGACCTGAAACCCTTCAGCGCCGAAGATTTCGTACACGCTCTATTTGATAAATAACTTTACAGAAATTCATCCATACAACGTCATTGCGAGGATTTTAGGACACTAGCCGAAGGCTGAAAGAAACAGCGTAAGCTGTGAGCTAAAGCAATCTCATAAAGTATGCGCATACGTGAGATTGCCACGCCTGCGATGCAGGCTCGCAATGACATCGATTTCATCATATCACTCTATATTCATACAACTTCTGGATTGTAAAAATTCCTCCAGGCTGTCCTTCGGTATACGCCATCTGCCGGAACCCGTCTCGCTGGTGTTCCAGGCGATGAGCTTAACCTCCTTGATCCATCTGCGCACCGTGATATGACTCACCTGCAAGAGAGCCGCCACCTGATATATCGTCAGATTCCTGTTGCTGATCCTGTCCAGCTCTTTCGTGATGCACTCTTCGTTCCATACCTTCTGCTGTGCAGCCATTGTCCACCTCAACAAACATTATGTGTACTCCTATACACAATTTTTATGTATATTTCAACACAAACTTTATGTTTGTTGCGTACAAAGAAATTATGTATATTGTCACATGCACGCAGGAACAAGACTTAAACAGATGAGAAAAGAGCTGAATATACCCCAGGCTGAGATAGCCTCTCTGCTGAACGTTGCCCAGCAGGTAGTCAGCTATCACGAAAGAACAGGCAGTCTGGATACGGAAAAGCTCCGTCTCATTGCGAAAAGATACAACATTGACATCCGTTATTTTTTTGAAGACCAACCATTAGCGCATTACAGAACGACTACGCTACAGGCTAACAGCGCCCAGGGACCGGACATTCCCGTGGGCTGGCACGATTTGCTGGAAGATATTTCCGCGCTGGATTATGACAAGATCAAGTTCATCGAAACGGTCATCAAGGCTCTGCTGAAAGAATTTTCCCGCTGACATAACTCACCCGGGGGATTTCGGTCTTATGAACAGCCAAGACTGCTGCCCTTTTATCCTCAGGTTTTCTAAAAAAATGATCCGCCAGAATCCACGACAGATCAGAGGCGGAAAAATCAGAACAAGCCACACTGGGATGCCTGACATATCAAAAATTTCCGACAGCCTGACAACAGGCTTCAGATTTTACCGGTCATACGGATATAATGACGGTCTGCCCGTTTTCAACAGACTCAGCGTGAAATGCGGGTCATCCTCAAAATCGCTCCGGTACCGCTTCCTGTCAGACACAGGCATCTGCCCTGTCGCCAGCCTCTCCCTCCACGATTTCATCTTTCCCATCACCGCCGACAGAGATCTGGACAGACTGAACAGAACGATAGCCACACGAAAGTCACCCGATTTTCTCGCTTCTTTCTCACACATCAGCGACATAGCCGCCATGATGCCGGAAGACAAACAGCTCATTTCCGCCGATTTTTTCTGCGCTGTTTCAGACATGCGTCATGACGAGCCTGTGTTTATAAATTTTTTTCATGACTCCGAAGAGGCGGAGAGGCTGACCGGATTTCTGAAAAACGAAACGGGAGCGACATCAGTGGAAATCATCGATCTCGGCGGTTTCAAAACCATAAAGACCAGCATACCGGATATAAAGTCAAAGGCTGACAGGCTCCTGACCCACAGCCTGATACGGTCGCTCTCCCCACGCACCGTGCTCACGCTGACTCCGGACTACATTCGTCACGAGGATCTGCCTCTGGACTGTGTGGACGTCAGAGATTTCTCTAAAAAATATCCCAGAGCCGCCGTGGTGGATTCAGGAGTTTGCGGGTCTTCGTATCTGAAAGAGTGGGAGATATCCACAGTAAGGCTCACCGACAGCATGGATACAAACGCCAGACACGGAACATTCGTATCCGGCAGACTGCTGTTGAACGGCGAAAAATTCGGCGGAATAACCTATCTGAACGTGGAGATACTCCCCGCTGACGGATGTCTGCCCATAGACGTTTTTTATTCCAGAATGAAAATCCTGCTGAAGGAATATCATAAGTTTATCAAGATTTATAATATATCTATGGGCTCAAGCTCCCCAGTGAACTCTTCCGAGTTTTCCCATGCCGCATATATTCTGGACAGTTTACAGAAAGAGTTCGATGTGCTGTTTATAATTTCTGCGGGCAATTATGAACCGCTGCGTCTGGACAGCTCCGACCGCTTCATAGACAACACTGTCACTGTTCCGGCGGAGAGCATACACTCGCTGACCGTGGGATCCGCCGCCCACACGGACACCAATCTTCAGCTGAAGGATTCGCCGTCGCTCTTCTCCCGCAGAGGCTCGGGAGCGGGAGGCGCTGTGAAGCCTGAGATATGCGCCTATGGCGGCGCCCACGAAACACGCATGGGCAGAGTGCGTCCGGTGGGGGTCTTTTCCATCGGCACCAGAAACGAGCTGGCGGAGGACACGGGAACATCCCACGCCGTGCCCAGAGTCTCGGCTCTGGCGGCTAAACTGTATGAAAAATACTCACACGCCTATGACAGCCCGGACATGACTAAGGCGCTGATACTGCACTACACTCATCTGAAAACGGGCAAAAGCCCGGATATATACACCGGATACGGGGTGGTGCCGGACGATCACAGTCATTTTGAGCACAGACCGGACAGCGCCGTCTATCTGCACAGCGGCACAGCCCAGCTCAACAGCATAGTCGAGATACCCGATATCCCCGTGCCGTCTCTTCTCTTCAGCGGAAAACACGCCACAGGCACTTTGTGCGTCACACTGGTTTACAAGACGGACACAGACATGAATTTCCCTCATTTCTATCAATGCGTTAATCTGGAAGTCTCTGTGGGATATTATAAAAACAGCGCATGGACATCTTTTCTGACAGCCCGGGACATGCTGACATATCCGGAGAGCGGTCTTCAGGCGGACGACATGAAAGAGAGGCTGAAATGGCATCCCGTGAAACTGTATGAGAAGAAATTCAAAAACAGTCCGCTGCCAGGCGATCTCGTCATGCGCATCACGCCTTATAAAAGAGATTTTTATAAAGGAAAAGCGTCTGTCAGGTACAGCGCTGTCATCTCCTTTTCACACAAAGACAAGAATATTTTTGAATTTTTGCAGAAAAATTACAGGGACTATGAAAATAAGCTGGAACCCGCATCGCTATTGTGGAAAACCTGTTGAAAATTTCCGGCATTTTATGTCAGATTGTATACAATTCAGTACAATTTCTAAATATAGCCTAATTCACCAACCATTTACACAGGACTCCCATTATATCAGGGATACAGCTGTCAAGTTTTTTTTTATCAACAAAATTGTGGAGAGTCTGTTGAAAAGAATATCTGAAACCTTTGTCAGAGATGTTTTTATCATAGGTGGCTCAAAAATAACCATTTAAAATGGAGAAAAAATAAATTAAATATGCGGAAAAACGATCAAAAAAAAGGCGGTCAATCGACCGCCCTGTTTTAATATATTCAAATATTACCAGCCTGTGATTGTGCGGTTCTCTTCATAGGCTCTCTTATAAACACGCATATCATCCTGCATTACATAGTCTTTTGTCCCTTCGATTCTGGAGTCCAAAAGTGAGATAGCTTTTTTAAAATCGCCCATCTCCGCATATCCTGCCGCCAGCACGATCAGAGCGTTCAGATCGTTTGATATCTCATAAATCTCTCGTGCCATCTCCACGGCTTTTTTGCCGTCTCTGTATATTTCCAGAGGGCATGTGGCATATATCCTCGCCAGCTCCAGCTTAGCCCCGGAGAGGGAAGGGTCTTTTTCCAGAGCGGTTTTCATATCGCTGATCGCCTGGTTGGCGTCTTTTGTTTTGTAATACAGTTTGCCTCTGAGCAGATACATCTCAGCGTTTTCAGGATCCATAATCAGAGCTTTCTGCACATACTCTTTCGCTTTATCCGGGTCGTTCAGCTTGATGTATACTTCGCCCAGAGCGATGTTCAGCTCAAGAGAGTCTCCTGATCTTTTCTTTGTCTTTTCCAGATCTCTCAGGGCTTCCTTGTGCATGCCCAGCTCTATGTAGGCTTTGGCTCTTTCCACATACGCTGTGTACATATATTGATTGTGTCTGTCTATCACGCTGGTGAAATCGATGGAGGCATCCTTGAAATAGCGCAGTTTCATATATGCCCTGCCCCTTTTCAGGTTTACCTCGGAGCTCGTATCGTTTCTGAGAGACTGAGTATAGTCGTTAACAGCCTCGCCGTATCTGCCATAGTTATAATAGATATCCCCTCTGGCGTTATAATAGTCGGGTGAGTGGGGGTTGTGTTTCACTGATTTTTCATACGCTTTCAGAGCATCGTCCACAGAGGCGGACTTCATCGCCTGTTTAGACATATCGAAATACTGAGAAGAATAGTCAGAGGCGCACGCGAAAAGCGTTAAAACGGAAAAAAGAGCAATCAATCTGAAAAACATAGGGCTCTCCATATGTAGTTTTCAATAGCATAAACCTTAATCAGCTTTATTGAAAGTCAAAAATATCACACAAATCATCTGTCATTCTTAAACATTTTTACACATATTATGCGTATTTTTTCTGTAACATCCCCTTCATCAGAGGAACGAAGGAGGAAAATATGAAACTTGAATTAGCCAGAGCCGGCAGTCACGGCGGGGTGAATATCACGCCGGAAGACCTGCTGAGCATGGCGAAAAATTTTGTCTCCGATGTGCCTGTCACCATCGGTCACGAGTCGGATGATTCAATGCCCGCTTACGGGTGGGTAAGATCGCTGGAGGTTTCAGCGGACGGCACGGTGCTCATCGGCGAAATAGAGCTGGGCGCCGACCTGTCGGAAGCCTTCGAACAGGGAAGGTACAAAAACTGGAGCATAGGAGCCGCCCGTGGTGAAGATGACTCGCTCTATCTGCACCATGTGGCGTTTCTGGGCGCTGTCCCCCCCATGATCAAAGGATTGCAGATCATCGAGATGGGCGACAGAAGCAGGCTCGTCACCTTCACGTCAGACAACTGCGGATTTGTGATGTCGGACAGCGAGCTCAGCGAATTTTCACGGCTGAAAAACGCCGAAAGAGCGGACAGGATCAGAAAGCTGTCCGAAGCGGCATCCGGAAAACTGCCCATCGGCAGAAAAGAGGCTCTGCTCAGCTTCGCCGACAAAGTGGAAAAAGAACATCCGGGGCTTAATTTCAGCGGATTTATGACAGATATCTTCTCTTCTGTCAAACAGCCGGTATCTCAGGGCGCAATCTCCTCCGGCTCAGTGTCCGGAACACAGAGAATTTTTTCAAAGATATAAGGAGTAACACATGGCAACAGTAAACGGCGTGGTCGGCACACAGACCATCTCTTCCAAATCCGTTATAGACGGCAGACACCCTGCGGTGGTGCGTCTGATGGAGTTTTCAGCCGACAACGGCACAATACCCGCAGGCGAAATCATCGCCCTGAACACAGAAGGCACAGCCCAGTCATATGACCCCGCAGGCTCTTCGCCCCTCAACATCCCCGTGGGCGTATGCACAGAGGACACAGACACATCAAAAGACACCGCCGGAAACGTCATGGTGCACGGCGCTGTTCTCGGCTCCAGTCTTCTGGTTCTGGGCTCAGAAGCGTCCGCCTCTGCCAGAGCGGCTCTGGAAGCGAACACACCCGTCTGGATATTCTAATCAACTAAGGAGTATATATAATGATACAGTTTGACCTTGGAAAATTCTTCACATCCGAATCAATAATCCGCTCTCTCACAGAGATGCCCGAGCTGAAATCCCCCGTTCTGGATAACGTGTATCCCGAAGCGAAACGCAGAAACCATCCCCTGCCCACTGTCTCCGTGACAGATCTTCAGCAGCCGGTGACAAACATCGCCGTAACCAGAAGAGGCGGAGACCCCCTGCCCGTTTATGAGGAAAACTCGGTAATCACACATATAGAGCCTCAGCCCTTCCGCCCCAGCGAGCGTCTGAACGGTGTGGACGTGAACAACCTGAAACTGCTGGACGAAACTGGTATCCAGCTTCTGGTGAACAACAAAATCGACCGTCTGCGCCGCATAGTCAGAGCCTCCACCGAGGCGATGGCGGCTCAGTCTCTGAAAGGAAGCATCGCCTACCCCATGAGCATGGACGGCGGATACGGCACATACAGCGTGGACTTCGGCTCCACCCTCAGCTATTCCCCCGATTCGCTCTGGAACAATTCCACCATCAGTCTGGACAGCATCCTCGCCGACCTCATCGGTATGGAGGCGAACATCCAGAGCAGCTCTCACTATGGAGCGGAGGTACGCTTCTGGGCTGGGCAGAGCGCTTTCATGGCGCTCGCCAAGGTGGTTCAGGACATCAGCAACCCGTCCGTGACAGCCATGATAGACGCCAAAACAATCAACATCGCCGGGTTCAGAGTGGAGCTGATGAACAGCTCATACACTGACCTCGCCACCGGATCACAGATCAAGGTTGTGGACAACTCAAAGATAATGGCGTTCGCCGCTGACGCTCCCTTCGAGCTGGTATACACAGTCATCGATGATCTGGACAGCAGTCTCACAGCCATGCCTTTCTTTGTGAAGCAGGTCAGAGACCAGCGTTCATCCACCATCGAGATCATAGCGGAGAGCAAGCCCCTTCCCGTTCCCTTCACTAAGGGAATCTGCTGGGCGAGCGTCCTTTAATGAATTTTGCGGGGCGAAAGCCCCGCCCATTACAGCATGAAGGTGTGAAATGGAAATTGACATAGAAGAGATACAGCAGTCATTCAGCGAAAACGACTATATGGCGATATGCGCCGGAGACGACAGCATAGCTCAGGAATGTCTGGAAAACGCCAGAATATACGTTCAGGCGGTGGCGGACAGCTACGACATAGAATATGACGAGGCGGACCCTGTGCTGAGGCTGGCTGTGAAGAAAAAGACTCTGGCGGAGCTCTACAGCTATGCCGCCGAATGGACAACGGCGGAGCAGTACATCACCGAAGTATCCAGAATACTGAATCCTCTCGCCCCGGTGACGGCGTCTGACGGCACAGCCGTCAGGAAAGCGTCCGGATGTACTGTGACGGGTAACGGCGACTGGAAGGGGTACAGCTGATGAGCATAACTGATCTTTTAACAGAAAACTCAGACATCCTCACAGCCACAGGCGCCTTCTCCTCCGTGGTGATCCGTGAGGACTCCGCCCCCGTGACAGGCAGAGAGCCGGCGGCATACATCGAATACGGCGGAATGTCATCCGTGGACGATGGCGGAGTGATGACCGAAGAGCACACGGTAAAAATATTCATCCGTCTGCTCAGCATAGGCAGGGCGGATTTAAGCCCGCTGGACAAAGCCTTCAAAGCGGTAAAGACATCAGGCGCAGTGAGCGTGCAGAGCGCTCTGGATTCCACGGACAGCAGGACTGTCACTTTCCGGCTGACGGCTAAATACCGCATGGTGACAGCATGATAAGCATCGCCGGTGTGACCCTGCCCACATCCGCCGTGTGGGCGAACGAACAGAGATACGGCATGCCGTCCTCTTCCGCCGTGACGGACGCTGACGGATACACCCATACATACATAGGCAGCGCATGCGCGGATATAGATATCTACATCCCCAACGTGCGTGACGGACTGACCCGTGAAAGCGCCGAAACGCTTCGGGAGCTGGCACAGAGCATGGCGCAGGTGGCTGTCATAATGGGTGAAAAGACCATGACGGCGGTGTTCAGATATTCTGAAGACCCGCTGGAGCTTTCACCCGTGACAAAAAAGCAGACATACGACCCCACGGATATCTATTACGGAACTATCAGACTGACGGAGGTATGAGATGAACCAGACCGACATACAGCTTAACAGATCACTTAACATAACAGACACCGAAACAAACGGCGGCAGAGAGAACAAGGCGGGGGGCATAGTCTCCGGCGTGAAATTCAACCTGTTTCCCAGAGTAACATCATCCGAAAGAGAGACGGGCATAGTCCGCTACAGAAAGGTATTCATGAGCAACATGAACACCTCCGGAGAAACAGCCTACGGCGCTTGCGCAGGACTGTCGTCCCCCGGAAACGGACAGGACAGCTTTTACATAGCCCGCGGCACACACACGGACGCGCAGCCGGACGCCGAGAGCCTGACATGGACAGGGTGCGGTCAGCTCGTCTCTGACGCAGCGGCGGGCGACACAACCATTCAGGTGTATTTCAAGACGGCTGACTACACCATCCCTGACGGCTGTCTGCTGATTCTGCGCACGGGTGAAAACACAGAGACAGTGAGAATCTCCACCGCCTCTTTCAACGGAAACACCGCCACCATCAGCCTTCAGGCTCAGCTGGCTGACTCGTATCTCGCCTCTGACACATATGCGGGCGTGATGCTGGAGCTGGGCGATCTGACGCCCGGTTATGAGAATGTAAGCGTCAGCAGTCTGACAGGTCAGTTCGACCCGTCAGCGATGACACTCTATAACGCCGGAACAGAATACGACACCTATTCGCTCACCTTCACATCGGCGCTGTCATACACTGTCGCCGGGGCGGAGACCGGAGTTCTGCCGTCCGGCACAATATCCTCATCCTATTCCCCTATAAACGAAAAGACCGCCAGACCCTATTTCACTATTCCGGCAGAGTGTTTTTCCGGCACTTTCGAGGCGGGCAACTCCGTATCATTCGACACACGCCCTGCGTCTGCGGGGTTTTGGATAAAAGAATCCGTACCCGCCGGATGCCCCCACGAACCGGACAACAAAACCACCATCGACTGGCTGATAGACTAAGGCGCTGTCATGGCAGATATTCTGACATTCTCCAACTTTGCCAAAACCGCTCTGTCGTCCGCTCTGGCGGAATCAGGCGCTGAGGTATACGCATACGATCCCTCTCTGTTTCCCGCAGGCGTTTTCACCGCCGTGATATGGAGCAGGGAATACGCCAGCCCTCTGGATGATGACGGCAGAGAAGTCATTCTGGTGACGAAAACAGCGGAAGGCACCATGACGGCGCAGAGAGGCAGAGAAAACACAGAGGCGAAAGACTGGTCTGCGGGCAGTATGATAGCGAACGTGCTGACTGCGGACACTCTGAACAGCACAGCTCAGCATATTTCCGCTCAGGACAGCCTGATAACCGTGACTGACACGGAATACACAGTGAGCCCCGCCGACAGAAATATTCTGTTCATCTGCCCGGAGGAAGGTTTTCTCATCACAGCCGCACTGCCGGAGGCGGCGCTATGTCCAGGCGTGCGATTCCGCTTTATGAACGGAACAGAGAGCTATAAAGGCACTGTGGTTATCACTCCGAACGGAACGGATTACATCCGTGACACGGCAGGAAGCGTCAGCCTGTACGCCGGAAGCTCTCTGGAGCTTGTCAGCGCAGGCACGTCATGGGTTCTATCTTCCGTCTCCTGCGGACAGGGAAGAGACTTCTCCCCTGAACTGCCTGCTGGCGGAGGCATGGCGTCAGCCGCTTACGCCTTTCTGGGAACTGGGCTCGGCACGGCTGATATTTCCGCTGAGCTTCTGAGCGCCTATGTTTTTGTAAACGTTTCGGACGGCATGCACGGTCTGCCTCTCACCATACGCAAGGCAGATGAAAACCCGCTGGCGCTCTATGTCGTCACAGACACAGCTACACTCTCCGGAGTGACGCTCTATTCCAAAGGCGACTCGGTAACGCTGACAACGGACATATCCGGCGGAATCAATATCCTGTCGGTTTACCGCAATCCATCTGAAAGAACGGTCACGGTTTCAGATGACACATATCTGTACGGCAGTGAGGAATATGTTCTGGCTGACGCTTCGTCCGGCGGGTTTGAGATTATGCTTCCCTACTTCGCCACATGCGCCGGACAGACGGTCACAGTGAAAAAGACAGACAGCTCATCGGAGACAGTCACCGTATCTCTGTATAACCCGGAAGACTATGAATACAGCTATCTGACAGCCGCATCGCCTCTGACGACATTCATCTCGGACGGCAGCCGATGGCACAGGCTGGTCTGACATGTATCTGGTTGCGGGCTCCATCATCCCCTCATACGGAACGGAAACGTCCGGCAGGCTGTCGGGTTCGGCAGTCATATACGCTCCATTTATATTCACCGGAGGTACCAGCATCATGGGAACAGATTCCATAAGCGGATATTACGCCATACTGCCGCCGCTCAGCGCCGGAGACAGGGCAGAGATATATACAGGCTCAGCGGAAGTGACAGAGGGCAGAACAGATATAACAACCGCTCTGTCCGCCATGAGCACCAACACATGTTCATCTGTTCATGCGTTCACTCTATCCTTCACGGAAAGAGCCATATGGGCTACATCCCTGTCAGACAGAATAACAGGCGGAGCTGTTCTGATGAATATTCTCTCTCAGGACAGTCTGACTGGGACATGCCCTCTGTCCGTTCCGATCGGCAGAACGGGCATAGCGTCTGACATCATAATCAGCCTGCCCATGAGCACAGGACGGCTGAACACGGACACGCTGACTCTGTACGCAGATGGAAAAGACATCACGAGCAGGCTGATTTCAGCCGAAATAGACCTCTTCAGCGTGCCGTCTTTCACGGCGGAATTTCTGGCGGGGACTCAGATATTCCGAAAAATGGTTTTCGTGATAAACGGAGAGGAGTTCCCGTTCGAAACAGCGGCATCGCAGATTTCAGCGGAAAACACTGTGCTGAGCGGACGAATGAGAACAGACGGCAGACTGACTCAGATCAGCGTGAAGGCGATGAAAGCATCGGCGGCGGCGCTTCAATACTCATCAGGCATAGTCTGGACAGCGGAGGACTATGTGATCTCCGGCGTGACCGGCGAATATACGGAGCATGAGCTGGCCGAACTGCTGGCGGACAATACAGGTCTCAGCGTCCGTATTCTCCCTGACGGACGAACATGTATATACGGCAGGGGAACAGACATCACCATCAAACCCGGCTCGGTCTTTTCGTGGAAACAGTCTGAAGACGAGCAGAAATATTCCTCCGTAACAGTCTCATACGGAGATGACGACACATATATTGAAACTGACTCCACAGCATACACAGGCGTCAGCTCCACTGTGAAAATATACGGCACGGCGAGGGACGGAATATATTTCGATACGGATTCCATGACTCTGACAAACAGAGGCGTAACCGAAACAATCACCGAGGCGGTGTATTTCTCCGCCGGAAAAGCAAGGCTGAAAAAGACTCCCTCTGCCGTCATGACGCCGGGCGTGTCAAACAGCGGACGGACATTATATAAGGACGGAGCCTACGGATATTTAACCGTCAGCTATCAGACGGCGTATGACGAATATTCCGTTAAAAACCGTGACACAGGCAAAAAGGCGGTGACGGTCTATTCAGACAAATCCGTAACCGTCATCACAGGCAGATCAGGCACAGCGAAGGCAGTGTCCGTGCCTTATATCACCGACAGGGTATCCGCCATGAGAAAAGCGGTATCCATGCTGACCCCGGTCAGAACGGCGGTGATAACCACATCCAGAAATCCGGAGCTGACCCTGCCTGCCGGCATAATGCTGAAAAGCCCATATGCCGCAGGCAGAGTTACATCCGCCAGAATAAACATAACAGCCGACCCGCTGATAATCACAGACACACTGGAGGTTCAAAATGACTAAGGCGACCATCAGCTTCGTAACTCAGGAGACTGACAGCAGTATAAAAATAGCTCTGGACAATGAACGGAATCTGGACAGCCAGGGCGGCGTGAAAAGCTCTTTTCTGTTCGGAGACACAGCATATTTCCGTGTGTATTCTGATAACCCTGACGGGATTTTCGCCGTGTCCACAGACGGCACCGTGACATCCGCCGGAACGTTCACCGAGGATGTCGCTGACGAAATTGTCACATTCATTACAAAAAACACGGCTGAACCGGACAAACCCGTTTCAGCCATATCATCATACACATGGCTGGGAAAATCTCTGGGGACTGTAACCCTCGATGGAGCATACAGCCTAAGATGCGCAGACGCACCGAAGCCTTCTGAGGGACAGATAGCTTCCGCCGCCGTCAGCTACCGCAGTGTATACAGGCTGTTCGGGCTGACACTGTCGAAAAAGAACAGAGACGTCTACCCCGTGACAGTATACGCCGGAGTGTCCAATGGCTGATAAATCAATTGAATTCACATCCGTCAGCGGAACAGACAACGGATTCCGTTTTGTTCTTGATTCTGCGGAGAACAGCGACAGAACCATATTTTACCCCGGATTCACCGCCCGGCTGAAGCTGTATCCCGGCGGCAGAAATCCGAAGATAAGCCCCAGTCTGGGCACGGCGTCTTTTTACGCCAGAAACCTGAAACAGACCGTCACAGAATTTCTGGTTTTCAAAAACAGCAGAAAGATAACCGCCGGATATCCGGTGAGCAGTGTCATTTCCGCCGTTTGGCTGGGGATGGGCTCCGGAAAGCCGAGCTGTAACGGACGCTCAGTCACTCTGCCGTCCGAGCAGACGGGGGTCATGAGGCTGACGTATCAGACCAGCTATGACCTGCTGGATATCACATGCGGCGAGACGGCATACGTTCTGGTGACTGCGGAGGATTCCGTGATGACCGGAAGCCACGTTCTGGACTATACGGACGGATATGACACAGGTCTGTTCAACAGAGTGGTGGTGCTCACGGTCAGAGACGCCTGTTCAAAAGAGGTTCTGAGCGGGGCATATGTCTACATAAACGGCAGATACGCCGGAAAGAGCGACACGGAGGGACGTGTGAGGCTGGGAAGCATGAAGACGGGCACCTATGCTCTTCTGGTGAAGAAGGACGGATATAAAAGCACGGACGAAGACAACGTCTGCAATGATTTCTTCACGGTGGAATGATGGCGTCTTCATTTACGGAAAAATACTCGAAATTCAGCGTGTGGATGTGCAAAAGCCCTTATGTGCCATCGGGGATCTGCTATCCGGAAAAATGCGTATCCAGCGCCGTATCAGTCAAATCTGAAAAGAATGATGAACCGGTCGCTTTCAGCCTGAACGGAGCCGACACGGATTATTTCGGTTTTTTCGAGGAAAAATACTCGGTGAAGGTATATCTGCTGAACGATGATGACGGCGAATACATTGCGGATCTGTTTCTGATTCCGGAGGATAGGGACGAAATGTGTCTGCTGTCCGGGCTCGCCTGCACACAGATAGCAGACCCGAACGCCGATGCGCCCTGGCAGAGAACCGGAAACACCATCACGGTGAAACTGCCTAAGATCAGGGCGTGCGGGCTGAACAGTCTGAAGACGATATACAGCGAGTCAAAAACATCATTCAAAACGATATCCGGGCTGAAGGCGATAGAATCTCCCCTGCCGCAGTGCATTCACAACACCGGAAACTATCTTCTCCACGAAACACAGCTGTCAGATGACAGCCTGATACCCGGCGCCAGAATAGCCGTCTATTACCGCATGGACGGTCACGATGACTATTTCAGTCTCGGCAGTTTCAGCTTTCAGACGGATATCTTCACATCCGCTGTTCTGCTGGGGTGCGGGCTGGTGGAAAAGGTAAAGGTATATAACAACCCCGCCCGTCCGCAGGACGGATATGAATATGTCTACACGACCATTCAGGGAGGCGTGGGAAGCACGCTGAAAGAGGAATGGCTCTATGACGAAAGGCTGAGATGGTGCGTCAGCTATTACGGCGAAAAATACTGGCTGAAATCAGTCTTCCCCTGCTTCATCCAGAACGGAACAAGGGTGGGGATTCTGAAATCGGTCACCAGTCTGCCCATGACAGCAGACACAGACATAGATTCCGGCATGGTCCGCACCACACTGTATGAAACATCCGACAGAATAGTTCCGGAATATTATTACGGAGGCTGACATGGCGCTCTATATATCAAATGAAACGGCTCTGGACCCCACGGAAAACATACTCTTCCGCAGAGGGAGAATCACACGGGTGAATTACGCAGACAACCTGCTGGACGTTGTATGCGATGAGGACAGGTTCACAAGAGTTCCGCCGTTTTACGCCTGTTCGAAAACAGGACAGCACACGGTTATGGCTTTCGCATTAGAGGATGATGTCATAGTCAGGTTCGACAAAGGTTTTCCAACGCACGTCACAGGGTTTTACGGATCTCTGTGGCCCTGCGTTCCCATGCCGTCATTCAGCATAGCCACAGATGAATCTGTGTTTTCTGTCTCCATGTTTGCTGAAACAGATTTCATGGAATCTCCCGGACAGCTCTTCGACACCAGATATCAGAAGATATCCACGGACGGATGCGGCGTGGAAATGTCACGATATATCAATGTGACTCCGCCGGAAGACCTTTCAGGAGTTTTCGCAGCCGTGGAACAGGACGGCACAACCGCTCTGTTCTGGTACAGGGATACGGAATTCTACTATGACAATAAATTCATCTACAGAACCTACAACGAGGAATCGAAATCTGACGGCGCTTTCAACGGCACCCGCTCAAACATTCTGGGAACATACATCAATCCGGACACAAAGGCGGGTGTGATGGCGTATCAGGTAAACACGTTCACCGACTGGATTCCGAAAGTTTCCGGCAGGGTGGATTTCGCCTTCTTTGTGTATTCATCTTCAGGCTTTCATGAACAGGTAGCGGGCGGATACAGCATTGTCACCGGAAGCACAAGCACGGCGGAGGGTGACGGGATAAGCTCCGTCTCCTGCGTATACAGCTCACTCACAGAGACGGGACATATGCTCTGCCTCACATCGGAAATATCTGAGCTGAGCGGTTTTTCTGCGGACAGCTCCGTGAACACCGTCCGCTTCGGAGACAAAAGGCAGGAAGACTATCTTTGCGTCTTCTCGGAATCAGACACGATCCGCCACCGCACGCTGTCATTCCGAACCGACAGCTACGGTCAGATGGAGCTTCCGGACGGCAGATACGCTTACGCGGAAATCGGTTTTTATAAAAAGGACAGATAAAAGGAGGAAATCATGAGTTACAGAGAGGTCAGACAGATTCTGAACGCTGTTTTCGACAGTGACGACAATGTCTTGAAAACCGTCTACAAGACGGATGGAGAGGTTCTGAACATGGTGCTGGACGAGACGGGAGACCCCGCTCTGAAGGTGCGTATCGAAGGATATGAGGGGGCGTCTGCTCAGACTGCGGCGGGGATAGGAGAAAATCTGCTCATCAACTCGGCGGGGCTGATAAACCAGCGAAATTATATTTCCGGCACGGCAACATCATCCGCCAACCAGTATACGCTGGACAGATGGCGCATCGTTACTGCCGGTCAGAGCCTTGTATTCGCCACAGCCGGGAATATCACCACATTCACTGCCCCATCCGGCGGATGCGAGCAGGTGGCGGAAGGACTCAGCATAATGACGGGTATCTATACTCTCTCTTGGGAAGGAACAGCCACAGCCGCAGTGAACGGGATATCCGTATCAAACGGCGGACAGGTGACACTGACAGGCGGAACGAACGCCGCCGTCAGATTTACTGGAGGTACATTCAAAAAACCGAAGCTGGAATACGGCGGCACGGCGACAGAGTGGCTGTTAGAAAACTATTCCATAGAAAAAAACAAGTGCGAGAGGTATGCAAGACAGCTTTCCTCCAGCCAGGGCTTCGCTTTCAATATTAATTTTACATATGACAGCTTCAGATATGAATTCGCCAGTATGAGGGTAGCTCCATCGCTTGAGAATTCAGGAACATATTCTGCTGTATCAGGAGCAAACGGCACTGTTAGCCTCTATGCTTCAACAACACAAAATATTATTCTAATCAATGGTTCCGGAAACTGGACTCCTGGATCCAAAATTACTTATTCCGGCGGGTTTTTATCAGCTGAACTTTAGGAGATCAGACATGTATCAACTTTCAGAAAATAACATATTAATCAGAGTTTTGGATAATGTTCAGTTCCCTATGGCAGACGGCAATAAAGACTATGAGCAGTACAAAGTATGGCTGGCGGAAGGCAACGAGCCGGAGCCGGCGGATGGGCAGGAAGATGACGCTGGAGTTCTCTGATATAATTCAGACGCTGGGAAGCCTGTCCGGTCTGATCCTGATACCCATATGGAAGTCGATAAACGAGCTGAGAAAGGGACAGGAAAAAACCAACGTGATCTTAGCCAGAGACTATGTGACAAAGGCTGAGTGCAGGCACACCCACGAAACGGTCAGAAAAGATATGGAGAGAGTTCACGAGCGTGTGGATGAGATAATTTAGTCACATCTGCGCTGCATACTTACCGAGAAACGGCAGCCGTCATCTGTGTTTTCAACGGAAAGGCTGCCTTTCATATTCGCCTCTATGATAGCCTTAGACATGTAAAGCCCTATGCCTGTTCCGCCTTTATCTGATTTTGTGGTGAAATAAGGATCAAATATTCTGTCCAGCAGTGTTTCGGGAATTCCTCCGCCTGTGTCTTCCACCTGAACCCTGACATGATCCTCCTCGGCAAAAAGGCTGATCTTGATTATCCTGATATCTCTGTCCGCCAGAGCGTCTTTAGAGTTTGATATCAGGTTCAGCAGAACCTGTTTAAACTCGTTGGCGTATCCGGTGACTTTCATATCGTGACCGGGACACAGCGGAAGAAACTCTGTGTTCAGCTCCGCCTTTTCGCAGGATCCGCAGCAGCAGTAGACTATGCACTCTATGCTGTGGTTTATCAGCTGGGGCAGGATGATGGAGAGCACCTGCGCCACGCTGGTTTTTATATCGAACATTTCCGCCTGTTTGGTGGGTTTGAAAAAATCCCTGAAATCATCTATAGTTCTGGACATGTAGTCTATCTGGTTCATGCCCTTATATACCAGTTCTCTCAGATATTCGTCAGTCAGCTCGCCGAACTCTTTAGCGTCCATGATATCCTGAATCAGAATACCCAGTGTGTTCAGAGGCTGGCGCCACTGGTGGGCTATGCTGCCTATCATTTCGCCGATCTCCGCCAGACGCATTTTTTCCATCAGCAGTTCTTCGTTTCTGCGTCTTTTGTCTATCTCCTGCTCGACTATCTGCTTCAGATTGTTATTAACAGTCTCCAGCTCCGCCTGATATTTCAGCCTTTCGGAGACATCCTCCACGATAACCAGCATGCTGACATCGCCGTTATGCCCGATGGGGGTGATCAGTAGTTCCACATCCCTCATAAGACCGTTCGCCAGCATATGCTTAACCTGCACCACTCCGCCGGAATTATTGGATATGAAATCCTCTACCAGTTCCCTGCATCCTTTGTCCTTGCCTTTCTTGTTCTTCAGATCGGTGATGGTCTTCGCCCTCATTTCATCCGGAGTGTATCCATAGAAACGCAGAGCGGAGGCGTTAACGTCTATGATATCGAAGCTGACAGGATCGAACATCAGCATGGGAGCGGTGTTGTTATAGAATACGTTGCGGAACTTTTCCTCATTTATCTTCAGGCTCTCGCTGAGAGCTATCTTCTCTGTGATATCTATCAGGCTGAAGGTGCGCACTGTCATTCCTTCCACCTTCATGGTGTCGGCGCACATCCTGGCTATGCGGGTCTGTCCGTCCGCCCTTTTCAGCTTCACGGTGTTTTCGCCGAATCTTTCCGTGTCGTCTTTCTCTATGAAGTGGTCTATGCCCATGCTGATGACTGACTCTCTGTCTGTTCTCAGCATATGCGCCAGACCGTTGTTGGCAAACCGGATGCCTTTATATTCCTGATAAAGCCCCACGTTTTCGCTGGCTTCCAGAGCGGTGAGCATAGTCTCCATCTCGAAGCGGTACAGCTCCAGCTTTCTGCGCTGGGTTATGTTTTTGAATTTCCAGAGATATCCTCTGGTCTGTCTGTCTATGTGCAGGGGATAGAATATCCGTGTGAATATCCTTCCGTCAGAAAATGTAAGCTCGTCTGTATATGTTGTGCCGGAATATTCGCTGATTATGCGTTCTTTGGTTAAAAAATAACCATCGCCTGAGCATAATTCAGACAGCATATTATGGAATGTTTCCGCACGGAAATCAGACCCGTCATCCGGAGAGCTGAACCCGGAGAGCATTTTCAGGAAACTGTTGTTAACCTGAACAACATTGCCGGATGTGCCCTCTATAAAAACACCGGATTCCATCAGCTCCACCACATCCGCCAGACGCCTGTTCTTCTCAACCACTTTTTTCAGATTTTCATCCGTGATTTTGTCTTCGTCTATGAAGGAGACCTCAAGCATGCTCTTCTTATTAATATATGATGTGATGTCGATGAAAGACCAGATATTCAGATTATCGGAAGAGGATATATTGACGCTGAAACATTTCATCTCTCCTTTGTCAGAACAGAAAAAGATTCTCTTTTGACATGAAGAAAAATCGATATCTCTAAAATTGCCTGCATTATAAAGTCTTTGAAACTCTTTATTGAAGTAAACGGACGCACCTGACAAATCGACTGCCGCCACAGGATATGAAAAACAGTCGAAACAAGAATATAAGGGCTCCAAATTATCTGCCTCTGCGCTCTGATGAGTGTTTACTGAAGTGAGTATAACACTAATTTTCCGGTTTTGCTGAAAAATTAATCAGAAATGAATATTTTTTAAACAGTTCTATGTGAATTGTAACATTCATTACAGTTGTAATGCCCAATACATAACAAATCATACAAATTTAAAAACTGGCATGACTTTTGTTTATAGATACGGGAATGCTTTTTCTAACGGAGGAAAACATGAAACTAATTAAAGCCATAGTCAAGCCTCACATGCTTGACGAGGTAAAGGAAGCCCTGAACAGCCTCGGCATTACAGGGATGACAGTATTTGAAGTTAAAGGCTTCGGCCGCCAGAAAGGACACCATGAGCTTTACAGAGGAGCTGAATATCAGATCGATTTCGTTCCGAAAGTTATGCTCGAAACAGTTGTGAGCGATGAACTCGCTCCCAAATGCGTTTCTGTTATTTCAGAAGCAGCCAAAACAGGCAAGATCGGCGACGGTAAAGTTTTCGTTATCGATGTTGCGGAAGCCCTCAGAATTCGTACCGGTGAAACCGGCAACGATTCTATATAAGGGGAGGAAGACATGTTTAAAAAGATACTTCTTACACTATCCATTATGGGCATTGCGGTATTCGCATTTGCAGACGAGGCCGCTGAGCCCGTCACACTGGAATCACTTGACGCCGCTGTGAAAGCCACACAGGCTAACGCTGACTGGCTCTGGACTCTTATCGCTGCTTTCCTCGTATTTTTCATGCAGCTTGGTTTCGCCATGGTCGAAACAGGCTTCACCAGAGCTAAAAACGCCGTTAACATCATCATGAAAAACCTGATGGACTTCGCTATGGGTTCACTGGCTTTCTGGGCTGTTGGTTTCGCTCTTATGTTCGGCACAACAACAACAGGATTCTTCGGAACAGAAGGTTTCTTCATCAATAACTGGGATATGGTAGACAACTGGACACTTTGCTTCTGGATGTTCCAGACAGTATTCTGCGCCACAGCGGCTACTATCGTTTCCGGTGCTATCGCAGAAAGAGCCAACTTCACCGCTTATCTTGTGTTCACATTCGTCATGTCAGCGATCATCTACCCTGTCTTCGGAAGCTGGGCATGGGGCTCACTTTTCCACGGAGAAGGCTGGCTTGAAGGATTTGGATTCATCGACTTCGCCGGTTCTACTGTTGTTCACTCAATCGGCGGCTGGGCAGCTCTTGCCGGCGCTATAGTTATCGGACCCAGAATAGGTAAATTCACCAAAGACGGCAGAGTTAAGCCTATCCCCGGTCACAACATTCCTCTGGCTACAATCGGTGTATTCGTTCTGTGGTTCGGCTGGTACGGATTCAACGTTGGTTCAGAAACAGCCGCAGACACATCTCTGCCTCTGATCGCTGTCAACACAACACTGGCTCCCGCAGCAGGCGTTATAGCCGCTCTGTTCACCACATTCCTGTTCTATAAAAAATATGACGCAGGTATGGCTCTGAACGGCGCTCTCGCAGGTCTCGTTGGTATCACAGCCGGTTGCGCTAACGTAACACCCGGTTACTCCATCATCATCGGTCTTGTGGCTGGTATACTGGTAGTTCTGTCAGTACAGTTCTTCGACAAAATCAAAATTGACGACCCGGTGGGCGCTATCTCCGTACACGGCGTTAACGGCGCATGGGGTACACTGGCAGCCGGTCTTTTCAACTATAACTTCGAAACACACGTTATCGAGCCTGTTATAGTTTCTCAGCTGATCGGTATAGCGGCAGCTTTTGTTTGGGGCTTCGGCGCTTCATTCATCCTGTTCAAACTGATAAATATCTTTGTAAAAGTTCGTGTATCTGAGCAAGTTGAGCTTGAAGGTCTTGACTATCATGAGCACGGAATCGATGCTTACCCCGAATACTCAAAATCTTACATCAAGTAAGGTACAGTATATCAAATCAGAAAAAGCCCGCTTATGCGGGCTTTTTTTATTCCTTTATATACCACAGAAAGGCACGTCTGCGCTTCACGGGCTTTATCCTAAAGCCAGTTTTGCCATTGCGAGTGTAACGAAGCAATCTAATTTTACACTCAGAAATTCCCCGTCCATGAGGGAATTTCTGTCAACGCTCCAATCGGCAAGCCTCATTCCGCTCACGTTACGCTGCGCTTCACGGGCTTTATCCTAAAGCCTGTTTTGTCATTGCGAGTGTAACGAAGCAATCTAATTTTACACTCAGAAATTCCCCGTCCATGAGGGAATTTCTGCCAACGCTACAATCGGCAAGCCTCATTTCGC
>JBFWMA010000001.1:186455-337576 GCA_050251875.1 Deferribacterales bacterium | reverse complement strand
CACGGGCTTTATCCTAAAGCCTGTTTTGTCATTGCGAGTGTAACGAAGCAATCTAATTTTACACTCAGAAATTCCCCGTCCATGAGGGAATTTCTGCCAACGCTACAATCGGCAAGCCTCATTTCGCTCACGTTACGCTACGCTACACGGGCTTTATCCTAAAGCCTGTTTTGTCATTGCGAGTGTAACGAAGCAATCTAATTTTACACTCAGAAATTCCCCGTCCATGAGGGAATTTCTGCCAACGCTACAATCGGCAAGCCTCATTTCGCTCACGTTACGCTACGCTACACGGGCTTTATCCTAAAGCCTGTTTTGTCATTGCGAGTGTAACGAAGCAATCTCAAGCGTCTGCTGACGGATGAGACTGCCGCACCGATTACATCGGTTCGCAGTGACAAATTTACACTCAGAAATTCCCCGTCCATGAGGGAATTTCTGTCAACGCTCCAATCGGCAAGCCTCATTCCGCTCACGTTACGCTGCGCTTCACGGGCTTTATCCTAAAGCCTGTTTTGTCATTGCGAGTGTAACGAAGCAATCTCAAGCATCTGCTGACGGATGAGACTGCCGCACCGATTACATCGGCTCGCAGTGACAAATTTATGCAAAAAAAAAGCCTCTCGTCAGAGAGGCTTTTTTATATCTAATATCTTACCGCATGCCAATTGATCTTATATACCCTGCAACCGGGCTTAAGACCTGCGCCAGCCGGAATAACCACCGGAGCGCCAGCTCCGACTTCCGGAGCCAGAAGAACGCTGTCGTCAGTAACGAAAGCCCTCATCAGCTTAAGCGCGTCACCGTCAAAATAGAGCAGAAGATCTCTGTCACAGAGCTCTTCGGGCTCCAGTTTTTCGATATACAGAATATCCGCTTCATTGACCTTCGGAGCGAATCTGCCGTCATTAACAGCAACCCACACCGCACCCTTTTCCTTCTCGCATCTGCCGTCCTCCACATCAGTGAGGTTGATGCCTATCACAGGAGCGTCAGGCTCATAAATCACCAGCTCGCATTCGGCAGCAGCCGAAATGCCGGTATCCATAGAGTAACCCTCCTCTGCACCAATAAGGTCGGACACTTTACATGTCAGACAGCCCGCAAGGTTCTCGATTAAATCCCTTTCAAACTCCCCGTATCCAAGCTCAAGCCTCGAAAGAGACTGAACATCGATTTTAGCAACAGCAGCCAGATCGCCTTTGGAAAAACCCCTTTTTTCTCTCATGTTTTTAATGTTTTCCCCGATCTCTTTCGTGTTCTTGATATTGTCGCCATAGGCGAAATAATCGAGCTTCACTTCCAGAAATCTGGCTAATCTGGAAAGTGTTTCGAGGTCGGGTTCTCTACTGCCGCTAAGGTAGTTTGAAAGTCTGGAAGGTGACAAACCGACAGCGCGACAAACGTCTATCTGCTTGATTCCCTTCTTTTTAATCAATTTTCTAATCTTGTTTCCCAACATAGTGCAATAATACCTCATAATTTCCACCCAGTAAACGAACTATTCGTTAAACAGCCTGAATGTTTAAACGGTATGTCAAGCATATTACAAGTAAATTTACCTGATGGTGATTCTCGGCAGACTAAACAAATAATAATTGCGTCACTATAGCTATAAACATAATATTACAAAGAGAACGAAAAGTGACAATAGTTTTTTTTATTTTTCTATATGTTTTATTAGTTCCGCCAATAGGACATACATATGACAGAAAGGCGTAACATGATTTTATATAGAGACATTTCACAAAATTAGTGATATGAGAAATCATGCTGGAGAAAATCAGACACAAGCTGAAAAAAATACTCAATCTGGACTGCTCTCCGAGAAAAATCGCCCTGTCCACAGCGGTAGGCATTTTTATCGGCTTTTCTCCATATGTCGGGCTGCACACAGCCCTGGCGATAGGCGCTTCGTTCATATTCGGTCTGCCTTTTTATCCTCTTATTGTCGGAGCTTACATAACCAATCCTTTCACCATAGTCCCCATATATACCCTGTGCTATAAATTCGGCGAATTCGTCACCGGACAGCACGCCGTCAGACCGCCGTCTTTCAGCGAAATGACTCTTCAGTCTGTCCTGCACACGGCTAAGACCTTTTTCATCCCTTTTTTTACCGGAACGCACTTGCTGGGGTTGATTCTTGGAGCGATTGCGTATATTCTAACCTATTACATCGTAAAAAAATACAGGGGCAGAGTTTAATTTATGGCTGAAATCATAGCTGTAGCCAGTGGAAAAGGCGGTGTGGGAAAGAGTTTTTTCTCTTCCAACATCTCCATGTCTCTTAAAACTGCCGGCAACGACACCCTTCTGGTGGATGCCGATCTGGGCGGGGCGAACCTGCACGACTTTGTCGGGCTGAAAGTCCCCGGAAAGGGACTCTATGAGTTTCTGAAAGAAAAGACCGACATCAACAGCGTGATAACCAGATCCCCGGCGGGAGTCGATTTTGTCGGAGGATCCAGCGATGTTCTGGGGATGGCTCACATCACCAATTTTGAAAAGCTGAAAGTGCTGAACCGTCTGAAAAAGCTGGATTACAGATACATAATCCTCGATTTGGGCGCCGGAACCAGCTTTAACATGATTGATTTTTTTAACTTTGCCGATAAAAAGATAATGATAATGAATTCTGAGCCCACGTCTCTGGAAAACTCATACGGTTTTCTCAAGGTGGCTCTCTATCGGAAGATAGAGCTGATGCTGAGAAAAGACCTGAAATATTCCGATGTGTGCAACAAGCTCAGAAGCAAGAGCATGAACTACCCTAATATCAACTCCATCCTGGCGGCTATGAACGAAATAGACCCCTCAGGAACCAAAGATGTTGAAGAGATAGTTAACGATTATAAGGTCGGTTCGGTGCTGAATCTGGTGAGAACACGCAAAGAATTGAATGTTTTTTACGGTTTTGAGAACGTAACTAAAAAATATCTCGGTATTAATATTGAAAAATTAGGTTTTATGCCTTATGATATTAGCGTAAGCGAGAGTATTAAGGTTATGCAGCCTTACTACATAAACAATATGAAGAGTGATGTCTCCAAATGTCTCGATGACATACGGAGCCACATTTTAACAAAGCTTTAAGGGGTGCTCAATGAGCAATCTTCAACCGGTCCACGATCTTGATTACGGCGACCTCGACCGCTCTGACGATCTTGAGGTTATCCAGCTTGTCGGGCTGAAACTCGGCGATGAGGAATACGCGATTGATGTTTTAAAAATACAGGAAATCATCAGGACAGTTGAGATCACTTCTGTTCCCAGAACAGAGTCCTTCGTTTTAGGCGTCATGAACCTCAGAGGTAAGGTAATTCCCGTTATCGACCTTAGAGTTCGCTTCTCTCTGGACAAAATGGACTTCGACAAAGAAACAAGAATCATAGTTGTTAAGTTCGAAACAGAGAACATAGGCTTTGTTGTGGACGAAGTTACCGAAGTTATCAGAATAAACAAAAAAATGGTCGAGCCCACACCTCCTCTGGTAGGCTCCATCGGTCAGGAATATATTCTCGGCATATGCAAATACGCCGACAGACTCATCATTCTGCTGGATATCGACAGCGTTGTGACAGACGGCAAAACTGTCGACAGCAACCTGAAGAAAACTCTTCTCGGTCAGCCGGCTCTGCCCTCTGCCGAGGCAAACTATAACAAAGTTGCCAGCGCTGTTGAGCAGGAATTCCAGAACAAAGAAACAGCAGCTCCCGCCGCCGCTCTGGAAACTTCCACAGAAGAGGAAGAAGAAGAGGAATCCGCCTTTGAGGAAGGTTCCGCAGACGATGCTGTCGGAGCGTCTCTGGACGATCTCATAGCCATGGAACTGGCAAAAAGAGAACAGGAAACTGACGAGCTGAACTCGAAGAAAAAAGAGGACGGCTCAAAAAAAAAACCTGATGTAGAACCCGAGGCTCTTGACGACATACTGAATGACGCTCTGAACCAGAGCTCCAGCAATATGTCGGATGACTCAGGTCACGTTGAGCAGGACGAGCTGGATATGCTTATCCAGAAAGAACTGACAAAACGTGAGCACGAGACAGAAGAGCTCAATAAAAAAAAAAAAATAGCTGAGCCGGTCAAGGCAAAAGCTGAACCCGAACCTGAATTAACATCTGAAGACGATATAGAAGCTATGATGGCGGCAGAGCTGGACGCTCAGTTCGCAGCCGCCTCAGAGCCTTCCCAGGATGAAATCTCAGAACCCGTCAGCGAAGAAGAACCCATTCTTAACGAACTCATAACAGAAGAACCCGCTGAAGAAGCGCCCGTTCAGGCGTCAGAAGAGCCTGAGTTTGACATTCCCGCTGATCTGGCGGCTGAGTTCGATCTCACAGACACCTCTGAACCGGCACCCGAAGAAGAAGAACTGCCGGAACCCGAGCCCGTGGCGGAGACCGCCGTGGAAGAAGAACCTGAATATGAACTCCCCGAACCCATAGAAAACGAGATCGGTGACGAAATCATAGGCAAAGGTCTGCCGGACGATTTCGACACTGACGCCCTGATTCAGCAGGACACGGAGGAAGAGGAAGAAGCTCCCGCCGCTCTGATAGACCAGATCAACGAGCCCATGCTGGCATCTGAAAATGATGACGACATAGACGTGGACAAGGCTATCAACGAGCTGAAGGCAGAATCCGACCTCTCTCCCGCCACTGAACAGGAGTCTTTTGAAAAGCTGAAAGTGCTCTCTAAAAAGATAATAGACGGCGAATCCGTTGATTTCGGCATATCTATAAAGAAAGAGGTGGCGGAGCTCCTCAAACTCATATCTGAGACAAAAGACAGAGTGGACGAGATAGAACCTACCCTCATCACATCCAAAGAACAGCTTCCTAACGTGGTAAAATCGCTGGAAACAGTGACAGAATCCACAGAAGAGGCGACAATGAACCTGATGGAGGCGGCAGACGGTCTGACCGGACACTATCAGGAGTTTCTGGCTGAAATGGACGATCTGGAAGACCTGCTCTATAAAAAAGATCAGGCGGCTATCCTGAAAAAAATAGAGTCTCTGGAAAACAGCGCCGCTCAGGCGGACATGACCGGAATGGGCATACTGCACGCTCTGGAGTTTCAGGATATCACAGAACAGAAGATCAACAAGGTCATCGGAGCTGTTCAGGAGATAGGAGCCAGACTGGGCGCTATCTTAGGCTTCATCAGGCTGAAACAGGAAGAGGATCCCACTCTGGTGGACGATGCTTCTCAGGACGACATCGACAAACTGCTTGCGGAATTTGGACTGAATTGATTCATCCAGCACACCATAATAAAAAAGGCGGTCAACTGACCGCCTTATTTTTTTAAAGCATCATACCGCCGGATACTTCTATTCTCTGGGCGTTTATCCAGCCGCTGTCATCGCTCAGAAGAGCCGCAACTGCACCGCCTATGTCATCAGGCAGCCCCACCCTGCCCAGAGCGGTTAATGATGCAATATGAGCGTTCACCTGTTCATTGTCTCTGACAATACCTCCGCCGAAATCTGTCTCTATTGCTCCCGGAGCTATTACATTTACCCTGATGCCTCTGTAACCCAATTCTTTCGCCATATATCGTGTCAGAGTCTCCACCGCTCCTTTCATAGCTCCGTAAGCGCTGTAGCCTGGCATGCAGAATCTGGCGAGACCTGATGAAATATTTACAATACGTCCGCCGTCTTTCATCATCGGTATCAGTTTTTGCGAAAGAAAAAATACACCCTTCACATGCAGATTCATCAGTGAGTCGAACTGCTCCTCAGTGGTCTCCATAAAAGGAGCGTTGATTCCGATGCCGGCATTGTTCACCAGATAGTCAAAGTCATCTCTGCCGAAAACGCTTTTCAGAGATGCTTTCACCTCTCCTGCAAACTTTGCGAAAGTATCGGCTCTCTCAGCGTGGAGCTGTATGGCCGCCGCTTTTCTTCCTTCCGCTTTTATACTGTTCACGACCTTATCGGCCTCATCCTTATTGCTGTTGTAGGTTATGATGATGTCGTGACCTTTTGAAGCCAGTGTCAGAGCCATGCTCCTGCCGAGCCCTCTGCTCGCTCCTGTTATTATCGCAAGTCCCATATTTCACCTCGTATTTTTACTATGACTAAATATACCCCTAGCCTTATTATTTTAAATACACATCAATGCAAAGTGTTTGCCTAAAACTGCAAAATAGATAATTTGCTATTTTAATAATTTCACTGCGGATATATTGTGATAAATGAGGAGATAAACGTATGACAGACTTTTACTCAGCGAGCACCATGCTTTTACAGCCTTTATTACATAGCGAAGGGCTTATTAAAACCTGTATTAAAGGGCTTTCCCTATTTATTTCCCATAACTACGGCACATCTCTCCCCACAATATATTCCCCCTCTGTGTGCTTTATCTTGGACGGCACAAAGCATCTGATGGTGGAGGAGACTATTTACAAATTCTCCAAAGGACAGTTTCTGTCCGTATCAGTTGATATGCCTGCGACAGGATGCGTCATAGAAGCGTCTGAAGACAAACCATATATCTGCGCCCAAATAGACGTTAATACCGACATAATTCGTGAGATAATTATGTCAGGAGAGATATCTGTTGACTCCTCCGCAGGACATAAGAGTATTACTATAGGCGACATGGATTCCGACATTAATAGCTGTTTGTTTAGACTTCTTGGGCGATTAAGCGATGGTTCTGACAACTCTTATCTCTCAGGACTGATAATGAAAGAGCTTCATTACCGTCTCTTAAAAACTAATGCCGGAAGATATTTAGCAGGATTCGCAGCAGACGGCAGCAACATGTATAAAATAGCTGAGGTAATCAGCATTATCAGAAGAAATTATGACAAATCGATACAAATAGAACAGCTGGCTCAAATAGCGAATATGGGTATTTCTTCGTTCCACAGTCACTTCAAGAATGTGACATCTATGACACCTCATCAGTTTCTGAAAAAAGTCAGACTTACTGAGGCCAGACGAATTATGCTGACTGAAAAAATAGACGCCTCAGCCACGGCTTATCGTGTTGGATATGAGAGCCCGTCACAGTTCAGCAGGGAATATTCTAAACATTTTGGCGCTCCGCCTGCTTCAGACATCATCAGAATAAAAAATAGCGCAAAAAGAAACCCCGCCATATGACGGGGTTCTCTATATAGTTTAGTGTAAATCTTAGGCAGGGGTTGTGCCGACTGTGGGCTGAACATAAACCCTTGCGGCCAGCTCCGTGTTTATCATGAACAGACCCTGACCTGTGCTTCCGGCCAGTTTCAGTTTGTCCTTGATATCCTTCACATTGGCTTCCTCTTCCTGCTGTTCTGTGATGAACCACTGAAGCCAGCTGTGCGTGCCGTGATCGTGCTCTTTCAGAGCGAGCGTGGCGAGTTCGTAAATCCTTCTTGTCACTTCTCTCTCGTGGAGCTGTGTTGTTTCGAAGAGGTCATATGCGTCTTTATATTCTTTTTTAGGTTTATCTATCTTTTCCAGCTCGATTTCGCCCTCTTTTTCCAGAATATATGCATAGAATCTGTCGGCGTGGAACAGCTCTTCCTGATACTGAACATGAAACCAGTTGGCGAATCCTTTCAGTCCCAGGCTGTCGGCGTTAGCCGCCATAGCCAGATACACATACGCGGAATAAAGCTCAAAATTAAGCTGTTTGTTGAGCGCTTCGTTCATCTTCTTGCTTATCATCTCTCTATCTCCTTGTTAACAATAGACTCTGAAGTCCATATCATGGAAGATACTGTTCTTGTACTCCAGTCTTCCCAAAAGTTCGTAATCATAGGAGCAGTATTCCACCATGTCTTTCAGACGAAGGAAATTATAGATATGCTCCTTGGTTCTCTGCATGGCGTATTCTATGGCTGTTCCGGTGGTAACCAGAAACGCCCAGTCGCTGCTCTGCGCCAGAAAGAGCTCTCTCGTCATCTGGTTCAGGCATCTTTTTATAGAATCATCTTTGGTGTTCTGATGATATTTAGCCATATTCACCATGCTCTCCGACATGAAGTGCAGGTGACGGTATATCCAGTCATTGCCCTGATTCAGCCATACGTCATAATATCCCTTGTCTCCCCATGATGACGGGTTGACCTTCACCACCTGATTGGTGGGATATTCGTTCAGATATTCCAGAGGCGTCACAGACTTCACAACGTCCGACTTGTCCATCTCTTTGAACACGTTATAGAGGAACTCAGGTCCCTCATACCACCAGTGACCGAACAGCTCTGCGTCATAAGGAGACACAACCATCGGTTTGCGGTCGATAAGAGCGGCAATGTCCTTAACCTGCTGTTCCCTGCCCGCCACAAAGTGTTTGGCGTGATCCACAGTCTTCTGCGAGGCGATCTCCGGCTGATAAAATTCCTTATAGTCGGAATCCCCGGTGATTCTGTGATATTTCAGTCCGGTGAAAACCCTTACCCCGTCTGGGCTGATGTAGGGTTTTATATATTCGTGATCGAGGTCGTATCCTATGTCACGGTAAAAATCTCTGTAATAGGCGTCTCCGGGATAGCCCTCTTTCGAGCTCCATACCTGCTTGGATGAATAATAATCCCTGCCGAAAGCCGCTACACCCGATTCTGTGTAAACAGGAGCGTAAACTCCGAATCTGGGTCTCGGTTTGGAATAGAGCACCCCGTGGGTATCCACGAAGAAATATCTGATTCCGTATTCCGCCAGAATCTTGTCCAGCCCTTCGAAATAGGCGCACTCAGGAAGCCAGATGCCCTTGGGCGCTCTGCCGAACTTCTCCGTGTGGCTCTTCACTGCCAGCTCTATCTGGGCTCTCACGGCGTTGTATGTGTTATTCAGAAGAGGGAGAAAACCGTGGGTAAAACCACAGGTGATTACATCGATATATCCCTTATCCAGAAAGTGGCGGTAGCCGCCGATCAGGCTTCTGTTCAGAAATCCGTAATAGAATTCCTTCAGCTTCAGGAATTTATCCTTATACATATGGGCAAGATGCTCGAAACATGTGCCCTTAGTCCTCTCTATCTCTTTATCTGAAAGCTCCAGGAGCTTGTCCATGTGCTTCTCATACCTGTCCATCAGCATAGGGTCGCACATCATCTCCGCCAGCGGCGGGGTGACGGACACGGCGAAACGGAAGTGGACGCCCTCATCCTCCATCTGTTTCATATACATCAGCATGGGCAGATATGTTTCTGATACCGCCTCATAGAACCAGTGTTCCTCAAGAAAGTACGGATACTCAGGGTGCTTGACAAAAGGAAGATGAGAGTGGAGTACAAGCATCCAGTAACCTGTCATTATTCACCGCCTTTTTTTGAGAGAATGTTCGAGCTGACGGATGACGCTTCGATATTATGCAGTTTTTTAAACAGCTCAGAGTGCATTCTGGCGCTGGAGAGCAGCTCTTCTTTCTGCATGTCGGTTATACCGGAGAGAGTGTATATTTTTTCGATATTCTCTCCGACAGTCATCCATGTCTCTTTATCTATCAGGTCGCTTATTCTGTCAGCTGGCATCTTAATGCGCTTGGACACAGCCACCGCATAATAGTTCCCTTTAGAATCGAGCATACCTATCTCTGCCCACAGACGGGCATCGGGACAGTACAGGTCGAAATACCAGTTGCCGTATTTGCCCACCTTAACACTGGCGAGCTCAGACACATTGTCCTCTTCCCCTGTGAAAACCTTCAGAATGAAAGAAGGTTCGCCCATGTTGTGTGTCTGGCAAAAGCTGTAGACTGTTCTGTCTGACACTTCCCAATAGACGTATTCTTTCTTAGGGTTCACAGGCAGAAGAACCACAGTGTCCACGTTATATCTGTCGGGCAGAGGATATTCCGGCTTGGACGGTCTGAATTCCTGAACGGGTGCCTGCTCCGGCATGTGGCTGGTCACAGTCTCCACCGGTTCCGCTTTCTTTCCGGATACAGTTTTGTCGTATTTTTTCAGAGCCAGCGCGAGTTCATCCTTTGACATCGCGCTCCTGTTTTTGATGTTGAGCTTTTGCGCAATGGCATACAGCTCTGTTTTAGTCATTTTCCCGTAATTCATCAGTTGCCTCCAACTAGCCTCCGATACAAAATAAGGTATTGTTCCGCTGTTCTCCTCCATGAGAAGTCAACCCCCATGACATTGGCGGCACACTTATAAAATATATCCCTGTCAGCGAAAAATTCCACTGCTCTGTTTATCTGTTTCAGCAGATCGTGACGGCTGTACCCGTCTATAAAGAATCCGTATCCGCCTTCGTCTATGTCCTTCACCGTGTCTATCAGCCCTCCGGTGCGTCTGACCACGGGCAGAGCGCCGTAGCGCATGCCCAGAAGCTGGCTTTTCCCGCATGGTTCGGTGAGCGAGGGACGCAGGACAAAATCCGCCGCGGCGTACGCTTTGTGAAGCATAGTCTCACTTATACCTATTGAAGTGAAAATATTGTCATAGTTATTTGCAATATCTTTAAACTTTGAGCAATATTTAGCGTCACCATATCCTAAAAACGCAAAATCAGCTTCGATCTCAGACAGTTTTTCGGCGCTGTCAGTCAGCAGCTCCAGCCCCTTTCTCTCACTGAACTTGGTCTCCAGCAGAAAGAGAGGTCTGTCAGCCCCTTTCAGTCCTGTTTCTGTCATAAAATCGTCTTTATTTATCTGTTTATCCCTTACGGTGTCAGCTCCGTAGGACTTGGCTATCAGACTGTCGTTCTCCGGGTCAAACCTGTCATAGTCCACCCCGCACAGAATACCTTCCGACCTGTCCTCGAACTTGCCCATGAAAGAACCGAGACCAAATGAAAAATCACCGGACTTCACCTCTTCGGCATAGGTGGGACTGGGAAAGGTGATGTAGTCGGCGTGGCTCGCCCCGCCTTTCAGCATGCTGATGTTCTCATAGAACTCCAGCTCCTCCACATTATACATCTCCCAGGGAAGCCCCAGCGTCTGTATGGAAAACTTGCTGAAAAGCCCCTGATATGTGATGTCGTGCACTGTGAAGATCGTTTTCGCCTTCATATCGTTATAAAAAAGATGTTTATATATCGGCACCAGCCCTGTCTGCCACTCGTGACAGTGGATCACGTCCGCCTCTATGCCCGCTCTGCGGATATATTCCAGACTTGCCAGGGAAAACATGCCGAAACGGACGTCATTGTCCGAATAATCATAGCTGGATGTGCCGTAAATAAATCTGCGGCAGTAAAACTCGTCATTGCGCAGAAATATGAACGTGATTCCGTCCGTCTGCGCCTCATAGATGTCGAAGCTGTAAACAGCTCCGCCGGCGGTGACCGTAACGGTCATCTCTTTTGAAACGGCGCTGGTGTCGTAACATCCGGATGAAATATACATAGGGGATATCACATAAGTCTGCACGTTAAGAGCGGACAGGGATTTAGCCAGCCCGAAAACAGAATCACCAAGAATCCCCGTTCTGGAATAGGGGTAAACCTCGCTGCACACATGAACAGCAATCATCTCGCTACACCGCTCCTTTTAAAAACTGCGCCGCGTCCTCCGGCGAAACAGGGTTGATGTGAAACCCCGTGCCAGACTCGAACCCGGCTATCCCCGACAGTCTCGGGGTTATCTCTATATGCCAGTGAAAATCCTGCTCAATGCTCAGCCAGTAACCCGGCTGTGACGGTCTTTTAACCACCGGAGGCGCGGTATGCACCACCATATTGAGCGGCGGATTCTCCAGACATTTGTAAAGTCTGCTGAAAACCTCCCTGACCATGTCCGCCAGAGAGCTCATCTGAGAGTCATCGGTTTTTGAAAAGCAATGACTGTGCCGTTTTGGAAATATCAGCGTCTCAAACGGCAGAGAAGAGGCAAAAGGACAGAACGCCACGAAATCCTGATTTTCGTAGACTATTCTGCTGTTCTCCTCTTTTTCCTGCGTCAGCATATCGCAGAAAATGCACCGTTCCTTCTGCTGGAAGTGCTCCAGAGCGGATCTCAGCTTTGTTTTCACTATATCGGGAGTGACAGGCAGAGCGATAATCTGAGAATGTGGATGCTCTATATTCGCCCCCGCAAGCATGCCGTAATTTTTGAACGGCATAATATATCTGAACCTGGTGTCTTTCTTCAGGTCGTTCACACGCTCCCTGAATGTTATGAAGACATTCTTAAGTATCTTATCTGTATAGGTGCCAGGGTTGACATGGTGTTTAGGCGTCTCGATGACCACCTCGTGCGCCCCGATGGCGGTAACGCAGTCGTACATGCCGTGAGCGGTTCTCTTCAGATCGCCCTCGATGCGGAAAGCCGGATATCTGTTAGGCACCACACGGGTGAGCCACGATCCGTCCGGGTCTTTCAGAGAAAAAATCTCCTGCCCGGCTTTGCTCTCGTTTCCCTTACAGAAAGGACACACGGAAAGATTCTCGTGACTCTCCGGAATCCTTTTAACCAGAAAGTCTTCCGGGCGTCTGCTCCTCTCCGAGGCGATAACGCACCAAATTTTCTTTAACGGGTCAAATCTGAGTTCAGACATCTCTTATCCTATTTTATCACGATAAATTGAACATACACTCAATTTTCATATTTTTTTTCATTTTGTAAGAAAAAAGCATACACACGCCCTGACGGGTCAGATCGGCGCCGCTCTCCGACTGTGATACAGTCATCACGGGATAAACGTAAACATCTGAGTCCACGTTCATTTCCATAACCAGACCGGACGGCGTGTGCGGGTCTTTCATAGCGAATTTCTTCGCTTTCATGCCGAAAGGCTCAGCGGCGCTGACACCGTTCACCGCCACATCCGCCAGACTGTTGAAATGGAAGTTCATCTCCATAACATAGTCTATCTCTTCGTCCAGACCGGTATCTATCTCTATCACGGCTTTCATGCCTTTTTTGGTGAAGGAATACTCCTTTTTCACAGAACAGGGGTGCTTCTGACCGTTCAGATAGAGTCCGCCGTCTCTCTTAAAGACAACTTTGGTCTTAGAACAGTTCACATCCGCGGGCTGATTGGCAAAATCTCCCAGCTCGCCGAATGTCATAGCCTTAAACTCTTCAGATGAAAAAGTTTTTACGAAATGATCCACAAAGCTGTTCTTATTGTGCCAGTCATATATCAGATACTGTCTGTATTCCTCTCCCAGAGCGGAGTTGTCATCATGTATGGTGCTGATGCCCTCCTGCTCCTCAATAGCCGGTTCTTCGTCCTCTTCCCTCGTGCGGAAGAATTTTTCGTGGTAAGCCTCTTTTCTGCGGGCGAGGGTGTTTTGAAAGTTAAAGCAGTTCTTCTTGTCCTCCACAGCCACCATCTGACCGCAGTCACGGGAGACGAACATAAAATTCAGCTCCGGTGTTCTGGCGTATATCTCATCGTATCCGTCATAGTCAATATCGCCCTGCTCCATAGCCGGATACTGAGTGTTTTCCAGTTCCTCTATGCGCTTTTCGCCCTCGATGATAAATCTGTATGCGTTGTTGCGCAGGTTCGGCAGATAGAGCCCGCCGAATATTCCGTGCCACAGCACGTCATTGCACTGGGACTTATAGAGCGCCTCATACAGTTCTTTATCCTTCAGCCTCGCAGCCGCCTCGGAGAGCTTCATGGTTCTCTTGTGGATGCGCGCGGATTCAGGATATTTCACCAGAAAGTTCTTCCAGATGCCGCCCTTCACGAACACTTTCGCCGTGTCGTCCTTGTGGTTCTTCTCGGTCTCCTTCACGAACTCCGCCATCTTGGCAGTGCGCTCGGAAAAGAGCGACCATTCGCCCATCTCAAAATATGAGACGGTGGGCAGATAAGCCGTCTGAGACGGTTTCACAGCCGCCGCCGTGTCTTTGAACAGAGCAAACTCGCTGTGTTCGGACTCCGCCACCACGTCTATGAAATCTTCCAGCCATCCCTTCTCGTACACCCATTCGTGAGTTTTCGGCCACAGACCGAATTTTTCGCCGTCATCAAATATTGTCAGCGATTTTCCGCCCTGCTCCTGAATCTCTTTCAGATAGTCAGCGACTTCCTCCGCCGGACGGAAAGGTATCATATATCTCAGCTTTTCGCTGATGGGGAATATCAGCATCTCTCGTCCGTCCTGCTCTGTCTTGAAATGACCGTGGAGCATGGACTCATAAAATCCGGCGGCTATGAAGTGGTAGTCATCCACTATCACATATTCTATGCCGCAGTCTGCGCAGTCGGGGATTATGGAGCTGTCCCACACACGCTCGGTGAGCCAGAGCCCTTTAGGGCTGACCTTAAAGTTCTTTTCTATGAACCCGTTCAGCATTTTTATCTGCTCTTTTCTGTCACGGGAGGGGATACTCGCCAGCACGGGCTCATAGTATCCGCCGGAGAAAAACTCCACCTGTCCCGCTTCGTTCGCTTCTTTAATCAGCTTAAAGAGTTTTTTGTGGTTCTGTTTAATATATTCGAAAAGCCATCCGCTGTAGTGAACGCTCACCTTCAGATCAGGCTTCTTCTTAACAACCTCGAAAAAAGGCTGATAGCTCTTTTCCACAGCGATATCAACCACATGGTAAAAATTCTCCACCGGCTGGTGGCAATGTATTCCTAAGTGTAAAGGAAGTTTCATATTATCCTCTTTTTTAAGCTATCCAGTCTTTTTCGCTGTCGGCAAAATCTATCTCCACGGTGTTATACACAGGAGCTGTCTCCAGAATCCTGTTTCCCTTTTTCAGACGGAAAGTCAGATACGCCTTCTCGGATTCCAATCCTATGAGCGCTCTGGGGATCACCGCCTCGAAAACAGTATCCAGACAAGATATTCTGCCGTCTCCGTCAGAAAACTCCGCCGCCGCCGGAAAAAGAAATTTCTTTGACTCGTCAGTGGTTATCTCCGCCTCGATGCTGTATCCGCCCTTCACCATATCCTTAACTCCGCCGTCTATGCGCAGGTAAAGGTTCTCTGCGTCAAAGCCGAACCAGAGCATGTTCAGCAGGTTAGACGAGGCGGTCATAGCTCCGGCGTCATATTTAAGATCGAACCTGCCTGCTCCCAGCCATTCGAAAAAGCTGGTGACCCGTCCGTCCGTAACCGGAGAGATGTATCCTGCGGGCGCTTTAAGGAGCCCTGTCTTGTGGCTCTTTTTGATAGGCTGGTTGACCTCGGCAGGCACTTTTTCGCCCATCAGGGTGTATATGTTGGCGATATGTCTGCGGAACAGCTTGTCGAAAACATCCGACTGAAGGCTGAAGTGGTCGTCTCCGTACCACCAGAACCAGTCTGAGCCCTCCGCCGCCATCAGCTCTTTTTCCACTTTTTCTCTGTTTGTGAGAGTTTCCGCCTTCGCCATATATCTGGCGTGGGCGTCAGAGAGAACACGCCATGCCTCGTTCTTCTCCGGATGTCCCATCCATGTGGTGAAGTTGGCGTATATCCAGGATCCGGCTCTTATCTTATTCAGTCTTTCCGCCGGACTGTCGCACCCGACAGCCTCCGACATTGTCATTGTCTCTATCCAGTTGCATGACGAAAGCCTCTTATACAGATGCTCGAAGAACCTGTGTCCGTTATCCGGATAGTATTCCCATGCGTTTTCACCGTCCAGAATCACCGGGACAACAGGGGAGAAATCGCACATGTCGAAAATTTCGGACAGCTTGTCCATGAAATCGTCCACAGCCTTCTCCGCCTCCCACCCGCTGTAGGTGAACCCCACGAGGTCTGAAAGCTCCTTGTCCCTGAAAAAAATATTTATATCACCTTCGGATGTCCCGAAGATATGTTTCTTATACAGATAGCCTCTGTTTCTCTTGTCCCTGAGATCCACTTCGGCGGAGGCCGACAGCACATCTTCATCGCTGGCTATCCAGCTTATGCCGTTCTTTCTGAACACTCCCGCAGCTCTCTCGGATATGCTCCCCTCCGCCGGCCACATTCCCACCGGTCTGTACCCGAAGGTATCGCTGAAATAATCCACAGCGTCAGTAACATGTCTCTGGGCGTGGGCGGAAAAATCGGTATTCACCGCCGGCATGCTGATATCCGGCAGCGCCTCTTTGGCAGAGCGATGATCCAGCAGCAGAGGCAGGATGGGATGATAGAACGGAGTAGCGGAGATCTCTATATTTCCGTTCTTCGTCAGGTCTTTATAAAGCGGAACAATGGACGCCACGAACTCCGCCAGCTTGTCCATCAGATGGAGCTTGTCATTCTGGCTGAATCCACGCCTCTTCTCTATCAGCTCGCTGACGAAAGGAACTGTCTGTCTGGTGAAAACCCCGCACCAGCTAAGGAGATACAGTACCTCCAGGTCGAGTATATCTTCATAGGTGAATGGGATTTTCGCTGTTTCAAAGAGCGGCGTGTCGCCCTTGCGGTCGTACAGCTCGCGGTAGCGTTTCAGAGGTTTCGCCTGATTTTTATAATTCGCCATGAAGAGCTGAGGGATGAGAATATTCTTCTCCTCCTGAGTCAGGATGGCGGGATCTTTCAGCATCAGTTTTATGAAAGTATCCTGAACGCCTGTGGACTCATAGTCCTTCAGCTGAACCAAAAGGGAGGGCACAAGATTATATGTGCCCTTGATCCCCGGAAATTCTCTGTGATAGTACGGAAGCTCGAAATAGTCTTTCAGAGCGTGCAGATAGACCCAGGGCATGTGATACAGCCCGTCCATATCGTCCTTGTAGTAGGGCTGGTGCATGTGCCAGAGAAAGCACAGCCTGAGTTTTTTCATCTTATTCCTGCTCCTGAAGCCATCCGTTTATCTTATCTTTGTATTCGCCGTGTATGCTGTTGAAATCCTTCTCAGCCGCCGCTTCCACATACAGGTGTACGTTGGCTGTGAACTGGTCGGGAACCATATGCACCCATCCTTTGCCTTTGAATGTTATCTTGATGCCGTCCAGGAAAGAGGCGTCCTTGTCCATAGCCTCTTCGCTCATCTTGCGCATCAGATATCCTTTCAGCTCCAGCGGACAGTTGATGACCGTGTGGCTGTAGTGGTATTCGGGCAGAGTCTTCAGCACTTCGCTCACTTTCACATTCTGCTTCGCCATCATCTCCAGCATCTTCAACGAGCTGAACATAGCATCGGCGTGCGTACCGTTCTTCATAAAGGTGAAGTTGCGGTTCAGGTCTCCGGTAAAGTAGAAGTTGCGCAGATAGTCCGCCTTGATGCCGGACGCTTTGCCCCTTACTATCTCCACGTTCAGAAGAGAATCATCCATCACGCTGGGTGCGAAAGCGGGCAGATATACCTTCACTTTGCCTTTAACACTCAGATCGATGAGCTTCAGCATGAAGAGCAGAGCCTTGTCCTCCGACAGAACCTCGCCTTTGTCCGTGATGATGCCCAGACGTTCGCCGTGGGGATAGATCACTATACCCATCTCGGATTCCGTCACCTTCACGATGTCGGTCACCTCTTTGAAAGAGACCTCAGTCTGGTGCATGGTTCTGGAGAGCTTTTTCTCGTCTCTGTAGGCGTTCAGCACCACAGCGTCCACGCCCGCCTTGTTCAGCAGCTCGGGATATGTGGTGTCTGTGGTTCCGTTCATCAGATCAACGACTATCTTGCTGCGTCTGGTCTTTATCAGGTTGATGTCAATGTTCTTGAGAACGCCCTCTTTATAAAATTCGTTAACCATCATCTGGTCGTATATTTCGCCTATGTCATCGTGTGTGGCTCTTCTGAAATTCTCACGGAAGAAGACACGCTCGATATTCTTCTCAAAATTGCTGTCTATGAGAGCCGCCGACTCGTCATAGAAGAGTATCTCCGTGTTGGTGGGGTCGGACTGGCACTGGCGGAAGTAAACGCCCGCCACCTCGCCGAACATGGACAGTTTATGTCTCATGACTGGGAGCGGTGTCATCCGGAGCTCGGTCACGTTGATCCCTGTGGAGAGCAGACCGCCGAGGAAGCATCTTTTCAGCATTCGGGAGGCTCTGTCATAGTCACGGGACATCAGCACACGGCATCCTGTGGGGAGCTGGCTTCCCAGCGCCGCGCCCAGCTTTGCCGCCAGATCGGGGGAAAGCTCCACGTTCGTTCTGGCTGATACCTTGCCGCCCTCGAATATTGATTTTTTCCATTTATCGCCCCAGATGAGGTTGCTGCTCACGATGGAGCCTGCCTCTATCTGCTTTTCGGGCCATACCATTACGTCTTTTTCGAAAATAACCTGGTTGCCCACCTCTGTGCCCTCGGCGATTATCACGCCGTGCTCGGCTCTTACGGAGGCGCCCAGCTTAACATTGTCGCAGAGAACTGCGTTCTGCACATGGGTGTTCTTGCCCACAGAGCATTTCTGCCACAGGATAGAGCTGGTCACTCTGGATTTCTCCTCCAGAACGCATCCGGCGCCGATGACGGAGTTCTTCACATAGGCGTCTTTGCCCACTATACATCCGTCCGCCAGAACCACCAGCCCCTCGAACTTGGCTGATTCGTCTATCACCGTGTTGCTGCCTGTGTATACCACGGCGGATTTATCCTCTGTCTTGGTTCCCGCCATGGGCAGACTCACCTGTCCATCCATGATGTCCAGCAGTGCCGCGCGGTATGAATCGGGGTTGCCCACGTCACGCCAGTATCCTTTCGCATTGTATCCGAAGATATCTATGCCGCTCGCCATGAGCTTCGGAAACAGGTCTTTGGAAAAGTCGAAGTTAGAGTCTTCGGGTATATACTGAAGTATTTCCGGTTCAAATACATATATTCCTGTGTTGATAGTATCGCTGAAAACCTCGCCCCAGCCCGGTTTTTCGAGGAAGCGAAGAATTTTGCTCTCTTTGTCGGTGATAACCACGCCGAACTGGAGAGGATCGGGAACGGATGTCAGCGTTATGGTCGCCAGAGAATTTTTTACCTCGTGAAAACCGATTATCTCCTGAATGTTGAAATCGGATATGAGGTCGCCGCTGACTATTATGAATCTGTCATCAAGATATTTCTGAGCTTTTTTCACAGCTCCGGCCGTGCCGTAATCGTCATCGGGAAGAACATAGTGGATTTTGACCCCTCTGCTGCTCCCGTCTCCGAAATATCCCTGAATGACCTCCGGCTTGAAATATAAAAGGATGACTATATCTATGATACCCGCCGCCTTCAGCGACTCGATGATATATTCCATCATCGGTTTGTTGAAAACAGGGATCATGGGTTTGGGCATACTTGAGGTAAGCGGCTGAATTCTGGTGCCGAAACCTCCTGCCATCACAACAGCTTTCATAAAAATCACTCCGTAATAAATTTATGGGGGATATGGTTAGTCTAGTTTTTCTGCAATACCTTATTGATCTCTTCGATAAGAGTTTCAAACTCAAGCGATTTGACCCAGTAGCCGTCAGCGAGCCAGGTGGAGAAATCATCCTGATAGGCGCTGTAGGCAGTGGCGAGAATCACTTTCACCTTGTTCTCTCTGGATGAGAGGGTTTGCAGAATATCTATCCCGCTCTCGCCTTTCAGCTTGATATCCAGAAGGATAAGATCGACCTTGTTCTTCTCCAGCACGCTGTAGCACTCGGAAGAACCGGAAGCCTCTATAATCTTATATCCTCTGTCTTCAAGCTCGGAACGGTACAGTAATCTGATCTCGGGCTCGTCATCAACAACCAGTATCGTCACAGACATTATTTGCCTCCGTATTTCGGTGTAATCATAACAAAATATACCATACGGATACTGGTTTGTAATGCGATTGTGACGTATTAAATTTTTAATTTTTCGATAGCCGACTTATAATCCTGACTTCCGAAAACATAGCTTCCCGCAACCACGCATCCGCACCCGCATTTGGCAAGTTTTCCAACATTCTGGTCCGTTACGCCGCCGTCCACCTGAATGATAATATCCAGTTTGGCTTCCTTAATCATCTGTTTGAGCATCATTATCTTTCCGAATGTATTGTCTATGAACTTCTGCCCGCCGAACCCAGGGTTCACGGACATCAGAAGCACCATATCCACATCCGGCAGAATCTCTTCTATGTTTGCCAGACTGGTCGCCGGGTTCAGCGACACACCCGCTTTTTTGCCCAGTTCTTTTATGCGTGATATTGTTCTGTGCAGATGAACGCACGCTTCCTGATGCACTGTGATATAGTCGCATCCTGCGGCGGCGAAATCCTCCAGATATCTGTCCGGCTGTTCTATCATAAGGTGAGCATCGAATATTTTATCCGTGGTCTTGCGCAGGGCTTTTATGACAGGCGCTCCGAACGTGATGTTCGGCACGAAATGCCCGTCCATTACATCCAGATGAATCCAGTCCGCTCCGGCTTTGTCTATCGCCTGTATCTCCTCTGCCAGTCTGGAAAAATCCGCGCTTAATACTGATGGGGCTACGATCATTTTAAAATCTCCATATAATAATCTGCTTTTTTTAAAACATTTCTCTTTATAATATGTCAAAGATATATGATTATAAACCAATATTAAAAAAAGACCAGATACATCTTAATGAAAACATTTATATTTGTAATATTCACAACATTTTTTTGTACAGGCGCTTTCGCTCTGGATATGACGGACGACCTGCGCTCATTCGCCTCGAACATGGAGACCTGTTACGGTGTCCCCGAGGAGAAGGTGGAGAGCTGGCTTCAGAACGCCAGCTTCGACAGTACTGCCATACTCAGAATGGACAGACAGACAGAATCAAAAAAATGGGGATTCTACAAGCCTCTGTTCGTAACGGATAAAAAGGCGCTGGGCGGGTTTGAGTTTTATATGGACTATGAAGACGCTCTGAAAAGAGCGGAAGCGGAGTTCGGCGTCAGCAGATATGTCATAACGGCTATTCTGGGCGTGGAGACCGATTACGGACGGTTCAAGCTACAGCACAGGGCGCTGGACACACTGGCGACACTGGCCTTTTACTATCCCAGACGGGCGTCTTTCTTCTCCAAAGAACTGACGAGCCTGTTCATCCTGTCTGACGAGGAGGATTCCGACCCGTCAGCGTATATGAGCTCATATGCCGGAGCTGTGGGACTGCCGCAGTTCATGCCTTCCAACATAAAAAGATACGGAGTGGATTTTGACGGTGACGGCAAGATAAATCTGGTGGATTCGCCGGAGGACGCCATAGCCAGCATAGCCAGATATCTCCGGGCGCACGGATACCGTATGAACCGCCCCACCGCTGTGGGTGCCGGAGTGGAGGGCGAAGAGTGGAAAAAATACGCCGGACGTGGAATGCGTCCGAAATTCACAGTAAAAGAGCTTTCTGAAGCCGGAGTCATGCCGTCTCTCAATGTCAGACAGGACAGAAAAGCGTCATTTTATGAGCTGAAACTTTCCGATGACCAGAGCGAATACTGGCTCTTTTTCGATAACTTTTACGCCATCACCCGCTATAACCCCAGCATCCGTTATGCGCTGGCAGTAACACTCTTATCATTCGAAATTAAGTCCATGGTTCAGGACGCCGACTTCTGAGGCTTCCGATGTGCAATAGTATTTCTTTAAAGTCTCCCTTTTTCAAAGGGAGGTTTGGAGGGATTTCTTTTATGCCTTTTAAGAAATCCACCCCGCCCCTCCTTTAATAAAGGAGGGAGTAAAACGCTTGCATAAAATCCTGATTGTTGTAATATTTTATCCGATAATCTATCTGATGTATTTCGGAGGAAAATATGCAGGAACTCATCCGCAAGGCAGATGTGCTCATCGAATCTCTGCCCTATATCAAAGACTTCTACGGCGAAACAATAGTGATAAAATACGGCGGACACGCCATGGTGGACGAAGAGCTTAAGTTCAGCTTCGCCCGTGACGTGGTTCTGATGAAATATATCGGCATAAACCCCGTGATAGTGCACGGCGGCGGTCCCCAGATAGGCGACATGCTGAAGAAGCTCAATATCCCCACACAGTTTATCTCCGGAATGAGAGTCACCGACAAGGAGACCATGAACATAGTGGAGATGGTGCTGGCGGGCAAGATAAACAAAGACATAGTGAGCCTCGTGAACCAGAACGGTGGCAAGGCCATAGGGCTTTCCGGAAAAGACGGCAACCTGATCACCGCCGAAAAGATGTATATAAAGGATGAGGAATCGTTCGTCAAAACACCCGAGATAATCGACCTCGGTCATGTCGGAACAGTAAAATCAATAGACGTCAGCGTCTTACACAGCATATCAAAAGACTTCATCCCCGTCATCGCCCCGGTGGGCATAGGCGAGGACTATGAACCATACAATATCAACGCCGATCTGGTGGCGGGCAGCATAGCGGCGGCTCTGAAAGCCAGAAAGCTGGTTCTGCTCACAGATGTCGCAGGCGTTCTGGACAAAGAGGGCAAGCTGATATCCACCCTGACCCCCGAAAAAATCCGCATACTGAAAAAAGACGGCACACTCACAGGCGGCATGATACCGAAAATTGACTGCGCTCTGGAAGCCGTTCAGGGCGGAGTGGGCAAATCCCACATAATAGACGGCAGAATAAGCCATTCCGTTCTTCTGGAGATCTTCACCGACTCAGGCATCGGAACACAGATAAAATTATGACACATATAAGGATACCTGACGAATATTTTTCGAAGATTGTCGGTCCCGCATGCGACTGGGACAAAGCCGTGATGGAGGCTTTCGCCAAAACACCCAGACATAAGTTTCTGGACGAGGCTATGCACAAGATGGCTTATCTGGATGACGCTCTGCCCATCGGATACGGACAGACCATATCCAAACCATCCACAGTGGCTTACATGACAAAAAACCTGATGCTGGAGCCCACTAACAAAGTTCTGGAGATCGGTACAGGTTCAGGATTTCAGGCGGCGGTTCTCGCCCGCCTCTGCGACACTGTCTACACCGTGGAACGCATAGGCGAACTGCACAGACGCACATACAACATTATCAAAAGAATTCCTTTAAGAAACGTGAAGATGAAGCTCGAACCCGTAAAACTGGGATGGGAAGAAAACGGACCCTATGACAGAATCATCTGCACGGCGGAAGGAAAGACTGTTCCGCCGGAGCTTCTGGATCAGCTGGCGGAAGGCGGGCTGATGCTCATTCCTGTCAGCGGCAAACTTGTTAAAGTAACTAAAAGTGAAGGCAAAATATCGCAGGAGCCTCTTAAACTGTGCAGTTTTGTGGATTTCGTAGGCGCATAAGATAAAATTTGTCAACACGAATTTGTAAATTTTTTTAAATAATAGCAATTAACTCTTTTCTTTTTTTTATAACTCCGTTATCATATTCCAGGTGCACGCAGAATTATCAATATTCTGTGAACATTCGGCTGAAATCTTTCAGCAGGAGGCGAAGGAGTATGGCTACATTAAACCATTACTTCGATGATGAACCAAACATCACGCCGGCTGCTCTCGTCCCGAAATCCTTTATTCAAAAATTAATATCTTTATATACTGTGTTTAAACAATACAGTTGCAGCATCACTGTGTCGGGATTGCGCGGCCGCAGTCAAATACAAGTCATACGGGGGCTTATATGAACGAAGGTGAAATTCTCGAAGAAAAGTCGGAAGACGACTTTGACGGACCTGTGGACGAAAGCGACATTGATATAGATGTCGAAGCGGAAGCAGAGGTCGAAGTCGAGGTAGAGATAGACGTTAAGGTAGACTATTCGTCAGATGATCTGGAAGTTTTTAAGATTTATCTCAATGAGATATCCAAATATCCCGTCCTCACCAGAGAGGAGGAGGCCGAGCTTTCCCAGGGGATAGAGAAAGGATGCGCCAAATCAAAAGAGACCATGATCAAATGCAACCTGCGTCTGGTCGTTTCCATAGCGAAAAAATACATCAACAGAGGCATGAACCTGGTTGACCTCGTGGAAGAGGGTAATATCGGTCTGCTCAAGGCTGTTGAGAAATTTGACTATACAAAAGGATTCAAATTCAGCACATACGCCACATGGTGGATACGTCAGGCGATAGAAAGAGCCATCATCAACCAGTGCCGCATGGTGCGCATCCCCGTGCATATGTCCGAAAACATCAGCAAAGTGATGAGAGCCCAGACAGACCTGCAACAGCAGTTCGGGAGAGAACCCACCATCCACGAGCTCTCCACACAGTGCAAGATGTCTCTCTCCACACTGAAAAAAGTCTTTGACGCCATCAAACAGGACACGTCTCTGGACATGCCGGTGGGCAGTGACGAGAGCAGCACCCTGCACGAGTTCATCACAGACGATGAAAAATACTCCGATCCTTACATGAGAATAGAGAACTCCAGCAAGAAGGACATCATCTTCAAATGGCTGACATATCTGTCAGACAACGAAAAGACGATCATCATCCGCAGATATGGTCTGGCGGGCAACGATCCGGAAACGCTGGAAGCCATCGGAAACGATCTGGGCATCACCCGTGAGCGTGTGCGCCAGATAGAAAAAAGAGTGCTGAGCAAAATGAGAAACCTGCTCGCTACCAAAAAGATATCTCTGGAGGAACTGATTTGAGCAAAATACCCTCGGGCGAGCTTAGCGCGCGTCTGAACAACTTTCTTCTGAGAATGGACGCCATGTGTCCCGACTGGGAAACCGTGATGATAGTGAGCAAGATCAACATCTATTATTTCACAGGCACCCAGCAGTCGGGCGTTCTTGTCATCCGCAGAGGAAAGGATGCGGTATTTTTCGTCCGCAGGAGCTTTTACAGAGCCCAGCACGAATCATCCTTCGACAACATCGTAAAAATAAACAGCTTCAGAGACATAGCCGCCGTGACAGGACAACTGGGCGGATGTGTGCATATGGAGAAGGAGTTCATTCCCCTCTCCTATTTCGAAAGGCTTAATAAATATTTTGATTTCAAAGAGGTCGCCTCATGCGATCTACCCATCTCCGCCGCCAGAGCAGTCAAAACCCAGTATGAGCTGGGGCTGATGCGCAGAGCGGGCATGCTCCACGGCAAAACACTTCAGGAGTTCGTACCATCTGTAATCAAAGAAGGGATGAGCGAGAAAGAGCTGGGAGCGGAGATTCTCAAATATATGCTGGATGAGGGACACCACGGCATAGCCAGGCTCGCCATGTTCAACACCGAGATGTTCATGGGACAGGTATGCTTCGGCGAAAATTCCATGTATTACAACACATTCGATGGTCCCGGCGGAGTCATGGGCATCAGCCCGGCGGCGCCGTTCTTCGGCAGCGCCGACAGAAAGCTGAAAAAAAACGACCTCATCTTCATCGATATCGGATGCGGAATAGACGGATATCACACAGATAAGACACAGGTATACGCCTTCGGCACACTGCCGGACATAGCATATGAATATCACGAAAAATGCGTAAAAATACTTCAGAAAACAGTGTCGCTTCTGAAACCTGGCAACGTCCCGTCTCAGGTATACGAAACTGTCATGGCTGATCTGGACGACAGCTTTCTCGAATTTTTCATGGGCTCGCTGGACGAACGGGTGAAATTCCTCGGTCACGGCATCGGGCTTGTGATAGACGAATATCCTGTCATTGCGAAAGGATTCGATCTGCCTTTCGAGGAGAATATGGTTATGGCTGTGGAACCGAAAAGAGGTATCCCCGGCACAGGTCTGGTCGGATTGGAAAACACCTATGTAGTCACACCTGACGGCGGAGAGTGCATTACAGGTTGTAATGATAAGATCATTACAATTTAGCACAAAAAGTTCTTCCTGAACTTTTTGCGATAACGCTACGTTCGGAATAAATCCTCACTGCGCTCACGTTACGCTTATTCAAATCAGCAAAGCTGTTTTCACAAGCTCCACGAACGGCATCCTGCCGTTTGAGTTATTTATTTTGCGAGATCGGCTTCAAGCCTCCGCTCGAGCTGTTTCAGCAGATACTCCATCTTTCTGATAAGATGTATCATCACTGCGAACATATCCTTCAGAATATCCATTATCTTAAAATGTCCTTCGTGAACGGGTATGCGCTCGTTTCTGACGGCGTTTATCTCTATCATGCATCTGATGAAGTATGACTGCACATAGTGCATGATAACATTAAAGAAAATCGGATCACGGAATATCAGGCAGTTGTCGTCCACCTTGCGCATGATAATTTCAGCTCTCTTTTCGTCATAGGGCTTGCCGGCCTTGAAATCCGCCCATATCTGGTCAAAGAACTCATCACAAAGCCTGTATGACTCATCGAAGACCTGTATCGCTTTAAGGGAAATATCTATCCCTTCTTTTACTTTTTCCAGAACGGATATCCTGCATGATTTCTTCTCGTCATCTGTGGGCATATTCAGTTTTTCGCTGATTACCTTGAGAGTGTCGATGTCGTCATTAATATATTTATCTATCGCTTCCTGAAATGTCATGATCTCCGTATTGAAAATCTTAGCTCCGCCCTCAGTGGCGTTAATCACTTTGGCAGGGGAGTTCATAGCGTCCTTATGATAAAAATTCAGGAAGGTGTTCCATACCTTAGTGGTTTTAACCTTCGGGGCATAGTTGCCTTCCACCATCACAGTGTTGCTTTCGTCGAAATGCTGTCCCTTTTCCTTCTCGCCATAGGTACTGCCTGTGGCGTGGGTGTTGCCCTCCTCGCCGTATGCCAGATCCTGTCCGATGAGGATTATCGGGTCGCATCCCATATATTCCAGCAGTTTGAAAGCCATGTTACCGGATGAAGGACCGATATCCAGAATACCCCTTTCTATATCCAGCCATTTGAAAGTGGCAAAATTTCTATACACTATTATCCGTTTACCCAGATAGTTGGCGTATGTCTGCGGATGAATAACAGGTGTCGCGGAATAATACACGTCCTCGAAATCCTCCGGCGACATATTTTCGAAAAGTTTCGCCGTCGGTATAAGACGTTCCAGAGATGCCACCATATGCGGTTTCAGCCCTCTCTTTCTGAGAACGCGCAGAGAAGCGTCCGCCCCCACCAGCACGGCCTTGTTCCCTATTCCTCTTAAGAGCTCCACGTTCTTGTTCAGAGAAGGTCCGGTGGCTATAACCACCCCCGGCTTGCCTTTGAAAGCGTCCTTCAGGTCTTTTATACCGGGGTTTTCTATTATCTCCTCTATATTAAGAAAAGTATTCTCTATACCTATCATGGAGTCTTTCGGGTCGTTGCCGTAAAACATCAGCGCTTCTTTGACAGCCTCTTTCAGAGCGCCCATGCAGTGCATGTAGTATTCCTTATCCTCAGAAAAAGATACTGGGTGCTCAATAATATTAACGGCCTTCACATAGAATTTCGCGTCTGTGCGCTGGAGCACACTGTTGATCTCCGCGAAAACTCCCTTTATATCCTCGCCCACAATGAACCGCAGCAGCTTGTTGCCGAACATCTGGCTCATGTCTATGGTCTGCATGGCAGCGGCGAATACCGCCGGATTTCTCTCTATAACTATATGTCCGCCGCCTTCCACCTTATATTTTTTAAAAAAGGCGAAAACCTGATACATCAGACCAGCGCCCAGAAAGATATTGAATCCGGTAACCTTTATATTTCTGGCTACAACATCTTTCTCCGCGCCGACATAAGGATTGATCTCGTCATAGAAAAGCAGGCCCGTCTTTTTGTTTCTTAAGTTAGGCGCGGCTCCCCTAACGGCAGAATTGATGATCTGATAGTCTGATTCCTTCGGCAGAGCCATGAGTCTGGCATATATTGCCGGGTAGTGCGTCTTTAACGATTCATAATTCTTTTCAGCTATTGTCATTGGTTTTCTCCGTTTCAACAATAATATCCGCCGAAGGACATTTTATCAACATCTAATCTTTTGTAATCTTTTTACAGATACTGCCGATACTCTACATATCACAAAAACGGACAGAATCATTGTCCGGCGGCTTTTTTCTCCTCCCTGCCACCCGAAAAAAAATCAATAATTTCTCTAAAGTATTTAAGAAACCGGACGATAATGCTTACAGGAAAAGTATAATAATAGTCGTGTCCCCTTGGACAAGGGACCCGGCGAATGGTTTAAAAAATAAGGTACTGAAACAATCAGACCGACAGCTCTTAACTGAGCGTCGGTCTTTTTTTGTTTTAGGGGGTGTTTATCGTTTAGGGCACAGTTTTGTTTGTTTCTCACATCAATTTGGACAATTTCGACGCGCAACAATTTAATTATGATCAGCAAGGAAGCTGACAACATCAACCACATGGAGGTATATCATGGCTATTACAGTAGGAACTAATATCAGTTCAATCATCGCGCAGAATTATGTAAACACTACAAGTAATAATATTCAGAAAAACATTGAAAGACTGTCTTCAGGTCTCAGAATCAACAGCGCAGCAGATGACGCGTCCGGTCTTGCTATTTCTGAGAAATTAAAAGCCCAGATCTCTGGTCTCGACAGAGCTTCAATGAACGCCCAGGACGGTATTTCAATGCTCCAGACTGCTGAAGGCGGTCTCTCAACTATCCAGGATATGGTACAGAGAATGAGAGAACTCGCAGTGCAGGCATCCAACGGTGTCTACACATCTTCAGACCGTGAGGAAATCCAGAAAGAAGTAGATCAGCTGAAAGAAGAGATCGACCGTGTTGCTTCTTCAACAGAATTCAACACCAAAAATCTTCTTAACGGTGACGCTACAGCTCTCTGGTCATCAGACAGCTCAGACATCGACGTGGTAGTAACAGGCGATGTAGCCGAAGGCAACTACAACCTTGCAGTTTCCGTTGACGCAGGATCTAACTATGTTTACAAAACAGACGTTATGACTCTGTCAGACGGCGCTCTCGGCGCTGAGATTTACTCAGCTATCGGTAACACTTCTAACGTTACATCAGTATCTGACCTGTCTACAATCGCTACAACAACAGGCACAGGCTACTACACAGTAACCGTAGCGGACGTTGACACAGCCAACACAGGCTCAGCATCCGTAACCGCTTCTTACCTGCAGACAGGTTCTATGTTCTCTGTTGACGGTGCGACACTTACAGCCTCAACAGACAACTCAGGTTACCTTGAAGTGAAATTCACTACAGAAGGTACATCCGCATCAACAACAGTATCCGCTTCCTACAGATTTATCACAGCTTCCTCCGGCGCAACAACCGAGTGGGAAAGCGTAGACGGTACAGTAACATCAGGCGTGGCAGCATTCAGCATCACAGGTCTGGACGGCTCAGGTCAGGTTGATTTCAATGTGAACATCAACAGCGCCGGTAAAGTTCAGATAGGCGATAAACTTCTGATCGCTGTTACTGAAGATATGTCAGGCGTCACAGCAGACGTAGCTAACTCCGGTGGCGGTACAATCAAGATCGCAGGCGGACCCACAGAGCAGGCAGGACCTACCATAGTATTCACAGCTGACAGCTCACTTACAAAAGCTGACGACGGCGACTCCGCTGTTGATACAAACGGCGTGACAGTTTACTACGCTTCACTCGACGAAGCCACTGGTAACCTGAACCTCGGAAGCATGACCATGAACTTCAAAGAACTGGACAGCGCGGACACAACAACTACAGCCGGTCAGACTCTGACAGGCGTGTTCAGCCTTATAGTTAACGGATCAGGCGATGCCGCTACATCATCTACCAAACTGAAAGACATAGCTCTCTTCACAACAGATGACGGCGCTAACCTGTTCGCTCAGACACAGGAGCTCACTATCTATGGTAACGGAACATCCGCTACAATATATCTTGAAGGCGACGATACTATATCCGACTTCGAGACAAAACTTCAGGATGCTATCGTTAACGGTCTCGGAATGGGAGCTAACTCAGAAACAAGCGACACAGCTTCTGATGTTAACAACAACCTTGTTAACTATGTTTCTCAGTCCACAGACAACACTAACGAAGCTCTTCAGGGAACATTCGTTATCCAGACTGCTAAACTCGGCTCAGACAGCCAGCTGTCATTCGTAGGAGATGAAGACCTCATCAACGCTCTTTCACTGGCCACAATCCAGAAAGGCGAAAACAGCGAACTGACTGTAACAGTTACAAACGCTCACACAGGCGAGACTGTTGGATCAGACAAAGTTAACGACTACACACTGAAAAACGTGATCGCAGGCGTTGAAGTTGAGATCGACAGCTCAGTGGGTCTGGACATTAGCTGGGACGACAACAAAAAAGAGATGGTATTCTCAGAAGGCACAGCAGAAGACATCAAACTTCACCTGGTGGACAACTCTACAGAACTTCAGATCGGAGCTAACGAAGGTCAGACACTGAACGTAAGCATCGCTCAGGCAGACACAGACGCTCTCGGACTGACAAACGTTCTGATGGTAGATCAGGACAGCGCTCAGAGCTCAATATCTGTAATAGACAACGCTCTCAGCCAGATATCCAGCGCAAGAGCCACAATAGGCGCTCAGATCAACAGACTTGACTATACTATCACAGGTCTCGAGACTCAGAGCGAAAACCTGACAGCCTCACTTTCAAGGATACGTGACCTTGACATGGCTAAAGAGATGTCAAACTACACAACCAACCAGATCCTCAGCCAGGCAGGCGTGGCCATGATTTCTCAGGCCAACTCACAGGCTCAGCTGGCTCTGTCTCTCCTTGGTTAATAATATTGCCGAAAGGAAACGGGGGATCGTTTAGATCCCCCACTATTTAAGGATGGTGTAATATGTACAGCATAAACAGCACATCAACAACAGACACTGCGGTTACAAGTGCTTCTTATGCTACAGAAGCACAGAAGACTCAATCTGTTAAAACAACAGGCAATATGGCTGAAGAGAAGCCCGAAGAGACCAAAAGCTCCGCTGAAGAAGTTGACACAGCTGTCAGCGAACTCAACGCCGCTCTCGACTCTTTGAATGTTCAGAGAGAATTTAAAGTTGATGACTCCACAAAAGATGTTGTGGTCAAAATCATTGATAAAGATAACCAGAAGGTGATCAAGCAGATCCCCTCTGAGGATGCTATAAAACTTTCGAAGAACATAAAGGAAATGGTCGGACTTCTTTTCGACAGCACATCCTAACAAACTTTTAAGGGGCGGCGGCTTGCTTCCGCCCCATATTTTAAAAGTTTTTTTGCCTGACTAAATCATTGTCATACAATATCTTTGCGTCCAAAATCAAATTTTTCCAAAAAAAATCACTCTTTTGCCTTAAAGTATTTTCTTTACCATGACGATACTAAAAGGGACAAAAGAATATGTATAAAAAAAGGTACTGAAACAATCAGACCGATGACTTCCTGAAAGGAGCATCGGTCTTTTTTTGTTTATCAGCAGCTTCGGAGGTGTCTGTCAGGAAGGATATTGCTTACTCAAAATCACGGATGATAAGGACTTAGAACAAGGATTGTTCTGAAAAAAATAACAGTATGTAAGCCAAATGTATCAAATGCCGGAAGGGAATCCGGTGAATATTACACGGAGGTAATATCATGGCAATCACAGTATCAACAAACATCAGCTCTATCATTGCGCAGAGCTACGTTAACTCGACAAGCAACAACATCACAAAAAACATCGAAAGACTGTCATCTGGTCTCAGAATAAACAGTGCCGCAGACGACGCATCCGGCCTTGCTATTTCTGAGAAATTAAAAGCCCAGATTTCAGGTCTCGACAGAGCTTCCATGAACGCCCAGGACGGTATTTCAATGCTCCAGACTGCTGAAGGCGGTCTCTCAACTATTCAGGACATGGTACAGAGAATGAGAGAACTCGCTGTGCAGGCATCCAACGGGGTCTACACATCATCAGACCGCGAAGAGATCCAAAAAGAAGTAGATCAGCTGAAAGAAGAGATCGACCGTGTTGCCTCATCAACAGAATTCAACACAAAGAATCTTCTTAACGGCGACGCCACAGCTCTCTGGTCATCAGACAGCTCAGACGTGGATGTTGTTGTCACTGGCAAAGTGGCCGAAGGCAACTACAACCTTTCAGTTTCCGTTGACGCCGGTTCTAACTATGTTTACAAAACAGACGTTATGACCCTTGCAGACGGCGCTCTCGGCGCTGAGATTTACTCAGCTATCGGTAACACATCTAACGTTTCCTTCGTTTCAGACCTCTCAACAATCACAACAACATCCGGCACAGGCTACTACACAGTAACCATAGCTGACGTTGACACAGCAAACACAGGCTCAGCATCCGTAACCGCTTCTTACCTGCAGACAGGTTCTATGTTCTCTGTTGACGGTGCGGCACTTACAGCCTCAACAAACAACTCAGGCTATCTTGAAGTAAAATTCACCACTGAAGCTACTTCAGGCTCAACAACAGTATCCGCCTCCTACAGATTTATCACCGCTTCTTCCGGCGCAACAACTGAGTGGGATAGCGTGGATTCCACATCTGTAACAGGCGGCGTGGCAGCATTCAGCATCACAGGTCTGGACGGCTCAGGTCAGGTTGATTTCAACGTGAACATCAACAGTGCCGGTAAAGTTCAGATAGGCGACAAACTTCTGATCGCTGTTACTGAAGATATGTCAGGCGTCACAGCAGACGTAGCCAACTCCGGTGGCGGTACAATCAAGATCGCAGGCGGACCCACAGAGCAGGCAGGACCTACCATAGTATTCACAGCTGACAGCTCACTTACAAAAGCTGACGACGGCGACTCAGTATCAGATTCCAACGGCGTGACAGTTTACTACGCTTCACTCGACGAAGCCACTGGCAACCTGAACCTCGGAAGCATGACCATGAACTTCAAAGAACTGGACAGCGCGGACACAACAACAACAGCCGGTCAGACTCTGACAGGCGTGTTCAGCCTTATAGTTCACGGATCAGGCGAAGCAGCTACATCGACAACAAAACTTAAGGATATTGCTCTGTTCACCACAGACGACGGCGCTAACCTGTTCGCTCAGACACAGGAGCTCACCATCTATGGTAACGGAACATCCGCTACAATATATCTTGAAGGCGACGATACTATATCCGACTTCGAGACAAAGCTTCAGAACGCTATCGTTAACGGTCTCGGAATGGGCGCTACATCAAGCACCAGCGACTCCGCCAACGATGTTAACAACAACCTGGTAAACTATGTTTCTCAGGCAACAGATACCAGCAACGAGGCTCTTCAGGGAACATTCGTTATCCAGACTGCTAAACTCGGAACAGACAGCATGCTGTCATTCGTAGGAGATGAAGACCTCATCAACGCTCTTTCACTGGCCACAATCCAGAAAGGCGAAAACAGCGAACTGACTGTAACAGTTACAGACGCTCACACAGGCGAGACTGTTGGATCAGACAAAGTTAACGACTACACACTGAAAAACGTGATCGCGGGCGTTAACGTTGAGATCGACAGTGCTGTCGGTCTGAACATCAGCTGGGACGACAACAAAAAAGAGATGGTATTCTCAGAAGGCACAGCAGAAGACATCAAACTTCACCTGGTGGACAACTCTACAGAACTTCAGATCGGAGCTAACGAAGGTCAGACACTGAACGTAAGCATCGCTCAGGCAGACACAGACGCTCTCGGACTGACAGATGTTCTGATGGTGGATCAGGAAAGCGCTCAGAGCTCAATATCTGTAATAGACAACGCTCTCAGCCAGATCTCCAGCGCAAGAGCCACAATAGGCGCTCAGATCAACAGACTTGAGTACACCATAACAGGTCTGGAAACCCAGAGCCAGAACCTGACAGCGTCAAACTCCCGTATAGCCGACCTCGACATGGCAGCGGAGATGGCGGACTACACAACCAACCAGATCCTCAGCCAGGCAGGCGTGGCCATGATTTCTCAGGCCAACTCACAGGCTCAGCTGGCTCTGTCACTTCTTCAGTAAGAAGAATAAAACATCCAATATCAAAGGCGGACATAATGTCCGCCTTTTTTTTGTGGAAACCCTGTGGAAAAAAATATCAGGTTTTTGTATAAACTTACGCCCCGTTCATCACCTTTAAACATTATCGCTGTAATATGAGTGACTTACCACAAAGCCTTGACATGCAAGGTTTAGAGCTGTCAAGCACTTTTTTCTCCACAAATTTGTGGAGAAAATGTGTAAGATTTTTGATATGCTGGAAAAAAAACGCAGAGTTTAAGAAACTTAGCCGTTTTGTTTAATATTTAACCAGAATATTTCAGAGAAAAAAATCATACTTTTTTATGTGCTGAACCACGATTTTACGTATCAGTAAATATCCTAATTATTTATTGCATATGCGGTGCGATTAAACTAAAATATATTTTTATCGGAAATATTTAAATGGATAGTATTAAAAACAGAACAGTCTTCAGCATGTTTGTGAAAGCATGTCTGAAATACAGAAACAACACAGCCTTTATTTACAGGTCAGGCAGTTCAGAGTACAGGGTGACATACAAAAAACTGCTGGAGGATGTATATCTCCTCTCCAGAGCCTTACGCTCATACGGTCTGTACAAAGGGGCAAAGGCGCTCTTCATATCTGACAACCGCTATGCGTGGATTGTCACCGATATGGCTCTGGCATCCTTAGGAGCTGTCAGCATCCCCAGAGGAAGCGACACCCCGCCGCCGGAAATGCGCTATATCACAGGACATTCTGAGGCAGACTTCGCCATCTTCGAAACAGAAGAGATCTTCGAAAACTCCAAATCACACATCGAAGAGGCTTTTTTCAAAAATATTTTCCTGATAGAGGGAGAAGATAAACACTCGCCGAAAGGCAGGGTGCACACCTATAACGAGATACTTCAGGACAGAAGCATCACCGAAGGTGAGCTGACAGAGTTTATCAACACAACGGTCGGCACATCGGATGATACATACACCATAATATATACATCAGGCACCACAGGATATCCGAAGGGAGTCATACTGTCCCACGCGAATGTTCTGCATAATCTTGATATCCTGCCGGATATCGTGAATCTCACGGACGAGGACAGCTTTGTGTCCATACTCCCCACCTGGCACATCTTCGAGAGAGCGGTGGAGCTCACCGCCGTGACGAACGGATGCTGCACAACCTATTCCAGCATAAAAACTTTCGCTCAGGATCTGGAACAGTATAAACCCACCATAGTAACCACTGTCCCCAGAGTCTGGGAATCGCTGTATACCAAGATAGAATCCGCTCTGGAAAAACAGTCCAAAGCAAAACTTCTGATGTTCAAATTTCTTGTCAGGGCTTCCGCCTCTTTCAACAGAAATTCAAGATATCTGCTGGGAGTCTCTCCGGAGTTCGAAGAGCCGGAGCTTTCCAAAAGGATCACAGACACGGTCAGAGCACTGATAAAAGTCATCCTTCTGATACCGCTCAAGATAATAGCGATGAACAAGTTCAGGGCGGTACAGGCTAAGTTCGGCGGAAAAATGAGGCTTGCAGTATCAGGCGGAGGCAGTCTGCCCGCCTATCTGGAAGACTGGCTCGACGCCATCGGTCTCAGGATCGTCAACGCCTACGGCATGACAGAATGCGCCCCCGCCATAGCCGGCAGAGGACTGGACTGTCCTGTCTTCGGAACACTCGGAAAACCGGTCGCCGGAACAGACCTGAAGATAGTCGATGAAAACGGCGGCAGAGTTCCCAACGGCACAGAAGGAGAGATACTGGTGAAAGGTCCGCAGGTTTTCTCCGGATATTACAACAATCCGGAGGAGAACGAGAGGTCATTCACCAAAGACGGCTACTTCCGCACGGGCGATCTGGGCAGGCTGACTTTCTCCGGCGAGCTCCAGATAACAGGACGCATCAAAGACATCATCGTGCTGGCAAACGGAGAGAATATCGACCCGTCAAAGATAGAATCAGCCATCACCGTGCTTCCTTTCGTTAAGGATGCCGTGCTGGTGGGACAGGATCAGAAGAGTCTGGGAGCGCTGATAGTTCCCGACATGGAAAAGTTCAAAGACTACATCACCACAAAGATATCCGGAATGAAACAGGACGACGACATCAACTCACGCCCCGTCGTGGAACATGTCAAACGTGAGATAAATAAACTGCTGACCAATAAAAAAGGTTTCAAATCCCACGAAAAACTGCATAATATCTCTTTTCTGGATAAAGATTTCAAACAGGGCGAAGAGCTCACCAATACCCTGAAAAAAAGAAGACACTACATAGAGAAACGATACAAAGAGATCATCTCGGGACTATTTAAACAATGAGACAAAACACAACATTTCTGCCCACGACACCGGAAGAACTGGGCGGAGAACGCCCCGACGTGATACTCGTCTGCGGCGATACCTATCTGGATTCGCCATATAACGGGACTGCCCTGCTCGGGCGTCTGCTGGAATCAGCCGGATACAAAACAGCCATCATAGCGCAGCCTGACATAAACAACGAAGAAATCGCCAGACTGGGCGAGCCGAAACTCTTCTGGGGTGTTTCAGGCGGATGCGTGGATTCCATGGTGGCTAACTACACCGCTTCGAAAAAACCCAGAAAGAGCGATGACTTCACACCCGGAGGCGAAAATACCAGACGCCCTGACCGTGCCGTCATCACCTATACAAACCTGATAAGAAGAAATTTTAAAAATACAGCGCCCATAGTGGCCGGCGGAATAGAGGCAAGCCTCCGCAGGGTCACTCACTACGACTTCTGGAGCGATACGCTCAGAAAGTCCGTGCTTTTCGATTCCAAGGCTGACTACCTGATATACGGTATGGGCGAAAAAACGATTCTGGCGCTGGCGAAGGCGCTGAAAGACGGCAAAGACACCTCCACAATAAGAGGACTCTGCTACATATCAAAAGACATACCCGCCGGATTCCTCGAGCTGCCTTCCCACGAAGACTGCCTGAAGGACAAAAAGAAATTCATCCAGATGTTCCATACATTCTATAAGAACAACGACCCGATCACGGCAAAGGGTCTGGCTCAGAAACAGGATACACGGTATCTCATACAGAACCCTCCGTCTGAAACACCGGACAGAGTGGAGTTGAACAGCTATTACGAGCTCCCCTACACCTACAAGGTACACCCCTTCTATGCCAAAGACGGTCAGGTGAAAGCGATAGACACGGTCAGAAACTCTGTGACGACACACAGAGGATGCTACGGAGAGTGCAGTTTCTGCGCTATAGCCGTGCATCAGGGCACTACCATATCCGAACGCACGGAACACTCCGTTGTAAAAGAGGTGGAGAGATACGCCTCCATGGAAAATTTTAACGGGATCATCAACGATGTTGGCGGACCCACCGCGAATATGTACGGAATGGAATGTAAAAAGAAGAAACAGCACGGCAGATGCCCCGAAAAACGCTGTCTGTTCCCCGCCAAATGCGATCAGATGCCTGCGGATCACAGAAAGGTCAGCAGTCTGCTCGCCGCCGTCAGAAATATCAGAGGCGTCAGACGTGTCTTCATTGCGTCAGGCATCCGATACGACATGATAATAGACGATACGAAATTCGGCGGACAGTATCTGGAAAATCTGGTGAAATACCACGTCAGCGGACAGCTCAAGATAGCTCCGGAACATACAGAGGACAGAGTGCTGAACCTGATGGGGAAACCCTCATCCGGAGTTCTGAAAAAATTTGTAGAAGCGTTTAACAAAGAAAACAAGAAACAAAATAAAAGACAGTATCTTACATATTATCTCATAGCCGCCCATCCTGGATGTTCTCTGGGCGATATGGAGAAGCTGAAAAACTTCACGTCAAAAGAGCTTAAGATAAATCCGGAACAGGTACAGATATTCACTCCTCTGCCATCCACCTATTCCGCTCTGATGTACTACACAGAGACTGACCCCTTTACCGGGGAGCATATCTATGTGGAGAAAGAAACATCAAAGAAGATCAGGCAGAAAGCGATGGTTACGTCCAAAGAGTTTCACAAACCCGCCCCGAAAAAGAAGACCGGGTCACAGAGACCAAAACCGCAGGCGTCAAAAAAATGCGCCACGGGCAAATGCGCTCTGGTGAAAAAGAAGAAAAGATAATCAGAGCGTCACTTTCAGCTTAACAGCTTTTCCCTCACGCATGACAGTCAGATCATATGTTCCGCCTTTTTCGGCGTAAAGCAGTTCCAGCTTAAGATCGCTCAGGGCGTTCAGTCTGGTTCCGTTGAACTCCGTCAGGATATCGCCCTTCTTCACACTGGCGTTTCCGGCGGGACTTTCGTCAGAAAATCCTTTCACTTCCAGACTGCCCTCTTCCAGCATGACGCCTATCATGGGGGACGAAGCGTATTCCATCTCCGCCGGATAAAGCACATAATCGGCGACTCCGCCCGTGGGCTCCTCATCCTGAACTATGGCTGTGTAGCTGACGCCGTTCCGTCTGAACAGCCTCTCCGGTATCGCCTCTTTATAGGCGATGTGTCCTCCGCCAGCCATTATCACCATTGTCTTTTCCGGATGTTCCTTCATATATCTTCCGGTGCTGTCCGCCATTGTCTCGTCCCAAAGGAGCTGGGATTCGTAAAAGTTTTCGAAATTGTCCTTTTCGTGCCGCTCGAACACGCCTTTCAGAAAATCTTTATATCTTCCCGCCGTATATCTGATCTCCGGAAGCTCCTTCACCTCTGCATCGGTGAGCGAGCGGATGCCTCCTGCTGAAACTTTTTTTGTCAGTTCGGCAGGGGCGTTCAGAGCGATAAGGGGGATTCTGTTCTCTCTGGCATATGCGAAAACAGGGCGGTACATACGAAAATCGAACCGCCATCTGTCATAATATTCTGTCTTTTTCAGCATCTCTTTTTCTGTGATGTCGCCTTTTATGTAGCTGTCCAGATACTTCTGAAACGGTTTCTGAATCATCTCCAGCCCGATGGCGACATCCTTTCCGGCAGAGACAAGCTGTTTCACCAGCTCAAGCTGATTCAGGTGATGAGCGAAAGACGTGTGGCTCTCGCCAATGTAATAAACGCCGGAATTCTTTGTGCCGTTCACTATATCTTCCAGAGAAAGCGACCTGTCCACCTTCACCCCCTGTCTGTCGTCAGTCAGATCATAAACCGTTCCATGAGAGGCGTCATCGGTGCGTGTCAGCGCTTTTCCGCCGCCTATTATCACAGCCGAATATCCGCCGTAATGTCTAACCCTGCTGAAATTCGAAGCGATGCTGTCGGCGTCCTTCTCGGATATCAGATACGCCGTCCGCTCAGGATACAGCGGGTTCACCAGAGCATACGCCCCGAAATCATACATGCTGTCGGTCACCCTTTTGTCATACAGCTTCTTATACGCATCATTCTCCTCACCCAGAAAGACCATTATCTTATCCGTATGCTGATAAGGATTTACGCCGTCATCGTACACCACGGCTTTATCTATCTGTTCTATCATCTTAGAGAATTTCGGCATGTCTCTTTTGTTTACAAAAACCGCCTTCGGATATTTAGAAAACAGAGCGTACATAGTGGGATAAATCTCTTCACTGTCAATCATCCTGGCTGTTCTGTACTCCGGATCGATTATCAGGTTTTTCGGTCTGTCCGCTGTGAGGATGTTAAATTTCTCCGTTTTTTTCGAGATATATATAGTTTTTCGAATATTCTTTCCGTCTGTTTTAACAATCACTTCCAGAGGATAGTTCAGCCATTCGTATTTATTTTTCACGGTAAATGACACAGAAAAGCCGTTTGCCTCGCCTGCTACATTTATATCGGTGATATCGAACTCAGCCAGAGCCGTTTCTGCCAGCCAGCCGTCAAAAAAAGCTCCGAAATCTTTTCCGGATGCCTGCTCAAACGCTTTCTGGATATCGTCCCATGACGCTTCGGAATATTTATATCTGTCATAGAGCAGTTTAAGCCCGTCATTAAATTTATCGTCTGAAAGCTCCTCAAGCATGGAGAATACCATCATAGATTTAGAATATCCCACCGCCTGTGATGTGTTATCCTTCTTATACTCGAACCCCAGCAGGCATGTGCCGTCCTCTTTCTGTCTGGCGTTGGACATCACATTCAGCAGAGCGCCTTTTCTGTACTCCGCTCCGATTCCGCCCGTCTCGCTGTAGAGCCTGTCCGCCATGTAGGTTGTCAGCCCCTCCGCCCAGTTGCCGTCCCCCTGTTTCGTATCCACGGAAACGCCCATCCACTGGTGAAAGAGCTCATGCCCCAGCGATGTGTTCAGCATGAAAGGCATAGATACGATTCTGTCGGAGATGAATGTCAGCGATACCAGCGCATGCCCCACCGGATAGGGCACGTCTGCTATGGAAAACCTGCCGTAAGGATATTTTCCGAATATTTTCAGATATGTATCAAGGAGCTCTTTTGTTTTTGATAAATAAGAATCGGCGAATCTGTCGTTCTCTCCTGTGAAATATGTACTGATTACTATGCCTTTATAGGTGTCCGATTTCTCCTTCCAGCTGTCGGAAACAGCTATAACGGGAAAACCGTCCGCATGCTCCAGCGAAATCTTATATCCTTTCTTTGTCCTGACGGCTCTGTCTGATTCCGCCACGACTGTATATCTCTTCGGTATCGCCAGCTCCATTTCATATGCGGATATGTTCATGTCATCACATGATCTGTCGGTGATGAACACATGACCGTCCCCCTGCATGGAGCAGGTGAACTCTTTTCCGTCCACGGTACCGGATATGGTTTTAGCCGCCGGATTGAACGAAGCGGTGATCTCGGAAACATCTTTAGCCGCGAATGACAGAACAGGAACAACAGATAAAAGGAATATGAGATATTTTTTCATGGCACACCTTCAGACTATATAAGGTATATGACTGATATCAGGCGTTTTGGTTCAGGAAGAGATAGCGGTAAAATACCCTGTCGGACATCATGGCAGACAGCCGCACCACCAGAGCGGTCAAAAGAACTGAGAATATCGTGCGTATCCACAGAAGACCGGACAGATGCCCGCCGATGGAAACCATCAGCAGAGTGTCCTCTATCATGGAGTGGCAGATGCCCATGAAAGCCAGCCCGAAGAAGATGTCTCTGTGGGTCAGTTTGCCGGATTTCGCCTCGTTTATGATCAGTCCGCCGCCGTATGTCAGCCCCAGGGTAAAGCCCACCATAGTAACGTATGCGGCGTCTTTTCCTATCCCCATCACCTTCAGCAGAGGTCCGCAGGCGGAGTTTATTATATTGATGATGCCGAGCACCTTCAGAAGTTTCATCAGAAAAACCAGAAGAGTCACGATCACGGCGATGGACAGCAGATTCTGCGCCTGTCCCGTTGCCCAGCCAATCAGCGTGTTTTCACGGACGGGGGGCGACCAAAGCACCTTCGCAGGTTCTGTCAGAGTGTTTGTCGCTGTGTATATAATGTTCAGTATGACACCGTATATCAGAGCAGAAACCACACGGAAAGCGGTCATGGCGATGAACCTGGTCCCCGCCTTCTTAGCTATCTGTACCTCCACCGGAATAGCGTGCGCCATCAGCATCATGGAGGCGATGACAGTCACCTGCGCCACAGTCATGTCCAGCCCCTTAGCCAGAGCCACGAAAACCACTATGCCGCCGTAAATATTTGTCATCAGAGCAGAAGCCCATACCAGCCCCATCTCGCCCGGAAGACCGACCAGATACATCACGGGGGACAGCGCCATGCCCAATATGGCGACAAACCCGGTCATCTCCAGTATTTTGATGAGTATAATCATGGGAACGAGTATTTTGAACAGAGATATAAGTATATGATAAGATTCCTGAAAAGCCGAAACCACCGTCTGTTTCACAGAGTAAATCATACCAGTCTGGTAACCTCGTAAAGAGAACCAAGCCTCTCCATGATTCTGTTGATGTGATCCTGTCCTCTGGTCTCCAGAGAGACGTTCACACGGCTCTGGTTCAGAGGTACCTTCTGGTCGTTTCGGATGTGGACTATCTCGTGGATGTTCGCCTGAAGACTGCTGATCTCCTGAGACAGAGAAGTCAGAGCCCCCGGAACGTCACGCAGGATGATGGACACGGTCATGAAGCGCCCGGTGGCGGTCATGCCTCTGCTGATTATCCGGCTGATGGTGGTGACGTCGATGTTGCCGCCGGAAACCACCAGAACAGACGTTTTGTTGTCCACGTCTATCTTGCCCGCCAGAAGAGCCGCCAGCGGTGCGGCGCCTGCGCCCTCCACCACGAGCTTTGCTCTTTCTATATATTCCAGAACGGCGAGAGCAATCTCGCTCTCGGAAACCGTAACCAGCTCGTCAACACAGTTCTGACAGCATTTGAACGTATTCGCGCCCACCTGCTTAACAGCGATCCCCTCGGCAAAAGTCGCCGATGTGGACAGGCTCACCACCCTGCCTTCCGACAGACTGCTCACCATCCCGGCGGCTTCCTCCGCCTGAACGCCGATCACTTTTATCTTCGGGTTGAATCCTTTCACATATTCAGCGATGCCGGATATCAGACCGCCGCCGCCCACGGGGACAATTATCTGATCGATATCAGGTTTTTCAGAGAGTATCTCATAGGCGATGGTGCCCTGCCCGGCTATGACATCCAGATCATCAAAGGGATGCACAAAATAGAGACTGCGCTCCGCCGATATCTTCAGCGCGTGTTTATAAGCGTCTTCGAATGACTGGCCGTGGAGAATAACCTCCGCACCATATGCCTGAGTGTTAGCCACCTTGACCATAGGAGTGAATTCCGGCATGACTATCACGGCGTGTATCCCCAGAGTCTTCGCGCTGAAAGCAACACCCTGGGCATGGTTTCCGGCGGATGCGGCGATGATGCCGTCGTAGCATTTCTGAAGATTTTTCAGGATGCAGTTCAGCGCCCCCCTGATCTTGAACGAACCGGTACGCTGAAGGCTCTCCAGCTTAAAATAGATGTCCGCTCCGGTCTTTTCCGAAAAATTATTGGAATAGTAGAGCGGAAGGTGTTTGATATATTTTTTTATTCTGTCGTGCGCCTGGCTTATCTCGTTATACATATCGATATTTTAATCATATCTGATACAAATGCAAACTATTTTAAGCATTTGCTTTTGCCTAAGCTAAATATTATTATTCTGATTTTTTTATTACCTATGGGTAAATTCAACTTGTTTCTATTCTATACAAGGTGTAAAAATACTTATCCTGATTTACCGGAAACAAGCCTAATGAATGATACTTTTTTTAGAGAACTGCCCCTACCGGCTTTGATCGCCAACAGAGAGGCAGAGGTGATAAAATGCAATGATTCCTTCTGCCGTCTGACCGGATCAGAGCAGGCGGAATGTGCGGGAACCGCTCTTTCGTCCATCACAGACGAAGCCGGCGCCAGATATCTGCTGTCCGCTATACAGGCTGAGGGATCTGTCCCGCCCAGAGAGATATCCATCATCTGCCCGGAAGGCGGAAAGCTCGCCCTGTCGGCAGTATATCCATATCAGAATAATTTTATGATTTCGCTCACAGAGACCACGAGGATGACTGATATATCTAAACCAGCGTTCCCGTTTCTGACGCTGACTGAATCCGGAGGCAGACTGACCGATATCGCCCACCAGTGGAAACAGCCTCTGAACTCACTCAGCCTGCTTTGCGCAGATTTTGCGGATGATGTCAGGATGGGAATGGCAGACAGCAGAACAGCGGACAGATTTTCCGGAGAATACATGGGGCTGATAAACCACATGGCTTCCACAGTCATGGATTTCCTCGAGTACATGACACCGGGCAGCGGGCAGGATATTTTTGATGTGCGGGACTGCATGCCGCTGATATTCAGCCTGATGGAACCACAGTTTAAAAAATCCGGAATCCGGTACACTTCAGTGTGCTGCTGCGGCGACAGAACATGCGACATCAGCCGGACAGGCGTGCAGAGATGCGACACAAAAAGGATGCTGATGCGGGGCAGCAGAGGCACACTGCAACAGGCGCTCATAAATCTTGTGGGCAACGCCGCCGAGGCCGTAAAAGACAAGCAGCGCAGAGACATAGAGCTGAAGCTGACGGAAAATGACGGCATGATAAATATCTCTGTCAGAGATACAGGCGGAGGAATCCCAGAAGAACACCTCAAGAGCATATTCACGTCCGGTTTTTCAACAAAGAACAGAGGTTCGTCCGGACTTGGACTTTATATTACCAAAAACATAGTGACTAATTTATACAAAGGAAGTATTAGGGCGGATAACAGAGAGAATGGAGCAGAGTTCATGCTATCGTTCAGCAGCTGCTCCGATTTATGACAATATATCTGTTACTTTGCATTGAAAGTATTCTGCCAGCAGAAAAATATGCTTCAGGTTAAAATGTTTCCCGTTCTTATAATTTTCTGCCTGACTGAAAAAAGCGCTGGAGCTGTGCCCCAGTGCCTCAATGGCAACATCTTCAACTGTTTTCGAGTGCTGCATCCTCATCTTTTTGATGTTTGATGCCACCCGCTTCATGAAATCATCATAACATTCCATATATTTCAACCTCATGATATTTCATTATCAATCAGTTGCATCCCAACATCATTTACTTATAGGTAAATATCTAAAATAACTATTAATTTATTCCACAAATATCACTATTACATAATAATATTTATATTTTAATACTAGAACTTTAGAGAATCACTCAATCCAAACAAATTACGATATGTTAAGTCTTGTTCTGTGATTTAATTATTTTCATAGATAATTTCTATACAATATCAAACCATTCATTTGTCTGTTCAGCCATTCTGGTGATATTCTCCTGGTAGTCAATCAACTTGTGGTGTACTGAGCATGTTTTTTCTTCACATAATCTCTATTTTCAAGCTAACCTATTTGTGTTAATATGATGTAAATACTCTTATTTTGGGAGGTCCTATATGAGCGATATGCTTCCGGATATTGCTACATACGGCTGGCAGGTTCTCATTGCCGTTATAATTCTTGTTTTAGGTCGCCTGGCGGCTAGATATCTTTCTAAATTCTCTGAATCTCTGATGGAAAAAGGAAAAATGGACAGCACCCTGTCACATTTTCTTTCAGGCATCATCTATTATGTAGCTATGACTGTGGTTGTCATAGCGGCGCTGAATCAGCTCGGAATAGAAACCACATCCATCGTAGCGGTGCTCGCCACTGCCGGTCTGGCTGTCGGTCTGGCTCTGAAAGACTCACTGTCTAACTTTGCCGCCGGAGTTATGATCATCACATTCCGTCCTTTTGCACTTGGCAACTTCATAGAGGCAGGCGGAACGATGGGTATAGTTGAGGTTATCGGGATCTTCACAACACAGCTGAAAACTCCTGACAACAAAATCATCATTGTCCCCAATTCCGGCATCATCAGCGGCTCTATCACCAACTATTCCGCTAAGGACACCAGAAGAGTGGATCTGACCATCGGCGTCAGCTATAAGTCGGACATCAAAAAGGTAAAAGACATTCTGGCTGACATAGCCGCAAAAGACGCAAGAATCATGAAAGATCCCGCTGTTACCATAGCTCTGGCGGAACTCGGAGACAGCAGTCTTAATTTCGCATTCAGACTCTGGGTCAGCTCAGATCTTTACTGGGATGTGTATTTCGATACGCTTGAAACAGTTAAGAACAGATTTGACGAAGAAGGCATATCTATTCCTTTCCCGCAGATGGATGTAAATCTCACAAAGATAAACTAACAAAAAAAGCGGAGCGCAGGCTCCGCTTTTTTTTACTGGCAAGCAAATGTCCGGCGACACTGCCATTCGGAGTGATCTTCAGAAAAAACTTATTACCGTTGCTGTATTAGACCGATGCCTGATGCATGCTTCCAAAAGGCATGTATATGGAGTGAATATCTTTCTTCCGTATCCTTTCCGATTTTGCGCTATAAATGTTTAGAAGGGGAAGACTAGACCAGTGTCTTCATGCTGGTGATGAGCCTGTCGATGTTAACGGGTTTTCTGATAACATCGCTCACCTGAAGATCGTCTTTGGTGTATTCATATGCTGTGATGGCGATAACAGGGGTGGCGCATCCTTTCACGCGGAGGTGATGGATCATCTCCCGTCCGTCCATTACAGGCATGTTGATATCTGTTATGATGATGTCGGGCGAAGTTTCAGCCACTTTTTCCAGCCCGTCTCTGCCGTCGATCGCCAGATGCACAGCTTTCACCCTCTTTGAAAGCATTCTGGAGAAGTACATGCGGGTGATGGCCTCATCCTCAACATAAAGCACTATAGCTTCTTTCAGTTCCATAATAAAAGCCCTCTTGAAATTATTATGCACCATATTTTAGAAATAACAATAAAATTCAATACTTTTTTTTGGTGATTTGCCACATGTTCTGTTATTATTATATCAGGATGTGTAGCCATGTATTTTAATAATAGACGACTGATAAAGTTTTATTTTCTTTCGATGAGCATGGTCTGGACACTGATAGCCTTTGTCTCTTTGTGGTGGACAGTTCACACTGTGGAGCGCCATATAAAGACAACAGCGCTCGCCCAGTCTCGCATCGCTCTGGCAAAGGACAGAATGTACCGGGTATGGATATCCCATCTCGGAGGCTTCTACACGCCATCAGATAAGGTAGCGCCGAACCCGCATCTTTCCCATGTTCCGGACAGGGACATCACCGATTCTAAAGGCAGAAAATTTACTCTGGTCAACCCCGCCTACATGACACGTCTGGTATACGAATTCTCTAAAGACTCCAATATCGTGCAGACGCATCTGGTCAGCAATAGGCTCCTGAACCCCATCAACGCTCCGGAAAACTGGGAGATAAACGCCCTTAACAAAATATTGGAAGGAGAAAAAGAGGTCTATTCCTTCAGCAGAAGCGACGGACGCAACCTCTTCAGGTATATGGTTCCGTTCATAACAGAGCAGTCGTGTCTGAAATGCCATGCCAGACAGGGATATAAACCCGGCGATATCAGAGGCGGCATCAGCATTGTCACCGATATAGACGACATAATCTCCGGCGAGCGGAATGTTCAGATGACTGCCGTCGCAGGCTACTCTGTTCTATGGGTGCTGGTGATACTGCTGATCAGAATCGCCTACACAGGGATATCCCGTATGCTGACACGCATCGAAAATACGGAAAAAGAAAAACTGGCGGTGAACAGCCGAAATACATCTATTCTGGAATCAGCCGGCGAAGCCATCTTCGGAGTGGATACCGGAGGCAGGATAACTTTCATCAACCACGCCCTGCTCTCCAGCACAGGATACACTGAACAGGAGCTGACCGGGCAGAACCACGGTATACTCACGCACAGCAGCGAATGTCCCGATATAACGCAGAAAGGGAATGAATGCGTCATAATGCAGACACTCTCCGATAAAACAACCCGTGACTCGGTGGAGACATTCACCCGCAAAGACGGCTCGAAGTTCTCCGGGCATCTTTTCGCAGCACCCGTTGTGGAGGCAGGCACCCTGACAGGAGCCGTGATCTCTTTCTTTGACATCAGCGATAAACTCAAGCGTGAAAATGACCTGACAAACGCTCTGAAAGAGAAGAGCATGCTTCTGAACGAACTGCACCACAGGGTCAAAAACAACCTTCAGATAGTGTCCGGCATACTCTCCCTTCAGGCTGATACCGTAAACGAGGATCACTCCGATCCGGAGGACGTTCTCAGAAATGCCCAGTCCCGTGTTATGTCCATGGCGCTGATACACGAGTGTCTTTACCGCTCCAACGACGTGTCGTCCGTGAACATGAAGCAGTACTTCAACGAGCTCACAGCCTATTACAGAACAGCCTATTCCGCAGACTGCGTCCCCATAGAGTTCATCACGGATATTGACGACATAGCTATCGACAACAATCTGATAGTGACATGCGGGATACTGATAAACGAAATAGTCACCAACAGCATCAAACACGCTTTCAGAGATATTGATCAGCCGAGAATCACCGTCCGCCTGAAACAGAACGGCGATCAGGCGGTCCTCACCATAGCCGACAACGGCACAGGCATAGATCAGAACAAAAAACAGACCCGGGACTCGCTGGGCATGATGCTGATAAGCAGTCTGACAGAACAGCTGTACGGAAGCCTTCAGCTCAGCGTCAACAGCGGAACAAAATATACCATCACCTTCCCGCTGAAACTTAAAAATTGACATCTTATACGCTGAAGACTAAAATACGGTAATGACGTTACATATTTCATTCACCACATCAAGGATCCGATGAGCAGAGATGACTTCGGAAAAGTCATAAAATCTCTCGGTCTCGTTTTCGGCGACATCGGAACCAGCCCGATATATACTCTCACTGTAATCTTTCTGATACTGGATCCCACAGAGGTCAACATCATGGGCGTTCTTTCGCTCATCTTCTGGACCATGACTTTACTCGTTACAGTGGAATACGCATGGCTGGGCATGAGCCTGAGCAGACGGGGCGAGGGCGGAACCATCGTCCTGATGGAAATCCTGAACCCAATACTGAAATCAGGAAGAAAGGTGGCTTTCTTCACCCTGCTTACATTCATCGGCGTTTCTCTTCTGGTGGGCGACGGGGTCATCACCCCCGCCATCAGTATACTGAGTGCCGTGGAAGGTATCAGGCTGATCCCTTCATTTGCCCACTTTTCTCAGGGATATCTCATACTGATAGCCGCGCTAATAGCCGTAGTCCTCTTCTCTCTCCAGAGCAGAGGCACAGAGAGAGTAGCTGGACTCTTCGGTCCTGTCATGGTTATCTGGTTCGCCGCTCTGCTTCTCACCGGCGCTGCCGGCATATTCCAGCATCCTTCCGTGCTAAAGGCGGTCAATCCGTATTACGCTGTGAAATTCGTCATGACACACGGTGTCGTGGGGTTCTTCGTGCTGTCAGAGGTCATACTCTGCGCCACGGGGGGCGAGGCTCTGTACGCCGATATGGGACATTTCGGCAGAGCTCCCATCACACGAGCATGGTCTGTGGTCTTTTTCGTTCTGCTCTTCAGCTATATGGGACAGGGCGCTTTTCTGATGAACAATACTTCCAGCGAAAACATCCTGTTCGAGATGGTTTATTCGCAGGTCAGCTTTCTTTATATACCGTTTCTGATACTCAGCGTGCTCGCCACCATCATAGCCTCTCAGGCGATGATAAGCGGCATGTTCTCAGTCATTTATCAGGCTATCACCACCAGACTGCTGCCCATGCTGAAGGTGGACTATACATCAAAAGAGATACGCTCCCAGATATATATCCAGACAGTAAACTGGTTTCTGCTGATATTCGTGCTTCTGGCTATGGTCACTTTCAAAAACTCAGAGCATATGGCGGCGGCATACGGGCTGGCGGTGACAGGTTCCATGACCATCACCGGGTTAATGATGTCGTTCATCTTCTTCATCAGAAAGAGCTATGTAAAGGCAGCCGTTTCTGTGGGCATCACACTGATAGATATACTGTTCCTGTCATCCAACATGCTTAAGATACCCCACGGAGGCTACTGGTCTCTGGTTATAGCCATGTTCCCTTTTGTGGTGATACTGGTCTATACCAGAGGAGGCAGAAAACTCTACAGATCGCTTAAACCTCTGGCGCTGGACAGCTTTCTGATAGACTACAACAAAAAATTCGCCGGATCTTCCAAAATCAACGGTACCGGTCTGTATTTTATCAGAGACATCAACGCCATCCCGCCATATATAGCGAAAACGATGTTCATAAACAATATCATCTATGAGGAGAACATCCTCATTTCCATAACCATCACAGACGAGCCTTACGGCGTTTCCTGGTCTTTCCGTGATGATCTGGCGGAAGGATTGAGATCGTTCGATATCAAGATGGGATACATGGATTCTCCGGACATAGAAAAGATACTGTCCACAGCGGACATACAGGAAAACGTGATATTCTACGGCGTGGAAGACCTGATGACCAATAATCCCGTGTGGAAGTTCTATTCTCTCATCAGAAAAGTGACTCCGTCATTCGTTCAGTTCTACAAACTGCCGGCGGATAAACTGCACGGAGTTGTGACCAGAATCCGTCTTTAGTCGTCCTTATATCTGGTAGCGATACTTATTATCTTCTCTTCTATCTCAAAAAAAGCGTCCACTATCTGCGGGTCGAAGTGAGTGCCTCTGCCCATCATAATGATTGAGGCGGCCTGTTCGTGTGGCATGGGGTCTTTGTAGTGGCGTCTGGATATCAGAGCGTCATAAACATCAGCCACAGCCATCAGCCGGCCGCAGAGAGGTATCTCATCCTCTTTCAGACTGTTAGGATATCCCGTGCCGTCCCATTTCTCATGGTGCGACAGAGCAATACTGCCGGCGTATCTCAGAAAGTTGCTCTCTGACATGCCGAACTCCGCTCTTTTGATTATCTCCGCTCCCAGAGCGGCGTGTGTCTTCATTATCGTAAATTCTTCATCTGTCAGCTTGCCCGGTTTCAGCAGTATCTCGTCAGGTATCCCCACCTTGCCCACGTCATGAAGCGGTGTGGACATATAGATCAGCTCTATCTTCTCTTTCGTCAGCTCGTTTTTGAACAGTCCTTTAGAAGCCAAATGCTCAGCCAGCGCCCTTACATAGTGCTGTGTACGAAAGATATGCCCGCCGGTTTCCGGGTCTCTGGTCTCCGCCACGCTCGCCATGCTTCGTATGGTGGCTCCCTGTGTCTCCGACAGCATCCTGGTGCGTATCAGCACCCTGCGTTCCTCTATGTAGTAGTTCAGAGAGGTCAGTATCAGCCATGTCACGGAGATGGTCATAATCGTTCCGGCGGGAGAGATATATATATTCGTGAATCTCAGCAGAACATATGAAAAACCAACTATAACAGCCAGAACCGCCGGAAGTATCATAAGGAGCATAACCGAGCGGAGTTTGCCGGAGAAAAATGAGATGATGAATCCCCACCCCATCATGGATAAGAAACCTATAAAGCCTGACCATGAAGGCACTCGGAAGAATGTTCCGTTTATCAGGTTGTCCACAAAGGTGGCGTGAACCTCCACTCCCGGACAGTAAGCCTGTGTGGATGTGCTGTGCAGGTCGTTCATTCCGGCGGCGGAAGAGCCCACCAGAACTATTTTGCCCCTGAACGTATCTTTTTTCACCCTTTCGAAGAGAACATCGGACGCTGAAAAATACCTGTATCTTTTCTTATCGTTATTGAAATTAAGGAGCACCGTGCCGTCCCTGTTCAGCGGAACTTTTTTTTGGTGAACCAGAATATCTATACCGCTGAAAGAGTTCTCCACTTCTATGTCGGTTTCTCCGGAGGCTTTCATATATGACATCAGCGACAGATTTGGATACACTGCGTATTTATAGCTGATCAGCAGAGGCAGGCGTCTCATGATGCCGTCTTTGTCCGGCAGAGCGTTTATAAATCCGGCGGAAGCCACCGCCCCGCTGAACTGTGGAATGTTGCAGAGGATTCCCTTCGCCTCATAAAAGTCTTCAGCGCCGGTCATGCCGTATATCTTCACGGGATTGAACGTGCAGGACTGATCAGAATAAACGTTGTCCTCGAATGTAAAAAAATTAGAAAGAACGAACGGACCCTGAGACAAAACATATGCCATGTATCCGTCATTGTCAGTCAGTCCTCTGACAGAGGCGGGTAATTCGATATCTATTCCGAAATCATCTAAAAATGTTTTTTTGATATTTTTAAGGGAAGTCCTGTCCTCTTCGGCAAAAACAGAATCGATGCCTACTGAGGCCGCCCCGTCCCGGGCTATGTGCTGAAGCATCTGAGCCATTTTGTATCTGGGCCAGGGCCACTGCCCGACCTCCTGGAGACTGGCGTCATCGATATCCACGATATATACCAGATCCGAAGGAGCCTTGTCCGGCACCAGATTCGTCATAATATCATATATTTTGTAGTCGATCTTTGTCATGAATTCTTTGCCGCATACAGAAAATGCCAAAACGGCAAAGGTAAGGAGAATACCCGTATAGAAAAGTATCTTTCTCCTCACTATGTCATCGGAATAGGTTTTTCTTAACCATCCTGAGATTTTTGTTTCCAATGATTATCTGACCATAACCTCCACCCTTCTGTTCCTCGGTTCGGAAACGTTGTCGGGTGTCTTAATTATAGGATCGTGCTCTCCGTGAGAGCTCACTTCCATCTTGGATATATTAATACCATATGAGCAGAGGAGCTTTCTGACTCCTTCGGCTCTGCTGAGAGACAGCTTCACATTGTAGTCATCTGATCCCATTGTGTCGGTATGTCCGATAACGCTGACCTCGCTGGGCTCACGTTTTCTGATGGAGGATATCACCTCCGGTATCAGTTTTTTTGAATCATCCGTCAGATCATCAGAGTCGAATTTAAAATACAGGAGAAAGCTCACAGGTTTCTCCGGCAGTATCTCCATAGCGTTTTAAAAACATCGTCTATCTCTGCCTGAGCCATGCTCTTAGGCTCAGCCGGCTTCGATCCCGAAGAGGACACGCTGGTATACTCATTCTCCTGATCCAGAGTCTGTGTTCCGGCGTCAGTGGTCACATCCACCTGCCCCACTTTTCCGGCGCTGTCAGGCAGCAGAACCACTGTGGTCTTCGCGCATCCCGCCAGAATGAGAACAGATACCGATATCAGCAGAAAAAATATTCTCATCACTCCTCCACCTCAACGAGGAACTTGGTTCCCCGTACTCCGATGGTTGCCTTGGGAGTGTGTATCTTAACCGCTTCCGGAGCCAGCTTGCCCATTCTGCCGGACTCATACACTGCGGTACCCTTCTTCATGTGCATACTGAAAGCGTATTTTTCATCTTTCGGGCTGAAAGTGTATTGATTTATTATTATCTCGCTATCCGCGCCCAGAGAGAAGATGGTGCTGTCTTTAAATATAATCCCGGCGGACGAGTCCTGAGCAGTTCGAACTATATCTCCCTGCACCAGCTTAATTCCAGGCTCAGCAGAGATGGTCTTCTCTCCTCTCAGAACAGTAACACTTCCGCTCATTTTTTTAATATTTCCCACCGTCTCATCGGCAAAAGACGGGAGTGTAATCATAAGTATAATAAAAATACCCGCTAAAAGCTTCATATAAGCCTCCGATATGTCTGCATTACATATTTTAATACATATCAAACGTAGCGTCCATAGAAAACAAAAAAGCATTGAAGCAAAACATAAAAAAAACGAAATAGTAATCTTAATTATTCATAGCAATTTCTTAACAAAAACATAACCTGAGCGCTGTTTAATGGCTAGACCATTATTCTCCGGAGGATATTCATGAAAAAGATTCTGATAACAGCCGCAGCGGCGCTGTCCATGCTGACGCTCACCGCCTGCGACAATGACATGAAAGTATCAGGAGTCAGATTCGACTCACTGCCGCTTGCCGTGACAGACGCAGAAAAAACATCTGTCAGAGTGACAAAAGGCGCCAGCCTCGTCTTCGAAAACGGCAAAACAAAAAGAATAAATATCGACTACAACACCATCTACCGCACAAATGACTCAGACGGAAACACCGTTGTAGGCACATTAATCAACCAGAACGGACAGCCCATAACAATGAAGGACGGGTCAAAACGTGTCAGCACACAGCCCGACACCAACACCATCTTTGTCCGTGACGGCAAATATTACATCATGACCCATTTCGAAGAATCTCCCGGCGCTCTCTACATGGCAGAACTGGAAGAGAAAGGCGGCAAATTCACAGCGAAAAAATTTGTCCCTGTTGATTTTTCTAAAGTCGGCGGAACTTTCATCAACTGTGCTGGATCAAAAACACCCTGGGACACTCATCTGGCTTCTGAAGAGGACTACTATCTGGATGCCATATGGTTCGACCCTTCAACCAAAGGCTATATGTCTCAGCACGTCGCCTACTGCGACAGAGACGCGTCAGGCAGACTGACAGGCGAATACACAGCTCCGGCTTTCGATCAGAAAGCGGACAACAAATGGTGGTGCGAGCTGGTGAAAGGCATCAGCGAAGACTACATGTCCGACACAGCGGATTTCACCCCCTATAACTACGGATACAACGCCGAAATAGACGTTAAGAACGGCAAACCCTATGTAGTGGGCGGCACAAAAATATACATCACAGGAAAACATACTCCGGAGATGGCTCTGGTCATGCCTGATAACAAGACAGTCTTCACCACTGATGACGGCTCTTATACCGGTCTGTATATGACAGTTCTGGACAATGAGAAAGACTTCAGCGCCGGAACACTCTATATAGCCAAATGGAACCAGACAAAAGGCGGCGACGGCGGAGCGGCTGACCTGAGCTGGATCAGACTGGGACACGCCACAAACTCAGAACTGTACTCCATCATCAAAAGAAAGCCCATGCTGTCTGACATGTTCGATATGGCAGATCCCAAAACCTGCCCCACAGACAAAGGCTTTTCATATATCAAAGCGGGAGACGCTGAAGACATGTGCGTCAGACTCCGTGACGGTTCAAACGGTACAACAATTTCACCCGTCTTCAAAAGCAAAGAAGAAATGCTGATGGCAGCGGCTTTCCTCGAATCACGCAAATACGGCGCTGTCATGGGCGGCACAACAGAGTTCCGCAAGGAAGAGGGAATGGCTTACAACTCAGACAAAAACACAGTCTATATAGCCATGTCTTCCATCGACGCCTCCATGGAGGACAAGTCAAAAGATCCGGTGAACATGATCGCTCTGAAAAAGAACAAATGCGGCGGCGTCTATGAAATGTCTCTGGGTAAAGCGGACGGAGCAAACAACACAGCCTATGCCGGAACCCGTATGGAAGCCATCTTTACAGGTAAAAAACTGAATGAGGGCGAACCCGGCGCCGACATGAACTACTGCGACCCGGAAAGGATATCCAACCCCGACAACCTGAAATATTTCCCCGGACTTAACCTGCTCATAGTGGGCGAGGATACAAAATATCACTTCAACAACATGGTATGGGCTTACGACACCAACACCAAAGATCTCACCAGAATAGCCACCGTACCCACAGGCGGTGAGGTGACAGGTATGTTCTCATCTATAGTGAAGGACGGCATGCTCTATGTGTTCATGAACACACAGCACCCCTTCGAGGATGCCTATGTTAACGCTAAAAACGAAAAAGTTAACAGCGGTCTGCTGAAAAAAGCATCCAGAGAAGATATGGAAGGCCATGTAGGCTACTTTACAGGCATACCTGTAAAATAATTTAACAAACCATCTGACCCGCCTGACCCTAAACAGGCGGGTCTTTTTTTTACGGTGACCTCATGAAAAGAAAAACTATTTTCACTGCCGCTATAGCGGCTTTCTGCGTTTTCGGAGCTGCGGCTAAAAACTATATGTCGTTTGAGAACTCCGCCGCCTACATCCCGCCTATGTGCTACACCAAAACCAAGGACGAGAACAGACAGGCGCACAACCCTTGCTATTCCTGCCACACAAAAGGTGTCGAACCGAACTATATGGACGATTCGTCTCTTCAGGTGGCGCTGGATTTTCCTGCGACCGCCATGAAGAACAGATGGAAAAACCTGTTCATCGACAGAAGCGAAGATGTGGCGAAGATAAGCGACAGCGTGATACTCAGCTATATCAGAACATCCAACTATCTGGACAATGACGGAAACATCATCCTACAGAAAAGCCTCCCTAAAAATTTCGAAGGCTATGTGCCTGACTGCTATATGAATTTTGACGATGAAGGGTTCGACAGAGACAGAACGGGCGCATATACCGGCTGGCGAGCATTCAGATACTATCCTTTTCTAGGCACGTTCTGGCCTACCAACGGATCGACCGATGATGTGCTGATCCGGCTGCCTGAAAAATTCAGAAAGGACAAACAGGGCAGATTCAGCATAGATATCTATAAGGCGAATCTGGCGATAGCCGAAAGTATGCTGAAGCAGAAGTCAGTAACCTCTGAACCCATAAACGAAAGGAAAGCCGGAAAAGATCTGGACGGTGACGGATCGCTGACCACTGCCGAAATGATAAAGTATACATGGACCACAGCTCCCATGAGCTACGCCGGAATGGCGGAAGGCGAGCAGATAGCCGGAGGACTCCTGCCTGTCGGCACGGAGCTTCTGCACACAGTGCGGTATGTGGACTGGGACGACGAAAAGAACCAGCCCCGCATGTCTGCCCGTATGAAAGAAGTTCGCTACGCCGTGAAGGACGAGTGGATGGACTATGCCCGGATGAAAGAGTCATACATCAGCGAAATGAAGGACCTGTTCATATCCAAAGAAATTGCGATGACAAGATACACCGGAAACGGAAACGCCGGGATGCAGACAGGTTCCGGATGGATATATCAGGGGTTTATTGAAGACAGAGACGGTAATTTAAGACCCCAGAGCGATGAAGAAACCCTCTTCTGCATGGGATGCCACACAGGAATAGGCGCAACGGCGGACACAGTATTCAGCTATCAGAGAAAACTGGAAGGCGGAGACAGGAACAGCATTGAATACGGATGGAATCACTGGTCTCAGAAGGGACTCAAAGGACTGAAGGACCAGACGGTGAGATATAAGACCGCAGGTGACCAAGCCGAATACGCCTTCTATCTGGAAACAAACCACGCCGGAGACGAGTTCAGAGGCAACGATGAAGTGATGAAAAAATTCTTCAACCCTGACGGCTCGCTGAAACCGGAAATGATCAAAAAACTTCAGTCAGATATCTCTGTTCTGCTGTTCCCGTCCAGAGAAAGAGCTCTAACAATGAACAAAGCATACAGAGTGATAGCCGCGCAGCAGACCTTCATATACGGCAGGGACGCTACAGTTAACCCGCCGAAAAACGTTCTGGAGAAGATAGAAGAGAACAGCGATACCGGAGTATCTAAACAGATTTACTAGATCAGTCGTTCTTCAGCACATACTGGACAAGACACACAGGCTGTCTTGTCCGGGCTGTGCGCCCAAAGTTTTTTCCGGTTCTTTTTTTTCTTTTCACACTGAGGCGCATAAGCCTCACCATGAGTGTCTTAATAATTTTTCCCATAAAAAACATCTATCCTCATTTTGTATGATAGCGAGATATAGATTAGACAAATATTGTCAGATAGATATCACGCTGATGTAAAATGTAGTAAAAGCCCGCACCCGCAAAAAAAGAGCGGATGCGGGAAGACAACTCAGACTGAAGAAGAGAACTGCTCTGTGAGCAGCTCGGTCCATGCGGCTATTCGCGGATTGGTCTGATGGGGCTGGGTGTCGTCATCCAGAGCGAGTCCAATGAACTCACCGTCCACCACAGCTCTGGATTCAGAAAAAGTATACCCGTCCACAGACCATGACCCAACAACGGTCACCTTGCTGTCCAGCACCTTTTCATATAGGATGCCCATGCCGTCCAGAAACGTATCACAATAGGTATCCTGATCGCCTGTCCCGAAGAAGGACACTGTCTTTCCGCTGAAATCCGTCTGTTCCAGCTCCGGCAGAAAGTTTTCCCAGTCGTCCTGAAGATCGCCCATGCCCCATGTGGATGTTCCCATGATCAACCTGTCATATTTCTCCATCTCTTTTGAAGATGTGTTTGCCACGTTTATAACATCCACCACAAAGCCTCTGCTGTTCAGAGCCGCCGCTATTTTATGCGCTATGCCTTCCGTCACCCCGCCGCTGGAGCCGTAAAATAATCCTATACTGCCCATGTATACCTCCGTTTTTGTAATGCTATCCCCGTATAACTCTATTGATACTGATTGTCAATATCATACTTTTCTTAGAACGTTTTTTTGGGGGATAAAATAAGAGACAGGCTGATGTATGGACGAATAATTTTATCTAAAAAAAAGCCCCGCATAAGCGGGGCAGTGTCTATATCAGTTTTTTATCGTTCAGATGCTTCAGTATCTTCTCCACCGACTCATCCACGCTCAGCTCGTGGGTGCTGACCTCTATCTCCGGGTTCAGAGGTTCTTCATAGGGGGAGGATATACCTGTGAAATCCTTTATCTCGCCTTTTCTGGCTTTTTTATAAAGGTTTTTCGGGTCACGCTTCTCGCACACGTCCAGAGGAGCATTCACATATACTTCTACAAACTCGCCCTCTTCCATGATACTCCGCACCATCTCTCTCTCCGCCCGGAACGGGGAGATAAATGCGGTGATAACCACCAGCCCGGCATCGGAGAACAGTTTCGCGACCTCTCCTATCCTGCGGATATTCTCGTTTCTGTCCGCCTCGCTGAAGCCCAGATCTTTGTTCAGCCCGTGGCGCACGTTGTCGCCGTCCAGCAGATATGTGTGTATTCCGCTTCTGTTCAGCCTCTCTTCCAGAGCGTTTGATATGGTGGATTTTCCGGAGCCGCTAAGTCCTGTCAGCCAGATGACGCAGGGTCTGTGACCTTTTATCCGGCATCTCTCCGCTTTCTCCACCTTGTGCTTGTGCCAGATAACGTTGCTCGCCACGTTCTTTCTGTCGATCATGGCAGCGCCGCAGGTGTTGTTCGTTATCCTGTCTATGAATATCAGACTGCCTGTGTATCTGTGATCCTTATAGGTGTCATAGGCTATTTTGGAAGACAGATTGATACGGCAGTAGGCTATTTCGTTTAGAGCCAGCTTCTGCGCCGGCAGTTTTTCCAGCGTGTTCACGTCCACCTTGTAGTGTATCTGGTCAATGAACCCTGTGACCTTTGTGGCGGCTCTCTTTATGTAATATGCCTTGTTCAGCTCCAGCTCTTCCTCAGCCATCCACACCACATATGCATCGAAACAGTCGCCGACCTCCGGCACGCTGTCCGATTTCACTATCATGTCGCCCCGGCTGACATCTATCTCATCGTTCATGGTCAGGGTGACGGCATATCCGGCGGAAGCCTCGTCAGTCTCTTTGCAGTTTTCTATGATGCTCTTAACACTGCTGGTCAGACCGGACGGCAGAACACTTATGCTGTCGCCAACCTTCACCGAGCCTGAGGCTATGGTTCCGCAGAACCCTCTGAAGTTCAGGTCGGGTCTGTTGACATACTGCACGGGCAGACGAAAATCCTTATAATTCACGTCATCGTCTATCTCTATGGTCTCCAGAATGTCCATAAGGGGCGTTCCCTTATACCATGGCATTTCAGGACTCTTCTCCACCACGTTGCTTCCTTTCAGAGCGGACATGGGCACGAAATATACTTTATTGGAATCGATCCCCGCCTCGTTGCAGAAATCTTTGTAGTCATTCACTATTTTATTAAAAACACTCTCTTCGTAGTCCACTATGTCCATCTTGTTCACGGCGACCACTATGTGCCTGATGCCCAGCAGACTGACGATATATGAGTGTCTTCTGGTCTGGGTAAGCACCCCGTATCTGGCATCTATCAGAATGATAGCAAGATCGGCTGAAGAAGCGCCTGTCGCCATGTTTCTGGTATATTGAATATGCCCCGGGGTATCGGCTATGATGAATTTTCTTTTGCTGGTGGAAAAATATCTGTAGGCGACATCTATGGTGATGCCCTGCTCCCTCTCCGCCTGAAGCCCGTCCACCAGAAGAGCGAGATCGAAGTTATCGGCGGAACTGCCTTTATATTTTGAGTCTTTTCTGATGCTGGCGAGCTGATCTTCGTATATCAGCTTGGAATCATGCAGAAGTCTGCCGATGAGCGTACTTTTGCCGTCATCCACACTGCCGCAGGTGATAAACCGCACAAGCTGTTTCTGCTCGTGCTCTTTCAGATATGCCAGAATGTCCTTTTCTATCAGGTCAGATTTATGCGACATCAGAAATAGCCCTCAATCTTTTTCTTTTCCATAGAGCCGGACTGATCGAAATCTATCAGCCTACCCTGACGCTCGGAAACTTTCGCCAGAAGCATCTCCTGAATAATCTCAGGCAGAGTCTTCGCCATGGAGCGCACAGCGCCGGACAGGGGATAACATCCCAGGGTGCGGAAGCGGACATATTCTTCCCTGACCTCTTCACCCTCCAGTATGGGAAAGCGATCGTCGTCCACCATTATCAGCATGCCGTCCCTCTCCACCACCGGGCGTTTCTCAGAAAAATAGAGGGGAACAACAGGGATATTCTCCTGATAGACATAGAGCCATACGTCCAGCTCCGTCCAGTTGGACAGGGGAAAGACCCTGATGCTCTCGCCTTTGTTTATTGAACAGTTGAATATATTCCACAGTTCAGGACGCTGGTTTTTCGGGTCCCATCTGTGGTTCTTGTCCCTGAAGGAAAAAATTCTCTCTTTCGCTCTGGATTTCTCCTCGTCCCTTCTGGCGCCGCCGAAAATCACATCGAAGCGGTATTTGTCCAGCGCCTGTTTCAGCCCTTCTGTCTTCATCACGTCGGTATGCACCTTGCTGCCGTGGGTTATGGGGCTGATGCCTCTGCTCAGACCGTCTTCGTTGATATATACTATAAGATCGAGTCCCAGCCTCTTAGCTGTCTCGTCACGAAATTTTATCATATCCCTGAATTTCCATGTGGTATCCACATGCATCAGCGGAAAAGGAAGTTTGCCTGGATAAAAAGCCTTCATGGCCAGATGGAGCATAACGGACGAATCCTTGCCTATGGAATAGAGCATCACCGGATTCTCCGCCTCCGCCACAGCCTCACGGATAATGTGTATGCTCTCCGCCTCCAGCTGTTTCAGGTGGGTCATTCTCTCTTTCATCAAAAAAACCTCTAAAACTTAAAGAACACAGGTATAAGTAATACTGATACCACAAAATATATCAAATTCATAGGCACACCTATCTTGAGGTAATCGGAAAACTTATATCCGCCGGGTCCCTGAACCATCAGGTTGGTCTGATATCCTATGGGAGTGGCAAAACTGGCTGAAGCGGCTATAGCCACCGCCAGAGCGAACGGGATAGGCGATGCATCCGCCTTGTCCGCCACAGACATAGCCACGGGAAAGACCAGAGCCACAGCGGCGTTGTTGGTTATCAACTCGGTCAAGAGAGTCACCGCCAGGGACACAGCCGCCAGAGCGCCCACCAGCCCCCATCCGGCTGAATATTCTATCACACTGCCGGCTATCATGGAGGCAAGCCCTGTCTTCTCTATGGCTATCCCCAGTCCGAAAGACGAGGCGATTACTATCAGAACGTTTATCTCTATGGATCTTCTGGCTTCAGACGCGGTAAGTGTTCTGGAGAGCAGAAGGATAGCAAACACTATCATCGCTCCATAAAAAATATCCAGAATCCCAGCAGCGGACAGAACAATCATGGAAACAAGCGAAAGTACTGTTATCCACACCTTTCTGTTGTCCACGGGAACTATATTCTCGGTTTTACTCAGCAGATAGAAGTCTGAAGAGTCAACACGCTTGGAAAAATCCGCTCCCGCCAGCAGGAGAATGGTATCCCCTGATTTCAGCACGGTTCCGCCCAGACCTGTGTCAAGCTTTCGTCCGTCCCTTTTGATGGCGAGGACAACAGCGTCATAACGCCCTCTGAAATTGACGTCTTTAATTTTTTTATTTATCACCGAAGAGGCTACAGAAACCACAGCCTCCACCAGCTTTGTCTTTTTGCCGTTCATCAGGCTGTTGAAATCGTCCTCCTGATGGGTGTGTGGAATAAGTCCCTTAACGGAGGAGAGCAGCTTCATGGCGTCTTTTTTTCCGGAGAAGAATATCACGTCATCAAGCTCAACCACCTCGTCCGGCTTAACAGGGGATATTATAGAGCCGTGCCTGTTGATGCCCACGGCAAAAATATCATTCAGCTTGCGCAGGTTGCCCTCTGACAGAGATTTGCCTATGATGTCCGATTCGGCGGTCACCTTCATCTCGAAGATGAACTCAGACTCGTCTGTCTCCATATCCGCCAGCATATCTGTATTGTCAGGCAGAAAACGTCTGCCGATGAATGTCAGATATAAAAAACCCGCTATGGCGCAGGGGATGCCTATGTAGGCGAAATCGAACATTTTGAGCGATATCCCCTTGGCGGACATCAGCATGCCGTTCGCCACCAGATTTGTGGATGTGCCTATCAGAGTACAGATACCGCCCAGAATAGAGGCGTATGATACGGGGATCAGGAATTTCGACGGAGATATTTTGGCTGAAACAGCCCAGTCACGCACAGTGGGGATGAACATAGCCACCACGGGCGTGTTGTTCAGAAAAGTGGAAAGTCCGAATACCGGGAGCATCATGCGCACCATGGCCGTTTTTCCGGCTTTTGCCCTGCCTATCAGCGCCCCCGCCGCATGGTTCAGAACACCGGACGACTGGGCGGCGTAAGCTATGGGAAAGAGCAGAGCGACAGTGAACATACCTTTGTTAGAAAAACCTTTCAGAGCGTCTTCCGGTTTTATTACCCCGCAAACGGTAAGAACACAGAGAGCGGAGAAAGTAAGGACATCAGCAGGATAATAATCCTTGATAAGCCCGATCAGCATCAAACCGATCACAATAATGGTTAACCATGCGTCAAATGACATTTTTTTACAACCTCTGTAAGTTTGTTCCGCCGAAATTTACACAGCATTAAATAAATTGAATTTTTTTGTAACCTAACTTTAGACCCGCCGTTATAAGAGCACAACCGAAATTACAAAAAAGGAGGACATTATGAAAAAGTTAATCATTCTTATGATCGCTCTGCTCACAGCGTTGGCAGTTTCCACAGCATACGCCAGAGGCGGCAACGGCGGTGGCGGCGGTGGCGGCGGCGGTGGCGGTGCCGGAGGAGGATCATCATCCTCAGCTTCCGGAGGCGGAAGAGGCGGCTCAGACCCTGGCAGCACAGGCAGCTACGGCGGCATAGACTTCGGAACACAGTCACAGAACAGATACGAATACCAGTATCAGAATCAGCATAGAAACAGATATGAAACACAGACTCAGGAGCAGACTGAACAAACAGCAGAAACAACAGAGACCACAGGCACAACAGAGACAGGCGAAACAACAACACCTGCCGAATAAAAAAAGTGAGGCGGAGTTTAAAAGCTCCGCCTATAATTAAGCATGAGACAAAACAGAGCATTGCAGGATTTTTTTGAGACCAACAGAATGAAACTCTTCGGATATCTTCTGAAAATGACCGGAAACCGGGAGGACGCGGAGGATATCTTTCAGGATACTTTCATTAAATACGCCGGACATTATCCTGATCAGCAAAATCCCGCCCTGCTCTATACTGTCGCCAGAAGCCTCTTTCTGGATATGGTCAGGAAGAGACGGCATGAAAAAGACAGCGACGCAGAACCCGCCACCGAAGAGAGCCCGGAGAGCCTGGTCATAGAAAAGGCGGCAGAAAACAGACTGCTGGGGATGTTCGCCAGACTGCCAAAAGAGGACAGAGACATTTTATCTATGGCGGGACAGGACGGACTGAGCTACAAACAGATAGCGGAGATACTCCACATGTCCGAGGCGAATGTGAAGATCAAAGTACATAGAGCCAGAATCAAACTTAAAAAGATGACGGAGGCGGAAGATGAATGAAAAAGATATTCTCATCAGCCTTTTTATAGATGACGAGATGAATATTGACGAAAAGAAGCAGTTCGTGAAAGAGATCAACTCTGACGATGATTTCTGCGCAGATACACTCGATATGCTTCAGACGGAACAGACACTGTATAATCTTGCGGAAGAAGCGCCCCCTGTGCCTGTCATCCGCCAAAAAGAGCCTTTCAGCATCGCCTCATACGTTTCGTTCGCCGCTCTGGCGGTATCTCTGATGGTGATGGTGAAAGTTTTTCTCATGACCCCGGAAACGTCTGTCAGCGAGCATATGCAGAGATTCGTAATATATGTTCCTGATGCCGGACAGGTCTCAGTAGCCGGATCATTCAACGGATGGCAGCCGGTGCGGATGCAGAAGACGGACGGCGGATACTGGCAGGTGCTCCTGCCTCTGAAAAACGGTGAATACGCCTATTCTTATATAATAGACGGAGTACGCCAGATGCCGGATCCGACAACACCCGCCAGACAGGATGACGGTTTCGGCGGTGAAAACTCTGTGATAACCGTAGGGGATAAAATTTGAGGTTTTTTTTGATACTGACAGTCACGCTGGTTCTCTCTGCCTGCGCGTCAGTCAGCATAAACAGAAGCGGTGATTCCGACATAGCGTCTTTCGCAGTGAAAGACGCCGGACAGCTGAGTCTGTTCTCATCCGTGAACGGATACGCCGAAATAAAAGGCGTCAGAGACGGCGGCAGATGGCGATTTATGATGCCCCACGCAAAAAGTTACAGATATTTTCTGAAAAAGGACGGAGAAATCTATCTGCCGGAATGTCCGATGAAAGAGAGTGACGGATTCGGCGGAAAACTCTGTGTATATGAGGAGGAATAAAGTGAAAACTCTCATTTTGACAATACTTTTAATATTCAGCATACATGCCTTCGCAGATGAATACGCCGATGTTCAGACCTCGGCTGAATCGGCAGGCGTGGAAAAAAATCTGGCGGCGGCTCTGGCGCAAAAAACCAGATCAGCCGGATATTCCACTCAGAATATGGCGCAGATCAGAAGCATGATACAGGCGTCAAAAGACGCTGAAGCGACACGCATAGCCGAAAAAGTGATGGAAGGGATCGCCAAAAATGTTCCGGAGAACAGAGTGGTCATGGCGGCGAAGACCATATCCGAAAGATACGCCTTCGCAAGACAGTTGGCGGTAAAAGCGAAAATCTCCGCAAAAGCCTCCGGAACATTCTCCGACACTGTGACTGACGCCATGGCGGCGGGAGCCGGACAGAAGAATCTGGACAGACTGGCGGCTGATATAGCAGGAACAAAGGAAGACAGAGACGGATACGCTCTGGCTGTGACAGCCATGTACAGAGAGATGGCGAGATACGGCGTACCGGACGCAACATCATCCGAGGTAGCGGTGAAAGCCATGAAGAAGCTGAATGTAAAACAGATAAACGAATACAGAGAAAGCTTTATGCAGAATGCCGGATACGGCAACGCAGGATCCTTCGCTGAAAACATGGGAAGAAACATCGAGAAGGGCAGAGCAGCCTCATCCATGGGCTCAGGTGGGTCAGGCTCCGGTTCCGGCGGATCATCATCCGGCGGCAGCGGCGGAAGCGGTGGCGGAGGAGGAAACGGAGGCGGTGGCGGTCACAGATAGATCAGTGTATATCCCCGCCTGTGGTGGATGCGCTGAGCGAACTGTGCTTCAGTCCCTTTATCGCTTTCAGAGAATTGAAAAGAGATTTTATCTGTGCTGATTTTCCTTTCAGTATCAGCACCTCCATGCAGTTATGGTGATCCAGATGCACATGCTGGGTGCAGATGACCATATCCCCGAAATCATGCTGAACCTCAGTCAGCCTCTGCATCACTCCCGGCTTATGGTGGTCATACACTATCGTCACGGCGGCGGCGACCTCTGCGTCTGTTGCCCACTGGTCTTCCACCAGAGCCTTTCGCATGATGCTCTTTATCCCTTCCGAACGGGACGGATAGCCGTTGGCATTCAGATATTGTTCGAACTGCTCCAGAAGGGGCTCATCTATAGAAACAGTAACCCGTGTAACTTTTGGCATAACATCCTCCGAAATCACAATAACATATATCGCGTTATAAAAAAAGGGCATGCGCTGATACACGCACGCCCGGTCAGATTTATCTTTTTTTGTGTTTTGCGGCTTCTTTCGCCAGCTTGCTTATGCGCTTGTCTTTCTGTCTGCGCCACAGCTTGATCTGCTCAGCGTCCGCCTCGTCCATCAGCTTCAGATAGCTTTTCAGCCTTTCAGCGGTGATGATGCCCTCTTCCACAGCCTGCTTCACAGCGCATCCCGGTTCTTCCTGATGGGTACAGTCGGCGAATTTGCATCCGATCGACAGCTCTTCTATGTCATCGAAAACCTCGGAAACAGCGTCAGCGTCAGCGCCTATACCCACCTCTTTTATCCCAGGCATATCCATGATCCAGCATCCGGAAGGAGTCTGCACCATATATCTGACGGTGGTGGTGTGCACGCCTTTTTCATCTGATTCTCTCACCTGCGCGGTCTTCATGACCTCATCGCCGTACATGGCGTTCAGCAGAGATGATTTACCGGCGCCGGACAATCCTGCCAGACATATAATATCGCTGTGCCCGAAATATGACTTCAGCTCCTCTATGCCTTCCCATGTCACAGTGCTGGTAACGAAAACAGCTCCGTTGGTTATCTCCGCCGCTTCTCTCTCCAGCACAGCCGCCCGCACCGGATCAACAATATCCGCCTTGGTAAGAGCCACAACGGGTATCACGTCCGCCGATCTGGCGAGCACCATGAACCTCTCCAGCCTGCGCAGGCTGAAGTTGGCGTCCATAGCCATCACTATCAGAACATGGGTGACGTTCGCCGCCATGGTCTGCATGCCCTCTCCGGACGGATTCTTTCGCCGGAGCTCAGAAGACCTGTTCTGGATATTCTCTATGACGGCATTGTCCCCTTCGCCGGAGACCTCTACTATGTCGCCTGTAACTGGATACGAATGTGTGCTGTAGCGCACTCTGCCGGCTAACACGGCTGATCTGCCGTCCTCCAGAGTATATTTTTCTCTGTTGGCGTATACTATTCTGTAATGTTTTTTCATTTCATTCTCCCATAACTATTTAAGGAGACTGCTGAAATATCCTGTCGCCGTATGGACGCAGTCATACTGTGATCCCATGCGGCAGGATTTATTAGACAATCGGCTTGTTGAAAAATGTTCTGAACAAAAAACACCTTTATTTAGTCTTTTTATTAAAATCGTGTATAATTAATTTATCACAAATACAAGGAGAAAACCATATGGAAAGAAAAGGCGCTGTTACAATGAAAGGAAACCCCATGACACTGGTAGGGGCAGAGATAAAAACAGGCGACAAAGCACCCGCCTTCACCGTTGTTTCACAGGCGCTGGCGCCCGTCACACTGGCGGACTACGCCGGAAAAACCAAGGTTATCAGCGTTACGCCCTCTCTGGATACTCCCGTCTGCGATTTTCAGCTCAGAAGACTCAACACAGAAGTAGCCTCTATGGGCGATGATGTGGTAATGCTGAACATCAGCATGGATCTTCCTTTCGCTATCAAACGCTTCTGCACTGTGGCAGAGATAGACAAGGCAGTGGCGCTGAGCGACCACAGAGACGCTTCATTCGGCACAGCTTTCGGTGTTCTGATCAAGGAGCTGAGACTGCTCGCCAGAGCCGTCTTCGTAGTGGATAAGAACGACACTGTGACATATGTGGAATATGTTCCCGAGGCTACAAACGCCCCCGACTATGACAAGCTCATCGCTTTTCTGAAGAAATAAACAATAAAGGGGGCTTAAGCCCCCTTTTTTTATTCTATGTATTCGTATTCCATACTGATTCCGGTGCTTCCGAACACGGCGGACGTCTCATAGTGGTCCTCGCCGTCGAAGAGATCTTCATACTCTTCATACAGCAGATCCTCTTCCGCCTCCGTCTCGCAGTTGGCGAGCTTTATCTGATATTCCAGCATCCTTTCATATTGCGGCATCTTATCCGCGAATTCCAGAAATGTCTTCATATCATCAGAAAGACTCTCGTCGGACTCAAACAGCGCCCGAACCTGCTCAATATCGCTCCTGTCGCCGGTGATGCTCAGACCGCCGCCCGGATCCACGGAAAACTTCACATCCGGACCATATGACAGCCCGGCTTCCCTGAACGCCTTTTCCACACACTGACGCATGTAGGAGGAAATTTCCGCCACGTTCTCTCTGGTGGGAGCCATATCGGCAATCTTTTCCGCCAGCGGCGTACCGGAGCCGGAAATATCAGCGTTCGACGCACTCAATATCATATGAGTAAAATCTATTTGCTGAGAGACAGTTGAAAGTTTCTGAAACTTCACCTGCCCGTTCTCTTCCTCATTTTTTACAGCCCATATTCCGCTCATAACTCACCTCTCTGGTGTTTTACAAGCAAATTATGTGCTAATAATGGGGACAAAGTGAAAAACTATTATTTGCTTTTCAGCATCTCTTTTACTTTTTCGCCCAGTTCCGCCTGTTTCACTACATTGACCAGAGTGGGTTTAGCCTCTTCAAATGTGGCTTTTCTGGCGGGCTTCAGATCTTCTATATAGAACACCTGCCAGCCTGCGTTGCTTACTTTGACCTTGAAAATATCGCCTTTCTTTTTATTCTCTAAGGCGTTCTGTATGTCCTGACTCAGCCTGCCTATCTCTATCCAGCCTATTTTGCCGCCTGTCTGAGCTGTCACCGGATCAAGAGACTGCTTTTTGGCCGCTTCCCCGAACTTGTCCAGAAGCGCCTGGCTGTCCTTGGTCAGTCCAAGACTGTTCACCAGAACAGTTGCCGCCTGCTCATCCTTCACCAGAATATTGTGCAGGTTAAAAGCCGGAGGAGTTTTGAGATCGTGCTGTGAGTACAGCTTGCGCAGTGTGGCGTCCGGAATATTCAGGCTGTCTGTGAATCTCTTAGACCACACCTCCACAGCCAGAGTATTAGCCGCTATTTTGTATTCGGGGTCGTTCTGCATACCCTGCGCCAGTATCTTAGGTCCAAGAATAGACATAATCATGTATTCCTTTTTTATGTCGTCTTTAGACTTGGGGGTCTGAGCCGTATAGTCCACCTTATATTTCTGCGCGGCGAATATTATAAGCTCCGAGTCAGTGGGTCCCTGAGCGTATGATACTGCGGCAGCAACAAAAATAACAAAAACTATAATCTTCTTTAACATTATTATCTCCATCTCGGTTCAGCAGACGGCTGAACCTCAAAATTATTACCTAACTATGACCGCCTCGTACTGTTATAATTCAGTTTTCAGCGAAATTAATACTATTTTCTGGCGCCTATTCTGGCGGCTCTCTGTTTCCACTGCTGTTCGGCGAACTGCTGCATATCCGTCACCCTGTCCTTCTCATCCACTATCTCCAGCCCTATCAGGGTTTCGAATATATCCTCCAGCGTGATGATTCCGGCAGTTCCGCCGTATTCATCCACCAACAGGCTGATATGTTCTTTCCGGTTTATCAGCTCCTCATAAACGTCATAAACGCTGACCCACTCTATGAACACGCATATATCCCTTTTGAAGGCGGACAGGGGTAGGTCCGGTCCTTTGCCCAGAGCGTATCTGTAGATATCGCTCTTCAGAACGAAACCGGATATTCTGTCAACATCCTCAACATACACAGGTATTCTGGAAAAAGCCATATCCTCATATTTTTCAACTATCTCTCTGGACGTAACATTTTCGTCAAAGGCGAATATAACCGTTCTGGGTGTCATTATATCGTTTGCTTTTACGTTTCTGAGCAGAAACAGGTTTTTCACAACCCTCGCCTCCTGCTCCGTAATGATTCCCTCTTTCACCCCTATCTCCGCCAGAGCGAGGAACTCGTCCTTGTCCACGGTATTCTCTTTCTCTTTTCTCGCCAGAAAATATGTGACGCCTTTGGACAGCAGAACCAGAGGATACATCATGACAGTCAGTATCTTGATGGCAGGTACGCAGAAAGATACGAGATGCTTCCAGTACAGAGCGCCGATGGTCTTGGGAACTATCTCTGACAGCACCAGAATCATCAGTGTGAGAACGGCGGAGATAGCCCCCACATACTCATCACCGAAAACATGCGCTGCCTGTGCGCCGGCTCCGGCGGCACCGACGGTATGCGCTATGGTGTTCATGCTCAGTATTGCGGCGAGCGGTTTCTCCACGTCTTTTTTCAGAGAATCAAGCAGCTGCCCCAGAGCCGGGTTGGTTCCCTTCAGGCTGGCGGCATATGCCGGGGTGATACTCAGAAGCACGGCCTCAAAAATCGAGCAGATAAAAGACACGGCTATCGCTATGGATATATAGAATATTAATAATGACATTATTTTGAGTTAGTAAACAGCATCATTTCTCTGAGACGGTCGGCTGTACCCTCGTCTTTCAGAAGCTCCACCAGCGTAAAGGAAAATTCGGCAGCGGTGGCCGGACCTCTGCTGGTTATCACATTTTCATCCACAACAACACCGGCATGCTGATAGTTGCACACCTCTGCCACTATGCCCTTGAATGTGGGAAAACATGTGGCAAGTCTGCCGTCCAGCATCCCTTTCTTCGCCAGAATATAAGGCGATGCGCAGATGGCGGCTATATATTTTTCCTCTTTCATAAATTTTTCGAGTATCTTATGAACGGTCTCACTCTCGTCAATGTTCTTGGCGCCTCTGAGCCCGCCCGGCAGAACGATCATGTCGTATTCATCGGGATTTATATCTGTGATCGCTTTGTCCGGCACAATTTTTATGTCTCTGGCACTGACTATCGTGTCCGATGTCAGACCGCACACATCTGTCTCTATCTCGGCTCTTCTGAGAATATCTATCACGGATACAGCCTCGATCTCTTCAAACCCATCAGCCAGAACAACAATCACTTTGCTCATCTTTCACCTCTTAACAAAATAGTATAAACTAAAAATCTTGCGTATTGAAATAAAAATTCTGATACATTACATTCACAGAAACAATAGAGGTAGTAAGGTGAAAATACTTCTCCACCAATGCTGCGGACCCTGCTCCGTATATCCTGTGAGAATCCTGAAAGGAATGGGACACGATCTGGGCGGATACTGGTTCAACCCGAACATACATCCGGTGACAGAATTCTATAAACGCCTGGAGACGCTGACCGCATTTGACAGATCGGAAAATATTCCGCTGATTCTGGACGAGACATACGGTCTGGTCGATTTTCTGAAAAATACGGCGCAGAACCATACGGGCAGGTGCGGATACTGCTACAGAATACGTCTGGAAATGACTGCGATGACAGCGAAGCAGCACGGATTCGACTCTTTCACCAGTACACTGCTCTACAGCAGATATCAGAACCATGATCTGATGGTGGAAATTGCAAACGAAATGGCGTCAAAGTATAATGTCGGCTTCTTCTATCACGATTTCCGAGAGGGATGGAAAGACGGCATCGAAGGGTCAAAAGCGCTGGGAATGTACCGCCAGCAATACTGCGGATGTATATACAGCGAAGAGGACAGATATCTGAAACAGCTCTCCGCAAAATACACGCAGAACAGCCAGCAGCAGCAGTAATAAAACAGCCTGAAGCATTAACATTTTTCACACAGCCGCCCGCTGTCGCCAACAGCAGGGATACTGTTATTTAATTACCGTATTAACAAATTTTCAACATTTGACATTCCGACAATTCCATTATACAGTTTTAATATAAATTTTTATTTTAAAACACGCCCGGAAATACTCTTTTATTGCACTACGGAGGTCATATGCGTGGTTTATTAAGCAACAAAAGCGTGTCTGTTCAGTTGCTGATGCCAATGGTAATCATTCTTCTGATAATCTTTTCCACTATCTTCATCATCACCAGCAAGATGAACACAAAAAACGCCGTCAACATATCCGAAATGAGAGCGGTGGAGATGAACAAGGTGCTGATGCACGTTGTGAAACACGAAACAACGGGAGACCCGGACGAAAACGGGCGGTATGAGCTCATAGACGATCTCGTGAACACAGTCAGTCTGGGCGAAAACGGATATTTCTTCATCATGGATCCATCAGGCAAACTGTTATATCACAAAAATCAGGAACTGGTGGGCAAGAGCATAGCGCAGTATGATTTCGCTAAAACAATGCTGAAACAAAAGACCGGAACACTGAAATATGATTTCAACAACGCGACAAAACTCGTCAAATACGAATATTATCCAAAAAAAGACTGGATAGTGGCGGCAGGATATGAGGTGAACGAGCTGTTCGCTCCTTTTAATAGAGTAAAACTCAGCGTACTGGCGGTCTGCGTCGCCGGGCTATTCGTTATAATAGTCGCTCTGCTTCTGATCATGAAAAAATTTCAGCACAATATGCGTGAGCTTCTTAACTCTTTCGTAGACGTGGCGAAGGGCAATCTCGTTTTTAACGGAAAAAACCTCGGGCTTTCATGCACATGCGCGGATCATATGAAGTGCGGCGATAAGAGCTGTTCCGCATTTGCCATGCCCGGCGCTCCATGTTATCTCACAGTGGGAAGCGAAGCGCCCAAGCTGGGTATGACTGTTGAATGTCTCAAGATAAAGAACAAAGAGTACAAATCATGTGAGGAATGCGATTATTATAAAAAAGAGCTGAAATCAGGCAACGAACTGAGCATGCTAAACCAGTTCAACTCTGCCATGATAATCAAACTTTCAAGCTCCATAAAAAGCATAAAAGACACAGCGGACAAACTGAATCTGGGTTCCGGAACCCTCTCTTCATCCACTGAGGAGCTGGGGGCTAACGTGACCCAGCAGAATCAGGAGGTTTCGCAGATTAATGTCGCTATGCAGCAGATCAACGCCGGCATAGAGGACACCGCCAGAAAAGTGACCCAGACGGAAGAACTGGCGAAAGAGAGCCGTCTCTTCGCCGAAAAATCCGAGGCCAGCACCGAAGAAGGCGAAAAGATGATACAGAAAATTGTTATGTCCAACAATGATCTGATCAACTCCATCAACACTCTGAAGAAGAACTCTGAATCCATGTACGATATTTTGGGGCTGATAAACGACATAGCCGACCAGACCAACCTGCTTTCACTCAACGCAGCCATAGAGGCGGCCAGAGCAGGAGAGGCAGGCAGAGGGTTCGCCGTGGTGGCGGACGAAGTGCGCAAGCTGGCGGAGAGAACAGTTGACTCGGTAAAAGAGATATCCGACATCATCAACCAGAACAACAGACAGGTGGACGGCGCTGTTAAGAGTGTTGAGAGCAATATAACACAGGTCAGCGGTGTTTCTGATTTCATGAGCAGTCTGAAGGATATGGCGCACCAGACCAAAGAGAACTCCATCATGACGTCAGACAATATCCCACAGGTGGTATCAGCCATCCAGCAGCAGGCGGCGGCGATTTCTCAGATGGAGAACGCCATCAATCAGGTTTCTGTGGGCATACGGGAGATCAACGAGGCGGCTAACGTTCTGGCTGAAATGAGCGTCAACCTGCGCCACGAAGGCGAGGTTCTGGAAACCGAATCCAGCAGATATTCTGTAAAATAACTAAACTCAGTCTTATGAGCGGGATTTCATCCCGCTCTTTTTTTGAAAAACCAGTCTTTTAAATCCTTCACAAATATGTTATACATTAGTGTTCTACTAACACAATGGACAAACATATGAAAAGAATACTGGTAACAGGCGGTTCAGGCTTTCTGGGCAGCCATCTCTGCGAAAAACTTCTTAACAGAGGCGATGAGGTTCTCTGTGTCGACAACTTCTTCACCGGAAGACGTGACAACATAAAACACCTGCTGGATAATAAGAATTTTGAAATCATGCGCCATGACATCACCTTTCCGCTCTATGTGGAGGTGGACGAGATATACAACCTCGCCTGTCCGGCGAGCCCCGTGCACTATCAGTTCGACCCGGTGCAAACGACAAAGACATCCGTCATGGGCGCCATCAACATGCTAGGTCTGGCTAAACGTCTGAAGATAAAAATTCTTCAGGCATCCACATCCGAAGTGTACGGCGATCCGGAGATACACCCCCAGCCGGAAACATATAAAGGCTCAGTCAACCCCATCGGCATCAGGGCATGCTATGACGAGGGAAAGAGATGCGCCGAGACACTCTTCTTCGACTATCACCGTCAGCATAATCTGAACATAAAAGTAGTCAGGATATTCAACACCTACGGTCCCAGAATGCACCCCAATGACGGGCGTGTGGTGAGCAACTTCATAGTTCAGGCGCTGAAGAACGAAGACATAACCATCTACGGGGAGGGCAACCAGACCAGAAGTTTCTGTTACTGCGACGACCTCATCAGAGGCTTCCTGAAGATGATGGACACCAGGGACGATTTCACCGGGCCTGTGAACATAGGTAATCCGGGAGAGTTTACAATTATTCAACTTGCCAGAAAAGTTATCGATATGGTAGGCAGTAAGAGCAAGCTGGTGTATAAACCCCTGCCTCAGGACGACCCTATGCAGAGAAAACCCGACATAACTCTCGCAAAAAAGGAACTCGGATGGGAACCAACGATAATGCTGGAAGAAGGGCTGAAATATACCATTGCTTACTTCGATGAATTACTTAGAAAAACCGGAGAGATAGCATGAATATAGCCGTGGTAGGAACAGGATATGTAGGACTCGTGACAGGCGCTTGTTTCGCGGAGATGGGAAACAGGGTCATCTGTGTTGATATAGACGAAAAGAAAGTAAATAACCTGAAAAACGGCATCATCCCCATATATGAGCCCGGGCTTGAGGGCATAGTTCTGAAAAACGTGAGATCAGGCGACCTCGCCTTCACCACAAAAATAGAAGAGGCGCTGAAAAAAGCGTCTATCTGCTTCATCGCTGTGGGAACCCCCATGGGAGAAGACGGAAGCGCTGATCTGCAATATGTTCTGGCGGTGGCGAAAAGCATCGGTCAGCACATGGACAGGCACATGTATATCATAGATAAATCCACTGTTCCGGTAGGCACGGCGGACAAGGTGAGAGCCACTGTCGCTCAGGCGCTGAAAGAGCGTGGAAGCGATCTGACATTCGATGTGATATCCAACCCTGAATTCCTGAAAGAGGGCGCTGCCGTGGGCGACTTCATGAAACCCGACCGTGTGGTTGTGGGCGCCGATAACGAAAAGGCGCTGGACACCATGCGTGAGCTATACGCTCCCTTCACCGTGAATCACGAAAGATTCATCGACATGGACATCCGCTCAGCGGAAATGACCAAATATGCTGCCAACGCCATGCTGGCGACCAAGATATCCTTCATCAACGAGATATCCCGCATCTGCGAAAAAGTAGGCGCAGACGTGAATAAAGTCCGTAAAGGGATCGGCAGCGACAGCCGTATAGGCTACAGCTTTATCTATCCCGGATGCGGATACGGCGGAAGCTGTTTTCCCAAGGATGTTCAGGCGCTGATAAAAACCGCCCAGAACAACGGGTATGAGCCCAAGATACTCTCCGCTGTGGAGGAAGTGAACTACGCTCAGAAAAAAGTGATCTCGGAAAAAGTAATAAATCGTTTCGGAGAAGACCTGACAGGCATGACATTCGCTGTGTGGGGGCTCTCTTTCAAACCGGAAACAGACGACATGAGAGAGGCGGCGTCCATCACCATAATAAACGAGCTGACAAAACGTGGAGCGAAGGTACGGGCATATGATCCTAAGGCCGCTCACGAGGCTCAGGAATGTTATCTGAAAGGCAATACGTCAGTGGAATATGTAGACAGCAAATATCTGGCGGTGAAAGGCGCTGACGCCATGATACTGATAACCGAATGGAAAGAATTCAGAAGCCCCGACTTCGAAGAGATACAGAAGAGCCTGAAAAATCCCGTTATCTTCGACGGACGCAACCAGTACAACAAGGACAGAATGTCCGAAATGGGATTTGAATATTATCAGATAGGGGCGTAAACAAAAATTTATGTACGATTATATTGTCGTAGGGTGCGGATTCGCCGGAGCGGTGATAGCGGAGAGGATAGCGTCTCAGCTTGATAAGACTGTGCTGGTTATGGACAAAAGAACTCATCTGGGCGGCAACTGCTATGACTACCGTGACGATAACGGCATAATCGTTCACAAATACGGTCCCCATCTGTTTCACACAGACAACCGAGATGTTTTCGACTATCTCACAAATTTTACCCACTGGCAGGCATATCAGCACAAGGTTCTGGCGTCCATAGACGGTCAGAAAGTCCCTATTCCTTTTAATTTCAACACTATAGACATGCTTTTTCCGGCTGATAAGGCAGAGACACTGAGGAATAAACTGACCTCCGGATACGGGGAAGGCGCCAAGGTGCCCATACTGGAGCTGAAAAAATCCGAAGATGCCGATCTTCAGCGGCTGGCTGATTTTGTTTACGACAAAGTCTTCGTGAACTACACAGCTAAGCAGTGGGGTATGAAACCCGAAGACATGGACGGAGCGGTGACAGCCAGAGTGCCGGTGTTAGCCGGCAGAGACGACAGATATTTTAACGACACATATCAGGCTGTTCCGAAATACGGCTATTCAGAAATTTTCAGCAGGATGCTGGAACACAACAACATCCGGATAATGCTGAACACGGCGTTCAGAGACGTTATGAATGTCACGGAAAACGGATTCACGCTCTTCGGCTCGGATTTCTCAGGAAAAATCATCTACACCGGATCCATAGACGAACTATTCGGATACAGATTCGGCGATCTGCCATACAGAAGCGTTGACATGAAATTCGAGACTCTGGATATGGAATATTTTCAGGAGACCGGTACAGTAAACTATCCCAACGAGCACGAATACACCCGCATAACCGAGTTTAAACGCATACATCCGGCTGTGACCGACAAAACCACCATCCTGAAAGAATATCCCATCCCTCATTTCAGGGATAAAAATATCGCCTATTACCCCATATTTACCGAAGAAAACCAGAAACGGTACAACGAATATGTGGGGCTGGCGGAAAAATACAAAAACCTGATACTGCTGGGCAGACTGGCGGAATATAAATATTACGACATGGACGATATAGTGGAGAGAGCACTGGAAGTTTTCGACACGGAGATCAGATAATATGCCCGAAAAATTCTTTATAATGACCGCCCACCACAAAAAAGACGAATATATCGATATCTCTAAAAAATATTTTAACCCTATACAGGTTGGCAAAGCCCTGACAGACACAGATCTGGGCATTGTCACTGACGTCACCGGAGACAACATCTCCGCAAAAAACAGATCATACTGCGAGCTGACAGCCTATTACTGGGCGTGGAAAAACTGTGACGCTGACTATATAGGTCTGATGCACTACCGCCGCATATTTACAGTCAAACCCTTCCTGAAACAGCGTATTTCCAACATGGTCTCTTTTCTGTCCAGAGTTGTCAGATATGGTCTGAAAGGTAACGGCGCCGAGCTTTGCCTGAGCAGACGCATCAAGGCGAAACAGTCAGACGCTGAAGAGCTGTCCGCAGGACTCAAAGCGTTCATAATGGGCGCCGACTTCGACATTGTCCTGCCGAAAAAGCAGTATTACCACCATCTGAATATGGAAGAGAACTACTGCATGACCCACAACAAAGAGGATTTCGACATAATGAAGGACGCAGTCGTAAGAATGTTCCCAGAAATGGCTGACGCTATGGAAAAATGTGTCCGCTCAAACAGCTTTTACACCTATAACATGATGATAATGAAGAAAGAACTTTATCAAAAATACTGTGAGATGCTTTTCTCCGTACTGTCCGAGGTGGAGAGCAGGATAGACATAAACGGACGCTCTGATTATCAGAAGCGTGTATTCGGCTTCCTCAGTGAGCGCATGCTTTGCTTCTTTGTTCAGTATCTGAAAGACACTCAAACCATAAAGATAATAGAACTCGACGCAGTATTCTTAAAATAACGGCATAAGGCTTTAAATTTATGACAATTTGTTCTCAGCAATATTCCTTTTAAATATTGCGTGATAAAAATTGTGAATTTTCACAATGATTTTAAAAATATATTGTATACAAGTAATCATATCATGATTATTTTCTTTCTTTTTGTTAATAATTTTCCTTATGACCAGACGGTTATTCCTGCATAATCATCCGGCGGATTCTTTTGTCGGCTAAAACAACTAACTCGTCTTGATTTTTTTGCTTTTTATTAATAGAATGATGTGATATATAAAACTTTAATATCATCACAACTGGGACTCAAGAGGCTATTGAATGAAAGGTATTATTTTAGCAGGCGGATCAGGCACCCGTCTGTATCCTTCTACGCAGGTTATCAGCAAACAGCTGATACCTGTCTATGACAAGCCTATGATCTACTACCCGCTTTCAGTTCTTATGCTCGCAAAAATAAAAGATATCCTCATAATAACCACCCCCCATGACCAGAAACTCTTTAAAGATCTGCTGGGTGACGGTTCGTTCGTCGGGCTAAACATATCTTATGAAACACAGGAACAACCAAACGGCCTGGCAGAGGCTTTTATAATCGGAGAGGATTTCATCGGCAAGGATAACGTGACAATGATCCTCGGAGACAATATGTTCTACGGAACAGGCCTAACCGGGCTGGTCAGAAAAGCCATTAAAAATGTCGAGGAGAACGGCGGTTCCACCGTGTTCGGATATTATGTAAAAGATCCTGAAAGATACGGTGTCGCATGCTTTGACCCGAACGGCAACGTAACCGCTATTGAGGAAAAACCTGAACATCCGAAATCAAATTATGCTGTAACAGGCCTATACTGTTATAACAACGACGTTATAGAGATATCAAAATCAATAAAACCATCGGCCAGAGGAGAATTGGAGATCACTTCGGTCAATAATGAATATATCAGACGGGGGCAGCTGAATATCGAACTCTTCGGAAGAGGATTCGCGTGGCTGGATACAGGTACCCACGAGGCTCTGCTGGAAGCAGCCGAATTTGTGCAGGCCGTTCAAAAAAGGATGGGACTGAAAGTCGCCTGCATAGAGGAAATAGCTTATCTTAATAAATGGATCACAAAAGATGACCTGATGCGCCTAGCCGAACCGATGAAAAAGAACGAATACGGTCAGTATCTATTAAATCTTCCTGTTACGATAACCAAGGGACACTGATGAACAACACTTTTAAATGTGACTATCTTGTGATAGGGGCAGGCATTATTGGTCTGGCCATAGCAAAAGAATTAAAAAACAGAAAACCTGACGCCAAAATTGTAATCATTGAAAAAGAACCCAAAGAAGCTCTGCACAGCAGCGGTAGAAACAGCGGCGTACTGCACGCAGGTTTTTACTACACAGCAAACTCTCTGAAGGCTCAGTTCACAAGAGAAGGCAACCGCAGACTGACAGAGTACTGCCTTCAAAACAATCTGAAGATCAACAGATGTAAAAAAGTTGTAGTCGCCTCAGACGAAAGCGAGATAGCGGGCATAGATACTCTCTACTCCAGAGGCAAAGCAAACGGAGTGGACGTTACAATCATAGACGAGAAAGAACTCAGAGAGATTGAGCCAAATGCTAAAACAGTGCAAAAGGCGCTCTTCTCGCCGACAACATCAACAATAGATCCATCGGAAATAAGCTCATTTATAAAACAAGAACTGGAATCTCTCGGCGTAGAGTTCAGATTCAGCGAGGGTTTCCGCAACAAATTAAACGGCAACAGTGTTGTTTCAACAGCCGGAAACATCTATGAATGCGGAAAAATAATCAATACCGCCGGACTCTATGCTGATAAGATCGCGAAACAGTTCGGATTTTCAGAAAAATATACTATCATTCCGTTTAAGGGAATCTATCTGAAATACACAGGCTCAGACCAGCCGATAAAAACCAACATATACCCTGTCCCTAATCTGAAGAACCCTTTCCTTGGGGTACACTACACGGTTACCGTGGATAATACGGTCAAGATAGGCCCGACGGCGATACCCGCTTTCTGGCGCGAAAACTACGAAGGCATATCAAACTTTAGAATGTCAGAACTGATGAACATTCTTTTCTACGAAGCAAAACTTTTTTTCAGCAACGCGTTCGGCTTCCGTTCTCTGGCTTTTGAAGAGATGAGAAAGTATAATAAAGAATATTTCGTAGGTCTGGCGCTGAAAATGATTAACGAAATCAACAAAGCAGGATTCAATCAATGGAGCCGACCCGGCATAAGAGCCCAGCTTCTTAACGTTGACAACCTTGAACTTTGTCAGGATTTTGTCGTCGAAGGAGATCAGAACAGCACTCATGTACTTAATGCCGTCTCACCTGCGTTTACCAGCAGTTTCCCGTTCGCAGAATGGGTTATAGACAATTACATTCTTGGAGTAAAAAATGAAAATAATAAAAACCAAAATCCCTGATGTCGTACTTCTGGAACCGAAAGTATTCGGAGATCACAGAGGTTTTTTTATGGAGAGCTATTCTAAAAAAACCATGGAATCTCTCGGCCTGAAATACGAACTTATTCAGGACAACCATTCTCTCAGCGCTCAGGCATTTACCATGAGAGGACTCCATTACCAGAAAAACCCTGACGCACAGACCAAAATAGTCAGAGTTCTGGCAGGCGCCATACTTGACGTTGTTGTTGATATAAGAAAGGGCAGCCCCACATACGGCCAGCATGTTTCCGTTATCCTTACTGCTGAAAACAAACGTCAGATCATAGTGCCCAAAGGATTTGCTCATGGCGTTCTTACACTCGTTCCAGATACTGAGATAATGTATAAAGTCGATGCTTTTTACTCCCCCGAATGTGACAGAGGAATCAGGTGGAATGACCCGGCTCTGGGCATAGAGTGGCCCACTGACACTCCGGTGCTGTCTGATAAAGACGCGAACTCTCCTCTGCTTGCAGACGCAGATAATAATTTTGTTTATGAGGGTTAATGATGAAAACAGTTCTTGTTACAGGAGCCGGAGGCTATATAGGCAGCATACTTGTTCCAAAACTTCTCGGACAAGGCTACAGGGTCAAGGCGGTTGACCGCTTTTTCTTTGGCGAAAACAAACTGAACGACAACAGCAAGCTTATTAAAATACATGAAGACTCCAGACATTTAAGTGATGATGTATTTAAAGACGTAGATTTTATCATAGATCTGGTGGCTATATCAAACGACCCAAGCGGCGAGATTTTCCAGAAGGCTACAGAACAGATAAACCATGAAAGCCGCGCCAGAACAGCCAAACTCGGCAAAAAGAACGGCGTAAAAAGATACCTCCTGCCATCCAGCTGCAGTATATACGGTTTTCAGGACGGACAGGTTGACGAAACCTGCAAAACCAACCCCCTGACCACCTACGCTAAAGCAAACGAAAGAGCGGAAAATGACGTTCTGCCCCTCGCTGACGACAGCTATTGCGTCACAGTGATCAGACAGGCGACAGTATTCGGCTACAGCCCCAGAATGAGATTCGACCTCGCCATCAACGGCATGACATACGGCGCATGGAGCACCAAAAAGCTGCCTCTGATGAGAGACGGCTCACAATACAGACCTATGGTACATGTACAGGACACAACAGATGTGATGTGTCTGCTCCTTGAGGCTGATACAAAACTGATAAACGGACAGCTTTTTAACGTAGGAAGCGCTGAAAATAACTATCAGATAGGGCCGCTCGGTGAGAAAGTAGCAAAAACAGTGGGCGACAAACTCGGTCAGAAAGTCGAAATTGAATGGTACGGTGACCCTGACCACAGAAGCTACAACGTTAACTTCGATAAAGTGGAAAAAACTCTCGGCTGGAAAGCCAAATGGAACGCCGAAAAGGGCGCTGCCGACATAGTGGATAAACTGGAATCGGGAGAACTGGTGAAAGATGAAAAAACCATAACTCTTGACTGGTACAAAAAACTTGTTGAATGGCACAAAATAATAAAAGAAGTCGAGAAATACGGCGGTATTCTTGATATAGAATAAGGTGAAATAAGGTGAAATATGCTGAATGTTGCTGTATTAGGTTCTAACGGCCAGTTAGGATCAGACCTGAAAAAAACTCTGACTAAGAGCGGCTTACAATGCCGCTTTTTAACCAGAGAAGATATAGAGGCTGAAAAATCTGATTTTATTGAAAAATTAGGCATTCTCCAGGGTGCTGACTATGTGATCAACTGCATCTCATATCACAAAACCGACGAATGTGAAGATTTTGCTGATAAGACATTTCATATCAACGGCGCTTTTGTGTATGAATTATCAAAATACTGCGCGGCCAATGGGATAACCCTTTTTCACATCAGCACAGACTATGTTTTTGACGGAACAAAGAATTCCCCTTATTCTGAAACAGACAGACCTCAGGGACTCTCTATGTACGGCATATCAAAAATATCCGGCGAGATGGCCGTGCAGGCACACTGTCAAAAATATTTCATACTCAGGGTCTCATCACTCTTTGGTGAGGCAGGAGCAAGCGGAAAAGGCGGCAACTTTGTTGAGACCATGATCAAGCTGGCAAAGAACGGCACTCCTCTGAAGGTGATAGCCGATCAGATGATGGCTCCCACACATACTCTGGATATAGCGAGAGCTATAGAAGCCATGATATCCTCAAAACAGACAGATTACGGCATATATAACTGCTGTAACAGCGGATCATGCAGCTGGTACGAGTTTACAAAAACAATATTCGACTATGCGGGCATCAAGGCTGATCTTTCGGAGACCACATTTGCCGAATACAAAACAAAAGCAAAAAGGCCTAAATACAGCGTGCTGGATAATAAAAAGATATCCAAGATATATCCTATGCCGCATTGGCAGGATGCTTTAAAAGAATATCTTGTATTAAAAGGCTACATAGTTTAAAGCTGACTGAATGCCTGATATACTTCACCGAAACAAAAATGCTGAAACACAGGGAATGAAATGATCTCCCCCAGAATACTTTTAACTACATATCATGAAGCCTTTTTATATAAGGGCGGAGGCGAGTTTGAAATACATCAGATAGCCACAAACCTGAAAAAAGTCGGTTATGTTGCTGATATTTACAGCCCGTACTCTCTTAATCTTGATAATTACGACATTGTCATGCATTTCTCCATACACGGAGGCGGTCTGAGACTGCTTGAATACATTAAATCCAAAAAAAAACCGATAATTCTGTTTCCCAATTTTTTTAAAAACTCGGAACTGGATCAGCAGCAGATAGCAGACTGCCATCGGTTTACAGATATCGCGGATATGGTGATATTCAAATCTCATTATCTTAAAAATCATTTTCTGTCGTCTTTCGGCATAGACGACAATCCTGATAAATTTGTAATAACAAACTACAGCGTAAATGACGAAATCATCAATCCTGCGCCGGCCGACATTTTCAAGTCCATATTCAAACTGGATAAATACGCTCTGTCCTTAGGCATAGCAGAACCTCTGAAAAACCAGATGTCATCCGTAGTCGCATGCAAAGAGCTTGGACTGCATCTTGTAAACGTCGGCAAATTCAGAGACAAGGAATATTTTCAGCAGTGTATGGACATGTGCGACAAGAACTGTACGTTCATCGACAGTCTTCCTTATCACTCAGATATCATGCGGTCTGCCCTTCAGCAGTGTGCGGTGTATATAGAAGTATCTCTTGAACCGCCCGGCATATCCGCCATAGAGGCCGGTCTGTCAGGATGCAGGCTTGTTCTTTCTGATTCGGAATGGACAGATGAGATTTTTGGCGAACACTGCATAAAGGTTAACCCTCTCTCTATCGACAGTATAATTGCCGGAATAAAAAAAGCGATGTCCGCAGAAACAGACAGAGAAGCGGTCAGGCAGCACCTTACTAAACACCTGATAAAAAACTCTATAAATAACCTTATAGTTATAATTAATAAAGTTTTTCTGGCTAATTTTGAACAGAAGGCCGGCAGATGATACTGTATATAGTCAGACATGGAAAGTCGATAGCAAATCAAAACAGATTCGTGACAGGAACAACGTCTGATACTTTATGCGACGAAGGCATCCGCCAGGCCGAGTCCATGAAAATATGGTTTGACAATGCGCAGCTGAAGATAGACAGGTATATAACCAGCCACTGGAAAAGAGCTCAGAGAACATCACAAATATTATGGCCGGAAATAAGCTGGGAAATTGATCCCAGGATAGGTGAGACCAACGGCGGGAAAGCGTCTGAAATGATATTGGATGATTTTCTCGCGCAGTATGAGGGATTCTACCTTAACCCCAGCAACAGATATCCTGATGGGGAATCTCATATAGAACTGAATCAGAGAGTCATAAACTGGCTGGATGATATGCTTAAAACATCTCACAAGAACGCCTCGATAATGCTTGTCACACATTCCGGCCCCATAACATGTATACTGCAGCATCTCTTCGGCATAGAGATGGACAGGTTCCCTTTTTTCAAACCGCTGCACGTTTCACTGACGAGCGTAAGTATTCCTGATAACATAAAAAGCAACGCGAAACTGCTCACTTTCTCACTCTGTTCCACTGACGTACTTAAAAACGCTATTCAGGCGGATGTAAATCCTTGAAAAAAATATTGGTTATCAACAGAGAATCACTTGTGGCCAGAGGTGTTTTTTCCCTGTCAGTTGACACGAGAATCACTGACGCTCTGGACTATCTGAAAGACAGGGGACTTATAGAATTCTGCGTATTCTCTGAACACGACCCGCTGGTTTACAAAGCACTTGACTGGTGCGACGTTATCTTTTTCAGCAAGCACAGTTCCAAGCTGGCTCTGGATATCATGCTGGAAGCTCGTAAGAGGAATATACGATCAATCTACGACATTGATGACTGGATATTTTCATTCCCGGATTACAGCGGCGGAAAATCACAAAGCAGCAAACTGGAAAATATCAAAAAACTGGTTGCCGCCGCAAATAATGTTACCGTAGCCAACAAAGTCCTTATGGACAACATAAACGGAAAATTCTGCGATAACGCATGTCTGGTACCTAACGGCATGTATGTCGAAAAATATATAGACGACGTAGACTTCGATAACTATAAGGAATCAGAGCCGCCTAAAATTGTCTTCACCAACGCTGATTTTCTTAAGATAAGAAAGAGTAAGAACACCATACTAAACGTATTTCAGGAATTTTTTTACAAGCATAAGGATTTTCGCCTGATTTTCTACGGCGATCCATTCCCTGAGATGACCAGTCTCTCTTTTATGCACTACACCAACAGAATACCCTATTACACATATATGAGAGCTCTTTTTAAAGGCAACTATGTCTGCGCCATAACGCCTCTGGGCGGGGAAGAGGACAGCGACTGCTCCTTTTTCAACAGCTGTAAAAACCCCTTCAAATATCTGAACTACGGCGCCGCCGGGGTCCCAGGCATATACTCGAACGCGGAAATATACAAAGACTGCGTTATCGACGGAAAAACAGGACTGAAAACGGACAATACAAAAGAGGGATGGAACAGGGCGCTCGACCTGATGATATCGGATTTCTCCCTCAGACAGAAAATAAGAAAGAACGCGTTTAATGATATAATGCAAAATTATCATATCAGGTTCAGCGCAGAAAAATTTTACGCCCTGTTCAGTGCCTGAACAATTTTTATATCATTATCAACTTCTCTATGTTAAGATTTTTCAGATGTATCATACTAATAAATAAAAATGAAGTGTGATGTATAAACATAAATGCATTAACCGACACCTTAAAAACAGCAGGAAAAATAAAAATGAAAAAAGCAGTAATTACAGGGATCACAGGGCAGGACGGCGCATATCTTGCAGAACTGCTTCTGAATAAAGGCTATAAAGTTTACGGAACATTCAGAAGAAACGCTTCTGTCAATTTCTGGCGTATCGAAGAATTAGGGCTTATAAATCATCCTAACCTGACACTGCTGGAATATGATCTGACAGACCTCTCCAACAGTGTGAGACTCATGGAACAGACAGAACCTGACGAAGTATATAACCTCGCCGCCCAGAGCTTTGTGGGCGTATCGTTTGAACAGCCAATGGCCACCGCGGATATCACAGGCAAGGGAGTTCTGAACCTTCTGGAAGCTATCCGTATAATAAATACGAAAATTAAATTCTATCAGGCATCCACGTCTGAAATGTTCGGCAAGGTACAGGAAATTCCACAGACAGAAAAAACACCCTTCTACCCAAGAAGCCCATATGGAGTTGCGAAGCTTTTTGCCCATTGGATGACTATCAACTATCGCGAATCTTATGATATCTTTGGAGCCAGCGGCATACTGTTTAACCATGAATCGCCTCTGAGGGGACGTGAATTCGTCACTAGAAAGATCACTGACTCAGTGGCAAAGATAGAGCAGGACAAACTGGATGTTCTGGAACTCGGCAACCTGAACGCCAAAAGAGATTGGGGCTACGCAAGGGAATATGTCGAAGGTATGTACCTGATGCTTCAGGCAAAAGAGCCTGATACTTATGTGCTGGCCACAAACAGGACCGAAACAGTGAGAAACTTTGTCTCTATGGCATTCAAAGCGGTGAACAGAGATATAGTTTGGCAGGGCAGCAACGAAAACGAAACAGGAACAGACAAAAAAACAGGTAAACTGCTTGTCAGAGTCAACTCAAAATACTATCGCCCGGCCGAAGTGGATATACTGATAGGTAACCCGCTAAAAGCAAAAGAAAAACTTGGATGGATACCTACTACGACCCTCGAAGATTTATGCGCTATGATGGTGGAAGCTGATATCAGGAGAAACTCAAATGGATTCTCATTCTAAAAAAGTATTAATTACAGGTATCGACAGCTTCACCGGTAAGCACCTCAGCGTCGAACTCGAACAGCACGGATACGACATAGTCGGCTGTGACCTGACATATAAAGAAGATGACAACTATCTTCGGTGCGATATAACCGACTATTCTGATGTGCTGAAAGTAATCAGAACATTCAGACCGGATTATATCATTCATCTTGCGGGTATCAGTTTTGTGGCCTCAGCCCACCAGGATCTCATGTACGGCGTCAACACCATAGGCGCTCTAAACGTACTCGACGCATGCATGGAGGATAACCTTAACCCTGAAAAGATCATACTGCCAAGTACATCCAATGTCTACGGATGTCCCGAAGATGACTTTGTCGATGAAAACGTGCCGCTGCTGCCAATCAGCCACTACGCATGCAGCAAGCTGTCTATGGAGCATATGGCCAGAACCTATTACGGACAGCTTCGAATCATTATCACCCGTCCATTCAACTACACAGGCGCCGGACAGGATAAAAAATTTGTGATTCCCAAGATAATAGACCACTTCAGAGCTAAAAAAACTACTATCGAGCTAGGTGACGTCAGCGTAATAAGGGATTTTTCTGATGTCAGATTCGTTGTTTCAGCATACAGAAAACTGATGGAATCGTCGGCCCATTCTGATGTTTTTAACATTTGCAGCGGTAACGCCATATTACTGAGTGAGATAATTGAATACTGCAACCAATATTCCGGCTATACAATTAATGTGAAGACCAACCCTAAATTTGTCCGCAAAAATGACATCAGACGGATAGTTGGAGACAACAGCAAGCTCATCTCCGCCATTGGCGATACAGATATACTCCCAATATCAGACACTGTCCGCTGGATGCTGTCCAGCTGATAAACCGTCAGAGGGTCATATACTCGAACTCGTGGCGCCACCATGATATCAGGTCGTTATATTTTAAACCAGGTTCCGGCATAGCGTCCTGAAGATCTTTTCTGTTGTTCCAGAACAGTGACATCAGATGTCTCATAAGCATATCCGTATTCTTTGCGAATATGAAATCACACGGAAAATATTCTTTCATTCCAAGTTCGTTCTTTGAGACTGATATCCAGTATTTCCAGAATTCTACCAGACCGGCGGCATCTGTATCCAGACTGCCAAAACGTCCGTTCAGACAACCGTAATCATAAAAAAGCCGCATAAGAGCAGTAAGTTCCAGACCGCTGAAGTTGTCAGGTGAAACCCTGTGCAATTTGGACAGCACAACGGTAGAAACATTATCCAAGTAATATTTTTTTATCCCGGCTGAAGACCACCATACCGACACATCTTCACCACCGGAAAGATGCATGGAAGTACCTTGCAGAAATTCATTGCGGCTGTCGGCATCCATACTGCCATCAACAAGCGACAGAGGGAAAGGATTTATTATGCCGACTTTGTTTCCGGCATTTGACAGCCACCATTTCCAGTATTCAACGGAGTCTTTATCTTTAGGATCAGAAAACTGTTGCCTGAGATCCGGTGTTATTTCCCACAATGACAGCATTAACTCTGTAGGGCATAAAAGACTTTGTGTGTTTATATTATGCAGTTTATCGGTCAGATATCCTGCTATATCACCCTTGATATCCCAGTCTTTATCTCCGTGCAGACACCACCACTGAAAAAAATCATACTCAAGTTCATATTCTGAAACAATATCTTTCAGAGGAGAAACGCATTTAAGATACTCATCATTAAATATTTTATAAGCTTTTTTCATAAACACGGCAGAAGCATCCAGATCAAAGAATCTGTCCGCCAACTCCGCCCATGAAGCTTTGTAGCAGCTGATAACCTGCCTGCTGAAACCTGCGTCTTTGAACACATCAATTTCAGTTCTATTAAGAAAATTACTTCGGACCTCGTCCAGAGCGGCAAGCATCTCATCTTTATGCTTTGATATAACAGGACTGGAGATGATATTATCTTTGATAGCGTCAAGATAAGCTGTACATGCAGCCATATCTCCGCTGTAATATGCCTGAGACGCCTGCAAAACAGGGATAGTGATACTACATTGCCTGGTTCTGAATAGCTCATCAGCTGTTTTAACTCTTAATTCCGGGAAATGAGCATATAAAGCCTCAAAAAGAGGCAAAGCGCCTGAAAACATTTTTACGTTTACTTCCCTTACCTGTTTAAGTTCTGAAGTATCACAGCCGACAATGTCTGCAAAATCAGCGACAACATCTCCGTTTTTCAGAAAATCCCTGTTAAAGAATCTAGCGCTGACCTTTTCCTTGCCAACGACATGTACCCAGTTCTGCATAAACAGCATAACGATATCCAGCAAATAGTGCTTCTGGCTTATACAAAAATCGTATATATCGTTGCGAGGGTAATTAGGCCATTTATATTCCTGATAAAAGCATGATTTGATAAATGAAAAAGGTTCACGGATATAGCATACTACGCGAAAGTCATAGCCTTTGAACAGTTCCAGTATACGCTTGATCTGTGAAGGAGTGAAATTAAGCGTAAACAATTCACTGCAGAAAACCATGGCGCTGCATCCTGATCGCTCAAAATTTGATATAGCTTTTTTAATGTACTCTAATGCCAGTTCGAAATCGACAAAACATAAAAAGTTATGAAAGGGACTTTCAGGACTTTCCTCAACATCGCTTTCATAGATATCGGGCAATATTCCTGACTCCGGATACACTGTTTGATCGTCTCTATAGATTTTTTCAATCATTTCAAAAAAAGATTCACAACCGTATACTTCATAGTATACGTCGGTATTTTTCAACAAATGTCTGTTAAAAATTAAGAAAAACTGTAAAGAACTGGTTCCTGTTTTAGGATAGCCGATATGGAAAAATATTTTTTTCAAGACAACACCTTGTGTATTTTGATTCCCTCTATACGAAAACTTAATAATTTTATACTATAAAAAGACCAATTGTAAATTAATTAACCTAGTGATCACAACAAAATCAAAATAAACTCTCATAAAACCTATTTTGCTTTTCCGGACCAGCCTCCTTTCACCTGCTCTATATCATCCTTTTTCTCTGTTGACAGTTCAAGCCCCACCCATTTACAACCAGCTCCGCTGCACTCGTACGGGATCTCTCCTTTCAGTATCATCTCACGGATTATAATTCCCCTGGGGTCTTTCAGAATATCAACGTTATTTGTCTCTTTCCAATTAAAGACAGGCGAAGTCTGCCAGACACAGAACTGGGCTCTGCCATCGGCAAATATCATCTGATGGTTACGGATATGAGGACAGCATTCCACAGGTTCGCGAAAACCGCCGTATTCGTCTCCAGAGGCACCTTCATTCAGCATTTCAAGATTAGAACCGCTGAACATGACCGTCACACCTTTTTCCTTTGCCAGAGCAACAGCTTTCTTTATAGAACTGTTAACTTCTCGGGCATAATGTTTTGGCTTCTGCTCTTCATAGTTGAATCTGAACTGCTTTTCCTCTTTAGTCACTTCTATGTTCGAGTTGAGCTGCTGAGCGTCATACAATTGGTTTATTTCAAAATACCCGTCCAAACGGGAAGCCAGTTCAACATAATCACAGAGTTCATCGACATTGTCTTTCATGAGTGTCATGTTAACAATAATTTTCGGCAGATTTCTGTTATTTGATTCTCTATATTCCTTAAATTTGAACATATTATCCAGAACCTTATCCAGCTTTCCACCCGGACGTAAATTCTCATATTTATGCGGAACAAGAGAATCAACTGAGAAAATCATATTTCTCAGCGGGGGTGAACATTCCAGTATAGCATCCCAATATTTGCTAGAGAATAACATCCCATTCGTATGAAAAATAATCTGATTGGATCTTGGAGTTGCTCTAAGAAACTCAACAAAATCCTTATTCATAAATATTTCTCCAAACCCGTCCAAACATATGAGCTCGCTGTTTTCAAGCAGAGTTTTTATGATTTTCAGATCATCCATATTCATGTCTTTGTTGTGAAAGTCACTGTATGAGACACTTGGGCACTGCGGACACTTCATATTGCATCTGCCGGTAAGCTCCAGCTGAAGCTCTTTATAGCCTGGCTTCAGTATGGTTTTATAATGTCCATTATATCCAGAGTAAAAGCTGAATTTATTTTTTTCAGTAAATCTCTGTTCAAAAGGGATTTTGACTGAAAAACCACAGAGTGCGTATTTATCATCAAGTTTTTTTGCTTCAGTCACATCCGGACGCATCGCATTTAACGGCACTTTTGATATAATCTCTTCATCAAACATAACAACAATATATTCAGGAAGAAAAAACTCATCCCTAACAAGATAAAGGCTCCATCCTTCAATGAGAATTGATGAATCCTGATCAACCGGCTCAAGAACGTCTATAGAACCGGCGTCGCCAAGCTCTATATTATCATAATCGAAAATAAACTGATCACTAGTCATAACTGCTCCTGAAAGTCATATAAGATATCTGCACCAGACATCAGCTGTGTTTTTTGAGGTGTATTCATCGGCTCTTTTAAAGCCTTTTGACACAAGGTCATCCGTAGTTTTTTTATCAGAGAAGTATTTATATATAGCGGCAGCAGTCTCCTCCGGCGCCTCATTTGCGTCAAATGAATAGCCGGAATCACCAAGAACCTCTGCCGCGGCGTTGCCTTTCTTTGCCACAGTCAAAAGCCCGAAGAACATCGCCTCAAGAACAGGGATACAAAAGCCCTCGTGATTACTGGCCGTTATAAAGATATCCGCATTCTGAAATTCGTCAAAAAGCTCGTCGTCCTTCACCATTCCGGTAAAAATGACTTTATCTGAAATACTCATTCTATCGATGATTTCGTAAAGCACTTTATTATAATTATCGTTATGATTGGAGCCTACAATTCTGAGCACACTGTTTTTCTGCATTCTGCTGAATCCGGCAAATATTTCGATAACCTGCTCAATATTTTTATTCGGAGCTACCCGGCCTACGCACAGAACCTTAACAGTATCTTCATTCTGTACCTTGTGCTCCTTAGGATGTTTGCCTTCAAAACGCTTTTTAAATACCGGAGGCAGCACATCTATCTTTCTGCCGTTTAAAAAACCTGAAAGAAAATCCGCGGTGAACTGCGAACTTGCGATAATATATTTGCAGGTATCCAGCTTTGGAAACTGACCGTAAGAGTTTCTGCACTGCTGTGCAACCACAGGATCAAAAGATTCCAGAAGTTCAGGAGGCGTAACTCCATGAAAGTAGCAGATTTTATGATTCTTCAGTTCCAGATATCTGTCCAGATACCTGTCCTCTATGGAGTAACAAATAAAAAGGACATCATCGTCATTAATATTTTCAAACATATAGTCAACATGCCTGACTTCCATTTCTTCGTAAGTATAGTTCTGAGCGCAAAGCACTGCGCTGTGTCCGGCGCTGTTATACAGCGAAGCCAGATCAAAACAGAAATTGCCCACAGCGTCTTTAACATGGATATCAGGAGCAACGATATATATCTTTTTCATTTTATTTTCCAAGCAGTGTATTAAGCTGATCCAGCCTGTCCTTCATTACTTTTCCGACAGCCTCATATGAGAGTTCTTTCAGAATCCTCGCTCTGGCCTTTCTGCCGATCTCCGCGGCATACTCAGGGTCGCGATATATCTTTCTCATATATTCCGCGGCAGCACCGAGATCAGGTTCTGCCCAGTGCTGACCCTGCCAGCAGGGGTATTCATTCTCTTTTACATCAGTCATAGTATAGGGCACAGCGAATGCTTCGTCAGAAGACATAAAGTCTGTATTGCCGGAATAATCGGTTGCGATAACCGGCTTGCCCAGCGCCATACACTCAGCGATATTAAGCCCGAATCCCTCGGAACGGTGCAGAGAGATGTAGCAGTCTATACAGTTCTGAAGACTGTCCTGCTCCTGTCTGGTCAGCACCTTATCTATGATGAATATCTTAGGGTCATTTTTAATATTATCATAAAGCATCTTGCGTTCATTAGTAAAATCATGGCGGCCTGAGTGCAGTTTGATCACCAGCAGAGCGTTGTCCTTCTCGCTGAAGGCTCTGCGGAATGCATCAATAGCTCCAAGAGGATTTTTTCTGGCAAAGAGTGAATGCAGGTCAAATGTGATCAGAAAGCATGTTTTATCTTTAGGTATGCCAAAATACTCCCTGTCAAAAAGCTCACCTGTCACCGGCGGAACAGCTATAGGCACCACAACCACAGGTTTGTCTGTTTTTGCCGCTACGGCCTCCTGAATAAATTTTGAGTAAACCCATACTTCATCCAGATGATCGAAGGCTTTCAGCCACATATCCGGGAAAACTGAAAGTTCCCAACCCCAGTAGCCTATATTATACCTGTTTTCTCTCTGGGCTTTGGTGACCTTAGTGTCCAGATCCACTGTCTCATCGGCGTTTATGTGAATATAGTTATAAAAATACTTTAATTCATCAGTAATATACCCATCAAGAAGAGTATCTGTCTCAACATGAAGACCGTTGGTAGTGACATCGTGTACTGTTGTTTTTACTCCTACCTTATGCAGAGCGATTATATTCTGTCTGACGGCCTGCCCCATCCCCATATTGGCCTTAATATATCCAAAAACATTGATGCCGTCCTTTCCGTAACCTGTGTTGCTCATTCAGTTCTCCCATATATATTCGTCAAAAATCGTATTGATTCTCTCTGTCAAAGCTCTGCCCTGCGCATATGTGGAATGATTGGTCTCTATCAGCGCTCTGGCGTTCTTTATCTTGGCCTCTCTCAGCGGCGTGTTATAGTAGCACTCTTTCATTTTGTCGGCGGCATCAGCCACTGACGCCGTCATCCACATACAGCCCTCTGCGAAGAGATACTGGCCCTTCTTCACCTTTTCAAGTTTTCCGCTTACCAGAAAAGCAGTGTCATCCAGCGTGAAATCCATATTACCGGAATACCCTGTAACAACTACGGCCTTGTCCATCAGCATAGCCTCCGCTATGCCTCTGCCGAACCCCTCGGAACGGTGCAGAGAAACAAACGCGTCACAAGATCTTACAAGTTCCATAACCTCATTCTTAGGAAGGTTTTCTTCTATCAGATATATATTGCCGCTGCTTTTTATTTTTTCAGCGTACTGCTGCCAGTCGCTAACATTGGACGTGTTCATACACTTGATAACCAGCCCGACATTAGCATCGGTGCCGCCGAAAGCCGATAGGAAAGCGTCTACGCAGGCAAGAGGATTTTTTCTGTTAAGGTTGGAATTGCCGTCAAAAGTAAAGATAAATAAAAATTTATCCTCAGGCAGTTTAAAATGCGACCTTTTATACTCTTTATTATTCTCAATATATAAACTTGATTTCATGGCCATCACCGGCTTGTCTGTCGCTTTAGAAAATGCCTGCGCAACAAAAGAAGATATTCCCCAGACCTCATCAATGATTTCTACAAAAGATTCGCCAATGACCATAGGCAGATCATCAAACTCCCACTGTGTATAGGCTATATTATATCTGCCTTCAAAAATTCCTGAATCATGAAAATACGCTTTGATTATTGACGACGCAGGCAGACAAAATATATTTACAGCGTAACTTATTCTGTTATTGATATACTGAGAGTGGGATGTACTTGTAAAAGAACAATGCATATCCTTTGGAAACTCATAAATATTAAAAGGCATTCCGGCATTTACGAGAGCCTCCGCTGTCATTCTCAGGTCCTCGCCTATGCCCATGTCAGCCGTTGCCATACCTATAAGATTAATTCCTTTGCAGAATTTACCCGCATACTCTGCCGCATAGTCAAGAGCAGACGCTATATCTCCGTTCTCTCCGGATATCATGTATATTTTCAGCACGTCTTCTTTGTTGAGCTTGAGCCATGCCGCAAATGAAACCATATCTGCGTCTGTCAGGTTATTTACATCATCAACGTCTTTGATTTTCATCATCAGAAAATACATGAACGCGTTAAAATCAGATTTTTCATAAGGATACTCAGAAAGGCCATCGAACCAGCTTTTATGATCAGCTAACTTTAAGATACTGATTGATTTTCTCTCAGTCAGCCATCTGTCGATCAGTTCAATCTGACATTTTACCGAATTTATATCTTTATTTTCAAAAAGCTCCGGATGACATTCAAAAAAAACATACATGCCGAAAGTGATGCTGACCGGAGTTTTCATCTCAATCTGGTCATACTTCTCAGACATCATCTGTTTATACCAGAGCGCATGCTCTTTGATAAAAGGCGTCTCACTTATTATACTGCTTCCAAGCAGCCAGCAGACGTAGCCGTACAGCTGTTTTTTATCATTCAGGTCAAAGGCTTCACTAAGATCTGCTCTAAGCTGATGCATAAACAGCATTACGTTGGTCAGTATTTTGCAGTCGCCGGAAATGGAATAAGCGTCATCCAGCCATTTATCATCTGAACAATGAAGCCCGGACAGAATCCTGTCTCTCGCATCCATCCAGATTCTCAACAGATTCTGTCTGCTCTCATGCGTGTTAATATCATAAACAGTGATTGTGTCCTTTTGCGACATGAAAAAAATATATATCAGTCTGGATATTTTAATATGAGTTGTCTGGTATTGATCTGAAACAGGACTGTTCAGCCTGTCGAGGTAATCAAAAAAACCTTCTCCGTGCTGAATGATCTCAATTATGAACCATAAAACCCCTTTACAGGCGCCTGTCAGTACGGATATATCAAAATTCTGTCTGATATCTGGTCTGAACATCCTGTAAAAAATAAAAGGCCTTATAACATCAGCTATTTCCGAATGAGTATCATTCAAAACCGGAACAAGCCTGTCAAAATCTCTCAACACACTTGCATCGCCATTATAATGATTATTAAAAATGATGTCGTAAACTGTCTTATAGACTTCTTCCGACCGTAACAGTTCTTTTTTACAGAAAAAACAGTAAGCGATAAGCAGAACTTTACCTTCCGCGGTATCAATAGGAAATTCAGAGGCAAGATCCGTCGGAGATGTAAGCCATAAAGCAGCCATCTCTTTTGTTATAAGATGTTTGTATGCGTCACCCACAAGCAGTGAATCAGAATATTTCCAGTCCCCGGCATGGTCTGTCGTCACTTTCTGTCTCCGGATATATAGAATAGGTCAATATCGTTTGATTTCAGCCATGCGAGATATTTCTCCTGACCTTGCATTGTAGTAAGATCGAAAGCAGTCTTCAGATCTTCCCTGACAGAATAATATGCCAGCGCCATACGGTTCATTCCATCCAGTCCGAAATCCTCCAGAGAATCATCTTTGCCCATAAAATACTCGTACGCATAGGCTTCTACATCTTTTCCACGCATAGAGAACCTGTCGTTTCTTTCTCTGAAATACATCCTGAGGTAAAAAGGAATATTTTCAAAATATCTCCCTTTAAAGAATGTATAAGGCCATGTGATGGTCTCAAGCTGACCTGCCTCTATAGCATTTTTCTGATATACTTCAATAAGCTGATTGATATCTTTTAGATCCGCTCTGGTATATCTGTTCTGATGTTTGGAAAGATTATTTTTGTCTCTCAGATCATTTCCGCTTACATGAACAAACCTCACGGGAAGACTGTTGGAAAGCCATTCCCCGTCTTTAAGCTCAATATTGCGGTGCGGCAGATTCCAGTAGGCTATATTATATCCCGGGTGTCTGAGAACTTTGGCGTGCTCAAGAAAAGCGGTGGCGTAATCCATCCATTTCTGGTCAACGTGAATACCCTTATCCAGAGCCCATACACAATGCTGAGCCAGCTTACTTTCCCACCATTTAATGAATTTTCTCACTTCCGGCTTATCCGCAAACGCTCCGAATCCCATATTGTAGATACCGGCAGTAAGAAAAGAGTATTCAGAAGGCCAAAAACCATCATCAAGAGGCTCACATATGTGGGGAGTGAACACAGCGTCAGCGCCTTTATCAAAATGTTCTTCCAGTTCTGCCATTTTAGTCAGCACAAAAGTATCGCTGTCCATATAGACAACAACGTGTCCTGGATGCTTGTCGTAAAGCCACGATATGCAGAAGGGCTTAACACTGGTAGCGAACTCTGTCACCTCATAGATGAATTTCATGTAGTCGAAATCCTCCATGCCTATATCGCAGCACTGAATAACAGGAACTGACTCCTCGGCCGGATTAATAAGCCCCTCAAACTCATCGGCGACAAATATATATACCGGAGAATCGGGATAAACTTTCTTAACATTTTTTGCCCAGGCTCTGGCATATCCAAAATAGTTTTTGGCAACAATTGTATGGAAAACAAACTTACTCATTTAACTTCCTCGCACTACTTCGTTATATATTTTTCTAAGATCTTTTAACGCGTTAGACCACCTAAAATCTATTAATCTTTTATCAGCCGCAAGAGGCTGTTCAGCTGTTTTAATTATAGCATCCCTTACAGAATTGACATCATCATGAACAACATATTCGACATCATCACAAAAATATTCCTTAGTGGAACCTTCTGATGTCAGAACTATCTTCGCTCCGCTGGCATACGCTTCCAAAGCCGCCAGTCCCGGTGTTTCAAGGGTGCTGGGCAGACAGAATACATCACACGCCGCGTATGCTGATCTCAGCAGACGGCTGTCATTGGGCAAAGCCCCCAGATAAACAGCGCTATCCCCGCCCTCTTTCAATACCTGTTCCATGTATTCTTTATCTCTGACGTGGCCAATCATTATCAGCTTAAGTTGAGGAACTTGCTTAACGGCCTTAGCCAGCGTCAGCTGATTCTTTCTGGGCTCTATGTTCCCCACATTCAGCACAAATCTGTATCCTACGCCAAAATGACTTCTGAAGACATCCCCAGAAATTCTTCCGTCATAAAATATATCCTCTACACCGTTATATACTTTTGAAAACCTCTCTCTGGGAAGATCAAGGACGTCAGCCAGCGTATCGGATTCCATATCCGAATTGGTGACTATCCTGTCCGCCAGATTAAGCTGAGCTCTTATCTCTTCCAAAGCATAGTTGTGTTTGTTGCTACGGGTTATCCAAAGGCTTGATGTTATGACCAGAGGAATGCCAAGCTGTCTGACAAAACTGCAAAAATGATATGAACCGCCTATACAGGAAAAGAAGTGCATCAGATCATACTTATTAAATTCCGGTTCCCACAGATTAAAAAGATCGACCTCGACATTCAGTCCGCCGAGATGCTTTTTATATGCCAACAGCTGTATCTCTCCGCCGCCGGGAGTATTAAAAGCCATAGGATATGTGTTGAATGCGGCGCTGAGCCGTCTGCTCATATCAGGTATATTTTTCTTCATAGGCTTCCAATGCTTCTTCCGGCAAGCCGTCATAGCATATTTTACCTGAATCCAGCCATATGGCTCTTGTACAGAATTCTTTTACGTCCACTCCGCTATGGGAAACAAGGATAATTGTGATCCCTTCGTCTCTGAATTTCTGAAATACATTATTACATTTGGTTCTGAATTTGAAATCGCCGACAGCAAGGACCTCATCAACTATTATGGTCTCAGGATGCAGCTGTGATATAACGGAAAAACCCAGTCTGGCCTGCATCCCGCTGGAATAGTATCTGACAGGGGAATATATATATTCTTTAAGTTCGGCAAATTCTATTATGCTGTCCATCTTCTGGTGTATCTCTTTTTTGGTAAAACCCATAAGAATACCGTAAAGCTCAATATTCTCTATGCCTGTCAGGTCCGGGTGAAAACCTGCTCCAAGTTCCAGCATGGAAGATATCCTTGAGTTCACCTCTATAGTTCCAGAATCCGGCCTGATCACCTGGGAAATAAGACTGAGCAGAGTACTCTTCCCGGCGCCGTTTCTGCCTATGAACGCAACCAGCTCTCCTCTTTTTATTTCAAAGGACAGGTTTTCAAAAACAACTTTCCTGTTCTTCTCTTTTCTCTGCTTTCTTTTGCCAAGATTAAGAAGATAGTTCTTGATTCCGCCGGAATCAGTAAGGTGCATATCATAATATTTGCTTACATTATCAAATTTAACTATGGTATCGCTCATCAGATCAACTCCGGAATTTTCCAAACCAGTTTTTTGTAGGTGTATGTGCCGAGCAGCAATGCTAAACCGGCATAAATATAGGAAAGGCCGATATATGTCAGGCTGAAATGCCCCTCAAGCAGGAGTGATCTCCAGGCAAGAACTGTAGGAGCAAAAATATTGCAGTAAACAAAAGGTCTAAAAGCATCAGGAAGTTTTTGCATCGGATACAGAACCGGCGTAGCGTAGAAAACCATATTCATAATGATAATCGTCAAATGCTCTATATCTCTGAAAAATATATTTATACAGGCCAGAAAAAGCCCTATGCCGTACAGCATGATAAACTGAGAAATAAAAATAAGAGGCACCCCGGCAATGAGATTCATCTTAAAGTCTATATGATAGTAATACATGATCACAAAAAGTATCGGAATCGTAAGCAGAAAATGAAACGCATCCTGTATGTTCACCGATAGGGGGATCAGATATCTGGGGAAATTAACTTTCTTTATCAGACTCGTATTCATGACAAACAGCTTCGTAGAACTTGACACATAGTTTGCCGTCCATTGCCATGAAAAAAGACCGGTCATAAGGAACAGTATGAATTTAGGAACCCCAGCTTTAAATACCACTTCAAATGCGAAATAAAATATCAGAGTAAATGCCACAGGATTCGCCAGTGACCAAAAATAACCAAACACACTGTTCTTATATCTTGTTTTTATCTCTTTTCTTGCTAATACGCCTAAAATATCTAAATTTTGCCTGATTTTCATCATTCTTCCCGTATATAATTCAAAAATTCTGCAATATTTTCAACATTTTCTCTATTCGACCATTGTATGAATACATCTCTATATCCTTTAAGTCAACCGTTTTATCCCTTTTCATGTCAACTATTTCACTAATCATCGAAACGAATTCATCTGATCCCTCTGCGGCGGAATACATATGTGTGAACTCTTTCAGAGCGGGCAGTTTTGTCCCCACCACAGGCTTTCCGGCGGCCAGATATTCAAAAAACTTCATAGGAAACATGCTGACAGTATAGTCGTTGATAAGGCTCGGCAGCACAGCAACATCCGCATATTTAAGATAATACGGAAGTTCTGTGTAAGGGCGGTAACCGAGATAATATACATTTGGCATATCTGCCATTTTCTTAATATACTCATTGTTCTGCCCTTCCCGCTCTTCACCGATGAAGATCCAGTTCCAGTCAGGCTTTGCGATAGCGATCTCATATACGAGCCGGAAATCCAGCTTAAAGTCGGTCAGAACTCCGATATACATTATATTCACGCCGTCAGGCATGTCCTCAGGTCTTTTCAGAGCGCTTCTGGCCTTAGAAAACATCTCAATATCCGCAACATTTGAAAAATAATGCACTTTGTCTGGATATTTTTCAGAGTACATCTTCTCCAAATTGCGGCTGGTAACAAACACATGGTCCGCCGAGCCGAGAAGGATATCTTCGTTCCGTCTGATAAGTTCCTTATCTATCCCTGGAACTGCCGTCAGATCATCCACACTGTGATACACCAGCTTGCTGTACCTCAGATTTTTCAATACGTCATTAATAAGCGGATGGTACGTCCATACACACGCATCTCTAAACCCTAAAAAGAACATTGCGGTCTTTATCACTGATGAAAGTATGAAATTATTTATTTTTTTTACTATTTTCATATGATGCTTAAAAGGAATAGTCAACGGAGAATATACCCACACGTTGTTCCTGACCTTTTTTACAGGCAGCAGGCCTTTTATAAGCCTCTTGAATATACGCGATATATCCTGAGCGTTTATACCCGGCTGTCTTATACCTATGGACTCAACATACATAACCCTGTAGCCCCTGTCTGCCAGAGACATTGTCACATGCTGTTTGTTTGTAAGATATTTATGCCCCCAGTCGGCGGTTGAGAACAGTACAAAACATTTAGGTTCAGACATTTATCATCCTGCCGCCTTCGGAAAATGTATATCCGAAAGAGTTTTCACCGTTCATAGATAACACGCCGTCACGGACGGAAAGTAGTTTTTTACCGCACATGAACTCCAGACACTGAGCTGCGCTGAAAAAAGACGCCTCTGAAGCCTGAAGAAAATCCAGATAGTCCATATGGGCATTACATTGTCTGTCAAAACTCTTCCAGCCGTAGTCATATGCAGACTGAGGATGATCAAGATATCCAAAAAAAGCTGATGTCTGTCTGGCTGAGTTATATGAGTTTTTATAGATGTAAAGTTCGTCTTCGGCGTCATTCTGGGGACAGTCCCCGTGGAGCATGCACTGCTGGCTGTGTGACGCTATACCGTCTACAAAAGGTACAGCCCCGCCTCTGGACAGCAGATATTCGGGATCATTGTGGATTATACCGCCTATAAAGCCTCTGTAGCCGGCATTCTTGACAGCGCAGACAGCCTTTGGGGAATTCTGATGAAACGGCGATACGGCAAAATTAACAGGCATGCCGAGAAATCGCTCAAGAACAGTTCTGGAGACAGCGCCTTCATATACGGCGTCTCTGAAATCGGAGCCCCAATCGCATTTATGATTTATGGAATGAGACAGGATAGCCCCCCCTGCCGCAAGTATATCATCAAAATATTGCCTGACCTCTCCGTTAAGCTCCAGAGATGTTTTTACTGCCAGTGTGAACGGAATATTTCTCTCTCTGTACAGCTCGAAAAGCCTTTTTGAGCTGAGTATATGCTCGTCGCAGTCCAGCCTCATGGTGACGGCTGACGCGCATCCTGCGGGAATATCCAACAGGTAAGGCAGTGTAGCTATGTCTTTATATCTGTATGCGCTTATAAAATATTCTATTATGTTCCACTCGACTGAGTCGCACCATCCCACTGCCCTGTTCACCCACAGCAGTGACCCTTTTTCGGTATCTTTCAGTAGGGCGAAGGCATACCAGATGCCGTCAAGACTAAATGACGCGAAAGCATCCTCGCAGACTGCTGCACAGGATACTGCCCATTCTAAACCATCCAGAGTAATCCTGCCGTAGCCCATGTTATTCCACTCGTCTGTAAAGTCAAAACGGCAGAAGGGTCTGGAACTGAAAGGATACGCCTGAGCCAGAGGCGACTTCTTATTATAGGCTATCTCCTCTCTGCTCTCTGAAGCGGCGGCGGTGACTGCGGAAGCGCACGCTCCTCTGCCGGTTATATTTTCGTATGGAAGCAGTGTAATCCCCATATATTCCGCAGTGCGCTCGTCCGGCCTGCCAAATACAATGACCTTATGCCCCATCTCCATATGTATTCTGATAGCATCAGGGCTGTCAGGGTTTATGACAACGTACACGGACGCTTTGTCGCCATCCGTCATCTGAGAAACGGTAAAGCTCCTCTCAAAAGCCGTCCTTACAATTTCGTAAATGTATGAATCATTATGATCATATTTGATTTGTATCATCTGTCTCCCTGACAAGGTACCTGAATTTATTTCTTCTTCCCACAAGCGTCAGTTCGCAGGTTGAGATAAATTTTATTTCTAAATCGTCGGCAAAATATTTTTTCAGTCTGTCCGTAATGCCGTTTATATCAGCGTCAGGCTTAGGCACGATACACAGTGTATATCTGCCGTCCTTCTTCTCTATTATCTGAAATTCCTCGCACTCTCCGACTCTGTGGTCGATTATATCCTGAATATAATGCGTTGGGGTCTTTCTGCCTCGCATCATCACGGTATCATGTATGCGGCCGCCGATATCTGTAATATAGCGGTATCCGTTCTCTTCGGCAATTAGTCCGCTGTCACCCGAGTTATAGCGTATCATAGGCATACAGTCGTTGCGCATGGATGTCATCACCAGCTCATTGTTCACAGACTCCACCCAAGCGAATCCGTCGAATACCCTGAGCCATTCGTCTTTGTATCCGTCTTCGTATGCGACAACACCCAGCTCCGCCAGACCGTATCTGTCCACCACACGGCATTGCAGATACTGTTCTATGGCTCTGCGCTTGGATGTATTCAGCAGTTCTCCGCTGGATTCGAATATCTCGAACGCAGGGACATCAAATCCGCCGTCACGCACGGCCAGAGCCAATGCATACATGGTGGAAGGATGCGAATGAACCAGCTTAGGTCTCTTCGACTCTATATAGCGCCACATGGCGGTCATCTCTTCTTTTGAATAAGTGGCGAAAAAATAATTGAACCTGTTCATGGAAAAAATTTTGACGCTCTCTCTCAGCCTGTCTTTAAAGCCGGGAATATCGTCAAACTTGGCGGAAAAGTGCAGTTCTGAGTCAAATATGCTTTTACCGGCGAGACTCCTGCCGTAAAGCGTAGCTGCCGCAGACCAGTCCGCAGCGTCCTGATCGTATATCACCACGACAGTCTTTCCGGTGGAACCGCCCGTCTTACAGTGGAACTGTTTTTTGTCATGACACAGGTCTGAAATCATCCTGCTGCCATGTTCCAGAATTATGTCTTTGGTCAAGAGAGGAATGTCCGTTAAAAAGCCTATGTCGCTTCTGACCTTTTCAGGAACAAACCCGATTTTTTTGAAAAGGTCTCTGTAATATGGAACGTTCACTGATGCACTGCTAAGAGTTCTGTATATCAGTTCTCTGTTCAGGGTCTGTCTCTCATCATATGAAAGACCGCCGAGAGCATACATCTGAAACAGCTTGTCCAGAATAGACCTGCCCTCTCTCATCTCCGCGTATTTATAAAGCATTCCGGGGCCGGCAATACCGCGGAGCGCATTGACTGCTTTTCTATAAAATTTAAATAACATTACTATTTTTCCATGATTTCTTTGTAGAGATCTTCTATCTTTTCCACCATCGCATCGGCTCTGAAAAGCTCCATATATCTGGAGTATGAGCCTTCCGAAAATTTACGATATATATCTTCGTTCCCGCAAATGGCGGCTATGGCTTCGGCCATTTTTTTGTCGTCGCCCACCGGGGTAACCAGACCTGATACGCCGTCCTTGTTAACATAACTCACGCCGCTGCCCTGAATATCACAACAGACAAGAGGTTTTGCAAACTGCATAGCCTCCACCTGCACCAGTCCGAAGGCCTCGCTTCTATAAGAGGACGGGAGCACAAATATATCGCAGGCTTCCAAAAGAGCGTTCTTATCGTTATCGTTTATATCAGACAGCAGAGATACCCTGCCTTTCGCCTGTTTTTCGACAAGATTTTCCAGCGAATGCTTATCCTCCCCTTTGCCGACTATCACCACATGGTAGTCGTCTGAAAGGTGTGAAGCCGCTCTTATCAGGACATCGTAACTTTTGTAATATATAAGCCTGCCTATGCTGAGTATTATTTTTTTTCTGCCGAATCTGTCTTTCCATTTATCCACAAGTTCAGCGGACGCCTTCTGCGGTTCGTCAAGCCCCATTGTTATCACGGAGACTTTATCCCTGTACTCCCGCAGAGCAGATGATGCCTCGAAATAATTGGGGGATGTGGCTATTATTCTGTCCACCCTTTTTAGAAACATTTTAAGAAAAGGTCTGTACAGTTTAAAAAGATATTTCTGCTTAATGACGTCTGCATGCCAGTGGACAACTATTTTTGCCCCTGTCCCCGCCAGAAGAAGAAAAAAAGTGACAAAAGGATTAGGAAGATGCACATGCAGCAGGTCAAATTTCTTTCTGTTTTTCAGAAAATAGATGAACTGAAAAGGGCATATGGGAGCAGAACCTACAACAATCCACGTAGCCGCTCTGACGCACGGTATATTGTCATATGTTTCGACAGCCGTCTTATTGCCCTCGGAAGAGCACAAAACACGCACGTCATAAGCGTGGTCTATCAGCTTTCTGCATAATTGATACGTCAGCGTCTCGATCCCGCCTCTTTTTTCAAACTGATATTTCCCTACATGCAGGATCCTCATTGGCTCTCCATAAATAAATCAGCCTCGTTTAAAATCATCCTGAACACGCACTATGTCGTCTTCAGCAAGATATTCACCAACCTGTATCTCAAGCACGACTAAATCTATCTTACCTTGATTCTCGAGTCTGTGAATTATTCCCATCGGGATATATATCGATTCGTTTGTTTTCAGAAAAATCTCTTCATCGCCTCTGGTAACGACTGCAGAGCCGCTGACTACCACCCAGTGCTCGCTTCTGTGATAATGCTTCTGCAGAGAGAGTCTTTTACCCGGTTTGACGACGATACGCTTCATTTTGTACCTGTCGCCTGACTCAAGAACCGTGTATGACCCCCAAGGTCTATGCGCTGTGGTATGGAGGATGGTTAGATCGGTGTATTTCTTGTCTTTTTTCTCCGCTTTTTCCAGCAGAGGAACTATGTCTTTTATTTTTTGGGTCGTACCCTTTTTAGCCACCAGCAGGGCATCTTTTGTATCTATGATAAAAAGATCGCTGACACCGAGCGTAGCCACCACTTTTTCAGAAATAGCGGTAATATTGGACGAATCGACAGAGATATTATTGTCCATGCCTGAGTTGCCGTTATCGTCTTTAGCAAACTCTTTATCCAGCGCATCGTAACTGCCTACATCATTCCAGCCGAGATCAACCGGAATCACCTTAACCAGAGAACTCTTCTCCATTACGGCATAGTCTATGCTGTCACTTGGAATAGACATCATGTCATCCAGATCTATATTATGCACACCGTCTTCTGTCATGGCGTTTTTATACGCCTCATAAGACTTTTTGTAAATCTCCGGGCAGTATTTTTTCAGTTCATCAAGGAAAACACCGACCTTAAAACAAAACATCCCGCTATTCCAGAAATAATTTCCAGAGGCGATGTATTCTTCAGCCGTTTTTTTATCAGGTTTTTCTTTAAATGAGATTGTCTTCCTTATAACATTGCCGCTGCTCTCAGCCTCTATATAGCCATATCCTGTTTCAGGAGAAAGCGGCTTTATTCCGAATGTCACCAAAAAACCTTCACCGGCCGCTTTTTCAGCCAGTTTGGCCGCTGTTATATATGCGTCTGTGTTGGTAATAATGTGATCGGCAGGACTTACAAAAATTATATCGTCAGGCTTTGCGTAGAAACAGCCTAGAGCCACGGCAGGAGCTGTGTTTCTGCCCTTCGGCTCCAGAATATACTCAAATGCGTCACAATCCTCTTCCATTTCCTCTATCTGATTTACAGCCATAAAAAAATTATCTGCGCTGGTTATGATTATCTGTTTATTGCATGTGCTGTTATTGCGGGCGACAGTATCCATAAAAAGCGATTTATCGCCTAATAACCTGCAAAACTGTTTTGGGTAACTTTTTCTTGATATTGGCCACAGCCTTGTCCCACTGCCGCCGCATAAAAGAATATTGATCATACTCATCCCTTCTTCTAGTGATTCCTTATTAGTGACAAAAGTTCGCTGGTTTTAGTCTTCATCAGTTGTTCATCCCCTCTGCTTTCGACATTCAATCTGATAAGAGGTTCGGTATTTGACATGCGCAGGTTGAATCTCCAGTTGTCAAACTCCATGCCGAGTCCGTCAGTGCGGTCAACACTGAGCGCGTCTTTACCGTATATAGCCGCAACCTGCTCCATCACACACTTAGGATCACTGACTTCGCTATTTATTTCTCCGCTTACAGGATACTCTAAAACATAATGTTTTACAAGCTCGAACAGGTTCACGCCTTTTGAACTGATGAGCGAAGCGACCAGAAGCCAAGGGATCATCCCACTGTCGCAATAGGCAAAGTTTTTGAAATAGTGGTGGGCGCTCATCTCTCCGCCGTAGACTGCGTCCTCTTTTCTCATGCGCTCTTTTATAAACGCGTGACCGGTCTTGCTCATGACAGGCACTCCGCCGGCTTTTTTTATTACCTCAACAGTGTTCCAGTATAGTCTTGGATCATATATGACTGACGAGCCCGGATTTTTTTTCAGCATCTCTTCCGCCAGCATGGCCACTATGTAGTAGCCCTCTATAAACTCTCCCTTTTCGTCAAACAGAAAACACCTGTCAAAATCCCCGTCCCAAGCGATACCCATATCGGCTTTATACTTTATGACGGCGGCGGCGGTATCTTTCCTGTTTTCAGGAAGCAGAGGGTTCGGTATGCCGTTGGGAAACGAACCGTCCGGTTCATTGTGCACTTTGATAAACCTGCATGGGAGATGCTTCTCCAGTTCGTCGATGACAACTCCGGCACAGCCGTTTCCGGCATTTACCGCCAGCGTCATACCTTTCAGAGAGTCCGCGTCTATATATCCAAGAAGGTGCTTAATATACTCGTCTCTATGACTCAGCAGATTATAAGTGCCTCTTTCGCTGTTGCTGACGGGCATATTTTCCGAATACACCAACTCTTTTATATCGTTCAGCCCAGTATCTCCCGATATGGGAACAGAACCTTTACGCACGAATTTCATCCCGTTGTATTCTATCGGATTATGGCTGGCGGTAACCATTATCCCGCCGTCCATTCCGAAATGAAATGTCGAAAAATATATCTCTTCCGTACCGCAGAGACCAATATCGAAAACATCCACTCCACGGGACATGAGCCCCTCTGAAAGAGCGGCCGCCAAAGAACCGCTGGTATGACGGATATCTCTGCCGACAACAACTTTTTTCGGTTTTATCACATCAGCGTATGCGCTACCTATTCTGAACGCGATATCCTCGTTCAGTTCCTCGGGCACTCTGCCCCTGACATCATACGCTTTAAAACAGTCTGCCATATTATCTCCTGAATACATTACTTTCATATATTCGAAACTATTCTTTTCACAACATCAAAAATCATATCCGAGGCGTTTCCACTGCCGTACGGGTTTGCGGAGCTGGCGACAGATTTATATCTGTCATGGTTTTCCATCAGCTCAGAAACAGAGCGGACGATCCTCTCTCTGCCGCTTCCAGCCAGAACAGCAGTTCCCGCCGCCACTGCCTCGTGCCTTTCTGTCACATCTCTCATAACCACCACAGGCTTATTCAGACTGGGCGCCTCCTCCTGTATCCCCCCGCTATCCGTCAGAATAATATGACTGGCTTTCATCAGTCTGATGAACGGGCGATAGTCCAGGGGTTTTATAAGATGTATATTTTTAACTCCCGACAGCATACTGTTCACAGGACGCTGAACATTCGGGTTAAGATGTACAGGATATACAATATCAGTGTCAGGATACTTCCCGGATAGCTCCCTTATGGCTAAACATATGTTTTCAAACCCTTCGCCGAAGCTCTCCCTCCGGTGTCCTGTAACCAGTATAATCTTTCTGTCGGTTATTTCATAACCTTCTATCGGGCAAGAGTCCGTCTCCGGTTCGGCGGATATTCTCAGCAGAGCGTCAATAACTGTGTTTCCGGTGACGAATATCCTGTCGGACGAGACGCCCTCTCTCAGAAGATTCTTCTGTGCCGATTCCGTAGGGGCAAAATGCCAGGAGGCGATCCTTCCGGTCAGCAGTCTGTTCACCTCTTCCGGGAAGGGAGAATAGATGTCGCCTGTTCTCAGCCCGGCTTCTATATGAGCCACTGGTATCTGCGAATAATAAGCCGCCAGCGAAGCGCAGAATGTTGTTGATGTATCGCCGTGGACAAAAACAAGATCCGGACGGCACTCGCTCAGAACCTGTTTCATTCCGGTGATTATGGCGGCTGTTATGTCGAAAAGATCCTGATTCTCTTTCATGATATCAAGATCATAATCAGGCTTTATGTCGAAAACACCCAGCACATTGTCCAGCATCTCTCTGTGCTGGGCTGTAACGCATATTTTTGTTTCAACTATACCGTTGTTTTCATAAAATTTTTTTATTACAGGAGCCATTTTGATAGCTTCCGGTCTGGTTCCGAACACAAATAGAACTTTTTTCACTGTGTCTGTCCGCTCCGTTTTTTTAACACCGCTCTTTATTTGACATATATGGTATAAAGATTATTGCTGAACGTTTGTCTCATACCGCTTATCAGTTTTTGTTTATATTCTCTGATGTTGCCGGTGTCATTTTCCATCAGGTCTTTATATCTCTTGTCTATTATAACCATATCCGGCACTCTGCCGCTGAAGAAACCGAGCGAAGGATCGTCTTTTACCCTTCCGTCAAAATCCGTTGCAAAGTCGAACTCCGAACTGGCGGCTACTTTTTCCGGTGATAATGTTCTCACCAGATCAGCCACCGGAAGAAAACTTTTTCTGAATTCATTCTTTACTAATACATTAAAAGAAGACAAAAGCTGAACAGCCATAAAAAGCCCAACGGCGGATATCAGAAGAAACCTGCTGCCTCTCCCGGCAAGCTCCATGCAAACCACCGCTCCGGCTATGGCGATGAAAGGCAGAGGAGTGACAAGATAAAACTGCGCCTTGTTAGGCTGGAAAGTGAGAAAACAAAGCACAGCCAGCAGAGCGAGGTAAATTAGTTTCATCTCTTTTTGCTTTCTGAAAGATGACGTAAAAGGAAAAGCGATGAAAAAGAAGATATAGCACACAAAAGCGTATATTTTTATCTTAGCCGCAAGACCGCTGCCAGCCTTCAGCCCGAACATCTCGAAATATCTCTGCTGAAGCTCGGTGATAACGAGAGAAAAAAGCCCTGTGCCACTGTATCTCCCGGTGACATTGGCGAAAAACTGCGCCCTAAAAATATCGTATCCGGGCAGAATATACGCAAGCCACAGAAGACCGCCCGCAAGGTATATGCCTGTCACCGCCATGAATAACCGGATACTTATCTTTTTGGTATCAAGACCTAAGATAAAAATATGAAGCACAATGAATGATATCAGCCCGTGAGGATGTGTCAACCCGGACAAAAGAACCAGTGATTCCGCCGCCAAAACGGAAGCAAAAAATGTCCTGTCCCTGAAACGAAGATAAACAGCGAGAGCCGCCAGCATCAGCGCCATGCACATCATATCCATGCGGATATCAGCAGATGACTGTATAAAGACGTAATTACACGCCATAAAACCGGATGACAGGAGAGCCGTTTTTTTATCTCCGCTCAGCGTTTCCGATACAGAATAAATGGAGAAAAGAGCAATCAGCGCCCAGAACAAAGACGTCAGCCTCATTGCAAAAAAAGAAAAACCAGCCACGGACGCCCATAGCGACCCGAATATAAAGCTGGCCGGAGGCATCCAGTATGTTCGTGAGTTTATCCCGAAATAAGGAGTGCCCGCCTCCTCTATGACGCTGGTTCCCATATACCCGTGTTTAACCAGATTAACCACTGGGCTCAGAAACCACCCTTCGTCAATATTTGGTCTTTTTGTTTCCGCCGTTGCAACTGATATCAGAACAAAAACAAAAAGCAGAAGCAAAAATCTTGAATTTGTGCGAAAATATTTCATAATTCAAAATAAAATAAACTTGAAGCGCAGTCAATTGAATATTCTGAAGAGGCAATACAGAGGCAGATAATGCAGGAAACAGCAAAATTATTGATAACATTAGGCATAGTCATAACCCTTGCCGGAACAGCCATGCTGATCATCTCCAAATCCGGGCTGAACATAACTCTGGGCAGACTGCCCGGGGATATCAATATAAAAAGGGAAAATTTCTCATTTCACTTTCCCATCGTCACATCTATAGTCATCAGCGTAATAATCACTGTGATACTAAACATCTTCTTCCGAAAATAGACTTCTAATGCTGGTATTTTTATGCTAACTTTCCATGTATATGGATACCAATCTGACCAGCCAAATCCGAAGAGGCAAAATGAAAACTGCTCTAAGTTCTGACACTAAAGAAATTTTTCTAGTATTGCTCTTTTCAACTGTTTTATTTTATTTTTTATTTGGCTTAAAAATACTCAACCCGACATATACCGACTGGCTATATGTCGGTGATTATTATCAAAACTATGCGTCTATAGTAATGTACCGCTTCTCTCACATAGGTTTCCCGCTGGGCGATATTTATAATGCCGACTCGCCTGTGGGAGCCAACATAATTTTTTCAGACGGCAATCTCCTGCTGGGATTCATATTAAAAGCCTTGTCGCCTGTTTTACCGGCAAAAGCACAAATTTATGGACTATGGCTGTACGCTTGTTTTATTCTGCAATTTCTGTCAGCCGGATGGCTGCTTAAAACAATGAAAGTATCAGGTATATATCGTATAATAGGCATTTTCATCATAGGACTCTACCCTCCTTTCCTCGCCAGAATAGGGCATCTCAATTTAATGGCGCACTTTCTTATAATTAGCGGCATTACCTTTTTCTTTATTAACATGCCAACAAATAAAAAAGTTTTATGGATAACCTTGCTGACGCTGCTTGCTTCACTCATCCATTTCTATTTTGTTCCAATACTAGCTGGTATTACTTTCTTCATCCTTCTTAAAGACAGCTTTATCGACAAAGCTAAAATCATACGCAACATCTCTTACCTGATTATGTCGGCGACGTCACTGATAATATTCATGTTCTGCGTGGGGTATTTCAGCGGTTTTAAAGGAAGTACAGGCGGGCTTGGTTTTTACTCAATGAACATTTTATCCCCGTTTGACGCGATGGGAACATCTCGTTTCCTTGGCAGAATCCCCCACGGTACAGACGGGCAGTATGAGGGATTTCAATATTTCGGAATGGGGTTGTTCCTGCTCTTGCTATTATGTCTGCTGAAAAAAGATACCAGAGCAATGTTCATAAGCTATTTTGATAAATATATTTTAGCTTATATTTTAATAATCACAGTTATCAGCATTTCGACAGTATGGTATATTGGAAGTATCAAACTTTTCGAAGTCCATTTACCGATATTGCTGGAAAAAGCACTATCTCCTTTCAGAGCTTCGGGCAGACTATTCTGGGTAACGGGCTATATCATGTCGGCCGCCGCAGTTTCAGCCGTCTCATCATCTTTTAATAACAGAAGAACTGCGCTTTTTGTTTTATGCGTAGCCATGCTGTTTCAGCTTGCTGAAAACAAAAACTATTTTATGATGGAAAAACGCCGCTTTGTTAAAGACGCCAAAGCAGACAGACATGAATATATCGATATGGTACGCTGGCTCAAAATAAAATCCTTGATCAACAAGCCAATTTATGTAGATGGAACATGGGATGACAGAAGAAATATGATAACAAATATCGCGGAAGAGGCAGGTAGCTCTCTTTATTCCATAGGACCATGGATACACATCAGGGAATCAGCCCGATTCAGCGATATCCATTCAGATTACTTACATGAAACAGAAAAACGTGACGGATTGCTCATATCACTATATAGTTTCCCAAAAGGCAAAATGACTGTTCCTATATACAAATCTGAGCATTTCACTATTTATGCAGAAGAAAATCAGCAGTAATTCGTAATTATAACTCCATAGTAATCAGTGTAATAACCACTGTAACACCTGATATCTTCTTCCGAAAATAGACTTTTATAAAATCCAATTATGTGGTAATTTGACTGATGCGTAACATTATAGTTCTGATGCGCCCGCATCAATGGATTAAGAATATTTTTGTACTGGCGCCTATGTTCTTCGCCCAGCATTTCACGGCTGACGGCGTCATGCGGTCTTTTGCCGCTTTCGGGCTCTTCTGCATGGCCGCCAGCTCCATATACATACTGAATGACTGGCACGACATAGAAGAGGACAGGGAACATCCCGTCAAACGCAACAGACCTCTGGCTTCTGGAGCTGTCTCCAAACCAACGGCGCTCATTCTGATGGCTGTTCTGGCGGCTGTTGCCGTTATCCTCTCATATTTCATCGCTCTGTGGCTGTGCATCGTCATCATAATGTATATCGTTATGAATATCTTATACACTTACAAGCTGAAACATGTTTCCGTGCTGGATATTTCCGTTATCGCTTTCGGCTTCGTACTCCGCATATTCGCCGGATCATTCGCCATGCGCATTCCCACCTCCACATGGATCATCATGGTCACATTCCAGCTCGCTCTCTTTCTGGCGCTGGCAAAGAGGCGTGACGACGTGCTTCTGGCTCTTGAGGGCAAACAAACACGCAAAAACATCGACGGATACAATGCCGAGATGATAAACGCCTCCATGGTTTTCATGGCGGCGGTCACAGTCGTTTCATACATCATGTATACTGTCGCCCCTGAAACGGTCAGCCGTTTCGGCACCAGACATCTTTATCTGTCGTCATTCTTCGTGATAACAGGCATACTCAGATATATGCAGATCACATTTGTGGAGAACAGAAGCGGCAGCCCCACCATGCTGGTATACACAGACAGGTTTCTTCAGCTGATCATAGCGGGCTGGCTCGCCAGCTTCATACTGATACCCAAGCTATGAAACTCGCTGTAAAATATATAATCTTCGCTGTGATAGCCACTCTGGTGAACATATCCTTTCAGTGGCTGTCTCTAAAGATATATGATCTGCGCTTCTCTCTTTACGTTGCGATGTTCGTTGGCACCATAGCCGGACTCGCAGTAAAATATGTGCTGGATAAAAAATACATCTTTTACCATAAAACAGAGACAAAGACTGAGGACGCGAAAAAATTCCTTATTTATTCTTTCATGGGGGTATTCACCACGGTGATATTCTGGGGAACGGAGCTGTCCTTTCACCACATATGGGATAATCCTGTCAGCAAATATATAGGAGCTGTAACAGGTCTTTCCATAGGCTATATCACCAAATACCGTCTGGACAAAAGATTTGTATTCAGGGGTGAGAAATGAGTCTATACAGCTGGGGAAACTACCCCAGATTGGAAAACAGAGTAATCAGATACACAGGTGAGCGCAGGCTCGCCGAAACCATATCAAAAAACAGTCAGATGATCTCATACGGAAACGGCAGAAGCTACGGCGACAGCGCCCTTGGCGACACCATCCTGCACATGAGAAACCACGATCTTTTCATCAGCTTCGACGATCAGACAGGTCTGCTCCGCTGCAAATCAGGCGTTCTGCTGTCTGAAATATTAGACGTATTCGTTCCCAGAGGCTGGTTTCTGAAGATAACACCTGGAACCAAGCTGATAACCATAGGCGGAGCGATAGCCAGCGACGTTCACGGAAAGAACCATCATGTAGAGGGCTGTTTCAGTGAATGTGTGCTTTCATTCCGCATAATGACGGCAGACGGAGACATAATAAACTGCTCCAGAGAGGAAAACGCCGACATGTTCCACGCCACCTGCGGGGGGATGGGGCTCACAGGCATCATTCTGGAAGCGGACATATACCTGAAAAAGATAAACTCAAAAAATATCGTTCAGACCACAGTAAAAACATCCGACCTGAAAGCAACCTTCGACGCTTTCAGCGAATATAAACACATGCCCTATTCCGTGGCGTGGATAGACTGCCTGGCGAAAGGCAGTAAGCTGGGCAGGTGTCTTCTGATGGCCGGCGATTTCGCCGATGACGGCGATCTGACGCCTAATGCCGACCGCAAGAAAGATATTCCTTTCAATTTCCCGTCTTTCTCGCTGAACAATCTATCAGTATCCGCATTCAACACACTCTATTATGCCAAGGGCAAAAACGGCGTGGCGAAGGTGGACTACGACCAGTTCTTCTATCCGCTGGACGCCATAAACAACTGGAACAGGATATACGGCAGGAACGGCTTCACTCAGTATCAGTTCATCCTGCCTCTGGACGCCAGCTATGAGGGTCTGGAAAAGATACTGAAAAAAATAGCCGACAGCGGCAAGGGTTCCTTTCTGGCGGTGCTGAAACTATACGGCAAGGCTAACGAAAACTGGCTCTCTTTCCCCATGGAGGGCTACAGTCTGGCGCTGGATTTCAAGATAGAACACGGGCTTTTCGACCTGCTGTATAAGCTGGACAGGATAGTTCTGGACTACGGCGGACGCATCTATCTCACCAAAGACGTGCGAGTGCCGGAAAAAACATTCGAGCAGGGATACCCGATGATAGATAAATTCCGGGAACTCAGAGAACAGACAGGCATGAACAGAAAATTCAGCTCTCTTCAGAGCAGGCGGGTAAATATATGAGCTACATACTGATATTAGGCGCAAAAAGCGACATGGCAAAGGCGGTGGCAAGAGTCTACGCCTCTCACGGATATGATCTGTATCTGGCGTGCAGAAACACTGCCGAGCTTGACGAACAGATAAAGGACATTGATGTCAGATACAGCAGAAAAGCTGTTCCGGTGGAGATGGACATCACCGCTACGGAAACCCATGCCGCCATATACGGCGCTCTAGACCCGAAACCCGAAGGCGTGATATCTGTGGTGGGCTATCTGGGCGACCAGAAGACAGCCGAAAAAGATTTTTCTGAGGCGGACAGGATAATGCGCACAAACTACACAGGTCCTGTCAGCATGCTGAATCTGGCGGCGAACGACATGGAGAGCAGAAAGAGCGGATTCATCATAGGCGTCTCTTCCGTAGCGGGCGACAGAGGACGTAAAAGCAACTATATATACGGCAGCGCCAAAGCTGGATTCAGTGAATATTTAAGCGGTCTGCGAAACAGACTCTTCACAGCGGGAGTCCATGTCATGACGGTAAAGCCCGGTTTCGTGGATACCAAAATGACCGCCGGAATGGATCTGCCTAAAAAGCTGACAGCCCAGCCGGTTGAAGTGGCAGAGGACATCTACAGCGCATGGAGCAAAGGAAAGAACGTCATCTATACCAAAAAGAGATGGCGCCTGATCATGCTCATAATCCGCCATATACCCGAATTCATATTTAAGAAGACAAGCATCTGATGAGACTTGCCCTTTTCGACTTCGACGGGACAGTTACCAACTCAGACAGCTTCATCGGCTTTCTGATATTCACCCACGGATACAAAAAATTCCTGCTGAATATGTTTCTGAACCTGCACCTGCTGATAATGATGAAACTGAAGCTCATCCCTAATTTCAGGGCGAAAGAGGCTGTTTTCACCACATTCTATAAAGGCTGGAACGCCGAGACCCTGCGGCAAAAAGGCGACTGGTACGCCGAAAAGCATCTGGACGTGCTGGTTAAGGACTCCGCCATGAAACAGATAGAGGAACACAGAAAGAACGGGGATAGGATAGTCATTGTCACTGCCTCTTTCGATATCTGGATGAGAAGATGGTGTGAAAACAACGGACTGGAGCTCCTATGCACTGAAGCCGAATCAGCGGACGGCATCATCTCAGGCAGGCTCGGCACAAAAAACTGCTACGGAGCGGAGAAGGTGAACAGAATCAAAAAACTGCTGAACCCTGACGACTACTCCGAAATATATGCCTACGGCGACAGCAGAGGCGACAAAGAGATGCTTGCCATCGCTCACAAACCTTTTTATAGGACTTTCATCTAAAAAAACTATGAAATCATAGCGAATCCTGTTAGTTTATATCTATGAAATCATACCGTAAAGAGCTCTGGTTCAACACAAGTCAGAGGATGGAGTTTATCAATATCACGCCGGATGTGGAGAACTGCCTTCGTGAAAGCGGGATAAAGGAAGGTCTTTGTCTGGTGAACGCCATGCACATCACTGCTTCCGTCTTCATCAACGACAACGAGAGCGGACTCCATCAGGACTATAAGGACTGGCTGGAAAAACTGGCTCCCCACGAGCCCCTGTCCCTCTACCGCCACAACAGAACAGGCGAAGACAACGGGGACGCCCACCACAAACGTCAGATAATGGGGCGAGAGGTGGTGGTGGCGGTCACGGAAGGACGGCTGGACTTCGGACCCTGGGAGTGTATCTTTTACGGCGAATTCGACGGAAGACGCAAAAAACGTGTTCTGGTAAAAATCATCGGAGAATAATTTGATACTGCATATTTCACACAACGATCTGGACGGCGTCTCCTGCGGTGTCCTTACCAAGAGATTCATCAGGGACGTGGACAATATATTCTGCAATTATAACGAGATAGATCAGATACTGCTGGATGTGGACACCAACCATTACGAAGAGATCCTCATCACGGATATGTCACCCAGCCAGAGGGTATTTCAGCAGGTTATGGGCGACATACAGATAGTGGTGATAGACCACCATGAATCTTCCAAATGGCTGAAAGAAATGACAGAGACAGTACACGACATCAAAAAGTGCGCGACTCTGCTCACATACGAATGGCTGGAACAGCACGGATACGACGTAGCATCCTATAGAGAGCTGGTCGAGTGCGTCAACGACTTTGACATGTGGCACCTGAAACGCAGAGACAGCCTTCAGATGAATATGCTTTTCATGAAACTGGGTGTTGAGAGATATCTGGAAAGATTCTTCAGAAAGCCCTACACTGGCTTCACCGAGGACGAACAGCTTATAGTCGATCTGGAAACAGAGCGCAGGGATAAATATATCCATGCCGCCGCCAAGTCCGGGTTCGCTCTGAAAGACGCTGACGATCTGGACGTGTTCGTTGTCTTCGCCGAGGAATACAGTTCGGAGCTGGGCAACTATATCATAAAAGAGCTGGAAATGGACTATGTGGTTCTGATAAACATGCAGAGAAAAAAGGTCTCGCTCAGATCCCGTCCGGAAGTGGACGTCCGCACGCTGGCAGAGGAGAACGGAGGGGGCGGTCACAAGAACGCCGCCGGATTTTCCTTTAATTTCGATTTTTCCGTAATGGAATTTCTTCGTGAATGCGGGGTGATAAATGAAGGCTGAATTCATAAAATCCGCCCGTGAGCCGCAGCAGTATCCGGTAACAGAATTTCCGGAAATTGCCTTCGCCGGACGAAGCAACGTCGGTAAATCCAGCATGATAAACACACTGCTCGGCACCAGAAAACTGGTGAAAGTCGGCAAAACACCAGGCAAGACCCGACTGGTCAACTTCTTTCTGGTACAGGACACCTTTATGCTGGTGGACCTGCCCGGCTACGGATACGCCAAAGTGTCCAAAGAGGAGAAGAAGCAGTGGGGCGAAACCATAGAGAACTATCTGACAGAACGCACACAGCTTGTAGCATGTGTTCTGATACTCGATATACGCCGTGACCCCAACGAGGATGACCTGGGCATGCTGTTCTGGTTTCAGCATTTCAACCTGCGCACTATTGTCGCTCTGACCAAATGTGATAAGCTATCTAACAATCAGGCCGCTTCACGTCTGGCGGCCATCAGCAAACAGTTAAACATAGCCAGAGAGGACTTTATTCTGTTCAGCTCTCTGACGGGAAAGGGAAAAGATGAGGTCTGGAAGAGGATACAGGAAATTCTCGGCTAAGCTGATAGGCATACTTACAGTTCTTGCCGCCTTTTTCATTTATTCCAATCTGAAGGCGGACATAAGAGAGCACGAGGCTACGGTGGCTGTGCTGCCGGATAAATCCATGCTTCAGTCGCTGGTGCACGACATAGCCAACGCAAAAGAGAGCGTCTATATGGCGATCTATATGTTCAAAACATCTGACCGTAACTACACCGACACGGAAATGATAAAACAGGCTCTGATAAAAGCGGCTCAGAACGGCGTGAAAATATATGTGGTGATGGACGATGCCGGAAAGAGCGATATAACCACCGCCGCCAACAAGGACACGGGCGAAGAGCTGAAGAAGGCGGGGATAAAAGTGGTGTACGATGACAAAAAGGTACGCCTGCACGCAAAAACTACCGTGATCGATCACAATATAACATATATCGGCAGTCACAACTACACGGTCAGCGCCATCAACTATAACCGTGAAGTAACAGTGAGAATAGTCTCCGGAGGCGTAGCGGAAGACACCATCAGCTTTATCACATCAGTAAAATGAGGTTTTTTATGAAACACATCATCGTACTGCTTTTCATGTTCACATTCATGTACGGCACAAAAGAGACAGGCATCAACCTGTTCTATTCAAAATGTTCTACCTGCCACGGCACAAAAGTCTCTCTGGAAAAAGTAAAAACAGAGGAACAATGGAAATCCACCATAAAAAGGATGGAGAAGCACGGTCTGAATATAAAAAAATATGAGACAGAGAAAATAGCGAAATTTCTGGCGGAGCGCTCACAATGACAGATTTTATCAGCATCGACCCCAAAACCCTGAAAGATAACGTTTTTTCTGTTATAGACGACGAATGGATGCTGGTGACCGCCGGAGATAAAAACGGGTTCAACACCATGACGGCCAGCTGGGGCGGACTGGGCATTCTTTGGTTCAAAAACGTGTCGTTCATCTTCGTTCGTCCGGGCAGATATACCTATGAATTCATGGAAAAGCACGACACCTACACCCTGTCTTTTCTCGGTGATGAACACAGGGATATCCTGACATATTGCGGAAAGATGAGCGGAAGAAACGTGGACAAGATTAAAGAGACAGGACTGACCCCTGTCTTCGATAATAACAGCGTGTATTTCAATCAGTCCAGAATGGTTATGGTGTGCAGGAAACTGTATCATCAGGACATAGACCCGAAAAACTTTCTGGATCCTGCCATTCACGACGCATATCCCAACAAGGATTATCACAGGATGTATGTGGGAGAGATTACAGATCTTCTGATGAAGTAAGCTATCTTACTTTTAACCCGACGAGAACGGGATCAGTCTCCGAACAGGACGGACACGCGAAATCAACAGCGTCTTTTGCGCTATGTTTCACTGCGTCTCTTAGCTGTGTCATGGACATATCTTTGGTTTCCAGCTTTTCCATTCTGTGCTGGATCACCGATCTCAGCATATCCTTTCTCTGAGTCAGCATGCGGTAATGCTCGTTTGTATCCGCTTCAATTTTAAATGCGGCTGTGATTGTAGTGCCGTTTACCTTTGCCGTTACAGGTGCTATCACAACATATGGAAAAGATGTATCCGAATAAGATGTGTTTGTTATCTTTTTTGATGTGGCGGTCATCACCAGATCTTTGCGCTCTTTCGCCTCTACGGGCGGTCTGTTCTTCAGACTGTCGTCTATCTCTCTCAGCCTCTTCAGAGCGTCATTCGCCTCCGGAGATCCCGGCGATTTTCTTATTATGGAGAGCAGTTTTTCCTTTTCACCAGACGGCACAGGTCTTTCGGCTGTCTTTTCATCATTTTTCTGCTGTTCAGCCGCAAAGAAAATGAACTCGCCGTCCGATCCCCTCAGCTTACCGAAAACAGGGGTCTGGGTTCCGCCGGAATAGACTGTTACCTCTTTCTGCAAAAACATTCCCAGCTCGCTTCCAGTCACCACACCGTCGCCGTTGCTGTCCGCCCTGCCCGTGACACCTTCGGTGAAACGTCTGCGGAAGACCGACTCATCAGGCACCTGCTGGTTCTCTGAACCGGAGGATATAAACTCTCTGGCCGGTTTCCTGAGCATATCGATCAGAAACTCCGGGATGGAGCGCATGGCGGTAAAAACAGTGCCGGAAAAACAGCTGTCGAACACGAACAGGCTGTGCTGAGCCTTCATGTTCTTCGCCATTTCGGGAAAATAATCTATCTCTATGCTTCCGTTCAGAAAGCCTTTCATGTCCTTATTCGGGTCGGCGGCATCTTTCAGAACCAGATATCCGGCTCTCCTGCCGTTCTTTTCCAGAGTATGCCCGTGTCCGGCGAAATATATCAGGACTCTCGCCTTGGGCTCGCTGCCGTATCTGTCGAAAAAATTTCTGACGGCGGTCATCAGCGCCTGTCTGTCTGGGTTAACTGACTTTATCACCTGAAATCCGCTCTCTTTCAGCGTCTGTTCCACAGCCTCTATATCCTGCTTTACTCCAGGCAGAGCGGGCCAGCCGGATCCGTATGAGTATTCGCCGATGACCAGCGCGGCGCTGGACGAATAGAACTGAGCCGGATCGCTGACAGCGGGCGTGACGGCCCTGTCCGCGCCAAAGGCAAAAACAGGCAGGAGCAGCAGAAATATCAGTTTTTTCATTTGCCTATGTAGGTGTTAAGGTTGGAAAAAAGTTGGATGGTGTAGGTCATGATCTTATCTGTCATCCAGGGAGCAAACAGCATCACAGCCACGATAACGCCGATGATCTTGGGAATGAAAGTCAGCGTCATCTCCTGAATCTGGGTTACAGACTGAAAGATACTGATAATCAGACCGATAACCAGCCCGAAAAGCAGCATGGGCGACGCTATCAGAAGAGACAGCTGGAGAGCTTTAGTAAGCATATCGATTACAAGATCAGCTGACATAATATCACCAGAAACTTTTTACGAGTGATGTTACAATGAGTCCCCATCCGTCCACCAGCACAAACAGCATGATCTTGAACGGCACAGAGATCATTACAGGCGGCAGCATCATCATACCCATCGAGAGCAGAACGCTCGCCACCACAAAATCTATTATGAGAAACGGGAGATACACAAGAAATCCCATCTGAAAAGCTGTCGTAAGCTCGCTCACCACAAAAGAGGCGACCAGAACAGTGTCGGGTATATCCTCAGCGGATTTCGGTCTGGGCGAGTTGCTGATGTCCAGAAAGGTTCTGACCTCTTTCTTTCTGGTGTTATTCAGCATAAATTTTCGCAGAGGCTGTTTTGCCTCGTTTATCATCTCCATGAAGGTCAGCTTGCCCTCCTGATACGGCTGATATCCTTTGGTATACGCCTCTTTGAAAACAGGCGTCATGATGAACATAGTCAGTATCAGAGCCAGCCCCACCAGAACCTGAGACGGCGGCACAGTGGCAGTACCCATCGCTGTTCTCAGCAGAGAAAAAACTATTATGATCCTGGTGAATGATGTCATCAGGATAAGTATCGACGGAGCCAGAGACAGCACGGTCAGAAAGAAGATAAGCTGCAGAGTGACAGAGACATCCTGCGGGCTGGCCGCCTGCTCCATGCCGAACCGGAACGCCGGAAAGGGTATTGGGTCTGCCGCCAGCACCCCTGTGAAGGGAATCGCCAGCATAAACAGAACTATGAGCGTTTTCTTAATGATTTCAGCCTCTCAGAGATTGAGTTTCTGGATATCTCGACCTCGTCCTTCAGTCCGGGATTCTTCTTGAAGAACTTCATATAGTTCGAGAATTCTGTCTTTTTGGTGAATCCGGATTTGATACGGGTCACCTCATCCTCATCTGTTATCTTTTCTATCAGGTTCATAGACGTGTCGGTAACGCCCAGTATATATATCTTGTTGTCTATTTCATAGAAGAACAGGCTTTTTCTGATGTCCATGTCCACCTTGCCCAGCAGCCTTCCGGTGCCTGGGATGTCCGTGAACACCTGTCTTTTGAAAAAGGTCTTAAACATCCAGAAGATTCCCAGCATCACAGCCAGAACTATCATCAGCCCCCAGACCATTCTGGAATAGGCTTTCTTACCCACCAGAGGCTCTCCCTCCGGCGCTTTCGGAAATGTATAGGCTATTCTGATCTGTTTAGGCTGAGACACTATCTCAGGGACTGCCAGCTCTTCGGAAAAATCTGTTATGAGTCTCTTTCTGGTATCGTCAGATGTGATATAGAGTTTCTCCACGGGCATATCCCAGAAATCCTGAGTGAACTCTATCTTTTCATTGGTTTCAAAGCTGATGACGAAACTCTTGTCGAGCTTCAGGGTATTCACGTTGGAATACCCGTGCTCGAAATCTATGACGACATTCAGCCCGGACTCGTCTATCTCATAGGTGAGATTAGCGGCCTGAGCCGACACGCTCAGCAGTATTAAGGCAAGAAAGGCAAAAAGCCTAGCGGTACATGCCATTTTTATACATCTCTGTCAGTTTTTGTTTATCGAGTATCTCAGTGATCCTGATGGCGAATTTATCATCCAGAACCATAATCTCGCCGAGAGCCAGAGGCTTTCCGTTCACCAGAAAGTCGACAGGCTCGCCCGATGTTTTCGAGAATTTAAGGATAGTGCCCTTCTCCCAGCTCAGCAGTTCCTTTACTTTCACAAGTTTTCTGCCCAGCTCCACTTTGATGTCAAAGAGAACCTCTCCGAACTCTGTTTTAGCGAGATGAGAATCTTTCATATGTTCCTACTGTGATACAAATTCTGTAAAATATACGTTTGATATCTGACCCTTCGTCAGCAGAGAATTAACCCTGCGCAGGATCTCCTGTTTCAGGATCAGCTTGCCCTGAGCCGAGCTCACTTCCTCGTATCTTTTCGAAGCGAGAATGGTGAGTATGGCGTCTCTGAGCTGAGGAATACGTTTATCCAGCTCCAGCTTAAGCTCGGCTGAGGCTTTTTCGTTCCCCGCCTGGAGTTCCAGCTGGATGGTCACTTTCAGATATCTGGTGCCTTCGTTGTCCATCATATTCACGATGAATGTTTCCAGAGGATAGAGCTCGCCTATCTCGTTGGAAACCACGGGCGCAGCGGCTTTCTTCACTTGGTCCGCCGCCTGATCGCCTTTCGGCGCTAAAAATATTTTATAAGCCACAAATCCGCCGCCGCCTAATATTACAAGAAGTACGACAAGGATAATAATGAGCTTCAGTTTTCCGCCTTTCTTCTTTTTCGCCCCGCCCTCTTCGGGCGTCTTTTCTTCTTCGGCTGCCATTACTGTCCTCCTTGGGTGTTTTCTTCTTCCGCGTCGAAGAGATTTTTGTTTGATTCCGCCAGCTCAGGACTGATGAAATTGATCTCAACACGCCTGTTTTTGGCTCTGCTCTCCGGGCTGATGTTCGGTGTCACCGGGTGATTCTCAGCGTATCCTGCGGCTGAGAGCTTCATCGGCTCCACTTCTTTATTAATAAAATATTTTACCACCGCCACAGCTCTGGCTGTGGACAGCTCCCAGTTGGAGCTGAACATAGCGGTGTTTATCGGTATATCGTCTGTGTGTCCCTCCACCATAACGTCAAAGGGAGACTCGGCTATCACCGCCGCCAGCTTGTCCAGAAGAGGATAAGCGTCCGGACGTATCTCCGCGCTGCCCGCATCAAAGAGAGTGCTGTCCATAATCCTGACGGACACCCCTTTTTTCGATTCGGAGATGGTTATATTCTGCTGAAGCTGAGCCTGCTTGGCATATTCTTTCATGCTCTGGCTTATTCTCTGCTTCATGTTTTTGACATTCTGAACGAAGGAAAGACGGGACATGATATCGTTATTGGTAAGCTCTGTCTGCGAGCCCTCTTTCAAAACCCCCAGAGAACCCTGAAGAGACCCCAGCGCGACCTTGATCTTTCTCTTGTCCATAGATGCCATAGACAGAAGAAGGATGAAGAACGTCAGAAGTAGCTGGTTCATATCCGTGAATGTCGCCATCCACAGAGGGGCTCCCGGCTTGCACTCGGGGCATTTTTTTTCACCCATTTAACGACTGCTCCGTTTAGATAAAACAAAGACGCGCAATGACGCCTCTGAGTTCATTAATCAAACTGGGACTTCCGCTGACCGGGGGACAGATAAGCGTTCAGCTTCTGCTCCACGATTCTGGGGTTGTCGCCCGCCTGAATAGCCATGATCCCGGCGATCATGATCTCTCTGAGGATCACTTCCTGAGATGATCTGAACTCCAGCTTCACCTTCAGAGGACCTGCGAACATGTTCGCCATCATCGCTCCGTAAAAGGTGGTAAGCAGCGCGACAGCCATCGCAGGACCAATAGAGGAGGGATCGTCCATAGTCTGGAGCATCGCCACCAGACCCACCAGAGTACCGATCATACCCATCGCAGGACCATAGTCCACCATCGCTCCCAGAAGCCCCGCTCCCGCCTTGTGCCTTTCACCCATGTAGTTGAGTTCAGTTTCCAGAATATTTTTGATAACCTCAGGCTCTGTGCCGTCCACGGCGAGCCTGATGCCTTTTTTTAAGAATTCATCCGCCACTTCGTCTCCGGCTGATTCCAGAGAGAGGATACCGTCCCTTCTCGCTTTCACGGCGAACTCAACAAGCTGGGCTATCAGCTTGGGAGCGTCATCCATAGGGTATTTGATGGTTTTAAGAACAACTTTGACAAACCCCACGACCTTGTCCATGGGATAGCACATCATCACAAGCCCGGAAACACCGCCGATAACGATAAGAACAGACGGAATGTCTATGTACGGTCCAAGACCGGCACCCATAACAATAGCCGCAAGAACAAGAGCATACGCAACGACAGCGCCGATTAGTGTAGCTATATCCATAGTCACTCCGTACAATTAAAGCTGGATTGCCGCGCAGACATAGCCCATTTGTGGGCGCACGTCAGGGACAGTCTTATAATTATCTATTAGAATACAGGATTATCAAGGGTTCAGTCAACAGAAATAATATTGAACTACAATGATAAAAAGGCCGTGAATTGTTTTTCACGGCCTTTTAGATATTTTTAAGATTAACGTTTCAGACTGAGAAGTTCCTGAAGCATTTCGTCAGAGGTGGTAATAACCCTTGAGTTCGCCTGGAAGCCCCTCTCTGTGGTGATCATGTTCACAAATTCTTTGGAGAGATCCACGTTTGAGTTCTCCAGAACGCCTGAGGCTATGTCGCCTCTGTCACCTGTTCCGGCTGTTCCTATGGAGGGCTCTCCGGAGCTGGTAGTCGCCTGGAATGTGGTATCGCCCACTTTCAAAAGACCGTTGCTGTTGTCGAAAGTGGCAAGTGCCACCTGACCCAGAACAGCCACCTCGCCGTTGGTATAGTAACCGATGATCTCACCGGATGTATTGAAGAGCACTTCGCTCAGCGTACCTGTGGGATATCCGTCCTGTGTGGTCTGCTCTATACCGCCTTCGCCGGATGACAGATATATTCCGTCAAACTTGGAAGAAGAACCCAGATCCACTGAAATTCCGCTGATTACGCCCGCTCCGTTGTTGGGGTCAACGTTCAGGGAGAGGTCTGTGATTCTCGCTCCGCTCTCGCTGGAGATATAGTTGAAAGAACCGTTATTATTGAAGTGCAGATACACGCTGTCGCCTGATGTTTCGTTAAATGACACGTCCACATCGGATTCGGGGGTTGTCACGGACATCTTCCATGTATTGGCGTTGGAATCCACCAGCTCGAATGTGTATGTCAGTGTGTGTTCGTTACCCTGAGCGTCATAGATGGTCTGTGATGTTGTCACGACACCGCCGGACGCTTCCTGTGTCGTTGTATAGTCATAGTAGTCATAGAAGGTGTTGTAGGTACCGCTGCCTGTCACATCGAATGTGATGAAGTCGATACCGTTGGACTCGCCTTCGTTACTTGTGATAACAAGTTTTCCGCTGTTTTTGTCAAAACTGCCGATGTGCTCCTGAATGGCGCTCTCTGATGATGTGGAATATCCAAGATATGTCGCCAGCGTCTTACGGAGATCCTGAAGAGTGGCATACTGTGTTTCATCTATCAGAGGAGTCAGCGGGTCATCCGCCACCTTCAGAACAGACAGAGAGCCTGTTGTTGTCAGGGCGTCCCCGCCTATGGAGGCGTTGAATGACAGAATAGCTGAGGCGTCCAGACCCAGAGAATGTCCGGCGCTGGTATACAGCTCGTTCAGAGTGTCACTGTCCTGCGCCTCTCTGAGGAACACCTCACTGTATCCGGATGAGCCTGCGGCTATTGTTGTGGAGCCTGCGGCTACTATGTTGTTTTCGAAATCAGTTCCGGTATATGCCTTGTCCAGAGAGAAACCGGAAAGGTTGCGGGTAGATGCCGCATCCACGGTATAAACGAACTGACCGAGGTCTTCGTCATATATTGTGCCGAATTCTGTGGAAAGGATAACATTGCCGTCAATGGCGGCTTCTATTTCTGAGGCGAGTTCGTTCAGTGTTTCGAAATCCCTGCCCACATATATTTTGTCTTCGAAGAAGAACTCATCACTGGTGTTGCTGTCGCCTGCGTCATCGTATGTTCCGGCGAGATCAGACATTACAACCGCCAGACGGGATGAACCGCTGAATGAGTCGATAGACACATCTGAACCGGCGATAGTTACGGCGTTTCTGGTTACTGTCAGAGTACCGTTGCTGATGCCCACTGTGAAATCGCCCACTGTACCGGCGGCGGTATCAAGCTCTGTCTCGATTGTTGCTGCCAGATCGCCCAGTGTGGAGAAATCAGCGGGGTATGTATATGAATGAGCTGTACCGTTGATATAAATCATCAGGGTGGGTGATTCTGAAATCGCCAGATTCACGTCTGAGTCGTTATAGATTTTGCTCATGTCTGTGATGTCTGTGGCATGCGCCTTAATGGTGATACCCTCGTCTTCAGAGAGATCCATCAGAACGCCGCTGGAGCTGTAAACATTGTATATGCTGTCGTTTGAGTCCGCATAGTGGAGGAAAGTGGGGAATTCCAGAACGCTGGAGTCAGCGTCTGTACTGAGAACACCCTCTACCGCCACCTGAGATGTGGCCTTCGCTTCCACCGCCTGATAGGCATCGCCGATGGCGATATCGTCAACAGTGGTGTCAGTGTTCAGAACGCCTGTCTCGGGGTCGGTCATCCATCCCTGAACATTATATCCGGATGAAGACACCAGGTTTCCGGCAGAGTCGAAGCCGAAATCGCCCGCTCTGGTATACAGGAACTCGTTGGTGGAATCGCCGCTCAGGATAAAAAATCCGTTACCCTGAATAGCGAGGTCGGTATCCACGTCAGTTGTCTGCATGGTACCTGATGTAAATATGTTTGTTACAGAGGCGAGAACAGAACCAAGACCGATCTGGTCGGGGTTTGTGCTTCCTGTTGTACTGGTTGCCGATGTTCCCGCGGAGACGGTCTGGCTGAGCATATCCTGAAAAACAGCTCTGCCCGCTTTAAATCCCACGGTGTTAACGTTCGATATGTTGTTACCCAGAACGTCCATTGCCTGTTGGTTTACACTCAGACCGCTGATGGCTGAGTAGAGTGATCTCATCATAACTGCACCTCGTTAATTACAGAAGACTCGCGTCTCTGACGGAGATAACATCTTCAGCTGCCACTTCGAACTCTCCGTCCACCTCGTAAACAATGCCGCCGTCTTCGACAGTGACCCCTGTTACCTGACCGTTGCCGTATTCGGTAACGTCAATCTTTTCACCGTTAGCGTCATATGCGGTTACAGTGAATTTGTAAGGACCTGTGTCCATAGCATTGCCGTCTGCGTCTGTTCCGTCCCAGATAATATATTGTTTTCCGGTGTCATTTACTGCGGGGCTGAATGAGTTGATGAAATTACCCTTCTCATCCCTGATAACCACAGTACATTTCTCCGGCACGCTTGCCACCTCGAACTCAAGAGCGGCTCCGCCCTCAGTAAGAGTTGTAGTATTGCCTTCATATTCCATAACCATTCCGATAACGCTGGTGGCAGAGGACATCTGCATCGAGCTGGACATATCGTCCATAGAATTAACCATATCCTCTATGTTCTCGCTCATGGTTGTCATGGTTTCAATCTGTGTGAATGTGGCTGTCTGGTCCATCATGTCTGATGTATCCAGAGGCTCAGTGGGATCCTGATTCTGAAGCTGTGTGATGAACAGCGCCAGAAAGTCTTCCTGAGTCATAGTCCCGTGGTTGTTGTCCACATCCAGCTTTGACTTATCGTATGTGCTTGTATCAACACTTGTGCTAGAGACTAACATTTTCGTTCTCCTGCCTGTCAGGCGTATATTACGGAATCATCGTTCGCTTCAGAACCCGATTCCTCATCCGCTGATATTCCCGCTACAGTTCCGTCAGATGATCCGCCGTTCTTGTTCTGTTTGTTGTCCCATCCGGCGAACTGATGCTGGTCGAAATCTTTGAAAAGGAATTCGAGGTTTTCCACTGTTATCCCTTTTTCCGCCAGCTGCTGTTTAAAGCTGTCTATGTTAGCGGCGAATATGTTCTTGGCTGTGTCTGACTCAAAGGTCACCTTGCCTGTTATCTTGCCCGCATTGTCTGTCAGCTCTATGCTGACTCTGCCCAGATCCGCCGGATTAAGCTGAATGTTGATTTTGGTAGCGTTCTGATTTTTCGCTATCTCCACCAGCTCGGCGAACTTCATTATATCCTGCGGTTTTTCTATTTTGATCTCCGCTGTTATCACCTTTTCTGTAAAAGGTGTTCTGGCGGTAAAGTCACTCGTCTGAGAATCAGACTTGGTATTGGTGTCTGTCTTTTTCACAGCCAGCTCTATCACATTGTCGTCTGCCGCTGTCTCAGTCTCTGAGGCATCCGCCGTCTTGACTTCCACAGGCTCGGCTTCCGCTTTCACTATCTTTTCGGGAGCTGTCTGCTCATCTGCCGCTTCCGCTTCGGCGTTTTTCAGTTCATCGGGTCTCGAGCTGTGGAGTTCGGCGTCCAGCTTAACCTCTTCTGTCTCGTTGTCCTCTCTGATCTGATTAATCACTGTGAGCTTCTGCTGAAGAGTGGATTCTTCCGCCTCTTCCGGCATCACAAAGAGCGCCTCGGGATTTTTCTGTGTATTCTGAAGCTGAACTATGCTGTCCAGAACCTTCTCAACCACCGCTGATGTCACAGCGGGAGAAACTATCTCTGATGTTCCGTCCAGAAGAGAAGCCGCCATCTCCGTGAGAGCTGTCTCCACCTGATCCACTGTCATTCCAGCCGCCTGCATAGAAGCCAGAAGCTCCTGCACAAAGGCGTCCACATCATCGGAAGTTTCCATTTCGGCGAGCATTTTTTTAAGATTTTCTTTCACTTCGTCTGAAACATCCAGACCATCGATAACCTCTTCGGGCGTTTCCGCTGTTTTCTGAGAGTTGTCCTCACCGGACGCTATAGAGCCCAGCGTGTTTTCTGTGTCGGACGAATCGGCGGTATCTGTTTTAGACAATTCTGATTTGACCTGTTTTTCTATCTTTGCAGCCGTCTGTCTGCTTTCTGCCATCTGAATACCAGAGGAAGCATCCGTCTTATCCAGATAGGATCTGAAAACATCCTCGAACGCTGATTCTGAATCCGCTCCGGCGGAAAAAGACGACAGCGCTGACGAAGCTGACGATGAAGAGCCCGCATTTTTAGCGGTATCTGTTTTTACTGAGGAACTGAAAAGTTTTAATATGGAAAGATTCTCCATCGGACACCTCCGACGAAGATATTAGAAAATACTGTGCCAGTTATTCATGGCGGGAAACCACAGAAGATAAAGTATTGATAGATTGGACGGATAAAAAAGAACTAAAGTTTTTGCCTTAGCTGCCGATGGAATTATTTTCCTGTTTTCTGTGTGAAATAAAGGAATAAATTTCCTTTGCGGCGTTAGCGGAAGCGTCCGTATCCGGAAAATATGAGGCGACTTTCCTCAGATCATCCTTAACGGTTTCGTAACTCTCCTCTATTTTTTCGGTAAACCTTACCAGAGTGTTAGCGGTGGCGTCCGACTGTATCAGCTCAGGAATCACCGTCCTGTTCATAATGATGTTCGGCATGCCGATATATTTCACACGTACCAGCAGTCTGCCCAGAGCGTATGTCACAGCACCCGCCTTATACATCAGAATCATAGGCGTTCCGATGAGAGCCGATTCCAGAGTGGCTGTGCCGGAGCACACCCAGAGTATATCGGAATATTTCATAATATCGTGGGTCAGCCCCGTGGCGAGTCTGATATTAGTCCCCTTTATCATCTCTCTGACGCTCTTCTCATCTATGGTGTCTGCCACGCCCACCACATAGTCATACTCGGGCAGAGCCTTAGCCGCCTGCACCATCACGGGCAGAAGCGACTTCACCTCTTTTCTCCTGCTTCCCGGCAGAAGACCTATCAGGCGTTTCTGTCCGTCAAAACCGCCTTTTTTCAGATATTCTTCCCTGTCGGCGCATTTAAAACTGATCTGTGATGTGAGCGGATTGCCGACATATACGGCGTTCACGCCCTCTTTTTTCAGCGTTTCCGGCTCGAAGGGATAGATGCACATCACCAGCCCGCAGTATTTTCTGAGCTTATGCACACGTTTATAGTTCCACACCCAGAAAGTGGGGGAGATGTAATAGATAACGGGGATTCCCAGCTCTCTCACATATCTGGCAAAGCGCAGGTTAAACCCGGGATAGTCCACCAGAACCACGGCGTCCGGACGGTCGTTTTTCAACTCGGCTATCAGCCTGTCTTTCACCTTCAGCAGAAAAGGAATCTTCTGAAGAGCCTCGCCCAGCCCTATGGCGTTCATTTCGTTGATATCATAGAACTGCTTCTGTCCGAGCGACCGGAGCAGACTGCCGCCTGTTCCAGAACACTCCACGTCCGTCAGTTTTTTCAGAGCGGAGAGCATCTCTCCGGCGTGGTTGTCGCCGGATTTTTCCCCGGCTATTATCATCAGTTTCATTCAGCCACGCTTAATGGAAAACGATAAAGAATTTATCGCCTTTGTAATAGTAGTCGTATGTCATCTCCGGTTCGTGCAGAAAAACCAGCCAGACCATATCGTCTATGAAGCGGGTTTCAACCTTATAAACCCTGTCGTCCTCATATCTCTGCATGCCTTCGCCGAAAAGTTTTACATTTTTGATGCCGAAAGCGGACAGCCCCTTCATCTTCTTCTCAAAAACAGGCGGGTGACCTGTCAGGTTAAAGCTGAAGGACTCGCTCCCCTTCTTGATCTCTTTTCTGAATCCGAACAGGCTGTTATAGCCGCCGCATTTTTTCCCCAGAGTTATGTTGAAGTTATCCACGCAGAAATCTGTGGGGGATTTCAGAACGATTCTCGTTTTGCCTTCCGGTGTTGTTACAGCGGATACGTTTTTATGTTTCAGGTTTCCGGCGGGAATCTTTACGCCGAAGATATCCAGATAATACTTTTTGCCGACTTTGCCGTAAGCATAGGCGGGATAGCTGTCGAACATCAGCTGTGAAAAGTTCTCGCTGTTGCTCACGCCTCTGTACACAGAAGCCGCCAGCAGAGGTCTGATCCACGGACCGAACTGCGCCATGGCAGCCATCTCCATGTCCGGCTCCAGAGCCCTGAAGGTGAGCCTAATCCAGTTTCCGGTGCGCTCCTGCTCCATGGTGCTCTTATTGGCTAGATATATTTCGAACTTCATTCCGTTCTCGGAATCGGTAATGTCGAATTTTGAAACGGGTCTGCCTATGTCCAGGTTGCCCATTTTATATTTGTTGTTTTTCAGAATCACCACGGCTTTTCTGCCGCTGGCGCTCAGTTCTGCCGTATATTCAAACTCGTTCGAGCCTATGGCTATGTCGAAATTGAGTTTCTTGTCGTCCCTCACAGACGAAACGTCCACCCGCACCTCGTCTTTTTTCAGCTGTTCAGGCTGAGCTTCCACAGGTTCCGGCTTCGGTTTCGCCCCGCAGGATATCAGTATCAGAGCGAATATTATCAACAGTGCTTTTTTTATCATGCTTTTCTCATGGCCAGCCCCGCCGCCACGGCAAAAGCCGCGGGTCCGAGCTGGTCAGCGTATGTTTTCATTGAAGCGGGAAGATCGATCATCTTAAACGGATCGAGATAAGACACAGCCACCTTCATGGCTATCTCCATCTGGCTGACAATTCCGGGGACATAGGCTCCGGCGCCGCAGATGTAGAAATCCACCGGTTCCTTCCTCTTGTCCTCGATATATATCTCCACGGCGGTTTCTATCTCCGCTCCCAGTCCGCCGCCGAAAGACATCGATGCCGCCTGGGCGTCCACATCGTTGCTCATGGCTTCCTGATCCCGGATCACGCTCGCCGCCTTAGCCATATCTATATCCATATCCTGAGCCATCTCCTCCATAAGAAATTTACACCCTTTCGGAAGAGATTTCACCATATCCACATATCCGTTGTCATAAAAAACGATATTGGTGCAGTCGTGTCCTATGTCCACTATGGCGTTGGGGTGTTTTTTTATCCCGTGCATAGCTATGGAGAGGTTAACCAGAGCCAGCGCCTCTATATCCACCACCACGGGCTTCAGCCCGGCGAGGTGAGCCATGCTGACACAATCCGCCACCTTCTCCTGATATGCCGCCGCCACCACAGCGTCCGCTATTCCGGATGCGCTGTCGTATCCCAGAAGCTGAGCGTCGAAGGATGCCCTGCTCCCGCTGATGCCTATATACTGCTCCGCTCCCCAGAGAAAACTTTCCTGAAAGTTTCCTTTGCCGTTCCACGGAAATTTTATTCGTTTCACAACCACGTCACGACCCCGCATACCCAGCGCGGCGTCTTTGACGTGTCCTTTCATATCCGCCAGACAGCCCTTGATAGTCTGCGCCGCCGCTTCGTGGTTCATCACCATGCCGTCCACGACAACATCCGCCGGCATCCTGACACAGCCTATATTCTTCACGGAGAACTGACCTTTCTTCTCTTTCAGTTCCAGTATCTTAAGGTTTGACGCGCCCGCGTCCACACCAAGAAGCTGACTGCCCATATCCTACCCCATGCTCTCTATCTTAGTGAAAAAACAGCTCTTCTCCCCTGTGTGACAGGCAGGACCTGTCTGATCCACGATATAGAGCAGGGTGTCGCCGTCACAGTCCAGTCTGACCTCGGATATCTTCTGCACATGACCGGACGTGCCGCCTTTTTTCCACAGCTCGTCACGGCTTCTGGAATAATAATGAGCGAATCCCGTCTGAAATGTCAGTTTCAGCGCCTCTTCGTTGACATAAGCCAGCATCAGCACCTCTTTCGTCTCCACATCCTGAACCACGGCGGGGATGAGCCCGTTCATTTTTTTCCAGTCGATAGTTATCATTTACCGTTCCCGAGTTTATTATACAGAGCGTCTTTTACCTGACGCTCTTCATCACCTGTCATCTCAAGCCCCCTGACCTTCATTCCGTTCAGGAGGATGTCCCATTCATATCTGCTCCGCTTTTTTTCATAGACAATATCCGGAGCGTGGCATCTGCCGCACTTCACCTCTATGATGTCGATCCTCTCATGGGAAGAGGAACAGGCGGATAAAAAAACACTAACAAATACGGGGAAGAAGCTCGCCCTGAGGCATCTCGATAAACCTTTTGCCCCCGATGGCAGTCCTAAGCAGAACCTTCTTTTCATCTGTCACGACTCCCGCTATCTGAGCGTTTCTGCCGTTTTCGGTCTTTTTTATCATTTCCAGAGCCTTTTCGGCGTCTTTTTCTCTAACAATTATAACAGCTAAACCCTCGTTGGCAACCGCCAATGGGTCGAACCCAAGCATATCGCACATGTAGCGCACGCTGTCTTCAAGGGGAATGTTCTCCTCCTCCATCAGAAAGCCGTGTCCGCTCATGGCGCAGATCTCGTTCAGAACGGCGGCTATCCCGCCTCTGGTGGCGTCTCTGGCGAAAGAAACGTCATAGGGGCGCACAGCGTCAAATATGTCGTTCAGCGGGGCGCAGTCGGATATTATCTCGCCATCGAACCCCAGCCCGCCACGGGCGAGCATCACGCTCATGCCGTGTCTGGCGGTGTCGGATGTCACTATCACCCTGTCTCCTGTTTGTATGCTGTCGTATTCGGTATAGTTCTTTTCGGCACGTCCGATGCCACTGGTGTTTATTATCAGTCCGTCCAGAGCGCCGTGCTCCACAACCTTTGTGTCGCCGCACACTATCTTCACCCCTGCCTTCTCACAGGTCAGCGCCATACTCTTTATCACTCTTTTCAGGTCATCCATCAGATATCCGTCCGGAATAACCAGACCAAATGAGAGATAGAGCGGAACAGCGCCCGATACCAGAAGATCGTTGACAGTGCCGCAGACGGCTATCTTGCCTATGTCGCCCCCGGGAAAAAACTCGGGACGAACCACGAAACTGTCGGTGGTGAAAGCGGACAGAGAACCTGTCTCCACTATTGCGGCGTCCGCCGCTTTTTTCAGAAGCGAGCCCCCCAGCTCGGAAAATATCACATCAGAAATAAAGGACTGCGTGGATGCTCCGCCTCCGCCCACAGCCATAGATATTCTTTCCATGAAACCCCTCGGAATGAATGTTTTGACGATATTATACCCGCTTGAATTTATTTGAACAGTATTAATTACTTTTAAAACATCCATTCTATTTTAAGTTAAATTTTATCTTTCAAATTTTTTACTTGCTTTCTTGTTCTTTTTTATCTAATTTACCCACGTCAATAAAGCATTACAGATAAAGTTTACCGTTTTGGTACCTATCTCTGAGGCAAGCTGACTTTAGCCTTTTTTAACATATGGTATAAAGCCATAGCCCCACGATTTCTACCTAAACGATGAAGTTGTCAGAAGTACGGAGGAAATATCTGATGAATTCTCGTTTAATCCCGCAGTTATATTCTACTTTTAAAGAAGGATATACCGCAAAAAATTTAACAAAGGACGCCATGTCGGGAGTGATAGTGGGCATAGTGGCTCTGCCGCTTGCCATCGCCTTTGCCATAGCGTCAGGAGTGAAGCCCGAACAGGGGCTCTATACGGCAATAGTAGCCGGATTTCTCATCAGCGTTCTATCCGGGAGCAAATTCCAGATAGGCGGTCCCACGGGGGCCTTCATAGTTGTCGTTTATGAAGTGGTGGCGAAATACGGATACGAGGGACTGGCCACCGCAACGCTCATGGCGGGCGTGATACTGGTTCTGATGGGAGCTGTCAAGCTGGGAGGGGTCATCAGATTCATCCCGTATCCCATGACGATCGGGTTCACATCCGGTATCGCCCTCATCATCGGCACAACACAGATCAAGGATCTCTTCGGTCTGGACGCCCATCCGGCATCAGCGGGATTTATAGACCGATTAAGCGCCTATATCTCTTCAGCGTCCACATACAACATCTATTCCATCGGCATAGCGGCGCTGTCGCTGGCTATCATCCTGATAATGCCCCGGTTCACCAAAAAGATACCCGGCTCTATCATAGCTATCATAGTCACCACAGTCCTGACGGCTGTTTTCAGCCTGCCTGTGCCCACCATAGAGACACAGTTCGGAGACGTTCCGTCTTCCCTGCCCGTGCCTTCCATACCTGACCTGACACTAATCACACAGGTATTTCCGGCGGCGCTCACCATAGCCCTGCTGGCGGCGATAGAATCTCTTCTGTCCGCCGTGGTGGCGGACGGCATGACGTCCACACGCCACAGATCGAACATGGAGCTGATAGGTCAGGGCGTGGCGAACATCTTCTCCCCCATATTCGGCGGGATACCCGCCACGGGAGCCATAGCCAGAACAGCCACCAACATTAAAAACGGGGGAACATCACCCATATCCGGCATAGTACATGCCGTTACACTGCTTCTGATTCTGCTCTTCTTCGGCAGATGGGCAAAGCTGATACCCATGCCGTCTCTGGCGGCGGTGCTCGTCATCGTGGCTTATCACATGAGCGAGTGGAAACATTTTCTGAAACTGTTCAAATCGCCGAAAGCGGACATAATGGTGATGCTCACCACATTTCTGCTGACTGTTTTCATAGACCTGACAGTGGCGATAGAGACAGGCGTTGTGCTCTCCGCTCTGCTGTTCATGAACCGCATGGCGAACGTCACCAGCATCAAGAGCATCACGTCCGAGATCAACGAGGAATTCGAACAGCAGGACGTGCTTTCTAAAGACAGGATTCCGGCGGGAGTCGAGATTTTCGAGATATTCGGATCTTTCTTTTTCGGCGCCGCAAACCAGTTCAAAGACACTATAAAGATAGTGAAACAGCCGCCCAAGATAATCATTCTGCGCATGCGCACGGTGCCGTTCATTGACGCCACCGCCATGGTGGCTCTGGAAGAGGTTCTGATGAAAACCCGCAAAGAGGGGATCAGGCTGATACTCTCCGGAGTTTCCCAGTCGCTTATGCCCACGCTCGAAAAATCAGGATTCGCCGACAAAGTGGGCAGGGAGAATATCTGCCCCCACATTGACTGCGCCCTGAAAAGAGCTGAAAAATATCTCAGCTGATCTAAATAAAAAAGGCGGGCTTTTGCCCGCCTTATTATTTTTATACTAAGCCCTTTTCCTTCAGCAGTCTGAACACCTTGGTGCTCTCCGCCACAGCCATGGTTCCGCCCAGCGATACGGCGACATAACACGCCTCCATAACCTGCTCGGCAGTGGCTCCCTTGTCCAGCGCCCTGAGCGCCTGAGACAATATACATCCCTCGCACCCGTGAACCAGAGCGCCGGTGAGCGCCATCAGCCTTTTCACATACTCAGGCAGTGCGCCGTCAGTGTAGGCTGTGCTCATGAGCCCCAGCATAGCGTCCTTCATCCCTTCCTTCTGATCCAGAAGCTCCAGGACCAGCTTGTAGTTATTCTCTCTTTTTTCCATCAGTTCGCCCATATCGTCACCTCCGTTGTTGACTTTTACAGGTTATAGCCTATTATAAACCCATCAGTCTAACGAATTAATTTGATATAATCGATAAAGGATATTGATGAATGGAACTGTCTATTGATCTTTTAAAGACTTTTGTAACCATATCCCGCCTGAACAGCTTCACCAAAGCGGCGGCGGCGCTGAACATCACCCAGTCCGCCGTAAGCATGCAGATGAAGAGGCTGGAGGAACAGACAGGACGCCTGTTTGTGAAGCAGGGCAGAGGTTTCATAATCAGTCCTCTGGGCGAAAAACTGCTGGAACACGCAGTGAGGATCATCAGAGCCCACGATGACGCTCTCACCGTCCTCTCCAACCCGTCAGTCCACGACCATATCCGCATAGGATCGCCGGAGCTGTACGCCTCCGCTGTGTTTCCCAAGGCGCTTAAGAGCTTCTATACAAAATACCCAAACTCCAGAATAGACTTCACCACCAACCGCAGAGAAAACCTGATAAGAATGGTGGAATCCGGCGATCTGGACATAGCCCTGTGCGCCGACATGACGGACGAATATGAAAAGATATTCAGCGAACCGGTAAAGTGGATACGCTCGGCGGACAGCGGTTCGCACGAGGTGCGCCCCCTGCCTCTGGCTGTATATCCGGAAGGGTGCCATGTCCGCAGATGGTCCTGCGCCGCTCTGGAAAGATCGGGCATAGACTACCGCATATCATTCGTGACAACCAGCGTGTTCGGGCTGATGGCGGCTGTCAGGGCGGGCATAGCTGTAGCCCCCATGGGCATGACAAAATTTATGGATGAAAAAGATACTTTCAGAGTGATAGAAGAACTTCCGGAGCTACCGGACAACACGCTTTCCATAGTCACAGCGGACGGTTTCCAGTCACAGTCGGCGGACACTCTGGTGCGTTTTTTAAAAGAAGAGCTGAGCATGCAGATGATGATGATCTAAGCCCTGTCAAACTCCACATGGACAGACGTTCCCCACTCCTGTCCTCCGGCGGAGCGCTCCCGGCTCGTCAGCCAAATTCTGCCGCCGTACACGTTTACGAATTTTTTTACCAGAGGCATCCCGAACCCTGTGCCGGATTCGCCGTGTGTGCCTTTTCTGGTGGTGGTTTTGGTAGGGTCGAAAACCATGTCTATCAGATTAGCGGGGATACCTATCCCGCTGTCTTTTATCGTCAGCGTCACTTTTCCGTCTTTCTCCTCAGCGGAAATTTTTATATCCGATCCTCTGTCGGAAAATTTCAGAGCGTTGGTGACTATATTGCTGATGACGGAATTCATCAGCGACACCTGTTCCGCCATAACAGTCAGAGACGGGTCTATGTCAACCACAGCCCGGATATCCTTCTCCTTCAGCATGGAAGAGAGAACTTCCAGCGAACCTGCCACAGCATCGCCCAGCCTCACCGGGGCTATCTTTATCTTCAGCTTGCCGTTCTCCACAGCCTTCATCTGGCGCACCAGCTCCACTATGTTCAGACATCTGTCCACGGCGCTCTCCATCATGGGTTTCAAATCATCTATGGGTTCGTCTTCGTCAACCAGAGAAAGCAGATTCTTGATACTGCCTATGGGGTTCACCAGATCGTGACAGATAACGTGTATCAGCTCGCTGGTCTCTCTGACCCTCTCCGCCAGCATCCTCTTGCTGAGCACCAGATCCACATGGGTGGCGACACGGCAGAGAAGCTCCTCCTGATTAAAAGGCTTTGTGATGTAGTCCACCGCTCCGGCTCTCAGCCCCTCGATTATGTCGTCTTTATCTATTCTGGCAGTCAGAAATATCACGGGGATATCGCTGAGCTCAGGGTCCGACTTTATCTTCACGCATGTGTCCATGCCGTCCATGACGGGCATCATGATATCCAGCATTATGAGATCAGGCTTAACGGATTTCAGCTTTTCCAGAGCCTTATAACCGTCAGACGCCGTTATCACGTTATATCCTGCGCCTATCAGCACCGTCCCCAGCACCTGAATATTCTTCTGTTCGTCATCCACTATGAGTATCTTCGGCTTGTATCCGCCGCTCATTGCGCACCTTTTTTCAGAATTTCATATATTGTGTTAAACTTGGCGAAAACCTTCGCCAGACTGTCCATCTCGAACATGGATATATGACCGGACACTTTATCCGCCCAGATAACCATTCCCTCACATTCGTGTCTGATCCCCGCCTGCTTGACATCGGCGGAGAAAGAGACCACCTCTTCGAAGGGCAGAATATCCTTAAGCTCTCTCCACACAGGCATAAGCTCCGACTCCAACTGCTCTATGAGCCCCTCTCTGTCTGTGACATTTTCGAAGAAAGACATATCCACACACTCTTTCGTGCCGGATGCTCCGGCGTGTTCCGTCACCTCCGGGTGCAGATATTTCGCCATCTCGCTTAAGAGCTGATCCCGGCTGACAGGTTTATGCAGATAGCTGTCGCACACCCTTTTTATCTCCTCCACCGTGTCGTGGATGGACGAGGCGGTTATTGCGATGACGGGAATATTCTTCAGCCTGCCGTCCCCTCTCATAGTGTTCACCAGCTCGAACCCTGTCATAACAGGCATCCGCATGTCCACCAGCAGAATGTCCGGAATGAAGTCACGCATGATCTCCATCCCTTCCGATCCGTCTCCGGCATATCGGATATCGAAACCGAATCCGTCCAGATATTCCCCCAGAAGCTCTCTGTTCAGAGGGATATCGTCTATTATCAGCACCTTCGCCGGGGCAAAGCTGTAGCTAAGCCTGACTCCGCCGTATCCGGGAGCCAGCGTGGCGGCTATGGGAACGTCTTTGAACCTCACAGTCATAACCGTTCCCTCGCCCTGTCTGCTGTATACGTTTATTTTTCCGTTCATCAGCCGCACCAGTTTTTTGGTGATGGCAAGCCCCAGCCCTGTTCCGCCGTATTTTGCCATGTCCGGTCTCTGCTGCTGTTCGAATGCGTCAAAAATCTTCTCCTGCATCTCATCAGATATGCCTATGCCGGAATCGCTGACAGAGAAAACCAGCTCCGTGCGGCTGGTGCTGTCGTCCATCGGCTCAGCCCAGAGATGCATCTTCACAAAACCTTTGTCTGTGTATTTCACGGCGTTTCCCGTGATATTCAGCAGTATCTGCCGGAATCTTATATCGTCCATAATCAGGCTTCTGGGCACAGAAGGGTCTATCACCACGGTCAGATCGAGCCCCTTTGATTCCGCCGGATAAGAGAATGTCTTTTCGATATCACGGACTATTCTGGCGGCATCGCACGCCTGTTCGTTCACGGAGAATTTACCCGATTCTATTTTGGACAGATCGAGAATATCATTGATAAGAGTCAGCAGAGTATTTCCGCTGGTCGTCATGTTTTCCAGATATTTTCTGTTGGTGGGGTCGGTATTTCTTTTGCTCAGGATATCAGCGAATCCCAGAATACAGTTCATGGGGGTGCGTATCTCGTGGCTCATGTTCGCCAGAAAGTCGCTCTTCACCCTGCTCAGAGCCTCCGCCTCCTCTTTAGAGGCTTTCAGCTCTGCCGTGCGCTCGTCTATTATGTCAATAAATTTTCTGGAAGCCAGTTCCCATGTGACTATGAAAACCACGATGATAATCAGATAGGCGATAACACCCAGCACAGCGGTGTGGCGCACTGACGATTCGAATTTATTATACATGGGCGTGATGTCTTTCCGGATAACGACATACCCGGTGGGGGTCTTCAGCCCGTTTTTTACAGAGATGTAATCATAATACGGAAACGAACCGGCGAAGAAATGACGTCCGCCCTCTTCAAACAGCACCGGTACAGCGCTCTTTTTAAAGTATGACGCTCCGGAATCCTTATCCACCATATCCAGCAGGCTGTCGTCCGTGTATGAGTCTATGAGATATCCGCCCACCTCTCTGTTCATGGAGAGCCTGCTCTCTATCTGGGAGGGCCACATGATGTTTCTCAGCTTTTCAAATGATGTGTAGACGGCTATGTCCATGGACATGGAGCTTCCGAGGTTTTTTATCATCCCGTTAAAAGACGTTCCCGCCTCCAGAGCGCCCACATGCACATATTTTCCGTTTCCGGTGTCAAAAAAGACGGGGATAGCTCCCCTGATTCCGGCGTCCGCCCTGCCTATCTCGAACCCGCCCGTGGGGATCAGACTGGTATTGGCGTCCACAATGGTGATACGCTCGTTGGAAAGATCATCGCCGAACCTGGCGGGCTTATGCACACGCAGAAAGGATGTGGCTCCCTTGCCCACAAAAAAATGAAGCTGGCGGATGTCGTATCTGCTCTTGAGCTCTGCCCAGCTGTCCACCACACGGTCGTACAGCTCCTCCCGATAGCTCTCGGCTCTGGCGCCGCCTTTTCCGCCGCCCTCCGCCTCCACAGCCTGCATCCCGCCATAGAACAGAAGGAGAATGTCCTGCTCCGAGGCGATATAGGTCACAACCTGCTTCATGGTGTCGGATACATATCCTATCCCTACGTTAAAGGATCTCTCCGATGAACTCACCATATCCCGGATCTCGCTCATCATGGTGCTTTTGTAAGAATAATAGCTGTAAACAACAAACGTAAAATCGGAAAGCAGAAGCGCGAAAGCAAATAAAAAAAACCATTTGTTAAATCTGAATTTCATAGCTAAGTCCGCAAATTCATATTAGACTGTTAAACCAAAAGATAGCACAGAGCCCATGTTTTGCAAACGAAAAAATTTCTATTCTACAACCATGTATATGAGAGGCGACTATGACAGAATACACCTACAGACTGGACTTCAAAGTCAGGGATTATGAGTGCGACCTGGAGGGCATAGTAAACAACGCCGTCTATATGAACTATCTGGAGCACACCCGCCACGAATATTTTCAAACCCTCGGACTGGATTTTTCTGAACTTGCGAAAAACGGCGTCAATCTTATAGTTATCAGAGCGGAGATGGATTACAAATCATCTCTTAAGAGCGGCGACAGCTTCTGGGTGGGACTGAAGACAGAGAGGGAGTCCCGTCTGAAATTCGTCTTCGTTCAGGATATTTACCGTGCCGGAGATGACAAACCCGTCATGAAGGCGAGGATAACGGGAACAGCGGTGAATGACAAGGGCAGACCTTTCATTCCCGATGAGGTGGAGACAGCTTTCGGGCTGAAATAATTTATTGAAGAGGTTTTATTCATGATCGATTTTAAAGTAGACCAGCAGAAATGCACATCCTGCGGAGCCTGCGTAAACGACTGCCCCGCGATGATAATCGAAATGGACGGCAAACTGCCCGTCATCAGAGAAGAGAACGAATCAAAATGTTATAAATGCCAGCACTGCATGACGGTATGCCCCACTGCGGCTGTGTCCATTCTGGGGTTTCAGCCGGAGAACAGCGTTCCGGATTCCATGAAGGCGAGCTATGAGCAGTTCGATGCTCTGGCACGCAACAGAAGAACCGTGAGAAAGTTCAAAAAAGGCAACGTGGCAAAAGACAAAATCGATAAAATCATAAAAGCGGCAGCCAACGCCCCCACCGGGAAAAACGCCAGACAGGTTATGCTGACTCTGCTGGATGACGAAAAACAGATGGATGCTTTCAAAGAACTGCTCATAAGCAAGATAGAAAAAGCGGACGCCGAAGGCAGACTGACAGGACCTATGGCGGCTTTCGCCACCAGAGCGAAACTGTTCAGAGCTGGCAAGGATTTCATATTCAGAAACGCTCCCCACATGATGCTGGCTACCTGCCCGAAATCAGCGCCGACACCCGCCGCCGATCCTTTCATCGCTCTGTCATACGCCGAGCTGGCGGCATACACCCTGAACGTGGGCGTGATATGGGGCGGATTCGTGATGTATCTCTTCGACCTGTTTCCTGAGACAGCACAGGAGCTTGGCGTGCCGGAAGATCACATGGTCGCCTATGTGCTTCTCTTCGGCGAGAGCGGACAGAAATATTTCAGAGGCGCTCAGAGAGACGACATCACTCTGAACAGACCCCTGCTCAACTGATTTAAATTTTTAAAGGGCTTAAAACCTTTTATCTCAAATATGCTTGCGAACGCCCGATTTCTCTGTTATTTTTTGCTTAATAACAGTGTATCCCGCTCACAGAGCAGGATAGAAATGTTATAGCAGGGCAAGGTCGACAGCGACATATATATCTGAGACGCCTCGTTTTCGCCATAGGAGTTTTCAGATAGGAGCATTAATGGCGAAAAGCGAATAATAGGACAAGTAAGAGGATCATGAACATCTATGTTGGAAATCTTCCTTACAAAGCCACAGAAGAAGAACTGAAAGACATGTTCGGTTCTTTCGGCGATGTAAGCTCTGTGAGAATAATCACAGACCATGAGAGCGGACGATCAAAGGGTTTCGCTTTTGTAGAAATGGCAAATGATGAGCAGGCTAAAGCCGCCATCGAGGAGCTCAACGGAGTTGAGTTCATCGGCAGACCAATCACAGTAAATGAGGCAAGACCTAAACAGGAACGCCCCCGCACAGGCGGCGGACGCTTCAACCGTGACGGGCACGGCGGGAACAGCCGTTATTAATTGAAAAACAGAACGCCGGGGCTTATGCTCCGGCTTTTTATTTTATCTCTATAGAATCCACAGCCTTCATAAATCCGGAAATCTCACGCCCGAAATCCTCATGAAGCATCAGCGCCACATCCGTATCACGGACAAAAAGCCACGACTCGATATCCGCTATCTGCCCGTAAAGACTGTCGCAGCCGAGACTGCTTATCACGTTTTTTATCCTGTGGGCATATTTATAAGCCGCCGGAACATCGCTGATGATCAGCCCCCACAGATCTTCGGCGCAGTTTCTGTATGCGGAGGTGAAATCTTTCAGAGCGCTTAAGAACATAGAGCTTCCGCCCCATATTTTTATCCCCGCCTTCACATCGGCGAAAGCCTCCAGAGAAGAAAAATCTATCTCTGCGTCATCGTCACAGTCTATTTTTCTGACGGTGAATCCCTGTTCGATGGGAACCAGCTTATCCAGCTTTTCAAAAAGCAGAGAGAAGTCCAGCGGTTTCGCGAACACGGCGTCCATCCCCGCCTCCAGACATTTCTGCCGGATGGCGGACGTCAGTCCGGATGTCATGCCTATTATCGGCACATATTTCTTCTTCCCGTGGCTCCTGATTTTTTCCGCCGCCTTTATCCCGTCCATCACGGGCATGTGAACGTCTATCAGCACAGCGTCATAGCTGTGTTTGGCGTACATGGACGCCGCCTCTCTGCCGTCAGAGACCACATCCACCCTGTGACCTTTGTGCCCCAGACGGATAGCCGCCAGATCGGCGTTCTCCTGAATATCCTCCGCCAGAAGTATGTGAAAAGCCCTGTCGAATGAACGGGCTCTTGATTCGCTGTCTTTTCCGCTGTAGCACATGCCGATGCATCCGCCCTCGCAGTTTTCCGCCCTCATCTCAGCCCTCAGCCGGAGCACGTTTCCATCCGGAAAACTCTCCGCCGTCAGCTCGGCATTCATCAGATCGGCAAGCCTCTTGCACACGGTATAGTTCAGATGCTTAGACTTGCCGGATCCGGCAGACGGCATGAACAGAGTCTTCAGCTCGTGCCGGGTCAGCGGAGCCCCGCTGTCAGTCACGCAGATGTTCACCAGCCCGTCTTCCATAAAAACCTTCACGGTAACGGTCTTCTCACGGCTCTTCACGCAGGCCTCTTCCAGCAGGCTGTGAATCACCCGCCTCATCCTCGCCTTATCTCCTCTGAAACATCTGGACATGTCGGCGTCATAGATCAGCCTGACATCTCCGGCGCTCTTTCTGTCCGGCTGAGAAAACAGATACACGGAAGATTCCAGCATCTCATACAGGTTAAAAACCTCTTTGTCCGAATCAGATGTGAAGCCCAGAATATTTACGTCTGAAAAATCGTTCAGAAGCCTCAGCACTGTTCCAGCCGATTTTTTAGCGGTGCCGAGATATCCGGCGATGACATCATCGTCATCCAGCATATCCAGCGACAGCTCCAGAAAACCGATGACGGAGCTCATAGGCATCCTGAGCTCGTTAGCCAGTCCCGAAAGAAATTTTTGTCTGTCGGATTTTATTTTGTGCGGTTTTGATATGTCCGTGATGATGCCGTCTATGTAGCGCTCGCCGTCATCACCTGTGTAGATTATCCCTCTGTCTCTCACCCACAGAGGCTTTCTGCCGTTCCTTACTATCCGGTATTCCAGATTGAAACTGCCGGAAGCGTTTCTTAAAACCTCAGAGACCTTGTTCTGGTTCATCTTATGCACCAGAGCGCCCAGCTCCGTTGCGCACGCCTCGTCATGAGCGATACCCGTCAGGCGTTCGAAAGAGCCTGACACGAATAATATTTTCCTGTCTTTTCCCTTCGCTCTGTAAGCGAAGGATTCGCTGACAGCAAGAAGTCTGCTGTAAAAATCCTTGTCTATGTTCTGCATGGCTTAACCCGCAAGTATTGAATATACCCAGAGTATAACACACAGCGGAGATTAGACCACACCTATGTTCGCGATATTTCCCTAGCCACAGCCATACGGATGTTTTCCGGCTTCTTGACAGAGGCGAAACGAAAGACCCTCTTTCTGTCACGGCTGATGAGAAACTTGGTAAAGTTCCATTTGACGGGGATAGTCCCCATGGTGCCGGGCGCCGCCTCTTTCAGCATTTTAAAAAGCGGATTGGCGTTGTCTCCGTTCACCTCCGTCTTCGAAAAAACCGGAAATGTAACGGTGAAATTCTCATCAAGAAACTGCTGAATCTCCTCGTCCGTGCCTGGTTCCTGAGCCCCGAACTGGTTGCAGGGAAAAGCGAGCACGACAAAGCCCTGATCCCTGAACTCCATATACAGCTCCTGAAGCCCTTCATACTGCGGAGTGAACCCGCACCTGCCCGCTGTGTTCACCACCATGACAACCATGCCGTCATAGTCTCTCAGATTCTTCACCGTGCCGTCCAGCAGAGGAAACTCAAAATTAAGCTCGTACATAACAAGCCTCCTGATATTAAAAATATTTCAGGGTTCACGCCGTTCAATGTTTATTTTACCACATCCCTTCCTTGACACCTTTCGCAATCGGTCGAATATATAAAATAAGAGGGGTGAACACTTGAGGATCATTACAGCGCTTTTTATCATACTGATATCCGTGTCGGCATACGCAGACGCCATACAGGCTCGTCTGTATACCTATGCGACTGAATATTCTCAGAAAGAGACTGCCTCAGAGCTGTCCTTCCGTTCCGCCGCTGAGCTGGCTGTGAGAAACAGCAAAGAGCTGAACGAGATCAAACACGAAAGGGACGAAGAGGCACAGCAGATAGACAGGGCGCTGAGCGGTCTGATGCCCGTAATCAGAGCATCCGCCTCCCGAAACACTCTGGACAAAGACAGACCCGACTACCGTGAAAAAGCGGCGGAAGAAAACCTGAACGCCAAAATAAAGCTGAAACAGATACTCTTCTCCGATTCCATCCTCGCCAGCAGGGACTCTGCGGAATATAAAACCACAGTGCACAGGCTGATAGCGGAATCCGTGAGGCTGGACGTGATAAAAGACACGGCGGACGTGTATTACTCACGCATGCTGTACGCCGCAATGGAAAAAACAGCCGAAAACTCCCTGAAAAGACTTAATTCCATAAAAGATATTCTGAAAAAGAATAAAGCGCCTAAAAAATCCATGAAGCTGTACGCCGATGAAATCAAACGAGCCGAAAAGCTGTTGTCCGCCTCCAAAGAGGCTTTGAAGAACGCTCAGGAAAAACTGAGCGCCATGACGGGGCTCACTATTTCTGCCGGATGCGTTTTCAGACATTACAGCGAAACGACAGGACACAGTACGCTGGAGACTCTGAAAAATATCTTCTCCACAGTGACAGGCGGAGAAGAACGTGCAAAACTTCTGAAATTCCTCACCGACAAGGCGCTGGAAGACTCTGCCGAGCTGAAGGCGGTGGACGAGCTGATTAAGCTGAACAGACGGGACATTCAGGCGGAAAAGAGAAAATTCTCCCTGCCGGACGTGTCTTTCTCCGGAGAATACACCCAGTATCTGGACAAGGACGCCGATTCCTCGGAATATTCAGCGGATCTCAGCAAAAATGACTGGAGCGTAAACCTTAAGCTGTCCATGCCCGTCTTCGACGGTAAAAAGAGCTCACCCGATATTTACGCTAAAAACACCGAGCTTCTGCAATACTTCGGCAAGAGAGCCGAGGTGAAAGACGCCGTGAAGACACGGATGGAGAACGCCGTGATATCAGCCGGATATGCCGGAACAGGCTACAGCACGGCAGAGGCGGCGGCAAAAGCGGCGGAAGAAAAATATGAAAAAAATCTGGGACTCTACAGGCTTAAAAAGATAAAATCAGCCGTGATGATAAACTCGGTCTCTGCGCTGAACACCGCAAAGGAAGAGATGGTAAAGGCGGAATACGAGCTGATAGACTCTCTGACAGATATACAGAGAGCGTACGGAAAATTTTTCGCTATGAACGAGGACTCGGACGACAGACGTTTTCTGCTGGATCTTCAGCAGACCGTCAGTTCTCAGATGCCGTGATATTCCTTATACCATTTAACAAACCGGCGGATGCCCTCCTCGATGGACGTATCCGGCTTGTATCCGTGATCTCTCACCAGATCGTCTATATTGGCGTATGTTTTGGGAACATCCCCCGCCTGAAGAGGCATCAGGTTTTTCTGAGCTGATATGCCCAGCTCTTTTTCCAGCGTTTCTATCATATACATCAGCTGAACAGGCTTGTTGTTTCCGATGTTATAAACCTTATAGGGAGCGGATGACGAACCGGGATCGGGGTTGTTGCTGTCCCAGCTTGCGTTCGCTTTCTGCCCGGCGTATATCACACGGCACACACCCTCCACTATGTCTTCTATGAAGGTGAAATCCCTCTCCATCTTCCCGAAATTATACACGTCTATGGGCTGTCCTTTTCTCATGAGATCGGCGAATTTGAACATCGCCATGTCGGGTCTGCCCCAGGGACCGTAAACTGTGAAGAATCTGAGTCCGGTGGTGGGTATATTGTAGAGATGGCTGTAGGTATGCGCCATCAGTTCGTTCGCTTTTTTCGTTGCGGCATAGAGGCTTATGGGGTGATCCACATTGTCGGACGTGGAGAACGGCTGGGCTGTGTTGCTGCCGTATACGGACGAGCTGGAGGCATATACCAGATGCTGAACGCCGAAATGTCTGCATCCCTCTATGATATTTATAAATCCGGTAATGTTGGCGTCTATGTATGCGTAAGGATTGTCTATGCTGTATCTGACGCCCGCCTGCGCCGCCAGATTGCATACCTTGTCGAATTTTTCTGACTTCATCAGGGCGTGCAGGTTTTCCCTGTCTTCGAGATTGAGCCTGATGAACCGGTAGCCCTTCATGTTTGATGAGCTGACAAGTTTGTTATATTCAACGGCGCCGATGTCTATTCCTGTCACAGCGAGTCTTCTGTGTTTCAGTTTAACATCATAGTAGTCGTTAATGCTGTCGAGCCCGACAACCTCGTGACCGTCATTTATAAGTTTTTGAACTGTATGAAAGCCGATAAATCCGGCGGTTCCTGTCAGCATAATTTTCATTTTTTACCTCTGAACCCATTCTAAAATAACGCTAAACTAAACGCAACAGAGATTATTCCTCGTGTTTCTTGGCGGAACGCAGCAGAACGCCCAGACGTGTGAGGTCTTTTTCCGTCCCTGCCGCCAGCAGTTCGTCTCTGTCCATGATGGTGTAGTCGCATCCGGGGTTCGACATTGCGCCTGTGCCCCTTTTAACAGCCAGCACGGTAACGCCGTATCTGTATCTGAGATCCAGATTCCTGAGCGATCTTCCCGCCGCCTTCGACCCCACAGGCACAGTGACCCATCTGGTCTGAGCTCCAGGCAGATTCAGACATTCCGTGGCAGTGCCCGACTCCGTGAACCGTCCGGTCACCTCTCTCACCAGTCTGTCGGCTGACTCCACCTCTTCCGCTATCACAACGTTAGCCCCGAGTTTTTTCAGCGCCTGAAGCTCCAGAGCGTATCTGGTTCTGGCGACTATGTGAATGTATGGATGCTCCATTCTGGCAGTCTCCACTATCTTTCTCACCGCCACCGGATCGGGGATGGTAACCGCTATGGCTCTCGCCGTGTGCAGATGCGCATGGTGCAGAACCTCTATGTTCGAAGCGTCTCCGTATATAATATCCGTGCCTTTCTGCGTCTCCTGCTTCACCGTCATGGGGTTCATCTCTATGGCGATGAACTGTATGCCGCCTTTTCTCGCCTCCGCCGCCAGCTGTCTGCCCGCCAGACCGTACCCGACAATGATGATATGGTCGCTGAATTCCTTTCCGCTGACTGCGGTCTCAAACTGAGCCCCCTGAACGAGACTCTCCGGCATGGAGATTCTCTCCACCAGTCCGGCTATCTGCGAGGCGTATTTTATCATATAAGGAGCCGCCGCCATCGTGAGCACAATCACGGCAACAGCCAGCTTATACTCTTCCTGCGTAAGAACATTTGCGCCCACTCCCGTCTTTGCCATGATGAAGGAAAACTCCCCCACCTGCCCCAGAGCAAGACCTGTCATTATGGCCGTTTTCAGAGGATAGCGTAGAATAACAACACTGAGCGCCGCCAGCAGAGTCTTTCCGAAAAGAACCGCCAGAGCGGCGAGAGGAATAAAAACCGGATAGTTGGCGTAAACATCGAAATCTATCAGCATGCCTATGGAGACAAAGAAAAATCCTGTAAAAATATCCTTGAACGGAACAACGTTGCTCAGCGCCTGCTGTCCGTATCCGGACTCGCTCACCATTATCCCGGCGAGGAATGCGCCCAGAGCCAGCGACAGACCCGCCTTATAAGTCAGTGAGGCAGTACCCAGCACCGCCAGAACCACCACCAGAAGAAACAGCTCCCTGTTTTTCGAAGCGGCGACATAAAAGAGAATTTTCGGCACCAGAGTTCTTGCGCCTATAAACACGGCAGCCACTATCAGAACAGCCTTCAGAGCGGTGTATCCCAGCTCCGACCCCACATTGCCTCCGGTTCCGGCGAGAAGCGGAATAGCCAGCATCATAGGGATAACGGCGATGTCCTGAAACACCAGCACCGCTGTGCTGATCCGCCCGTGGGGGCTGTCAGTCTCCACTCTGCCCGCCAGCACCTTAAGAACGATAGCCGTGCTGGAAAGAGACGTCATCATACCGGATGTAACAGCCAGAGCGATATTGCCCCCTGTGATGCCGTAAACGCAGGCACCTGCGAATATCATGGTAAAACCCGCCTGAAGCGTTCCGCCCACCAGAGCGGGAATCTTCAGCGATATCAGACTGGACAGAGAAAATTCCAGACCGACAGCAAACAGAAGCAGAACAACGCCTATCTCCGCCATCATCTCCATCTCGTGCACGGCGTGTATAACGTGGAAACCGTGAGCGCCCAGAAGCACCCCCGTGATGAGATAGCCGAGAATCTCCGGCACGTTCAGCTTAGAACAGATAGCCAGTGAAACAGCGGCGGTGGCGAATATAAGTGTAATGTCTGCTAAAATTGGTATTTCCATAATCCTTCCAGTTTGTTTGATTTATACAATCTTACTTTCAACATGCAGAAAAGCAACAAAAATCGGTTTAATTTTATCCCGTGACCGTATAAGATATGTGAACGGAGAGACGCATGAAGATAAAAACAGGAATAGGCTTCGATGCCCATCGGTTCAAAAGGGGCAGACGGCTGATAATCGGCGGTGTGGAGATAGACTATGATCTGGGACTGGACGGACACAGCGATGCCGATGTTCTCATCCACGCCATAGTAGACGCCATAGCCGGACCCTCTCTGGGAAAAGATATCGGCAATATATTTCCGGACACCGATGATTCATACAAAGACATAGACTCCAAAATACTTCTGAAAAAAGCGGCGGAGATGATAAGAACCGCCGGATATGAAATATCCAACATAGACGCCGAAATCATAGCGCAGAAGCCGAAGATGGCTCCCCATATTCAGAACATGCGGGAGATTCTGGCACAGACTCTGGGCATGGATACGGAAGACATCACCATCAAGGCGACCACCACGGAAAAAATGGGCTTCACCGGAAGGGGCGAAGGCATAGCCGCCGTGGCATCCGCTCTGGTTATAAGGAACTGAACATGAAACTTTTAATGCTGGGCATAGGAAATCTGGTTATGAACGATGACGGGGCAGGCGTTCTGGCGGCGCAGGAGCTGATGAAGGAATTCCCTAACTCCGACACACTGATGATAATGGACGGCGGAACTCTGGGGCTCGACCTTCTGGGATATATCGAATGGGCGGACAGGCTGATAATAGCCGATGCCGTTGATTTTCAGCTGGAGCCCGGAACGGTGATCCGTCTGGAGGGCGAGGACATTGACCCTGTTTTTGAAAACAGGCTGTCGGCGCACCAGATGGGCATGAAAGACATACTCGCCACAGCGGAGCTGATGGGCGTCCGTCCGCCGGAGATCACTCTATTCGGCATACAGACCGAAAATGTGCTGATGGATATGACTCTCTCTGAAAAAGTAAAAAATAATATGCCGAAATTCATAAACGCCGTCCGTCAGGAGCTCTGTGCTTTTTGCGGATAGTTTTTAATGAATTTTTCACACTTTTTATATTTGTATCATCATGTTAAAAATGATACTATCAAGAAAATTTCAACGAGGTTTGCATGCGGAACGCCACACCTGAACAAATATTTCAAGTAGCCAAACAATACCACAAAGAGGGCAATCTGGATCAGGCGGAAGCGCTCTACAGAGCGGTCTTGTCTGTAAAACCCGCATCTGCCGAAGCATGGTTCTTTCTGGGCATGGTGAGATATGCCAAAGGAGCACAGTTCGAGGCTGTGGATCTCATCAAAAAAGCTCTGGAGCTCGATCCGAAAAACTACGACTTTCATAACAACATAGGCGAAATATACAGAAGAAACAACATGATGACCGAGGCGGAATTTCACCTGAAAGCCTCGCTCACGCTGAAACCGGACAACACAGATGCCCATTCCAATCTGGGGCTGATATATAAAGCCGCGGGCGAGATAGACAAGGCGAAGCTGTGCTTCTCCAACGCTCTTCAGTGCAACCCGAAAAACGTGAACGCCATACTCAACGCCGGGTCGCTCTACCAGTCTCAGGACGAGCTGGCGGACGCTCTGGAATGTTATCTGGCTGCCATGACGATAGACCCGGACAACCCCCACGCACTCAGAGGCGCCGCTTTCTGCATGAGCGAACAGGGCGAATACAACACCGCCGCCGGAATGCTGAGCAGACTGACAGCGGGCAAACAGGATCTTTTCAGAGAGAAGGTAGACCTCGCTTTTCTGACTCTCCGCAATAAAGATTTCAGAAAAGGGCTTCAGCTTCTGGAATCCAGACTGAAACATCTTCCGGATATCCTCGAAGGACCGGA
>JBFWMA010000001.1:184175-186355 GCA_050251875.1 Deferribacterales bacterium | reverse complement strand
GTGTCTGTAAATCACATTTGCTTCCTCCCATGTCTTTCAAATTAAGACAGCAAATCAGATCATTAGGGTGTATATTGAAGACAGTCAAAGACCTTTTGGTCTGCCGCTATAGTGATTTGTTTTTCGGACTTTTTCTGTCTTCTTAACTGTTAACATATAACAAAGCGGCAATGATTCAATATGTAAATATATTTTACAGATAAGGATGTAAATATATGAAATATATACTTATTCTGCTGTTTTCGTTATTTTCCCTCAACGTTTATTCCTTTAACACCGGCATTATTAATTTTGACGTGAAATATAACGGAACAAACATCCGGTGCGCTCTCTGGTATCCCACGGAGGCAGCGCCAAAAACCATGCCTAAAGCTGTATATGAGATAAACGCCGCTGAAAACGGTCAAATATCTCAGGATATCAGAGGCGTTGTGGTGCTGGCGCACGGATTCGGCGGCAACATGTACGGACAGCACGACACGGCGGAGTATCTGGCGCGGAACGGCTACGCAGTGCTCACCCCCACCTATCCGGATACAGAGGGGCTCAAATCCGCTGATCCAAAAAACATGCCCGTGTTCATGCGCCCGGCGGTGACCGTTCAGGCGCTGAACGATCTGATCCAGAAGAATCTCTTTCCCAGAAAGGCGTTCGACAGGCTATTCATGGCGGGATTCTCCATGGGAGGCTACACCACCCTGATGAACATCGGCGCTGTGCCTATGTTCGGCAGGCTGGACAAGATATGCTCATCCGGCGAACCCACCCCGCTTCTGTGCCGGGCGGCTAACAAAAAGAAGATAAAAGCTCTCAGGGATAAATATCCCCTGCATAAGATAAACATGCTGAAAGGCGCCGTGATGATGGCTCCAGCCCTGGGGGTTCTGTTTGACAGAGAATCGGCGAAGGATGTCTCCATCCCGCTGATGATCTACTCAGCGTCAGAGGACTACACCGTATACGGAGAGTACGATTCGGCATATGTGGCGTCACTCTTTCCGCAGGCGGTAACAAAGGTGATAGAGGGAGCGGATCACCCGGTCTTCATCGCCCCCTGCTCAGAATACGGGCGCAAAAAATTCCCGATAATCTGTCTGGATGACGAAGGCATAGACAGGGTGAAGATTCATAAAGAGATGAATGAGGAAATTCTGAAGTTTTTCGACAGTATCCAATAAAAAAGGCGGGTCAGAAACCCGCCTTAATCTTTTATAATCCTAAGACATCGAACATATTGTAGAAGCCCGTGGGCTTCCCGCCCAGCCATACGGCGGCGGATATCGCTCCGTTGGCGAAGGTGTCACGGGTGTGCGCTCTGTGAGTGATCTCGATGCGCTCGCCCTGACCGCAGAACATCACAGTGTGTTCGCCCACTATGTCCCCAGCTCTGAGGGTCTGCATGCCGATCTCTTTGTCTGTTCTCTCGCCGATGATACCGTGGCGGCAGAAAGCGCCGTCTTTTTCGATATCACGCCCCAGAACGTTTGCGATAACTTCGCCCATCTTCATGGCTGTGCCGCTGGGAGCGTCTTTTTTCAGCCTGTGGTGGGCTTCCACTATCTCAATGTCGTATCTCTCGCCGATAGCCTTGGTAACCATCTCCAGCACTTTGAAAGTGAGGTTGACCCCCAGACTCATGTTCGGAGAAAAGAGAACGGGCATATCTTTAGCCAGATCCTTCACCTTTTCTGTCTGTTCCGCAGTCAGACCAGTGCTGCCTATAACCATAGGCTTTCCGATCTTTCTGTAGGCTTCCAGATTTTTCATGGTGGGTTCTGCCCCTGTGAAATCTATAAACACGTCACAGTTTCCCAGCGCCTCGTTCATGTCGGATGTTATCTTCACGCCGAGTTTTCCGCATCCGGCAACCTCTCCGGCGTCATGCCCCAGAAAGGGACAGGCGGAGTGTTCCAGAGCGCCCGAAAGCTCGCATCTGTCATCATCCTGTATCAGAGATATTATACGGCGCCCCATTTTTCCGGCGGCGCCTACCATAGCGATTCTTATCATATAATTCCGACCTGCTGCATCACCGCTTTCAGTTTTTCTGTGCCTGCGGGTGTCATGGGCAGAAGGGGAAGCCTGATCTCAGGACCGATGAGCCCCATCATTTCCAGACCTTTTTTCACAGGTATCGGGTTGGTCTCCAGAAAGAGAGCGTTGAAAAGAGGAAGCAGTTT
>JBFWMA010000001.1:179329-184075 GCA_050251875.1 Deferribacterales bacterium | reverse complement strand
TTTCTAAGAGCCTGCTCGTCGATCTGGTCGTTTTTGAAAGGCGTTGCTATGGCAACTAAACTTCCTTTAAACATTGGTTCCTCCGATTTATTACTTTTTATTTTTTTAATATTTAAACGCTTCTTCAGACATTTCGCCTGTGTAGACAACTCTAGCCTCGCCTTCCAGATATACCTTTCCGTCTTCCAGATATACTTTCAGCAGGATTCCGCTGGTTGTCTTCACAGTTACCGGGCTCTTCAGGAGTCCTTTAGATACGGCGAATATGGAACAAGCAACCGATCCGGTGCCGCACGCCATAGTTTCGCCTTCAACCCCTCTCTCATAGGTTCTCACCCTGAGAAGTCCGTCATTGGTAACTCCGCAGAAGTTCACGTTGGTTCCTTTCGGAGCGTAATGCTCGTGGAAGCGTAAAGCCCTGCCGTATTTCATAATATCTACATTTTCTATATCATCGGAAAATATAACGCAGTGGGGAACGCCCGTGTTGGCGCTGTTCGCCTCCAGTTTTTCTCCGAAAACCTCTATCTCATAGGACTCCCTGACATCCTGAGGCTGTGTGAGCCTCACTTTCACATTGGGCTCGTCCTTAATCTCCGCCTCGATAATTCCCGCCAGAGTCTCGAAACTCATGGTTTTTCCGGCGATACCGTTCAGATAGGCAAATCTGGCGGCGCATCTGGAGCCGTTTCCGCACATCTCCGCCACTGATCCGTCAGAATTGTAAAACTGCCATGAGAAATCAGTGCCCTGTTTCGGCGGTTCTATCAGAAAGAGACCGTCAGCACCGGCTGAGACGCATCTGGCGCATGTTTTCACCACGAATTCTTTTATGTCGATACCGTCCATCTTTCTGTCACGGTTGTCGATTATGATGAAGTCATTGCCTGATCCGGTCATTTTAAAGAAGGGAATATTTCTCATCTTTTACCTGTTCTTAAGAAATGCGGGAACAGCCTCGAACCCTGTCAGATCCTCGTATGTTTCCCTGCGTCTTATTATATAATAATTTTCGTTATCCACAAGCACTTCAGGCACTCTTGGTCTGGAATTATAGTTGGACGCCATGCTCATTCCGTATGCCCCTGCGCTCATAACAGCGTAAAGCCCGCCAGTCCGCACATCCGCCACGTCTCTGTCACGGGCGAGAAAGTCACCCGTTTCGCATATGGGTCCCACAACATCCGCCCTGACGGTATCCTGAGTCTCTTCCACCGGGAGAATTGCGTGATAAGCGTCATACAGACTGGGTCTTGCCAGATCGTTCATGGCGGCGTCTACCACTTTGAAATGTTTGGTTTCCGTCTGTTTCGTATAGAGCACTTTCGTAACCAGCGCTCCGGAGTTTCCGGAAATGTTTCTGCCCGGCTCGAAAATGAGCGTCACATTCAGACCGCCCAGCCCACGCTGAACAGCGTCAGCGTATTCTTTATGGGAGGGTGCGATTCCGCCGTCATAGCTGATTCCGAGTCCTCCGCCCATGTCGAGATATTTTATATTGATGCCGTCTTTTTTCAGCTCGGTTATGAGATTCGCCATGATGGCGGCGGCATCCTCAAAGGGTTTCACGTCTGTGAGCTGTGACCCGATATGGCAGTGAGCACCTATGATATCGAGACCTTTCAGCTCTCCCGCTCTTTTATATTCATTCTTCACCGTTTCCACGGAGATTCCGAATTTGTTCTTTTTCAGTCCGGTGGATATGTATGGATGGGTTTTGGGGTCTACATTCGGGTTGACCCTGATCGCCACGGGGGCTTTCACGCCCAGCCTCAGCGCTGTTTTGTTCAGGAGCTCCAGCTCCTGCTCGGACTCAGCGTTGAACATCAGAATACCTGATCTGAGGGCATATTCTATCTCTTCTTCGGTTTTGCCCACTCCGGCATAGACTATTTTTTTAGGACTGATACCTGCTTTCAGGGCTCTGAACAGCTCTCCGCCGGAAACTATGTCCGCTCCGGCTCCCAGTGAGCCGAGCAGGGACAGTATTCCGATGTTTGAACAGGATTTCACGGCGAAACAGACAAGCCTGTCGGAACCCTCGAAGGCATCGTCAAATGCCCTGAACTGCTCCGTAAAGCTCCTCGTGCTGTAGACATAAAAAGGTGTACCTACCTCGGAAGCGATCTGCGACAGAGAAACTTTTTCGCATGACATGCTCCCGTTTTCGTAAGCGAATGAGCTCATTTAAATCACCCCGCGCCTGAAGACAACGATACTGTCAGAAATTATTAAAGACAATACTAGTATAACGTATTATTAAAGTCAATCGGCGTTATGCCCGCCGAACTGAAGACGGCAGAGATTGGAATATATCTCCGAGCGTTCCAGAAGCTCCTCGTGTTTTCCGATGGATTCGATTTTTCCCTTGTCCATCACCACTATCATGTCGGCATTCAGTATGGTGGACAGCCTGTGGGCGATGACAAAGCTGGTTCTGCCCTTCATCAGGTTGGTCAGCGCCTTCTGCACTATCCTCTCCGATTCGGTGTCCAGAGCGCTGGTCGCCTCGTCCAGAATCAGCACAGGAGGATCATATAACAGGGCTCTGGCGATGGTAAGACGCTGTTTCTGTCCGCCGGACAGTCTGTCGCCCCGCTCGCCTATCATCGTGTTGAACCCGTCCGGAAGCTCGTTTATGAAATGTGTGGCATACGCCGATTCGGCGGCCTTTCTGATGCTCTCCATGTCGGCGTTTTTCACGCCGTATGCTATGTTGTTAGCCACTGTGTCGTTGAACAGAAAAGGTTCCTGCGTCACCATGCCGATGTTTCTGCGCAGTGAGTCCACCTTGAAATCCCTGATGTCCGTACCGTCTATGGTTATGCGCCCTTCGGTCACGTCATAAAATCTGGGTATCAGAGCGGCTATGGTGCTTTTGCCCGCCCCGCTGGAACCGACAAGCGCCACGGACATTCCGGGCTTCACATCCAGAGTCATGCTGTCTATCACTTTTTCATCGGATGTTTTGTATTTGAAGGAGATATTCTCCAGCTTTATCACCTTGCCTCTGGCGTCACAGTCCAGAGTGCCGTCATGGTCGAGAATCTCGTTATGCTCGTCCAGCAGCTCGAAGATTCGCTCGGAAGCGGCGAAGGCTGTCTGTATGGTGGAATTCTCGTTATTGATCTTTTTGAACGGCTCCATCATCAGACCGAAGGCCGCCACAAATGAAAAGAAAGTACCCGGAGTGGTCTCTCCGTTGATAACGGACATACCGCCGTAAAGGATGATCCCCGCAACGGCGAACCCGGCGATGGTCTCCATAGCCGGTGACGAGATGGCTGATATCAGCAGTTTTTTCAGCTTGTAGTGTATCTCTTTGTCGTTGTTCTCGTTAAATCTCTGAATCTCTTTCTCTTCAGCGGAGAAGGATTTCACCACCTTCACCCCGGAAAAACTCTCCGAAAGGGTGCTGGCGACTATACCGACTCTCTCCTGTTCTTTTCTGCTGTATTTCTTTATTTTTTTGCCCGATTTGCTGATGAGCAGAATCATGCAGGGAACTGCGATGAAAATGATCGCCCCCAGCTTGAAATTCTGATAAAGAACCACGCCGATCAGAAACACCACGGTCAGTATGTCTTTGAATATTTTTACAGCGGAGGGGATAGCGCTCTGCATATTATTGGCGTCATTGACTATTCTAGCCATCATTACGCCCGTTTCGTTGCTGTCGTAATAGCTCATGGGCAGATAGATCATTTTTTTATAGAGTTCTTCACGGATTTTTTTGATAGCCATCTGACCGGAATACTGCATCAGATGTATCTGAAGAAATCTGGACACACAGCGCACTGTGTATATCCCCATGATGGCGAGCGGAATCAGCTTAAGCATCAGGTGATTCTTAGCTATGAAGATGTCGTCCAGAACGTGTTTTACGATATATGCCGCCGCCGCATCTGTGGATGAGACGAAGACAGAAGCGACCAGAGCCAGAATTATCTTGCCCCTGTGCGGTCTGAAATACTGATAAATTCGTTTGATTTTATTCATAGACAATAGTTACATAAGCCTGAGTGTTTTTTCAACTGATTTATTTCAGACGCCGTATGCCTTAGCCGCTTTGCGGAACCACATAAGAGCCTGTTTGTTGTCCATTTTGGTTCCTTTGCCCATGCTGTGCATGTATCCGAGGTTATACATCGCCTCGCCGTGCCCCTGCTCCGCCGCCAGAGTGTACCATTTCACCGCTTCCTCATAGCTTCTCAGCGTTCCTCTGCCTCCGGCATACAGCAGACCCAGCCTGTTCTGGGCGGCTGGATGTCCCTGCTTCGCCGCTTTTTCGAAATAATAAAAAGCGCTGTCCACATCCTTCTCTCCGGCGTGACCGAACAGATAGAACAGCCCTGTTTTAAACTGAGCCTCCGCAAGCCCGGCGTCCGCCGCCGCCTTATACATCAGAAAAGCGCCCTTCTGCCGTCTCTCCATGTATATGCCGTGCTTCATATAGTTTCCCAGAACCATCATGGCGTGGGGCGATCCCAGCTTTGCGCTCAGAAAATACAGGTTCACAGCCGCCTTCACGTTTTTCGGAACGCCCTGCCCCTGTTCATACATAGTCGCCAGGGTGAAGCAGGCGTTGGCGTCATTTCCGAATCTTTTCAGAATCTTTGCCGCCTGAGCGTATCTGCCCCTCTCATAGAGCTCGCCTGCTCTCTGCATATCGGGGTTTATCAGCCGTATGAACCTTTTATATAATCTTTTCATAGTCTATTATATCATATCGGTCTGTCTTTGACC
>JBFWMA010000001.1:0-179229 GCA_050251875.1 Deferribacterales bacterium | reverse complement strand
TTTCCGATAAGCGCCACAGCCAGCCCGCAGGCGTCTGTGTGAAAAAAACCTTTGTCAAGCACAGTCATTCCTTTATTAGTCCGCTTTTTTTATGTAAGATAGCGTATGGATTTTATCAAAATTTTACTCATCATTCTACAGTCTGTTTCCGTTCTGCTGAATGTTGTCGGTCTTCCCGGAGGCATCATCTCCGCTCTGTTCCCCGTCATCATGTATTTTCTGGGCTATCTGGCGCTGAAACCGCTCATCTGGGTGATTCTGCTGATAGTTCTGGGAGAGGCGATAGAATTTTATGCGGCGTACGCCATCGGCAGGCGGTTCGGAGTGGACAACAAAACCTTCTGGGTGTCTGTGTTCGGGGCTTTTGTTCTGGGTGTGCTGATGTCTCCCATGTTCTTCGGTCTGGGCGCTCTCATAGGAACTTTCGCCGGAGCTTATCTGGCTCCGCTGATATATGAGACAGCCAGAGGCACATCATTCGCCAGAGCTCAGGACAAGGCGAAGGGAGTTCTTTTCGGAAGATTTTTCGGAACATTCGCAAAAATATCCGCCGGACTCACCGCTGTTTATCTGGTGGTACGTCAGGTCTACTGAAGGTTGCTGACGGGAGGTCTGTCGGGTTGGGGCGCCGGAGGGATAACCGCTCCGTTCGGGGTCACATTCTGCTGAGGCTCCACAGGCTCGCCCACCACTGTTCCAGTTGAGGCGGCGTCATCCTGAAGCAGGACGGCGATGTCCTCATGTCCGAAACGAAAAGCATAGTCCTGCGCTGTCTGCCCCTGATTATCACGGACATTCTTATCCGCTCCCATGCTCAGAAGCGCCACAACCACACGGGTATATCCGTTGGAAGCCGCCTCTATCAGAGCTGTCCGTCCCAGATTATCCTTTTCATTCACCTTGGCGCTGTATTTTATCAGCAGATCGGTGACATCCTCATATCCATATTTAGCCGCCAGCATCAGCGGAGTCTGTCCTTCGTTGTTTTTCAGATTAGGGTTTGCGCCTCTTTCCAGAAGCATTTTAGCTATCTTATACTGTTTCATCCTGGACGCTTTGGCGGTGGGGGTCATGCCGTCTGAATCGGGTATGTTCGGGTTAGCGCCGTTTACCAGCAGAGTGTTCACAGCGTCCTCCCGCCCCAGAAAAACGGCAAGATTGACGGCGGTGTTGCCCATGCCGTCCTGTTTGTTTATATCCTCGCCGGAGAAAACCAGCTTCCTGATATCATCATCCTTCGCCTTCAGCACGGCGTCCATCAGAGGCGTTCTGCCTCCGGTCACAGGAATCTCAGCCGGAGCCACATCCACAGGCGCCTGCGGAGCGGTGTTTTCAGCGACAATATCCGCCGGCTGAGTTTTATCCGCCTCACCCTTCTTTCTCTGGGGGTTCCAGTCTGGATATATGGTTTTTATGAGTTTATTGATAATGATAGGTTCTTTGAGCTGTGAATCGACAATCAGAAAAATAATAAATGCCGCAAGCAGCAGAGCCAACACGCTTAATGATTTATTCATGCTTTCTTCACCATGAATACATTATACAAAAAAAAAGCCGGTTTGGAAACCGGCTTTTAATTCTTGCTAAGCCTCCCTTCTCAAAGGGAGGTTTGGAGGGATTTCTTAAAGAAATCTCCCCTGCCCCTCTTTACGAAAGAGGGGAAAATACATCAGAACTTTTTAGTTGTCAGGATAACGCCTTTAGCGATTCCCGCTGTAGCTTCTTTTCCTGTGCCTTCTCCTGCCAGTTCCTCAGACACCATGGGGAAGTGATATTCCCTGTGCTCTTCAGTGGCGGGGAGATATGATTTTGCGGTGATGATGTTGGTGTGATATCTGGGGTTAAGCGCCAGAGTGCATACCTTCTCATCAGCTTTCTTATAGGTGTATTCTGTTTTGTCGAATTTGTTGGTTTTCACTTTTGCTATGCGTCCGTCCACTTCAGACATATCCATGTCCTGAGCGCCGTAAACGGGAGCCACGTCTTTTTTGAATGTCTCATAAGCGCACTCGCAAACGGGAGCGCCCATGATCTCACCCAGATAAGCGGCTGTCTGAACGTGTGTCTTCTGTGTGCCTTTCGCGGCTGCCACACGATTGACGGGGACAAGTCTGCCGTCCAGTGTTGTGAATGTGCCCACTGTTTCCAGGCTGTCTTTAACACCCAGCATAACTGTGGCGGGTTTCTTGAACAGGTCCACAGCGATGTATGTTCCTGCTTTTTTGAAAGCCTCCTGCATAGCGATAGCGGGCTCGCATGTTGTGGGAGCGTTGAATCCGGCATTGATAAGAAGTTTTATCTTGCCGCCGTTCAGATCTTCCATCAGCTTCTGAGCTGTGTATCCGTTGCGAACGAATCCTGAAAGGATTGTACCCATGTAGTTTACCTGATCGTTCAGAACTATAACTGATTTCAGTTTTTCCTGACCGATAAAGTCGCAGAATGACAGAACAGCTTCGGCGGGTGTGCCTGACTGAAGATATTCAGCGCCTATGATAACGGAAACTTTTTTAGCGTCTTTCAGCTGAGCGGGGATGTATTTCAGAGCGTCGTTAGACACTTCGATAACATTGGGGTTGTCAGATGCTTTCGGAGCGGGAGCGTCTTTTTTCATCTCTTCCAGAGCTGTGGCGAAATCGCCGTAGTCAGCCATGTATGATTTTGTGATGAAAGTTTCATATTCGTATGATCTGACGCCTGCCACGAAAACTTTCGCGTCATTGTGGATGACAGCGTTCATGACTTTGTGTTTCACGCCCACTGCTTCTCTGCGGAAATCAGCGCCGATAACGAATATCATGTCGCTGTCGCATACATCGTTCAGTGTGCCGATGTTCTCCATAGTGTCGAACTTGGCGGCGTATTTGTCATAGAAATCGCCCATGCGGAAATCTGTGCAGCTCACATAGTTTTTGGAGCCGATGGACTGCATAAGTCTTTTATATGCGGCGTAAGCCTCGTTGGTGAGTGTGGCAGATGTTACAAGAGCCACCTCATCGCCTCTGAGTCCTGCTATTTTACCTTTCAGATAGGCAGTCGCCTCGTCCCAGTTGGTTTCGTTTCCGTTCACCATGGGGTTCAGGGCTCTGTCGGCTGAGTCCAGATATTTGAAAGCGAATCTGTCCTGAGCTGATATCTGACCGTTGCCCACCGCAGTGGCTCTGAGGATGCCGCCGTCTTTCACGCCGTATTCAACCTGCTCGCCGCAGGGAGAGAAGACGGAAGAGGTAACGACATTTTCCAGATCCCATACACGGGCTGCGTGATGAAACTGAGCGTCCAGAAGAGCGCCCACGGGACATCTGTCGATACATGTACCGCAGAAGTCGCACTGAAGAGTGTCGCCTTTTGAGGGTACAACGTGGTTAAAGAATCCTCTGTCCTCCATTGTAAGGGCTGAGCATCCTGTCATCTCGTGGCAGGATTTCATACACTTTTCGCAGAGAACGCAGAGGTTCTGGTTATATACTATTTTGTTCCATTTAACGACCGGGTCTTTCGGTTTGTCAGATACGACTATCTCGTCCATCATACCGAATTCGTATGCTGTGTTCTGGAGCTCACATTCGCCCGCTTTGTCGCAGACGGGGCAGTCCAGGGGGTGTTTGATGAGGATGAAGTCCAGCATGCGTTTTCTGTTTTCCCAGACTTTTTCATTCTCTGTGTCGATAGTCATGCCGTCTTTCGCATATGTGACGCAGGCGGCCTGAAGTCTGTCAGCGCCGTCAACCTCTACAAGGCAGAGTCTGCACGCGCCGGTGGGGGTGATGTCTTTCAGGTAGCACAGAGTGGGTATCTTGATACCGTTTCTGGTCGCTACATCCAGTATGCTTTCTCCCTCTGTAAAAGAGTAGGATTGTTTATTTATAATTATTTCAGCCATCTTGTCCGCTCCGCCTTATTTCGTTCCCAGACCGACCATAGCCATACGCACACAGCGTAAGCATCTGGTTGCCTCGTCATAAGCCTGCTGTAAGGTAAAGGGTTTCTCTACCTCCTGGTAGTTGTCCTTTCTCTCTTTTCCGGTCATCTTGTGCTGGTGCACTCTGTGAATGGATTTTGTCTCCATTTCGCAGACCTTTTCGGTTTTGTCGAAGACTTTGTTTTTATAAAGAGAGAGCTGGAGAGTCTCCTCCTCTGTGAGGTAGGGAGCGCCGTCCTCCAGATAGCGGTCTATCATGAGAGCGGCCCAGCGGGCAGCGCCGATAGCCTTCACAACAGTCATGGGACCCCACTCGCAGTCGCCCGCGGAGAATACCTTAGGATCTGTTGTGTCATAGAGATCGTCTCTGACCTTGAATGTGTTCCACTTGGTAACAGCCAGACCGTCTTTCTCTGTGAGGAAAGTGAGGTCTGTGAACTGACCGATAGCGGGGATGATCACATCGCAGGGAATTACTTTTTCAGAGCCGGGTTTCGGCTCGGGTTTTCTACGTCCTGATTCATCGGGCTCGCCCAGAACCATCTCCACAACTTCAACGCCGACAACTTTGCCGTTTTCGGCGACAACTTTTGTGGGGTTCCAGAGGAAGTGGAAGTTGATTCCCTCTTCGATGGCGTCCTCGATCTCATAGTCCTCAGCGGGCATCTCTTTGCGTGAACGTCTGTAAACGAGGTTTACATCGGAAGCGCCCTCTCTGAGAGAGACACGCACGCAGTCGATAGCGGTGTTACCGCCGCCCACTACAACTACTTTTTTGCCTTTAACTCCGGTGTCTTTACCGTGTGCCTGCTCCAGAAGGAAGCCGATACCGCTGGCAAATACGCCTTCATGTCCGTCCTTTTCACCTTCGATACCCATGTCTCTTGATTTCCATGCGCCGATGGTGACGAGAACAGCGTCATAATTCTTTTTCATATAGTCGAGAGTGATGTCGTCTTTTTCATCGCCCAGTTTTTTGCCGTATTCGATCTCCACGCCGAGAGACTGGATGATCTCCACTTCTCTGCGGAGAAGGTGGCGGGGCTGTCTGTAGTCCGGAATACCCATAGCTACCATACCGCCGGGTTCGGGCTGCCATTCGTATATTTTTACGCTGTATCCCATCAGAGCCAGATAGTATGCCGCTGTCAGACCTGCGGGTCCGGCGCCGACTATACCTACCTTTTTACCCTTTTCGGGGGCTTTGGCGGGGAGCTTGGGATCTTTATTGTTATAGTATTCATAGTCCCAGGGAGTACGTTTCAGAACCATGATGCTCACCGGGTCTTCGTCCACCAGACCTCTGCGGCAGTTCGCCTCGCAGGGGTGGGGGCACACACGTCCGCACACGCCGGGAAGGGGCATTGTCTCGCGGATGGTGGCAAGAGCGTCAAGATATCTGTGGTCTTTGATCTCTTCTATGAACTCAGGAATCTGAACATTGGCAGGGCATCCCGCTGTGCAGGGCGCTGTGACATGTCTGAAGAATTCCATGCTCTCTTTTTTTACTTCTTTTTTGATCTGATCTCTGAAATTTTTAAGAAAAGCTCTTACAGGGACAGTTGATGTGGGTGCGACTGTACATTTGGCTGATGTGAAAATAGATTCGGCTATCTCTATCGCCTTGTCTATATCAGCCTCTTCGCAGGCTCCTGAGCGGATTTTCATCAGCTGCTCAGCCAGAAGTCTGGTTCCCACGCGTCCGGGGAAGCATCTTCCGCAGCATCCATGACCGCTGATCTCCTGCATATAGTTGGCAAGAGCGGCCAGAATATCAACACTGTCATCAAAAACGAGGAAGCCGTCCCAGTTAATCAGAACCTTGAGGGGTTTGTCTCTGTACTCGTCAGGAGTTTGGAAAGGGGATTCAGTCCACTCCTCTTTAGCTTTGGTACGATTGTCAATTATGGTATCCTTATAGTACCCGTAGCAAACTTGTGCCATTACACACTCCACGGAAATTTATCGTTATGCAATAGTATGCACTTATACGGCAATGGTATACTGTATACAATCTTCGTATAACACAATTATAAATCCATGTCTAGAATTTTGTTCGTTTTTTACACAAGTAAAAAAGGATATTTAACCCTACCGAAAAGCACTGATTTTAATACCATTTCAGCGGTCTATTGACAAATAAGGTTCGTGAACTTATGCTCTGGTAGTACATAGGCGTTTTTTTTGGTATCATCGAAACAGCCACATCGTTTTATTTAACAGCAAGGAGGCATTCATGAAAAAAATTATGGTTTTTCTGATTTTTATTTTTTCGGTTTGCGCCTTTGCCGAGACCACTCTGGACGTCAACATCACATACGAAGGGTCTCTTATGAAGGTGAAGGAAACCATCTGCGGAATCACCCCCGATCTGGAAAACGGGTACGCCGCAAACGAGGAAGGATGCTACTACACCACCTATTCGCTGGATGAGCCCCTTTACGGATATGTCTTTGAACCCAGAACAAAAAATCTGCCCGCCGGAACCAGAGCGGCGTATTATATAGCCTTTTACGACAGCACCATCCCTCAGGGGAAAAAACTGCACACCTTCGTTATGAATGACGGAGAAAAAGTCAGATCGGTGGAGGGACTCTACCACGACAGGATAATGCAGGGCGTGGTGGTTCTGAAAGACGGCGAATATCTGCGCATGACATCCGACAAAGAACCCCCCTACATATATATTTATATCGCCACATTCATAGTGGTTGTCATAGGACTGTTTTTCATCGTCAGACGGAAGAAGTGATGGAGATAATCCTCTTCACCGCCAACGTCACAGGCGCCATGCTTCTGGACACGCTGAAGACAGGCTCACTGCGTCCCCATGTCATCACATATTCCAGAGGTTTTCAGAGAACAGGCCTGGCGGAGGATTTCAGCAGGTTCGCCAACGATTTTCCCATCACGTTCATCAGCGCCAACAGCCACGAGAAATGCCCTGAGCTGGAACAGATCATGAAGGGCAACATCGCAGTATGCGTGGACTGGACGAAGGATTTTTTCAGCGGAGCTGATTATCCCGTGGTATACGCCCACCCGTCTCTTCTGCCCCTATACAGAGGCTACAGCGCCGTGACCGAACAGTTCGAGCGGGGCGTTGCCGTCAGCGGAGCCACATTCTATCTGATGGGCGACCAGATAGACGGAGGCGACATACTCCATCAGCAGAGAATCAGACTCGACTTCAACGACTATCCTATGGATTTTTATGAAAAATATATTCCCGTCTGCGCCGGGTTCATTCAGGAGCTCAGCCGCAGAGGCATTGACGGTTTCGGACGGAAACAGCAGGATCCGGACAGCGCCGTCTATCTGCAAAGAAAGCGCACCAGAGACGCTCTGATAGATTTCACCCGTGACGCTTTCAGCCTTTATAACCACATCCGGGCTTACAGCCGTCCTTTTTTCGGGGCTTATTTCATGCTGAACGGGCAAAAGGTGACCGTATGGAAGGCATCCACGGAAAAATGGCAGGGCGATTACGGCGAGCCGGGAACGGTGATAGATATCTATGACAAGCTCATAGAGGTGGCGTGCGGCAGCGGAACCATCATGCTGTCGGAAACAGAAGGGCTGAGTCCGGATGATCTGTCTATCGGCGACAATCTCGGCGGCATATAAAATACCGCCCTACTTTTTAGATCGCAAAACGGCGGCTTACGCCCCGCTGCGCATATCCAGTATCTGAAAAAATCTCTCTCTGTCTTTCAGGTCTATCTCGATCTTGGCATAAACCATATCCTCTTTCATGTCCGGAGTCAGCTTCACATAGTCCTTCTCTGTGGTGATGACCATATCGGCCTCCATCTCAGACGCTTTTTTCATGATGCTGTATCCCTCACGGTCGAGATATTTGTGGTGGTCGCCGAATATCTTTCTGCGCACCAGATTTATCCCCAGCTTGGCGAGAAAAGAGAAAAATTTATACGGAGCGGCTATGCCGCAAAAGGCATAGGCTGTTTTACCCTGATATTCTATGTCCAGTTTTCCCTGATCGTTATAAAATCCGGCGAATTTCACATCGCTGAAGAAAACGGGCTTATCCTTAACATATTTCGCTGTCTTTTCCGGAACAGAAGCATCTTCCGCCCTGGTGAATATCACAATGTCCGCACGCTCTATGGCGCTCGCAGGCTCACGCAGATATCCGAAGGGAAACATCCATCCGGTGGAAACGGGTCTTTTATGATCCAGCAGACATATATCTATGTCACGCTTCATTCTTTTGTGCTGAAAACCGTCATCCAGAATATATATATCCGGTTTGAACTCACGCTCGGCGTATTCAAAGGAATCATTGCGCTCCTTTCCGGTGATGACTATCGCTTTGGGGCAGTTCACCGCTATCATATAGGGCTCGTCCGCCGCCATGTCGGGACCTATCAGAATATTTTCGCCATCGCTGATTACAGCGGTGTCATACCCGATGCGCCCTCTGTATCCTCTGGAGAGCACACAGACTTTTTTCCCCTGATCTATAAAATGCTGAGCGGTCATGATGGCGAAAGGCGTTTTGCCTGTGCCCCCCAGCGATATGTTTCCGATGGATATTATCTTAGCCATTGTTGCGTTTTCCGTCCTGTATCTCTTTTAAAAAAAGGTATTTTAAATACACATATATATATGAGCTGACAGCCACGGCGAATCCGGCGAAGCCGTCCATGAACCCCAGCTTTATGACATATTTTTTAACAAAGGCGAATAAAGGCTTGGTGATAATAGCGAAATAGCTGAATCTGCGCCCATTGTCATAATATGACTGAGCCGCTATTTTCGAATATTTCACCAGACGCTGATAGTGATCATAAATATCCCTGTATGAATAGTGAAGCAGATAACCGCTTCTCAGTTTGGATGTTTTTCCGTTTATTTTCAGCACGTCATGAGGGTCGTACCCAGCCCATTTCGGCAGAGCGGATCTCTTCACCAGTCTCAGCTTCCAGTCGGGCTGCCATGAATATTTCAGAAATTTACCCATATAAAAGGTACGGCGGTTAACCTCATATCCGTCACATTCGCCGCTTTTTACAGCGTTTATAATATCTTGGGCGAGTTCACCGTCCACCACCTCGTCACAGTCCAGAGCCAGTATCCACTCCTGAGAACACTTCTCTATGGCGGAATTCTTCTGTCCTATGTGTCCTTTCCAGTCCTCATCATAAACTTTCGCTCCGCATCCGGCGGCTATTTTCACCGTTTCGTCAGTGGAATGGGAATCCACCACTATTATTTCGGAAGCGAAAGACGCCACAGCGTCCAGAGTGCGGCGGATGTTTTGCTCTTCGTTAAAAGAGATTACAGCCACTGAAAGAGGAAGTTTTTCATTCATATCAATATCACCTTGCAAGGCAGATTATATCAGGTTATAAACACTTAATACAAGATTTACTTTTATTGGCATAATTTCACTCATTATTGTTAAATTTCTCTTTCTAAATTAACAAAACTGTGGTTTACTTTTTTAAGATACGCACATAATTATAACGATATTATAATTTATTAACCATCATTAGGTTAAGGAGTATATATTTATGGCTTACAAACCGGATGTAAAACCTGTTCAGTCGGTCTACCACGCTTTACAGCTTTTCGAAGTCTTCAGAAACGCTGAGAATAAAGATGAATTCGGCGTTACCGAGCTGAGTAAGTCGCTGGGTCTGCATAAAAACAACGTGTTCAGACTGCTCGCTACTCTGGCATCCAGAGGCTATATTGAACAAAATCTCAATACAGAAAACTATCGTCTGGGAATAGGCATTTTTAATCTTGGACAAAAGTTTGTGAACAAACTCGGAATTTTAAAACTCGCCAGACCTTTTATGGAAAAGATCGTGGCGGATGTTAACGAATCCGTTTACATCGGCATCCTGCGCGAGGGCAACGTAATATATCTGGACATCGCCGAGACCAACCTTCCCGTTCGTGTCGTTTCCCGTGTGGGAAAAGATGTTCCGGCATACTGCACAGCCATCGGCAAGGTTCAGCTCGCTTTCTCATCCGAGGAAGAGATCAATAAAATCTACATGGGCGCCAGGCTCAAAAGATATACCGACACCACCATCACATCACTGCCCGTTCTGAAAAAAGAACTGAAGCAGGTCGCTGTGGACAACTTCGCTCTGGACAACGAAGAGTTCGAAAACCGTGTGCGCTGTATAGCCGTACCCGTGAAGGACTATCTGGGTGTCCCCGTGGCGGCTCTTTCCGTTACAGGTCCCGCATGCCGCATGACAGAGGCGAGGATGCACAAAGAGATTCTGCCCATAGCGAAGAAATACGCCAGAGAGATTTCAAAGAGACTGGGATATCAGGAATAACAACACGGCGGGGCTAAAAGCCCCGCTTTTTTTTGTCATTACGAGGAATAACATGACGAAGTAATCTCACCGTTTGAGATCGCCACGTCGCTAAAGCTCCTCGCGATGACGTTAATGCTTAACTGAATTTATTACCCCATTTATTCGCTTGACTGTCAAAGGCACATCCATTAACTTCTTTATATGTCATATGTAGCACTAGCCAGAAAACTCAGACCCCAGAATTTTGACGAACTGTCAGGACAGGAATTTGTCGTGACTACCCTGAAAAACTCCATAGAGATGGGGCGCATAGTCCATGCCTACCTGTTCACAGGACCCAGAGGCGTGGGAAAAACCAGCGCCGCCCGTATTCTGGCAAAAGCTGTCAACTGTCTGGAACCGGACGGATGCAACCCCTGCGGAAAATGCGAAAACTGCGTTGAGATCACCACGGGGACATCCATGGACGTTGCCGAGATAGACGGCGCATCCAACAGAGGTATTGACGAGATAAGAGAACTGCGTGAAGCCGTTCGCTTTCTACCCATGAAGTGCAAGTACAAAGTCTATATCATAGACGAGGTACACATGCTCACCGAGCACGCCTTCAACGCTCTGCTGAAAACTCTCGAGGAACCGCCCGAATATGTAATATTCATCCTCGCCACCACAGACCCGCACCGTATTCCTGCCACCATCATATCCCGCTGTCAGAAATACGATTTTAATAAAATTCCATTCGATGTCATGTATAACACCCTTTCATCCGCTCTGGATCACGAGGGAGTTAAATATGAGCCGGACGCCCTGAGTCTGGTGGTGCGCAACTCTGACGGCTGCATGAGAGACTCACTCTCTCTGCTGGATCAGATCATCGCCTTCACCGGAGGCAGTCTGGACGAACAGAACACGTCTTTTCTGCTGGGATATTCCGACAAAAGCATCATAAACAGCATCTTCTCCGCCGTTGTGTCGGAAGACACGCAGGCGCTGGCGGATCTCTGTCAGGAGCTGGGAGCGAAGGGAATCAACCACACGTTCGCCGTGGAGACCCTGATAGAGCACACCAGAAACCTGCTGATGCGTGTCATCACGAAGAAAGAGAACAAGGAACTGACATCCAAAGAGAACGAGTTCTATGGACAGCTCGCACAGAAGACGGGTGAGCAGAAACTCTATGCCCTGTTTCAGGTATTTCAGAAACTGCTCAACGATATAAAGTTTTTCAGCTTCGAACAGTATGTGTTCGAATTCGGGATGTATAAGGCAGCGAGCCTGTCGTCTCTGATATCCACATCCGGCATGGTGCCGTCAGGAGCCGGACAGCCGTCCACCGTTACTCCTCCGGCAGGGGGACAGTCAGCGCCTCAGCAGACCACGGAGAGGGAGCCTGTGTATCAGAAGCAGGAACACCTCATCCAGAAGCCCCATGCGGAAGCATCCGACAAGCCGGTTTTCTCCGGAGCGGACATACAGCTCAACGCCATTGCGAAGGCTCTGGAAGAAGCCAAATTCCCATCGCTCGCCTCAAACATCAGCTTCGGCTATGTGGTGCAGATGACCGGAACGGCGCTCACCGTGGGATTTTCGCCGGATCATAAATTTCATTACGAATATTTTCTGCGCAACAACAACATAAACCAGCTTAATTCGGTCGTTTCGGCGGCATTTCCCAACATCACTGAAGTAAAGCTGATCCTGGAAACGGATTCTAAAAAAAAAAGCATAGTTGAAAAAAAAGAATCCATAGAGACCTTTCACAATATCAAGATAAAGAAAGAAGCGGAGCAGGACCCGCTTGTGAAGACCCTGCTCACGGAATTTGACGGCAAGGTGGCGGACATCAGCGTCATCAAAAAACCTGTCTTCATCCCCGAAGAGGAGGAAGAGCAGGAGCCTGACGCCGACTGACAACCAGCCTGTCACAGCATATGTATTATGTCTGAGCTGGCTGTGGGATAGGCATAGACTATCTTTTTCAGATCAGCCGCCTTCACCCTCTGTTTCATAGCCACAGCAAAAATATTTATCACATCCTCCGCATGGGGTCCGATCAGATGCGCTCCCACTATCAGCCCTGTTTTCTTATCTGTCAGCACTTTATAAGCGGAAAACTCCTCCATAACCCTGAAAGAGGTAAACCAGCTCTCTGTGCGCTTAAATTTCACGCTGTAATCGATTCCGGCTTCTTTCGCCTGCGTCTCTGTGAGACCGATAGCGGCGACTGCCGGCACATTAAACATAACGGTGGCGTTGTCTGCGTGGTCGGGCGTCATCACGTTTTCGCCCATCATATTCACCGCTGCCGCATAGCCCTCCATGAAAGCCACGGGAGAGAGCATATATCCGCCTGTGTCGGCGCAGTCTCCGGCGGCGAAAACATCCGGGTTCGATACGCTCTGCATATATTTATTAACCTCTACCCCACGTCTGGATACGCTGACATTGCCCTTCTCCGGGTTCAGCCCTTCCAGATTCGCCACTCGTCCGGCTCCGTGCACAGGCAGTCCGGCGCATATGGTTCTCTCACCCTCCGCCGTTGCCAGACAGACATTGTAACCTTCCGGCGTTTTCTCTATCTTTTTCACTTTGGCTCCGCAGATGATCTCCATGCCCTTTGATTTAAGCGATTCTGTCATCACATCAGCGATATCTTTGTCGAAAGCGGGGACAAGCCTGTCGTCCGCCTGCACTATTGTGCAGTGAGCCCCGAAAGCTGAAGCGATGTTGGCGAACTCCACAGAGATATATCCGCCGCCGATGAAAAGCAGACTGTCCGGCAGTTCATCCATATCCAGAAAGACCGAGTTATCAGCCACATATTCAGCACCCTCAAAAGGAAGAGGAAAAGGACGAGACCCCGTACCGATCAGGCATTTTCCGAATTCATATTCTTCAGCTCCGATCTTCAGCGTGTGTTCTCCGGTGAACTCCGCCCGCCCGTAAACATAGTCTATGCCCAGTTTATCATATTTATGAGTCAGATGAGCCGGATGCCCCTCTGTAAACCTTCTTTTATGCGCCATCATGTCCGCCCAGCTAAGCACGGGCTTTTCGCCGATGACGTTATTTTTCAGCAGCCGTCTGGCAAAATCTGAAAATTCCGCCGCTGTTATCATTATTTTCTTCGGATCACACCCGGATATGGCGCATGTTCCGCCGAAAGGGGCATAGTCGCATATCAGAACTTTTTTGCCCTCTTTCGCCAGCTTGGCGGAGGCTGTGTTGCCTGCTCCGCCTGTGCCGATGCAGATTATATCGTATTTTTTCATTTTATTACCCTTTTAAGCCTTATAGTTTCATGTCTGATAATTAAAATAGTAATTTTGTCCGATTTAGCACGGGATTTCGGAAATAAAAAGTGCAGAAAACTGTAACATATTTGTAAACTGCCATAATATTTCATGACAGATTCCTGACCGTCTTCCGGCATAATGCCTTCTATGCTGAAAAAATCTTTATTAGCTAAATATTTGATTTTAATTATATTTATGCTGTTTTTATCAGATAACGGAGTCTGTTCGGAAAAAAAAATAATAAATTTTTCCGTGGATAACGAACTTCTGCCCAGTACGTCTGTCAGTATAACACTGGCGGATGTAAAGGACTTGCTCACACAATCATTTCCTTTATGGGTCGTGACAACCAACGCCGGTCACGGAAACGTGAACATACAGCTGACCCTAACAGCTGATAACGATACTTTGCTTCACAAACCTCCTTTAGAATTTTACTCAATAAGCTCAGCGCCCTCGAAAGAGGGCGTAAGGCTTGTTGTCTCCTCCCCCACTCCACAGGGAATCACTTACGGTCTTTACGCTCTTTTATCAGAAAAGCTGGGCTTCCGCTTCTATCACCCGAAAAACACTTATGTACCCATATACGAAAACTGGTTTCTCGAAAAAAATTTTACATTCACAGGTGAACCAGTCTTTAACGCCAGAGGATTCCACCTGCACACCATGCACCCCATAGAGCTCACAGAGCCGCTCTTCAACCCCCATGTGCCTTTCGGCATGCAGGAGGTGAAGGAATATATCGACTGGCTGGTGAGAAACGGTCAGAACAGGTTTCAGTTCTGGGTTCTGCGCACGGCGGACAGGGAGACATGGACGCAGTACGCCTCAGAATATGTGAATTACGCCAGACAGAGAGGGATTCAGGCGGGGGCGGTTGTCAGCCTGTCCACCCTCCAGCAGAAGGCTTTTCAGATGATAAATCTGCTGAACATCCGGTCTTATAAAGACCAGATAGACGACAACTGCGCATGGCTGATGCGGGTGCCTTTCGACTATGTCTGCATCGACTTCACCATGGGCGAATATCTGCCCGACCTCGCCCGGATTCTGCCGGAGAGCAAAAACTATCTGATGAGCGTGCTCCACGACAAATACCATACGCAGGTGTTCGAAAACACCCACGTCATAAAGAGAAAGCCGTCAGGGATTCCGGACTATACCGGGATACTCATCCACTCTGTGATGTTCTACTCGCTGGATGAGGAACAGGCTCCGGTATACGGCAATTCCAACATAAAGTTCATGCTGGAAAAACTGAGAGAAGAGAAACGCAAAAGAGAGACATGGTACTGGCCGGAATCATCCTACTGGGTCACGTTCGACACATCCGTACCGCTGTTTCTCCTGCCGTATCTCACCAGCAGATATGACGACATCCGCCTGCTGAAACCGGAGCGCATAGACGGTCACGTCACATTCACCTCCGGGTGGGAGTGGGGATATTGGATAACCGATTACAGCATAGCCAAATGGAGCTGGAAATATTCCGACAACGGAAAAGAAATTGAGAACGGGGAGGACTTTGTCCTGACAGAGCTGTTCGGGAAAGAATCAAAGGCTCTGTGGCACAAGGCTTTTCTGATTCAGCAGAAATACATGAAAGATATGAACCTGATACCTCTTCTGGCGGCGAGGACGCCTTTTGAGGAGCTCCCTTGGCCCTTCAACCGGAGCTTTCAGCCGGATGACGGTTTTTCCGTTACTAAGGCGGCGATCCCTTTTCTGGGCAATGCCCACAGGCAGAGGATGAAGGAGAAGGCGGGAGAGCTGATGGAGTTCTATACCCGGCTGGATGCGGTCACTGATGAAATAGAGAGACTGACGCCGCCGGATAAGATATTTCTGAAAGACACACTCAGATATGAAATAATAAACGCCATGCGTGTCACCGCTCTGCGGGCGAAACACAGACACTACACCCTTCTGGCGGGAGCCTACCGGAATATCCACCTGAAAGATTCCTCCGAGTATTATTTCAAATGCCAGCTCGCCCTGGCGAAAGAGACCAGACAGGAGGCGGAAAAGATAGTCAGAAAACAGGAAATGAACTATCGGTACCCTATCTCCCTCATAGCTAGGAACACCGACACCCACACATCATATTCGTTCGGATATCTGTACCCGGTCAGTGACCTCTATTTCTGGCAAAGAGAGGAGAAACAGGCGGAGTGGAGCAGGTTTGACGCCTTCTTCATGAACCTCTGGAACTTCACCCGGACTCTGGGACTGGACGGATTATTCTGATTTTTGTTGCGGCTCTGGCGGTATAGTCTATTATGTAAAAAAACTAAGGAAGGTATCATGGCAGAAAACAACAACTATAAGAATTCGCAGAGGCTGGCGTTTCTCGGATCATCTTTTTTCATCATAGCGCTGATAGTGGCTATGGGCGCTTTCGCCTCCTACAAAATCATTCCGGCGGGCTACAGAGGAGTTCTGCTGACATTCGGAAAACCGAGCGATGTTGTTCTGGGAGAAGGATTAAAATTCAAAATCCCCTTCGCTCAGAAAATTATCCTGATAGATACCAAAATCAAAAAAGGTCAGATAGACACCAGCGCAGCGTCCAAAGACCTTCAGGACGTAACAGCCACAATGGCGGTGAACTATCACGTCAATCCGGAACAGGTGGACGTGCTCTACAAAACCATCGGTCTCGATTTCGAGTCCCGTGTGATAGACCCTTCTGTCAGAGAAGTTATGAAGGCGGTCACAGCGAAATATACAGCGAGCGAGCTGATAACCCGCAGGGAAGACGTGAAAAACAACATCAAAATGCTTCTGAAAGAGCGTCTGGCGGCTTTCAGCATTATTGTTGACGATTTCTCCATCGTTGATTTCAGCTTTTCAAAAGTATTCACAGACGCCATCGAGGCGAAACAGACAGCTGAACAGCTCGCCATCAAGGCTCAGCGCGACCTCGAAAGAATAAAAATTGAAGCCGAACAGAAAATAGCTCAGGCACAGGCGGAAGCGGAGTCTCTGAGACTTCAGAAAACCAACGTAACCACCGAGCTGATCCGTCTGCGTGAAATCGAGATGCAGTCAAAAGCCATAGAGAAGTGGGACGGTCACCTGCCCCAATACACAGGCGGCGCTATGCCCTTCATCAACGTGGACAGGCTGAATAAATAATTTCTGAGATAAACTTATCAACTTATTGACATTATGCTGATATAATCGGACATGATGCTGAATAAACATAAGTTTCACATTTTAAAGAATTTTTCCTATGCGTTACACGGGCTCCTTGAGGTTTTCCGCAATGAGAGCTCGTTTCGCATAGAGGTTTATATATTTCTGGTTCTTCTCGTCTGCATCGGGTTTTCGCCCGTTCCTTTCCTTTACAAAGGCATCCTGTCCACATCCATGCTGATTCCTCTGGCGGCGGAGCTCGCCAACAGCGCAATCGAACGGACGGTGGATCTAGTCACCATGAAATATGACCCCAAGGCGAAGGCGGCAAAAGACGCCGGAAGCGCCCTGGTGTTTGTCAGCTTCATCATCACAGGGCTGATCTGGTTCTGGACTATTTTTTCGCTCATTTTTGACTGATATCAATTTTTTTTCACTTTTTCTGCATATTATATGAAAAAACAACAAAGGAGGACACCATGCACGAAGGATGCAGCGGTTCATTCCAGTCAGGTATGCAGGTAGTGGACAAACTCAGAATGATGGGATTTTCATGCGGCGCTATGCCCGCTCCTGTGACAATACACTGCACTAACTGCGGAAAGGAATTTGTTATGGATACATTCGAGGCAAAATGCGAATGCGGAATGGTTTACGGTGTGACACCCTGTCACGCTTTCAGCCCGGATCATGTTCAGGCAGCAGGAATAGACTATTGACCAACACAATCATAAATGTTCCGTTCTTCATCTGCTTTTAAAAAATACAAGAGAACGGAGCGCTGCGGGGTTTTATCTTTTTAAGCGGATTCCGCACCTGTTATTGGCATCTCTGGGTTCCCCAACCCGATAGAGATACACCCAACCTACTGAAAGGGAAGACTTGTTCTTCCCTTTCTTTATATTCCGAATACAACTGTAGGGCGGGGTTTTACACCCCGCCGAAGAACACCCGGCGGCATATAAAATGCCGCCCTACTTTATTCATCAAACATCATGGATGAAGTCCGTGGAGTGAGTGAAGACAATCTTGTTTGTATGAACGAACGGAACGTAAGTGGAGCGAGGATTTATTCTGAGCGTAACGGTATCGGAAAAAGTTCAGGAAGAACTTTTTCCGCTAAAATTAATCTGTCAGGTTTTTTAGTATTTTGATATCCCGCCCCTGAACTTCGATATATCCGTCATCGGCGAGTTTTTTCAGAACACGGGAGAAAGTCTCGGCGGTGGTTCCCAGAAGAAGCGCCAGCTCGCCCTTAGGCACGGGCAGGCGAACCACGGAAGACTCCTTTTTTTTCTGGTTCATCATCCAGTTGCACAGTCTGGCTTTCACATCGTTCACAGTGAGGCTCTCTATCAGACCGACAAAATATTTTATCCTTTTCGCCAGAGCTCCGATGAGCCTCATAGACACCTTCGGGTCGCTCTGAATCATCTCTTCCAGACGCATGGCGTCCAGCTCCAGAATCTCGCACTCCTCCAGAGTCATGGACGTGACGGGATATTTCAGCCCGAGCTGAAGGAGAATCTCGGCGAAGATTTCGCCGGAATGGACGAAATGGACTACAGCCTCTCTGCCCTCGTCATTGGTGCGGAACAGTTTTATGCTTCCCTTCACCAGAAAATATACGGTGGTGCCGTCCTGACCCTCCATGAAGAGAATCTGCTTTTTGTCCACTGTTCTGTGGCGGCAGAGATTCTCCAGAACTTTTATCAGGTCAGGGTCGGAAGAGCCAAAAAATCCGGTCGCGAATTGTTTTACAGCATCTGTTTTATTCATAGGCAATTATAGCCTATGATTATCTGAATGTAAATTTCAGCGTGTCTTTTTTTCTGTTGTCCGGACAGGCGTCCACACAGTCTCCGCAGTTGTTGCAGTGACCGGACTCGCCCATCGTCATGGGGTTTATCATCATGGGGCATGTGCGCACACAGGTCAGACAGTTGCTGCATTCCGCAGTCACTTTGCGCACGGTCATTCCTCTCTTCATCCTGAAGAATGACAAAAAAGTTCCCGTGGGGCAGAACAGCCTGCACCACCAGCGATAGTAAAAAAGCTCCAGAAAAATAAGTACCGCCACAAAAACAAGCTCGAATGTGACATAGCCGAATTTCACCAGAACCAGCGCCTGCGAGCTGATTATGCCCGGGGCGGATATAAGGTTCAGAATCGGAACGCCTATAACGCTCATCACCAGAAGACCGATGAACAGAAAGATATATCTGTATTTCGCCTGCCTGTGGTGATAGCCTTCGGTATATTCCGGTTTAAACGGTTTCATCTTAAGCACTTTTCTCAGCTTTTCCATCATCTCCGCTATAAAATAATACGGGCAGAACCAGCTGCACCACACACGCCCCAGAAGGAGCATCAGGGCGATGGGGATGATAAGGGAGCCGATCATATACGGGTTGACCGTTCCGGATGCCAGCATGGACTGAAAGACCGCCAGCGGGTCGGCTATGGCGGCATCGCCGATATCCATAGAGTAAAAAGTGCCTTTTATGAAATAAAGCTCAAAAACATTGAGCAAAGGTATCAGAAATATCGCTGTCAGTGTGGCTGTCTGGGCTATCCGCCTTAATGTTTTTATTTTCATTGATTCTGCCACTCGTCTTTTGTTTCGTATAGTTCCATGTTGTACTCGAAATCGGGCTTGGCGTCCGATCCGTCTATTTTTTGTTTCTGATCCATCAGTTCTTCGCCGTGGAGAACGCCTTCGGGTCTGTTTTCATCCTTCGCCTGAACCCTGTGCTTGCGTCCGTAAAATCCCGCCTTCTCCTCTATGGGCATGCCTTCCGGATATATCACTATGGATTTCTCCGGCGTGGACGGACATTTTTCGGCGCAGATACCACATCCGGTGCATTTGTCCGTTATCACCGGCAGGATAAATTTTTCCAGCACAATGGCGCTGTCTGTGTAGGGACATACATTGTAACAGGTACTGCAAAGCTGAGCGGTACCCGACATGGATACGCCCTCCATCTCGTCTTTGTAATATTTAAAATTAAGACAGGTGTCCTGATTGATAACCGCCAGTCCCATGCGCACATCACGCCCCTCCGTCAGACGGGGATTCAGGGCACCTGTGGGACATACTTTCATACAGCGCATGCAAAGGTAGCACGCCTTATCATCGGGAAAAACATACGGAGTGCCTATCTGCAGTTTTTCATACAGGTCGGCTCTGCGGATGGAATCATACGGACACACCTCTATACATCTGGCGCACCGTATGCACAGCTCCATGAACATCTCCTCCGCAACCGCTCCGGGCGGGCGGAGTCTGTTCTTTTTAAAATAATGCTTAAACGGGTTGCTGTTCAGCAGATTCTCGAACAGCTCCGTAAATTTGTTTCTCATATTACAGTTTAACCGCTGTTAATTCTTTTTTCTTGAGCTTTTGGAAAAACCGTCCAGCGAAGGCACTTTCCTTCCCTGAAGAATCTCCTCCACCTCTTCCTCGAAATGGAATATATGGTGGGCAATCTCCAGAATCTCGTCATATCCCTTCAGCTCACGGCACAGGTCTTCCAGCTCTCTGTCGCCCTCAGTCTCGATGGCGACAACTATCTGTTTTCTGTCGTCCGAAACCGCGAAAACCTCTATCTCATCATATCTTTTCAGGGTCTCTTTGACCGCGTCGCAGTTTTCCGGATTCACATAGACAACGCTTCCTGAATATATCATTGATATCTCCTTAAAAAGAAAAAAGCGCCCCGTCCGAAGACAAGGGCGCAAAGAAGTAACTTATGCTCTCTTAGGAAAATTTAGAGTTTATGTCACTGATTATATACTTTTCGGCCACATTTTTAGGACCTGAAACCTTTTTGATCTTCACAGCGGCGATCTTGAATTCCGGCTCTTTAGAACCTTCATCCACAGCATCGTTGCACACGAAGTTTATCATCCTGTCCATAGCCTGGTCGTGCCACGGAACGAACAGAACTCCGGGAAGAGTGCCGTTCACTATGTGCGCCGGCAGGACAGATTTTCCACGTTTGCTTACCACTTCCACCATATCGCCTGCCATGATGCCGTATTTTTTGGCGTCATCAGGGTGAATCTCCAGATATCCGTTGGGGTGCGCTCTGGCGATCTCGGGGATACGCATTGTCATTGTTCCTGTGTGCCACTGCTCTATGACCCTTCCTGTTGTCAGATAGAACGGATAATCCGCGTCAGGAGTCTCAGCCGCTCCGGCATAGGGACGCAGGAAGATATTCGCCTTGCCCTCTTTTTTGCCGTCCATATAGAAGTAATACTTCCTGTCGGCGGGCACGTCTATCTTGAACTTGGCTTTGAACGCCTCATGCTCGAACATGGGATCCATTCCCTTCACATATCTCTTATATGTGCCGGGGTGGTCTGTGGAGGGACAGGGCCACTGGATTCCGGCTTTCTCTTTTTTCATTCTGGAATAGGGAGCGCCGAAAAGTGTGTGGTCTGTGTCTTTTGTCACACGGATATATTCAGTCCACGCCATTTCGTTATTTTTCATGGTGTCGTCAGTGTTCCAGGGAATGAGTTTTTCCAGACCCATGCGTTTGGCTATCTGAGCGGCGATCCATATATCCGCTTTCGCCTGACCCACAGGCTCAACACATTTTTCTGTGAGCTGGCTTCTGCGCTCTGAACATCCGTATACTCCGCCCTTCTCATAGATGAAAGCGGCGGGCAGAACAACATCAGCGAGCTGTGTGGTTCTGGTGGGGAAAATATCTATGGCAACCAGAAATCCGTCCTGCATGCCCTTGATATATTTGTTCAGGTTGGGCAGAGACTGGGCGGGGTTGGTGGTTGATGTTATAACCGCCTTGATAGGTTTGGATGCGTCATTCTCCGCTCCGAACTTATCGAACATCAGCATGGTGTGAAAACCGGGTTTCGGGTCAATAGTTCCGGCGGGGATGCCCCATTCCTTCTCTATATGAGCCCGCCACGCGTCATTGTTCACCGGTTTTGTTCCGGGGAGCAGGTGACACAGTGATCCTGTCTCACGCACGCCGCCGCAGGCATTAGGCTGACCTGTCAGAGAGAACGAGTCGGCGCCGGGTTTAAAGAGCTGACCAGTTATCAGATGGAGGTTGTGTATCAGGTTGTTAGCCCACACGCCTCTCGTTCTCTGGTTCAGACCCATTGTCCACATAGACATGGTGGCATCGCTTTTGGCGAACCACTCAGCGGCCTTCTTGATATTCTCAGCGGGACAGCGTGTCAGTTTTTCCACTTTTTCAGGCGTAAAATCTTTCAGGAATTCTTTGTATCCGGCAATGTCTGTGACATCTTTGCCGTTGGTTATTCTGGTGTTTTCCAGAATGAATTTTTCGTCATACAGGTTGTTGTCCAGAATGTATTTCGCCATGGCGTGGAATACCGCCAGGTCTGTTCCCGGATCCACAGGCAGCCACAGGTCGGCTATCTTTGTGGTGGATGTCTTTCTGGGCTCACAGACGATTATCTTCACATCCGGATTCTGCATCTTGTGGCGCATGATCCTGCGGAAGATGATGGGGTGGCACTCGCTGGTGTTTGATCCCACGAGGAACAGGCATTTTGACTTCTCTATGTCGGCATATGATCCCACCGGCTCGTCAGAACCGAATGTGGACATATATCCGCCCACGGCTGAAGCCATGCACAGACGGGGGTTTCCCTCCACCATGTTTGACCCGAAGCCGCCTTTGAAAAGTTTGTTGAATGTGTAGCTCTCCTCTGTCATACACTGGCCGGAGCCGTAATACGCCACGGAGTCTTTGCCGTATTTCTCATGAAGATATTTAAATTTATCCGCTACATAGTTGAGAGCCTGATCCCAGCTCACGGCTTTGAACTTGCCGTCTTTCTGGCGGATCATGGGGGCTTTCAGCCTGTCGGGGTGGTACATACATTTATAAGCGAGGAAACCTTTTACGCAGAGGAAACCGAAGTTAGTCTGAGCGTCCGGGTTACCCTTAATGGCGACAACCTTGCCTTTTTTAACGCCGATGTACACGCCGCAGCCCGTTCCGCAGAAACGGCAGGCGCCCTTGACCCATTTATCCACTGCCTGGACAGCTTCCGCCTCCGGTGTCACGGACAGACCGATGGAAGCCGCCGCCGCTGTGGCTACTGAGGCTTTTATGAAATTTCTTCTGGTTATGTTCATCATATTCTATCTCCTGACCTTACTTGACATCTGTGGGGTTGTAGTCGTGCGCTTTGTGTATGGTGAAGTTGTGCGCCTTGTGGCAGGTTGCGCAGGATGTTGCCGGCGATGTATTGTTATCCACCTGAAGAGCGTGACAGCCCTGACATGTGTCGTTTGTGGGTGTTTTTACAAAGTTTTTCTCGTCACCGTGACATACCTGACATTTCACACCGACAAAGCCGTGAGCGCTGTGCTCCCACTGCTGTGCTATCTCCGGTGTCACATCAGCGTGACATTCCATACAATCCATAGAGCCCATTTTCTCAGGATGAACTGACTTGCCCTTCGCATAAGCGCCCGCAAAAGCAAGGAGTGTCATCATGATAACAAAAACTATAACCTTTTTAGCCATACATACCTCCGTATATAAAAAACATTGAATTTGTCTCTTTTCCATCCTCTAAACGGTTTCGAGCCGCGCATTCTTGCGCGGCTCGAAAGAGGTTGGATCTATTGCTGCAGGTTGTCATTGCCATTTCATATCGCACGCATAGCGGCGAAACATATAAAAACGAATATCGAAGCGTATACCGGCACCAGCCACGGAACCCTTGTCATAACTGCCTCCGCTTTATTCCTATAATTAAGCATACCCCTATTTTTGTAAAACGGGCATTAAGGTTGTAAGGCACATGTAAAAGATGTAAATACTGTTGACTCCCGCTGAAGGTTGCCTGAAATTGACTTGAGGGTTATAATGACATTATTAAAACAGAGGGGATGAAAATGGCTCAATATGATTTCATCGTTATCGGAAGCGGCGTCAGCGGGATGACATTCGCTCAGAACATAGCCGAAAAAGGAAAGAAAGTGCTGGTAATGGAGGCTTCCGACCGTACAGGAGGCAGTCTCAGCACTATGCATCACGATGATTTCTGGCTGGAGATGGGCGGACACACCATCTACAGCTCATACGCCTCATACATAAACAACATGAAGAGGGTGAACATCGTCAGCCGTTTTCTGCCCAGAGTAAAACAGCCGTTCAAGATGCTGACCGACAGAGGACTGCTCCCCATCACAAAAGTTCTGAACAAAACAGAGCTGATGATGAACGGTGTTAAACTTTTTTTCACCAAAAAAGAGGGAAAAACCGTCCGTGAGTATTATTCATCTTTTCTGGGCAAAGGGAACTATGAAACCATGTTCCGCCCCATGATTCAGGCTGTTATATCTCAGGAGGGCTCCGATTTTCCCGCTGATATGATGCTGAAAAAACGCCCGAAAGACAAATCCATGCCCAGAAGTTTTACAATATTCGGCGGGATGAACTATTTCATCCGGAAAGCCGCCGACAACGAAAATATCACAGTAAAAACATCATGCGGAGCAAAGCATATCTCCGTGGAAAACGGAATATATACGGTAACATCTGAAAACGGAGAGGTTTTCTCCGCCGAAAACGTGACACTGGCATGCGCACCTTCCATCGCCGGAAAGCTGCTTTCTGAAACCTCAGAGGAATTATCCGCCCTACTCCGCCAGATTCCCTCTGCAAAAGTAGAGACCATGGGCATCATCATAAACAAAGAGGACATAAAGCTGGACACGCTCAGTTTTATCGTGGCGCAGGACGCCGCCTTCACATCCGTGGTATCCAGAGACGTGGTGCGTGACGAAAAATACAGAGGATTCGCCATCCACTTCAAGCCGGACAGGCTGACATATGAGCAGAAACTGGAAGCGGCGGAGAATATTCTGGGAGTTTCCAAACACGCCTTTGTGAAGACAGAGACAGTGACGCACCTGAGCCCCACTCTGGGCAGAGGTCACGATGACATAGTGAAACTGATAGACAAAAAGCTGAAAGACGCCAAAGGCATATACATCACAGGAAACTATTTCGGCGGGCTCGCCATTGAGGACTGCGCCGTCAGAAGCAGATCTGAGGCGGACAGAGCACTTTAAAACAACCAGATTATAATTAAGACTAATTAAGAATTTTTATTGACGTTCACCTTATAAAGCGTTATATATTTTTTTACATAACGCTTTATTCGGAGGTAAATCCATGGACAGCAAAATTTCACGCAGAGATCTTCTGGCAAAGGCGTCAGTAGTGGGCGCAGGACTCGCTATGGGCGCGGTGACAACAACGGCGGCACATGCGGCAGGAACAAAAATGACACTCGGACAGACTGTTAAGACAGCTGATTTCAAGACAGAAAAACATGTCCCTGTTATCGAAGCTCCGGCGAGTGTGAAAGCGGGCGAACCCTTTATGCTGACAGTTTCTGTCGGCAAAGACATTCCCCATCCCAACACCACAGAACACTTCATCAACTGGATAGCCGTTTATTTTAAAGCGGACGAGGGCGGAGCGGTGACAGAGCTTGGAAAATTCGAGTTCACAGCGCACGGTGAATCCGTTCTGGGAGCAAACAAAGGCGGCAGCTATTCCGACCCCTGCGGAACAGTAAAGCTGAGACTGGCGAAAAGCGGAACTATTCTGGCAGTGAGCTACTGCAACATCCACGGTCTGTGGGAATCTTCATCCCCCATAACCGTAGCTTAATACACCTGTTTTGTCCGGCGGTTCTATACCGCCGGAGTCTTTTCCGGAGGCTGTTCATATCCCTCAGAGGCATATCTCACGTCAGCCCCCATATATTCTTCATATTCCACGCCCCAGTCACGCATACGGTTCAGAATGGGTATCAGTTTGTCTCCGATCTCCGTCAGGCTGTATTCCACTTTTGGCGGAACCTGGTTGTATATGCGCCTGTTGATCAGCCTGTCGGTCTCCAGCTCTTTCAGCTGTTTGGAAAGCATGCGCTCGGTTATCTCGGGCATAGACCTCTTCAGCTCGCTGAACCTCATAACGCCTGTCTCTGCCAGATGATACACGATAATCGCCTTCCACTTGCCCGAAAGCACGCACATAGCCAGCTCGAAATAGCACTTATATCTGTTTCCGTTTATCTCTTTTGTCTTACAGCTTCCCATATCATACCTATACTATACTTTTTGTAAGTACATGCACTTTTTTACCGTACTTGCTTTTAATATAGTAGTAGTTTATTTTTAATTAGCAAGTGCAAAACGAGGAGGCGCTAATGTACGCTATCGCTATCAACGGAAGCCCCAGAAACGGCGGCAACACAGAAACTCTGCTGAAGACCGTCACAAAAGGGCTGGAAAACAACGGGTGGGAGACAGAATACATCCGCATAGGCGGCAAGGCTTTCAGAGGATGTATGGCATGCGGGAGCTGCTTTAAGACTAAAAACATGCAGTGCGCTCTGGGCGCTGACGGCTTTAATGACATATTTGAAAAAATGGCAAAGGCTGACGCTGTTCTCATCGGCTCGCCGACATATTTCGCCGATGTAACGGCAGAGACAAAAGGTCTGCTGGACAGAATGGGCTATGTATCCATGGCGAACGGAAACGTTCTGAAAGGCAAAGTGGGAACAGCCGTGGTAGCCGTGCGCAGAGGCGGCGCCATACATGCGTTCGACACCATCAACCACACATTTCATCTGTCACGCATGCTTGTGCCGGGATCTACCTACTGGAACTTCGCTTTCGGCAGGGGCAAAGGAGAGGTGAGCGAGGACGCCGAGGGAATCGCCAACATGGCGCATCTGGCGGAAGTTATCGACTGGCTGGCAAAAGCGGTGAAACCCGTCATGGACAGCTATCCGGAAACAGGAAAAGCCTGCGCAGAATAGTCTACAGGCTGATTAAAGACATATTATCAACGGTCAGATCCGCAAGGTCTCTGTGGTCTTCATCCGCGAACTGGCGGCAGAAGACGGCACGCACCCCGGCTGATCTGGCCGATTTCAGACCGATTCTGGAATCCTCCAGAGCTATCGCCTCTTCCGGCGGAACATCCAGCAGTTCCAGTGCCTTCAGATAGGGTCCCGGTTCCGGCTTGCTCGTCTCTGTCAGCTCGTCCGTCACTATGGCATCGAACTTGGACAGGTCTATCATATGCTCGAACAGCATCACTTCCTGAAGACAGCTCCCGGTGACGATGGCTCTCTTCACCGGCATATTCAGAATATCGTTCAGCCCTTTCGCTATATCCGGCGGATTCTTTTCGAAGTAGCGCTTTTTACGCTCTATGAAATCGTCCCGAATCTCCTGAGCTGTGGCTCCGTTGCCGTATCTGTATGACAGGTAGTTGAATATATATTTCCATGTATTGCCGCTGACATGGTCATAGTCTTCCGGTTTCAGACCGTGCCCGAATCTGTCGTGCATCATCTCTTTGAAAACGGTGAAATTGCCCGTCTCCGTTCCCACCATCGTGTTGTCAAAATCCAGAAGAACCGCTTTTATCATTTCTGCTCCAACAGCCTCTTCAGCTTCTCTCTGACAGATACATCATCCGGTCTCAGCTTCAGATATGAGGCGTAATCCACGGCGGCGTCTTTCATCTGCCCCTGTTCCTCATACACTGCCGCTCTGTTCAGATATGCCTGCTCAAACATCTTGTCCAGAGCGATGGCTTTGGAACAGTCGGCTTCCGCCAGCGGATATTTTTTCAGCACTCTGTTGGCAACGCATCTGTTGTTATAAGCCAGAGCGCTCGCCGGATTTATTTTGATGGCGCTGGAATAGTCCTCCACCGCCCTTTCGTACTGGTTCAGGTGTTCGTATGCTATGGCGCGGTTGATATACGCCGTCACATACTGACCGTCTATGATGATCGCCTGACTGCAATCTGCTATGGCGCTGTCGTATCTCCCCGCCTCCACAAAGAGCTGGCATCTGTTGTTATACGCCTTATAGCTTTTCGGATTCACCTCTATGGCTTTTGTACAGACCTCATAGGCGTTCTTTTTCTGTCCCTTCTCCACCAGAAGACTGCACAGGTTAGTCAAGGTCGCCCCGTCCTTTTTATCGAATTTGTAAGCTATTTTATAATTCAGAATGGCGTCATCCGTCTCGCCCAGCTTTGACTGAACCAGAGCCAGATAGCTGTATGCCCTGGCGAACTTCGGGTCGTGATTGATCGCCTCGTTAAAATATGTTTTCGCCGCCTGAAGCTGGTTGTCGTTCAGAGCTTTCACTCCCTTGTCAAAAGCCTTGCCGGCGGGCGTGATGCTGAAGGCATATACGCAGAGAGCGGTCAGCATTATAAATACGACTATTATTTTTTTCATTTTAGCCTCCCGAACCGAATATTTTCAGAACCGTCTGTTCGTCCATATCTATTTCCAGAGTCTTTAAACGTGATGTATGTCCCGATATCAGATTTACGGATGATTTGGATATTTTCAGGAGTTTTGACACGAAACGTACCAGCTCTTCGTTGGCGGCTCCGTCCACAGGGGGGGCGCTTATCCTTACCTTCGGTCTGCCGTCATGCAGTCCCTGAAGCTCGGTTTTCTTCGCTCCCGGCTGAACATATATCGACAGCTTCATCAGTCTCCTCCCGTCATCAGTCTCTTCTGAGAGCCTCCACAGGATCCATCTTCGCCGATTGTCTGGCGGGAAAGAGCCCTGCAAGGTATGTGATGAGCAGTGAACAGACAGACACCAGAACAAAAGTCCATACATCCATCTTCACAGGCAGTCTGTCCATAAAATATATGTCGGCGGGCAGTGATATCAGCTTGAACTTGGTGAGAACAACACATATGCCAAGCCCCAGAGCGTTGCCTATGATAGTTCCCGTCACGCCGATTATCATTCCCTGTTTTTTAAATATTCCGGATATCGACCCCTCGGAAGCCCCCATGGCCCGGAGGATGGCGATATCACGTTTCTTGTCCTTCACAGTCACGGTTATCATACTGATAACATTGAAGGAAGCGACTATTATTATAAGCGTCAGGATGATGAACATGGCGTATTTTTCCAGCTTAAGCGCGGAAAAGAGGCTCTTGTTCATGCTGATCCAGTCTCTGGACCAGTAGGGATATTTCAGAACATCCTGAATCTTGGAGGCGATGTATTCCGCCCTGTCGAAATTGGTAGTTCCCACGCTGAAACCGGAAACGATGTCGCCAAGCCCGAAGAAATCCTGAGCGGTCTTTATATCTACATACGCCAGCGTGTTGTTGTATTCGTACATGCCTGTGTCGAATACGGCGCACACCTCGAAATATTTCATCTTAGGAGTGATGCCGAACGGACCTTTTTTTCCCAGAGGCGACACCATGGTTACCTTGTCGCCTTCCATGACGCCCAGATTAGCCGCCAGCTCTTTTCCCAGAGCTATTTTCGGCGTTTCCGACCCGTCACCCAGCTCGTCAAAACTGCCTTCGGTGATAAACTTTTCCACCGCTGTCACCTTCATCTCGTCCTGCGGGATTACTCCACGCAGAACCACGCCGGACACGTTGTCACGGCTGGTGAGCAGCACCTGAGATATTATGAACGGCGAAACACCGGTAACATCCTGAACTCCGGCGATCTCTTTCTGAACCTCACGCCATTCATGGATGGGGCTCACGTCCATGCGGTTCACCACTATGTGAGCGTTAGCGCCCAGAATACGCTTCTTCAGGTTGTCCGAAAAACCGTTCATAACGCTGATGACGACTATAAGAGTCGCCACGCCCAACACTATGCCCAGCACGGATACGCCTGATATGAAAGAAAGAATCCTGTTGGATTTTCTGGATTTCAGGTAGCGTTTCGCTATGAATTTTTCAAATCCCAAAGCGGATTACTCCCACTCTATAGTTGCCGGCGGTTTGGAGCTGATGTCATACGCCACCCTGTTGATGCCCCTAACCTCGTTGATGATCCTGTTGGATATGCGTCCCAGAACCTCATAGGGAATATGCGCCCAGTCGGCTGTCATTCCGTCTGTGGATTCCACGGCTCTGACCGCCACGGCGTTTTCATATGTTCTGTTGTCGCCCATAACGCCAACTGTGTTGACGGGGAGCAGAACGGTGAACGCCTGCCATATCTTGCGGTAGAGGTCTGCCTTGTGCAGTTCTTCCATATAGATGGCGTCCGCCTCACGCAGTATGTCGCATCTCTCTTTTGTCACTTCGCCCAGAACCCTGACGCCCAGACCGGGACCGGGGAACGGGTGTCTCCAGATAAAGTTATCAGGGATACCCAGCGCGGCGCCGACCTGACGAACCTCGTCCTTGAACAGCTCACGCAGGGGCTCCAGAAGTTTGAACTTCATGTCCTCAGGCAGACCGCCCACATTGTGGTGGGTCTTGATAGTGGCTGAGGGACCTTTGAAAGAGACTGATTCTATAACATCCGGATAGAGTGTTCCCTGCGCCAGAAAGTCGAAGTCGCCCAGCTTTGCTGATTCCTCTTCAAATATTCTGACAAACAGGTTGCCGATTGCTTTTCTTTTCTTTTCGGGATCGGTCACGCCTTTCAGAGCGGCGAGAAATCTGTCTTCAGCGTTCACTGCCACCAGATTCATGTGGAAATGGTCACGGAAAGCATCCTCAACCTGTTTCCCCTCATCCTTGCGCAGAAGTCCGTTGTCCACGAACACGCAGGTGAGCCTGTCGCCTATGGCTCTGTGAATCAGCACAGCGGCGACTGACGAATCCACGCCGCCGGACAGTCCGCACAGAACACGTTTGTCGCCCACCAGTTCTCTGATGCGCTCTATCTCCGCCTCAACGAAGTTTGCGGGAGTCCATACCTGTGAACATCCGCATACGTTAACCACGAAGTTTTTAAGGATTGTCGCTCCGTTGTCCGTGTGCGCCACCTCAGGGTGAAACTGAATGGTGTATATAGGTCTGGTGTGGTGTTTCATGGCGGCTACGGGCGCGTTTTTCGTATAAGCGATAACGTCAAACCCTTCAGGCATCTTCTCCAGCCTGTCGCCGTGGCTCATCCACACTGTGAATGATTCTGTATCTATCCCGTCAAAGAAGGGATCTTTTTTTCCGATGAAAAGCTCTGCCCTGCCGTATTCTCTGTGGGTGGCGGCGGCTACCTTGCCTCCGAAATATTCTCCGGTGAGCTGGTGACCGTAACAGATGCCCAGAACGGGAGCGCCCAGATCGTATATCTCTTTTGATACTGTGGGGGCGTCCTCATCGTAAACAGAAGCGGGACCGCCGGAGAGGATTATCCCCTTCGCCCCGAAATCCCTGATCTTCTGAAAGTCAGCGTTGCAGGGAAAAATCTCGCAATATACGTTGGCTTCACGAATACGTCTGGCGATAAGCTGTGTGTATTGTGACCCGAAATCCAGTATTAATACCTTCTGGCTATGAATATCCATATTGCCTCTCAAACATTTAATATCTTTTAACGAGATAGCGACGTCGCTCCCGCTCCTCGCTATGACAGAAAGGAGAGCGTCATTGCGAGGAAGCCCTACGGCTGACGCGGCAATCTCAAACATCTATAATATCCAAAATCTCACGAACCAATCATCTTCAACTTAGCCCCACGGATGGGGCTCGCTTGCGTGAGACCTTTCTCGGATTACTCCGAGAAAGTCATATTGAAAAATCCCAAGGATGGGATTTTTCAATTAAACTATGTTGTCACCCAGTAGTTAGGTGATTCTTTCGTAATGATAACATCGTGAACGTGTGACTCTTTCAGTCCCGCTCCGGATATTTTCACGAATTTAGCGTATTTGCGCAGGTCGTCTATGTTTCTGCTGCCTGTGTATCCCATACCGGATTTCAGACCGCCCACCAGCTGATAGATGGTTCCGGACAGCTCGCCTTTGTAGTGAACCCTGCCCTCTATGCCTTCGGGGACGTATTTCTGCTCGTTCATTACGTCATCCTGAAAATATCTGTCTTTAGAACCCTCTTTCATAGCGCCCACAGAGCCCATGCCTCTGTATACTTTGTAGCTTCTGCCCTGAAAAAGTTCAATATCTCCGGGAGCTTCTTTTGTTCCGGCGAACATAGAGCCCATCATAACACATGAAGCGCCCGCAGCCAGAGCCTTAACAACGTCACCGGAATATTTGATACCGCCGTCAGCGATGATCGGGATTCCGTATTTGTCGCCCATAGTGGCGCAGTCCATGATAGCTGTTATCTGGGGAACGCCCACACCGGCGACCACACGGGTGGTGCAGATCGATCCGGGACCAATTCCCACCTTAACACAGTCGGCGCCCGCTTTAGCGAGATCCTCAACAGCCTCGCCTGTGGCAACGTTGCCCGCTACCACCTGAATATCGGGAAATTCTTTTTTGATCCAGCGAACCATGTCCAGCACTTTGAAAGAATGTCCGTGCGCTGTGTCCACCACAACCACGTCAGCCTTCTTCTCAACCAGCGCAGCCACTCTCGCCTTCGCCTCTTCGCCAACACCCACAGCGGCGCCCACGAGCAGTCTGCCCATGTCGTCTTTAGCGGCGTTAGGATATTTTATGCGTTTGTTTATATCTTTGATAGTGATGAGACCTTTCAGCTTATAGCTGTCGTCCACCACCAGCAGTTTTTCTATTCTGTGCTCCTGAAGGTGTCTCATAGATTCTTCCAGAGACGTTCCCACGGGAACAGTCACCAGGTTTTTGCTGGTCATATATTCAGACACCTTGGCGGTGTATCTGTCCACGAATCTCAGGTCACGGTTTGTCAGGATACCCACCAGCTTTTCACCGTCCACCACGGGAACGCCGCTGATTTTATATCTGCCCATCAGATCCAGAGCGTCTTCAACAGTTTTGTTCGGATCGATGGTAACAGGGTCCACAATCATACCGCTCTCAGAGCGCTTCACCTTGTCCACTTCAGCCGCCTGAGCCTCTATAGACATGTTTTTGTGGATGAAGCCGATGCCGCCCTCCTGCGCCATGGCGATGGCAAGCCTCGCCTCGGTTACAGTATCCATAGCGGCGCTCACCAGAGGAATGTTCAGCATGATCCTGTCTGTGAGCTTGGTTTTTGTTTCCACGTCTTTAGGCAGAATCTCACTCTTCGCCGGGACAATGAGCACATCGTCAAAGGTGAGAGCATCCTTAATGATCTTGTCGTGGTACATTACTTATCTCCTTGTATTTCCGGGTTTATATCCTGTTATGAGATTGCCGCGTCAGCCCGAAGGCTTCCTCGCAATGACGTTAAGCCGTCACTAACCTCATTCTATATGCTAATATCCCCAGTCCCGGCAATAGCGGAAGTCACGTCCTATGGTTCTCTGGCTGACCTTGGCTATCACCACCGGATTTCTCTTAAACTGGTTTCTGCGAACTCTGTCCGATACCTTTTTCACGAACTCTTCCTCGAATCCCATCTTAATGAGCTCCTGAGTGCGTCTGCGCTCGTCTATCATGGCATAGAGCAAATCGTCCGCCTGTTTATAGGTGAACCCCAGCTCCTGTTCGTCCGTCTGCCCGACCCAAAGATCTGCGGTGGGCGGTTTGTCCACCACTGTCTGGGGAATCCCCAGATATTCGGACAGCTCCCACACCTGCGTCTTGTAAAGATCGCCAATGGGGTTTATGGCGCTGGCGAGGTCGCCGTACCATGTGCCATATCCCAGAAGAAGCTCAGTCTTGTTGCTGGTGCCCAGCACCAGCCCGCCCACCTTGGCAGACATGTCGAACAGACATATCATCCTCTGGCGAGCCATCACGTTGCCCATTCTGAGTTTGCTGATATCTTCCATCATGGCGAAATAGGGATCAACCATATCCGTGATCTCTATCACCTCGAAATTCAGTTTAAAGGTTTCAGCCACCTTGATGGCGTCTTTCAGGCTCTCATCGCTGGAGAGCTTATAGGGCATGCAGTAGGCATACACCCTGTCCCCGCCCAATGCCTTAGCCGCCAGAGCGGCGCTGAGGGCGGAATCTATTCCTCCGGACAGACCCAATACGACATTATTCAGCCCTATTTTCTCTGTCTCTTCTTTTATAAAGTTTGTGAGTATATCAACGGTGAGATCAAGGTCAAGCCTCATTTAATCCCCCTTTCGCTGTTGAGGAAATTTCTGAGCAGAAAGCTCTTCTCGTCCCTGAGGAAAGGTGTCTCTATCCTCGCTCTTCTGACATTCTCCAGATCGATATCCACACAGGCTGTCTGCTCCTTGAACATATCCAGATTAGCCAGCAGACGCCCTCTGGCATCATATACCTCTGATCCTCCCCAGAAGGATACGCCGTCTTCCACGCCCACACGGTTCACGAATATCACGTTCACCGTCAGCACACCCGCCATATATCTGTTAGATGTCTGCCATGTGTTGGAGGCATCGTGTCCCAGCTCCAGGTTGCCTCTGGCGGGACTGTTGGACAGGATGATAATGTTCTGCACGCCGGACTGCGACAGAATGTAGAGCGAGCTCATGTGAAACACGTCCTCGCATATCAGCATGCCTGTGGTGCCGAACTCCGTTTCGAAGGTCTGGATGCGGTTTCCGGCGGCAAAATATCTGCCCTCTTCAAAGAGTGTGTAGTCCGGGAGATACACCTTGCGGTGCTGATGCACAGTGACTCCACGGTGCACGAACGCTGAGGCGTTGTAGAAAAGCCTGTCTTTCGACTCATAAACATAGCCGAAAACGATCGCTATGTTCTTTGAATATTCCAGAAATTTCTGATAGATGGGGTGGCTCTCGTCCATCGCCACGTCATATACCAGATCCAGAAGATAATAGCCGGTGAGTGACAGCTCCGGAAAGACCACCATCTCGCACCCCTGCTGAAGGGCGTGTTCGATTATCTCAAAATGCTTTTCGGCGTTCTTTTCCACATCGCCCAGAACGGGCTTGATCTGCGCTAAATGTACTCTCATATATTATTCTTCCCTGATAAAAGTTCCGCTCTTTCCGCCGGATTTTTTCATCAGGCGGATATCGCCGATCACCATATTTTTGTCCACTGCCTTGCACATGTCATAAATGGTGAGGGCGGCAACGGAAACACCTGTGAGCGCTTCCATCTCGATGCCTGTTTTTCCTGCCAGCTTCGCTTTTACCTGTATATTAACAAGAGATTTTTCTTTATCCGGTTCAAAATAGACGTCCACTCCTGTTATCAGAAGCGGGTGACACATTGGGATTATGTCCGATGTCTTTTTAACAGCCATAACGGCGGCGACACGGGCAACCTCGAAAACGTTTCTGCCCTTCGCCATCTTTCCGGCGATGAGCTGATCGAGTGTTTCGGGAGACATTTTAATATATCCCTCAGCCACAGCCTCACGGACAGTGTCGTTCTTCTCGGTGACATCCACCATACGGCTTCTGCCCTGTTCGTCAAAATGTGTTAAGGAAGACATCTAAACCTCCCGCCATGCGGAATAATAACCTAGTGAGGCATATCCTCAAAGACCATGCCCAGTTTTTTTGTACTGCGCACCAGATTCCATACGGATATTGTACCCTTTTCAACCTGATTAATCTGCTCTTTTTCCGCCTGAATAGTGAACACGGCATAATTGTTGGTGCCGTTGATAACACCTTTATCGCCGAAATACGGTGTTTCCACCGCTATTCTATACATCGGAGACGGCTTTTTCAGCATTTTCAGAAAAGACAGCTCGATGAGCTCTCTCATATTTTTTGCCAGCGGATTTCTTCTGAGTGACGGAACTTTTTTTCCGTCCAGATTGACGGCGCAGAATACGAAGGTCATATCGCTCTGGCTTCTGACAGAAGCCAGGCTGAGAGACGGAACTACTTTCTTTGTCTTAGCATACTCGGATTCCAGAACCGTCTTGTTGAATTTATTCAGAAGTTTTTCCACCTGATCGCTGATGCTGGCGGGTTCCGGCTTCACAGTGGTCGCCTTCAGACCCTGATTTTTCACATAACCTGTCGCCCCTTCCGGGAGCTTTATCCTGACCCACCCGTTCTTCTTTTCGAGAATCTCGACACCGGCTCCGTTTTTCAGAGTCCCCGTGATGTCGGCGTTGGTGGACGGCTTGGAATATATGGAGAGTGACGGCACAGTAACATTGGCATAGTTTGCAGCGTGCAATATCCCCGCGGTCAGAAAAGTTATCAGTAGTAGCAGTGTTTTTCTATACATTGAACCTGAAATACATTATATCGCCGTCCTGAACAAGATATTCTTTTCCCTCAAGACGCATTTTGCCCATTTCCTTCGCCTTAGTCAGAGAGTTGAAAGCCTGAAAATCAGCATAGCTGGTGACTTCCGCGCGGATAAATCCTCTCTCTATGTCGGTGTGGATTTTTCCTGCCGCTTTCTGAGCCGTGGTGCCTCTGGTGATGGTCCAGGCGCGCACCTCTTTCTCCCCGGCGGTGAAGAATGTTATCAGATCCAGGAGCTTATATCCCTGTTCGGTCATCTCTGTGAGACCGGAGCGCTGGAGCCCGAGGCTCTCCAGAAACTCTTTCGCCTCCGCCTCGTCCAGCTCGGATATCTCCTGTTCTATCTTTCCGCATATGCGCACGCACACGGCCTGTTCTTTCTCGGCTATGGCACGCACTCTTTTTGCGTATTCATTATCTTCCAGAATCTCGTCTTCGTTCACGTTCATAACATACATCACGGGCTTGGCGGTGATGAAGGAATATTCGGGAAGCTCCTCTACCATCTCCTTATAGCCGTCGATGTTTCTTATCTGAGTCCCTTTGGCTACTTCCGCCTGAAGTTTTTTCAGATATTCCAGTTTTCTGAGCATCTCTTTGTCGCCTCCTTTGGAGGCTTTCTGAGTCTTGTCCACGGCACGGTCTATTATCTCCATGTCGCTTAAGAGCAGCTCGGTGTTGATTATATCTATATCACGCTCGGGGTCTACTGTGCCCTCAACGTGGGTTATATCCGTACTGTCAAAACAACGCACAACGTGCGCCACGGCGTCCACCTGGCGAATGTTTGTCAGGAACTGGTTACCCAGACCCTCGCCTTTACTGGCGCCTTTCACCAGCCCGGCTATGTCCACGAACTCGATGGTGGTGCGCACTATGGATTTCGGTTTGATAAACTGAATGATGTAATCCTGTCTTTCGTCTATAACAGGCACAATGCCTGTGTTCGGGTCGATTGTGCAGAAAGGATAGTTGGCGCTGGCGGCGCCTGCCTTAGTCAGGGCGTTGAAAATAGTTGATTTGCCCACATTAGGCAGTCCGACGATACCGCAGTTGAATCCCATGTACGCTCCTTGCTCCTCCCTTTTTAAAGGGAGGCGGGGAGGGATTTCTTTAAGAAATCTCCCCATCCCTCTTTGAGAAAGAGGGTGATGTTTTTATGAAAAAATACTCTAAAACAAAAAAGGCAGACACGCAAGTGTCTGCCTTTAAGTTTTTTAATCTTACGCTATTAGCGGCGCAATGATAAGTGAAACGATTGACATCAGTTTGATGAGAATGTTCATCGCGGGACCTGATGTATCTTTGAAGGGGTCGCCCACTGTGTCGCCCACTACAGCGGCTTTGTGCTGATCTGAGCCTTTGCCGTCTGAACCGTAAGCGCTTTTTTCTACAGCTTTCTTAGCGTTGTCCCATGCGCCGCCGGCGTTAGCCATCAGCAGAGCAAGAAGAACACCGGAAACAGTAGCGCCGGCGAGTGTTCCGCCCAGAGCCTCTTTACCGAGGATGAATCCGACAAGGATGGGGCAGATAACAGCCATTACGCCGGGAAGAATCATTTCTTTCAGAGCGGCGGCTGTGGATATATCAACGCAAGTTTTAGGATCGGGCTTAACGCCCTCTTTGCCTTCCAGAAGTCCGGGGATTTCACGGAACTGGCGGCGGATTTCTTCAACCATCTGCTCTGCGGCTTTACCAACAGATGTCATGGTGAGAGCGCCGATAAGGAAGGGCAGGAATCCGCCTATGAAAAGACCGATAACTACTTTGGGCTGTGTGATGTCTATCACGCCGACTTTAGCGGAAGCGCCGTAAGCGGCGAACAGAGCCAGAGCTGTAAGAGCGGCTGAACCGATGGCAAAACCTTTACCAACAGCGGCTGTTGTGTTTCCGATAGCGTCAAGGCTGTCTGTGATGTTACGCACGTCTTTTCCAAGACCTGCCATCTCAGAGATACCGCCGGCGTTGTCAGCGATAGGTCCGTAAGCGTCAACAGTCATAGTAACACCGACAGTGGCAAGCATACCGACAGCGGCGATACCGATACCGTAAAGTCCGGCTACTGAGTTAGCTACATATATGCCGATACAGATCAGCAGGATAGGAGCAACAACAGACTCAAGACCAACGGCAAGACCTGTGATGATGTTTGTGGCGGGACCTGTTTTAGAAGCGAGAACGATTCTTCTGACAGGACCGGCTGCTGTGTAGTATTCTGTAACAAGACCGATCAGGATACCGATCATAGTACCTGACAGAAGCGCCCAGAAAACACCGTTGGCGATTACCATTGATGATATATAGATATAGGCGAAGATCAGGAAAAGACCGGCGCCGATAAATGTTGAATAGCGCAGTGCTGCTGCGGGCTCGATGCTTTTCAGGAGTTTCATGGAGAAAACGCCTGCCAGTGAAGCGACAAGACCCATAACAGCGAGCATCAGGGGAGCTATCATCAGGTGTGATTTAGCTATAGCTATGTCGGCTGTCTCGGGTGTGAGAAGAGCCAGCAGCTCGGGAGAGGCTGTAGCGCCGATGATGAGTGTAGCGATGATAGAACCGACATATGATTCGAAGATGTCAGCGCCCATACCAGCGATGTCGCCTACGTTGTCTCCAACGTTGTCAGCGATAACACCGGGGTTTCTGGGGTCGTCTTCGGGGATTCCGGCTTCTACTTTACCAACGAGGTCAGCGCCCACGTCAGCGGCTTTTGTATAGATACCGCCGCCCACTCTGGCGAACAGAGCGATAGAAGAAGCACCCATAGCGAATCCGTTAATGTATTTAGCTGTTTCGGGGTTGCCGAAAAGCATGAAAAGAATACCTACTCCGATAAGTCCGAGTGAAGCGACAGCCAGACCCATTACCGCGCCGCCGTTATAAGCGACAGAAAGAGCGGCAGCCATGCCTTTTGCTCTGGCGGCTTCGGATGTTCTGACGTTTGCCTTGGTAGCAGACTGCATACCGAAAAATCCTGCCATAATAGAGCAGAAAGCTCCGCCTAAGAATGAAAATGCTGTGTTGGGTCCAAGGTCTTTAGCGAAAAACATAAGCGCAAAAACAATTACAACAAAAATAGCAAGTACCTTGTACTCACGGCGAAGAAACGCCATAGCACCATCATGGATGGCCTCTGAGATCTCTTTCATTTTCTCGCTGCCTACAGGCTGTCTGACAATCGAGCTGTAGATGATAAACGCGACTGCGAGCCCGATGATGCCAAGCACCGGAGCGAGGTAAGACATATCTGTCATCGTGTTGTTCCTCCTAGTGGACTTTTTAATGATATATTTTTATCAAAAAATATCTTCCATATCAGTAACATTACAAAAGCAGTGATCTGTTGTGCTCGTTCATCGCCTTTGTGAGACCGTCATTAACAATGGAAACTATAGCTTTTACACTAGATTTGACAAATTCGTCAAGTTTTTCAGCTTCGTCAGGGCTAAATTTCCCCAAAACATGACCAATTGTCTCTTTTTTTAAATCTTTCCCTATGCCCATTTTCACTCTGGGAAATTTTTCCGTCCCGAGATGCTGGACGATGGACTTTATCCCGTTATGCCCGCCAGATGAGCCTCCGTTGCGGATCTTCAGCCGGGTGAACTCCATATCCATATCATCGTGAACAACTATTATATCCTCCGGCGCTATCTTATAGAATGCGCAGAAGGGCTGGACACTCTCGCCGCTCAGATTCATAAATGTCTGGGGCTTAAGAACGAAAACTTTCTTTCCGTTTATAAAGATCTCCGAATACTCGCCTTTGAACCCCTTGCTCCATGTGCCGGAATATTCAGACACAAGGGCATCGGCAGCCATGAACCCCAGGTTATGGCGGGTGCGGTCATATTTTTCTCCGGGGTTGCCGAGTCCGACAATCAGCACTTATACCTGACCCTTGGCAAAGAGCGAGCTGATGGATTCTTTTGTATAGATCCTTGTGATGGCTTCCGCCAGAAGTCCGGCAACGCTCAGCACCTTGATCTTGCTGATCTCTTTCTCTTTGGCGAAGGGTACTGTGTCTGTCACTATCACCTGTGCCAGAGGAGACTGGACTATTCTCTCTATAGCGGGTCCGGAAAGGATTCCGTGGGGAGCGGCGGCTATGACGGACAGAGCGCCGTGATCCAGACACGCCTGAGCGGCCTGAGTCAGTGTTCCGGCTGTGTCGATCATGTCGTCCACTATGATTACTTTTTTGCCTTTTACATCGCCGATAACGTTCATCGCCTGAGCGACATTCGCTTTCTCACGTCTTTTATCGACAATGGCGAGAGATGTGTCGAGTATTTTGGCGTATGCTCTGGCTCTGGCAACACCGCCGGCATCGGGAGATACCACGACATAGTCATCGCCGTACATTTTATTTTCCATGAAATATTTTTCGAAAACGGGTGAGGAATAGAGGTTGTCCACGGGAATGTCGAAAAATCCCTGAATCTGTCCGGCATGGAGGTTCAGAGTAACCACTCTGTCTATGCCTGATTTTGTCAGCAGATTTGCCACCAGTTTAGCGGTGATCGGCACTCTGGGCTCGGATGTTCTGTCCTGACGGGCATATCCGAAGTAAGGGATGATGGCGGTGACGCTGTTGGCTGAGGCGCGTTTCAGGGCGTCCACCATAATCATAAGCTCTATCAGGTTCTCCTCAGCGGGTTTGCATGTTGACTGGATCAGGAAAACATCACGTCCCCTGACGCTCTCGTTAATCCTTACGAATATCTCACCGTCACTGAATTTGCGCACATCCGCGTCTCCGAGTCTCATACCCAGCTTTTCAACTATGCTCTGTGCCAGAGGCCGGTTAGATGTACCGGAAAAAACAAGATAATCCATTCTGTATGCTCCTTATATTATATGTGTCAGAAAACAGCGCCAGCGCGGATATTTCTGAGATATATTTATTTGGGCGTTCTCCGCCCCTGTTTTGTTTCTGAACAGACCGAAAACAGTAGCGCCGCTTCCGCTCATCAGAGCATAGTCGGCACCGGAATCCAGAAGAGCTCTTTTTGCTTCCGCCACAACAGGATAGATAGGGAGAACAGCGCTCTCCAGCCCGTTGAAAAGAATCTCTCCATAGTCTTCAAATGTTTCTGCGTGCCGAATTTTATTAACTTCTGCTCTATCAGTCAACGTTAATTTTCCGCTTCGGAAAACTTCTGCCGTGGATACATGGGTATCCGGATTAACCAGAAGCACATAAGCCTCGGGCAGTTTTCCGTAAGGCGTCAGCTTCTCGCCCCTGCCCTCGCCTGTCATCGGCTCGTCATACAGAAAAAATGCCGTGTCCGAACCCACCGCCGCCATGACGTCCGTCTGGGTTTCTATGGGCATATCGTTCTTTGTCAGCGCCAGCACAGCCTTCAGATACGCCGCTCCGTTGGAGCTTCCGCCCCCCAGTCCGCCGCCGTCCGGTATCCTCTTTTCGATATGAACGCTGAAATCCTGAGGAATCCTGTGGTTCTCTCTGAGGATATTATGCACTCTGCTGATTATGTTCTTGTGATCTGTGGGTATCTCGGGGTTAGAGCAGGTTATTCTGAATCTGTCCGATCTCTCAACTGTGATTGTGTCGTATGTGTCTATTCTGGTGAACAGCGTGTAAAGTTCGTGAAATCCGTCCCGTCTTTTTCCCAGAACATGCAGGAAGATATTTATCTTGCCATAGCTTTTCAGGGTTATTGAATTCATCTCAGTCCTATTTTTATCCTTTGGTCTTTGTATTCATAATATATATTGTATATTTTGTTGTTCTCATACTCATATGTAAATTTTCTGCGCCCGTCTGTTATCTCGGTTATGTAGCAGTCGGCGTCCGTCTTCACCGTGATGTCGTCTTTTTTCAGGATGAAGTTTCCGCCCTCGGCGCTCAGTGTATATGTGTCGTCCACCTCTACGAACGGATAGCGGATCAGTTCCACTGTGGCGTCCACGTTTTTCGCCTTCATAATATATGACGCAAACAGGCTGATGTCCTCTCCGTTCTTGTCAGCGGTCACGGCTCCGTCTTTATAGGTTATATCCGCCATAACGATGTTGAGAGGTCCCAGCACCACCAGATGAAAATCCTTATTGCACGCCTTATCCAGATATCCTTTCAGGCTGATGTCGTTACGCTCGTCCTGATATCTGATAACTATTTTGCCTTTATATGAGCATATCTGGGTATTGTTGGCAAAGATTCTGGAGAGAGTGTCTTTGTCGATGGTGGCTATCCTGGCTTTCGGAACGCAGGATATTATGAGAAATATCAGCAGTAAAAGACTAATCTTCTTTAATAACATCATCTATACTTTTTCTGATTCCCAGCTTCTGCATGATGGACTTCATGTGATCCTGAAGTTCAGCTACATCCGGAGCCAGTTTCAGAGCTTTTTTCTGATAATCGTAAGCGTCTTTGTATCTGCCCAGCTTGTAGAGCACCCAGCCCATGCTGTCCAGATAAGCCGGTTCCTGAGGTCTTTTCTCCAGAGCCTTTTTTATCATGGATTTCGCCTCTTTCAGGTTGATGCCCATGTCGGCATAGGTATACCCCACGAAATTGAGATAAGATTCGTTGTCCGGTTCCAGCTTAAGCCCCTCTTTCACCAGAGCCACCGCCAGATCCCTTTTGTTTATCTCATCATAGAGCACGGCAAGATCCAGCCTCAGCTTGCTGTCACGCTCATTAACCAGAAGCGCCTCTTTCAGAACCTTTTCTGCGTTGGCATAGTCCTGCTTCATGCTGTAAGCCTCCGCCGTGATGCGGTAATATTCCACATCCATATAGGTGCTGTCCAGCCCGCTCAGGGTTTTTATGGCGTCATCCGGTTTTTCCTGTTTCAGATAGATTATAGCCAGACGCTTTCTGGCGTCTGCGAAGTCCGGCGTCAGTTCCAGTATCTTCAGATACCATCCCTTCGCCTTTTCGTTGTCTTTCATTCCTTCCGCCAGAATAGCGGCGGAATAGGCGTTTCTGGTGTCGCTGTCCAGCTCATAGGCTCTGACGAAATATCCGTACGCCTTCTCATAGTCGTGTTTGGCATAGCTCATGGTGGCGAGCTGTTTCAGAACATAAGCCAGCTCGTTTCCGGTGAGAGATGATGTCAGCGCCTCATAAAACTTGTAGGCGTCATCATTATTCCCCACCCTCTTCAGAACCTCCGCCATGCGGAATTTTGCCAGTATGTTGTCCGGATTGTCCTGAAGCATTATCTTCAGATATTTTATAGAATTTTCAGCATCGTCTTTTTTCAGATAATAGTCAGCCAGACGTGAAGCGGCGGAAAAGTTGCTGTCCAGCTCCACAGCGGCTTTGAAATCCTCAACGCTCTCTTTCTCCAGCCCCAGCTTTTCATACACACGCCCTCTGTTCAGATAATATTCTGATCTTTTGTCCAGAGCGACCAGCCTGTCATAGACATTGATGGCGTTGTTGTAGTCTTCTGCGGATGTATACGCCAGAGCCAGCCCGAAGAGATATGATGTGTCTTTGGACATCTCATACGCCTTGTTATACATTTCGTATGATTTCTGGAGAGTGTCTTTGTTGAATCTGTAAAGATCGGCGAGCAGTCCGGTGAGGATCACGGAGTCGGGATTCTTTCTGAGTCCCCTCTCCAGAGTCAGCTTCATGGACTGAACATCGTTCAGTCTGGCATAGTCCTCAGCCAGCTTGCCATATACGAACTCGCTGTCTGTTATCTGAAGAATATTCTCATAGATATCAGCGGCTTCTTGAAAGTTTCCCTCATAGTCATAAAGCGATGCCCTCAGATAGAGCGAGTCTATCTGAGGGTTTGATATCTCTTCTGACGCTGAAACCAGCGAGGTTACCAGCAGAAACGCAATTATGACATAAAGGCGGTTTTTCATCCAAAATACCTTTCGATAAAGGCTGTGCTTATGTCCCCTTTGCTGAATGCGTGGTGTTCCAGAATCCTCTTATGCAGAGGAATAGAGGTTTTGATGCCTTCCACAACGAATTCGTCCAGGGCTCTTTTCATTCTGGCTATCGCCATTTCTCTGTTCTTTCCGAACACGATCAGCTTGGCAATCATGCTGTCGTAATATGGCAGAACTGTATATCCGTCATAGCAAGCGGAATCCACTCTGGTGCCGAAACCTCCGGGAGTGTTATATCCGGTGATGGTTCCGGGGCAGGGACGGAAAGACTCGGGGTCTTCGGCGTTTATCCTGCACTCTATGGCGTGTCCGACTATGCGTATGTCTTCCTGGTTCAGGTTCATTCCCTCGCCCGCCGCTACTCTCAGCTGGAGCTGAAGCAGGTCGATGTTAGTCATCATCTCGGTTACGGGGTGTTCCACCTGAATACGGGTGTTCATCTCCATAAAATAGAAATTTTCATCCCTGTCCACAAGGTATTCTATCGTTCCGGCGTTTTCATATCCCAGAGACTCCACAGCCCGCACGGATGTTTCGCCCATTTTCTTTCTGGTGGCTTCACTGATGCCGGTGCTGGGCGCTTCTTCCAGAAGTTTCTGGTGGCGGCGCTGGATGGAACACTCCCTCTCATAGAAGTGGAGTCCTTTTCCCTTACCGTCTCCGAATACCTGAATCTCAACGTGTCTGGGGTCAACGATAAATTTTTCGATGTAAACTTCATCTGATCCGAAGGCGTTAGCCCCTTCCGCTCTGGCCATTTCAAAGGCGTTCATAAAGCTCATTTCGTTGTGAGCCTCTCTCATGCCCTTTCCGCCGCCGCCTGCCGCCGCCTTGATAATAACGGGGAAGCCGATCTTCTTGGCTATCTCCAGACCTTCTTTAGCAGTGGCAACGGAGCCTTCTGACCCGGGAACAACCGGCACGCCGAATTTCTTCATGGCGTCTTTAGCAGCGGATTTATTTCCCATCATGGCTATGTGCTTGGCGCTGGGTCCGATAAATTTGAAACCGCACTCCTCGCATATCGCCGCAAAGTCTTCATTTTCAGCCAGAAATCCGTATCCGGGGTGTATAGCGTCCACATCGGCAATCTCTGCCGCCGCTATGATGCTTTTCACATTCAGATAGCTCGCTCTGGACTGAGCAGGTCCTATGCAAACAGCCTCATCAGCCATGGCAACGTGCAGACTGTCTCTGTCCACGTCTGAATACACCGCCACGGTCTTAACATTCAGCTCCTTGCAGGCTCTAATTATTCTAAGGGCGATCTCGCCCCTGTTGGCTATCAGTACCTTATTGAACATGAGTCCCCCTTAGATGGGTTCAACTACAAAGATTGTTTCGCCGAACTCCACAGGTTTTCCGTTCATGGCAACTCTTTTCTTTATAATACAGTCGAACTCCGCCTCGATCTCGTTCATAATCTTCATAGCTTCCACTATGCAGAGAGTCTGTCCGGCTTTCACTGTGTCGCCTTCAGCGACAAACGCCGCGGCGCCGGGTGACGGAGCCTCATAGAATGTTCCCACGATGGGCGACTTCACTTCTGTTCCGGAAACAGCCGGAGCGGCTGTCACTGTCACAGCTTCCGCGTGTCCTGCGATAGCGGGAGCGGCGGGAGCCATAGCGGGAGCGTACTGCATCTGAGGCGCTGCCTGCTGTGTATAGATCGGCACATCGCCGTTTTTTGATATATAAAGGCTTTCGCTGTCGTTTTCGTACTGAAATTCTTTGATGTCTGATTTTTCGATAAATTTAATAAGCTCTTTAATCTCTTTGATGTCCATTTTCCACCCTCCTTTATTTGGCGGTTCTGACTCTTTCTATATAGGTCTGCTCTCTTGTATCTATTTTGAGCACATCGCCTATGTTGATGAAAAGAGGAACGTTCACAGTGCCCCCTGTGGATATTGTGGCGGGTTTGCTGCCGCCGCTCACTGTGTCGCCTTTCAGACCGGGGTCTGTGGCTGTCACTTCGAGCTCCACGAAGTTAGGCAGGTCGATGCCGATGGGCTGACCGTTAAAAACCTGCACGTTCACATTAATATTTTCGGGCATGAACAGGTAGGAATCGCCGACACCGTCTGACGCTATCTCTATCTGCTCATAGCTCTCTGTATCCATGAAATAAAACTTTTCGCCGTCGCTGTATAGGTACTGCATCTGCTTCTCTTCGAAATCAGGCTGTTTGAGCTTTTCGTCTGATTTGAAGGTTCTTTCGATAACAGCTCCGGTGCGCAGGCTTTTTACTTTTGTTCTGACGGTGGCGCCGCCTCTTCCACATTTAATATGTAGATACTCGACGACTGCATAAGGTTCGCCGTCAAGTTCAATTTTTGCTCCTCTTTTAAACTGGTTGGGAGTAATCACGCTCATAAAAAAAACACCTCATTTACTTTTGTATACATATTTATCGAAGACCGCCGCCAGATTCTCGAATCCGGAATCTGTCACAGCGACCGTATCTTCCAGCCTTACGCCCAGCTCTCCGGGCAGATAGATACCCGGCTCGATGGTTACCACCATCCCGGGTTCCAGCACAGTCGTGTCTCTGGAATTCAGAGTGGGTTTCTCGTGAACGTCAATCCCCACGCCGTGTCCTAAACTGTGGTTAAAATATTTCCCAAAACCTTTCGACTCTATATAGTGTCTGGCTATTTTGTCTATATCACAGCAGACAGCGCCGGGACGCACGGCGTCTGACGCTTTTTTCAGAGCGGAATAGACTATATCCGCTATCATTTCCGCTTTTTCATTCTCTCCGGCTATTATCAGACGGGTAACGTCACTGCAATAGCTCAGTCTGCATCCATAGTCCAGCACCACGGCGTCATTCTTTTCCACCACCTTCCGGCTGGCGGCTCCGTGGGGCATGGCTCCTCTGTATCCGGAAGCCGTGATAGTCTCGAAAGACGGGGTTTTGGCGCCCGCCAGCTTCATCTGTTTTTCCAGCTCAGCCGCCCAGAAGTCTTCTGTGACTCCGGAGACGAAAGACGGAAAAGCGTTCACAAAACCTGTGTGCGCCGCTCTGTACATATCACGGATCAGGGCGAGTTCGCTCTCGTCCTTCACCATGCGCAGTGCGCTTATCATATTATTTTTATCCACGCCTGTTTTCTCGGCGTGGTCTTTTATCATCTCATATTCGTAAAGCCCGCAGGAGTATGTCACCGTGATATCTTTATATTTTCCGGCGCACGCCTGAAGAGATTCCTGATAGTTCTTCACTATCTCGGCTTCTATGCCTTCGGTCAGCTCCTCTTTCACCTGCTCTTCATATCTGCCGTCAGTCAGAAAGAGCGCCTCTGTCCCTGTGACAAAGAGAAACGCGGTGCTTCCGGTGAATCCGGTCAGATAATATATGTCGGACATCGAGGTGACAAAAAGACACCCAACGCCGTTCTGTCTCATCAGCCCCCGCAGTTTCAGGATGCGTGAGTTCAAGCAGATTTCCTTAAGAAAAATTCCAGAGCGAGAAGGTATGAGTCGGCGCCGAATCCGGCGATAACGCCTTTTGCTATGTCCGACAGGTAGGAATGATGTCTGAAATCCTCTCTGGCATATACATTGGACAGATGCACTTCCACGAACTCCACAGACGCCGCCAGCAGACTGTCTCTGATGGCTATGCTGGTGTGAGTGTAGGCTCCGGCGTTAAGAATGATCCCGTCGGCATCGGTTCTCTGTATCATGTCGACAATGTCTCCCTCGTGGTTGCTCTGAAAAAATTCCAGATCGCATCTGCCGTCCGCTTTTGCGGTCAGCATGTTGTTGATGCTGTCGAGGTTCATATCTCCGTAAATACTCTTTTCCCTTCTCCCAAGCATGTTGAGGTTAGGACCGTTGATAACTAGGACTTTCACTTCTAAGCTCTCCATTTAAGTTAACTTGTGCAATTATAACCGAAAAATTGCTTTAATCCAGCAATTTGAGCACAATCAGCATGTAATAAATTTATTTTGAGTTATTTTTTATAATCTCCAATAGGTTTTCAAGCCTGTTCACCTGTTCATACGTTGTCTTATCCAGCCCTTCCGGATATCTGCTTTTCACATCCGCCAGCTCATCACCTGCGTCAGTGTTCATACATTCATATATTTTACCCTCTTTTGCCTTCTCTTCCAGCTCTTCCATGGCAAAGAGGATAGCCAGTTCCTCGTTCAGTTTATCTTCTTTTGTCAGCTCATCTTTGGTGTCTGAGATTATCTTTTCGTCCTCTTCGGACATCATATACGGCTCTTCCGGCTCAGAAACGGTCTCCGGCGCTACCCCTTCAGTCATCTCCGGAATATCCGCCAGTTCTTCTTTCAGCTCTTCGGCGTCCTGTTTCAGCTCTTCGGCGTCCTGTTTCAGCTCATCCCCGTCAGGCTCATAAGCCGCCACATCCAGCACCACAGGCTCTGCATGAGCATCCGGAGCGACTATCTCCTCTGCGATGACAGCCTCTTCTTCCGGTTCTTCGTCTATTACTATATCTTCGGCAGGTATCTCTTCCGCCTGCGCCATATCTGCCTCGTCCGTCTCCGGCTCTGTAATATCTATCTCAGACTCGGATAATCCGGACTCATCCGGTTCAGCCAGCTCCGATTCAGCCAGCTCCGATTCAGCCAGCTCAGGTTCAGTTATTTCAGGCTCAGCAATCTCTGGTTCAGGTTCCTGCGCTTCCGGTTCGGAAACAGCCTCCGTATCCTGAATCTCCGGTATCTCAGGAATTTCACCTGTAACAGCTTCCGCCATCTCAGGCATATCACTAGCCTCTTCGGTCAGTTCCTCATCAGAGCAGGAAATCTCTTCAGTTATGTCGTCAGGCATATCTTCGGTAATTTCCGCTGAAATCTCTTCGGCTATATTTTCCACGGCAAAACCGATTGTCTCTTCTGCTTCTGCTTCTGCTTCTGCTTCAGGCTCAGAGACCATATCAATTTCAGCATCCGCTTCTGCCTCGGGCTCGGGTTCTCCGGAGAAAACCAGATCAGCAGACGCCCCGCTCTCCTCCGCCAGTTCGAAATCAGGCTCTTCTAAATCAGCCTGCTCTTCTTCAGCGGTCACATCTTCTATGGGCTCTGCCGCCGCGATTTCTATCTCTTCCGGAATTTCCTCCGGCGCTGTCTCTTCTTCAGCGTCCACAGCCGCTATATCATCATCGGTAATAACAGCATCAGGTTCAGCGGTCTCCTCAGCCTCCGGCGCATCCAGACCGAGGTCGGCGCTCAGTTCCGCCGCCATATCGCTGATGTCCTCAGCGGGCAGATCATCCGCCTCTTCCTCTTCACTCTTCTCTTCGGGAATTTCCATGATGCTTTCGGTGTGCACTATATCGTCATCAAGACTGGCGAGCATCTCTTCTTCCAGCTCGTCCACCAGCTCTTCTGAAATCTCTTCATCAACAAAACCGTCAAGGGAGGCTTCTTCCTCCGTGCCGATGATCTCGTCCACGGTCTGTTTGACCTCGTCCTCCGTCACCTGCTCAACTTTTTCGTCCGTCTCGCCTATCTCCTGTCTGACCTCGTCCGCCAGCTCCTGACCCAGTGTCTCCAAAAGCTCTTCGTCCTCGTGTCCGATAGGTCTGTCATCATACAGATCCTCGCCCTCCAGCCCGGCTTCGCTGATCAGTTCCTCTATGAGGTTTTTCAGCCCGGTGTCCTCCGGAGCGATGCTGTACGCATTTTTATAGCAGATTACGGCTTTTTTCAGCTCTGATTCGGCTCTATAGATATTTCCGAGAAGTTTTTCCGCCAGATAGTTAGAGGTATCCAGAACACGCATCTCCGTCAGAAGCCCCTTAGCCTCCTCCGTGCGGTCCAGCCCCAGATATGCCTGAGCCAGCATGGTCTTTGCCATGCCCATGTCCGGATGGGCATCCAGACCGGATAAAAGGATATTAACAGCGTCATCATACTGCGACAGATTGATATATGCGGAGGCAAGGGGCAAGAACAGCATTGAGTCCTTGTCCTGCTCCAGTTTTGCAGAAAAATATTCGATGTCGCCAAGATATCTGGCTTTAATCTTCTCGTCCATATAGCGATATGTTACCTTGAAATCAAAAAAAGTCAAAGGATAAGAAGCTGATAAGGGCTAAGAGACTGTGCCTAAATCAGATTTGAGAATAATAGTCCATTATCTTTTCGATAGAGATATTTTTAACCAGCTTTCCTGTGCCTGTGGAAGGAGATATAGCCAGCGTCAGACCCTTTTTATCTGCCTTTTTGTCCGCTGTCATGGCGTGGAAGAAAACCTCTCTGTCTCTGATATCGTATGTGATGGGAAAACCATACGCTGTCAGCACTCTTTTCACATCGTTCAGGGTTTTTTCATCCGCCAGCTTGTTTTTATAGGCAAACTCAGTCTCCTGATACATTCCGACAGCCACGGCGAACCCGTGTTTGACCTCGTGGTGAGAATCGGTCTCTATGGCGTGGGCGAATGTATGACCGAAATTAAGCAGGGCTCTCTCCCCTGTCTCTTTTTCGTCTTTTTTCACCACGTCCGCTTTCATCCGGCAGCAGCAGGTGACGACATAATCCAGCGTCTCCGTGTCTCTGCCCAGAAGTTTATCTTTGTTTTCATAGAGATATTCCAGGAATTCGGCGTCATACACCACGCCGTATTTGATGACCTCCGCCATTCCGTTCAGATATTCATCGTCCGGCAGAGTTTTCAGAAAATCCATATCGATAAGAACCTGCTTCGGCTGGCTGAAAGCCCCAACATTGTTCTTAGCGCCTTTAAAATTTATTCCGGTTTTCCCGCCCACGCTGGAATCCACCATGGACAGAAGAGTAGTCGGCACCTGAACAAAAGCTATGCCCCGCATATATGTAGCCGCGGCGAAACCGCCCACGTCACCCGTGATGCCTCCGCCCACAAGAATCAGCTTGCCGTCACGTCTGGCTCCGCAGCGGAAAAGAAAGCCGAGAACGGACACCACAGACTCATAGGTCTTGTTGTGTTCGTCCGCCTTGAACCTGTGCACACGGTCATCGGGAAAAAGGCTTTCGTAAAGATTGAACACCTTGTCGTCTACCATATAAAAGCAGTCCTCGCCTATATACACGGCGAGAGAGTCTCTTATAAATCCGCTGCCTATTGTGATTTCATAGGAGTAGTCGACCTGCTTTTTAAGATCAACGAATACCTTGCCCATTAAGATGACGCTCCCGGATACAAATTAAGAGATTCTGCCCTCACTCTTAAGTATAGAGATGATCTGATCGGCAGCTTCCCTAGCTGTTATATCGGACGTCTCGATGATATGATGAGCATTAATGTAAAAAGCGGCTCTTTCGAAAAGAAGTCTCTTGATTTCATCCAGAGGATTTTCAACCTCCAGAAGCGGTCTGCAGGTGTTGTCCTGCGACAGTCTTTCGTGGATAGTGTGAGCGTCAGCGATAAGGGTGAAAACCGCTCCGGACTGTTTCATCAGCTCCAGATTTCCTCTGGTGACAACGATTCCGCCTCCGGTGGAGACTATCATCCCCTTCTCTTCTGTTATCTCTTTCAGAACTTCGGTCTCCAGCTTGCGGAAATCTTCTTCGGATGATTCCTCGAAAATATCCAGAATAGCTTTGCCTGTTTTATCTTCTACCATTTTATCGGTATCTACAAATTTCAGTCCAAGATCCTGAGCAATCATCCTGCCCACTGTGCTTTTTCCTGTCCCCATGAATCCGATCAGATAAATGTTTTCCATATCTTCCTGTCCTTTTCCCGCCGGGAATTTAATTCTTAGCGGTCTTAATCAAGTTTTTCCCGGACTCCGCCTGAATGACCTCACAGTCCGCAGGCATGTTGTCCTCCGCGAATGCTTCCTCGATCATACGCCGGCTGCGGCAGAGATTTCCCGCCACGGCGCCACGGTATGAATCTATATACTTTAATACAATACCTTGAGGAACTTTAAAATCTATTTTTTGACCTTCCGGCAATATTCTTCTCTGAAAAGCGGCTATAACCGGAGCCGCCATAGCGCCTCCCGTGCCTTTCTCCCCCATGCTTCTGGAGTCGTCATAACCCACCCACGCCACAACAGCGTAGGGAGGAAAAACAGCCACAGTCCAGGCGTCCTTATATTCGTCCGTGGTGCCTGTTTTCGCGGCGGTGCCGAGCTTCAGCCCGCTGCCTCTGGCTGTGCCTATTCTCGGCACATCCTGCATGATGTGAAGCACCTGAAAGGCGGCTGTCTCCGGCACTATCCTCTCAGGAATTTTTTTATCGAAATACACCGGTCTGCCTCCGGCGTCTCTCACATCCATAATAAATCCGACATCGCTCTTCACCCCGTAATTTCCCAGAGCGGCGTAAACCTTAGCCAGATTCAGCGGGGTGACGGGAAATATCCCCAGAGGCATAGCCAGATAGGGTTTGATGTCGTATTCCATGCCCAGCCCCTTCGCCGTGTCCGCCACGTTTTTCAGCCCGGCGAGAAGCCCCAGCCTTATGGTGGCGTTGTTCAGAGAGAAGACCAGCCCCTTTCTTAAAGGAATCACGCCCATGTAATAATCCTCGAAATTGGCGGGACTGTATGGCTTTCCATGGTTTTTGTATTCGTACTGCTTGTCCAGAATAAGCTGATTCGGTCTGAACCCGTTGGCAAATGCGGTCACATAGACCATCGGCTTGAATGTCGAACCGATCTGCCTTTTCATCTGCATGGTTCTGTAGCGGGTCTTACTGCTTGCCGCCAGCGCCTCTATGGTAGAATCCTCATAGTTCACCACGGCGAGCGCTATGTTGATGCCTTCGGGATATTTTGCCAGTCTCTCCGCCACTGCCTCTTCCGCCGCCTTCACCGCCGCCATGCTGATTCCGGAGACCACCGTCAGTTCGCCTATGGGCTTTATGCCCCTCGCCTCCATCTCCTGAAGAACCAGCGAGGTGAACTGCGGATAGGCGATCAGCTCCGTGGGCTGCCTGTATTCTATGTTCAGATACGGTTTGTCATAGTTCTGTCTGCCCACGGACGTTACATAGCCGGAGAAATCCGCCATCCGTCCGTAAAAACCGTCTCTGTCTGTCTCCGGCAGATATCCCAGCGTCAGCAGAGACATCAGCCACAGCGTCTGACTGGGCTCTATGGCGTCTATGGGTTTATCGAAATAATAGAGCGATGCCGACTGCATGCCCCATACGTCATTCTGCATATAGGCGTTCGCCAGATAAGCGTTATAAAGCCTGTCCACGCCGTATTTTCTCATCAGCTCGGCGGCTGTTTTATACATTATCAGCTTTTTATTGGGATTGGCGGAATAGATGGAAGACGCCTTCTGCGCCAGAGCGATGACAAAACAGTCACGCAGTCCCTCCAGAGGTATGCCGTATTCGTTCAGCATGTCATAATCATCCTGAGAGGGTCTGTCGCACTGGAGAATATGCTCTCCGGCATAGTTCATCATCAGAAGCATATCGGCGGGAACATAAGACGGCATGGGCTCAGCCATCTCGAATATCTTTCTATACATCAGAACTCCGTCTCTGGACATTATCCTGACGGCTCTGGTTTTTTTATCAGTTATGAAAATGCTCTCCGTATCAGACGGATACAGAGCCAGATCGACCTTGTCATTCTTATGCAGTCCGGCGCACGACAGTGTGAAAAACAGCGTCACCGACAAGATAAAGACGGCAAGGTAAAGGTATCTCATATCGTCAGCCTGTCTTACCCGCGAGGTATTCTTTCAGAGACTGAAGAGCCATGTTGCGGTGGCTGATGCTGTTCTTCTCTTCGTCAGACAGCTCCGCCATGTGGCGTCCGTCCGGCAGAAGGAAGATAACGTCATATCCGAATCCGCCCTCGCCTCTGTATCCTCTGGCTATCTCGCCCTGACACATTCCGCCGAAGGTTTTTTCCACGGCTCCGCCTATGGCGAGCGCTATCACGCAGACATAGCTGGCGCCACGCTCTCCGTCCGGCACATGCTCCATCACGGCGAGCAGTTTCTCATTGTTATCGGCGTCTGAGGCTGTCGGTCCGGCGTACCGGGCGCTGTAAATCCCGGGCGCTCCCTCCAGAACATCCACGGATATCCCGGAATCATCCGCTATCACATATCCGTTCAGCAGTCTGGAGAGCGCTTTCGCCTTCAGTGAAGCGTTCTCCAGAAAAGTGTTTCCGGTCTCCGCCACATCCAGATCGCCGTCTATGTAGTCATGGGCGCTAACCACCTCATAACCTTCCAGAATCTGAGCTATCTCTTTGAGTTTGTGTTTATTTTTGGTCGCTACATATATTCTCATCATCTGCCCAATAATTTATTCTGCGCCGATATCAGCGTGTTTATGCCGATAAAGGCTGTGTCTATCATGTTGTTCAGACTGTCTCTGGAGAATGCCATCCCCTCGGCACAGCCCTGTATCTCTATTATATCCTTTCCGTCTTTAACCACCAGATTCAGATCGACATCAGCTCCGCTGTCCTCTGTGTATTCCAGATCCAGCAGGAGATCGCCGTCCACAATCCCCACGCTCACGGCGCATACGTTTCCCTGAACGGGGTTTTCGGTCAGCACACCCTGTTTCACCATCTTTTCCCCGGCAATCCACAGAGCGCAGAAACCGCCTGTGATGGCGGCTGTGCGTGTGCCTCCGTCCGCCTGAAGAACATCGCAGTCTATTATTATGGTGTTTTCACCCAGTTTTTCGAAATCAACGGCGGCTCTCAGGCTTCTCCCCACCAGACGGGAAATCTCCATAGTTCTGCCGTCCTCTTTGCCCCTTTTGGATTCTCTCTGGTTTCTGGTGTGCGTGGCACGGGGGAGCATGGCGTATTCCGCAGTGACCCAGCCCCTGCCGGAATCTTTCAGAAAAGGAGGCACGCCCTGAGAAAAAGTGGCGTTGCACAGCACCTTTGTCTCTCCGAACTCCACCAGAACCGACCCTTCCGGATGCTTTACATAATCACGGGTCAAAACTACCCTGCGCATTTCGTCATTCTGTCTGCTGTCTCTCATTATCTATCCTTATTCGCTTATAACCAGCGCACCGGGAAATGCTTCAGAATTATTCTGCTGAAACCTCTCGGCGTCCTCTCTGGTTGTAAAGCCTTTCACTTTTATACGAAAATACTCAACACCGTTCACATCAGCCGACTCGATGAACGAATTCGGGATGCTGGCGGCTATCTCCTCTGCGTTGCCCCGCACGGAATATGAAGCGAGCTGAACGGTATAGAGCCCCTCTTCCGGGATCTCTTCCTGCGGATTAATAAGGGTCAGTTCCACCTTAGTGAGCCCCTTGCCTATCAGCTCCAGCTCAGACGCCGCTGTGTATGACAAATCTATCACTCTGCCCGGCACATGGGGTCCTCTGTCGTTTATACGCACCACAACGGACTTTCCGGTCTCCTTGCAGTCCACTCGGACGAGACTGCCCATGGGGAGCTGTTTGTGAGCCGCTGTTTTATCGAACATGTTATAACGCTCGCCGCTGGAGGTCTTTTTGCCGTGGTCTTCCTTTCCGTACCACGAAGCGATCCCCTCCTGATGAAACGCTTTCACGAATTTCATCCGGTGATATGTGATTCCTCTGACTGTGTAGGGTTTGTCGAATATCGCTCCCAGCACCTGCGCTCCCACGGGTATTCTGGGGTCATCGTCACGGCTTATCGGATCGTCTCCGGCAAAAGCGGTGAAAGCGGTAAGTATAAAAAGAGTGAGGCTAAGAAGTTTGATTTTCCATGTAAATCTGTTCAAGCTGTTTTTTCCCCTCTTCAATATTTTCATACCTGATCATATAGTCAGGGTTTTCGGGTATAGACCGCCTGTAAAGGGGGTCATAATACGACTCAAGCAGAATCTTTGTAAAGGTCTCGTAATCTTTGACATCCAGCAGTTTCGAAAGTTCGTCCACGCCGGATTTGCCTATGAATTTTTTCAGTCTGTCCAGTGAACGCCTGATATCATCTATATACAGATTAGGCTTATAATTGTCCACCGTAAAGCGGATTCTGGCGTCCAGAGGCACGTCCGCTACCACGTTGATACAGGTGTTCATTCGCCTGAAGAGTTTCTGGGGTATGGACACCCTGCCTATCTTCATGCTCTCGCCTTCCACCAGATAAACGCCCGCCCCTTTATTATAGAACGTGTGCCACAGTTTTGTCTCAAAATTCTTCTGATTCACAGTGTCATATCCGGGCTCGTCCACATCTCCGAAGTTAGATCCTTTATGGCTCGCAGCCTTTTCCAGATCGAGCACCCGGAGCCCTTCCGCCTCCAGACTGCGCAGAACATGCGTCTTGGCGCTGCCTGTCGGTCCGTGCAGGTTTATAAAGCTGTAGTCGTCTGAAAAACCGGAGAAGAAGTCATTAACATGGTTTCTGAAAACTTTGTAACCGCCCTGAAGACGGTAGATATTGACACCGGTCAGCGTCATCAGCCCCACCGTGCTTCCGCTGCGCAGACCGCCCCGCCAGCAGTAGGCGATAGTCATCCTATGATCTTTCGATGCCTCCATGATCTGCCTGACGAACTGCGGGAGCTTAGGGCTGATTATGTCCACACCCAGCATGCGGGCGTCCTTCGGTCCTTTCTGCACATAGCATGTGCCCACCAGCGCTCTTTCGGCGTCATCCAGCAGAGGGATATTGACGGACATGGGAATATTGTCGTGGATAAACTCAGACGGCGAGCGGACATCAATCAGATTGACCGTGTCCAGCCCCTTTTCGAGGATAAATGATAGGGTAAGCTCTTCCTGCATTACTTAAATTTTAACAGCGTATCTATATAATGCTTGAGCAGTTTCTTGTTTGTGCGGTTTTTGCTGTAAACCACATAGACCTCTTTTTCCACCACAAGGTCTGTCACGGGGATAGCCTTTATACTGCCGTCACATTCGTCTGTCAGAGCCATTTCAGACATAAAGGCGATGCCCAGCTCTTTTTTCACGGCATTCTTGATAGAGAAGGTGGAGCTGAGAACGGCGACAGTCTTCAGGCTTTCGAAGTCGTATCCCTTCTGCTTGAACCCATGCTCAACACTGGCTCTGGTACCGGAACCGATCTCTCTGGTGATGAAATCCTCGCCCAGAATCTCTTCGATGAAAACACTGCCTCTGGTGTAGAATTTGTGGTTTTTATGCACTATCAGGACAATTTTATCTTTTGTAAGAACTTTGTATTCCAGATCTTTCTTAGGAATCTTTCTGGCGACCACAGCCAGATCGAGTATGCCGTCAGACAGCCTCTGGATGATGGTCTGTGTCCCGCCATTGTCTATAGTAAAGAAGGTTTTGGGATAATCCTCTTTAAACTTCTTGATAACCTCAGGAAGAATAAACTCAGCGGCAACAGTGCTGTAGCCTATGTGCAGGTGTCCGCTTACTTCGTTTAAAAACTCTTTAACAGCCTCGTGTGATCTCTCTCTGAGATCGAGAATATCCACAGCATAGGGAAAGAATATCTGTCCCGCTTCGGTGAGCACGACCTCTTTGGAAAGTCTATCGAAAAGTTTCACCCCGAGCTGCTCTTCCAGCGTGCTGATGTGTGTTGAAATGGTAGGCTGACTTAAAAGGAGTTTCTCTGCCGCTCTGGAAAATGATTTGTATTTTGCCACGAAAACGAAAGCCTCGATCTGCTTAAAGTCCATAGATTTTCTCCTGCCTTTTCAATATAAGTTGAAAATACCATAAATATAGAAAAAATCAATAGTCAAAAAACACAGAACGCCTATTCTATTCGCCGTGACTGGAGAGACAATCGTAAGACGCCTTATAAACTGCTGTATATGGAAATTTGCGGTAAACTTTTTTCACGCAGGATATATCGGGCGAACCTATAATGAACGTTTTTCCAAAAAGACTTTGCGTTGTTTTATTATCAAAAACAGCCAGACCGCTCCTGTCTTCAGCCAGCACACCGAACACAGGCTCCCGCTTTTCATTATCTCCCTGCCCTGTGCGCCCGAGAAAAAGTATTTTACCTACAGCAACTTGATTTCCGAGCCGTATTCCCGAGCAGTCGCCGTCCTCTCCGCACGGAGCGAAATAATATAATCCGTCTCCGCCGGACACCGCATAATCTTCTGAAAATATAAATATAAACATATCGTTCCCGGCGCTGAGCCCGAGAAGTGGTTCTTTTACATTATTGACGGAAGCTATAGCTTGCTGTGTCAGCCTGCTCCCCTCCTTAAACTGAGTCGCTCCGTCAGACGAACACCGGACTCCTTTCAGGTATTCCACCAGAAAACCGTGGTTCCATCCGCACAGAGCAAGACTGCCCTTCGCCACGGGAGCCTCTTTCACAGCGGAATAGACACCGGAGGAGACATAAGGCGCAGGCACAAAGTCCAGATGGGGACGTACAAGAAACACACACAGAAAAAACGCCAGAGATAAGGAGAGCAGATAGGCGAACCTGCCAGCCCTCCTGACTGCGTACTGACAGAGAAACCCGATGCCCGCTCCGGCAAACGGAGCCAGATACATCCCGAATCTCTCCCCTCTGAGAAAGACCAGCAGTCCCAGCGCCATAACAGGCAGTATCAGAAAAATACGCCGGAACAGAAAAACACACAACATGAGCCCGGTCAGAACCGGATATTTATACGCCCCAAGAAGCCCCAGAGTATCGCCGAAACCATGAACCCTCAGCTCGTCCACATTCTGATGCCAGCTTCTGACTGTCTCCGGAGATATGAAACTCCTCAGATTGCCCAGAACCTCGAACGCCGGAAAAATCCCGCTGAAAAACAGAAACAGGAGCAGAGCCCATACCGTCTGTCTCACGCCTCTCTTTGCGTATATCAGATATCCCGAAAGAACCGCCAGCCACATAAAAGTAAAAACGCCGTGAAAATACCAGTAATAATGAAGCAGACACGACACCCCGGCAAGGGCTGAGAAAAGATACAGCTTTTTGTCAGTCAGCCGGATGAAAAGAGGTGTCAGAAACATGAAGAACAGATTGAGCGAATCTGTATCCGCCTGAAAAGCGGTGGTGCGGGAAAGATAGATGAAGCTGAGCGACCCCGTGACGGCTGCGCCAATGCCGGAAGCCGGATAACCGATCAGATAAAAGAACAGTCCAAGCGGAAATATGAAAAGCCCGGATAAAAATACTGTCAGCAGACTGGAAGATACCTCCGGACTGAGCCCGGACGCAGAAGACACAAAATCTATCATCTCCGGCAGAAGAGGTCTGAACCATGGCACCGAAGCCTGCTGCGGAAAACCCGACAGCCCGTCTGTGCCTGCCGTATATTTTCCCGAATACCTCAGCCAGCGGTAGCTGTCATTGCTCACCATTATTATGTCATTGCCCGCATGGTGCGCCGGACTGTTCATAATGATGATATGCTGACGGTATCTGACAGCTCCGGACAGGGCATAGACCAGCATCAGAAGGGATATGAAAAAAATCAGTCTTTTGTATTTCATATAAAAACGGGGGACAAAAGTCCCCCGTTTATCAGTTTGCCTCAGCGTAATGTACTTTTATAAATCTGCTCAGCAGACGGATTCCGAATCCGGTGGCGTATTTTCCGAATATCGGGTGTTCCTCTTCGATATATGCCGGACCGGCTATGTCGAGGTGTATCCAGGGCCAGTTGTCCACGAACTCCTGAAGAAAGAGTCCTGCGATGACTGAGCCCGCCTCGCCTTTTTGTCTGGCGATGTTGCGCAGATCGGCGTTGTCGCTCTTAACCCTTTTCTGATATGAGGGCAGAAGCGGCAATTCCCATATATCCTCAGCTATATCGTATGATATATCCGTGATGTTTTTAGCGAGAAATTTTCTATTGCTGAAGAGTCCGGCGCAGTGTTTGCCCAGAGCGATGATACAGGCGCCTGTCAGTGTGGCGGCGTCTATAATCACCTCAGGGTCGGACTGTGTGGCTGTGTAGAGAGCATCGGCGAGGATAAGCCTGCCTTCCGCGTCTGTGTTCAGAATCTCCACAGTTTTTCCCATGGCGCTGGTGAGGATATCGCCGGGTTTATATGCGTTTGTACCGATGATGTTCTCCACCATGGGTATGTATGTCTTTATGTTCACTTTCAGTCCGGTTTCGCTGGCTGTTTTAGTCACGGCGAACATTGCGGCGGCTCCCGCCATATCTGTTTTCATGTCTTCGATGGAGCCTGTGGGTTTCAGGTTTGTTCCGCCTGAGTCATAGGTAACACCCTTGCCCACCAGAGCGATGTGCTTGGGGCTTTCGGGGTTGCCGTTGTATTCCATGATAACCATTCTGGGCAGGTTCGGGCTTCCTTTTCCCACGCCGTATACCATGGGAAATTTTTCGCTGAGTTCAGCCATGTCGTCCACCACGGTCACTTTCAGAGTATCGCTCTCCGCCTCTTTTACCTTGCCGGCAAAAATTTCGGGGGTCAGGTCGGCGGGGGGAGTGTTCACCAGATCTCTCGCCATGTAAATGTTGTCGAACTGAATGTTCCACTCGGCTGCGTTGTCGTCTATGTATCTTTTCAGCTTGGTGTAGGATGTGATTATCTCCACCTCATCGAACTGATAGCTCTTCTCCTGTTTAGACTTATAAACATCGAAGCTGTACTGACCGAAGAAGAATCCGTCCAGAAACGCCGCTGTGTACTGCGGGTCTTTCTTGTCCATGTATATGTCTTCGAAAGCGATCATGGAAAAGCTGGATATTCTCTCTTTTTTCAGCAGTTTAGCGAATGTAGCGCCAAGCTCCATATAATATCTGGAATCCTGAGGGTCTTTTGACACGCTCACCAGATATATTTTTTTCAGCTTTCCGCCTATCTCCATAAAGAAAGAGGAGAACTCTTTCTCGTCATATGAAAAGTAGTCGGAAGCTATCATGTCGTTGATCTCATCTTCTATCTTTTTGCCTGTGAGGGCTTTAAGAGCGCGCATGTTGCGGTAAACGGGAATCAGAACGGCATCTTTCTTTGAATTGAGGGCAGTTTTTTTTCTACAGGAAATTTTCATCACTCATGACCTCGGTAAAAGTTTGTTTGCTGACAATATTAATCACCTTTTTCACAAGAAATTCAAGCATAAACCGCACATTTTCTCATAAATAATAAAAATACATAAAAAATCCCGCTCTTTAGCATGTCAGAATTAATTTATAAAAAAATAAAATTGCGGGTTGACATGCCTCGATTAATTTGATAGTGTCTATTTCCCTTGACGCGGGGTAGAGCAGCTTGGTAGCTCGTCGGGCTCATAACCCGAAGGTCGTTGGTTCAAATCCGGCCCCCGCAACCAAAAATAATCAGCCCACCATTGGTGGGCTTTTTGTTTAAAGGCATGTTTGCCGCATCTTCTTTCTGAGAGGACGTAATGTCGGAAGCTGTATTTTATTTACTCATGGTTCTGGCAATGGTCAGCTGGGGCGAATCGTGGATATCCGCAAAAATCGTTGCCAAGATGGCTCATCCTGAGGTTCTGCTTTTCTACCGCTTCGCTCTCACATGGATCACCTATCTCCCTGTCATGATATACCTTAAACAGACTTTTAAGATCAACCGTCAGGGGCTCATATTTACATTCATCTGTTCCATCATACTGATAGGATATAACGAAATGTTCTTCACCGGGCTGATATACGGTCTGGCGGGAGTGGGCGGAATACTCGTCACCACACTGATTCCCGTTCTGACATTTGTTCTGGTGAGCGTCATCAGTCTGAGAGCGCCCAGTCTTAAGGATTCTCTGGGGCTGATACTGGGCATGTGCGGCGCAATGATTATCATTAACATTTGGGACACCAGCATAGAAAAACTCTTCTCCAGCGGCAATATATACTTTCTGGCGGCGGCTTTACTCTGGGCTGTGCTCACATATTTCAGCGCCTATGTAAAAAAGTATACAAACGTATTCACATACAGCTTCTATCTGTATCTGTTCACATCCGTGCTCGATTTTCTGCTGATTCAGTTTAAGGGATATTCCATGGCAGTGCCTCAGACGTTCGCTTTCTGGTTCAATATATCTTTGCTGGCGGCGGGAGCGACCACATTCGGCTCAACGATTTTCTTCATAGCGGCGGCCAGAATAGGCTCGCAGAAAACAAGCTCGTTCGTATATCTGGTTCCGGTGAACGCCCTTCTGATGAGCTGGTTCTTCCTGAAAGAGCCAATCCACTATACCACCATATTAGGCGGTCTGTTCGTGTTCACCGCAGTATATCTTATTAATAAAAAACCAAAAACAGCGTAGATGAAACAAAGTCACTGCGAGGACTTATCCGAAGCAGTCTTCACAGTATTTTGACTACAGAAGATTGCTTCACCATAAATGGTTCGCAATGACATTTTTATCTAAAAGATATCCGGCTGTTTGAGCCATTCGTAAAGCGACTGATAAAGCGCCGCTGATTTTTTCCAGCTGAAATCCTGCTTCATGGCTCTCTTTCTCATCATCTCTATGTGCTGAGGTCTGTCGTAATATGTGCTGACAGCCCAGCCTATGGTATCATAAAGCGCCTGAGCGCTGATGGCTTCAAATTTAAATCCTGTTCCGCCTCCGGTGGTTTCGTCATAGTTCTCCACCGTGTCTTCCAGCCCTCCTGTGGCTCTCACCACGGGGAGAGTGCCGTATGCCAGCGAATACATCTGGTTCAGCCCGCATGGCTCATAGAGCGAAGGCATCACGAAGAAATCCGCCCCCGCCTCAACAAGATGCGCTGTCTCCTCGCTGTATCCGATGTATGATCCGATCTCACCTGGAAAACGTGCCGGCAGTCCGCCGAAAAAATCTTCGTAGTCCTGCTCGCCGGAACCCACAATCACAAACTGACAGACCATATCCCGCACCGCCCTGACACAGGCGTCACGCAGAAGATGCAGACCTTTCTGATCGGCAAACCTGCCCACAAAGCCGAACAGGGCGATATTCTCATCCTGTTTCAGCCCGAAGCGTTTCTGGAGCTCCAGCTTGTTCTTTGTCTTCGATTTCATCGATCTGGCATCGAACTGATAGGGTATATATGTATCTTTTTTCGGATTCCACACGTTCGTGTCGATTCCGTTCAGAATCCCCAGAACATCATATCCTCTGGCATTCAGAAGATCGTGCAGACCGGATGATCCCACGGGTCCTCTGATCTCTTTGGCATATGTGGGGCTCACTGTGGTTATCTTGTCGGCGAAGGCGAGACCGCCCTTCAGCAGGTTTACCCCACCGAAATTCTCGAACGCTCCGGCGTTGAAATCATCCGGATGTATCCCGGCGTATTCCAGAACTTCCGGTCCGAAAAGCCCCTGATATCCTATGTTATGTATGGTGATAACACTCTTTGTTGCGGCGAAATAAGGATCGCCGAGTCTTTTCACATAATAAGGCACCAGCCCCGTCTGCCAGTCGTTGGCATGCACTATATCCGGCTGAAAATCCAGATCCTTAGCCACCTGAAGAGAGGCACGGGACAGAAAGCTGAAGCGGAACGGATTGTCGCCGTATTCGCCCGCCTTTGTATGATAAATCCCCTGACGGTTGAAATATTTGTCAAACTCCAGAAAGTAATAGTCAACATTATCTATCTGTGTGTGGTGCAGAGCGTAAAACTCCTCGCAGTTGCCCATGTGAACACAGCATCCGCCCGTCACCGGCTTTATACCGTATTTCTCTCTGTTGATGGAGGAATACAGAGGCGACACCACTATCACTCTGTTCTTAGCCGCAAGAGCGATGGGCAGTGAAGAACAGACATCCGCCAGTCCTCCTGTTTTGGAAAAGGGAGCTACCTCGCTGGATACGAACATGATGTTGAATGAAGACATGAAAACTCTCCTATATTATGAAACGGATACCGATAATCACCAGAACAGCGGCGCCGAAATATTCGGCGTAATAACCGATGTATCGTCTGCTGTGCTGACCGATGGCGACACCGATGAAACTCATCACCATGCACACAACGCCGATCACCACGGATGCCATCACAATCCCGCCGTCCCACATGCACAGCGAGAGCCCCGCTCCCAGAGCGTCCATGCTGGTGGCGAGCGAAAGAAAGATAAGCTGAGCGCCCTTCGTGGGGTCGCTGGTGTACACCTTACATTCCTTGTGCTTGTAAGCCTCTCTGAACATGTGCCACGCGACATATATAAGAAAGGCAGCCGCCAGATATTTTATGTTATCAGTATAACGCATAAGCGCCCTGCCCGCAAAGGCTCCTATAACCGGCATCAGAAACTGAAACCAGCCGAAAGCCCCTCCGAGACGTATATAGTTAGACAGCTTATGGTATTTCATCCCTATACAGATACAGACGCAGAAAGCGTCTATGCTCATAGCGAGCGCTATTCCGAAAATGTCAAATGCGGTAATCATCAGTCATTATGCCCCTGGATATTCAATAGTTTCTTAAAATCTTCCAGCATCATGTAAACCACGGGGACAAAGCACAAAGCGATGAAAGTGGTGAACAGAACACCAAACGCCAGACTCACCGCCATAGGGATAAGTATCTGAGCGTGTGTAGATTTTTCCATAATCATGGGCGCAAGCCCGAAAAATGTCGTCAGCGATGTCATGAGAATCGGGCGGAATCTGCGCATGCCCGCTCCTATGACGATCTCCGGCGATATATGCCGCCGGTCTCTTGCCGACTGGTTTATGAACGATACCATAACTATGGAGTCGTTGACAACCACTCCCGCCACAGCAACCATCCCGAAAATACTCATCATGCTGATGGGCAGTCCCAGAATCATGTGACCGATAACAGCCCCCACCAGCCCGAAAGGAATCGCCAGCATTACGATGACCGGCTGTATATAGCTTCTGAAAGGGATCGCCAGCATGGAATACATTATGAGCGCTATCAGAGGCATAACCTTGCCCAGACCTTTTCTGGACTCCTGCTTCTGCTCCTCCTCGCCCTCATATTTCCATGTGAGCCCCGGATACTCCGCCATGAGCTGAGGGATGATTGACCCCTCCAGATCTCTCATAATCTCCGCCGGGTTGGCTCTCTTATCCGCCGAGGCGGTTACGTTCACCACCTGCTTTCTGTCTGTGCGGATTATAGACGCCAGACCTCTGGTCTCTTCCATATCAGCAACGCTGTAAAACGGATATTCTCTGCCGTCAGATGTCCGGATGAACATGCTCATCAGATTATCCGTGTCTTTTCTGTCTCTGTCCGGATATTCCACCCTGACAGTCACCTCGTTCAGCCCGCGCTGAAACTTGATAGCCTCCACTCCGTAAAAAGCGCCCCGCACCTGTCTCGCCACATCATCGCTGGTGAGCCCAAGGCTTCTGCCGAAACTGTTTACAGAGAAAGACAGCTCTCTCTTGCCCTCGTCAAAGGAGTCTTCGATATCCGATATACCGGAATATCCCGCCAGCTTCGCCCGCATCTTGTCGGATATTTCCATCAGAACGGCTTCGTCCGGATGGGCGAAACGAACGTTTATATTCGCCCCGAAACTCATACCCAGAGAGTTATACGTCACGGACGATATCCCGGGTATTCTGGGCTGGTTCTTCTTCATGGTGTTTTCAAAAACTTTCGTGCTGAAAGGTCTCTCTTCCACGGGTTTCAGAGCCACAGCCAGTCTGGCGACACCGGACGACTGAGTCCCCGTCTGAAGATATTCTATGAAAGACTCGTCCGAGCCGTATTCTTTCTTAAGCTGTTCGTCCGTTATCTTCGCCGTCTCCTCCAGAGTCGTCAGGGCTCTTTTGGTGCTGGTGATGGGGCTTCCGGCGGGCAGAGTGACGGCGATTCTGATAACGTCCCTCTCCACCTCGGGCATAAAGCGGAATTTCACATGTCCGGACTTAACCAGACCGAACACGATGATAAGCATGCTCACAAACACGGCGAACGTGACGTATCTGTATTCCAGCATAACTTTCACGCTCTTCTGATAAGGAACTGTTATCAGATAATCCAGCCCGTTTTTAAAAACCTCCCGCATCTTGTGGGCGGTTTTGCGCTCTCTCTCTTTGCTGTTCAGGTGGGCGGGCAGAATCAGGAAAGATTCCACCAGAGATATCGCCAGAACGGATATAACAACCAGAGGCATCACGGACATGAGAAATTTCAGCCTGCCCTCTATGAAGAGCAGGGGAACGAATGCCGTCACAGTGGTCAGCATGGAGAAGGTGACGGATGTCATAACCTCATGCACGCCGTCCACAGCGGCGTTCAGCCGTGATTTGCCCATCATCCGGTGGGCGTAAATATTCTCCCCCACCACGATGGCGTCATCCACCACTATACCCAGCGCCAGAATGAAGGCGAAGGAACTTATCATGTTTATAGACACGCCCAGCATGGGCAGAAAAATTATCGATCCCAGGATAGAGACGGGAATACCCATCGCCACCCACATAGCCAGCCTCAGCTCCATGAACAGCGCCAGAACGATGATGACAAGCACCAGCCCCTGAATGGCGTTTCTGAGAAGGAGCTTCATCCTGTTAGCCAGAAGCTCGGAATCGTCATCCCATACGGCTATTTTCACATTGTCCGGCACCCTCTTCTCAAATCCGGCGATAACTGTCTTCACCGCATCGGATATGCCGTCCGGAGTCTCCGACCCCACACGGTAAACCCGGAGAGTGATGCTCTCCTGCCCGTTAAAGGTCTCGGCTATGTCGTCATCTTTGAACCCGTCAAAAATCTTAGCTATATCTTTCAGATATACTGTGCCGGATTCCGGCGATGAAACCACCGGGAGGTTTTCGAACTCTCTGGCGGTATATTTTTTATCCTGCATCCTCAAAACCATTTCGCCCTGACGGGTGTCTATGGTGCCCAAAGGCAGGTTCAGCGATTCGTCCGACAGTCTGGACGCAACGGTGTTCAGCGTCAGACCGTATTTCCTCAGGTTCTTTTCATCTATCTGGATGTGGATCTCGTGATCCTTCACATTGTTGGCGTATGCCACGGATGTAATGCCGTCAGAATCCAGAAGCGCCTGTTTCAGCTCCTCTCCGTAATATCTGACCTGAGTCTCCGACAGGTCGCCGTACAGCGAGATATCCACCACAGAGCGCTTACGGCTGGAAAGAGACACAATGGGGTCTTCCGCCTCGTCCGGATATGTGCTGATGCGGTCTATCTCCGCCTTATAATCCTGCAAAGCCTGCTGGCGGTCTGTGCCTTCCACCAGCTCCACGGTGATAGTGGCTGAGCCCTCTTTTGCCGTGGATGTGATCTTCTTGGTCCATTCCAGCCCGCTCACGGCGTCTTCCGTCACCAGAACCACCCCGTCCACAACCTCTGAAGGCGATGCGCCGGGATAGGATATGCTGATGTTCACCTCGTCAGCGGATATATCGGGAAAAACTTCCCTCTTCATATTGCCCAGCATGGCAAGCCCGCCGAGCAGCAGAAACAGCATCAGCAGGTTAGCGGCTACATGGTTCTTCGCCATCCATGTCAGGGGTCCCCTTTTTTTCATTTAACAGCTCCGGGCTTGGCGTTCAGGGTTACGGACATCTGATCCACAGCCCCCTGAACACGGCTGATTATAACCTGTTCTCCGGCGGTCACGCCCTCTGAAAGATATGCCCTGTTCTCGTCTGTGCCGGTCACCGCCGCTGTTCTTATATTCAGCTTGCCGTCTTTATACACCCAGACGGTGCTGTTCTCTCTTACAGCGGATTTCGGGATACTGGTGAGCCCGCTTATCACTTTTCCTTTTATAACGCATTCAACGTTGCTTCCGATGGTGAGCGTGGGTCTGCCGTTCTCTTTTCTATTGGGGTCGGGTACTGTCACCACTATTTTTATCATGCCTGTTTTGCTGTCTGCGTCCGGAAGTGTTCTGGATGCGTATCCGCGCCATTTCCAGCTTCTGGGTCCTTCGCTCAGAACCACGTCCGCCGCTGACGCTCTCTTCATGTCTTCAGACAGAATAATATCCGCCTCGTCCTTAGCCAGCACAGGCACAGCCACTTCATATGCGTGCGCCCCAACCAGAACTCCCGCTGACTCGCCGGATTTTATCACCATGCCCAGCTCTATGTTCTCTGACGATACTATACAGTCAAATGGCGCTCTGTAGGCAGTTTTCAGAAGATCTGCCTCCGCCTTTGCCACCGCTTTCTCGGCGTATTCCACAGCCGCTCTTCCGGCAGCGAGCTGAGGCTCATATTTTATCAGCGGGCTGGGCTTTTTAACGTTTTCAGCCGTGCTGTTCCAAATATCCCATTCCTTCACGGAGACGTCCGCCTCCTGCTCGGTCTTCGCCAGCTCATACTGAGCCGATTTCAGGCTTGATCTGGCAGACGCCAGAGCCGATTCATATGTTTCCGTCTCTATGCTGTAGAGCAGTTCGCCCTTCTGAAAGCTCTGCCCCGCTTTCAGGTCAGGGTTCACATAAATGACCCTCCCTGCTGTGTCGTTCACTATATTCATACTGGAAGCCGCCTGCACCGTGCCGAACCCTTTCGCTCTGGACACATAGTCAGCGGTCTCCGCAGTCTCCACACGCACCATCGGGTTTATCTTCTTCTTGTCCGCCTTCTGGGGCATGGGTTTATGCTTTATCTGATAAAAGGCAAGACCGAGTGCCAGCGCCAGTATCACCACCGGCAGAATTATCTTTAACCCTTTCTTCATTTATCATCTCCTGAAAACAGCTTCGCTATGTCGTCCTGAAGCCTCTTGTCGGTGTATTCCTGTGTCCAGCCGCCGCCTATGGCTCTGATAAGCTCTATTCTCGCCTGCGCCAGAGCGCTCCGGGCGGATATCACTGCCGCCTCTCTCTCGTTCAGGGCGATTCTGGTCTCCAGAACAGATTCATAGTCGTCTATGCCCATTTCGTAACGCATTTTGGCTATGTTATACAGCTTCATGTCGGAATCGAGCCTGTCGTTCTGCCTGTTGAGAGTTTCCAGAGCGTACCTGTTGGTGTTCAGCGCTGTCTGAACCTCGTTCAGACCTGTTATCACGGTCTTCTGATATGTGTATATGTTCTGGCGCAGATACGCCTGCTGTTTTTCGTATTCTAGCTTTCTCGCCCTGCCGTCTATGATGGGCAGAACCAGATTACCCAGTATCTGGGCGGCGAAATTCTCCGGGCTTATCAGATCGCTCACCGTGTCGCCGGAGTATCCGGCTGAGGCGGACAGGCTGAGCGAGGGATATCTCTTTGCCGCCGCTGCCGCTGCCGCTCTGTCATATCTGTAGAGTGTATAGAGAGCCGAACGGATATCCGGACGTCCGGAAACAACCTCCGAGGGAACTGCTTTCGGCAGTTCGGGGGTGATGTATCCGTCATCGGATATGCTGATCTGACGACCATCTGCAAACCCCAGAAGAACAGCGATGGACTGGCGCACGCCGTCCAGATTCTGTTCGGCGGTCAGAACTTCCGTCTGCGCCGCTTCCAGACTCTTTTTCGCTTCCAGCAGTTTCGTCATGTCGCCGATGCCCGAGCGGTAGAGACGCTCTCTGGCGTCCAACATGCTTTTATAGAGGGACATTCCCTCCTGTTTCTTCTTCAGAATTTTTGAATAGGCGATATAGGCTATATATCTGTCTGCCAGCTCAGCGGACAGTGTCATATATAATGAGTCCAGATCATATCTGGAAGACATGAGCGTATACATGTTGGACTTTGAGGCGTATTTCAGTTTTCCCCAGATATCCGCCTCGTAAGAGGCTGTGAGCGAAAGGCTGTAGGAGTTCACCTCCACCTTGTCCCCGTTCACCTCGGAAAAGGACTTTGACGCTCCGGCGCCCAGGCTGAGCGTGGGGATGCGGTCGGCGTTTGATATGCCGTATGAGGCATAGAGGGCTTTCAGCCCCTCATAGCTTTCGGCTATCCGGTAGTTGTCGGCGAACATTCTTTCCATGAGAGTATTCAGCTCGTCACTTTTGAACACCGTCCACCATCTGCCGTAAACTTCTGAACCGCCGGAATTATAAAAATCGCCGGAAATTTTCAGGTTTTTGCTGATTTCGTTCCCGGCTATCTCCCCGTCCCTCACTCCGCAGGCAGACAACAGCAACGGAACCATAATCAATACAGAAAAAATTCTGCTGAGAGCAGACATAAGACCTCCTATGCAGAAGTCCTATTAGTATAGGTAAAATTGCGGGAAAATAAATTGAAAAATGAAATTATCAGTCTTTTAAGCCGTCTTTTGACAAATACATGATTTTCGCCCCGGTTTTTCTGACGAAATCAGGATTGTGGCTGACTATCAGCATGCTCTTGTCCAGAGAAGCCAGAATGGACGCCAAATGGTTCTCCGCGTCCTCATCCAGAGCGGCGGAAGGCTCATCCAGAAGCAGAATGTCCGGTTCCATAACCAGAACGGAAGCGAGCGCAGCCAGCTTCTTCTCTCCGCCGGAGAGATGGAGTGTGATCCTGTCTCTCAGGTGGGATATGTTCAGCCTGTCCAGCATCCGCTCAGCCGCCGGAACGGCTTCTTTCACGCTCATTCCGCTGTTCAGCAGACCGAAAGCCACCTCTTCTATCACGCTGGGCGCGATGAACTGGTCATCACTGTCCTGAAAAAGAAAGCCGATATGCTTTCTCATCTCTTTAAAATCCTTTTCGCAGGTCATCGGATTATGAAAAACCTCTATAGTTCCCGAAGCCACGGGACACAGCCCCACGATGGCCTTCAGCAGGGTGGTCTTTCCGGCGCCGTTAGCGCCCATCACAGCCACCTTGTCCTTGTGCCCCAGCCTCACGGACAGGTCTCTGAACAGAACCTCGCCGTTTCTCTCGCAGGACAGCTCCTTAATCGTCAGCGAACAGCTCAAACCATGCCTCCGAATGTGAATAAAGACTGAATAATAAGCATACTTATCACGGCGATATCCGCCCTGCCGAAGGAAACATAGTTGAACGGATAAAGCCTGCCGGAAAAACCTCTCAGCTTCATCGCCTGATTCAGCCGGACGGCTCTGTCCATACTCCGCACCAGAAGCATCCCGGCGAGATAAGCGTATGTCTTATATGTAAAAATGTTTGTCTTCGGCATAAAATTACGCACCTTCAGCGCCTCTTTCATCCTCTCGTATTCCTTGCCCAGAATCTCCGTGTATTTCACCATGAAAAACAGCGTCACGGTAAATCTGTCAGGCAGGCGCAGGCTGTGAAACCCGTAATAGAACTCGTCCGCCGTATATCCGGTGAAGAGCGCCACGTTAACCGCCGTAATCAGGTTAGCCCTGAAAAAAATCAGCAGAGCGTGTCCACTGTCGCCGTGAAACAGCAGAATGGTGAGACAAATGAAAACAATAAAAATATTCAGCTTAAGCATCCTCACAAGCACTATGCGCCCTCTGCCGTAAGCAGAAACGATGACGAACAGGGCAAACAGCCCGTCCAGAGGATGTACCTCCGTCAGAAAAGCCGTCATCAGCGAATAAAGCGCCGCCGAAGCGATGCTTACCGATGGGGAAAATTTCATTTTTTTCTCAGCAGTGTGATTATTCCGAAAATACCTAATATATAGCCTATTCCGGCTATAATCATATCCAGCTTGCTTTTGTTTTTATCCAGTTCGGCTCTGATCTCCGTTGTCTGTTTGGAGAGTTCCTGCCTGATTATCTTTCTGATGTCGTAATCGTCTGTGACTTCCGCCACGCCTTCGTTAAAATCCACATCGCCTGTGGCTCTGATGGTCTCTTCCGCCATATGCCCCAGCCCGGCGTCCACCACTATCTTCATCTCGTCCGGAAAGGTGCCTGTTTTTATGAATGAGCCTTCCTCGTCCAGCTTTCCCTCTTCCACAGTCTTGCCGAATTTGTCGGTGACGGAGAATGCGCAGTTTTTGCAGACAGCGCCGTCAGCGAAATACGCCGTGATGGTGAGCGCCCCGTTTTCAGAAACCGCCAGAATATTCAGCTTGTGCGCATATGCCGGAAAAACCGCCAGCGCCAGAAGGACGGAAAGCACAGCTCTCTTCATCATAAACCTCTCTCTAGAAAGTCCGGATAGACCTTCAGTATAAACCTGAATAAAAAAAGACACACTATGCCCTCTACCGCTATAATGGGCAGATGCATCAGAAACAGAGCCTTAGCGGCGCTGAACAGCCCGTCTCCGCTGAAGGCGAGAACAACCGCCAAAAGCAGGGCAGACCCCAGCACGGGCAGAGCCCCCGCCAGAAAAAACATGAGACTCTGGGCTATGCCCTGTCTCTTCATTCCCTGTCTGTAAAAATAATATCCCATCAGCGCCGGAAGCGCCATAACAACAGTGTTGGCCCCCAGTGTGGTGAACCCGCCGAACTGAAACAAAAGAACCTGCATCAGAAGAGCGGTGAATATCGCCGGAAAGGCGCAGACGCCGAGAACAGCGCCCACCAGACCGTTCAGCACCAGATGCACGCTGGACGGTCCCACCGGGACGTGTATGAAAGAGCCGACAAAGAACAGGCTGGACATCAGCGCTGTCTTTGCCAGCATATCTCCCTTAACATAACGAAATCCGTAAACCACCATGGCGGCGGCAGCGGCGCCTGTCACACCCAGCACGGGAGCGGAAAGCACCCCTTCGGATATATGCATTATTTCTCTCCGTAAGCCTTCACCCAGATGAGAGCACCCAGCTCCACCGGATATGCTTTACCGTCTTTTTTTATAGTAACGTCATCTTCTATCAGAGCGGCGAAGCCCCACCAGCCGTCATAAGGCATGGCATAGCTGAATACGCCGTTTTTATCCGCCTTAACCACCTGTGTGATGTGAGCGTCTGTGGGGGCGTGCAGTTTTTTAGTGTTATAAAGCTCCACCTCGACCTCGGCTCCCGCCACGGGTTTTCCTTTATAAAGCACCTGTCCGGTGAATACGTTGCCTTTCCACAGCCCATAAGGACGTGTGAGGGGAACTATCTCCGCCTTCAGTCCCACGGGAGCGTCCCAGCCCTCTTCCATGCCGAATCCGTTCACGACAACTTTTGTGATGTGCTGTATAAAAGTCTCTTCCGCAGGCTCGAAATAATAATCAGGAGTCACGGTGAAGATATAGTCTCCGGGTTTTTTAAAGGTATACGCAAAATCCCACGCGGATTTTCCCTCAACCTTTTTCTGTTTAAGAAGAGGCATAATGCTCTCTTTCTTCCCTTTGAAATAAACATCGGCGGCTTTCGGCTTCACCATCTCCATCACGGGTCCCTGCTCGAAAGGATGCGTGAAGAGCATATTAAACATAATAGACTTTTTTTTCGGTGTTACAACATCGGTTTCGGGCATTAACACCTGAAAGTGGGCGAAAGCCTGAACAGCGAACAGAAAAACAGTTAAAAATAAAGCGGTACGTTTCATCGATTCCCTCCGGGTACAAAATATAGTCATCAAGACCATATTAATCATAACACATAAAGTAATAAAAAAAATGAAAAAGTATTACCACATCCTTTCACCCGGTAATCACATGAAAATGATACACCCGACCGGCGATAAAATTAATAAAAATCTTAGTCTTGTCGTTTTTTATGTTTTTTTGAGCGGGATAAACACGTCTTTTTACCTTTTTAGCTATTTTTTAGACAAGTTCCGCAGTTATCCGATGTTAATTTTTTGTTATATACGCAATTTTTAGCTGACATATAAACAGCTTATCATGTTTAGCCGTAATTTTATCGTATTTTTACAATTTTTGTCAAATCACCCGCACAAAGATAATAAGCCTCCACATTTTATCAGAGAATATGATAGTATTATGTTGACATAAGAATAGTTTTTTCGTAAATTCCCATGTTATTTATGACACACAACGGAGATAAATAAATGTGGCGCAACCCCGAAAAATGCAAAAACTGGACCATTCAGGACTCCGCCGACCTCTACGGCATTAATAAGTGGGGAGCTGACTACTTCTCTATCAACCCTCTGGGGGATGTCGCCGTGACACCCTTCGGGCGTGACAACAACACGCAGATCAGCCTTTATGACATAGCGCAGGAGATAGAGGAGAGAGGCATGAGCATGCCCGTTATCCTCCGTATCGAAAATATTCTGGGATCACAGATCAAACTGCTGCACCAGACATTCCGCAAGGTGATAAAAGAGACCGGATATCAGGGACAGTACAAAGGTGTTTTCCCTATCAAGGTAAACCAGCAGGAACAGGTGGTGGAGGCTATCTCCGAGTTCGGACGAGAGTTCAACCACGGGCTGGAAGCGGGCAGCAAGCCGGAGCTGATAGCAGCGATCAGCATGCTCCAGAACCGTGACGCCTGCCTGATATGCAACGGATACAAGGACGAAGAGTTCATCGACCTCGGGCTGAACGCCGTGAAGATGGGCTATCAGTGCTTTTTCGTAATAGAAGTTCCCGGAGAAGTGGAGCTGGTTCTGGAAAGAGCGAAAAAGCTGAAAGTGCGCCCTCTGCTGGGGCTCAGGGTCAAGCTGTCCACACAGGCGGAAGGTCAGTGGTCTGAATCCGGCGGGGACAACAGCGTTTTCGGGCTGAACATCAGCCAGATGATAGATGTTATAGACAGACTGAAAGAGGAGAACAAGCTGGACTGTCTGAAACTCCTCCACTATCACATCGGTTCACAGATACCCAACATCAGAGACATCAGAGCGGGGGCGATGGAAGCCTGCCGCATCTATGAGGAGCTGGTGAAAGAGGGAGCGCCCATGGGGATCATAGACCTCGGCGGCGGTCTGGCTGTGGACTATGACGGATCAAACACCAACTATCACTCCAGCCGTAACTATTCCGTGGAGGAATACTGCTACGACATAGTGGAATCCATAAAAACCGTTCTGGACAAGGCAAATATTGAGCATCCCATCATCATCACAGAATCCGGGCGTGTTACAGTCGCCTATTATTCCGTGATGCTGTTCAATGTTCTGGACGTTTCGCCGTTCATGCCGCACCCCATACCGGAACAGCTTCCCAAGACCAACACAGACCTGCTGGAAAACCTGCTCACCACACTGAAAGACGTTTCGCCTAAAACCATTCAGGAGTGCTGTAACGATGCCCTCTTCTACCGCAACCAGGCGAGACAGCTCTTCAAACACGGGCAGATATCCCTGCGTGAGCGAGCCATAGCGGAAGACATCGTAAAACATATCCTCGTTAAAATATCCACAGTGGGCAGCACAATGCCCCATGTGCCAAAAGATGTGGAAGACATCGATAAATTACTTATAGATATATATTATGGGAACTTTTCACTGTTTCAGTCACTTCCGGACGTGTGGGCGATCAATCAGATTTTTCCCGTTATGCCCATACACAGACTGAACGAAGCGCCCAAGCACCCGGCGATCATATCCGACATCACATGCGACTGTGACGGAAAGATAGATTCGTTCCCCGGTTTTGCCCATGATAATAACTCCGTGATGCTCCACGACCTGAAAGAAGACGAGGAGTATTACCTCGGCGTGTTTCTCGTGGGAGCCTATCAGGAGACTCTGGGCGACCTGCACAACCTTTTCGGCGACACCAACGTGGTCTCCATCCATGTGAATCTGGACGGAACATATCAGGTGGTGAGAGAGCTGGAGGGGGACACAGTGTCCGAGGTTCTCTCATATGTGGAGTACGACATCAGCGCCATGAAACGCCGTCTGAAAAAGATAGCCGAAGACGCTGTTCAGCAGGGATACATCAGCGGAAAAGAACGCAAAAACATCCTCAACGGATTCGAAGAGGGCTTAAGAGGCTATACATATTTCGAAAAAGAAGACTGAGATTGCCGCGTCGCTACGCTCCTCGCAATGACGCTCTGAATGTCATTGCGAACGCAGTGAAGCAATCTCACACATAAAGAATAAATAAGTTTTAAGGAGAATAGATTATGTCAAGAGTGCTTATAATAGGAGCCGGCGGTGTGGGCAACGTTGTTGTGAAAAAATGCGCCCAGCACCCCGATGTATTTACAGACATATGTCTGGCGAGCAGAACAAAATCAAAATGCGACCAGATCGCCGAAGAGGTTAATAAGCTCTACGGAATAAAAGTTACGACATATCAGGTGGACGCCGACTCCGTGGCAGACACCGTGAGAGTGATAAAAGAGACCAAACCGGAGCTGGTTATAAACGTGGCTCTGCCCTATCAGGATCTCACCATCATGGACGCCTGTCTGGAAACAAACGTAAACTATCTGGACACAGCCAACTATGAGCCCAAAGACGAGGCTCATTTCGAATATTCATGGCAGTGGGCATATCAGGACAGATTCAAAGAGAAAGGTCTGATGGCTGTGCTCGGCTGCGGATTCGACCCAGGCGTGACAAACATCTTCTGCGCATACGCCCAGAAACACCTCTATGACAGCATCCGCACCATAGACATTCTGGACTGCAACGCCGGAGACCACGGTCACCCCTTCGCCACCAACTTCAACCCCGAGATCAACATCCGTGAGGTGACACAGGTTGTGCGTCACTGGAAAAACGGACAGTGGGTAGAGACACCCGCCATTCTGGATGATAAATGCGTTCACTTCCCCTTCGACTATCCTCAGGCGGGAGTGAAAGAGAGCTATCTGCTCTATCACGAGGAGATGGAGTCTCTGGTAAAACACATTAACGGTCTGGAGCGCATCCGCTTCTGGATGACTTTTTCACAGAACTACATCACACACCTGAAGGTTCTGGAAAACGTAGGAATGACCCGCATAGACGAAGTGGACTACAACGGCACAAAGATAATCCCCCTTCAGTTCCTCAAATGTCTCCTGCCCGACCCCGGTTCGCTGGGCACTAACTACACAGGCAAGGCGGTTATCGGCTGTATATTTGACGGCGAAAAAGACGGCAAAAATTTTAGAAAATACATCTATAACGTATGCGACCACGCAGAATGCTACCGTGAGATTCAGGCTCAGGCAGTGTCATACACCACAGGCGTACCCGCCATGATAGGCGCTATGATGATGCTGAAAGGCGTATGGAAAGGCGAAGGAGTCTTCAACGTGGAACAGCTCGATCCCGACACATTCATGGACGAGCTGAACAAGTGCGGTCTGCCCTGGCAGGTTGTGGATTTTGACGGTGAGCTTCCGGCGTAATGAACAACAAAGACATACAGGCGCTGAAAGATTTTCCGCAGGCGGTAACGGACAGAGCCGGCACCCCCTGCTATCTCATCAGCGAAGATGTGATAAAAAGAAACTGCGAGATACTCGACAGCGTGCAGAAAGCCACGGGAGCAAAAATACTGCTCGCCATGAAGGCGTTCGCACTGCCGAAGGTATTTCCGATCATCAGAAAATATCTGCACGGCGTCTGCGCCAGCGGACCCATAGAGGCGCAGATGGGCAGAGAGGATTTTAACGGCGAGGTACATACCTACTCCCCCGCCTTCACGCCCGACCAGATGCAGAGAACGATACAGTTCAGCGACCATATAGTGTTCAACAGCGTCAGCCAGTGGCACGCCCACAGAGACGCTGTAAAGGCATCGGGCAGAAACATCGAAGTCGGCATCAGATGCAACCCCGGACATGCGGAAGTGGAGGTAGACCTCTACAACCCATGCGTACCAGGCTCACGCTTCGGAGTGAACCCAGAAGATCTGGACGGCGTTGACCTCACAGGCATATCCGGTCTGCATTTTCACGCCATGTGCGAGCAGAACTCGGACGTTCTGGTTAGAGTGCTTGAGAGTTTTGAAAAGCGTTTCGGGCATCTGATAGACCGCATGGAGTGGATTAACTTCGGCGGCGGACACCACATTACCCGTGACGATTACGACATCGACCTGCTGATAAAAACAGTTAACGATTTCCGCAGACGCCACAACGATATAAGCGTTTATCTGGAACCGGGCGAGGCTGTGGTGCTTAACGCCGGAGTTTTCATCACTCAGGTTCTGGACAAAATACACAACGGCGTGGACATAGCCATAGCCGACTCATCAGCGGAAACGCACATGCCGGACGTTCTGGCGATGCCATACCGTCCCCATCTTGTCGGCGCCGGAGAAGCGGGTGAAAAAGCAAACACATGCAAGGTAGGCTGTATCTCATGTCTGGCTGGGGATTTTATCGGCACATATTCCTTTGACGAACCACTTAAGATTGGGCAAAGGCTGGTCTTCACCGACATGGCGCTCTATTCATTTGTAAAAAACACTAATTTCAACGGGGTTGAACTTCCCGACCTCGTCACTTTCAGTCTTGAGAGAGGAACTTTCGACATAGTGAGAAAGTTCGGCTACGAAGATTACAGGAGCAGACTGGCATGACAGATTCCCCCATTACTTTTCACGGTGATGACGTTCCGCAGGGAAATCCTGAAACATCACTTTTTCACATAATACCCGTACCTTATGAAAAATCTGTATCATACGGTTCCGGCACAGCCGAAGGACCTGAGGCTATCATAGAGGCATCCTGCCAGCTGGAAGTATTTGACGGAAAAAGCCTTCCGGCAAAATACGGCATCTACACAGCCCCCGCTGTGGACTGCGATGGAAGCCACGAAGAAGCACTGCAAAATGTAAAAACCGCTGTTGAGGTTTGCCTGGCAGCGGGCAAAATGCCGGTGGTTCTGGGCGGCGAACATACAGTAACAGGCGGCGTGGCGGACGCTCTGCTGGAGCGCTACGACAGCTTCGGCGTGGTGCAGTTCGATGCGCACGCAGACCTGAGAGACAGCTACGAAGGGTCAAAATACAGCCACGCATGCGTTATGAAACGTCTGGTAGACAAAAAAATCCCGATCTATCAGCTTGGCACCAGAAGCTATTGTCTGGATGAACACCAGCTCAGGCTTCATAACAAAATCCCGTACATGGACGCCGAGGACGTGCACAGACTGGGTGTGGACGCTTTTCGTCTGCCCGCTGATTTTCCTGAAAAAGTCTTTATAACATTCGACATAGACGCTCTGGACTCGTCAATTATGCCTGCCACAGGGACGCCAGTTCCGGGCGGTCTCACATGGTATCAGTGCATGTGGCTGATAGAATCCATCGCCAGACAGAGAACGGTTATAGGTTTTGACGTGCTGGAATACGCCCCGATGGAGGATCTGCACAGCGCTGATTTCACCGCCGCTCAGCTTGTTTACAACATGATGGGGATTATCAGCAGAAGCGAAAAGACGAAAGACTACTTTGGGATATAGATTTCCGTCATTGCGAACCCTTTACGGGTGAGGCAATCTCACCACAGAGATTACCACGTCGCTACTCAGCCTTCGGCTGGCGCTCCTCGTAATGACAAAAATTGCTTTTACCTTCCTTTTCCGAACAGGACTATATAAAGAGTCCTCAGGATTATACGAAAATTGATTACTTTTACAAAAAAATTACGTCCTGTAATTTTTTTGATAACGCTCCATTTCAGCTAAGCCTCATTCCGCTCACGCTGCGCGGACTTCATCCTGAAGTCTTATCTGCCCTTGCCGAACAGGACTATGTGAAGAGTCCTCAGGATTATCCGAAAGTCCAGAAGGAACGAATAGTTTTTGATGTAATACAGATCGTACATCAGCTTGATCTTGGAATCCTCGATGCTGGCGCCGTATCCATGATTCACCTGCGCCCAGCCTGTCAGCCCCGGCTTCACCAGATATCTGAGCATATAGTAAGGAATCTCCTGCTGAAGATCCTTGTCAAACTCCGGTCTCTCCGGTCTGGGTCCGATAAAGCTCATATCGCCTTTCAGAACATTATAAAGCTGAGGGATCTCGTCTATTCTGGTCTTTCTGAGAAAGTTTCCGATTTTCGTTATCCGGCAGTCGTTTTTCACAGCCCACTGCGCCCCGTCTTTTTCAGCGTCACACGTCATGGTGCGCAGCTTGTGTATGGTAAAGACGTTGCCGTGCACACTGCTTCTGGTCTGGCTGAAAATAACAGGTCCCTTCGAATCCAGCTTAATCATGACAGCGGACACCAGAAGGATCGGCGATGCCAGCATCAGCCCGAAAAGAGAGACCGCCACATCAAAAAGCCTCTTCGCCCTGATGTAGAAATTGTTAAATATATTCTCGAATCCTCTGGAGAGGATAAGCCATTCATCTGTGATGGTTTCCACGGGGATTTTTTCCAGAAACACTTCGCAGAAATCCTCATAAGACATGAGCGATCCGCCGTTTATCTTAGTCATAAAGATCGCCTGCTGAACAGAATCGTCATAATTTTCCAGACGGTCGATTATTATGATGCAGTCGGTGAGCGCCAGCTCTTTTTTATCCTCGTCATAAAAGGCGCCGTCATAAACACATATCCCTTTATACACAAGCCCCATGCTCACCAGAACCTTCTCGCTCTGAATCTTTCCGGCGATGTCGGAAGATTTGCCGGAACAGAGCATGTAAACGGGCATTTTACTGTTGATAACCCTGCGGTTGATTATCACCCACCTGTAGGTGAAATAGATGAACAGGATGATGTCGAACAGAATGAGCACCTTGCGCCCGTAAACCAGATTGTAAAGAAAAACGTACTGCACAATGACGTTGGCGGCATCGAAAACAGCCAGAAGAGCGATGAAAGTTGAGGCGAATTTGAACGATCTGCTGTGTTTGAAAGAATAGAACCCGGCGACATAGAGCATCAGCAGAAAAATCAACAGCATCACGCCGATGATAATATCATAAGATGATATATACGGCAGCAGTTTAGCCGTGCCGAGAAATACGATTATGTCTAAAACAGCGATGAGCTGCATGAACAGTCTGTTCTTACTTTTCATTATCTATTTTTTGCCAAATAACAAAAAGATGCAACACTTTATTTGAATTATTTAGCCCGTTTTCCGCTTGCCTTCAGGTTGTCCACCTGAGCGTATTGATGAACCTTGCTCAGCTTCTTCATAACCATGGTGAAGAGCCCCGCCAGATTGTGCCTTTTAACCACTCTGTAGTCATCGCTCATCTTGCGGAAAATGTTCAGGGGAGTGTTGTTGCTGGTTCCGCCCGCCCGCATTTTTACTATCAGCCTGTCCAGATAGCAGGAGGAGCGCCCTTCGTTCACCATGAACCTCAGCATCAGGTCATAGTCGGCGGATATCCTGATATCCGTGTCGAACATGCCGTATCTGTCATAAAGGTCTCTGCGAACGAAAAAAGCCGGATGCGGAGGCATCCATCCCAGATACATTTTATATTTTTTGAAATGCCCGCTCCGCCATCTGCGCACGGTGAGCCGTGTGTCGTCATGGCGCACGATAGCCAGATCGCCGTAAACTATGCTGTGACCGTCTTTGAACTTCTCCACAACATCTTTCAGGATAGTATCTGTGGCGTAAACATCGTCAGAATGGAGGATAGCGACCACATCGCCCGTTGCCATGGCTATCGCCTTGTTCAGGGCGTGGTAGAGGTTTCTGTCTTTCTCGGATTTGAATATGGTGATTTTATCTTTATATTCATCAATGATTTTCAGCGTATTATCAGTGGACATACCGTCAAGAACGATATACTCCAGATCTATTCCCTTCTGATTCAGGGTAGATTCAATCGCCTGCCTGATGGTTCTTTCGTTGTTTTTAACGACAGTAATTACGCTTATTCTCATTTAATATTGTCACCACATAAGATGATATATACACCCAAGTTACATAATTTCAAAACAATATATTCAAATTCTGCCCTTGAGCATGTCCGCCATTTTTTCCACAAGATACACAGAGCCGAACGGCGACAGATGGTTATCATCGCTGTAGAGGCTTCTTCCGTCCGCCTCTGACACGCACCGTCCGTCCGGACACGCCGCGGAAGCGGTATCTATGATCGTGAAATCATATTTTTCTTTCAGCCTGTTCAGCGAAGAGAGCACCTTAGCGTTTCTCTCCTCATATCTCTCATAGGGGCTGAAAACCCCGGCACTGCCTGCCAGAGCGGGCAGATAATATTTCAGAACGGACTGTTTCGCCAGCTCTCTGGGAACGTCATAGGCGAACTCCGGGTTATCCATGATAAAGCTCAGCTCTCTGTCCAGCCCGGTCACCAGCTTCACCGTTCTCTCTATCCCTCTGTCATATGCCCTGAAGCTCTCCTCTTTGGACGGTTTCGGCGTCTCGGCATCGCTCAGCAGAAAATGCCATGCGTCACCCTCCGCCCCGCTCTCCCATCTGGCTGATATCAGAACATTTTTCAGATTTTTATTATCACGGATTATCTCCGCTATTCTGTCATTGAACTCGATACATTTAAAATATTTCGGTTTGGAAGGACGTGTCACGCCCAATAGAGGAGCGCACGCCGCCCGCACAGCCAATATACCCGCTTTTTTCTGTTCTTTCGCCAGCTTGTCGAATCCATCGCTGAAAACGAGAGCGTGGGAATCCCCCCACAGGATGAAAGAGGGTTCGGCGTCTTTATCCCCCAGACGGCACAGACCGTCATATGTCACTTTCTCCGGAGCGTATCCGTAACATGCGGGTATTTCAAAGGCGCTTTTGTAGCTCTTGGTATATTCCAGCGCCACGTCCGGAATCCTTCCGGGCATACCCTTGTCATAGGCAGTGTATCCGCCTATCAGGGTGAACACAGCCATAACGGCAAACGTCACGCTGAAGAACAGTCTCTTCCGCTGAATCTTCGCCACCCTAAGGGGTTTCTCCACCACATAATATGAAAAGGAGGCGAAAGCGAACGTAAGGAATATCAGAAAAAGGTTAGACTTATAGAACTCCGGAATATGCACGTTCTCCCAGTAGTTTCTGAGAGCGAAAAGAACCCAGTGCCACAGATAAAGTGAATAGGAAAGAAGACCTATCCACACTATAGGTCGCCAGCTAAGCATACGGTTGATTATACCGCCCTCGCTGATTATTATAAGCGCCGTACCCACACAGGGCAAAAGCGCTCTGTAGCTGGGAAACGGAGTGGATTTATCAAACATAAATATGCTCATAAGCAGCATCACAAAGCCCGTAACGGACATGATATGTTTATGCAGAGGCTTGTCGGTCTTATAATAGAATCCCAGCGCTATCAGAGCGCCGATCATCAGCTCCCACGACCTGAAAGGGATCAGATAAAATCCTGCCTCCGGATGAGCCGAAGCAGACCACACGCTGAAACCAAGAGAGATTATAAATATGCCAAGCGCCCAGCGGATGTATTTCTTACTGCCGTATCTCGCCACCAGCATCAGTATCACGGGGAAAAAGATATAGAACTGTTCCTCTACCCCAAGCGACCATGTATGGAGCAGGGGTTTGGTCTCAGCAGCTGATTCGAAATAGCCGCTCTCGCTCCAGAACAGTATATTCGAGCTGAAGAGGACAGTGGAAACAACACTCTTGCCGAACGCCTCGAAGTGGGCGGGCATCAGGCTGAAAAATGATAATATGAATGTAAAACTAAGAAGAAAATAGAGAGCCGGAAAGATACGCTTAACTCGCCTGACATAGAAGTTCGCTATTGTAAATCTGTCATCGTTCAGCTCTTTCACTATGATGGATGTGATGAGGTAACCTGATATCACAAAGAAGATATCCACGCCCACATATCCGCCGGAGAAAATATTCATCCCGGCGTGATAGAATATCACCGGGAGAATCGCCATCGTGCGAAGACCGTCTATGTCCGTTCTGTATTTCATTTAAGCGCTTCTTTTATCATGTCGGCGCTCCTTTCCACTGCCAGCTCAGCTCCGTATACAGACAGGTGGTCATCGTCATAATAGAGCGAATGACCGTCATGCGCCACGGCGCACTCGCCGTTTTCGCACAGTCCTTTATACAGCTCAGCCACATGAAAATTTTCGCCTTTATATTTTTCGAGCATTTTCATCATCCCGCCGTTTCTTTCCAGATATTCCGCCTCGGAGGCGTATGGTGCCTTAGAGGGTGCCAGCGCCGGGAGTTTCGCCTTTAACAACAGAAATTTCGCCAGCTCTCTGGGTACATCGAAATCCGCCTCGGCGTTATCCAGAACAAAATAGACGTCTTTTCCTTTCAGCCTGTCCAGAGTGTCCGCCAGGGATTTTTCGAGCTGAGCCAGCCCATATCCGGTTTTTGTATATTCCTGCCAGCGGCACACCAGCAGAACTTTTCTGACGGAATCGTCAGACGCTATCCTCTCCGCCACAGCCTGTTTGAAAGACTCGCACCTGTCGGTTTTCGACCTGTCGGTGCTTTTCAGCCCCAGAAGCGGCGGACAGGACGAATTGGAGGCAAAATATCCGCTCTTGCTCTCGCTCTTAGCGAAGGAATTGATACCGTCACTGAGCGCCAGAGCGTGGGAATCCCCCCACAGGATAAAATCAGGTTTTCTGCCGGAATCGCCCAGCAGGCACATTCTGCCTTCTTTTATCTCATCTGCTGTGAGTTCATAACATTTTTTATTTTTGAACCCGCTGTCGGGAACATGACTTATCTTTGAAACTTCCGCCGGAATCCTTCCGGGCATACCCTTGTCATAGGCAGTGTATCCGCCTATCAGAGTGAACACAGCCATAACGGCGAACGTCACGCTGAAAAACAGTCTCTTCCGCTGAATCTTCGCCACCCTTAAGGGTTTCTCCACCACATAATATGAAAAGGAGGCGAAAGCGAACGTAAGGAATATCAGAAAAAGGTTAGATTTATAGAACTCCGGAATATGCACGTTCTCCCAGTAATTTCTGAGAGCGAAAAGAACCCAGTGCCACAGATAAAGTGAATAAGAAAGAAGACCTATCCACACTATAGGTCGCCAGCTAAGAGCACGGTTGATTATACCTCCCTCGCTGATTATTATAAGCGCCGTTCCCACACAGGGCAGAAGAGCTCTGTAGCTGGGAAACGGAGTGGATTTATCAAACATAAATATGCTCATAAGGAGCATCACAAATCCAGTAACGGACATGATATGTTTATGCAGAGGCTTGTCGGTCTTATAATAGAATCCCAGCGCTATCAGAGCGCCGATCATCAGCTCCCACGACCTGAACGGAATAAGATAGAATCCTGCCTCCGGATGAGCCGAGGCAGACCACACGCTGAAACCAAGAGAGATTATAAATATGCCAAGCGCCCAGCGGATGTATTTCTTACTGCCGTATCTCGCCACCAGCATCAGTATCACGGGGAAAAAGATATAGAACTGTTCCTCTACCCCCAGCGACCATGTATGGAGCAGGGGCTTGGTCTCAGCAGCTGATTCGAAATAGCCGCTCTCGCTCCAGAACAGTATATTCGAGCTGAAGAGAACAGTGGAAACAACACTCTTGCCGAACGCCTCGAAGTGTGCGGGCATCAGGCTGAAAAATGATAATATGAATGTAAAACTAAGAAGAAAATAGAGAGCCGGAAAGATACGCTTAACTCGCCTGACATAGAAGTTCGCTATGGTGAATCTGTCATCGTTCAGCTCTTTCACTATGATGGATGTGATGAGGTAACCTGATATCACAAAGAAGATATCCACGCCCACATATCCGCCGGAGAAAATATTCATCCCGGCGTGATAAAATATCACCGGGAGAATCGCCATCGTGCGAAGACCGTCTATGTCCTGCCTGTATTTTATAGCCATCTATCTGTCCACTTTCATCTTAATGATCTTTCTAACCATAGAGTCGGGCAGAATTTTTTTCAGCCACAGCCTCGCCGCCGCGTTTATAAACGAATAGATATAATAGACGAACTGCCACGGGTTTATTCCGTATCGGCTTATGGTGTCCAGATGGTTTTTATAGACTGTCAGCCTCTTTTTGTCCGACAGTCCGCCGGGTTCCGTAACGGCTATCTCACAGGGGATATACTGAAACGTTCTCTTCTCTTTATACAGACGGTAGATCATGTCAAAATCCGCCCCCAGACGCAGGTCACAGTTAAAACCGGACTCCGCCGCCATGGACGCGCGAACCAGATGCGCCTGATGAGACGTGAGCATCCCTTTCCATATGTCTTTCAGTCTGTGCCCTCTGACATATCTCTTCATATATCCGTAATTCACCGTATAGTCGCCGTATATCACGTCCGGATTGTCTTTCACTTTTTCGAACACGTCTTTCAGAGAATATTCATGAGCGAAGATGTCTCCGGCATTCATGAAAATAATATATTCGCCGCGGGCTTTCGCAAGCCCTTTGTTCATGGCGTCATATATCCCACCATCCGGTCCGTAAAGGATTGCGGCAAAGATATTTTTGTGTTCATTTATCACATCCAGAGTGCCGTCATCAGACGCTCCGTCAACCACGATATACTCATAGTCTGAAAAATGCTGTGAAGTGACACTGTGAATTGTTTTTAGAAGACCTTCTTTATGGTTTCTGACTATCGTAACGATGGATAGCAGAGGCATCAGATGCGGCTCAGATAGTCGGCATAGGCAGATCGGAGACCTTCCTCCAGACTTATCTTATGACAGAATCCCATACTGTGCAGGCGTGAGCAGTCCAGAAGTTTTCTCGGCGTGCCGTCAGGCATCAGCGGGTTGAAGCGCAGCTCGCCGTTGAATCCGGCGATATCCCTGATCATATCCGCCACTTTGCCGATGGTGACTTCGTCACCGGAACCTATATTGATATGGGCGTTGCGGTACTGACCGTTTCTGTCGCCCATGTCCCAGGCGTTTATATTCTCCATGATGAAGCAGGCGGCGTCCGCCATGTCGTCCACATGCATGAACTCTCTGAGCGGCTTGCCTGTTCCCCACAGGCTCAGGACGACCTTGCCGTCTTTCTTCTCTATTCCCAGTTTCTTCAGAAACTCCATACAGTCCGGAGCATCGCAGTCGTGCTTCAGATTGTCGGTCAGGGCTTTCATATCGTCCTGTTCCAGCAGAGACGCCAGATGTATCTTGCGTATCAGAGCGGGGATAACATGAGATCCCTTCAGATCATAGTTGTCGTTATATCCGTAAAGGTTGGTGGGCATCAGCGAGATAAAGTTGCACCCGTGCTGGATATAATAGCTCTCGCAAAGCCTCAGCCCGGCGATCTTCGCCACGGCATAGGGTTCGTTGGTGTATTCCAGCTCTCCGGTCAGAAGGGCTGATTCTGTTATGGGCTGTGGAGCGTGCTTGGGATAGATACAGCTGCTTCCCAGAAACAGGAGTTTTTTCACGTCAAATTCGTATGAATAGTGTATCAGGTTGTTCTGAATACGCAGATTTTCATAGATGAAATCCGCTCTGTATGTATTGTTGGCATATATTCCGCCCACTCTGGCGGCGCTGTCCAGAACACAAGCCGGACGAATTTTATCAAACATATTAATGGTCTGCTTCTGATTAGTCAGATCGACCTTCATCATTCTGATTTTTTTTGACTTCACCAGTGAACTATAATCCGCCAGATAGTTCTTAAATACCGGTGCCGGTTTTTTTGAATAATATGTTCCGACAATGTTGGTGTATCCCCTCTCCGCCAGTTCACGCACAATGGCTGAACCGACAAGCCCTGTGGCTCCGGCAACGAGGATGCAGTCGTCTTTATTTATTTTTGTGTTTTGTCTGCTCAAAAAAACGCCTCAAAAAAAGATAATCTTTTCTTTTAAATGATTACCTCCTGCCTGTCAATTTGATTTCAATTTAAGTTATTGTTTATATTTGAAAAACTCACGTCTGCAACATTATTTCAGCTTAATTTTGTTCGGATTCATGCTATATTTCTGTTGTATGAAAATATACTATGACAACATCATCTACTTTTTGCAGAATTCAGGCGGAATCAGCAGATACTGGCACGAACTGTCCATGCGTCTTCTGGAAACGGACGATGCCAGATTCATCGAAAGACTGGGCGCCTGCGGAAACAAAGTCAGGGAATCCTTCAGCATCCCATCGGAAAATATTATATATGAGCCCGATCTGCCCCTGATAATGTCCAGATATCTGCCGCTGAGTATAGATGTGGAGACGCCCGCTGTTTTTCATTCCAGCTATTATAGAGACCTGACCAATAAAAAAATAAAAAAGATCATCACCGTCCATGATTTCACCTATGAGCATCTTTTCAAAGGGCTGAGAAGACTGGTGCACACCACCCAGAAGCGCCACGCCGTAAAGAACGCCGACGGCATCATCTGCATATCCGAAAACACGAAGAGAGATCTTCTGCGCTTCTTTCCGAAAACGCCGGAGGAAAGGATAACCGTGATACACAACGGCGTCAGCGGGGGCTTCACCCCGTCTGTCAGGACAAGGCTGGAGCTGAGAAATTCGCTCAACCTGCCGGACGATACTTTTACCGTCTTTGTGGGCGAAAGGGGCGGGTATAAAAATTTTGAGACGGCTGTGACAGCCAGCGCCATGTCGGGATGTTTCCTGCTGATTCTTGGCGGAAAAGAGCTGAATGAGAAAGAAAAAATACTGCTGGAAAAGCATCTGAAAGACAGATACCGTAAATTCGGGTTCATATCCAACGACACCATGAGAGACATCTATTCCGTGTCTCTGTGCCTGCTGTATCCGTCACTGTATGAAGGATTCGGCATACCGGTTCTGGAAGCGATGAAATGCGGATGTCCCGCCATAGCCTCCAACACATCTTCCCTGCCGGAATCAGCCGGAGACGGAGGAGTTCTGGTGGACGAAATATCTCCGGAGGGCTTTTCAGACGCCATAGACAGGCTGAAAAGGGGCGGACACAGGGACGAAATCGTCAGGAAGGGTTTTGCCCATGCCGCCATGTTCTCATGGGACAGATGTTTTAACGAAACAAAAGCCTTCTATGAAAAGATTCTGTCACTTTAGCATATCCACAGGGACTTTCAGCACAGTTTTGTAGACTCTCTCGGGCGCTCCTGCCCTAACCACGCACATATGAGCGTCTTCCGGATAGAACACAGCGGCGCTTCCGCCCAGCATGTTCAGGTGGTGTCCGGTGTCGCCTATTTTGTATGTCACCAGATCTTTTCCGGCGTCATAGCTCTCGTCTATGCTCAGATCGTTTATGTTCATGAGCTCTATGCGCTCCCTGCCTTTCAGCACTATCTGGATATCGGCGAATTTTCTGTGGGATTCGAAAAAACAGTTCTCCCTGTCTTTGGTAAAGAAACTCTGCTCGATGGCAAATATATTGTCCGTGATGTCGTGCCTGACGAATGACGGCGCCTCAAGGGCAAAAATCCTCTTCACGGCGGCGGAGTCGGCATTGACTAGCTCGTCCAGATAGGCGGCGACAGCGTCCCCCAGCTGAAAATTTCTGATCTTTTGTAAATTTGTTATTACGGCCATATTTCCCCCTGGAAAATATATCATCCCTATTAAATAAAATATCAATAAAAATCTGTTGCAGTTATAATAAAGCGGTACTATGACATTTTAATTAAATACAAGCGGTGGTGATATGCAGAAAAAAGTTACCGCCCTTCTGCCCATGAAGGGACATTCCGAAAGAGTATCCAACAAGAACATGAGAGATTTCGCCGGCGCTCCCCTCTACCACGCCGTGATGAAGACTCTGCTGAAATGTAAAAATATAGACAAAGTGGTTATCAACACAGACAGTTCCGTGATTAAAGAAGACGCTCTGAAAAATTTCGACAGAGTGGAGATAATCGACAGACCGGTGGAGATACAGGGAGATTTTGTGGCGATGAACGACATCATCGGATACGACCTGTCTAAGCTGGACGGGCAGTTTTTCATGCAGACCCACAGCACAAACCCTCTGGTGAATCCGGAAACAATAGACAAAGCCATAGATTTTTTCTTCGGCAGTCTGAATACATACGATTCCGTCTTCTCCGTCACACGTCTTCAGACACGCCTTTACTGGCAGGACGGAAAACCTGTTAACCACAACCCGAAAGAGCTTCTTAGAACTCAGGATCTCCCCCCTGTTTATGAAGAGAACTCGAACTTCTTTATCTTTTCAAAAGAATCATTCGCCGGCTCCGGCAATAAACGCATCGGGCTCACCCCCGCCATGTATGAGATGAACAAGCTGGAGGCGGTGGACATAGACGAGCCGGAGGATTTCGAACTGGCGGAGCTGCTCTATATCAAGAGGCACTCTAAATGACCTTCAACCGTCTTCTCTGGCTGTTTTACAGAGTTGTCAAAAAACTTCTGAAAAACCTTACCGGATATCACACTCCGTCCGGTTTCAGAGATGTTCAGGTGACTTGCCGCCTGAATCAGGAGAAGCTGAACGATTTCATCACGAAGGTCAGATGGTACGCTCCCGACACGGTCAATTTTTATGTCAGATCAAAATACACAGCCGACACGCCGCCGAATGTTTTTATAAACAAAGAGACGGAGGCGGATATCTTTCTGATATCCAGCAAGGCATGCATAATAAAAAACCTTTTCCGGCTGCACAGAAGCATCGTTGTCGATCCGGATTTTTACGACACGGAGGAATGCACCTCATGGAGCTACCTTTACGGCATGGCGATGGACAGCACGGACGTATTCAGGCACATCTCCGAAGAGAATTTCATCCGCATGACGGAAGAGCTCTCGCACAAAGAGAGCGCCTGCTGTTTTCTCACCGGGGAATCCTTTTCAAAATACAGAGAATATCCCGAGCTGAGGGGCATGGTGAAGATCATCTGCAACAGTGTGGTGAAGAATGATGAGTTCATGGAATATATCCGTCCGGATATTCTCGTTTTCGCCGACCCGGTATATCACTTCAGCTATAACAGATACGCCGTCAACTTCCGCAGAGACGTGCTGAAAACAGTGGAAAAATACGGCACATATGTCGCCGTTCCGGAAAATATGATGCCGCTGATGCTGGCACACTACCCTGCGCTTAAAAACAGGCTGATAGGCATAGGCAGAAACCCGGAATTCAACCTGCCCTCCCACAGCGACCTGACGGTGAAAGTCACCGACAACATACTCACATATCTCATGCTGCCTCTGGCGTCAGCCATGTGCAGAGACGTCTATCTGCTGGGAGCGGACGGCAGAAGCCCCAACGACAGTATGTTCTGGAAGCACAACAGCTCCGTTCAGTATGATTCCCTGATGCAGACGGTGGTGGACGCACATCCCTCTTTCTTCAGGGACAGAAATTATGTAGAATATCAGAATAATCACGACAATATGACCGAAAACCTCTTCCGGTTCGGAGAGGCGCAGGGCAGAAAATACATATCACTCAACAGATCATATCTGGCAAGTATAAATTCCAGATACAAAGGGGCTTAAAGATGTCGCTGAAACAGAAACTGAAAAACAACGAACTCACCGTGGGATCATGGGTAACCATCGGTCACCAGTCCGTGGTGGAGATCATGGCGTCCGCCGGATTCGACTGGCTGACGATAGACATGGAACACAGCGTGATAGATCTCACTATGGCGCAGAGCCTCATGGGGCACATTCAGGCGGCGGGGATGAAGGCGCTGGTGAGAGTGAGCAAGAATGAGGAAGTGATAATCAAACGCATAATGGATGCCGGAGCTGACGGGATAATCGTCCCCATGGTGAACAGCAGGGAAGACGCCGAGCAGGCAGTGCGCTATGTAAAATATCCCCCCATGGGAAAAAGAGGCGTGGGACTCGCCCGTGCGCAGAAATACGGCACAGGTTTTGACGAATATAAACAGTGGCTCAACGATGAATCAGTCATCATCGCCCAGGTAGAGCACATCGACTCCGTGAATAATCTGGAGGAGATCATATCCACCCCCGGCATAGACGGTATCATGGTAGGACCATACGACCTCTCCGGATCGATGAACGTCCCCGGTGAATATGACAGACCCGAGGTGAAAAAGGCTCTTATGAAAGTGGAGGAAGTCTGCAAAAAAGCGAATTTCCCCTTAGGTTTCCACGTTATCGCCCCCGAATATGATAAACTGAAAGAAAAAATAGATCTTGGCTATTCGTTTCTGGCGTTCAGCCTCGATTTCCTCTTCCTCGGGCAGAAAGCCAGAGAGGAAATGGCAAAGGTAAAATAGATGAAGGTATTCGTATCCACACACCCGTTTTCAGAGACAACACCGGAGCCCATGGCTCTTTTGAAAAAGCATAATATCGATGTGGCGCTCAACCGCTATGAGCGTAAGCTGACCTCCGCCGAGCTGGCGCAGGAGGTGAAGGACGCTGACGTGATAATCGCCGGAACGGAGAATATCACCGAAGAAGTCTTCAAAAACGCTCCCAACCTGAAGCTGATATCCCGTGTGGGTGTCGGACTGGACGGAGTGGATTTCGAGTTGTGCAGGCGGTACGGAGTGCGTGTGGCATACACGCCTGAAGCCCCCACAACAGCTGTGGCGGAACTGTGTGTGGGTATGATGCTCGATCTGGCGAGACAGATAAGCCAGTCGGACAATCTCATCAGAAGCGGAAAATGGAAGCGCCACATGGGCATGCTCCTCTATGGCAAAACCATAGGAATCATCGGCATGGGACGGATAGGAAAAAGCCTCGCCCATATGCTCTCCGGATTCAACGTGAATATTCTGGCGCACGATATCAGCCCCGACATAATCTTCGGGCGAAATGAAAAAATAACCTATACCGACAAAGCGACCCTGCTGAAAAACAGCGATATAGTCAGCGTGAACCTGCCGCTGAAAAAAGATACCAGAGATTTCATCACCCTCGCCGACATGAGGACGATGCAGCCGCACGCCTTTCTGATAAATACGGCACGGGGCGGCATAGTGAACGAAGACGATCTGTATGAGGCTGTGACGGCGGAGATAATAGCCGGAGCGGGAGTGGACGTTTTCAACCACGAACCCTACATCGGCAAGCTCACGGAGCTGAAAAACGTGATAATGACCTGCCACATGGGAGCGGCGACCATCGACAGCCGCTACGACATGGAGATACAGTCTGTGGAAGAGGCGGTGCGTTTTCTCACGGAAAACAGGCTGAAGAACGAGGTGTTCTCTAATGAGTAAAAATGTCGTCATATTCGGAGGTTCCGGCTTCCTCGGCTGTTATGTGGCGGAAGAGCTGATAAAAAGAGGCTACGGAGTCACCGTGGCGGACATCCGCATGTCCGAATATCTGCCGAAGAAATGCGTCTTCGTCCCCTGCGACATACTGGACAGACAGAAAGTAAGCGAGCTCATCACTGACGATATCTCATATGTATATAACTTCGCCGGAATGGCGAATCTGGACAAGGCTGTATCCATGCCCGTGGAGACCATCGAATCCAATATAATGGGCAACCTGAACATTCTGGAAGGATGCCGGGACAAGAACATCGACCGCTATGTATACGCGTCCAGCGCATACGCCCTGAGCGACAAGGGATCATTCTACGGCGTGAGCAAGCTGGCGTCTGAAAAGCTGACCGAAGAATATTTCAGGGCATACGGGCTGAAATTCACCATCATACGCTACGGTTCCGTATACGGCGAGCGGGCGTATGAGAACAACTATCTCTACTCCGTGCTGAAAAGCGCCATAACTGATAAAAAGATAGTCCACGACAGAGACGGTCAGGAGGTTCGTGAGTATATCCACGCTCAGGACGCCGCCGTTATGTCAGCGGACATCATCGAAAGCGAAAAATACGCCAACGAGCATATAATCCTCACAGGCATAGAACGGATGAAGCGTGTGGAACTCTTCATCATGATCAAAGAGATACTGAACAACGAGGTGGATATAAAGCTCAACCACGAGCTGAACGACCACCATTACAAGATAACCCCCTATTCCTTTCACCCCAGCGTATGCAAAAAGCTGGTGCCAAACCCGTACATAGACATGGGTCAGGGGATTCTGGACTGCATCAAGGAGATACACTCTCAGGGAGAAGAAGATTAAAAGGATTTACCTCTCTCACACGCTGAACAGCCGCACGCCCTCATACGGCGCGAAAAACGTGACTGAGCTGACAAAATCAGCGGACATGTCTAAGGGCGATCCCGCTAACCATACCCATCTGTCCATGAGCCTGCACACAGGAACTCATGTGGACATGCCATGTCATTTTTTCGAAAACGGGCAGACAATCGCCGATTTCCCGGCGGATTTCTGGTTTTTTGAAAAGCCGCTTTTCATAGACCTCACCCCCGAAAGCAACGTGATTAAAGACGAATTGATAAGCCTGCTTATCAATATGGATAAAGATGCCGACTGCATAATAGTAAACACCGGATTCGACAGAGACGACAACAGTCAGCTAATGAAAAACCCCGGTTTTCACGAGGATGTAGCGCACTGTATCAGAGATAATTTCAGGAACGTGCGACTCTTCGGGTTCGACAGCGTATCCGTGTCCAGCTTCGCCGACAGACCGGAAGGGCGCAAGGCGCACAAGGCGTTTCTGAACCCCGAAAACCCCATAATCCTGCTGGAGGACATGAACCTCACAGACAAAGATTACAGATCGGTCACACGCCTGATCGTCTCTCCTCTGCGGGTGGACGGAGCGGACGGACTGCCCTGCACTGTCATAGGTGAGCTATGACACAGGCGATTATTTTCGACTTTGACGGAGTGGTTCTCGACTCCGAAAAGATAAAAGACAACGGATTCCGGGAACTCTTCACAGGATTTCCGGCAGAGGCTGTGGACTGTCTGATAGCCTATCACAAGGACAACGGCGGGCTCTCCCGCTTCGTCAAGATACGATATATGTTCGAGACAATCCTGCGTCAGCCTGTATCAGACGAGATAATCATGCGCTACGCCGCCGAGTTTTCCGAGATGATGCTCAGGGAGCTTACCAATCCCGATTATCTCATACCTGATACGCTGGATTTCATCAGAAAATATTATAAAATACTGCCCATGCACGTTGCCTCCGGCACAGAACAGAATGAGCTGAGAACTCTGGTGAGGGAGCTGGGGCTGGCGGAATATTTCTCAGACGTATACGGCTCTCCGGCGGACAAAACGGCGAACGTGAACACCATAATCGCAGACGGCGGATACTCCAGAGAAAGGGTAATTCTCATCGGCGATTCCAAAAACGACATGGCGGCTGCCAGAGACAACGGGATTATCTTCTGCGGGTATAACAACGAAAAACTGATAAAAGTATCCGACTACTACATAACAGATTACGGCGATTTCGCCGATAAATACATTATATGATGAACGTTTTGAAAGAGGCGGCTCAGTTCGCCCTGAACATCTACAGAGAAAAAAGCCTGATCTATACCCTGTCTGCGGACGATTTCCGCCAGCAGTATCTGGGGTCATATCTGGGCATGCTGTGGGCTGTTCTGCGCCCCGTCATTTTTGTTCTGACGATATGGCTGGTCTTCACCGTGGGGTTTAAGAGACAGCCGGACGCAAAAGTCCCCTTCATACTCTATCTGATATGCGGATACGCCCCATGGGTCTTCTTCGCCGACTGTGTTAACGGCGGGATGAACTCCGTGGTGAACAACCGACATCTGGTAAAGAAAGTCGATTTCCGTGTCAGCATCCTTCCGCTGGTAAAGATCATCTCGTCATTTTACCTGCATCTGGTTTTTCTGGCTATCATAGCCGTCATAGCAGTCTTTAAGGGTTTCTACCCCACCATATACTGGATTCAGATACCGTTTTATCTCTCCTGCGTCTTTGTGCTGACGCTGGGCATCGGCTGGCTGACAGGCGCCGTCAGAGTCTTTACCAAGGACATGAGTCAGATAATTCAGGTGGTGCTCCAGACGGGTTTCTGGGTAACTCCCATATTCTGGAACGCTTCATCCGTTCCGGAAAAATACAGAATTTTTTTGTACCTCAACCCCATGGTATATGTAGTGGAGGGCTACCGCAATGTTTTCATCAGCGGGCAGTGGTTCTTTCATGACATATATCCTCTGGCGATATTCGTCTGCGTCAGTCTCTTCTTTCTGCTGTCGGGCGTCATCGCTTTCAAAAAACTGCGCCCCCACTTCGCCGAGGTGCTGTGATGTCCGGCGAAACAGTGGTAAAGGCGGATAAACTATCTAAAATATACAACCTCTACGACAACCCCTTCGACAGGGTGAAAGAGGTTTTCAGCATAACAGGCAGAGAACGCCACAAACAGTTCAGAGCGCTCAGCGATGTGTCGCTGGAGCTGAAACGGGGCGAGACACTGGGCATCATCGGGCGCAACGGTCACGGCAAATCCACCCTGCTGAAGATAATAGCGGGAGTCATCCAGCCCACCTCCGGCACAGTGACAAAACGCGGGCGCATAGCCGCCATTCTGGAAGTAACATCCGGTCTGAAACCGGAGCTGACCGGGATGGAAAACATCCGGCTGAACCTGAAAATCAACGGATTCTCCGGCGCTGATATCCAGAAAAAGACCGAAGAGACAGTCAATTTCGCCGAGCTGAGCGAGCATATCAATCAGCCCGTAAAAACATACAGCAGCGGCATGAAATCCCGTCTGGGGTTCGCCATAGCCACATCTGTGGAGCCGGATATTCTTATTCTGGACGAGGTGCTGGCTGTGGGCGATTTCGTATTCCGCCAGAAATGCCTGTCCAAGATCAACTCCATGCGAGATGGAATGTCCGTGATATTCGTGTCCCACTCCATGAACGATGTGCGTATGTTCTGCGACAGGGTACTGGTGCTGAACAAAGGCAGAGCCATTTTCTGCGGCGACAGGGAAGAGGCGATAGAGCTATATCTCAGCTCGCAGGAAACACCTAAGGCGTTCATCCCGCAGAAACCTTTTTACGGCGATATCTTCCGCAACAATGATAAAATAACCGACATATCCCATACATTCGACAAGGATACATACAGGCTGGGCGACACCATCCGGTTCGATTTTTCGTTCCGTCTGCTCTTCACCCCGAAAAACCTGATAATCGGTCTGCCCGTATACAACTCCACCGGAACGCTGATAACATCATTCAACACCGATCACGCAAAATTTGCATTTTCCGGTGAAAGTAATATAATCAGAGGCAGTCTCACCGCTCCGTGTATCTTCAACCCCGACAGCTACATATCTGTCATGGCGGTGGTGGACGGCAGCGAGTTTCTGTACCGAGACCTGAACCCAAATTTTTCTGTAATGCCGCAGGAGCGTGTTTTCGGATTCGTGACACCTCCGCAGACGTGGGAGACATATGAGTGAAGTCAATTTTCCTCAGTTCAGAGACCTGCTTCTCGAAAAAAACCGTGTTCCCAGACGCCTGAACCCCACTGCGGCGGAGAAAAAACAGCAGTTTCTGCTGTCTCTGGACAGCGGCGGCATCAAAACCCGTGAGATCACCCTATGTCCCTGCGGGGCTCACTCACTGGAAAAACTGACGGAGACAGACCGCTTCGGGCTGCCGTTCGGCTCTCTGATATGCCGTGACTGCGGGCTTGTGCTTACCAGCCCATCCCTCGCCAGAGAATCGCTGGCGGAATATTACGAAAAATATTATCACGCTCTGAACTACGGACATCTGCACATGCACGAACAGCAGGCGCTGTTCAAGCTGGGACAGGGCAAAAAGATTTTTCAGCTCCTGCAAAAATTTCTGAACGGCAGAAAAACTCTGGACGTGCTGGAGATAGGCGCCGGAACAGGAAACGTGCTCTATGAGCTGAAGCAGGAGGCGGCGCTCCACAACATCAACGTGACTGAGACCGCCACGGAATACAGCTCCGACTGTCTGAGCGAATGTGAGGACAAGGGGATCAACGCCGTATACGGTGACGCCGACACCATGCTCGCCGCCGGAAAAACATTCGACATAGTGATACTCAGCCATGTGTTCGAGCATTTAACAGAACCGCTGGCAGAGACAGAAAAACTGAAAAAACTGCTGAAACCGGACGGACTGCTCTACATAGAAGTCCCCGGTCTTATGAACATACACGCTATCAACACCTATAACTTCGACTTTCTGGAATATCTGACCCACGCCCACATACATAATTTTAATTCCGTATCTCTTCAGAACATAATGGCGCTGGGCGGATTCAGACCTCTGTTCATCAGCGAGGCTGTGGAGGCTGTGTTCATCCTCTCCGGCAAGGATGAAAGGGCGGACTGCTCCGGCAACTATACAGCCATTATGGAATATCTGGAAAAGCTGGTTTACTGCCGTGAGTTTCTGAAAGACGGCATAGACAGCTTCCGCAGGGGGCTGAACAACGCCAAAGAGGAGCTGGGCAACGTCCACCGCTGGCACGAGCACGAGAAGAGAGAGGCGGAAAAATACGCCCGCTGGCACAAATCGGAAAAGGAAAATTTTCTGAAAACCTCCAAGTGGCTGGACACCGAAAAAAAAGTTATCTCCGAACTGATGCATACACTTGACGAATATTTCAAAACGCCATATACAAGCATCTCGGTTAAGATAAATAAATTCAAATCTATACGGGCGGTCTTTGAAAAATACCGCAAGAGGTACCTGCGTTGAGACTGCTGATATACAGCGAAAACGACTACGGATGCGGAGCGTCCATCGCCGCCTACAGACTGGCGGCGGGCATGGCGAAAAGCCATGAGGTCATGTACGTTTTCGAAAACCAGAAAAATGATTACTCACTCTACAAAAACACCGGAATACGCCCCTGGCATCTGGGACGAACCTATTCCTTCGCCAAGAAAGCGATATACAAATCCGCCCGGCTCATAGCGAAATTCACCCGGGGAGAGACATACCGTAATCTGATCTTCTCCGTGTTTTTAAGCCGGGTGAAACAGTATAACCCGGACATAATCCACCTGCACAACTGCTACTTCACCCAGAAACAGATAGCCAGGCTGGCTGAGCTGTTTCCCGTGGTGTGGACCATGCACGACCAGTTCGCCCTGTACGGATATAACTACAGGATAACGGCGCTGGACGGCGAAGATGTGACATACTGCCCTGTGGCGGCGTGGCGCAGAAAGCTCTATAACCCTGACGACCTGCTGAACAGTCAACAGGCGAAGGTGATATTCACCCCGCCGTCCGACTGGCTGTCCGGTCTGGCTGAAAAGATAACGAAAGGCAGAAAACCCGTAAAAACCGTAAACAACGGAATCCCTCTGGACGCTATGTATCCCGTGGAAAAGGCGGAAGCCTGCGAATATGTGGGTATTGATCCGGATAAATTCACCCTGCTGTTTCTGGCTGGCACGGGAGCGTGGAAACGCAAAAACGTGGACGCCGTTATTCAGGCATTGAATATGATACCGGAGCTCGATATGCAGGCGGTGGTGATAGGCAGCACAGCCAAAACGGACAGGTCTGACCCCAGACTGGTTCTGAAAGGCTCCGTCACAGGCACAGACGCCCTCAGCAGATATTACAGCTGCGCCGATGTGTTCTGCATCCCGTCCATCATAGACAACCTGCCCAACACAGTTCTCGAATCGCTGGCATGCGCCACGCCGGTTCTGGGCTCACACAACGGCGGAGTGCCGGAGATGGTTATAGAGGGACGTACCGGATGGCTTTTTGACCCGATGAACCCCGGTGAGCTGGCGGAAAAGATCAAATACCTGTACACTCACAGAGAAGAGATAAAAGACATACAGAAAAACTGCCGTGATTTCGTCACCGAAAAATTCGGCGAAGAGACCATGACAGCGAACTATGAAAAGATATATCGTGAAATGAAAGGTGATTAAATGAACGATGCCATCAAGAATTCACTGCCCTACAAGGCATACAGAAAAATACGCTCAAAGCTGATAGACGGCTACACCAGACCGTACAAGGATAAATACGATTCCAGCGCTATGGAGCTGGTGGTAGAGACTTTCGGCTATAAGATGGCAGGCAGAGGGATTCCTCTGACAGAAAACCACGCCAACATTATAAAATACCGCAACACCTGCAAAGGCAAAAGAGCCTTTCTGATAGGCAACGGACCCAGCCTGAACAAACTGGACCTGACTCTGCTGAAAGACGAAGTGACAATCGGCGTCAACAGCATCTATCTGAACTATGAAAAGATGGGATTTCTGCCCACTCACTACGTTGTGGAGGATAACTTCGTGGCGGAGGACAGAGCGGACGAGATAAACAGGCTGAAAGGAACGCAGAAATGGTTCGGGAACTATCTGCGCTACTGTCTGAAACCGGACGAATGTACCAACTGGCTCAACGTCCGCATGAGATACGACAACTATCCCGACTTTCCCTATTTCTCCACCAACGCCGCCAGACAGGTTTTCACAGGCGGATCAGTAACATATGTCTGTATGCAGCTGGCGTATTATCTCGGCATCAGAGAGCTTTACCTCATCGGTTTCGACCACCACTATGTCATCCCGGAGGACGCCGATGTGGAAGGGCTCAAGATTACATCCACGGGTGACGACCCCAACCACTTCCACCCGGACTATTTCGGCAAGGGAAAAAGGTGGCACGACCCTATGGTAGACAGGATGGAGCAGGGATATGCCAAAGCCGGAAAGTTCTTCGAAAAAGCGGGCGGAAAGATAAGAAACGCCACAGCCGGCGGCAAGCTGGAAGTTTTCGAGAGGGTGGATTACTTCAGCCTCTTTAAAAAATAGGAAGGCTTATGAAAGCCATACTGTTCTCCAGCCCCAGCAACGTAAACTGGGTACATAATTTCATAAACGAGCTTCGTCTCTCCTTCGAAAGGCTCGGTGTGGAATGTATGGTTCTGGAGGGCAGCCGGTTCACACAGAAAGAGGGCGGAAGCATCATAGACAGGTTTCGCCCCGACTGGACCTTCAGCATCAACCAGATGTTCCCGCAGTATCTGAACAAAGACGGCACCATGACGACCGTTTACGATGCTTTTCAGATACCCCACTATGTTTATCTTGTGGACAACCCCTTCCTCTGGCTCACCAGTAAATCAATCAACTTCGACAGCAGATATCTGAACGTGATAACCATAGACAACAAAGACGTCCTGACAGACGCCGGAATAACCCGATGCGAGGAGATATTATACGGATGTCCAGCATCGCTGAGAAAACCGCACCTCCAGCATCCGGACTGTAAGGCGAAAAGACTGCTGTTTGCCGGATCTGTGGGCAGGGCTTCTGACGAAGCGGAAAAAATAGCCTCTCTGCCCGGGCTCACGCCGGAACAGAAAAGAGCGACGCTAAACTATTGCCAGAGCATTTACGAACGGATCAGCACCGAAAAGAAATTTCTTAAACAAAACCTCCTGACAGAATTTTATCAGACCAATACCAAGAACGGACTTTTTGACAGCGAAGTGAAATACAACACGCAGATGTCTGAAAGTTTTGCCTGTATTGAAAGGTTTTATGAATGTCTCGCCAGAGAGGTTATTCTGGGTCAATTTAAGCAGACCAACATCCCGTGCCTGATGGCGGGAGACGAAAAGATGGCGGAACTGTGCCAGGGCGCAGGCAGTATGCAGTACATCGGCTCGCTCATATACGATTCATACATCAACATGATAGCGCAGACCGGGGTCAGTCTGAACATCACCCCGAAGCATCTGCGTGTCCACGACAGAATAACATCCGCGCTGATGTCCGGTTCTCTGCTGGTGACAACACCCGTACCTAAGCTGGTTAAAGAATATCCTGAACTGGCGGATATCATAATCGAGGCGGAGTTCGGCAGTGCCGAATATCTGGAGAAGCTGAACAGCGTGATCGCCGACAGCGGGGAATATCAGCGCAGAATAGACGCCGGGGCTGAGCTGGCCGCTAAATATTTCTCATGGGATTCAACCGCTGAAAAAATCATATCATACGTCATAAAAAGTTCGTCCTGAACATTTTATGCTAACGCTCCACATGAAATAAATTCATGTTCCGCTCACACTACGCAGAAAATCTGCTCCGTGAGCCGCTTCCTGCGGCTAGCTGTTTTTATCCAACCAATCCCTGACTACACATACATAAAAAGTTCGTCCTGAACTTTTTATGCTAACGCTCCACATGAAATAAATTCATGTTCCGCTCACACTACGCAGAAAATCTGCTCCGTGAGCCGCTTCCTGCGGCTAGCTGTTTTTATCCAACCAATCCCTGATTAGGATAAAGGCGGGGTGCGAGCAGACGTTGGGGTCGGCGCACTTCACATATACCTCAGACTGTCTGTATCTGCCGATGAGCGGAGAGTGGACATATCCGTACATATCAGGTGAAAATATAAAATGATCCCCCGGGCGCACGTCACGTCCCGAAGCGCCCAGAACGGTCTCGGACACAATACCGCCGAATCCCTGATAATCTGTCAGCAGAGGCTCAACGCCTCTCACCGTCAGCATGGGGGCGAATCTCTGCCCGCCGTATGTTATCACCTTGTCGCCGTCTTCCGTTTCGTCACTCATATCTTTGTTCGAAAGTCCTATCACGTTGCATATCCTGACGCCGTCCGGTATCCTGTGGCGCACGAAATCGCAAAGCATGGCGGGGATATATCCCGCCTCCGGCTCCGTGCCGAATATCTCTGACGATTCCATCCCCTCTATGTCCAGCCCGGCCTGAAAACCTGATATCTGGGAAGTGATGCTCATGTCGAAACACTGACCCGCAGGCATCGCCGCCCCGAATCTCATGCACTCGTCCTGACATATCCCCGAGTGAGGCGTGCCGAATGTCACCAGAGACGCCACGTCTCCGGCATAGGGCTTGCCGTCTGCCAGCCCCTGAATATATGTTCTGGCGAGAAGCCCGCCGAAAGAATGAGCCACATAGTGAACCCTGTTTCCTGTCACCTGATACAAAATATCTGTCGCCTCGGCAAGAGCCGCCGCCGCGTCCTGAAATCTCTGGGATGTTCTCCAGCGGAACTCGGACACCAGATAGTTTCTCTTGTCCAGCATCAGAGGCAGTCCGCCCCATGTGCTTTTTCCGCCGCCTATGCCCATCGCTCCGGAGTTATATCCGTGGATGAACAGCACCGGAATCATTCCCTTGCCCCGCACCAGCGGTCTGTCGGATGTCATCATGGAGGCGATGGTCTGCTCCATGCCTATGTGCCCGTCCGGCAGTGCCTTTATATCATATCTGTCGCCTTTTATCCTGTTTCCGAATACTTTATGGCTGGAAACGAGAGTCTTCTTTATCAGAAAACGCCCGTATCTCCTCATGGAGACGTATTCGAATATATTATCGTTTTCACCGTCTTCGTCCGGACTGCCCCAGCGGTTGAACTCAGGGTTGTTTCCCCAGTCGGTAATCTTCAGAAACGAAGGCAGAGAGGCGTATATCCATGTGCGGAGCGAACCGTCAGAAGCTGTGCCTGTTATCACGTCCACCGGGGATGACGATTCTATTTTCAGAAAGCCTGACTCTATCTCGTCTCCGGTTAACACATCCGGAGCGATAACCTCTATCCTGCCTGATACGTCAGCGGATTTTCCGGACGCTATCTCCGTCATGCGCACAGTGTATCTGTAAAATCCGGCGGGCAGTTCCTCCGGCACGTCAAATAACAGCCGTCCCCCTGTGAGCTTCATCCACTTTTCCGGTTTTATCAGGGTATATGAATAGCCGTCTTCGTACGGCACGGATATGTCATATGAAACCGCCTCCCCCTGAAAGAGTCTCTCACGGGAGGGGATGCGGAGAAAATCGGTCATCCCTGTGTATTCGTCCGCTGTCTTTCTCCGGGCGTATCTGAACATTATGACGGATGAAAGGGTAAAGCCGAAAACAATGGAAGCCACAGAGTTGGCTGTCAGCTCCACAGCGCCCGCCAGCCACAGAAAAAAGCCGGAAGCGCACAGAGCGCAGACAGACACAGGTATGTAAAAAAGAAATATTCGGGCGTTTTTAACACGGGTCATCGGGAACTCCGCTAAATCATAATTGGTATGTTAATAATCTAATATAGGATATGGAAAAAGTCGAGTGACGAAAATGGGCAAATTAAAAGCCCCCGCACTGCTCTGACTGATTCAGAACAATTTCAACGGGGGCTTACTTTCGAGGTATTAATCGTCTTACCTCCCTCATTTATTTTAACAACCGCGCGAGGCTTATCTTTCACACGAGACTTTATAAGCGTCTCTCACTTGTTTGCCCGCCTTGGCTGATATTTCTAACATAAGCCTGACATAAAATTGCGCAAGGGATATTTTTTAGTCTCCGCAGTTTTTGTTAAACCACGACCGGACAGGCCAAGGCTGGGATATCATCTGCCCCTGAGTCAGCTCCGCCAGAAAAATATATATGCCCGGAGCCGCTTCTTTCAGCGTGTCGAAAATATGCCCGGCGCTGTCGTCTGACAGTATGTACCATGTATCACGCTTTATCCTGATGCCGTTGTATCTGTTCAGCACTCCTGCCGCCGCCGATTCGTCCTCAACCCTGCCTCTGAAATCGCATGAAATTATAAATGACTTCATTTCGGCTCCTTTTTATACACTTTTAGAAAATTATATTGCCAGAAGATATATTTTTGAGTATAGAATATAATTATACGCTATGAGCATAAAATTCACAGATATGAAATCACCCTGTGTATCTAATCTAAGGGGGTCAATATGGTCGATTACAGAAAATACGCATGCGACATCAGCGGCGTCCTGTTCAAAGAAGTAAACAGAAAGGGGATTCGCAGAGAGCGTCTGGCGAAGGAACTGGGCATATCAGAAAACCAGATAAAAAACTATGCTTATGACAGCACCAAGTCAGCCACGCTGGAAAATTTTCTTCAGGTAATGATAAACCACAGATGCGCCGAAGTGCTCTCCGTCATAGCCGCCGACATGGGCTGCTGTGTCTACAGACTGCCGGAAACCCAGAACAGACCCCAGACAGGCACGGAAGCGTCCGCTGACGCCCTGACCGCCGCTTCACGGGCGGTGATATCCTGCATGGAGCAGACAGACACAGCCGAATCGGACGTCCGCACAGCCGTGGAAAAGCTGCTGGCGCTGGCGAGGTCATGTAAACTTAATATTTAAGACAAATTTTATCTTAATCCTTAGCATTTCATATTGAACATGTCTTTTAATGATTCTATTATATTTCTGCGTTATACTTTAAGACACACATGTAATAACCGCATACGTTGAGGGAGGTATCGGTGAAAAAACTTTTTCCTTTATATTACAACAAGGTAAGCCCGTGCTATGCCAGAGATCATCTGGGCAACCACGGATGCTATGCCAGAAACGACATACCCCGTTTCCTCTATCTTGCCTCGCTGGGCAGGTTCGAGGAGGCTTTTTATGTATTGAAAGAGACCAACCCTTTCAGCTCCGGCTGCGGACGCTTCTGCGACCACCCCTGCGAGACGGCGTGCAACAGAACCAAGTTCGATCAACCGGTGGATATCAAGGCGATGGAGCGCTATGTCTCCGACCGTGGATACGCCGAAGGGCTCAAGCCGAAAACGACAGCTCAGCAGAAAGGCAAAAAAGTAGCGGTGATAGGATCCGGTCCGGCGGGACTCGCCGCCGCGTATTTTCTGGCTAAGGAAGGCTACCGCACGGACGTATATGAAAAACAGACAACCCCCGGCGGACTTCTGACCCAGGGCATCCCGGCGTTCAGATATCCCAGAGAGGTTTTTGAGAAAGAGCTGGAATTTATCAAAGCCGCAGGGGTTAACATCAAGTGCGGCGAATCCGTGGACAAGAACAAATTTCTGAATCTCGCCCGTGAATATGACGCCGTGATAGTGGCGTCCGGCGCTCACAAACCCGTGGAGCTGGGAATCGAGGGCGAACAGTACACCGGAGTGGAATCAGCCATTCCATTCTTAAGAGAGATCAACTTCGGTCATGCCGAAAAGCTGAAGATAAAACCGGGCGAAAAGATAGGCGTCATCGGCGGCGGATACTCCGCCATAGACGTTGCCAGATGCTCCGTGCGTCTGGGCGCAGAGCCCACCGTTGTCTACCGCCGTACCGTGGGCGAGATGACAGCGCACAAAGGAGAGGTGGAAGACACCAAGAAAGAGGGCGTGAAATACAGCTTTCTCCGCTCTCCCATGCGCATAGAAAAACACGGAAACAAGCTGAAGCTCATCACACAGGTGATGAAGCTGGGTCCCGTGGACGAAACAGGCAGGGCAAAGCCCTTCGCCGTTTCCGGTCTGCTGGAGGAGATGGAGTTCGACCGCATAGTGCTCGCCGTGGGCGACAGACCCGACATGCACTTTGTGGGTGAGCGTTTTACGGTTGATTTTCCCAGAATGATCTGTCCCGATCTCCAGTCCGATGAATCAGGAAAAATATTCATCACGGGAGACGCCGCCATGGGCGCCACAGACAACACCGGAATGGTGGTGCGTGTGGTGGGGCTGGCGCAGGACACAGCGAAAGCCGTCAGGGAATATCTCGGCGAAACCATACCCGCCGCTCCCAAGCGTGACACAGCCTTCTACAAAACGCTCAATACAAAATATTTCGACACCCTCGGACGTCTGGTGGAGGAGGAACTCCCCATCGAAAAACGGGTTGGCAACTTTGACGAAGTGGTGAAAACAGTGGACGAGGACATGGCTATGCTGATGTCGTCCAGATGTTTTAACTGCGGAATCTGCATACAGTGCGACTGGTGCTACCACTATTCTGACGGATCGCTGATAAAGCTGAACCGTGAATGGTCTCCGGCACAGGATGAGCATTTCTACGAATTTCTGGAGGAAAAACTCTGCTCCGCCACATACAAAAGTGTGGAAGCATGCCCCAGATCAGCCCTCACCGTGACACAGGAAGGGTCTAAGCTGGACGAGTTCCGCCGGAAACAATATATCAAAGCCTGCGAAGTTCTGGGCGGGGAGTGCGAAGATGATAATTAAGAATGACGAATTCTCCCGCTCCAGAGAGCTGAGCGTAAACGATTTTTCCGGAGGCGAGCTCGGTCTGCCCAAAGGAGCCTGCGGGCTTCTCGCCGTGGCGGGCGATTTCAAGCTGAGTGCCCTTCTGAAAGCCGCCAGATGTCTTCAGTACAGAGGTCGCACAGGCGCCGGCGTCACCCTGAAAAGTCTTTACAAAGATTCAGGTTTTTATAATTTCCACATCATGTTCCGTTCCGCCGGAAAAATATCCGAGCTGGAGCAGGTGCTCGCCGCCGAGGGCCTGCGCATCCTCGAGAAGCGTGACATGGTGCAGAGAAAATATTATTACGAATACGACCTGCCCGTTATCATGCACTACAGCATCATCCCCCCGTCTGCGGAGGAGATGATGTTCCGTGAAAAGATATCTGACGAGGGCAAATACATAGCCACCATCGTCAGCAGGTTCAACAAACAGTATATAGACGATGCCAGAATATTTTCCAGCTCGAAGAACAACGGTACATTCCTCACCGCTTTCGAGCTTCAGGACACCATAGACATCTATGACCTGCCCCAGTACGAGGACAGGTTCTATGACGCCTGCCTCATCCACCTTCGCTGGCCCACCAGCCAGGGAAGAGGACTCTGGTGGGGACCCCAGCCCATATCTCTGGGCGAGGTAGCGGGCGTTCACAACGGTCACCTCTCCAGCGACATGGCGAACGCCAGAGCGCTGGAACAGCTCAATATAATGCTCACAGTCGGCACTGATTCCGAGGGAATTTTCCTCGCCGTGTCATATCTGCTCCGTCAGGGATATTCTCTGGAAGAGATAGAGTGGATCATCTGCCGAAAATTTCCTCAGGAACTGAAAGGAATGACAGAGGAAAAACGTGAGAGATACAACGAGCTGATGAGCGACCCGATTCTCTTCCGCATGAAGATGAGCGGTCCGGCAACGGCGATCACTCTGGTGGACGATGTTCTGGTGGGATTCACCGACAGAGACCACCTCAGATCTTTTTCTGTCGGCGTGAACGACAAGATAGCCCTGCTCGGCTCGGAACAGAGAGCGGTGATATCCGCCGCATATTTCATGCACGAAGAGCTGAAGATGTTCGATCCGGAGGCGGGACGCATAGTCGGCTTCACAGTGAAGAACAAAACAGTAGAATCACTGGACTACGGGTGGAAGAAAAATGATAAATAAAGATGTTGTATTTCAAAGACATATAAAATACTCAGAGCCTGAGTCGAGAGGCATATACGCTCAGGGAGCGAAATACTGGGTGAAGGTGACGGACGAGATAGAAGAGCCCGGCAGAGGATGCGTACACTGCGGAACCTGCGTGGAGGCATGCACCCATAACATCACCGATCCGGCTTCCGCCACGGGCGTTTTCAGCATGGAAGAGATATGCTATGACGCAGACGGAAACAGAGTCGCGTCCGATGACTCAGACAGCATACGCATACTGGAAAAGATACTCTGGATAAATCCGGACGAGTGCTGCAACTGTAAAAGATGCGTGAAGATGTGCCCCCAGAGAGCTATCAAGGTATATGAAAACCCTGACTACCACGACATAGGCGTGACGCTCACAGGTCACGAAGAGATAAACAACATAATCAGCCGCGCCGCCGGGAAATCCACCGTTTCATCTGCGCACATGGGCAGAGGCAAATCAAAGCTCTACACCGACTGGCTGATAGACGCCGCAGAAATTCTGTCCCCCACCAGAGACCACATGAACGAATACGCCGGACAGATGCGGGGAATGACTCTGGGCAAAAGAACAGCCCGTTTCAAATGCGATGTGCCGATAATGGACGTTCACCAGTCATACGGATCAAACAGCCACGAGGCGGTTCTCGCCCGTATGATGGCGTGTATCAAGCTGGGCAGACCCTTCTTCACAGGAGAGGGTTTCATACATCCGGATATGATGCCCGCCGCCGGACACTGTATCCTTCAGTTCGGCTCAGGCGGATTCGGTCCATGGGTGGAGCTGGATAAATTCGCCGGATTCTCCATGAAATACGGACAGGACGCCAAAAAGGGCAAAGGCGGACGTCTTCAGGATAAGAAAAACGACTATGAAATAGCCCTGCTCCGCTGTGTGGAGGCGCTCAGACACCTGAGCTCGCCCAACCCCCAGCACCTTCAGTACTCCATCGAAGAGCTCCCCATGAGGGTGGAATCTCTCAGAGCGCTTCTGGGCGATGACAAGCTGATAGGCGCAGACGTATACGGCACAGCGTGGAACTTCCCTGAGATATGCGTTGCCATTGCCAAGGCGGGCTTCGACTATATCACAGTGAAAGCGGGAGACGGCTCCACCGGAGCGGCTCACCTTGTGGATCTTCAGAACAGAGGTCTGAACATAGTCTATCTGACACACAAAGCCGATCTGGCTCTGCGTCAGGAGGGGCTCAGGGAACATGTCAGCATCATAGCCGAGGGCGGCGTGATGGACTCTTTCGGAGCTATGCTCGCCATGCTTGCCGGGGCTGACTTCGTGGGGCTGGGCATGCGCACCCTGCATGTTCTGGGATGCACACTCTGCCAGAGATGCCACACAGGTCAGTGCGCCTGGGGCATTACATCCAGAAAATACGGACACAGAATCGACCCTGTCACAGCCAGTGACGGAATAGTGAAGATGATTAAAAGTTTTCACGAAGACATGGAAGGCATGGCGGCGGGACTGGGAATGTCCAACCACGCCGATGTCATAGGCGCCAGACGCTTCCGTTATCACGGCAGTGATCCCCTGCTGTTCGAAACATTCGGCAGAGGCGAATTTCCGAAACAGGTTCCCCATGTGTCTGTGAAGGAACGCACCAAAAAGATATTCAAAACCAGAGAGGCTGTATTTACGGAAAATACTGACCAATTTGATAAAATTCTTAAAAATATAGACGGCGACAGTCTGAAGATAGACGTTGGTTTCGACCAGATAGAATCCATGCACCTGAACCACCTGATGAAGGAGGCTTCCGACAGGGGCGTCAGAAAATTTTATCTGGACAACGTGATGGGGCAGAGAACCATCGGCACAGGCGTTAAATGTGACGAGATCACCGTGAGAGGGCTGGTGGGCAACCACGCCTTCGCATTTGTGCGTGATGTTAAGATCAACGTGATCCCCAACCACTCCACCATCACATGCGTTCCGGCGAACGCTCAGGTGGGTGTCGCCAACACATCGAACCCGTCAGAGATAAACATAGCGGGAGACGTGAGCGACCTTTTCGCCGCTTATTCCGTCAGCGGAACTTTCAGAGTGGCGAAGAGCGGCGGCGTGCGCAACCTTCTGCTTATGAAGGCGGGATTGCCGGAAGACTGGAAAAACATCGATGTGGAGAGATATCAGGGAGCTGACAAGAACGAAATTCTCAACGAGCTCATCAGACGCTATCAGAAGAGACGTGCCAGACGTGTGAGAAGCACATGGGCGGATTTCCTGAAAACATTCGAACAGAAACTCCACAACCGTAAGCCCCCCGTGGCGGTATACGGTCTGGGTCACGAAAAAGGCATGGGCGACTATTTCATGGAATACGCTCAGGGCGGTATCGGTATAGTGCTGAACATAGTCAACAGAGAGATGCCCATCGGATATTATGTGTGCAGCGGCATGACAGCCGGAGCGGCGTATATCAGAGGCAGTGTGGCGGATGAACAGCTGGGAGTGGGTGTGCGCAGGATAGAGTATCTGACGCTGGCGGACACCGAGTTTCTCAGACACCATATAGACGGATTTCTGGACGCTTTTTCCGGCGTGGATATAGACGAAGAGTACAACGCCAGCCTGAAAGAGTTCAAACATCAGTATGAGACTAATCCGGAGAGCGTTTTCAGCGGCTTCTGCAAGATCATCCCGATCTCCAGCCTTGCCGCCGAGTCCAATGAATGATTCATTTTTTGGTTAGTTGCCGAATGAAGCGAAGAAATCTTCACTGTTGAGATTGCTTCGTCATTTCATTCCTCGCAATGACGAAAACTAACCACAGGATGTGGTTCACGGAGGAGCAGGATAAACTTTAGTTTGACCTGCGTACGGAGTGTAAGTGGAATGAAGGCTTCTGCCTGAATGGAACGGTATCATAAATTTTCTATGGACAGAAAATTTATGCAAAATAAAATTGAGGCGGCTTAAAAGCCGCCTTTTTTTATTCTTCTGAACCCAGCGCCTGCATTGTCGGCACCAGCTTATATCCCTTAGGTATACTGAATCTGGAAGGTTCCACAGGTTTTGTGGACACAGACTGAAGCACAGTGACATATCCGTCTTCAGACATGGAGGTGAACCCGGGGATGTTGTCTATGGTCTTTTCATACACCACATAGCCCACTTTGTCGGATATCTCGTCCAGCTTGGCTCTGATGGGGTCGGCGGCGCTTTCGAAATCCATTATAGTCATCCATCTTTTCAGAGAGGCGGCGTCCATCTCTCCCAGCAGAAGCTGGCGCACCTGAGCCGACACGCATATCTGAGATGAGACATTCTGCCCTGTTATGGCTACATCGTATCTGTCACAGGTATATCCGGCGTACTCGCCTTTACCGGTTTTTTTCACGGTGACTCCGCCGGAAGACCGGACATCCTGTCCGTCAGATTCATCCGACATCTGTTTGTATATGTCGTTCATCTCTTTGAACGTGGCCCTGAAAAAGGTTTTGTTCTCCGGATTGAATCCGTAAATAAGCTGATTTTTCAGATCGGTGATGTTCAGCACCTGATCGTCTTCATATACAGCTATCCTGTTTTTCGAAAAATAGCTGACGGAAACAGTGTCATCAGTCTTTTCAGTAAGTGTAACGTCCGCATATGCGGCAGCGGAAAAAAACACCGCAAAAAGCACCAGAAGATATCTCATAGGTATAACTCCATGCGCACATAAATACAGCATATTCTACTTCAAGATTATACAGAAAGAAACAGACAAAAGTGCCCGTTGTGAAAATGTAACATTAACATAACAGTTCTCTTCCGAAAAACTTTGTTAAAATATTGCAACATTTGAATCTCTATATGATATCATAGTTATATATTTTTATTAGGATGATATATGAACGACACGAAACGTGCTCTTTTACTCTTTCTGCTGTTGTGTTCACTCTCCATCGCTGTGGCGTCCACAGTCATGACATATTGGTTTATGCAGACCAGAGGCATGTTCATGGACAGGATGGAGGAGATAGTCCACATAAGAAAGAGCTTTTTCGAGAGCATATACGCCGCCTACAGCTCCACAGGAGATAAAGAGGCGCTGAAAAAGACGCTCGGCGTCATAGAAAACAGCTTCGACTTCATCACCGCCGGCGAATACACCTGCGATTTTATCGTGCGTTCAAAAGACAGCAAATACATGCTCCTCTCCAGAGAAGACTGCAAAGAGGTCTCCACCGACATTATAAACATGGCGTCCATAGACAGATCAGCGCCTCTCGCCAGAGCTCTGGCGGGAAACACCGGCAGAGCAATAGGCAGGGATCACCACGGCAATAAAGTTCTGGCGGCGTATGACTATATCGATCTGGAGGGCATGCGCTTCGGCATAGTGGCGAAGACCGATTACAGCAGCATGCTGATCCCCAAGCTAAAAGCGGCGGTATCGGCGGCCTTCATCGCTCTGGTGATAATCATCGGCGGAGGGCTGGGCTTCTACAGGTTTACCAGCAGAAATCTCTTCGACCTGAAAAAGGCGAATGAAGATCTTAAAATCATGGCGGATGTCTACAACTCCGTCAACGACTACTCAGCGTACATAGACACCAACATGAAATACAAAAGCGCAAACCGGGCTTTCTGCGAAATGTTCGACACAGACCAGTCCGCCATCAGCTCAAGATATCTGGGGGATTTCGTCAGCACGTCTCTTAAGGACGGGCTTCTGCTCCCATCAGCGAAAAAATGTCTGGCTGGGAAAAACGTCCGTGTTCAGCAGTGGGTCAATCTTGGTAAAAAAGGCGATTTCTTCGCCGAGATAAAAATGACTCCGCACTCGATAGAAGGCGTCACCGCCGGGATAGTGATGACTCTTACCGACAGGACAAAAGAGGAGAAATCACGCATCGAGCTGGTGGAGACGATGGAAAAACTCACCAGCCTGACACAGGAGCTGGAAGAACGGGTTAAGATGGAAATGAGCAAACGCATCACCAACGAGCGGCTCTTTTTCGAACAGAAGAAATTCGCCGACATGGGACAGATGATGAACGCCATAGCCCATCAGTGGCGTCAGCCCATCAACTCTGTGGGGCTCTATGTTCAGCTCATTTACGAAAGTTTTAAAGACGGCACTCTGGACAGCGACACGCTGGAAAATTTCAAATCCGACACGCTCCAGCTCGTTCAGCACATGTCCAAGACCATAGACGATTTCCGCAGTTTCTTTGATCCACGCACTAAAGAGACAAATTTCGAGGCGATCAACGCCGTGGTGGATACCATCACTCTGGTGGAAGCCCAGCTAAAACATAACTCTATCGGCTTCACCGTTTCATGCAGATGCCCTCTGAAAGAGTTCGAATCATGCAACAGCCTGACCCGTCCCCCCTGCGAATATCCGGAGACTCTCGTCTGCGGTTTCTCCTCCGAATTCCGTCAGGTGCTCATGAATCTGGTGCAGAACGCTAAAGACGCCCTGTCTGTGAAAACAGGCGAAAAATATATTCAGATAGCAGTTCTGGCGCTGAAGGATTCAGTAAATATCAGCATATCCGACAACGGCGGAGGAATACCGGAAGATGCTCTGAATAAAGTTTTCGACCCCTATTTCACCACCAAGCCCCAGGGCAAGGGAACAGGCATCGGTCTTTACATGTCAAAAATGATTATCGAAGAACATATGAATGGAAAGATAAGCGCCTCCAATTCAGAAGAAGGCGCCGTGTTCACTATCTATCTGCCGAAAGCAAAAGACTAGACGCTGACAGTGCCTTTCATATAGAGAGCGCATTTGCCCGCTATCAGAACCCTGTCATAGTCCAGAGAACAGAAGAGCAGACCGCCTCTTTTGGAGATCTGTCTGGCTGTCATCAGCTTTTTATTCAGTCTCTCAGTCCAGTAAGGAATCAGAAGACAATGTGCTGAACCTGTGACCGGATCTTCGTCTATCCCAACGTTCGGGGCGAAAAATCTGCTTACGAAATCGCAGGAATTACCCTTAGCCGTCACGCACACGCCTCTGTATGGAATATTTTTAAGTGCTCTGAAATCAGGCTCCATCGCCGCTATGTCGTCTTCGCTGTCGAATACGGCGAGCACATCATCCGATATGTATATCTCAGACGGAGCTTTTCCCAGCGCATCCGCCAGACCGTCCACGGCATCTGTTTTTTCATATGAGGTCACCGGAAAGTCCAGCTCAAGAATATCTCCTTTGTTCTTCACCCTCAGCCTTCCGCTCTTTGACTGAAACTCCAGAATCTGTCCGGTGAAGCCCTCATGATGAAACATCACATACGCAGAGGCAAGCGTGGCATGCCCGCAGAGGTCGACCTCTGTCGTGGGGGTGAACCATCTGATGTGCAGACTTCCGTCACGGGTGAAGATAAAAGCTGTTTCGGAGAGATTGTTCTCCGCCGCTATATTCTGCATTACGTCATCCGGAAGCTCTTCCGCCAGAGGACATACGCCTGCCGGATTGCCTCCGAAAACTTTTCCCGAAAAAGCGTCCACCTGATAAAATTTAATATCCGCCATATAGCCCTCCAAAAAGATAAAGACTTCGCAATGTAGCGCATGGATACAAAAAGGGCGGAGTGTTAACCCCGCCCATTATACTCAAAAATTTCTTCATCCTGAAAAATTTTTGCAACGCTCCATTCGGCAAGCCTCACATCGCTCACGCTCCGCGGGCTTCTTCCATGAAGCCTTATTTAACTGCTGATTCCCAGTCTTTCAGGAATTTTTCTATGCCTATGTCCGTGAGCGGGTGTTTCATCATCTGCATGACAACGCTGTAGGGGATGGTCGCGATGTCCGCGCCGATCTCCTGACACTGGAGCATGTGCGCTGTGCTTCTGATGCTCGCCGCTATGACCTCAGTCTCGAATCCGTATACCTCTACCAGCTCCTGACACTGGCTGACTATGGCTATGCCGTCATGTCCTATGTCGTCCAGCCTGCCGGCGAAGGGGCTGATATATGCCGCTCCGGCTTTGCACGCCAGAAGAGCCTGATTGGGAGAGAATATCAGTGTAACGTTAACGGAGATACCCTCGCCTGAGAGTATGCTGGTGGCTTTGAGTCCGTCTTTTGTGAAAGGAACTTTCACAACTATATGCTCGCTGATGTCGGCGAGCTCTCTGCCCTCTTTCACCATGTTTTCCCAGTCCAGAGCGATAACTTCGGCGCTGACGGGTCCGCAAACTATGTCGCAGATTTCGGCGACAGTCTTTTTGAAGTCTCTTTTTTCTTTGGCTATCAGAGACGGGTTAGTCGTAACACCGTCCAGAATACCCAGATCTTTTATCTCTTTAATCTCCGCTATGTTTGCGGTATCCAGAAAAATCTTCATAATTATCCTCTTTTTTCCGCTATGAACTTGTCCATAGATTCTTTTGAGCTGAAGTAATATACCTTGTCATAGTATTTTACTTTATACTCTGTATCCTTGCTTACGAAAGTACCGGTCACGGGGTCCTGAACAGTGTCAACAGCGTTGACCTCTTCTTTTGCCTTGATAGCTTCGGGTTTTCGGAACAGTTTTATAGCTCCTACGACTAAAAGTATTACTAAAAGCCATTTAACCATATTACGCTTCCTGTGAAGTCTCTTTTTCCTGCTTAGCGGCAGGTTCTTCACTATTATTATTTTGGGTCTGATTCTCGTTTCTGTCTCTGTAGGGTCTTCTGGGACCGCTTGTCTTTCTGTCGGGCACTATCAGAATCTCTTTCAGATGCCCCTCGCCCTTGCTCACTGTGTTGATTCCTTTTATCTGTTTCAGGGCGATGTGTATCTCTTTGCGCACCATAGTAACCATGGGCGCCATTTTTATCGGTTTGCCTGTTCTGCGGACAGTCTTTGCCAGCTTGATAGCCTTGTCTTTCAGCTGTTCCACCACTCTGTCACGATAGTCCTCCACATCCACTATGAAGATTCCCTCGGACTCTTCCCAGCTGACCATACGGTTCAGCAGAAACTGCATGGCGTCCAGAGTCTGGGCGTTTTTGCCTATCAGCAGTTTTGAATCGGGTGATATGATATTGAAGATCACGTCAGGGTGTCTGTGCTTTGTCTCGATGGTGCATTCGTGAAAACCGGCCTTCTCCAGCATCTCTGCCAGAATCAGCCTGCCTTTGCGTTTAAAGTATTCAGCATCGTTGAATTTTATTTTTATCAGAGCATTTTTGCTGCCGAATCCCAGAAATCCTTTGCTCCCCTCCTCCAGGGTTTCATATGTCACAAAGTCTTTCGGAATATTATTTTCCGCAAGGAAGTTGGCTACCGCCGCCTCCGCTGTTTTGCCTTCTATCTCGAAATATTTCATAAATAACCTGTTAACCGTGCTTTTTGTTGATGTAATACTGCTGAGCGATGGACAGGACGTTGTTAGTCAGCCAGTAAACCACAAGCCCCGCGGGGAATGTGAGAAACATGAAGGTGAAGATGACAGGCATCAGCATGAACATCTTCTGCTGTATAGGATCCTGAACTGTGCTGGGAGACATCTTCTGCTGAAGAAACATAGTCACACCCATGATGATGGGAGTGATGTAGTAGGGGTCTTTCAGCGAAAGGTCGGTGATCCAGCCGAAGAAAGGAGCGCCCTGAAGCTCTATGGAGAGCAGGAGGGTCTTATACAGAGCAAAAAATATAGGAATCTGAAGCAGCATGGGAAAACATCCGCCGAAGGGGTTAACGCCTTCTTTCTTATAGAGTTCCATAGTCGCCTGATTCATCTTCTCTTTGTCCGCTTTATACTTCTCTTTTATCTCTGCCATCTTAGGCGCCAGTGAACCCATCTTCTTCATGCTGACCATACTTTTCTGTGTCAGCGGGAAGGTGAGCAGTTTCACCACGATAGTCAGAAGGATGATAGCCACACCATAGTTATGCACATAGTTATAGAAAATTTTCAGGAACTTCAGCATGGGGATGGCTATGAAAGAGAATATGCCGAAATCGATACTTTTTTCCAGTTTCAGCTTATAGGTTTTGAGCAGGTCATATTCTTTGGGTCCGGCGAATACGGAGAATTCGACAGTTTTTCTGTCGCTGGGGTTCACCTGAACCTCAGTATCGCCGTATATGTCAGCCACATCGTCTTTTTTTACTATTTCGCCTTTGTCAAAGCCGTTTGCCACGGCGGCGAGGAAGTATTTAGATGTGTATCCCACCCAGAGAGGCTTATCTGCTGTAACAGGCTCTTCGATCTTGGAGACTTTTTTCTCTCTCAGCTTCTTCCCGTCAAACATCTGGGGTCCGCCGAAAGTATATTTGTCCTCTTTCAGAGCGCTGTTGATGCCTCCGGCAAGCCCCATGCGCAGGGGCAGGTTCAGTGTGCGTCCGCCTGTGTTGCTGACTGTCACATCACCTTTAACCAGATAGCTGTCTTTAGTTAATACATATTTTTTTGTGACTACCATGTCTCCCTGTGATCCGGAGAATGTCACGGCGGTCTCTTTCTCCCCTTCTTTTACCTCAGCAGTATATTTGCTGACGAGGGGAACTGTTATAAAGAAAGAGTCTTCGGTTTTGCTGTCGAAGACGATATTTTCAAGGTCACGTTTGCCGTATTTTGTAACAACGGCTTTTCTGATGTTTCCGGTATTTGCGTTGAATGTGTAGGTAGCGAGATCTGTCGTTATGTCGAATGTTTCCAGTTTTTCCACAGCCTGGGGAGCTTTCTCCATCTCCAGCTTGACAGCGGGCTGGGGCTGCGCATCGGATACGGCTGATGTCTGAGTCTCAGGAGTTGCTGCGGCGGGCTGGGGTTTAGGTGCGAAGAAGATCTGAAAACCGATAAGCACCAGCGCGCTCAGACCAAAAGCCAGTAGTGTGTTCTTATTCATTACGAATAACCTCCGAGGGGTGTTTCCTATTTCACGGGATCGTACCCGCCCTTGGACAGGGGAGTACATCTCAGTATCCGCCAAACTGCCATAGCGGAACCTTTAATCAGTCCTTTTTTCTTAAGGGCCTCCACCGCGTAATCGGAGCAGGATGGATAGAAGCGGCATCTGTTGCCGAGCATGGGAGAAATAAAAATTTTATACAGTTTTATCATCAGGATTATCGGTCTGCGCAGGTCGAGCAGACTTAGCAAGCTGTAATACTTCATCCTGTAATTCACCATATTGCGCGTCAGCGCATCCCGGCAGCGCCCTTATAACAATGTCGAAACAATCAGGGAAAATCTGTCTGTTGTTTCTGAAAATCTCTCTGAGCCTTCTCTTAACCAGATTACGTCTCACCGCCCGCTTGTCTACTTTCTTGCTGACGGTGAGCCCAATCCTTGTTCGGTCTTCGGCGCTTATAATATAATGGAGACAGACGAACCGTCCCCACCTTTTTCTGCCCTGTCTGAAGACTCTGTCAAAATCCCGTCCATGTTTCAGACGGTCCTGTGCGGTAAAGCACAATGACATTAAACGGCGAGACGCTTGCGGCCTTTCGCCCTTCTTCTGGCGATAACGTTTCTTCCGCCTTTTGTTTTCATTCTAGCCCTGAAGCCCTGAGCGCGTTTGCGTTTCAGGTTGCTGGGCTTTCTCATAGTGAGCTGTGCCATTTGAAACTCTCCTTTCTATAGTAAAAGACTACGGTATTAGCATACTTTTTCGTAAGCCTGTGATTATATCTATGGACTCCTTGTTTGTCAACCGAAGAAACTTGAATTTTTTTCTTGACTTACTATAGGCGTCCATGTATAACTGACTTCCCTGTTTTATACAGGACTGTTGGAGGTATGTGAAATGTTCGCAATCATAAAGAGCGGCGGCAAACAATACACTGTCAAACCCGGCGATGTGCTGAAGGTTGACAGCATCAACGCCGAAGTAGATTCTGATATTCAGATCAGTGACGTACTCGCTGTGAGCGAGAACGGGCAGCTCAGCGTCGGCAAACCTTTCGTTGCTAAAGCTGTTGTGACTGCTAAAGTTGTCGACCAGATTAAAGATGACAAAATTCTCGTTTTCAAAAGAAGAAGACGTAAAGACTACAAATCAAGATACGGTCACAGATCACACCAGACTGTGCTGAAGATCGGCGATATTAAAGTAGGCTAAGGAGGCGTACAATGGCTCACAAGAAGGCTGGCGGTTCAACCAGAAACGGACGCGATTCCAATTCCAAACGCCTCGGCGTTAAAAAATATGACGGTGAAGCTGTTATCGCAGGCAACATTATCGTCAGACAGCGCGGCACTAAGTTCAAACCCGGACAAGGCGTCGGCATTGGTAAAGATGACACACTGTTCGCACTGACAGACGGATTTGTAAAATTCGCTGACAGAGGAAGCAAGGGCAAGTTCATCAACATTCTCTCAGAAAGAGCATAATCTTAAAGCCCGCCTTCAAGCGGGCTTTTTTCTTTTTCATTTTCCTATATAATATAATGATATCAGTTTTAACCCTTTTTTACGGGAGCCTTTTATGAAATTTATCGATACATGCGAAATAATGGCTACAGCAGGCGCCGGAGGCAACGGATGCATGAGCTTCCGCAGAGAAGCATATGTGCCCAGAGGCGGACCGGACGGCGGAAACGGCGGAGACGGCGGCAATATCATTCTGATCGCTGACGATTCCAAACATACCCTGATGGATATACGCCAGCAGTACCATTACAGAGCAGAAAGAGGCGTCCACGGAAAAGGAAAAGGCATGCACGGACGCAGGGGAAAAGACCAGATAATCAAGGTTCCCTGCGGGACTATCGTTGTGAACGCTGATACAGAAGAGGTTCTGGCGGATCTGACCGAAGTGGATCAGCAGATAATAGTGGCTAAAGGCGGGAAAGGAGGCAGAGGCAATGCCAACTTTATGTCCCCCACACACAGAGCACCCACACGCCATGAACCGGGCGCAGACGGCGAAAAGGTAAAGATTTATCTCGAGCTCAAACTGCTCGCCGATGTAGGCATTATAGGTTTTCCCAACGCCGGGAAATCAACTTTCATATCGACAGTTTCTGCCGCCAAGCCGAAAGTGGCTGACTATCCTTTCACCACACTCGTACCCCATCTGGGCGTGGTTAAAGGTCAGTACGGCAATTCGTTCGTTCTGGCGGATATGCCGGGGCTCATCGAGGGTGCCGCCGATGGAATAGGACTCGGAATTCAGTTTCTGAAACACATCGAGCGCACTAAAATCCTGCTCCACCTGATAGACGCTTCCGCTGACGAGTCCATGGTGGAACGTTATAAAGTTCTGAGAGGAGAGCTTCACCAGTTCTCTGAAGAAGTGGCGGAGAAGCCTGAGGTTATCGGTATCTCTAAAATGGATTATCCTAACGAAGAGAACCTGGCGGAATTTGAAGAATTTCTGAAAGCTGAGCTTCCGGACGTTCCCTGCTTCAAATTCTCTTCTCTGATGCAGGAAGGCACAAAGGAGATAACAGACTATCTGGACGAAGTAGTCAGAAGTTATGAGCAGGATCAGCAGAACGCAGATGAAGAGACTCTCTGAGGTTCTGACAACCACAATCGACCAAAAGATTTTCGAACATGCCGCTATTGCCAAGGCATGGAAAAATGCCGCCGGTGACGGCATAGACTTTATGACTTCCGTGGTAAAATTTTCTGACGGTGTGCTAACCATAGCCGTTCACGACCAGACGTGGCTCTCCGAGCTAAATTTTATGAAAGGCGAGCTGACCGAGCGCATGAAGGGATATGGTCTGGCGGTGTCGTCTCTCTCATTCTATTATAAAAAAAGAACCCAGCGTGTGGATATCGTCAATCATACCAAAAAGACCATGACAGACAAAGAGAAGCAGTACGCCGACAAACTGGCGGACACAGTGAAAGACGAAGCGCTCAGAGAATCATTCCGCAAGGCAATCTATTCTTACTTCACAGTTTATACTATTGATGACTATCTGGGTTGATTTTATCACTTCATATCATTATATTATCACCACGGAGGAAACATGATATTAGACGTACTTACATTTCCCAATGACATATTAAGAAAAAAATCCCAGCCTGTCGAAGAGATTACAGAAGAAGTTGTCAGGCTTATAAACAATATGACCGAAACCATGTATTCGCAGAAAGGACTGGGGCTTGCCGCTCCGCAGGTCGGCGTTAACCAGCGCATAGTGGTCATAGACTACACAGCCGGAGAAGAGCCGGACACCCTGCTTCAGCTCATTAACCCAGAAATAATAGCCAAAGACGGCGAACAGTTCGGCGATGAGGGATGTCTCAGCATCCCCGGCGAATATGAAAAGGTCAGAAGGTATGCCAACGTTGTCTTAAGAGCTCTGAACCCTGCCGGAGAGCAGATTGAGCTGGAGGCTGACGGTCTGCTCGCCAGAGCGTGTCAGCACGAGATAGATCACCTTGACGGTGTTCTTTTCATAGATCATCTCGCGCCTTATAAAAGAGACATAGTCAAAAAGCATATTAAGAAACGCATGGCGGACGGGGACTACGGAACCCCGGCGGATGTGAAAAGTTAACAGATTTCGCCTCTTTCAGGTGGTATGATTATATATTAATCTACTGAGGTGCGAATATGATTGAATCCATTGCCCTTGCACTTGTGAAGACACTGGCTACCTATCTCTTCAAAACATACGTTCTTGTGCAGACAAACGTAAAGATCGAGGGAGCGCCCTCTTGGTATATGAAAAATGTGCCCTCCGCTGTGTGCGTTTATGACGCTCAGTACGGCGGGCTTGAATCCATAGACGCTGCCAAGGCATCCGCTCTGGGCAGGATGAACAAAGAGCTGACCGCCATCATCGAAAACGTCATTTATGACAACTACCGAAATCTCAAAGATCCGAAGGAAAAAGCCTTCGTGTATATGTTCAAAAATGACGCTGAATCACCAATCTTTTTGCAGAAAAACACTAAATTCCCCAATATCGAGTATTCTAAAAAGCAGCGTATTGCCTATGTTCAGGCTTGTGTTGATAAACAGACCATCATAGATTATCAGACTGAGCGCTCAGAAAAAATTAAGCATGAGCTCACTCACAAGCGTGCCGGCGATGCTTTTGAAGAACTGGAAAGCGGGGACATGAAGCTCGAATAGGAGGCTTTTATGCGAACTCTTTTTGCTTCTTTTGCCGCTCTGCTGCTGCTCTCCTGTGCCGCTTCCGGCACAGCCATACACTACAGCGAACATGAGCTTTATCTCAGAGATTATATCTGGCGTGTTGTGGCGGACGCTAAAAAGGATCACGACCGGGTAATGATGACTCCGCAGAACCTGCGCCCCGAGCCGGATGATTTTAAAATTTTTGAAGCCGATCTGAACGGTGACGGCAGGCTTGACTTCATAGCCAGCACCTATCACTATCTGTTCAGCGACAACAGGACTTACCCGCTGTATGTCATGATAAAAGACGACTACAGCTATACCATGCTTCCCGACACTCCCAGAATACCCTACTTCGACATAAAATCCCTGCCGGACATGACAAACGGATATCACGATATTGCGATAGCCGGCAAGGTATATAAATTTGACGGAACGACTTACAAAGAGGTTAATTGATGAAGAAAACCGCCATACTGCTGTCCATGTTTGTTGCCTTCAGCGCACATGCCCGTGTTAAGCTCACAGACCCTATCGTTATCACCGATTCTGTGACCGTGAGCGACACCATACAGCCGGATTCCATGACATCCGGTATGTCTCTCTCTTATAAGCATGATGACGCCGCTGAGGTCTCCAGAGCCCTTGAATCGCTTTCTGCTATCGTTAAACAGTACAAAACCATGTGCACGTTTAACGGCTACAGAATCTCTCCAGTATACTCTTACAAAGACGGTAAGCAGACTATGGAGGGTTATTCAGGCGACCTTGATTTTTCCTGTTCCTTTACGGATATCAAGAAATACGAATCAATCTACAATGCTGTCTTCAGCCATATAGACGGATCCGACAAATATGTTATGTCGTCATCCCCCGTCAGGTGGGTTGTTTCCAAGGCTCAGTCAGACGCCAAGCGTGCTGAGCTCAAGACCAGGGCGATTAAAGAGGTGTTTAAGACTGTTAAGGAGTATTCCAAGGCTTCCGGACACCCCTGTTCTGTTAAGGATATCGCTCTTGATTTTACTGACTCATTTCCCGTTTTCAGAGAATCAACCCGTATGGTAAAAGCGGCAGCTCTCACTGTTTCCGAGCCGGACAGAACAGACGCTCCTTTCAGCGTCAGCGCTAAATTCTCCGCCGCCTGTAAGTAACATGGTCACTCTTAAACCCTCCTTTATGAAAGGAGGGCTGGGTGGATTTCTTAAAAGAATAAAGAAATCTCCCCTAACCCCTCTTTGCAAAGAGGGGAACAAAACTATTTCCAATTTTAATTTTGCCCAAAAAAAAAGCCCGCTCAGTGAGCGGGCTTATTTTTTATTAATTTTCCAGATTTACAATATCATCATAGAGATATTGAATATCTTTTTTGTGGCACGCAACATCGTAAGCCAGTCTGGTGAAAGCCTCTCCGGCATCTGTGCCTTTGAATTTTTCAGCCATAGACTCATAGTATTTCATGGAGCTGTCCTCATGGCGTATAGCGATGAGAAGCAGTTCCTGAACATTCAGGCTGTTTGTGACAACTTCTGAATGTCCGGTTTTTCCAATACCAAGGTCTCTGAGCTTACAGCTTGAGTCACGCCCCAGTTCGGAGAGACAGCCGCACGCTATTGAGTCCTCTATGACCTTTTTAAACTTCTTTTTAGTCTCGATCAGCTCTTTGATTATCTCTTTAGAGCTGAGCTCGTTGACTATATCAAGCAGTTTCACATAGAAGTCCAGCGTAAGCTGTTCTTTCTGGGCCGCTTCTTTCAGTGCCTCAATAACTGTAGCTTCCATTTAGCTTATCTCCTTATACCAGCAGATGTTTTACAAAGCTGATAAAAGCAGAGGGGAAGAAACCGACAGCGAGAACAACAACAGCACCGATGAAGCTGGTGATGAAAGCTGAACGTCCGATAGTGGCGTCCACTTCATACTCAGGCTCATTGAAGTACATGTATATTGTCACTCTCATGTAGTAGTAGCATGCCAGGGCGCTGTTCAGGGCGCCGATAACAGCCAGCCAGTACAGCTCGGCTTTCATAGCGGCCATGAAGATCATGTATTTACCGATGAAGCCCGCCAGAGGGGGAATACCGGCAAGAGAGAACATGAATATCAGCATGCCGAGAGCATACATGGGGTTCTTTTTAGCAAGCCCAGCGAAGCTCTCCAGTCTTTCGTCCTCTACCATTCCTTTGTTTTTCAGAACGCCGAGCAGTGTGAATGCTCCGATGTTCATGAATGCGTATATAAGTGAATACAGAGCTATAGCCTGATATCCCTCTTTGTTCATAGCTACAAGACCGATCATCATGTAGCCGGCGTGAGAGATAGCTGAGTAAGCGAGCATTCTCTTAACGTTTGTCTGAGAAAGAGCGACAAGGTTACCGTAGAACATTGTGAGCACGGCGAGGATGGAGAAGAATGTTCCCCAGAGTCCTGCAACGGGCTCAAGCGCTATCCATACGAATCTGACCAGAGAAGCGAAAGCGGCAGCTTTCGGAGCAACGGTCATGAAACCGGCCGCGGGTGTAGGCGCTCCCTGATAAACATCAGGTGCCCACATGTGGAAAGGAACTGCTGAGATTTTGAAAGCAAATCCGGCCAGCATCAGGATGAGACCGATTTTTACTGTCGCGTTTTCAGCGGCGCCGTTTTTAAGAGCTTCAGCGATCTCCAGATAGTTCATGGAGCCTGTAGCGCCGTAAACATATGTCATACCGAAAAGAAGCATACCAGAAGAGAATGCGCCGATGATGAAGTATTTTACACCGGCTTCAGATGATCTGGAGCACTTTTTGTTAAATCCGGCAAGAACATACATGGAGATAGCCATTGTCTCCAGACCTACATAGAATACTGTAAGGTCGAAAGCTGAAACCATGAACATCATGCCGATAATGCTGAAGAACATGATTGTGTAGAATTCGCCTTTCAGTATGCCTTTGTCTTTCAGATACTCGACAGAGCCGAGTGTTGTCAGAGTGTAGGCAAGAGCAAATATTACGAAGAATACATATGAGAATGTATCCCACATTACCATATTGCCGAATCCCAGATATTTTCCGCCGATAGCGGGCTGAGATATCAGAGCAGTGATTATCATGAAAGCAATGCCGAAGTATCCGACCATTGATTTCTTTTCACCCTTAGTCATTACATCGAGAACGACCAGAATGAGACCGAAAACGGTCATCAGAACTTCAGGAGCAATTGATACGAGGTTCATCATAGCTTGTGGTGTCATCTCTGCCTCCCCCCTTACTTCATTGCCACTGCTGCTGTAGCCATATGCTCAACAAGCTGTTTTACACTCTCATGGATATAAGAGGTAAATGTCTCAGGATAGAGACCAACCCAGAACACGATGACCAGCAGAGGGAATATGTAGATTACCTCTCTAAGGTTCATGTCAGCGAGATTTTCCCATCTTTTGTTAAGGCTCTGATACAGAACTCTCTGGAACATCCACAGCATGTACACGGCGGAGAAAATCACACCGATAGCAGCGAGGATCGCCCAGTCAGAGAACGCCTCGAAAGCGCCCACAAGGACAAGGAACTCACCAATGAACGCTCCCATAGAGGGAAGTCCGATTGAACCCATAGTGAAGATCAGGAAGATAGTGGCATAAAGAGGCACGCTGGCTGCGATACCGCCGTAGTCTGCTATCTCTCTTGTGTGAGTCCGCTCATAGATAAGACCAATCAGAAGGAAGAGCGCGCCTGTGATGATACCGTGGTTGAACATCTGCAGGATACCGCCTTCGATACCGGCCTGGTTAAGAGCGTATATACCGAGTGTCACAAAACCCATGTGTGAAACAGATGAGTAAGCGACCAGTTTTTTGATGTCTTTCTGAACCATAGCCACCAGAGCGCCGTAAATGATACCGATTACTGACAGAGCAGCGATGTAGGGCATCATTGTGATGGACGCATAGGGTGTCATAGGCAGACAGAAACGAAGCATACCGTAAGTACCCATTTTCAGCAGTACACCGGCAAGGATAACTGAACCGGCTGTAGGCGCCTCAACGTGAGCGTCAGGAAGCCATGTATGCACGGGGAACATAGGTACTTTGATCGCGAAGCCGATGAACAGCACCACGAAGATAAGCATCTGGAATCCCTTGCTGTAGGATGCGTACTGAGATGTGATCTTAAGTATGTCGAATGTGAATTCGCCTGTGGCCTGTCCGTGTACATAGTACAGAGCGATGATGGCAAGAAGCATCAGCACTGAGCCGGCCAGTGTATACAGGAAGAATTTAACAGCGGCATAGATTCTTCTCTTACCACCCCAGACACCGATTATCAGGTACATGGGGATAAGCATTGCTTCCCAGAAGATGTAGAACAGGAAGAAGTCCATAGCGAGGAATGTTCCCACCATACCTGTCTCAAGTACAAGCATAGCAATGTAGAACTCTTTCTGTCTTTTCTGGATGTAAGTAAATGAACCCAGAATAGCGATCATTGTCAGCAGTGTTGTCAGGAAGATCATAAGTATGGTGATACCGTCTACACCGAGGTAGTACTGTATTCCAAGTGATTTGATCCACCAAGTCTGCTCAACGAACTGCATTCCGCCGTTTGTCTTGTCAAAGTTAGTCATAAGCGGGATGGTGAATATAAACTCAACCACACTCGCTGCGAAAGCTGCCCACATGGTGCTCTTGCCGCCTCTGAAGAAAATCAGAAGGAAAAGAGCTGCCGCAAGCGGGAAGAAAATCAGAATACTGAGTATATGTTCCATGATATTTCCGTCCCCCTTACACTGTGTAGAAGAATGCTACCAGCACGATAACGCCGACAACCATAGTGAATATGTATGTTTGTATGCGTCCGGTCTGGACATGTCTTGCCACACTGCCGAGCCACATCGGAACACGTCCGAAGGCGTTAACAGTGAAGTCGATTATGTTTACGTCTATGGCTCTCCAGAACACAACGCTGGAAAGCATTACGATGGGGTGAACAAACACGAAGTCATACAGCTCGTCAAAGTACCACTTGTTAAGCAGCAGTTTGTGTACGGGCTTGAATGTCTTGACTGTCTTCTCGGGAAGCACGGGGTACATCTTCACATAGAAGAGGTAAGCCACGCTGATACCCGCAACGGCTATCGCTATAGACAGAGCCATAAGGGCTGTTGCTGTAGAGTGAGCCATCTCATGCGCATGGGCGTGAGCGGGAGTCAGTACCGGTCCGAGGAAGTGGTGTATAAAGCCGTCCTCAAGAGGATAGCCGAAAACAACACCCACGAGCACTGAGCAGATCGCAAGGAAAACCAGAGGGAATGTCATTGCGATAGGAGACTCGTGCGCGTGATCATGCAGATGCTGATCTCTGGGTGTTCCCTGGAATACAAGGAAGTAGCTTCTAAACATATAGAAAGCTGTCATACCGGCAACGCCTGTACCAACGAGCCAAGCGAAGGTATGTCCGGAGCCGTATGTCATGGCGAGGATCTCGTCTTTAGACCAGAAGCCCGCAAGGGGAGGAATACCGGCGATGGCTATACAGCCGATCAGGTATGTCCAATGTGTAATGGGCATTTTCTTTTTCAGACCGCCCATAACTCTGACGTCCAGGTTGTCGTGCATAGCGTGCATTACAGAACCGGAGCAGAGGAACAGAAGACCTTTGAACATAGCGTGTGTGAACAGGTGGAATATAGCTGCGACATACGCGCCGACACCTGTAGCCATGATCATGTATCCCAGCTGAGATACGGTTGAGTAAGCAAGGATTCTCTTCAGGTCGTACTGTGTAAGACCGATTGATGCGCCGAGGAAAGCAGTTGTAGCACCCGCGAAGATGACGAACTGGCTTGTCATGTGCGCCTCAGAGAAGAGAGCGTTGCATCTGGCAACCATGTAAACACCGGCTGTAACCATTGTAGCCGCGTGGATCAGAGCTGAAACGGGAGTAGGACCTTCCATCGCATCGGGCAGCCATGTGTGCAGAGGGAACTGAGCAGATTTACCCATCGCTCCGCAGAACAGCCCGAATGTCATAAGGTCGAGCAGAGAAAAATTCATACCAAATACTGTGTAAGTGGTCTCTTTAACATGATGAATAGCTTCAGCGTTGAAAGCATCGGAGTAGTTAAGGCTTCTGAATGTGAAGATCACAAGAAGAAGACCGATGTAAAAACCAAAGTCACCGATTCTGTTCATTACGAAAGCTTTTTTACAAGCATCAGCCGCGCTTTTCTTGAAGAACCAGAAACCGATCAGCAGGTATGAAGACAGACCCACAAGTTCCCAACCTACGAAAAGCATAAGGAAGTTGTTTCCAAGAACCAGTATAAGCATGGAAAGTGTGAAAACTGAAAGATATGTGAAAAATCTCCAGAATCCTTTGTCTCCGTGCATATATCCGATGGAGTAAATGTGAACCATCAGAGAGATCGTTGTAACAACTATAAGCATGATGGATGTCAGGGGATCCACAAGTATACCGAATGGTACCTCTAAGGAGCCCGCAATAACCCAGGTGTAAAGTGTTCCGTCTACACTGAACCCTTGTGTGGATACAAGGTAGAACAGTATAAGAGCGCAGACGAAGGAAACACTAACACCTGCTATGGCAACCACAGGAGCCGCGTTCTTTATGTAACGTCTTCCGAAAAGACCGTTAATAAGAAAAGCTACCAGGGGTCCAAGTAGTGTTAATACTGCAAAGATCATAACCTACCTCTATCCTCTCATTGTATTAATTTCATCAGCGTTAATGGTCTGCTTGTTTCTGAACAGTGAAATGATCAGAGCAAGACCAACAGCGGCCTCGGCAGCGGCAACAGCCATAACAAAGACGATAAATATCTGTCCTGTCATCTGCTGAAGATAGTTGGAAAAGGCTGCGAGGTTGATGTTAACCGCGTTTAGCATAAGTTCCAGAGACATAAACATAACTATCAGGTTTCTGCGGATCAGAACCCCGGCCACGCCTATGCTGAAAATTATTGCGCTAAGGACAAGATAATGTGCTAAAGTCAGCATCGTTTCCCCCTTAATCCTTTTTCGCTATCACGATCGCGCCTATCATAGCGACAAGCAGAAGCACTGAAGCCACTTCGAAAGGTACGATATATTGTGTGAACATTACTGTACCGAATGCTTTCACGTTGGTGAAGCCCTCGGGATAGTTAATATTGCCGAGCTGAGATGATTTGATAACGCCTGTTCCCATGAGAGTCATGAGTATCTGCACAAACAGAACCACAGAGACTACTCCGCCAAGAACTACCTTAAAGGGCATCTTGATGAAGCCAGTCGATTTGGGGTTAAGCAGCATAACGACAAACATGTAAAGAACCAGAATGGCTCCAGCGTATACCATAACCTGTATGGCGGCGATGTATTCAGCATCGAGCTGAATGAAAATGCCTGCCACAGCAAAGAATGTCAGAAGCATCCAAAGTGCGGAGTGAACAGGGTTCTCTCTGGTCACCATGAACAGAGCGGAAACCACGGCTGTTATGCCCAGCACCCAAAATCCTATATTCATAAAGATTTCGTTCATTGCTGTACTCCTTCCACAAGTTTCTTTTTAAGATGCTTGTTTTTCCAGTTGCCTTCCACGTTATCTTTGTAGTTCTGAGACAGTGTCTTCATGTTGATGACATAGTTGTCTCTTGTAGGAGCGACTGTGTTCCACTCCCATCCCATGTGGATAGCGTCAACGGGGCAGACCTCTTCGCAGTATCCGCAATAGATACATCTGGAAAGATCAAGCTCATACTTTCTTATAAGTCTCTCGCCGTTAGGACCGCAGTCTGTTTCGATGTGTATACACTCAGAAGGGCAGACCTTCTGGCAGAGATAACATCCAACGCACTTTGTTCTGCCGTCGGCGGTAGTCTTAATATATTGAACTCCTCTGAATCTGTCCTGAATCGGAGTCGCTTCAAAGGGGTACTTATATGTCACGGGTTTCATGAACATATGTTTCAGGGTAATACCGAGACCCTGAAGAATCTCTGTAAAGAAGATTGTTTCAAAAATGTTCTTCATAATATCACCCCTAGTTCCTGATCGCATAGACAACGATGCTTGTTATAAGCAGGTTGGCAAGTGCTATCGGGATCAGAATTTTCCAACCAAGATTCATAAGCTGGTCAAATCTAAGTCTGGGGAGAGTAGCTCTCAGCCACAGGAAGAAGAACATGAACGCAAGCATCTTGATGAGGAACCAAACCAGCGGAGGAAGCAGAGGTCCTGTGTATCCGCCCAGGAAAAGAACTGCGCACATGGATGCAACAACATACATGTTCGCGTATTCGCCCAGGAAGAACATAGCGAATCTCATTGAGGAGTATTCCACATGGAAACCCGCAACAAGTTCTGTTTCCGCTTCGGGAAGGTCGAAGGGAGCTCTGTTGGTTTCGGCAACCGCTGAAATAGAGTAGATGACAAAAGCCACGAACTGCGGAACCATAAACCAGAGACCTCTCTGAGCCTCAGTGATCTCTTTCAGGTTCAGTGAACCCGCCAGAAGAACAGGACCGAGGATCGCCAGACCCATAGCTGTTTCATAGCTGATAACCTGCGCAGATGAACGCAGTGAGCCCATAGTAGCGTATTTTGAGTTAGATGCCCAACCGGACATGATAATACCGTAAACGCCTACTGAGGACAGTGCCAGCACATACAGAAGACCAACGTTGATGTTGGCAACGTATATGTTTTCGCTAAAGGGTATAACTGCAAAAGCGGCCAAACCCGGAACCATGCCGAGGAAAGGAGCCACATAGAACACGGGTTTGTCTACCATGTCCGGTGTCATATCTTCCTTCGCCATAAGTTTCAGACCGTCGGCCAGGGGTTGCAGAAGTCCTTTAGGACCTGTGTGCACGGGACCGAGGCGTACCTGCATATGACCGATGACTTTACGTTCGGCATAGGTCATGTAGGCAACGCCGGTGAGCGTACACACAATGATAATCAGTATCTTGATTAGTGTAAATACAATCGCGAGTACCATTCCCTACCTCTTATCTATAACTTTCATTACTTTACAATATCCGCCTTAACACATTTTCCGTTGAAGAAAATGCCGGCTGTCGCAGTAAAGTCTTCGGGGAGCGCCACGCATCCCTTAGTGACTTTCTTATCTATTTCAACAGGAAACTCTCCGCTGAAACCTTCGCCGGAGACTTTGACCTTATCGCCGTTGGCGAGGCCAAGCTCTTTTGCGTCTTCTTCGCCTATCTCAAGGACAGGGGAACCATAGACTTTCGCGAGGTCGGGAGACCATCTTGTGAAAGAACCGGAGTGCAGTCTCAGGCTGGCTGTGTAAAGGAAGAATTTTCCTTTGCCTTTCGCCATGCCGTCTTCTGCGGCGATATCACCTGCAAAAACATAAGGGTAGGAAACAGTGCCGCCGTTCCAATCTATGTTGGAATACAGGGCAACTTCCTTCTCTATCATGCTTCTAACAGCTGTAACATCGGCGGGGAGCGCTGAACCCATGCCTTTTGCTATGGCGGAAGCTACACAGGCGTCTGTGTTCACTCCTTTGTCCACTGCTTTGGCGATGGTCTGCACACGTCCCTCGAGGTTAGTGAAAGAACCGTCCTTCTCTGCGAATGTGGCAACGGGAATGTAAACATTCGCCATAGCCGCTGTTTCGCTCATGAAGGGGTCTGTCACAAGGAGCAGTTCCAGACCGGACAGTTTTGATGCTGCCTTAGCCCATACTGTTCTTGCTGATACGTTCTCTCCGAAAACCAGAACGGCTTTAAATTTGCCTGCTTCCAGTCCTTTTGAGAATTCTGTGGGGCATTTAGCTCCGCAGCCCATATCTACTATACCTACCGAGTTGTTCTTTGATTTAGCGGGAACAAGTTTAACTTTCGCGCACGCTTTGCTGATTTTCTGAGCAAGAGCGGCATCCGCTTTGTTGTAGGGGTCGAAAACCACTACAGGTCTTTCGGCAGCGGTGAGTTTTCCAGCCAGCTCGCTGTATTCGTTGCTTGCGCCCGCAACAGCGTCTGCGTATTTCACCATAGCCTCTCTGACAGCGTCCGGTGTTCCTGTCACAAACTTCTTAGCTACTCTTTTCAGAGCAGTGAAGCTGGGATAGAAAACAGCCAGAGGAGCATCGCCCATTCTTGCGGCATGTCTCACGGCAAGACCGAGTATGGGGTTGGCTTCTGTCACATCGATGTTCAGCACTGCCACACAGTCGCTCTGCTCTACTTCCTCAAGAGTAGCTCCGGGGAGTATCTCAGATGTCTCTGTGGAGAATATGTTCTGTGTGCCGATCACATCTTTAGCGAGTTTAGCGGCAAGGAAAGCCTCTTCGTTAGTAAGTCTGGGAGAAACCACAACAGCGACTGAGTCTGCTCCTGCTGTTTCTTTGACTTTTTTAAGTTTCTCAACTGCGACAGTGACTGCCTCATCGAAAGAAACTTTTTTAGCTTCCGCACCGACTTTAACCTGTGCTTCAGTCTCACGCTTGATAGAGTTGACAAACTCAAATCCGAAACGTCCTTTAGCACACATATATCCGTGGTTGATTCCCTCTTCGGGATTCTCTTTCATACGGAAAACTTCGTTGCCCTCATAGTCTATGTCAACAGTACATCCGCATGAGCAGAGACCGCAGACTGACTGGACTCTGTCGAGGTTCCAGGGTCTGTTTTTGAACAGGTATATTCTGTTGTTCAGTGAACCCACGGGACAAACGCTGATACACTGTCCGCAGTATTCGCAGTTCCAGGGCTGTTCAAAAGAAGTTCCGATTATAGTATCAGTACCTCTGTTCAGGAAGCTGATCGCCTGAATGTTGACAACCTCGTCACAGATACGGACGCAGCGTCCGCAGAGAACGCATCTGTCGATGTCTCTCTCTATGAAGGGGTTAGTATGGTCAACGGGTGTGTCGTTAGGTTTTGCGTCAAAACGCACTTTTGTAACGCCCACTTCGTATGTCAGATCCTGCAGAGTACATTCACCGCCCTTGTCGCAAACGGGGCAGTCCAGAGGGTGGTTTATAAGAAGCAGCTCGATGGCTGTCTTACGCACTCTGGAGAGCTTGTCGGACTGGGTGATGATTTCCATTCCGTCTGTAACGGGTGTAGTACAGGCAGCCTGAAGTTTCGGGTTGCCGACTTGTTCCACAAGACAGACCCTGCAAGCGCCGAAAGGGTTAAGACGGGAGTCGTGGCAGAGTGTCGGTATGGACACGCCTGCTTCCTTTGCGGCTTCGAGGATAAGTGTGTTCTTGGGAACCTGTACCTCTTTTCCGTTTATTTTTACAGTAACCATAACTGTGTCTCTCCTCTGCCTTAATCTATTGCGTTGAAAGGACAGTTGACGATACATTCACGACATTTCACGCATTTGCTCTTGTCGATGTAAGCGACTGTTCCTTTCTCCCATGTGATAGCATCAACAGGGCATGCTTTTTTGCATATACCGCACTTCTTGCATCTGTCGTCAACAACAACGAACTCGATGAGCTCTGCGCACTCTCTGGCGGGGCATTTTTTGTCCCTGATGTGTGCCTCATACTCATGTCTGAAGTACTTAATAGTAGTAAGTACGGGGTTCGGAGCTGTCTGACCCAGACCGCAGAGTGACGCAGTCTTAATATCCTGACCGATGTCCAGAAGGTTTTGAATATCCTCTTCGCGGCCCTCACCGTTTGTTATTCTCGCGAGAATATCAAGCATGGTTTTGGTACCGATACGGCAGGGGATACACTTACCGCAGGACTCTCTCTGTGTGAATGTCAGGAAGAAGTGAGCAACGTTAACCATACAGTTGGTCTCATCCATAACAACCACACCGCCTGAACCCATCATGGCTCCGGCCGCGATCAGTGAGTCATAGTCTATAGGTGTCTCAAGGTGATCAGGTGTAAGACAGCCGCCTGAGGGACCGCCGAGCTGAACAGCCTTGAACTTTCTCTTTTTAGGAATACCGCCGCCAACATCAAAAATAAGTTCGCGTACTGTAATACCCATAGGAACTTCAACAAGTCCGGTAGACTTAACCTTGCCTGAAAGGGCGAAGATCTTTGTACCTTTTGACTTCTCTGTTCCGATACCTGCGTACCAGTCGGAGCCTTTAAGGATGATGCCGGGAAGGTTGGCGAAAGTCTCAACGTTGTTAACGTTAGAGGGTTTCTGCCACAGACCCTTAACAGCGGGGAAAGGAGGTCTGGGACGGGGCATGCCTCTCTCGCCTTCGATAGAAGCGATAAGAGCTGTTTCCTCGCCGCAAACAAACGCTCCGGCTCCTTCTTTCAGCTTCAGTTTGAAGTGGAAGTCAGTGCCGAGAACCTTGTCTCCGAGAATTCCCATTTTTTCAGCGTCTTTAATAGCCTTGATAACCCTTTCGATAGCAAGGGGATATTCCGCACGACAGTAGATGTAGCCTTCGTCACATCCGATAGCATAGCCGGCGATAAGCATACCCTCGATAACAGCGTGGGGGTTACCTTCGATGATAGAACGGTCCATGAACGCGCCGGGGTCACCCTCATCCGCGTTGCAGATAAGATATTTGTGATCGCCGGGGCTGTTACGGCAGAAAGTCCATTTCAGACCTGTGGGGAAACCGCCGCCCCCCCTGCCTCTCAGACCGGATTTTTTGACTTCGTCTATAACCTGCTCGGGTGTCATAGTCAGAGCTTTCTTGATGGCTTCATATCCGCCGAGACCGATATAGTCTTCAAGGCTCTCAGGATCGACACGTCCGCAGTCAGCAAGAACATAACGTTTCTGCTTGTCGTAAAACTGAAAATAGTCGGCTTTAGCTGCCCATTTTTCTACGATGTTTCCGTTAACGATGTGTTCCTCAACGATAGTGGGAACCATCTCAGCGGTAACGTGTTCGTATGTAATGGCATCTTTGCCGGGGATATAAACGTCAATAAGTACGTCACGGGCGCAGAGTCCTCTGCATCCTGTCTGCTTAGCTGAGCAGTTGCGTTCTTTTGATTCCGCGTTTTTGAGGCCTCTTTTCTCGAACTCTTCGTTCAGAGCGTCCATAACCTCGTGTCCGCCGGAAGCAACTCCCGCAGTTCCCATACAGACGTGTACTTCAACGTGATCTGTTGTGTAACTCATAACCTACCCCTGAAGTTCTGCATAATCCCTGAAGATCTTTCTAGCCTCTTCAGGTTTCAGGTTGCCGTATGTTTTATTGTTAATCATGATAACGGGAGCCATTCCGCATGCGCCGATGCAAGACACTTCCTCAAGTGTGAACTTAAGGTCTGCGCTTGTTTCGCCGTTTTTAATATGGAACTCTTCGTTAACGATTTCTGAGATTCGTCCTGAACCCTGTACGTGACAAGCAGTTCCTCTGCAAACCCTGATTATGTATTTTCCTCTGGGCTGTGTGTAGAACTGTGCGTAAAAGGTTATAACGCCATATATCTGGTGTGCAGACATATTGAGGTTATCGGCGATTCTTTCAACTATTTCTGAAAAGAGATAGCCGTATGCTTCCTGTACCTGCTGAAGAACGGGGATTGTGGCCCCTTTCCAATCTTTGTACTTTTCGCATATCTCGTCGCATGCTGTAAAGTCGATCTCTTTGTTAGCTGATTCAGTTTCCTTTACTTCGTTAGCCATTTTTGTCACCCCTTATCTGTCGATCTCACCGAGTACAACGTCATTTGTACCGATGATGGCAACGAGGTCAGCAAGCATGTGGCCTTTAGCCATATGATTCAGAGCGCCGAGGTTGACATAGGAGGGAGCTCTTACTTTCATTCTGTAAGGTCTCTCTTCGCCTTCGGAAACGATATAGAATCCGAGCTCGCCTTTAGGAGCTTCGATACCCTGATATGTTTCGCCTTTGGGTGCTTTGAAGCCTTTGGAAACTATATAGAATCTTCTGATAAGAGCTTCCATGCGCTCATAAACGTCCTCGTGAGCGGGCAGTGCCACTCTGGGGTCGTCTGTCATAACAGAACCGGCAGGCAGTGTTTCCAGAGCCTGACCAACGATTTTGTTAGCCTCACGGAGTTCTTTCATTCTGACTTTATATCTTGCGTATGTATCGCCTTCGGGCTGAACGGGAATTTCCCACTGAAACTTATCATAGCAGCAATAGGGTTCATCACGTCTCAGGTCGAAGTCAACGCCTGATCCTCTCATAAGAGGACCTGATGTTCCGTAATCCTGAACATCTTCAGCGGAAAGGTGACCGATGCCGATTGTACGCATTTTCCAGATTCTGTTGTTTGTCAGCAGGTTTTCGTATGTATCAACGTTTTTGTCGAATCTTTCTACGAAATCTTTAGCTCTGACAAAGAACTCCTCGGGCATATCGGCTCTGATACCGCCGATTCTGATCCAGGAGCTGGTCATACGCTGACCTGTACCGATCTCGAAAAGGTCGAGGATTTCCTCGCGCTCACGGAAAGCATACAGGAAAACGGTCATGGCGCCAATGTCGAGAGCGTGAGTAGCGATCCACACAAGGTGAGAAGCGACTCTCGCCAGCTCGGCAAGTATTACTCTGAGATAGTCCGCTCTCTCAGGTATCTTAACATCGAAAAACTTCTCTACTGCCAGGCAGTAGGCAAGGTTATTTGAAAGAGGTGAAAGGTAGTCAAGTCTGTCTGTGAGTGGGATACACTGGTGATATGTTCTGTTCTCGGCCAGTTTTTCAGTGCCTCTGTGCAGATAGCCTACATCGGGCTCCACATTGACAATGGTTTCGCCGTCGAGATCAACCACAAGCCTCAAAACCCCGTGTGTAGAGGGGTGCTGAGGTCCCATGTTGACGGTAACTACTTCTGAAATGTTGTTATAGCTCATTATCAGTCCCTACCTTGAAAACTTAAGACCGAGACCCTGCTCATCAGCATTGTTGAACCAGGCTCTTTCTTTAAGCGGAAAGTCTTTTCTTAAAGGGTGACCCTCGAAGAACTCGGGAAGCAGAACCCTCTTCAGGTTCGGGTGTCCTTCAAAGATAATGCCCATAAGGTCGTACTGCTCTCTCTCCATCAGGTCGGCACCTTTCCAGATGTCTGTGATAGAGGGGAATTTGTTGTCCTCACCGGCAACTTTAACAAAAATTCTGAGCTTGTTCTGGATAGAGAACAGGTTGACTGTTATCTCGAACTTCTCTTTCTTTTTGGGCCAGTGTGTGGCAACTACATCTACGATGTACAGGAAAGATGCGTCGTTTTTAAGAGCTTTCAGAACTTCTTTGTAAACGGAAGCGTCTTTCACTTTTATGAAGTTGCACTTGTACTCTGTATAGCAGTTAAGCTTTCCAGAGAACTGTGCGTCCAGATTTTGGACAAGCTGTTCAAATGTCATTGCATCCTCTCCTTACTTTCTTATGACTTTTTCAGTCATGATTTTTTGCTGGAGGGCTACGATGGCATCGTAGAACGCTTCAGGTCTGGGGGGGCAGCCGGGAACATAGAAATCAACGGGGATAATCTCGTCAACACCTTGCACTGTAGAATAGGTGTTATAGATACCGCCGCTGGTCGCGCAGCTTCCGATTGCGATAACCCACTTGGGTTCGGGCATCTGCAGGTAGACCTTTCTAACTACAGGGGCCATCTTCCTTGTCACTGTCCCGGCAACTATCATAAGGTCAGACTGACGGGGTGTACCACGGAAAATGATACCCATCCTGTCGAAGTCATACTTTGCCGCGCCGCAGGCCATCATTTCGATAGCGCAGCAGGCAAGACCGAAGGTCACTGGCCAGATAGAAGATTTTCTACAATAGTTGATAACGGTATCAACAGATGTAGTGAGTACGTTGTCAGGTAATTTTCTTTCGATTAAACCCATTCTAACGCTCCTTTCTGCCATGCATAAAAATAGCCGAAAACAAGAATTACGATGAAAAGTATCATCTCGATAAGACCGAACAGGCCGATCAGGTCAAACGCCACGGCCCAGGGATACAGAAAAACTGTCTCCACGTCAAAAATCACAAACAGCATAGCGATGATGTAGAACCTCAGGTTCAGACGCTTTCTGTTCTCATCCAGCGAGGGCATACCGCACTCATAAACGCTGAATTTAACCTTCTCATATTTCTTCGGGCTGATTATGGCTCCTACGAACATAATGACTATGCCGAGAGCTCCGGCCACAAGAAGAAAAAGTACTATAGGCAAATATCCACTCATACCTCACCTCTGTATTTTGTATACAGTATGCAGTATCTATCATGAACCTGTAAAGGTGTCAACAAGAAACATCGTTTTAGGATTAAAAGATTTCCGGCATCCCGGGCGGGTTTGAACACCCGTAACTAGTTAGCGCAAGTTCAGAATATTATCACAAATCCAGTCTTTTTATTAACATTTCCATGTCATCCGGCATGGGTGACACGAACTCCATTTTTTCACCCGAAAAGGGGTCGGTAAAGCTCAATCTGCGGGAGTGCAGAGCCTGCCTATCTATCTTTAGACTAAGGGAATTTCTATTACCATACACCTTGTCTCCGGCAACCGGAAAACCCAGATGGCTCATGTGCACCCTGATCTGGTGTGTACGTCCGGTGTATATTTTAACTTCAGCCAAAAATGCGCCCCTCAGCCGTTTTAGAACAGTGATTTCACTTTTAGCATAGCGCCCGTTTTCGGTCACCGACATCTTTTTTCTGTCCTTAATATGCCGCCCCACCGGAGCCTCTAAAACCATATGGTCGAACTTCGGATTTCCCCAGCAGACAGCCAGATAGCTCTTGTCCACCTCTCTGTCGGCGAACAGTTTGGACAGCCTTTCTCTGGCGGTTCTGTTCTTCGCCACCAGAAGTATGCCGGACGTGTCCTTGTCCAGCCTGTGCACTATTCCGGGTCGGACATCGTTATCGTCTCTGATGTCGAATCTGTGGAGCAGACCGTTCACTATGGTGTCGTCACCTGTACCCGCCGCCGGATGCACGGTAATCCCCGCCGGCTTGTCTATAACGGCGTACTGCTCACATTCGAATATCACAGAGATATCCATTTCCCTGGGGGTAAGATCAGGCACTTTCTCGGCGGGAACCTTGATATCAAGCACGTCTCCGATGCTGATTTTATATTTTTTTTCTTTCAGAACACCGTTAACGAAAACATGCCCCTCTGATATCAGGCGCTCAGCGTGGGATCTGGAAATATCCGTCACAGCGGATATATATGAGTCGAGCCTCTTGCCGCCCTCTTCCGCCGTGATAGTGTATTCCTTTTCAAAACCAGCCATCTAAATACCTTCTGCCGCTTCTCGGATCATCTTTACTCTCTCTTTAGTCGCCGGATGTGACGAGATATAATCCGTCACCCTGCTTCCTGACTCTTTGTGCTGTTCGCTCAGCTTTGTCAGTATATCCGCAAAATAAATAACAGAAATATTATGCTCCGTCAGCAGCTTTATCGCGAACCGGTCCGCTTCCCTCTCGAATTCTCTGGAATATTTCGATTTAACAAGAAGCGCCGGGATACCCACAGTCAGAGAAGACACGTCCCCAGTGACGGCAATAACAGCGGCGGATATGACAGATCCCTGAAGCAGAGTTCTGACGCCGTGTCTCATCGCCACATGCCCAAGCTCATGAGCCAGAACAGCCGTAATCTCCTCATCCCTGCCTGATAGATTCACCAGCTCGTCAGTGACAACCACGGTGCCGTCCGGCAGAGCCATGGCATTGGCACCGAGTTTTCCGCCGGAGCGGAACACAAGTTTATACTCAAATCCTTCCGGAAGCCCTCTCAGCATTCTGTCAAAACTTTCAGTGAGTCCCGCCTTTCTCTCAACGGTCAGACGGCTCGGGGAAAACAGATGCTCATCCAGCATCTTCAGCGTTCCGTTTGCGATCACCCTGTTGGTCTCAACGGGGAGAGAGAACGCCACCGCCTTCGACAGAGCCGGCACGCCATAGAAAAAAGCGCCCAGAAAAATAAGCACCACAGACACAAACGATAAAAATATATATCTGCGGCGGCTTTCCAGCCTGCCAACAAAAAGCCACAGACTGTTTTTTTTCAGGGACGCCTGAATATGATTAACAGCGGCATTGTCTTTCGTCTCAACGGACGAGCCGTCCGGGAAAATTATGTGCGACGGAGCGCTTCCGACACCACTCTTCATCAAAACGCTGTCGGCGTTGTAATCACAGAGGACGCCTCTGTCTGAACGCACAATTATTCTGCCGTTTATAAACTCAGCCGAGACATCCTCTCTGCCTGAGTTTTTGCCGTTATAGTAATAGCCTGAGAACTCCATCACAGTCCCATGTCAAAGTCAAAAAAGTCGCTGAACTCCTCGCCTGTCGCTCCCACCTGAGCGAATTCTTCCGCGGCGAAAGAATCGAGGCTGCTGCCTGCCAGCACAGCCATGTTCTCCAGCCTGTATCTGGTGATTCTGATTTTTGCCCAGGGGATCATCAGCCCCAGAGTCAGCGCTATCACAAAATAATTCACAGCCGCTATTAAAAAATAGCCTGACGAATTCATAGTGCTTCTGAATTTGATATCTCTAAGCCTGACGTTATCAAAAATGTAGTTGGTCTGGGAAACATACAGATGTGTTGTCGCAAAGGCATATCCCAGAATCCAGATGAAAGGAACAAGCAGAGGAATAACCTTTATCATAGCCGCCCCGGCTATTGTCATGCAAACAGCTATAACGGCAACGCCTATATATATTGAATAAAACCTGCCGGGTCTTCCGCTGAAATGAAAATGCTGAAGCCCGTATCTGCTGTGCTCTATTATGTGTTTTTTGATGCGGTAGACATAGTATGGAAACATGATGCCCAGAGTTATTGCCGACAGCGCTCCGAGCAGGACAAAAACATACAGAGTCTCTTTATAGGATGACTGATAATAGAACCTTACATTTCTATAGCTTGTATTATAAGCGTTAAATTTAAGAGCCTTATTAATGATTACAGGAATAAAGAGCGCCAGCGGTATTAACAGAACAACGCTGAACACCGGAGCGAGCTTTGAAACGCCAATCCATACTGTATAAAGCGAAAAGACGATAATCCTTCCGATCAGAATCCGCTTCGGCTCCGCCAGATATTCAAAACATGAGCCGTCAAGAGTGGTGCATCCGTAAAAATATCTCTTTCTCCTGACCTTCGCCCATGCGGAATAAATCCCGAATGTGACTATGCTCAGCAGGATATTGACTATCCATATGCTGAAATATTCTCCGGCCCGCCCTGAAAATCTGAACCCTGAGTGTCCGGCGGAATCTGCTGATATATTTTCCATATTTTCTCCTTTTGGGTGATGATAGCATATACAAAGCAGGTTTCAAGATTATTAACATTGACTTTTCATATGTATCCTGTTAAAAGTCACAACCACCTTTGCTGTATATATATAAAATATACGGCTATTTAATCCACGAAGGAGGATATATGAACACTTACGAAACCGTATTCATCGTCCGCCCCGACCTGCAACAGGATGAGCTCGAAAAAGAGCTTGAGTTCTACAAGAACAACATCGAGCAGAACGGCGGAAAGATCATCAAAGTAGAAGCGTGGGGCAGAGTTACTATGGCTTATTCCATAGAAAACTACGCTGAAGGCTACTACTATCTTATCCAGTTTGAGGCTTCCGAAAACTATCCTGACGAGCTGACAATCCGTTACCGTTACAACGAAAACGTTCTCAGATTTGTCATTGTCGCCATCGATGAGAAAAAATTCAAACTCAATCCTAAAAAGGATACCGGCGCTAAACGCTTCGCCAAAAAACCCGGTGTCAGAAGACCCAGAGAAGATGACGAGAAATCTGACTCTGACGATGTAGTGGTTGACGCGCCCGAGGGCGAAGAAACAACAGAAGAAGACTCAGCAGAATAATTTCTGCGGGAGGATTTTATGGGCTTCCTTAATAAAGTAATGCTGCTCGGAAATGTCACACGCAACCCCGAGGTTCGTTTTATCCCCGGACGTGATCTGCCCGTGGCTAAGTTTGGGCTGGCTATTACGAGAAAAATGAAGGACAAGGAAGAAACATGCTTCATCGACATCGTCACCTTCGGCAAAACAGCCGAAATGTGCGGCGAATATGTCACAAAAGGCATGCCCCTTCTGATTGAAGGCAGACTCCAGTACAGCACATGGGAAACAGAAGGTCAGAAGCGCTCTAAACATGAGGTGGTCGCCGAAAACATTCAGTTCGTCTCCAGAAGAGACAGCAAGAGTGAATACGGCTCAGGAGCATTCGACGTACCTTCAGCCGGTGCCATAGACGAAGACGATATTCCATTTTAGGAGGAAAGAAAATGGCTGTTGTAAGACGCAAATTCCAGCGCAGAAAAGTATGCAAATTCTGCACAGAAGCTATAGATATTGACTACAAAGATGTTAAGCTGCTCCGCCAGTATGTTACAGAAAGAGGCAAAATAATGCCCAGAAGACTTACAGGCACATGCGCTAAACACCAGAGAGCCCTCTCAACCGCTGTTAAGACTGCCAGAGTTATCGCTCTGCTGCCTTTCAGCCTCAACAGATAATTAAATAAGGGGAGGCGAACAACCTCCCCATTTTTTTACCATGCAGTTTTTAATCTACCCTTTAGCATCAGTTCTTTTTTACGCTCTTATGGCGTTCGTGCCACAGGTTGGTCTGGTTACGGCTGTCTTTTCGCCGATGCTTCTCCTTCTGTACTCCGATCTGGAGAAGAGAAACCGGTTCTCCGACCTTTATCTGGCAGGGCTCATCGCTGTTCTGGCGGGCATTGGTCCTGTGCTGGCGGGATTTTACCTCATTTCCGTTCTGGCTCCGGCTCTGTTCATACACAGATATCTGAAATCCGGACGGCTCGACCCATGGATTCCTGCCGCCGTGACGCCTCTTCTGACACTGCTTTCCGTGTTTATCGCCGTATATCTTTTCAGCTCATACAGAAACGAGATGACGGACGTTGCCGAAAAAGCGCTCATCACTTTTCTGGATGCGGTAAAATCATCCAAATCGCCTGTGGCGGGAGAGGACTATTTTCTGAAAGTCAGCTCCATGACCCGTGAGGCGGCGCTCTCTATTGTTCTTGTATTTCCGGCGGTGAACTATGTTTTCACAGCTTTCTCCGCCCACATCGCTCTGAACCTTTACGCTAAAATGAGAAGGATTCAGCTTCCTAAATTCCGTCTGCCGGACAATCTGGTCTGGCTGCTGATAGCGGGATTCGCCATGATCTTCATAAAACAGGACATGGTGAGGCACATCGGGCTGAACCTTATTATTATAATGATGACACTCTATGCCTTTCAGGGGTTTGATATCATGACCCACTGGATGATAAGGCTCAGGATATTTCCGGTCATCAGAGCCCTAATATTTGTCTTTATATTTTCAGAACCCCCCGCTATAATCCTCATTGCGCTGCTTGGGCTTTTCAGCGTATGGTTCAACCTGTACGGCAGGCAGCAGACTCCTGAGGAGCAGAAGCCATCAGACTGACAAAACTTAACGCCACCAAGATATCCATCGCCACGGCGGTGTTTCTTGCTGTTTTTAAGGCCATAGTGGGAATCTGGTCGGGTTCGCTGGCGGTGCTTTCGTCCGCTTTCGACTCTATGCTGGATATACTGTCTTCCACTATAAATTTTTTCGCCATCAAGGTGTCCATGTCGCCCCCGGACGAGAACCACCCATACGGACACAGCAAATTCGAGCCTCTGGCGGCTCAGATTCAGTCTTTCATAATCCTCTTTTCAGGGATATTCATCCTTTATAAGGCATACATGAACATCACCGAAAAGACAGAGATAAAGGCAGTTGGCATAAACATAACCGTTATGGTTATAAGCATTATCATAACGTCTTTTCTGGTGGTCTTTCTGAAGAAAGCCGCCATAAAGCTGAACTCCACCGTGCTCCACGCTGACAGTCTGCATTACAAAACGGATATTTTGAGCGGCATAGGCGTTCTTTCCGCTCTAATAATTATTAAGTTTACCGGTCTTCACATAATAGACGCTATTGTCAGTGCCGTAATTGCGGTGTATATTATCTTTTCCGCTCTCCGGCTGAATCTACAGGTCACCAGAGAACTGCTGGACGAAACCCTCCCGGAGGAGGACATGCAGATTCTGCGTGAGATTCTGGAAAGCCACAGCAGCGAGATAGTGGAGGTGCACAATCTGCGCACCCGCTCCGCCGGAAACCTGCGGTTCATCGACATGCACCTGGTGCTGTTCAACAAGATGAGCCTGAAAGAAGGAAATGATATCCGGGCGGATATCGAACAGAGAATAAAACGCGGCATAGAGAATGCTGACGTGAACATATATATCGAACCCTGCAAACCGGAGATGTGCCCAGACTGCACCATCTGCGAAGATCAGGGACAGGATAATAAGAAACCTTAGGGAGAAAACAATGAGCCAGTTTATGGAGAACATGATTTCAGAAAGGCTTGGCGGTAAGATGTTCGGAAAGGACACAACTATCTACAAGTTTGAAAAAATCAAAAGGGCTAAGCGCGCCGCTATGAAAGACAACCCCGGAGTTGAACTCATAGACATGGGCGTTGGCGAGCCGGACGCTATGGCCCATGACGAAGTGGTAAAAGTGCTTCAGCTCGAGGCCACAAAGAGAGAGAACAGATTCTATTCCGACAACGGCATAGACGAGTTCAAAATCGCCGCCGCTAATTATATGAAAAAACGTTTCGGCGTGGAAATTGACGCCATGACACAGATCAACCACAGCATCGGTTCAAAACCCGCTCTGGCTATGATCCCGATCTGTCTGATCAACCCCGGAGACGTTGCCATCATGACTGTTCCCGGATATCCCGTATCCGGCACAATCACAAAATATCTCGGCGGAGAAGTATATAATGTGCCCCTGCTTCAGGAGAACAACTTCCTCCCCGTTCTGAAAGATATCCCCGATGATATCAAAAAGAGAGCTAAATTCTTCTACATGAACTATCCCAACAACCCCACAGGCGCTGTTGCCACAAAAGAGTTCTATCAGGAAGTGGTAAAATTCGCTAAAGAGAACGACATAGCCGTTATCTCCGATGCCGCCTACATAGAGCTGACATACGGCGAAGAGCCTCTGTCTTTCCTCAGCATAGACGGCGCTATGGAAGTGGGTATAGAGATCCACTCACTCAGCAAGTCTTACAACATGACAGGCTGGAGACTCGGATTCGTATGCGGAAACGAGCATCTGGTAAAAGCATTCGCCACAGTGAAGGACAACAACGATTCCGGTCAGTTCATCCCGATTCAGAAAGCAGGATGCTACTGTCTGGAAAACCCAAAAATGATCGAGACAACCAAGCATAAATATGCCAGAAGGCTGAACATGCTGGCAAAAGTTCTGCGCAAACACGGCTTCACAGTGAACGAGCCCAAAGGATCTTTCTATCTGTATTTCGGGATCCCCAAAGCCACAGTATCCGGACGCAAGTTCGAGAACGCTGAGCAGTTCTGCGACTTCCTCATCAGAGAGAAACTGATCTCTTCCGTTCCGTGGGACGATGCCGGACATTTCCTGCGTTTCTCCGTTACTTTTGACGCTCCCACCACAGAGGCTGAGGAGAGGATAGCAAAAATAATTGACGAGAGACTCGCCACAGAAACCTACATATTCTAAATAAAAAGCCCCGCTTATGCGGGGCTTTCTTTTTTCATTATAAATAATTAATGTCGTCTTATGAATAGAGTTCTTTCTCTATGGTGCTGATGATAAGCTGAATCTCTCGGCTCTCTTTGTTCTTGTCGCCGATGGAGTTTACGGCGTGCAGAACAGTGGAGTGGTCTCTCCCGCCGAACAGTGTCCCTATCTCCTGCAAAGACAGATTCATCTTCTCTCTGAGCATATACATCGCAACCTGACGGGGCATGGAGATGCTCTTTGTACGTTTTTTGGACTTCATATCAGCCAGTTTCACGTTAAAATATTTTGTGACGGCTTCAATAATGTCTTCGGAAGACACAGCTCTGTCCTTCTTCACCAGAAATTTTTCCAGAGCGGACTGAGCCAGATCTATAGTGAGTCCTCTCTTGTGAAAGGATGAAAAAGCGCTTAAGCGCACCAGAGCGCCTATCAGCTCTCTGATGTTCTCCGTAACCAGATTCTGCGCCATGAAAAGAGCGACCTCACTGGGCAGGTTAAGCCCCATGTGCTCGGCACGTTTGATGAGGATAGCGGTCTTCTCCTCTATGCTTGGCGGCTGGATATCGGCTATGAGTCCCCAGGAGAAGCGGCTCTTGAGCCTCTCTTCCATCTCGGGAATCTCCGCCGGAGTCTTGTCGCTGGTGATGATTATCTGTTTCTGATTATCATACAAAGCGTTGAATGTATTGAAAAATTCTTCTGTGCTTCTCTGTTTTCCCGCCAGAAACTGGACATCATCGAAAAGCATCAGGTCGATATTTCTATATTTATTCTGAAACTCATCCATCTTCTTCATACGGATAGCGTTTATCATTTCGTTGGTGAAAGTTTCGCTGGTACAGTAGAGGACTTTCATCTTCGGAAATTTCTCCAGAATCCTGTTCCCTACGCCATGCATCATGTGTGTCTTACCAAGACCGACTCCGCCGTATATAAAGAGCGGGTTATACTGCATGAACTGCCCTTCGGACACCGCCTGACAAGCGGCATAGGCGAACTCGTTTGAATTACCGGAAACGAAGTTTTCGAAGGTGTAGTCTTTGTTAAGATTTGTGCCGTTTTTCGGCATCTGAATGAATGTGCCGGACGGAACGCTTGCGCCTTCCACCGCCTGCGGTTTCTTCTCCAAACCAACGATAATGGAAACGTCAGCGTCTATCGTAAGATTTTCTTTAAAGACTTTTTTGATAACTGACAGATATTTGTTATCCGCCCACTGTTTATAGAACTTGTTCGGGGCGCTCAATGTGATCATATCGCCTCTGAGCTCCGCTATAGACAGAGGCTCCAGCCATATTTTAACCACCTGTTCATCCAGTTCTTTACGCAGGTACTTCAGTACCTCTTCCCAAATCCCGCTTTCGTCCATGTACCTTTGATTCCTTAAATAAGATAAAGGAATATTGTATCAGAAACGAGGCGGAATGTATACCTGTTCAAATTAAAATTTTTGAAATTACTTTAAGATGTAAACAGTCTTCGGTCCGTCAAATATCTTTGCGGCTTTTTTGATATCGTCCGCTGAAATATTCTTTAAAACATCGATATAGTTGCTGAAAAATGTGCTCTTCAGCCCCACGTTTTCGAAGAAACAGGCATACCACGCCTGCTTTGCGTTGGTCTGCGAATCTGTGAGTATCTTGCCCAGCATGTAGTTCTTCACTGATTCCAGCTCCTGCGGGGTAAGATCGTTTATAAATTCCTTGTTTATCTTCTCTATGGACGCTATGGCATCGGGAACATTGGCATAATCGAGCCCGATGTATGAGACGAACCTGGATGAGCAGAGTCTGGAGGCATAGATAGACCCCACGGAATAGGCGTATCCCTTGTCCTTGCGCAGAGCGTTAAAATATCTGCTGCTCATACCTCCGCCCAGTATGTCGGCGATGACTTTCACAGCGGGATATTCAGGGTCTGCGGCGTCCGGAGCGTTGTATCCGATATACAGCTTTGCCTGTTTCACATTTTTATCTGTGTCTTCCACTGTGGTGTCTTTCTCTATACGGCTTGCGGCGCATGAAGGTTTATAAGCTGTGCCTCTGGGCAGAAAGCTGAAAGCCGCTCTGATTCTCTCCAGCTCGTCACCGCTGTAGTTTCCGGCGACAGCCAGAGTTATGTTGGCGCCCATCAGCATCTCTTTGGCATAGTTTTTCATATCCTGAACGGTCAGAGAGCTAACGCTCTCCATTGTTCCCTCTTCCGCCAGAGAGTATGGGTGCAAACCATAGGTCGCCTTAGAAAAGTTTTTATATGATTTTCCGGAGGGGTTATCCTCCACAGAGATTATCTCCTCTTTCTGAAGCGCCTGCTCACGCTTGAAAACATCTTCATCTATCACAGGGTTGCTGATAAGCTGAACATAGTATCCGAAAAGCCTGTCGAACTGCTCTGACGGGATGGCGAGGGTCACTTCCATGAAATCAGGGCTCATGGAGGCATACACAGATCCGCCGTAAAACTCGACTTTTTTCAGTATCTCGCTGCTCTTGATCCACACGGATGTGAAGAGCGATCCGATACCGTTATTCGCCTGTGTTTCTCTGGAGATCCCGCCTTTCACAAAAAAGACAATGGAGATCGTATCCGTATAGGGTCTTTTGATGTCGATTACTTTAACGCCGTTATCCAGCACCGGTTTCCCCCCTGCGTAACAAAATGCCGCCAGTAAAAAAACGATCAGAAGCAGTATCGGTTTTTTCATGATATTCCTTAGTCTATGAAGACTCTTCTTCCCTCCACCCTGAGCTTGTCATCGCAAAACAGCCTGACAGCCTCCGGATAGATTCTGTGTTCCTCTTTCAAAATCCTCTCAGCCAGCGAGTGGTCATCGTCCGTCTGAAGAACGGGCACCACCGCCTGAAGGATTATGGCGCCGTTGTCCATCTCTTCGTCCACGAAATGCACAGAGCACCCGGCGAACTTGACACCATAGTCAAAAGCCTGTTTCTGAGCATCCAGCCCTTTGAAAGAGGGCAGAAGAGACGGATGAATGTTCAGTATTCTGTTGCGGAAAGCCTGACAGAACACTCCTGTGATGATGCGCATGAAGCCTGCCAGGCAGACCAGCTCCACATCTTTTTCTTTCAGGATTCTCACTATCTCGGCGTCATATGACTCTCTGCCGTCAAAATCCTTCGGATTGAGATAAATGGCACAGAGCCCCTGTTCACGGGCATATTCCAGCCCCTTCGCGTCCGCCTTGTTGCTTATAACGGCGACTATCTCGCCGTTGATATTTTTCTCGTCTATGTGTTTTTTGATGGAAATAAAGTTGCTGCCCCTGCCGGACAGCAGCACAGCTATCTTTTTCAATTTATTCCCTCGATCTCCACTTCTCCGGTGGCGGTCACACTACCTATGACAGTCGCGTCATCAAGAAGTTTTGTGATTTTTTTCGCTTCGGACTCTTTCACGGCAATGATATAGCCGATACCCATGTTGAAAACTCTGTAGAGCTCTCTGGGGGCTATGCCCGATTTTTCCAGAATAAATTTATAGATAGGGGGCAGAGGAAAACAGTCGGGATTTATCCTCACGCCTGTACCCTCGGGAAGAACTCTGGGGATGTTGTCATAGAACCCGCCGCCTGTGATGTGCACCATTCCTTTGATATCGATGCCTTCGGCGATCAGCTTCATTATGTGGGGAACATATATCTTAGTAGGCTCCAGCAGAGCTTTTTTCAGCGGAATATTTTCGCAGATGGTGTCGTCCGGAGTCATTTTCAGGCTGTCGAAGAACAGTTTTCTCGCCAGAGAAAAACCGTTGCTGTGCAGACCGCTGGATGAGAGCCCCACCAGAACATCGCCCGGCTCTATGCGCTCGCCCGTAATGGCTTTCGGTTTGTCCAGAATACCCACGGCGAACCCCGCAAGGTCGAAATCCTCTCCGGAATACATTCCGGGCATCTCGGCTGTCTCACCGCCCACCAGAGGACAGTCAGACTGTCTGCATCCTTCGGCTATACCCTGAATAACTCTCGCCATCTTCTCTGAAGACAGCTTTCCTGTCGCCATATAGTCCAGAAAGAACAGAGGCTTGGCGCCTGTAACGATAATATCGTTCACGCACATAGCCACGAGATCTATGCCCACTGTTTCCAGAATATCAGTATCTATCGCCACTTTCAGCTTGGTTCCCACGCCGTCTGTTCCGGAGACCAGAACGGGGTGTTCCATTCCTTTCATGGCGGAAATGTCAAAGAATCCGGCAAAACCGCCGATGCTTCCCATGACATTTTTGTTGTATGTTGACTCAACAGTCTTCTTAATAACTGAGACGAAGCGGTTTCCCTCGTCTATATCGACTCCGCTGTTTTTATAATCCAGAGACACGATATGTTCCTCCCTAGTTTCCTTTCACAAGTCTTTCTATCTCTTTTCTGATAGCTCTCTCCACCAGAATCGGCAGTTCCTCTTCCAGAATCCTGCCTATTTTGTCGGTGAGAACCTCTTTAATAGCGAATTTAAGCGTATCCTCGTCTATCGCCTCATACACCGCTTCCACCAGTTTCTCTGCGCTGATATGCACTTTCGGCATTTCAGGTTCACGGTATTCGGGCTCGGGCTCCATCTCGTCAGCGGGTGTCAGTTCCACCGTGTTGATGTCCCTGATCTCCTGCTCTTCGGCGGCTTCTTCCGGCTCTTCGGCGGCTTCTTCCGGCTCTTCATCGTCAGCCAGCTTTTCCTCGTCAATCGGCGCCTCTTCGGCAATGTCCTCTTCTGCCGGAACGGCTATATCGTCAGCCATATCTGTTTCCATGTCTGTTTCCATGTCTGTCAAGATGTCTGCTTCTATCTCAGGCTCTGTCCCGGGTTCCGGTTCGGAAACAGCTTCCGGCATCTCTGTGCCTATCCCCGTGACATGTATCTCTTTTTCTATTTCCGGCAGTTCCAGAGACGGTTCATCAGGAAGAATCTCTTCATTGTCCAGCTCTTTTATAACCTGCTCGGTTTCATCACCCATGCTGATGACCTCTTCCAGCTCCTCTTCTGATTCTGCGAGAGATTCCTCAGCGTCCTCAAGAGCCTCGGAAAGATCCGCGGCGGGCTCGTCCATTTTTATATCTTCGTTTATGCCGTCCAGAATTCCGTCCAGCTCGTCAGTCTCCTGAGCTGTTTCCAGCTCATCCAGACTCTGGGCGCTCTCCTCTTTAGCGGCTTCCTCATCTATAACGGTCTCGTCAGTCTCCACCAGCCCGGAAAAAGGATCGGACATATCCACTGGCGTGTTGTCCTCCGGCATGGAAATCTGTTCCGGAATATCCAGCTCCAGATCATCCAGAGCGATGGGCATTTCCGGCGCCGGTTCCGCTGATAATTCCTGATCTATCTCCAGTTCAGGTATATCTTGCAGTTCAGGCATCTCTTCCAGCTCAGCTCCGGCCTCTATTTCAGGTTCAAGCTCAGGTTCAATTTCCGGCTCAAAATCAGGCTCTGGTTCTGCCGCGGCGGCAGGCTCATCCTCCGGCAGAGTCAGTTCTTCTTCCTCTGTCTCTTTGAGCCCTTCGAAAACTCCTGCGGGGAGTTCTATCTCTTCCTCCTCCACAGCGGGAATCTCTATATCCTCTTCCATCTCCGGAAGCTCGATCTCCTCATCCGGCTGAACATCAGCAGCGGCAGTCTCATCTTCCTCTATAGCGGGAAGCTCTATCTCTTCGTCCTCTTCCGGCATAATCTCCTCCAGCTCCTCTTCAGTGAACTCGGACGGTACGCTCTCTTCCAGCCCCTCACACTCGCCTTCCAGACCACAGAGAATTCTGGCGTCCAGAGCTTTTGCGTCAAAAGGCTTGAAGAGAAAATCATCAGCCCCGGCGGACACACACTGGTCTTTGTCGAACTGATCGAACGCTCCAGCCAGAAGGATGATATAGCAGGCTGGACATTCGGATTTTATAAGTGTGATCATATCTGCGGTGGGGATGTCGGGAAGTTTGTTATCCAGAAGTATCAGATCGGGTTTGTCGCTCACGATGACCTGTTCGGCTTCATCTTTGTTAAAAACCTTGATAACATTGTACTTTTCTTTGTCAACACATAGATCTATGACCCTGTGGATAGTAACGCTGTCATCAATAAGCATTATGGTCTTTTTCATGTGCAACTCCCGGGATATGTCGTAATACTGGGCACACCTTTCAGGTTCAGCATGACCCGACACCTGATAATAGCATTTTATAGCTGATTAATCAACGAATTAAGGCTTATTTACACCCTGAGGCAGGAGCTCCGAATTTTTTTATTATCATGTGATTAACGCATTCGGGAACAAACTGGGCAACATCGCCACCGTGGAGGGCGACCTCCCTGATCGTGCTGGAGCTTAAAAAGATGAATTTTTCGTTCGGCATCAGAAAAACGCTTTCACACTCACGATCCATGTTGCGGTTCATCAGGGCGAGCTGAAACTCGAATTCAAAGTCGCTCACCGCTCTGAGCCCCCTGACAACGGCCGTTGCCTTATGCTTTTTCAGAAAATGCACCAGAAGACACGAGAACGGCTGAACCCTCACCGTGGGCATGCCTTTTGTCGCCTCTTTTGCCATAGCTATCCGCTCTTCCAGAGTGAACGCCGTGTTTTTCTTTTTATTTTCAGAAACGGCGAGAATCACATCGCCGAAGAGTTTTACCGCTCTTTCCAGGATATCCATATGCCCGTTTGTCAGCGGGTCGAATGTTCCGGGATATACTGCTGTCATAGATCACCTTTAGCCGTTTGCGGACAAATATCTGATAACAGTGTCGCCGTAACGTTTTTCACTGTCTAAGGACCAGTGGCTGTCCGAGATTTTAAACTCTGTTCTAATACTTTCTTCATATACTATAACACCATTGTTTGCAAGAATTTCCCTGTCTTTCAACAGCGCCAGAATCTCGTCCGGAGTATATTTTGCGTATGGAGGGTCGATAAAGATAATGTCGAACCGGCGGTTTATCTGCGGCAGAACTTTGAATATATCGCCCTTCACCACATCCGTGGCGAACTCCTCCAGTCCTTTCAGGTTTTTCTGTATATAAGCAGTGTCAGTATCCACGAACACTGCGGATTTAGCGCCTCTGCTGAGAGCCTCCAGTCCGTATGACCCTGTTCCGCAGAACAGATCCAGAACGTCCGCTCCGTCCACCGAATCAAACAGAACGGAAAAGACTGCGCTGCGCACCTTATCCGTTGTCGGTCTGACTGACAAGTCTTTGGGCGTGGCGAGCTGTCTCCCTTTGTATATACCGCTTATAATCCTCATCTCTGTACTCCGCTATCTTTTCGCACACAGAACGGAGCGAAGGCACAGCGCCCTCTTTAATTATCACTTTGCCGTCTCTGTGTTCTTTATTATATCCCCCGTATCCGAGGGCGACATTCATATATCTGCTGTCCGTCTCTATGCTGTGTCCCATCCCGTAATAGACGGCGAACGCTATCGTCTTCGCCATGTCTCCCGCCGCCGGATGATATGCCCCGGCAGTGATAGCGCTTTTCAGGTCATCTGCGTCCTGAAGCCCTATCCTGATGACATCTATCCCCGCCGCCTCCAGCAGTATCAGCCCATAGGCGCTTCTGGCGAGGGATTCCTCCAGAGGAAGAGGAACGTATTCCCCCGACTCATAGAGTCTGTTCAGCTCCGTATCACGCAGAACAACACATGGGTATATGCGCACATATTCAGGTGTCAGCTCTATTATCTTATCGACTGTATCCTGAAAACTTCTGAAATTCTCTTTATACATCCCAGTCATTATCTGACAGGCTACCTTTCTGATATACTTTTTTGCGGTTTTCACAGACTCGATTGTATCATGTGCGTCACATGGTCTGTTGTTCGCCTTCAGAACCTCATCATCCAGCGACTGAACGCCGATCTCCACCGTCAGAACGCCTCTCTCCTCCGCCTCACGCATCACGTCATCATTAACGCAGTCCGGGCTGGTAGAAAATCTTTTGCTCTTTATTCCGGCGTTATCCGCCATATCATACAGTTTTTTTCTGATTTCAGGGCTGAGGCAGGTGAAACTTCCGCCGTAAAAGGCGATCTCATCCCAGTTAGTTGACATTTCCAGATATTTTCTGATCTGATTCTCTGCGGAAGAGATAATCTCTCCCGGGCGCTGACCTGTGATACTGTTCTGGTTGCAATAGACGCATCTCTGTCTGCATCCGGAAAAAGATATGAAAACGGGAAGGATATTAGAAGTCATTACCCAGTGTCTTCAGCGCCTTGGAGGCGGCGTCCTTTTCGGCGTTCTTCTTGGTTTTGCCCACGCCTGTCTCTGTAACCAGTCCTTCCACATGAACACGGACTCTGAATATTTTGTCGTGTTCCGGACCGGACTCGCTGATGACAGTATATTCCGGCAGAGAGCCGAACTGGCGCTGAGTAATCTTCTGAAGCTCGCTTTTGGAGTCCACAAAGGTACTGTTGGAGATATCCTCGTCTATCTTTGTGCCGAAGTGATTGATGATGATCTGTCTGGCATCGTCATAGCCGCCGTCCAGATAGATGGCCGCCACAACAGATTCGAAAATGTCGCAGAGGAGCGATTCTTTATACTTTCCTCCGGACGCTTTTTCACCTTTGCCAAGAAGGATGTGTTCCCCGAGCTCCATCTCTGTCGCTATCTTGCTCAGGAATCCTTCGCTGACAAAATATCCCCGAAGTTTTGAAAGAAGCCCTTCATCATAGTCCTTGTACCTGTCCAGCAGATACTCGGTGACTATGAGCTGTAATACGGCGTCGCCCAAAAATTCGAGACGTTCATAGTTTTTTTTGTTCTTCTTCTCATGAGCGTAAGATCTGTGGGTCAGAGCCTCTAACACCACAGATCTGTCGCTAAAGCTGTAACCTAGCTTATGTTCGAGAGTCTCGATATCCGAACTCAGCTTTTTATTCATATTTTTTAAATATCAGTGTACCGTTTGTTCCGCCGAAACCGAGCGAGTTGCTCAGGGCGTATTTAAAATCGCATTTTTCGGGCTTGTTGGGCACATAGTAAAGATCGCACTCGGGATCCGGTGTAGTATAGTTGATAGTAGGGGGCAGAGTCTGGTTTTCCAGAGCCATGCACGCGTATATCGCCTCAACTGATCCGGCAGCGCCCAAGAGGTGTCCTGTCATAGATTTTGTAGAGCTGATCTTCACTTTGGAAGCGTCATCTCCGAAAACTTTTTTGATACCCAGTGTCTCGATCTTGTCGTTGTAGGGTGTTGATGTCCCATGGGCGTTGATATAGCCAACGTCTCCGGGTTTTATTCCGGCATCGTTCAGAGCCGCTTTCATACATCTGGTGATGCCGTCTGCTGTCTCGTCCGGAGCTGTCATGTGATATGCGTCAGCGCTGGCGCCGTATCCGGCGAACTCAGCGAGAATTTTCGCTCCTCTTGCCACTGCGTGCTCATAGGATTCCAGAAGCATGATACCGCTTCCCTCACCCATAACGAATCCGTCACGGTCAACATCGAAAGGACGTGACGCTTTTTCGGGATCGTCATTTCTGCGTGACAGAGCCTTCATGTTGGCAAATCCGCCGATAGCCAGAGCAGTTATAGCGCTCTCTGTACCGCCTGCCAGCATAACATCCGCATCGCCTCTCTGGATTACCTTTGCCGCCTCGCCGATGGAGTGTGTTCCTGTGGCGCAGGCAGTAACAACGCTGAAGTTGGGTCCTTTGAAGTTGAATTCAATGGAAACAGCGCCGGAAGCCATGTTGATGATAGATGTAGGGATGAAGAAAGGAGATATCTTCTTAACGCCTTTAGCGTCAAAATCCCTTGTAGTATTCTCAATAGCCTCGAAACCTCCGATACCGGAACCGATGTGTGTTCCGCATCTGTCGAGATCAACTTTTTCTAAATCGAGGCCGGACATTTTCACTGCTATAGCGGATGCGGCGATGGCGAAAACCACGAACTGCTCGTGTCTCTTCACAGATTTAGGATCGTTTACATACGCCGCGGGATCGAAGTCGTCCACCAGTCCCGCAAATTTAACAGGGAGCTCTTCCGTGTTCAGTCTTTCAGCGGGTATCGGCTTGATACCGCTTTTGCCGTTCATCAGTGCTTCCCAGTTCTTATCATTTCCGCTGCCCAGGGGTGTTATAAGACCATAGCCTGTTACAACTACTCTTTTACTCACAAAGTCCTCCACTTAGAAAAGGTCAGGGGGCTCATATAAGCCCCCTTAAAATTCAGAAACTTATTTGCTAGCTGCTTCGATATGTTTGATGGCGTCGCCGACAGTTTTGATCTTCTCGGCTTCTTCATCAGGAATTTCAAGGTCGAATGCTTCTTCAAAAGCCATGATAAGCTCTACTGTGTCGAGAGAATCAGCGTCAAGGTCATCGATGAAAGATGCGTCATCTTTAACTGCTTCTGCATCTACATTAAGCTGCTCAACTATAATCTCTTTAACTTTTGCTGCGATATCTGACATTGGTTGTCCTCCTGGTTTCTCATAAGAGTGTGCTTTTCTAACTCAAGCAAATCTTTTACTATTAAAACGGACATAAATCTACAGTTTTTAACATCATATCCGTATTTTTACATATTATTAACCCTTTACGGGTTCGGTTACATATACATTCCGCCGTTGACGTGAATTGTGTTTCCTGTGACATAGTCAGACTCAGGAGAGGCAAGGAACATAACAGCCTGAGCCACGTCTTCCGGTTCGCCCAGAGTGCCCAGAGATATCTTGGCGAGCATAGCCTCGATAACCTCTTTCGGCAGAACGTCTGTCATGGCTGTGCGGATGAATCCGGGAGCAACAGCGTTAACCCTGATTCCACGGCTGGCGAGCTCCTGTGCTGATGTCTTTGTCAGACCGACCAGACCTGCCTTGCTGGCTGAATAGTTCGCCTGTCCGGGGTTTCCGGAGAATCCCACAACAGATGCGATGTTCACTATCTTGCCGTAGCGTTTTTTCATCATGCCTTTCAGAACGGCTTTGGTGCAGATGAAAGCTCCTTTCAGGTTTACATCCAGAACTTTTTCCCACTGCTCCACTTTCATGCGCATGATGAGTGTGTCCTGAGTGATCCCGGCGTTGTTCACCAGAATGTCCACAGAACCCAGTTTTTCCTCAATAGCTTTTATCATGTCGTTGACGCTGTCCTCTTTAGACACGTCAGCGGCAAAAGCCTCTGCCACTCCGCCGTTGTCTCTGATCTCTTTAACCACGGCTTCGGCGTCCGCTTTTATGTTTGCTATGTCGATATAGTTGATCGCTACTTTCGCTCCCTTTGCGGCCATTTTAAGAGCTATCACTTTGCCTATGCCGCTGGAGGATCCTGTTATAAGTGCTGTTTTTCCTTCGAGCATTATTTACCCCGCTATATCCGCGAACTTGGAGATATTCTCCACGGTCACGTTTTTATCTATTTTTTTGATAAGTCCGGTCAGCACCTGTCCGGCGCCCACCTCTACAAATCTGTCAACACCTGAGTCTATCATATTTTTTATCAGAGTGGTCCACAAAACAGCTCCGTCCACCTGTCTGCACAGGGCGTCATAAACGTCTGCCGCCGCTGTTTCCTCTTTAGCGTCAACGTTGTTGAACACGGGCACACTCAGATCTTTTATGCTTACGTTATTTTTCAGATACTCCGCCATCTTGTCACGGGCGGGTTTCATCAGAGAACAGTGAAAAGGCGCTGAAACAGGCAGAAGCATCGCTCTTTTTGCGCCTTTTGCCTTGATCTTTTCAGAAAATTCCTCAACAGCCTCTTTGTGTCCTGCTACCACTATCTGTCCGGGACAGTTGAAGTTAGCGGGCTCCACTACCTTCACTCCGGAAACCTCTCTGCATGTTTCCACCACGGCTTCGTCATCTATGCCCATCACCGCAGCCATAGCGCCAACGCCAACCGGCACGGCTTCCTGCATGAACTTGCCTCTGTTGTGCACGGCGACAACAGCCTCTTCAAAAGTGAGACCGCCTGCGGCGGCAACAGCGGAATATTCGCCCAGAGAGTGTCCGGCGAAACAGTCCGCCTTCACTTTGTCCTTCACCACCTGCCATATGCCGTAGCTCATGGTGAGCAGCGCGGGCTGGGTGTTATATGTGGTTTTCAGTTCGTCTTCGGAGCCTTCGAACATTATTTTTGTAAGGGAATATCCCAGAGCCTTGTCGGCGCTGTCGAAAACAGCTTTTACCTCGGGACAGGCATCGTAGAAATCTTTGCCCATACCGACAAATTGAGACCCCTGTCCGGGGAATACAACAGCAGTCTTGCCCATTTAAAATTACCTCATTGGTTTAAAATATAATTCCGGCAATAAAAATCAGAACGTGAGCGCCATTCCCGCCCATGTAAGCCCCCCGCCGAAAGCGGCAGAGACAATATTGTGTCCTTTCTGAATTCTTCCGTCTCTCACAGCCATGTCCAGCGCTGTGGGGATTGTGGCGGCTGATGTGTTGCCGTAATTTGTAAGATTGATGATAACCTTGTCCTTGTCAACACCCAGTCTCTTGGCGGCGGCGTCTATGATGCGCAGGTTCGCCTGGTGAGGAATCATCCAGTTGATGTCGTCCGCTGAGAATCCGGCGGCGTCTGCGGCTTCCTGAGCCACGTCTGCCATGGCGCGGACGGCTATTTTGAATATATCGTTGCCCTTCATGTGGATCATGTGATCTATGGCGGGTTCGTCTATCATTGTTTTCAGATATTTTGTTCCGATGTTGTCCTGCTTCAGCAGTTCGCCGTATTCGCCGTCAGCATATGTGAATATGCTTCTGATGCCAGGCTCGTCAGATGCTGAGAGAACAACCGCTCCGGCTCCGTCACCGAAGAGTATGCAGGTGCCTCTGTCACGCCAGTCTATACAGGCTGTCAGATGCTCGGACCCGATCACCAGGATATTTTTAGCGCTTCCGGCTCTGATCAGAGCGTCAGCGTTCTTCATCGCATAGAGAAAACCGGAGCATGCCGCCGCCATGTCGAAGGCGAAACAGTTGCTCTTGATGCCCAGATTGCTCTGCACACGGCAGGCGGTGGAGGGCATTATGGTGTCAGGGGTGAATGTGGCGACTATGATTCCGTCCAGATCGTTCTTATCTATTCCGGACATCTCTATAGCTTTTTTCGCGGCGCCTGTCGCCAGATCGCTGCAAAACTCGCCCTCTGCCACACGGCGTTCTTTTATGCCGGTGCGGGTGGTTATCCATTCGTCAGATGTATCTAAAAATTTTTCGAAATCTTGATTTGTCATTACTTTGGAAGGAAAATAGGATCCTGTGCCTGTGATTCTGGAATATATGTTCATCATATCACCTTATCGAGTTCATCAAAAGTTAAATAGTTGCCTTGATTAACTTTCGGCTGTCATTGTTTCAGAAACAGCTTTTTTTGTCAACTGCTGACTGCGTATGAACGATTTTCTGTAAAAGCTCAAGATTGTCTCATTAAGAATTTTTCTGGTTTAACTGCGGTTAGCTGATTCCGGAGCCGGAAGCAGTGATGGTTTTTTCTATCTGGTCGTTCAGTTTCTTCACAGCCAGCTCATGCGCCATTTTGATGCTGTATTTCGCCGCTGTGGAGTTTGAACTGCCGTGTCCGATGATGCACACGCCGTTCACGCCCAGAAGAGGCGCTCCGCCGTATGATGAATGGTCGGCTTTCTTTTTGATGCGTTTCAGAGCGGGAATCATGAAGAGCGCTCCGATCTTGGACAGGGTGGATGAGCGGATTTCGTCTTTCAGCATTTTGGATATGTACCATCCGGCTGACTCAGAAACTTTCAGAGCCACGTTTCCGGCGAAACCGTCAACGACAATGACATCTGATGTGCCTCTGAAAAGATCTTTCCCTTCAACGTTTCCATAGAAATTGATGACATTATCTTTGGAAAGCTCGGTGAGCATTTTGAAGACCGTCTTGGTGGTCTCGTTGCCTTTCACGTCCTCTTCGCCAACAGACATAAGCCCGACAGTGGGCTTCTCTTTGCTCATGATGATAGAGGCGTATGCGCTTGCCATGATGGCGAACTGAATATAGTTCTCCACCTTGCAGTCCACGTTCGCCCCCACATCGCACATGACGGTATGCCCTTTAACGGTGGGCATCACGGCGGCGATGGCGGGTCTGTCTATTCCCGGAAGTGTTTTGAGGATCATCTTAGCCACAGCCATGACGGCGCCAGTGTTTCCGGCGCTGTAGAATGACGCTCCGTCACCCTGCTTTACCAGACGCAGACCTTCATGGATAGAGGAATTCCTCTTTGCACGGATAATCTGCGAAGGCAGATCGTCCATGGAGACAACCTGTTCGGCGTGGACTATTTCGATATTATGACCGGCTTTGGGACCGAGTAGATCAAGCTCACGCTTGACCTGCTGTTCGTCGCCCACAAGGATAAGCTGAGTGTTAAACTCTTTAACTGCCTCGACAGAACCCTTGACTATCTCATGAGGGGCGTAGTCTCCCCCCATGGCATCGACGACGACTTTCATGTTATATCTCTTCTTTCGCCACTACCTGTTTCTTATTGTAGTAACCGCAAGAAGGGCACACTCTGTGGTTCAGCTTCAGCTCGCCGCAGTTGGAGCATTTGCTGTAAGCCATAGTTGTCGCGTGATGATGGCTTCTTCTGTTGCCTTTTTTCATTCTTGAAGTTTTACCCTTGGGTACACCCATTTTAAGCTCCCTAGTTGTTCTTTAGTTTATTCAGTGCCGACCATCTCGGGTCAGCCTCGATTGCGCATTTACACGGGCCCTGATTCAGATCCGCTCCGCATGCGGGACACAGTCCCTTGCAGTCGTCAGAACAAATCACCCGCACAGGCAGATAGAAAACAACTTCCTGGCGGACCATCTCCTCCAGATCTATCTCGTCATTCTCTATGTAGCAGACGCCCATATCATCGTCTGTCAGCTCCACCTCTTCCGTCATTCCGTCCGGCAGAGCGGCTATGAGCTGAATCCCGGCTTTATTCTCTCCCCAGCTTTTCACCGGTTCGAGACATCTGGCACAGGGCGCAGAATAGCTGTAGCTGAACGATAAATCCATATAGAGTCCCGCTTCGGTAGGAAAGAAATCAGCCGTGTAGTTATCTACCTCAACCGCTGTGTCATCCTCTTTAAAAGCGCAGGCACCCTCAAAGTGGCCGCCCTCTTCAAGCAATTCCTTAAATGACAGCTTCATATCCATCTCCGTGGTACAAGACCTGTAAGGTCAAAGAGCAACAATACTATTCAGATAAATCCAGAAAGTCAAGTTATAATTTATTTTACAAATTTTCACAAATGATGCCGGAGCTTACGCTCCTTATGGATTTTATGAGATTGCTTCGTCAATGTATACATTTCCTCGCAATGACATCCGTTTACGTCATTGCGAGCCTGTTTGCAGGCGTAGCAATCTCGCCATTACTTTTGCAAAAATTCCCCGCTTCATAAAGCCTCCCTTTAATAAAGGGAGGAAAAATTACTTTCTGATGCCGGAATGACCGAAACGTTCCGTCAGAACAGCCGTAACTTCTTCGAAATTAACGCCTCTCATCTCCAGAGCCACTATGAGGTGATAGATATAATCCGCCGCCTCGCCCGCTGTCGCCCTGTCGTCCTCGGTCAGAAAAGCCTTTATAAACTCGGCGTTCTCTTCGCCCAGCTTCTTTATTATTTTGTTGGCGCCGCCCTCGAGCAGCTTGCAGGTGTATGAATTGTCGCTGGGGTTCGCCTTGCGCTCCCTCACAACATCCACCACTTTTCCGATGATACTTGTATCCATTTATTATACCCTATGCACTCTTCCCCCTCCATTTAATAAAGGGAGGAGAATTATTCTGTTATTCTCACCGGTACGCCTGCCGCTTTAAGCACCTGTTTCACTTCGTTCACGGTATATTCCCTGAAGTGAAATATGCTGGCTGCCAGAGCGGCGTCCGCCCTGCCTATCGTCAGTCCGTCCAATATATGCTGAGGGTTGCCCACTCCGCCTGAGGCTATCACCGGGATACCCACTGTGTCTGCCACAGCGGCGTTCAGCCCGTTGTCATATCCGTCTTTTGTTCCGTCACAGTCCATACTGGTGAGCAGAATCTCTCCCGCTCCGTATCTCTGCATCCTGTCAGCCCACTCCAGAACGTCTATGCCTGTGGCGTTTCGTCCGCCGTGGGTGTAAACCTCCCAGCCTGTGCCGTTCACACGTCTTTTGGCATCGATGGCGACCACTATGCACTGTGAACCGAAACGGAGAGCTGATTCCTCCACGAACTCCGGTCTGTGCACAGCCGCCGTGTTTATAGACACCTTATCTGCTCCTGAGTTCAGCAGATTTCTGATATCTTTTATCTCTCTGACGCCGCCGCCCACGGTGACGGGCATAAAGACTCTTTCGGCGGTTTTCGCCACCACGTCCAGAATGATGCCTCTGTTGTCCGAGCTGGCGGTGATATCCAGAAAAGTCAGCTCGTCCGCTCCCTGAGCGTCATATATTTCGGCAACCTCCACAGGGTCTCCGGCGTCTCTTAAATTTACGAAATTAGTTCCCTTCACAACCCTGCCGTCTTTCACGTCCAGACAGGGGATGATGCGTTTTGCGAGCATAGCTATACCTTGATGTAAAAAGATATGGGAATAATGAACTAAATAGCGGTATCGGTCAAGAAATTATCAGATAATTACTTCTTTTCGGGCTTGCAGAGCTTCTCCTTTTTATTGGACTCCGCCTTGCACTTTCCGCATGTATATTTCTTTTCTTTGTCTTTTTCGGGTTTCTCACCGCATTTCTTACTCACAGCTGAGCCTCCTTATGGAGATCTTCTATATTATGTATAAGATAGTCGTGGTAGCACAGTTTGTCATCCGTACTTTTTGTTTTTTCGTATCCCGCTCCCTTCTGAATCCATGTCTTCTGGTTGTCCCTCATATTCAGGTCGATGATGTTCAGCAGGAAGTTTTTCGGCTCTTTCTTCAGCACTTCAAAGAACAGCTCAACCCGCCTGTCCATGTTGCGCTCCATCCAGTCGGCGGTGCTGAAAAACACACGTTTTTTTCCGCCGGCATGGAAATAGATTATGCGAGGGTGCTCCAGAAAGCGCCCGATGATGCTCCTGACCCTGATATTCTCAGTGACGCCTTTTATTCCGGCTCTGATGCCGCACACGCCCCTGACTATCATGTCGATCTTAACACCCGCCTGCGACGCCTCTATCAGCTTGTCTATCAGCAGTTTATCTATAATAGAGTTTACTTTTACTATCATTCTCGCCTTTTTGCCCGCTTTGGCAAAGGCGATCTCCTCGTCTATCAGCTCCAGAATCTTCGGTTTGATATAGTTAGGCGCCAGATAGAATCTGCTCCATGTGCCTATATCCGTGTATCCCATCAGATAGTTGAACATGGCGGCGCAGTCTTTGCCCACCTCTTCGTCCGCTGTTATGTAGTCCACGTCCGTGTATATTCCGGCGGTGAACTCGTTATAGTTTCCGGTGGACATATGTGTGTAGCGGACCACTTTTCCGTTCTCTTTCCGCACTATCAGAAGGTTTTTGGCGTGAATCTTCAGCCCGGCTATGCCGTATGTCACTATACAGCCCGCCTCTTCCAGCATGTTCGCCCAGTCCACGTTGCGCTCTTCGTCAAACCTTGCCTTCAGCTCGATAACCACGCTGACGTGTTTTCCGTTTTTCACCGCCTTGCTCAGGCTGGCGAGAATGGTGGAGTTTTTGTTGGCACGGTAAAGCGTCATTTTTATAGCCAGAACGTCCGGATCATCAGCCGCCGCCGCAACCATTCTGGACACCAGAGAAAAATCATGAAACGGTCTGTACATTATCAGATCTTTCTTCTTTATCTTCTCAAAGATATCGCTGTCGGCTGAGAATCCGTCCGGAAAAACAGGGTTGAACTGCGGATAGCACAGCTCCTGCTTTGCTCCGGTGATGGCGAAAAGCGATGTCATATCTATAAGGTCATCAATGACATATACATCGTCCTTGTCAAAATTCATCTCCTGAGACATCTTTTCCAGAATCTCAGCGGGGAGTCGTCCATCTATCTCCACACGGCATATGCCGCCTTTACGTCTGGATTTCAGGAACTTTTTGATGGACAGCAGAAGGTCGTCCGATTCCTCCTCATCCAGTGTCAGGTCGGCGTTTCTCGTCACACGCAGACAGTAGCTGTCCAGTATCTCATAGTCCGGATAGACTATCTGGAGGTAACGTTTCAGAATATCCTCGGCGAAGAGATAATATGTCTTGTCCAGCTTCACCTTGAAAATCCTCTGGAGATTCTCCGGCAGGATTATCACGGAGTGATGGATTATATTGTTCTTCTTTATGACTGCGTAAACGCACAGCCTGAAGTTATATATAAAAGGGACGGGATTGTTTGACGAAATAGTTACCGGGCTGATTACAGGATATATCTCCTCATTGAAGATAGCCTCGGCTATCTCGTCCAGCTCGGCGTCAATATCCGGAGCGATAAAGATATCCTCTTTTTCCAGATCGGACTTGATGGTTTTATAAATCTTCTGGCGCTGGTTAGTCAGCTCGTGCGCCTTCTTGCTGATGTGCTCCAACTGCTGTCCGGGGGTGCAGCCGGAGATATCCACCTTGGAATATCCAGCTTCTTTCTGATCCTGAAGACCGCCCACGCGAATCATGAAAAATTCATCCAGATTAGATGAAAAAATTGCCAGAAATTTCAGCCTCTCCAGAAGAGGGACATCCGGGTCCACAGCCTCCATCATCACTCTTTTATTGAATTCCAGCCAGCTCAGCTCTCTGTTTATATACGGGCTTACCGTGGTCATATCATCATCCTTTTATTCGTAAAGTATTCTGGTTTCAAGCTCTATGGGAATACCAAATGTTTCGGCAAATACCTGACTCTTTGTCTCGAACGAGTGTTTCTCCAGAAACGCCATCTTTCGGCATTTCGCCCTTATCACGATTTTTCCCTGAAGGATATCCACGTCAAAATCCTGCACCAGATTCATGTGTGACGAATCCAGCGAATCGGCTATCCTCAGTATGCTCACCAGCTTTTTTATCAGAAGCTGTTTTTCCATAGGAAAATAATGATACTTGTTTTCGAACCAGTCGTTAACATCGCCGTTATGCATCAGCACGAGATATGATATCAGCTTCACCGTTTCTCTGGGAAGCCCCGGAATCTCTATGGACTGCACCAGATAGTAAGAGTGCTGATTATGTTTTCTGGTGTCGATGTAATATCCTGCGTCAGAAAGTATCGCCGCCGCTTCCAGAATGAATCTCTCTTGCCTTCCCAGCGAGTGCAGGGGTTTTAAGGAGTCAAAGAGCTTCATGGCAAACTCGGATATGGTGTCGGCGTGTTTGCGGTCTATGTTGAATCTCTCACCCAGACCATAGAGAGTGTTGCGCACCCTGCCGATGAACCCTTTGTCTCTGGCGGTGTTGGAATAGAACAGGCTGAGCATGTGCGGGAAAGTCATGTGAGAGAACCGCACGAAATCAGTACCCACAAACTCCATCAGCTTCAGATAGGTCACAAGAGTGGGGACAAGCACGCTCGCCTCGTCCTGTCTTATCTTCATCACGCTCTTTATGGTGTCTCTGGGCATATGTTTTACCTTTTCGTAGAGATCCTCGAGCTGTGCTTTCTTCAGCATGTTCTTTTTCGGCTTGAAGATATTGAGGAGAACGTTCAGCGATGACCCGGCGCTGACCAGATGGTTCAGCTCGAACCTGTTCGGCAGAGCGTTTCCTATGGAATAGCACATCTTCTGAACATACTGTTCATACGCCTTGTAACGGATGTGCGTCGGCGTGTCGCTGAACATCCTGCGCAGACGGAGCGAGCCGTAAGGCAGAGCGCCCGAATAGATATTCTGGTTGTCCTTCAGAACGGCGAGGGCTATGTTTCCGCTGGATATATTAGCCAGCAGAACACCCTCCTTCTCAAAATCGTCAAATCCGTCTATATCATTCTTAACTGTAACATATTTAACATATATCTCGTCAGACGGCTGGATAATCTCCAGCTCCAGACCTGTCTCCTGACGCACATGGTCGATGAAAAAGGCACGGTTGCCCGCCTCTCTGACCCCGCTGGTGCATACGGCTTTATAGTTCTTTTTGATGCCGTACTCGTCCATCTTGTGACGGAATTTTTTCAGTATGTCGGTGGCGGCATATACGCTTTCCAGCGTGATATGTCCTTTGGTGAAGGTGTCTCTGCCGAGACGCAGAGGCTTGATAAGATACTCGAGCGGTCTCTCCTCGCCATCCGTATATTCGCTGATATGCATTCTGAATGCGCTGGCGCCGATGTTTATAGCGGCGAAAATTCCGTTTTTCATACTAACCTGACCGGCAATTTTAATAATTTGACAAGCAGATCCCTGTTTCGTTCAAAGTCTTTCAGCTCCATAGTGATATCGTTCTCCGTCACCAGTCTGATTTCCACCTCTTTCTCGTTCACAGTCACCTCAAGGCTGTCTATGAGCCCCTTGTGCGTTCTGTCCAGAGATATGGCGAGGCGCAGCAGAGCGGAGAGTTTTTCCACTCTCTCCCGCATAACAGGCGACAGAGCGGCGAACTCTTCATGAGCCGCCTTAGGAGGACTCTTTCTGTGATATCTGGCGATATTGGCTATCACCTCTATCTCTTCGTGGGTATACCCCACCAGCTCGGAGTGCTTTATCATATAATAAGCATGCTTATGATGCTTGGAATAAGCGATGTGTTTTCCTATGTCACGCAGAAGAGCCGCCGCCTCCAGAAGAAGCCAGTCTCTGTCGTTCAGCTCCAGAGCGTCTCTGACCCCGGCGAAGAGCATCTTTGCCAGCTTTGCCACCTGAAAAGCGCCCGCCTCGTCAAAGTCGAACTTGTTGCCGATCTCCACCAGCCTGGAATAGCGCACGCTGTCCATGCTGTTCTGAAAAGGAAGCTCTATGCCCATCTTGTTAATAGTGTCTATGGTGAGCCCCACCCGCAGTCCGCCGGTGAGGGTGTAGAATCCGTCTATCCCAGTCTCTTCCAGAATCATGTCCGTCTGGATAGCCGCCGCCAGAATGATATCCGCCCGTTTCTCTTCCATTCCCTCTATCTTTACACGGTCGGCGTTCGATCTGCCCCGTACATCGCTGATGAATTTTTTCAGATATTTACGTTCGACATATTTCACCAGAGAGTCTCTGACGTTTCTGTCGTTGTAATGGCATATGTAGGCAACGTTGTTCATAGAGCCGCCGGTGCATATCATCATCTCCAGCCCTTTGGGCAGTTTCAGCCTTTCTATGATATGTCCGATATGCTCTTTCATGGCGATTATCTGCGCCGACTTAGGCGGGTCGTCCGGCAGAAACTCACGGGTCAGCCTGTTGCACCCCAGAGGAAGGCTCTTCGCCTTCTCCACCTGGTTGTTCCTGACAACTGTATATTCAGCGCTTCCTCCGCCGATGTCGGAGATGATAGCGCTTCTGTTTTTCAGCTCAAAATTGGCGCTGGCGGCGATGTATGTCAGCTTTGCCTCTTCCTGACCGCTGATAACCTCCACCTTAAGCCCGCATTCCTCTTCTATCACGGCGAGCGTCTCGCCCAGATTATCCGCCTCTCTGAAAGCGGCGGTGGCGATGGCTCGGATGGTTTCGCATCCTTTGCTCTCCGCCAGACGTTTTACGTTTTTCAGTGTTGCCACTATAGAGTCGATATTCTCTTTAGAAAAGAAACCCTGTGTATATATGGAATCTCCGAGCCGGAGCATCTCTTTATAGTCTTCCAGAACACGGTAGCTCTTATCCTTCACTTCGGATATCTGCAAACGCAGGGAGTTGCTCCCTATGTCCACCACTGCCACCTTTATATTATCGCTAGCTCCCATATCTTTCTCCTGACGGTCATATCCTCAGTGAAGATCTGATATGTTTCCGTCTTTTGCGAAAGGCTTTTATCAGCCCTTCGGCGTTTTGTCTCTCTGCGTCCTTTCTGGCGGAGAGGTATGACAGGATATATCCGCAGACGGCGGATACCTTAGCGTCTGTCTGTTTTACCATTATACCCGTCATATTCCAGCACTGCACCGAAAAGTCGTTGTATCTGCCCAGACAATCCTGAAGAGCCCTCAGATCGGTCAGCACATCCGCTGTCCTGCCCACGCCTATCACCTGCGAAAAGAACTCTATGGTATATCTCAGCTTTTTAAAAGCTATGCGCATGCTGTGCATCTGCGGGTCGGTCGTCTCCCCGTGGATCTGAGCCGTCAGAGTGTCGGCTATATCATACGCTTTTTTCAGAGCTTTTTCAGCCGCCTTATCAGTTTTTATAAAACCTCTGCGCCCTGTCTCGCTGTATGTTCCCGTGACTCTGTTCCATCCGCTCATCAGCTCATCGAACTTAGGCGAGCGGATGAACCTGCGCAGTTTTCTGTATTCGCTCTCACGAACCTTTTCGAAATGCGCCCGGATGGGCAGAAGCCCCTCTCGCATATCTTCCGGCAGAATATCGCTGTATTCGTCTATCTCTTCCAGATAGACATCCATGTCCCTCGCCCTGCTTGTCAGCTCGCCCATCTCTTTGAAGAGGACACGGTACTGTGCCTCCACCTCTTTGGTATACACGTTCTTCACTATGGACATGGCGGAACGGATGCGTCTGACCGACACCCTGAGGTCATGAAGAAACTCAGTGTCGTACCCTTTCAGCACTCCGTCTCTGTTCAGCAGAATGAGCTTAAGCAGATGCTGATGCACGGCGGACATACTGTCTCTGATCACCGCGTCCTTTTCATAAGGACATTCCGCTCTGGTGGTGTATGTCAGCATGCTGTCGCCGGAGGATCTGACACATCTCAGGAGACCTTCGCCGAAGGACGCTATCTCCTCCAGACAATAGTGCAGAGCCATGTCGTCTTCGGGTTTTTCTGTCCTTATTATATATGCTTTATGAACGCCTGTTTTTAACTCGGTTATTTCTCCGTTGTTTTCATGGGGCGTGGTGAATGTCCATTCCAGTGTTTTGAAGCTGAATTTATCGAACAGATATCTGTTTTTGGACAGCTTTCTGACAGTGTTCGCCGTGTCTTCAGCGCTGTCCTGTCCGTCTCTGAAGAGGCACTCCGCCTCATCCGTCCCATAGAGACAGCAGTTATTTTTAACCAGCAGCCAGTCGAAGCTGTCTTTCACCGTCAGCTTCACTCCCGGTCTTCTGGTGTATCTGATCCTGAATTTTGTGTCGGCTTTCGGTCTGGTTTCCGTGTAGTAGTATGTCATGTTACAGTAGCGCCTTCTGCTGTAAAAGATCCACAAGCACGCTGCCGTCCAGCACGCATATGGAGCCTTTTTTCATTATGAGTCTCAGCGATCCGCCGGACGTGATGAGAGATACCGCCTCGCTCAGCTCCGGTTCGTGTCCCACGATGGCGATCACTTCTGCGTGGCGCCAGTCTGATATGGTTTCTATGTAGTCTTTGATATCCGCTCCCGGGTTGAGCCTTTTCACTATCTCATATTTTACACCGCAAAGCTCGGAAAGGATAGACGCCGTCTCCACGGAACGCACAGCGCCGGATGTGATGACCGCTTTCGGGGGATCGAATTTTTTCAGGAAATTTTTGAACGCTACGGACGCTCTGTCCGTGCCTTTCTGTGTGAGTGGACGGTCTAAATCACTGCCTTTGAATGTCTCTCTGTCCTCTGCGTGTCCGTGTCTGATTAGATATACGATCATATCCGCTCCATAAGGCATTGATAAGGCATCATACCAGAGAGCAGGCATATATACAAGAACAGGGGGGAGTAATTATGTCAGAGAAAAGTAAAAGTTTATCCGCAGTGAATTCCGTATCTCAGAAAGCTCCTGAGCGCTATCAGAGCCATGTCGGCGAACTTGGCGTCGCCTTTAAGAAGTGTGATCTGTTCGGCGCTCTGCACGGTAAAAGACGCTGATTCGGCTCCGGTGCTGTCTAATATGACGCCCTTTCCGTCTGCTATCCTTACTGTCCATCCCGCAAAATTAATGTCGCCTGTGTCTATCTTTTTAACGTCCATTGTCATCTCAATAAAAAAGAAAACGGCGGCCGCAAAAGACCGCCGGATTCACTTAACACGTTTTAGAATTATTCCCCGAGAGGAAGAATAGTACGTTTGTATACTTCGTTGAGGATCTGAGCGGCGCCCACATACATAGCGGAAAGACCGCAGATAACGCCTTCGAATCCTGCGAATTTTTTAAGAGACGCGCTGTGTGTCATGTCGCTGATAGCCAGCAGCATGAAAAGCACAACAAGAAGGAAGAAAACAACCTGAAGCCCTTTGTTCAGCTTGAAAGTACCTATGAAAAGAACAAGTGAGAAGAGACCCCACAGAAACAGGTAAGCTGTCATAGCTGTTGTGTCGGCGGCTTCGAAACCGTATTTAGGCAGAACAATTATGCCCACGAGTGTCAGCCAAAAGAGGCCGTATGATGTGAAGGCCACTGTTCCGAAAGTGTTTTTCTTTTTCCATTCCATAATGCCCACGATGATCTGTGCCAGACCGCCGTAGAAAATTCCCATAGCCAGGATTGCGCTGCCGATACCGAAAAGTCCGATGTTGTGCAGGTTAAGGAGAACTGTTGTAAGACCGAATCCCATAAGACCAAGAGGAGCAGGGTTAGCGGTTGAGTCTGCGATGACAGTCTCCGCTATCTGTCCGAGAGCTGTACCTGTGTTTACAGCTGCTTCTTTTGCGTTGCTCATATTATATACCTCCGATGATGTTGTCTGCATATCACCAATAAATACGCGTTTCATTTCATCCTCCGAGCGTAATATATAGTACAGTTTTACAAGATTCAACAAAAATTTATTACCTGTAAACATTGCTTGCTAAATACGCAAAAAATCACAACTATGTTCTATTATATGATTTTAATGCAAGAAATCAGATTACACGGGCTATATAAACAAAATTAACTTTAAATGGATATTTATACACCTTCTTTATCTTTTTAAATTATAATTATGTTTTATTAATTATTTTTTATATTTTATTAATTTCTCTATGACATCGGCATGGTTTACCGCCTCCTGAACAACCAAATAGAAGGCGGTATAGCCACATATACACTCTGTTAAACGAAACCAAACATACAGCCCGCAATATGACATCTGCCGGACAATCCTGATGGCTGCTCATAAACACACAGGCAAAATGTTGAACTTATGATTTATCATATCCACTTTAGCAAAACTTTGTTATTCTATAGCTTAACATAACATCATCTGAAACCGGATATCCGTTGTATTCAGCCTGTATAAAGGTTTTTAACATTTAAAACACTTTATTATTTATGCAATACTTTCACTCATAATACTCTTATGTCCGTCTGAGAGGCATGGCGGAGTCATAATCAAGAGCACCCTTTTGAACATTTTCAGGCGTATTTCGGCATGTTTTCACACAGGACAGGCGTCCAAAACCTATTAAACAGAAGTTAACACTGATAAGCCTTCTAATATTAATTCCTTTTATTACAACCAGATAACAGCATTAAACAGTTTTATAAAAAACGCCATATTCAAATATAGGTTAAAAAAGTTAATAGTTATTGATATTAACTAAATTTAACAGCTCTGTATAAAAGTTTATATTCTAAATGATTTTCATATTGACATGAAAATCAATTTGTCTGATAATCTATCTCATGAAGAAAAATAACGTGAACTCCCTGTTTTCAGACTTCTTTTTTAGCTTTTTTTTCTGCTTTTGGCACATAGACTGCCGCCGATAGGGGTTCGCTTACAGACTGGAAAAACAAAGGGCTGCGGGTGAAAACCAACAGCCCTTTTTTTATAATTAATCCGGAGGAAAACATGAAAAAGTTTCTGGTCTTTATACTTGCTCTTTTCTCTGTCTCCGCCTATGCCGAGATAAAGGTAGGAGCGGTGCTCGCGCTGTCAGGTCCCATATCCAACCTGGGCAAACCCGCAAAAGAGATAGTCGAAGGCGTTATAGCGGACGCCAACAAAAACAATCTGCTGGGAGAGAAAATCTCTCTGGTGGTTTACGACACACAGTCGCTGCCCGACAGAGCTCAGTTCTATACCAAAAAACTCATAGCTAAAGACAAAGTTGATTTCATCGTAGGACCCAACGGAACAGGCGAAGCCCTTTCCATTATCAATGATGTTATGGCGGCGAAGATCCCCACTATGGCTTTCGCCGGCGGAACACCCATCACAGACCCTGTTAAGGAATATGTATTCAAATCACCGCAGAAAACATCCACAGCCGTTGAAAAGTCTCTGCTCTATCTGAAAAAGAAAGGCATAACAAGAATCGGCGTGGCGGTGGACGCTACCGGATTCGGTCAGGACGGTCTGGTTCAGATAAACAAATACGCCGCCGGAATGACTATCACAGCGGTGGAGAAATTCAACATGACAGACACGGACGTAACAACCCAGATGTCCAAGATTCTGTCCACCAAGCCCCAGGCGGTTGTGGTGTGGACAGTGGGCAAGATAGGAGCCATCGTGGCGAAAAACCTCAAGTCGCTCGCTCCGGACATGCTGCTGGTTCAGTCACACGGGATAGCGGACTATGCCTATCTGAATCTGGCGGGAGCAGCCTCTGAAGGCTCAGTAATGCCCGCCCTGAAGATAATCGTAGCAGAGAGCCTCCCCGCAAACGACCCACAGAAAAAAGTCATCGAGTCATTCAACAAAAAATTCGGAAAACTTATCAAGGCAACTTCAGTTCACGCTATATATGCTTATGACGGTATCAACCTGATGCTGAACGCCATGAAACGCTCGAAAACTGAAAAAATATCCATGATTCAGGCGCTGGAAACCACAAAGAACTTCGCCGGGGTCAACGGTACTTTCAACCTGTCCAAAGACGAGCACTGCGGTCTTGACCTCTCATCCATGGTAATGGTGAAGGTAAAAGACGGCAAATTCGTTCTGGAAGAGATGTAAACTCACTTTTAGGTAGAATATATACGCAAAAAAACATATAAATGGCTGTGAAAGATTGTTCACAGCCATTTTCTGTATGGAGGAATAGATGAAAAGACTGACCGCCGCCTTACTGTTTCTGCTCCTGTCCGCCTCAGCGTACGCCGATGTGAAAATAGGCGCTCTGCTGGCTCTGACAGGTCCCATATCAAACATCGGAAAACCTTCCGAAGAGATCGTTATGGGCGCCATAGATGAGGCAAACAAATCAAATATGCTCGGCGAAAAAATTGTTCTGGTTTCTTACGACACACAGGGCATGCCCGACAAAGCGATGACTTTCGTCAAAAAACTGATAAAGATGGACAGAGTGGACGTCATAGTGGGACCTAACTCCACAGGCGGCGCAATGGCTATCATGGGCGATATCACCGCCGCCAAGATGCCCACAATGGGTTTAGTAGGCGGAACACCTCCTGTTGAGCCTGTTAAGCCTTTTATGTTCAAATCGCCCCAGAAAACATCCACAGCGGTGGAAAAAACTTTTGCATATCTGAAAAAGAAGGGAATAACAAGAATCGGTGTGGTGATAGACGCCACAGGGTTCGGTCAGGACGGTCTGGATCAGATAAACAAATATTCCGCCGGCTTAACCATAACAACAGTCGAAAAATTCAACATGACAGACACAGACATGACAACTCAGATGTCAAAAGTTCTGTCCACCAAGCCTCAGGCTGTCATCATCTGGACAGTGGGCAAAGCTGGTTCAGTAGCAGCAAAAAGCCTTCGTCAGCTGGATAAGAACATCCTGATGATACAGTCACACGGAATTGCCGACCACTCATATCTGAAACTGGCAGGCAGCTCTGCCGAGGGCTCTGTTATGCCCGCTCTGAAAATTCTGGTGGCGGACAGCATTCCCGCGAACGACCCCCAGAAAAAAACCATCGACAGCTTTCTGAAAAGATACGGAAAACTGATTGACGCCACATCCGTTCACGCCATTTATGCTTATGACGGTATCAACCTTCTGCTGAACGCCGTGAAACGTTCAAAGACAGAGAACGTATCCATCGTTCAGGCGCTGGAAACCACGAAGAATTTCGCCGGAGTAACAGGCATCTATAACATTACCAAGGAAGACCACTGCGGTCTGGACACATCGTCTCTGGTGATGGTAAGAGTGAAAAACGGAAAATTCATTTTAGAAGATTTATAATAACCATCGTATAAGATTGCTTCGCTCCGCTCGCAATGACGCCAATTTACAGTCATTGCGAGGAGCGTTAGCGACGCGGCAATCTCAGACAATCCATAAACTTCATCCATGAAGTTAATTTCGTCTTTTTTGTTTTCATTCTCATATCCTTTGTGTATATTCTTTTTTACGCAATTTTAACAATCGGGGCATTTTATGGTTAAAGGATTTTTTCTGGGCAACGAGCTTATGGCTCTGGCCGCCTATCACGCAGGGGTAAAAAGCGCATATGCCTATCCCGGCACGCCATCCAGCGAGATACTCTCATCATTCATGCATTTCGCTCCTGAAAGATACTCCCAGTGGTCGCTGAACGAAAAGATCGCTCTGGAGCTGGCGGCGGGCGAAGCCGTGTCCGGTTCATATACCCTGTGTGCCATGAAAATGGTGGGGCTCAACGTGGCGGCGGATCCGCTCTTCTCTGTGGCATACACAGGAGTGGAGGGCGCAATGGTTCTGGTGTCCGCTGACGATCCCGGTCCTTACAGCAGCCAGACAGAGCAGGACAGCCGCATGTACGCCGTGAGCGCAAAGATGCCCGTGTTCGACCCGTGCAACCCGGCGGACGCGTACCGCCTGACCCTGAAAGCCTATGAGACATCCGCCAGATATCAGCTCCCTGTAATGGTGCGCCCCGTTATGCGTGTCTGCCATTCCAGACAGAATTTTTCCACAGACATAGAGCCCGCTCCCGCTATCAAAGGCTCATTCATAAAAGACACATCCCGCTGGGCGGCAACACCGAAATTCCGCAGGATGCTCCACGAAAAACTCAACCGCACGCTGGAGATAGTGGCGGCTGAGAACGCTCCGAAAATGCCCGAAAAGAAACACGACATGGCGGTCATCGCCTCCGGATACGCATATGCCATGGCGCATGACGTTATAGAATCTCTGGAACTGCCTTTCGACATTATCAAGGTTGACATGCCCTTCCCTCTGGACAAACATTTCGTCATAGAAGCGGAGATGGTCTATGACAAGATCGTGGTTCTGGAAGAGACTTTTCCGGTTATCGAGCGCAATTTCACAATAAAAACTGACGGCAGACTCACCGGGCTCATCCCCTCTGAGGGCGAGCTAACAGCCGACATCATAGAAAACTGTCTGAAAAAGACAGCTGGAATCCCCATAGAAGAGAAGATAGACAACAGCTTCGGTTCACCAGCTCCTCTTAAGCCCAGACTCTGCGCCGGATGCGGACACAGACCCGCTTTCTATGCCATGAAGCTGGCGGCTCCGGACGGAATTTACCCGGGTGATATCGGCTGCTATACTCTGGGGATCAACCTGAACGCTGTGGACACCTGCATCTGCATGGGCGCGTCCATCACATTCGCCGAGAGCATGAAACGCTCCAACCCCGAAAAACCCGTTATCTGCACCATAGGCGATTCCACATTCTTTCACACGGGAGTGTCAGGGCTGACTAACGCGGTGCTGAACAAAGCGCCCATAGTGGTGGCAATACTTGATAATGAAACAACCGCCATGACAGGTTTTCAGCCTGTGCCTCACATGAGCGGGCTGATAAGCATAGAGCAGGCGTGTCAGGGAGCCGGTGTTACAAACATCGTGACAATCGACCCCTATAACCTGCTTAAGAGCGTGAACGCTCTGAGAAGCGCTCTGGAATATGCCCATGAAAACAGCACCCCCGCTGTCGTCATTTTCCGCAAAGAGTGCGTAACCAAAACCAGATATAAGAACAAAAAGACAGCCGTGATTCTGGACAACTGCATAGACTGCACAATATGCTATGACTGGTTCGAGTGTCCGGCGATATCCCGCAGCAGACCGAAACACATGGCAGAGATAGACGAATCAGCCTGCGTGGGCTGTATGGTCTGCTTACAGGTCTGCCCCAATAAGGCCATAGGGGTGAGAAAATGATAAAAGGCGTTATCTGCGGAAAAGGCGGACAGGGAGTAATAACCCTTAACGCCATGATAGGCACACTGGCGAGCGGACTGGGGCTCAGCGCCATATCCGCCGAAACACACGGCATGGCTATGAGAGGCGGCTCAGTCGCCACATATATAAAAATTGGCGAGGGACAGAGCGCAAGCGTGGCTCTGGGAGACGGCGATTTCATCATCAGCCTCACCCGTGACGAGGCTCTGCGCAACCTGCCCTATCTGCGCCGGGGCGGCGTGCTGATTCTGGACACAGAAGACAAAACACCGATAGATGGCGATTTCAGAATAATATCTCTGGACGCCACAGGCACCGCCCACGAAAAATTCGGGAATAAAATACTCGCCGGACAGATACTTCTGGGCGCTTTTCTGGGATGTTTCAGAGGGCTTGATGTTGACAAAGCCTTAGAAATATTAAAAAATGCGCCAAAAATTAACATAGATGCTGTAAAGTACGGAGTAGAAAATGCACAAACTGTCTGATATCCAGCTTCTTAAGCTGGGAACCACTCTTCATCATATAAAAAACTCGAACTCTTTTTACTGGTCCAGATATGAATCAGACAGAGTGACATCATATGAAGACCTGACAAAAATGCCCTTCATGACAAAAGAGATACTGCGCACAGGCTATCCCTTTGCCTTCGCCTGTGTCGATCCGAAAAAGTGCATGCGCATGCACATGTCCAGCGGAACAACAGGTCACCCCATCATCAATCCCATGACCGAATCAGACGTGAGCCAGTGGGGCGACATGATGGCGAGATGCTACACCACAGCAGGAGTGACATCAGACGACATAGTACAGATCACCCCCTCTTTCGGGCTTTTCAACGGCGGATTCGGATTTCATTACGGCGCTGAAAAGCTCAAAAGTTTTATAATCCCCATGGGCGCCGGACGCTCCATGCTCCAGCTTCAGTTCATTAAAGATCTGGAGACCACATGCCTCTGCGCCATAGCCTCATATCCCATGAGACTGATAGAAGTGGCGAAACAGGAAGATTTCGATTTTCGCAAGACCAAGCTCCGTGTGGGAATCTTCGGCGCGGAAACCTGGACAGACGGCATGAGAAAGCGCATCGAGAGAGAGATGGGCATAGAATCATTCGACATAATAGGAATGACAGAGACAGGCGGTGTCGGTCTGGGAATCGACTGCACCGAACATGACGGAATACATGTGTGGGACGACCACTACATAGTGGAGATAATCAACCCCGAAACAGGCGAACCCCTGCCGGACGGGCAGGAGGGAGAGATGGTGGTAACCACGCTCACCCGTGAGGGACTGCCACTAATCCGCTACCGCACCCGTGACATCACAAAGATCATCAGCAGAGAACCCTGCAAATGCGGTCTGCACACTGTAAAAGTAGCAAGACTCAAAGGCAGAACAGACGACATGCTGAAAGTGAAAGGGGTCAACTTCTACCCCGCTCAGATAGAATCTATCCTGATGGAGTTCACCGATATAGGCGAGGAATACCGCATTATTCTCGACAAAAAGAACGAGAAGGGCGATGTTACCCTGGCTGTCGAGACATCCGGAATGATAGAAGAGGACAAAGACAGACTGCTGACAAAGCTGTATGACTTCCTCGGCTTCCATGTGGACGTTCAGTTCCTGAAAATAGGAACTCTGGAACGCTCAGCCGGAAAAGCCGTCAGAGTTGTGGACAACAGATAATCTATTTTACTTTAGGCAGATGAAGCCCTCTCTTGAGGGTATACATGCGCACGAAAAAGACCAGCACGGCGCTGAGAGCGGTGTTAGGCGCAGGAGGAAATCCGGCGTAATCCAGACCGCAGAAGAGCGCTCCGCCGGCTATACACGCCGAGGCGTAAACTTCGCTGGTCAGAACGAAAGGCGTTGAGCCGATCAGAACGTCACGCATCATCCCGCCCAGAGTGCCTGTCATAACCCCGAAAATCATACTGCCGATATATCCCACCCCGCAGTGCATGGCGATGTTGATTCCGATAACGTTAAAAACGCCCAGTCCCAGAGCATCCATCCACACCAGCAGATTATATTTCTTTTTGACATGGCTGTGAAAGAGAAAGACCATAACCGCCGCCAGAAGCGACAGAAACAGATAGTTCAGGTCATTAAACAGAAACGGGGGGATGCGCCCCAGCATGGTGTCTCTCACCGTGCCGCCGCCAACAGCGGTCACCACCGCCAGAAAACAGATTCCGTATATGTCCAGCTCTTTTCTGGCTCCCGCCAGAGCGCCGCTCACGGCGAAAGCGAATGTACCCAGAAGATCAAGAAAATATAAAAGCGTCATGCGCTAACCTCTGTCGCCGCTGTCTTAACCATCTCCAGCATGAACAGACGGCAGGCGATATAGGATGTCAGAAAATTGACTCCGAAAATCATATACATCACCACGAGCTGATACACAACAGCTTTCAGCGGAGAAACCCCTGCCATGATAAGTCCCGCCGCAAGCCCCGGCAGAAGAACCACGCCCAGAGACGCTATGTTGTTCAGAACAGGTCTGACGCCCGCCCTGATAGAATTATTCACGCTGTCTTTAGCCGCTGTGTCCATAGGAAGCCCCAGCGCCAGAATTCCTTTGATGGTAGGCAGGTTGGCCTTCGCCTCTGCCCGGAGCCTGTCCACTGTGATGCTGTAGGCGTTCATGCAGTTGCCCACCACCATACCCGCCACAGGCAGAACAGAGTTCATCTGGATAGGCACGGCGCCGCTGAGAATAACGGGCAGAAGCCCCAGCATGGACGGGATGTATATGGAAAGAAAACCACGCATCATGCAGGAGCACTCGGCGTTCACCCTGTCTTTCGCCGTGTATGCGGCGAAGACCGACATGAAAGCGGCGAAGTATATGACGTGCCATACGCTTTGCAGTTTAAATATATATTCCAGAGCCACTCCCATCAGAAACATCTGAACGACTGAGCGAACCCCGGCGACACTGATCTGTTTCGTCATATCCAGCCCGGCTTTTTTGCTGAATATCAGGGTAAAAATGAAAAAAAACGCTATAGCGATGTATGATCCCGTCATTGTAATCCTCTGCGGAGCGTTATTCTTATCTGTAAATAGATTTTACAGGTTGAAAGAAAATAGCCTTGTATATACTGTAACCAAAACTTATACTAACATTATAACAGACATATGGTAACATACAATGTATTACTCTTATTCGGGGACGCATTATGAGTGCGGATTTATTTACTGAAAAAAAGCCTATAACTTTCTGGCTTTTTGTTTTTATTTTTTCTATTCTCGGCTTCGCCGGAAACTATTTCAGGGTTGAGCTGTTTTTCAATGTCGATGTTCTTTTCGGCAGCATCTTCGCCATGCTCGCTGTCAAATACATCGGCAGATATGCCATTCTCCCGGCTTTCATAGCGTCTCTTTACACCTATGTGCTATGGAACCATCCGTACGCCATAATAATATTCACCGCTGAGACCGCCTTCGTCAGCATCTTCCGAAAGAAAACCGGCGATATCATAGTGATCGACCTGATCTACTGGGTCACCTGCGGTTTCGCCATAATATTCGTCACCTACCACCTGATAATGGGAATGAACCTGAACAACACCATGCTTATAATGTTGAAACAGAGTACCAACGGGATAGTGAACGCCCTGATCGGTTCCGCCATATTCCATCTGATAAACTATGTCATGAAAATTTCCGGCAGGAAATACCAGCAGGTATATATCAAGCATATCTTTTTCAAGATTCTGGTGGTGACGGCCGTACTGCCCGCTCTAATCTTTATCATAATAAATGTTAAAAACAGCAGAGACGACATGTCCGCCGAGCTGACTTCCAGGCTGAACACAGTATATAACGCCACTACAACGGCTATGGTGGGCTTCTTTGACGAATCAATCAAAAAAGAGGAGCTGCTCTCTGATCTGGTTCTGTCCGGAAACGATATCTACCACGCCAACGACCAGTTTCACATAGACACACACCTGATAAGCGTGCTCAAGTCCACATCCGGATTCAAAAACATGAGCATAGTGGATTCCGGGCTGAAAGCCGTATCCACCTATACCAAAGAGAACGGAAGAATCGTCAGCATCAGAGACAAGGATTTCAGCAATCAGAATTTCTTCTCTGCCGCTGCGGATAAAAATATCTATGTCTCAGACGTAATCGACAGCGGAATAACAGGATCGCAGAAAAACACGGTGGCTCTGGTGAAAACCATCAGGAACAGGGACGGAAAAATGTTCGGATTCATCCAGGGAACGCTTGATTTCCAAGCTATTAAAGACATGATGATAAACCTGACAAAAGATTCCGATGCGTATTTCACTCTTGTGGACCGCCACGGAAACATTGTTCTCAGCACCAATCCTCAGTATGAGGACTCCATAAAATACATCGACAGAAAGAGCCTCGGGGTCGCCGTTCCCGTCAGAAACGACATCTACCAGTGGACACC